>NZ_CP110973.1:5246221-6564943 GCF_026248825.1 Larkinella insperata | reverse complement strand
TGGTATAGTTCAACTTTTTGAAGGTATATTCATCAACGCTTAGCTAATTTAATTGACAACATTTAGTTCTTTTTGAGAATTTCTTTTATGTTTGTTTATCAATAAGCGAGGATGTGTAAAACTACTCACTTTAAGCTTAGATATAAATTTTTTTAGCGAAAAAAAATGTATTTTTTATTAATCAAACTAAAAATATCTGAGGTGATTAATAATTTGCCGGATTCAATATTTATTCTTTGAATTATAGGTGTTAGTGCTTTCTTATTGACATTAGGTTAAAAAAGTAAGTTTTCATATTTTTAAGCTATCAATCGATGAGTTAGTATGCTTAAGTGTGCGTTTTTCGTAGAATAATAAATTAGAGAACTTGTAAATTTTACTATTAAAATAAAAACTTGAGTATTTTTTATTTCGACTTGCTGTTGAACGGGATGGAAAGTGACAATGTTTGCTAGTTAGTTCTAGATCAGAAAGTTGACATGAATAGTTTAAGAGATTTTATTGTTTATTTATATAACTATAATAAGCTATGGGTTATAAATCAAAGAAGTATTTTTAGAATAAGCGCCTGTACTAGGAGTAAGTGGCAAGTTGAAAAAATAAAAATCACTAGAGCTCATCCGTATAGTGTTGTATATTCGTATATTAAGTAAACTGGCTTAAGCCAGACAACGGATTTTAATAAAAGTAATTAACCCAGCGGATGAAGGCTAGCAAATACTAGGAAGCATTTTTAAGTGCATATAAAAAAAGATGAAGAGTTTTGAGTAGCTTAAGCACTAGGTGATTATCAACTAAATTTGATCTATTTATTTGGTAGATAATTCCTAATTAACGTATATGTTTAACCGTAACTTAAACAAAAACTTTGAAAACGTTCTCCTAGACTCGCTGCCATTCATCAGTAGCCATACGTATGGCTACTGATGAATGGTCAGATCATCTCCACATAAAGGTGTTGGATTGATGCATCAAACTTGTTTCATCATCTAAAATTGGCCGCAGAACTAGCCGCAATTGTTTGAATGTAATGTTTAAAGTGTTGAATATGAATTTACGTTTACGTCATTCTTGGTTTGGGTATTGCTTTATTGGCTTAATTTTGAGTCTGGGAAGTTGTATTTCCAGTAAAGAGTTAGTGCTGTATCAGAAAGAGTTAACGGATAAGGACACCATTGTGGCTACAGCCCGCTACATACCGAAAATTAAGGCTGGGGATGTGTTATCTGTGCAAGTAAGTAGTTTAAGTGCGGAGGCAACCGCACTTTTTAATCCTTATGCTACTATTTCAGCGATGGGAGGAGCTCAGCCTGGATCAACAACTACACAACCATATACCCCTGGCTACACGGTCGATGAAGAAGGTCAAATTGAACTACCAATCGTTGGGAAAATAAAAGTGCAGGGGTTAACCAACACACAGGCGGCTACACAAATCCGACAAAAGCTATTAGAGTATTTAAAGGAACCTGTTGTGAATGTTCGTAATACGAATTTTCAGATTTCAGTAACGGGTGAAGTTGCTCGGCCAGCTCTTTTTTCTATTCTAAACGAACAGGTTACTTTGCCGGCTGCCTTGGGTATGGCGGGTGATATAACAATTTACGGAAAACGAAACAACGTATTGGTTATTCGAGAAGAAAATGGTCAGCGCACATTCAACCGGGTTGATTTAACCAAACGCGATGTCTTTCTGTCTCCTTACTTTTATCTACGACCAAACGATATCGTTTATGTGGAACCTGGCAAAGTAAGATTGGCAAGTGCTGACCGTACATCCCAATTAATACCCCTGGTTTTAAGTTCATTATCCATTATAGCGCTTATTCTATCACGTACTGCACTAAGATAAAAGTTAAGATCATGACAAATTCATACAATCCCTACCAGGTCTACGAAGTAGAGCAGCAGCCTGATCTGCGAGTCATGTTGATGCGGTATGTCCGCAAATGGCCGTGGTTTGTGGTTTCATTAGTATTGGCATTAGCCGGCGCTTATGTTTATCTGTTGTATCAAGAACCAGTATACAAGGTCCACGCAACGGTGTTGATCAAAGACGAAAAGAAAAGTGGATTATCAGGTGATGGCTTGATGAAAGAGCTTAATCTGTTCGGTAGTAACAAAGTAATTGAGAATGAGATAGAAATTCTCACTTCATTTACTCTGATGGATCGAGTGGTAAGTAATCTGGGCCTTGATGTTCGCTATTATTTTCCGACAGGGACTTATGATCGGGAAGTTTATGCAGAATCACCCATCCGGCTTATTCTCGAAAACCCGAATTCACAACTCTACGCAAACAAGCTGGAGATTTCATTCGTGAACAACAACTCGGTGCTTTTAAATGGCCAAACGTATCCCGTAAACCAGAGTATTAAAACTCCATACGGTCAGCTACGGATCTTTACCCGTAAAGCTATAAGCAACACTACATCACCGGTTATAGCAATAGTAAAGCCGCATTCTAAAGTTGTTAATGCGTATCTGGCAAGTTTAAAGGTTGAACCGGCTTTGAAGGAATCAACCGTGTTGGAAATGAGCCTTTCCGAGAGCGTGCCAGATAAGGGAGAAATGATTCTTACTCAACTAATCAATGAGTACAACAAAGAGTCTATCTCTGATAAGAATCAAGAAGCTAATAATATGCTTCGTTTTATTGAAGAACGGCTGAGTTTGATCTCGGGTGAACTTTCAACTGTCGAGAAAGAAGTTGAAATGTACAAGTCAACCCAAGGCATTACAGATCTGAGTGCCCAGGCACAGACGTTTCTGACAAATGTGCAGACTAATGATGTTCAATTGAACGATGTTAATATGCGCTTAACTGGCTTAAATGAAATTGAGCGTTATATTGAAAAGCAACCAGGCGATAAAAGTATAGCACCGGCAACGTTGAGTTTGAGTGATCCTGTTTTGAATGGATTGTTAACGAAAGTCTCCGAGCTTGAACTAAAGCGGGAAGAATCTTCGCGTATCATGGCTCCCAATAGTCCTCTTTTGCAGTCGTTGGATAGCCAGATTAAAGCGGTTAAATCAAGTATCTCGGAAAACATTCAGAACATTCGTCAGCAACTTACCAGCAGCCGAAACCAATTGCTGGCTAATAACCGTCGGATTGAGAGCATGATCCGCACCGTCCCAGGTAAAGAACGAGCCTTATTGAATATCACGCGTCAGCAGGTTATCAAAAATGGCTTGTATACTTACCTGCTTCAAAAAAGAGAGGAAACTGCTTTATCCGCTGCCTCAGCGGTATCCGACAGCCGAATCGTTGATAAGCCACGTACCGATGATGTTCCGGTTCAGCCTGTTAACAAGACAACCTATCTGCTTTTCAGCATCTTAGGCTTATTGGTTCCGGTTGGACTTATTGCCGTAAAGGACATGCTCAATAATCGGGTTTTGCGTCGTTCGGATGTGGAAGAAGCTACTCAGACGCCGATCTTGGGAGAAATTGTTAAAAGCCGGCAAAATTCGGGTGATAACTTAGTATTTAAGCCCCGGATGCAGTCTGTTATTGGTGAACAGATTCGGGCATTGCGTACAAACCTGCAATTTATGCGGTCTGATCCGGCAAAAAGCCAAGTATTGCTTTTCACCTCTTCAATTAGCGGGGAAGGGAAATCATTTATCTCGCTTAACCTGGGCGCTAGTTTAGCGCTGGTTGATCGTTCAACGGTAATTCTGGAGATGGATATGCGCAAACCTAAACTGCATCAAAGTCTTCATATGGAAAACCGTATGGGTTTGAGTAACTATCTGATCGGGGAGGCAACTATTGATGATTTGCTGAGACCGATTGCAGGATATGAAAATTACTTTATTATCACTGCAGGACCGCTGCCACCGAACCCGGCTGAATTGTTGAGTTCTCCCCGATTAGCTCAGCTCTTCGATGAATTAAAGGCACGCTTTGATTATGTATTGGTCGACTCACCACCAGTTGGTCTGGTAACCGATTCGCAGTTAATTGCTCCTTTTGCCGATGCAACCATGTATCTGGTGCGGCACGACCACACGCCGAAGAACCACCTAAGAATGGTAGATGCACTTTATAGAGAGCAACGCTTCCAGAAACTCAACATTATTCTCAATGGAGTAGGTGAGGGTGAGTCTTACTATTATAATTATGGGTACGGAAACTATTATGGTGGAGGGGAAACCAATAAAAAACGGCGCTTAGGGATTGGTAAATAAAGAAAGCTTGCCAAATCTTGAGATTCTTGTTTCGACTTCTACACACTTAATATAAAACGGACTTATATGCTTAGTGTTGACTCAGAGTACCAAACGTTGTATGTGTATGCAGAGCCAAAGCCCCGGCACTACAAACTGGCTTATAGGACACTAGGAAAGCGTGTATTTGACATTTTCTTTTCTCTGCTTGTCACAATTCTTGTTTTATCCTGGCTCATCCCGATTATTGGATTTCTAATACGGTTAGGCTCGCCAGGCCCTGTTCTGTACATTCAGAAGCGAACGGGTTACAAGGGCCAGTGGTTCTATTGCATCAAATTTCGGACGATGACATACAGTCCGGAAGCTACTTTCAAGCAGGCCACGAAAGGAGATAACCGAGTGACATCCATAGGCCGGATCCTTCGTAAAACGAATCTGGATGAAATGCCTCAATTTCTAAACGTGCTTATTGGTGATATGAGCATTGTTGGTCCAAGGCCACACGCTGTACAGCATGATCTCCTATTTTGGAACAATATGCCGAACTATCGGAAGCGGTATCGAGTGAAACCCGGAATTACGGGTTTGGCTCAGGTGAGAGGTTGCCGGGGTGAAACGTCGCATGACATGCAAATGCGTCACCGCATCACGTTAGATCGTTTTTACATCCGGAAACGGTCAGTATGGCTGGATCTAAAAATTTGCTGGTGGACGGTAGAGTCAATGATGAAGGGAAACGAGAACGCATGGTAAGAATGTATCAACTCTTTACCGTTGATTGTTTTCTGAAAAGTTTATAGCAAATGTCCACCGTATCACGGATCGTTTCTGGAAGTGTTGCCTCTTGGGCCAAAATTGGGGTTACAATAACATCCCAAATGGCAATTGTACCCCTGTACCTTACGTATTGGAGCGCTAAAACGTATGGGGTAAGTCTTGCTGTATTGGCTTTGACAAACCTTATCACAACGCTGGATTTTGGTCATCAAACTTATCTTCAGTTTGAATTTTTGCGCTGTGGAAAAGAGAATCGGGCGGAGTTGAGCCGGTATTTATGGTCGGGCGTTTTTATGGGAATTGCTATCTGCCTGACCCAGTTGACCATAATAGGCTTGATTCTGACCACCGGGCTGCTTCCCCATATCCTGGATAATGCCAACAACCTGGATTCTCAAACCATTCATGATGCGGGAATTTTGCTAGTGCTGCAGGGATGCGCATGGTTTATCAGCACCAGCATACCGGGTTTGTTTCAAAGAGCCCTGGCTCCTTTCGGGTACTATCCGCGGATGTCATGGTGGAACTTTCTGTATGCGTTGATTTCGACCTTTGCTCCGGTGATCGCTGTGATGTCCGGGGCAGGACTTCTCGAAACCGGTATGGTGAGTTTCGGAGGATCGTTGCTGTACAGCAGCCTTCTTTACAGAGATATGCTGCGTTTATTGCGCAAGGAAGACGTTTCGTTCAGGAGCCCGGATTGGAGTTTGGGCTTTCGTAACTTCTTGAGTTCGTTGACTTTATCTGCTAAGAGTTTGATAGAAAGCATGCGTCATCAGGGAGTTCGTCTGGTGCTTGTTCCATTGTTGGGAGCCAACGGTCTGGCGGCTTTCTCAACCATGCGGACGGGAGCTAATGCTGCTTTACAGGGATTAAATACCCTTACCAACCCCCTAATGCCTGAGCTCATGCGGTTCTTACATCAACGGGACCAAGCCAGAAGCGAAGTAGCTTTTGGAACCGTATGGGTAGTTGTTGTATCGGTTATGGCTCCAGCAGTAATAGTTATGCAAGCTGTTATCGAGCCGTTATTTACGGTGTGGACCCGCGGACAGATCGCTTTCGATCCTTTACTTTTTGCTGTACTATCGCTTAGTATACTCGTCTATGCAGCTGCTCAGCCAGCCATGGCAGTAATTGTTGGTAATAATTTGCTAAAACCTCAATTACGGTTATCGATTACAGCCGCTTTGGTTGTAGTTGGAGGTATTCTACTACTGGTGCCGATGATTGGTATGCTTGGTGGAGGTATTGCTTTGTTATCAGCCGAAGTTGTTGCAACCATTGGGTATCGAAGAATTGCTCAGCGCTGGTTGCAGGAAAACAGCATGGAATGGCCAAAATATCCTGCCGGCATAGCTACTATGTCGGTTTGGATCGCAGCGGTCGGGATGGGGGGGATGATACTGTTCCCTAATGCTAAAATCGCAGTTTTGGCGGTTTCTTTACTAGCACTGATCTGGAATGCATGGCGGTATTGGAACGCTTTACCTCCGCTAGCCACTGAACGTGTCCGGAAAATGCTTGGAAATGTACCTGGCGTAAGAAAAATATTGACTACTTAAACTTGCGATAAATTATGGCAAAAGTAGGTATTTACTATCCTGAATGGATCTTAGCCAGACATAATACTGATTATAAGATTGCAAAGAGTTTCTTTCGGTTGCAAGATTATTCAGAGAATGAGATGCTATCAGTAGCATCAAATGCCTACACGTGGTCCTTCAATCTGCGTCGAATAGCTAACCAGGTTATCGGACTTAAAACTCCCCTAGTTAAACACGGTTTGAGTAAAAAGGGAATGGAAGCTGACGTGATTTATCATTACAGTTCGCCTGTATATCCCAATTTATTTTTTAAAGCATTAGCTGACAAACCGGTTCTTGTAACGACAGGTTTCATGACTGATCGTTATATGATTGAAAAGTTCGGTTCGTTACCTGATCGGCAGAAGGAGGCAGATCTTCTGGCTTCAAAGCTTGAACCGGCCAGTATGATTCATTTTCATACGGAAAATGGCCGCCAGAGATTTCTAAGATACCGTCCTGAGTTTAAAGAGAAAACGATTTCTATTCCTTTCTTTCTGCCTGATCTTTCAGGAGACATAGAACCGGTAAAAGGTCTGAAAAGTGAAACAATTCACATTTTATTTGTTGGAAACGAGGGTAATCGAAAAGGATTAAAAGAACTGATAGCAGCTTTCGATTTGCTGGGCGCTACCTATTTAAACGAGAAGAAAGTCGAGCTAACCGTAGTTTCAAAGGATAAACCAGAGCCAAAAACAAACTTCGATATTACTTGGCATGTAAAACTTCCACATGCCGATGTGATGCAACTCATGCGGAAGGCTTCCATATTTACACTTATACCTAAAAGAGAGTCTTATGGATTAGTGCTTGTGGAAGCAATGTTGTCTGGGTGCGCTATTATTTCTGATAATGATGAGACCCGTGAAGAGATAATAGGCAATGCCGGTGTATTATTGTCATCAAATACTCCTGAAAGTATCTCAATCGCTTTAAAACAACTGATTGAAGACGCTCCGCACCGAACATTGTTAGGAGAAAAGGCTCGTCAATCCGCCAGAGATAGATTTTTGCCAGGTATAGTAGCCAATCAGTATGCCACTTGCTTTGAGGGTTTACTAATCTAAACTGCGGCATAAATTAGTTTTTTATGAAAAGATATATTAGTTCAGAAAGCAATTCGCGTACAGAAAAGACAATTCATCTGACAAGAAAGGAAAACAATAATAATTACTTTCTAGAAAGTATTAGAAGGTTTTCCTGGGCGATCCTTGGGGTTTGTGCGCTTCTCCAGTGCCTACTTTTTGTTAATTTTGAAAATATAATAGTCGTATTACTGGTATTGATAGCGTGGGGGCTTGTTACTAAGTTCTTCTTAAATAATAAGCAGCTTTGGGCTTTCCCACTTTCGACCTTCTTGATTGTTGGCTTTTGTGTAACACATTTTTATTTTCCACTAGTCTTTACCTTACTGGAAGGGAAACCGGTTGTATACAATTTGACTCAACCATTATCGGTTTTTTTGCATTCGCTTATTACACTGTTTGTACTCATCATTACACATAGCATCTACCGCTCATTTGACGCGCGATCACGTCTAGGAACTGCTCTCAATAAAGTTAAGTTATACGAGCCACCGACCGATATTCAAGTATGGGCAATGGGCTTCATTGGCTTAGGAGCTATGTTTTATATTTACTTTTACTCCCCTTCTGTTGGTCGAGAAGCAACCGGAGCTGCAGATAAGGCAATTCAGGCATTCGTTCCTTTTACATATGCCCCCTTTTTTATTCCATTTGGTAAGCTGTATGGCAAGAGAGAGCCGGTTTCGAAGCGATTAATATTCATGCTAATTGCGTTTACACTCTTGCTATTTGTTGTGAGTCTTGGTAGAAATAGCCGGGGCGCTTTTATGTTGGGCTTCACATCTGTAGTCTTTGCTTATGGATTAGGTCTGTTGTTAGGTTTATTTAAAAGCCAGTTGTTGACGTTTAAAAACGTATTTATAGCTGGAAGCATCGTTTGGCTCTTAACGGGTCCAATTGCCGATTTAGGGACGGCAATGGTTCTAGTCCGTGCACAACGTAATAGCACTGCTCGTTCAGAATTAATAAAACAAACTCTGGAGGTTTACCAAAACAAGGAAGCTCTGGAGGCTGCAAAGAATGTTGGAAAGAAAGAAAAGAAAGACTGGGATGAAGATTATATGGACAACATCTTCCTAGCGAGATTCTGTAATATGAAATACAACGATGCCAGCTTAGTTATGGCAGATAAGTTAAAGGAACATGATGCAGATATCTTAGATTTCTCTATTGATCGTTTGATAACAACTCTTCCAGCCCCGTTTATTGAAGCATTAAATATAAACGTTGATAAGAAGTCACTTAGTTCGGTATCATTTGGGGATTACCTGTATGTTAGGGCAGGGGCTGGTGAAAGTGCGCTTGGAGCGTTCAGGACTGGCCATTATGCAGGCACTGGCATGGCTGCTTTTGGTTGGTGGTATGTCTTAATCCTTGCACTGCTAATGTTGCCTGTCTATTTGTTGATTGATAAGTTATCCTTTAGAATAACTAATAATCAGTACCCTTCCTGGAACCCCAAAAGCAAAGAGCCAGGTTTTAGTCTTTGCGCTCTGCTGTCGCTAACGCTTGTGTTCACTTTTCTGCAAGCAGAAAGTGTAGTTTCCATTGCCACGTTCATTATAAGAGGGTGGGCACAAGTTGTTCTCTTATATCTTGCAATATTTCATATAACAAGATTTATGATAAGCGCTTTTCGAGGTTCTAGATTCAAAAAAACTAGTAATCGCGTTAGAGTAAACGTCAACACTGAAAGAGCTATTTTAGATAGTCAAATTAGTTTGAAGTGAGGTATTTCTTTAAATTTTGACCAACCTTTACATAAGGTAAAAAGATCTTATGTTTCACAATTGGAATTATAACTTCTGATTTATGAAGGTATTAGTAACTGGTAGTGCTGGGTTCATTGGTTTTCATACTGTAAACCAGTTTCTTAAGCACGGTTTTGAAGTTGTAGGTTTAGATAATATAAATGATTATTATTCTCCTCAATTAAAATACGCTCGATTACAAGAGGCCGGTATTGAGCAAGACGAAATAAAATGGTATAAGCCTGTAACGAGTACAATTAACTCAAAATATCGTTTTATACGGATGAATCTGGAAGACAAACAGCAATTGTTTAGTCTTTTTCAAACAGAAGCATTCGATTACGTTGTTAACTTGGCTGCACAGGCTGGCGTTAGATACTCAATAGAAAATCCCGATGTTTATATACAGTCTAACATCGTTGGGTTTCACTTTCTTTTAGAAGCGTGTCGGTATTTTAAGCCTACACATTTGGTTCATGCTTCTTCTTCGTCCGTTTATGGAGCCAATGCAAAAATTCCCTTTGAGGAAGAAGATAAAGTTGATGCTCCTGTCAGTCTTTACGCAGCTACGAAGAAAAGCAATGAGCTAATGGCACATGCATATAGCCAACTATATCATATCTCTATTACATGTCTGCGCTTCTTTACAGTTTACGGACCTTGGGGGCGTCCTGATATGGCTCCTATGCTTTTTGCTAAAGCCATCTCTACAGGTAAATCCATACAGGTGTTCAATAATGGAGAAATGGAACGGGATTTTACGTATGTTGGAGATATCGTTAATGGAATTTTTAAAACTACTTTAAGCGAATTTACAGAGAAGCCAAATTATAGAGTGTTAAACCTCGGTAATGGATCGCCGGTCAATCTATTAGATTTTATTACTGAACTTGAACGGGGTCTAAATAAAGAAGCATTGAAGAAATTTATGCCCATGCAGCCAGGCGATGTTCCTAAGACTTGGGCTAATCAGGAAAAGTTAATTAAGATAACTAAGTATTCACCTGATACAACTCTAAAGGAAGGATTAAGAAGGTTTACAGAATGGTACAATGAGTATTATTCAAATGGGAGAATGGACCACATAGCTTAATAGAGGTTATACCAGAACCAGAGTTCAAAAATCTCTGTTAACGAGGATTCTAAGTACTTTCTTTGCAATGGCTAAAATTATTTATATCGGTGAGTTGAATCAGGGTTCAAATGCGTATTTAAGGGCGCTAAGTTTACAGCGCATCGGAGAATATGTCGTTATGTATGACCCTAAAATGGTGGTTCAAAAGGATCTGAATTCACCAATTTTAAGTGCAATTCATTTTAGAAGTGGTTATAGATTCCTGCAATCGAAGATTTTAAAATGGGTTAACGAAATTGTAGTAAAGGAAAAGTACGCGGATCTAGTTTGGGTCAATAGTGGCGAGTTACTGGGCAAGCAATGTTTACAAACGTTGCAGCTATTAAATTGCCCTATTGTCCTTTATAACAACGATGATCCGACGGGGGGTAGAGATGGCCGGCGGTTTGATATGCTCTTAAAATCTGTTTCATATTACTCTTTGTGCAGCGTTTTACGCGAAGTGAATATTGAAGAGTATAAGGCGTTAGGTGCAAAGAAAGTTGTACGGGTATTAATGTCGTATGATGAAGTTATTCATAAACCCTTTGAAAGTCTCGAAGATATTGATCCAAAATACCGGTCAGAAGTCGCATTCATTGGTACTTGGATGAGACATGAAAAGAGAGATGAGTTTTTGCTTGAACTTATCCGGCAAGGAGTTCCTGTAAGTATTTGGGGTGGACGGTGGCAAAAATCGCCATACTGGAAACAACTTGAACCTTATTACCGTGGAGGAGCGTTGAATGGTCGTAATTATGTTGCGGCTATACAAGGGGCGAAGATCTGCTTAGGCCTATTGTCAAAAGGCAACAGAGATCTGCATACACGACGTTCCGTTGAAGTGCCTTTCTCAGGAGGAGTTTTGTGTGCTGAGCGTACTTCTGAGCATCAAGAAATGTACAAGGAAGGTGTTGAAGCCGTCTTTTGGTCGGATGCAGCCGAGTGTGCCGCAATTTGTAAAAGGCTGCTGAGCGATGAAAGTCTCCGCGAGAGAATCAGAGTTGCAGGTATGCAGAGGGTGAGAGAACTTGGAGTAGGCAATGAAGATATTTGCCGAAAGATTATTAAAGTAGTAAATGAGGACAATATGGTTTTACAGAACCGTAGTTCTTTTTGAATAGTTTTTTGAAAAAAAAGTTGCTTGAATTGTAACAATTTATGTCGATAAAATTCTATAAAAAGATAGTACTTTCAATAATACTGATATTTATAGTAATTGAATTAGTTGCTAGATATTACGGTTTAAATCAATATCCGTTGTTTCAGGAAAGTAAAGAATTTGAATACATTCACAAGCCAAACCAGGATTTAAAAATTTATAGAAATCGCTTTGTCACAAATGAGTTTTCGATGAGGAGCGATCCTATAAATAAGGAAGATACTTTAGTCGTGTTGTTGATAGGAGATTCAGTTGTCAATGGCGGAAATCAAGTTGATCACAAAGATTTGGCTTCAACCATTCTTGAGCAGAGACTGAGAAAAGATCTGAACGCTACTATTCGAGTATTAAATATATCATCCTACACGTGGGGCCCCGACAATATCTATGCGTATTTAAAGAAGTATGGGACGTTTAATGCCGATTTGATTGTAATGGTTAACAATAGCGGAGATGCTTTTGATAACATGACTTTCAAAAAAGTCGTTGGAGTAAAGTCCAGTATGCCGTCGGATAATTACGCATTGGCAAGTTTTAAGCTCTTTAAGAAAGTCAATGATACGTTGCTGAGTAAATTTAAAAAAGGGATTTCAGAAGATCAGGACGTTCAACCCGAAGGACGGAGCTTCAACACAGGATTCAATGACATTGATAGTCTGGCTACTTGTCTTAAGGTTCCTTTAATTGTTTATCTTCATGCTTCACAAAAGGAATTAGTTGAAAAGAAATACTCGCAGGAAGGACAGTTGATTATTGACTTCTTCACGAAAAGAAATCGAAAAGTGATAAAAGAGCTAGATTTTGCCTTGGATAAGAAGTACTATCTGGATGAAATTCATTTCAATTCTGAAGGCCAACACTTTATGGGCGAAAATTTGTATCGCTGGATTTATAAGGCCATGAAAGGCTAGTTGCGCTTGATTTCTGGAGTTCGGAGGACAATAGCTTACTTCTGAACTTACCTAAAAAGTTAAAAGTAATTTTGCCCCAAGTCTTTTTAAAACGTTTAATCAATCCGGAACTTATAGTAGCTGTATGCGTATAATCTTCTTTAACCACCCCACCTTCCTCGGATCACAGAGCATGCCGCGTTTTGCGCATATGCTGACAGAAGGAATGCGGGCTCGCGGCCATGAAGTAGAATCCTGGCTGCCTACTCCAGGATTGTTCCGGCTTCCTGCGCCACAGGGTTTGAAGAAATGGTTGGGATATGTTGATCAGTTTGTTCTCTTTCCTAATGAAGTTCGTCGGCGTTTGAAAAGTTGCCCTCCAGACACTCTTTTTGTATTTACGGATAACGCACAGGGACCCTGGGTACCGCTCGTAACGGACCGCCCCCATGTTGTTCACTGTCACGACTTTCTGGCGCAGCAATCGGCGCTTGGCAAAATATCGGAAAGAAAAACCAGCTGGTCTGGGAGGCAATACCAGGAGTTCATCCACCGCGGTTATTCAAAAGGAAAAAATTTTATTTCGGTTTCGCAAAAGACAAGGGAAGATCTTCATAAACAGCTTTCTTCCGTTCCGGCGCGTTCCGAAGTTGTCTACAACGGCTTAAATCAGTCGTTCACCCTTTTGGACGCCATTCAGTCAAAAACTGCACTCGGACAGAAGCTAGAATTGGATCTGACGGCGGGTTACCTGTTGCACGTGGGTGGAAACCAATGGTATAAAAATCGACGTGGCGTCATTCAAATTTATGACGCCTGGCGGGGGCTGAGCGACCAGAAACTGCCGCTGCTGATGATCGGTATACCGCCCGGTCAGTCGGTGAAGGACAGACGAGAAGCGTCTCCCTACACGTCGGATATTCATTTTTTAACTGGGTTAGATAACGAAGCCGTGCGCCTGGCCTATGCCG
Organism: Larkinella insperata; assembly: GCF_026248825.1. Taxonomy (NCBI): domain Bacteria; kingdom Pseudomonadati; phylum Bacteroidota; class Cytophagia; order Cytophagales; family Spirosomataceae; genus Larkinella; species Larkinella insperata. The sequence goes on along the minus strand of NZ_CP110973.1, from coordinate 6,551,428 downwards.
GTGCTTCGGTGTTTGTCTTCCCATCGTTGGCCGAAGGGTTCGGTTGGCCGATTGCGGAAGCCATGGCTTCGGGATGCCCGGTTGTTACAACGGATGCTGCCCCTATGACCGAAGTCGCTGGTGAAGCCGGATTCCTGATTCCACGTCAGCCCGCAGATCAGTCGGAACACGAAAGCTGGGCGAAAGCAGCGGCTCGGGTTGTTGATCGTGTCGTGCGGTTAAGGGGCGCTGAACGGGAAAAGGCGGTCCAGGCTGGCCTTGAAAATGCGAAACGGTTTGATGCGAATCAGGCATTAGATCAAATCGAAGCGATCTATTATAGTCTTTTGCAGACAGAAAAAAAACATGAACATACTTCGGATTATCGGTAGCATGGATCCCGCTTCGGGCGGCCCTTGCCAGGGTATCAGAAACTCCTGCAATGAACTACAGAAAATGGGGGTTCATAATGAGGTAGTTTGTCTGAACCGTCCTGATGCAGATTTCCTGGGTAAGGATTCATTTCCAATACATGCCTTGGGCCCCAATAAAGGGCCCTGGAATTACGCGCCCAAACTCATTCCCTGGCTCATCGAGAACCTTGGTCGGTTCGATGCTGTCATTGTGCACGGACTCTGGCTTTACCCAAGTTACGCGGCTACCAAAGCTTTAAAAGCGTTTCGGGCTAAGCAGTCTGGCCAAAAAGGCACGGGGAAGACTCCCCGGCTTTTTGTTATGCCACACGGGATGCTCGATCCTTATTTTCAGAAAGCTGAAGGTAGAAAACTGAAGGCGTTACGGAACTGGCTGTATTGGAAAGCCATTGAAGGCAGCGTGGTCAAACAGGCCGATGGCGTATTGTTTACCTGTCAGGCCGAACTGGAACTGGCCCGGACTTCCTTTAGCCCGTATCAGCCCAGCCAGGAAATCAACGTCGGTTACGGCATTGTGACGCCACCCGCCTTCCAGCCGGAAATGCAAAAGGCATTTTTGGATAAATGTCCTGGTTTGGGTCAACAGCCCTATTGGTTGTTTCTGAGCCGGATACACCAGAAAAAAGGGGTTGATTTACTGATCGAAGCGTACAAAAATACAGTGCTGAAACAGCAGGAGCTTGGGACCGAAGTTCCGAAGCTGGTGATTGCCGGTCCCAAGCTGGACACTGCTTACGGACAGAAAATTCAGCAAATGGTGGCCAGCGATCCGCTGTTGAAGTCGAATGTCTTCTTGCCCGGTATGCTTACGGGAGATGCCAAGTGGGGCGCTTTCTACGGTTGTGAAACGTTTGCGTTACCGAGCCATCAAGAGAACTTTGGTATTGCGGTGGTAGAGGCTCTGGCTTGCGGGAAACCCGTCCTGATTTCGGATCAGGTTAATATCTGGCGTGAAATTGAAGCCGCCAAATGTGGCATCGTGACGCCCGATACATTGCAGGGAACCGAGCAAGCATTATCAGCCTGGCTGCGGTTGTCGACCGCCGAAAGAGAGAAAATGAATCAGCGGGCGCGGGCTACTTTCGAACGGGAGTTTGCTATTCCGGCTGCGGCTCAGCGGTTGTCGGAAGTCATGAAGTCAGCCAGCAGCAGCATGGCCGATGAAAAAGTATCTGTGTAAGATTTAACCATTTTCTAATGCGTATAGCCATTTTTCAGGGAGCTTTTTTTCCGGTTCCGCCCATGTTGGGAGGAGCTGTTGAGAAACGATGGTTTGCCTTAGCGAAAGAGTTTGCCCGGCAAGGACATGAAGTTGTTCAAATATCCCGGAGCATGAAAGAATATCCTGACTCGGAAGTGATTGATGGAGTGCAGCACCTGCGCATCAAAGGATACGATACCCCAAAATCGGGTATTGTTCTTAAGATGCTGGACCTTCTTTATACGTTGCGGGGCCGCAAACTGTTCTCAAACAATTACGATGTGGTGGTAAGCAACACGTTCTGGGCACCACTCGTTCTGCCGAAGCGGTCTCAGAAAGTCTGCATGGTAGATGTAGCCCGGATGCCCAAAGGGCAATTGAAATTATACCGGAATGTGGCCCGGCTTCGGGCAAACTCAAGCCCGGTGGCGACGGCCTCTCGGAACGAATTGCCCGATGTGTTGCGCGACAAGGTGGTCATGATCCCGAATCCGTTGCCGTTTACCCCCTCCAGAGAAGTTGACCTGACCCAGAAGAAACCGATCATTTTGTACACGGGTCGGGTTCACCCCGAAAAAGGGCTGGATTTACTGGTGGAAGCCTACAGCAAGACCAACCAGGCTTACAAACTGCAGATCGTAGGCTCCTGGAAAGTGGCCGCCGGCGGGGGAGGAGAAGAGTATCTGGAAACGTTGCGGCAAAAGGCAAAAGGAGCCGAGATTGAATTTGTAGGACCGGTTTACAACACCGAAGCACTGAACAAATACTACGAGGAGGCTTCTATCTTTGTGTACCCCTCGGTAGCGGAGCAGGGTGAAACATTCGGACTTGCCCCATTGGAAGCAATGGCGTGGGGGTGTGCACCGATTGTCTCCAAACTGTCCTGTTTTCAGGATTTTGTCAAGGAAAACCAAAATGGTCTGATCTTCGACCACCGTTCGCAAGACGCTGTGGATCAACTGGCCAGCCATATCATGAATTTGCAGGAAAACCGTTCGCTGCGGGAGAGGTTGGCGACCAATGCCGTTGCGGTGCGAGAAAGCCACTCGACGAAGCACATCGCCAACCAGTTTCTACGGGAGTTCGAACAAATGCTGAAAAAAAATGACTGAAAGTATCGTAACAAGTCAAACCGTTCACGTTCAGGATTCGCCTTATTCGAGTCCCTGGACGGTTAAGCAGCGGATTAAGATGTTGCTGTGGGAGTACGTGTGGACGCTACTGTGTTCCTGGACACCCAAACCCGCTAACCGGTGGCGGGTCTTCTGGCTGAAAGCATTTGGGGCCACGATTTACGGCCGTCCTTTTGTTCACCAACGGGCCCGCATTCAAATTCCCTGGAATCTGATTTTGCACGACCATGCTTGCCTGGGCGATCGGGCAAACGCTTATTCGTTGGGTATAATTGAAATTCGGGAGCACGCAACCGTAGCTCAGGAAGTCTATCTGTGTACGGGTACGCATGCGTTCGACCAGCCCGCCATGAACCTGATTACCCTGCCGATCGTTATCGAACCTCATGTATTCATTGGGGCGAGAGCGTTTATCATGCCCGGAGTCACGATTGGCGAACGGTCCATTGTTGGGGCCTGCAGCGTCGTAACCAAGTCGGTACGGCCCGGAACAACGGTAAAAGGGAATCCGGCAAAGGCATAACGCATCACTAATCAGACGGAATCGGATGACAACGGCAATCGTACAAAAAAGTCTTAAACTCTTACGCCAGCTGGCCTTGCAGGTTCAGGTTGGGAACGTAAAGGGTAAGGCCCCGGAGTTTGCTTTTGAACCGGAAGAAAACGAAAAGCTTTTTGGCCCTTATGGCGGAGCGGAAAATCTTCATGTCTGGAAGTTGAACGATGTTGTGTGCAGCGGTTTATACGGAGGAGCCATCATCAATAAATTCAACCAGCTCTACCTGCGGTTTATTTCATTCCCCTGGGGAAAGACACTGCATCCGGCTTCAACTTTACCATATGTTGGTAAAAACGTCGGGGAAATTGAGAAGGCCATCTACCTGATTACACCGGAAGCTCCCAATAACTACTACCATTGGGTGGTTGATTTGCTGCCCCGGTTGCTGGTTCTGACTAAATACAGTTTAAGTGATCTCAAAGACCGGGTCATTATCCTGCATCACACGGCCAAGTCCTACGAAACCAATTACCTGGCCATGCTGGGCATTGAAAAGGAGAAGGTGTTTCGGCTGAAGCCGTTCGAAACAGTGAAAGTGAAGGATCTGGTGGTCGCCGATTACTACGGTTTGAACAAACCGTTTGCCGCCTGGAAAAAAGAAATTCTGGATCAGTTGAGCGCGAACAAACCGCGGCTGCCGAAAAAGAAGATCTATCTTCTGCGGGGAAAGCAGGCCAAAAGAAGCCTGATCGGTGAGGAGAGGTTGGTCGCAATGCTGGAAAAGCTGGGCTTCACAATCGTTAATCCGCAGGGAATGACGGTTGAAGAACAAATCAATACGCTGAGAGAAGCCGAGGTCGTTGTGGCCTTACACGGTGCTGCTCTAACCAACATCATCTTTTGCGAACCGCAAACGCTTGTTGTGGAACTGAGAAGCACTCACCTGCCTCCGGAGCATTATTCAGCTATTGCTAAGACGTACAATTTTCGGTTTAAAACCGTCAGTTTGCCCCCGGAACGCCAAGTGAAAAAGAGCAATTCAGCCAACAAACAAAGTCTGGTCTTGACTGAAGAAGCGGTTGCTGAATTGATGACGCTGCTTGGTGAACGGGAAAAACAGGCAAGTTTCAAGTAAAGCTGTCCCTGACAGCGCGTGGTAGTAGTCGTTTTGCATCGAAGAAATAAAAGATATTTGTAGCCCTTATCACTTTGCTGTTAATGGACACATTCAATGACGAAATGTTATGATTGAACCTCTGGATCTAACGATTGCAATTCCTGTCAAAAACGAGGAAAAGAACCTGGCCATCTGCCTTGCTTCCATAGGGCCTGACCTGGCGCGCAACATAGTTGTGATCGATTCCGGCAGCACTGATCGTACGAAGGAAATTGCGCTGCAATACGGCGCGAAAGTGGTGGATTTTGTCTGGAATGGGCAATTCCCCAAAAAACGTAACTGGTATTTACGGAACCATACCCCTCAAAGCAAATGGGTAATGTTTCTGGATGCGGACGAGTTTCTGACCGACAAATTCAAAGCTGAATTACGGCAAGCCCTCAAACGGGACGATAAAGTAGGCTACTGGTTGCGGTATACAATCTACTTTATGGGAAAACCGATGAAGGGAGGCTACTTTCTGCACAAGCTGGCCTTGTTCAGAGTAGGTGCCGGAGAGTACGAACGAATCGACGAGAAACAGTGGAGTAAGCTGGATATGGAAGTGCACGAACATCCCGTACTGGAAGGGGAGATTGGCACCATTAAAAGCAAAATCGATCACCAGGACATGCGAGGTATCTCGTATTATGTGACGAAGCACAACGAATATTCCAGCTGGGAAGCCGCCCGTTTCCTGAAAATGTCGAAAGACACCCAAAGCGTTAATAAATGGTCGTGGATGCAACGCATTAAGTATGGCCTGATGCGTACCCCGTTGCTGGGCCCGGCTTTTTTCTTTGGAAGTTTTTTTCTGATGGGCGGTTTTCGGGACGGTAGCCGGGGCTTTGCTTTCGCCCTGTTGAAGATGGCCTATTTCACCCAGATGTATTGCAAAATACGTGAGCTGTCGGAGGAAGAACAGGAAGTTGTTTCTACCGTAGTGCCCGAATCACTTAAAGTTTAATAAAAGAGCAGTTAACTTTTAGGAATAGACAGCAAACTGTTCAGCATAAAATCTACCTGTTTCTTATCCCACAATCGTGCGTTTAAGTCTGCTATTCATTGTAATCTGGGCAAACGTAGTCTCCATATTCTACCTCAGTTGGATGCCTGATCTGAGGGTGGGTACGTATGGATTTCTGCCGGCCTGGCTGACGCGCTGGTCCAACGCCGATACCATGATGAATGCATCCCTGTTTGTATTTCTGGGGTTATTTAGTGGTCTATGGCTGGACCGAACCCGGCAGCCGATGCACCGTTGGGTCGTTACCTGGGTTGGGCTGGTGGGCGTCATATTTCTCTCGGAAGTCGGACAGCTGTTATTACTGAACCGGCCTTTTGATTGGGATCATAGCCTGTCGGCAGCATTCGGGACCCTCTGCGGCATGGCAGTTCTGGGAATGAGTAGATGGATGCTGAAGAGGGCTGGTATTCGAAAAGTCTTCGACAGACGTTATAAAAACACTCCGAGTATGAGAATTTTAATTTACGGGATCAACTATTCACCCGAACTGACCGGCATTGGTAAGTACACGGGTGAAATGGGGGCCTGGCTGGCAAAGCATGATCAGGAAGTTGATGTCATTACGGCTCACCCTTACTATCCGGAATGGGCTATACATGATTCCCACAAAAATAAAGGATGGCATACCGAGCAGATTGGAGGAGCACGGGTCCACCGGTGTCCGTTGTATGTTCCCAGGAAGGTAACCTCGCTCACCCGGATTCTGCACGAATTTTCATTTGTCGCGAGCAGTCTGGTGTATTGGTTTCGGATACTATTTCGCAAACGGTACGATGCAGTTATCTGTCTGTCGCCCCCTTTTCACCTGGGAGTCATTCCGGTGCTATACAGCAAATTGTTTAACGTACCCCTCTGGTGTCATATTCAGGATTTGCAGATTGATATGGCGAAGGACCTGGGCATGATTAAAAACAAGCGGTTTTTAGACATCATGTTCAAGGTGGAAGCGTTCATTCTGAAGAATTGCACCGTCGTATCGACCATCAGCGAAGGAATGGTGCGGAAGGTTACTCAAAAGAAAGTGCTTCAGTCTGAATGTGTGCTGTTTCCGAATTGGGTCGACGGAGAGTACGTCAGGCCGTTATCCCGATCGCAATCCCTCCGGGCAGAACTGGGGTTAAGGGAGTCGGATAAAGTTATTCTCTACTCTGGAAGTCTGGGCGAAAAACAAGGGTTGGAAATCATCATCGAAGCCGCTCGTTCCTTTACATCCCGCCCCGACGTTCAGTTCCTGATTTTTGGATCAGGCGGAGGAAAAGATAAATTAATGGCGCTCGCTCAGAGCTACGGGTTGCCTAATATCAAATTTTACCCCTTACAACCATACGAAAAGCTGTCGGCCTTGCTGGCCACGGCAGATATACACCTGGTTTTGCAGAAGAAGTCGGCTTCGGATCTGGTATTACCCTCTAAGTTGACGGGAATATTAGCTGCCGGAGGGTGTGCACTGGTGTCGGCCGTTCCGGGAACCACCCTGCACGATATCGTGAGCAAACACAACATGGGAATACTGATCGAGCCGGAATCGGTTGAGGCTTTGAAAGATGCCATCAACGAAAACATTGCAACCGACCTGACCTCGTACCGGATGAACGCCAGACGGTATGCCGAAAGAAATCTGGATAAAGAAAATATCCTGAATACCTTCCTGAAGCAACTAGTCGAAGTAGCAGGTGTCCCTGATGCTGATCCTGTTGTCGAGAAAAGCATGGTTTTGGCTGATGCTGATCGACAACTCAACGTAGGAAAATAAAGAAAATAAAACACAATGATCACAAGCTCAACGGCATTGGCGGTTGGATTGTGTTTTTGCTAGCCTGATTCTAAAGCCCCCCTTACTTGAATATTTTAGTAGAAACCAACTTTTGTTTACGAAACCATTTTAAGCTATGAAAATTGCAGTTGTAGGAACTGGTTACGTGGGACTCGTGACCGGCACCTGCTTTGCCGAAACCGGCAACCAGGTTACCTGTATTGACATCGACCAACGCAAGGTCGAAAAACTCAACAATGGCATCATCCCCATCTACGAACCCGGTCTGGATGTCCTCTTCAACCGCAACACCGCCGAAGGACGCCTGAAGTTTACGACCAACCTGGCCGAAGGCATCGAAGGCGCCGAGGTCATCTTCCTGGCCCTGCCCACTCCGCCGGGTGAAGACGGATCGGCCGACCTGAAATACATCCTCAAAGTGGCCGGCGATCTGGGCCAGATCATGAAAGAATACGCCGTCATCGTCGACAAGAGCACCGTGCCGGTGGGCACCGCCGAGAAAGTCCACGAGTACATCTCGCTGGCGGCTCAGGTGGAGTTTGATGTGGTGTCCAACCCCGAGTTTCTGCGCGAAGGCGTGGCCATCGAAGACTTCATGAAACCCGACCGCGTGGTGATCGGCACGCAGTCGGAGCGGGCCAAGGCCATCATGACCAAGCTTTACGCTCCGCTGGTGCGCCAGGGCAACCCCGTTATCTTCATGGACGAGCGCTCGGCGGAGATGACCAAGTACGCGGCCAACTCGTTTCTGGCCGTCAAGATCAGCTTCATGAACGAGATTGCCAACCTGTGCGAGAAGGTAGGAGCCAACGTCGATGATATCCGCCGGGGCATCGGCACCGACAGCCGGATCGGCAAGCGGTTTTTGTTTGCCGGCATTGGCTACGGGGGCAGCTGCTTTCCCAAGGACGTGCAGGCGCTGGCCAAGACCTCTGAGGAGTACGCCTACGACTTCAAGATCCTCAAGTCGGTCATGGAGGTCAACGCTCAGCAGAAGACCAAGCTGTTGCCGGTGATCAACCAGCACTTCAACGGGGATCTGCAGGGCAAGACGATTGCGGTGTGGGGGCTGGCCTTCAAGCCCTACACGGATGACATCCGGGAGGCCCCGGCCCTGGAGAACATCCAGGCGCTGCTGGCGGCCGGAGCCAAGGTGACGGCCTATGATCCGGAAGCCATGGAGAACGTCAAGCAGGTGCTGGGCAACCAGATCACCTATGCCCACACCTCGTATGCGGCCCTGGACGATGCCGATGCGCTGGTGATCATGACCGAGTGGCCGATGTTCCGCACGCCGGAGTTTGGCAAGATGGCTTTGCTGTTGAAGAACAAGGTGATCTTCGATGGTCGCAACCTCTACGAGCTGGATCAGATGAAGGAGTTGGGTTACACCTACTACAGCATCGGACGGGAAGCCATCGGTACGGATGTGAAGCAACCCGCCTAAGTAAAACAGATTCGAAACCGCATTTCATAAACCTCAATCAGGAGTGAATCAAGACGCAAAAATCTACGTAGCGGGTCACCGGGGCATGGTGGGCTCCGCGCTGGTGCGCAACTTGCAACGCCGAGGCTACCAGAACCTGGTCACCCGCACCTCGGCCGAGCTGGACCTGCGCAACCAGGCAGCCGTCGCCGACTTCTTTGCCGACCAACGGCCCGACTACGTGCTGCTGGCAGCGGCCAAAGTGGGCGGCATCTGGGCCAACAACCGCTACCGGGCCGACTTTTTGTATGACAACCTGCTGATTGAGGCTAACATCATCCACAGCGCCTACCAGTTTGGGGTCCAGAAACTGCTGTTTCTGGGCTCCTCCTGCATCTACCCCAAGCTGGCCCCCCAGCCCCTGAAGGAAGACTACCTGCTGAGCGGCTACCTGGAAGCCACCAACGAGCCCTACGCCATCGCCAAGATTGCCGGCATCAAGCTCTGTGAAGCCTACCGCAGCCAGTACGGCTGCAACTTCATCTCGGCCATGCCCACCAACCTCTACGGCCCCAACGACAACTACGATCTGAACGGTTCGCACGTCTTGCCGGCGCTGATCCGCAAGTTTCACGAGGCTAAACTCCACGGCGAGCCGGTGGTGGAAGTGTGGGGCACGGGCTCCCCGCGCCGGGAGTTTCTGCACGCCGATGACCTGGCCGACGCCTGCGTGTTCCTGATGGAAGGCTACAACGAGGAGCTGTTTGTCAACATCGGCACCGGCCAGGATGTGACGATCCGGGAGCTGGCCGAACTGGTCAAACAGACCGTGGGCTTCGAAGGAGAACTGCGCTGGAATCCGGACAAACCCGATGGCACGCCCCGCAAGTTGATGGATGTGTCGCGGCTGCACCACCTGGGCTGGCAGCACCGCATCGACCTGTCAGCAGGCATTGCCGCTACCTACCAGGATTTCCTGGCTAACCAGGAGGTATACGTTTAGGATCTATACAACATGAATTACGATTATCTATGAAAAAAGCATTAATTACGGGCATTACGGGCCAGGATGGCACCTACCTGGCCGAACTCTTACTGGAGAAGGGCTACGAAGTGCACGGCATCAAACGCCGGAGCTCGCTGTTCAACACCCAGCGCATCGACCATCTCTACGAGGATCCCCACGAGCAAAACGTGCGCTTCAAGCTGCACTTCGGCGATTTGTCGGACTCGACTAACATCATCCGCATCATCCAGGAGGTGCAGCCCGATGAGATCTACAACCTGGGGGCCATGTCGCACGTGCGGGTGAGCTTCGACGAGCCCGAATACACGGCCCAGGTCGACGGGATCGGCACGCTGCGCATCCTGGAAGCGGTGCGGCTGCTGGGGCTGAGCCAGAAGACGCGCATCTACCAGGCCTCCACCTCGGAGCTCTACGGTGGGGTGCAGGGCCACGCCCAGTCGGAGCTGACGCCGTTCTACCCGCGTTCGCCTTATGCGGTGGCCAAGCTCTACGGCTACTGGATCACGGTCAACTACCGGGAGGCATACGGCATGTATGCCTGCAACGGGATTCTGTTCAACCACGAGTCGCCCTTGCGGGGGGAGACGTTTGTGACCCGCAAGATCACCCGGGCGGTGGCTCGGATTGGCTTGGGTCTGCAGGAGAAGGTGTTTCTGGGCAACATCGATTCGCTGCGGGACTGGGGCCATGCCAAGGACTATGTGGAAGCGATGTGGCTGATCTTGCAGCAGGAGCGGGCCGAGGACTTTGTGATTGCCACGGGGGTGACGACCACCATCCGGGACTTTGTCAAGATGGCTTTTGCCGAAATTGGCGTGGAGCTGGCCTTCCAGGGGGAGGGTGTCCACGAGAAGGCGTACGTGGTCAGTGCCCGTGATCCGGACTTTCCGGTGGCGGTGGGTCAGGAAGTGCTCAGCATCGACGAGCGGTATTTCCGTCCGACGGAGGTGGACTTGTTGTTGGGGGATCCGACCAAGGCCATGACGCAGTTGCAGTGGCAGCCCAAGTATGATCTGGCGGGTCTGGTCAAGGACATGATGCAGTCGGATGTGGCCTTGTTCCGGCGGGATCAGCTGCTGGCTGAGCAAGGTCACCTGATGCCCAATTACTTTGAATAGCAAATGACTGCCTTATAATCACTGGTCGGTTGGCCGATCTGAATTGCTGGCTCGTCAAAACCAGTCGACTGGTTTTGACGAGCCTTTTTATTCTCATTGATAGTCGGAGTTGAATAGGGTAATTATTAGATTATTTATTTTGTCTGATAAATGATGCATAGTTATTCTTTTTTATTCTTTATAGTATGATATAATGACGATTGAAGGGGAAGGGATAAGATGAATTTGTCTGATAAATAGGGTGGAATTGAACTTGAAAAACTGCTCTTACAATCTTGATACCGATAAAATCTGAAATTATTTTTATTTCTGTGATAGGCGCTTCTTAATAATTAAGCCTTTTTTCGGTTTTTAAAATGCAAGTTGCCATGTAACATCTACTCAATGAAAGTTAAATCGGTTAATCAGACGAAATCATTCACCCAAATTAATACCACTTCTACAGCTTCACTTAAATTTTATATAATCTACAGCTAGACTTATTTTTGTATACTCAAGCAATTGATAAAGATTGGTCAATAAGTTAGTTGGCAGTTGGAATCATAAATGCTTACCACAGATAGATTAATTTGAATAGAATGCTCAATCAATGGCAGATTTTTAATTTTTTATTAATGTAATTAAAGTAAGAAAAATTTATACAATGGATAATATTTATTTTACGGAATCGGCTAGTAGTTACTTACTTTTAATAGTGAATATTTATAATACGGCATGAGCATAAATGATATGTTTATTGTTGGTTTTTTATATATTAAAAGGTTTTATTTTTTTCGATAAGTTATTAATAATCAATAAAATACACATGATTGAGTTGGGCAAAGTTAATCTTTGTATGATTTTTATGCTGTTCGTTAATTATATACGGGCTTATTTTTTTTTTACTAAATGGCCAGTTTAGTTGTTTGTGCAATTAAAGTAATCGTGAAAATTACCGGATTTGTCATTTTCACACAGTATAAAAATTACCTATAAATTACTTTACTTTACCGTCAGCAGTAGATTAGTAAAGTATTGGTAATTCAACTCCCCAAGAAAAATCATATCGCAACGAAAGTTGCGTTTAAGGAGTCACTCTAACAAAAGTAACGGTCCGGACCGGGATCAACACAAAAGCCCGTACGTACTTAAAAAGAAAGAGAACACCAGTAAGGTGACCAGTGAGCAGCTAAAAAACTCCAAATTCAATTTTACGGCCAGCCTTTTACAAGAAAGTAATAAGGGGGCGCGACTGGCGATTTCCGCGGCTTTAAAAAACCCGACCTCGTTGCAGTTTGGCCCCGATGGTCGGCTTTACGTTTCCCAGAAAAACGGTCAGCTCAAGATTTTTACGATCGTTAAAAACGGTCCTAATAATTACGCAATTGCGAGTCAGGAAACCATTACGTTAATCAACGGGATTCCAAACCACAACGACGATGGCAGCCTGGCCACGAGCGTAACCGTCCGGCAAGTGACCGGATTGGTCGTAACGGGAACGGCCGCCAATCCAGTTCTTTACGTCAGCTCCAGCGATAGCCGCGAAGGCGGTCCCGAGGGCGATCTCAACCTGGATACCAACTCTGGGATCATTTCGAAGCTGACAAAAACCCCAACCGGTTGGGATAAAGTTGACCTGGTGCGGGGCTTACCGCGTTCGGAGGAAAATCATTCCATTAATGGGATGCAGTTGGATGGTTCAACTTTGTATTTAGCTTCAGGAGGAATCACCAATGCGGGCTCTCCATCTAATAATTTTGGATTTACACCCGAGTACGCCCTAACAACAGCCATCCTTTCTATTGACCTGGCGGCCATCGAAGCCATGCCCATACAGGGAACCGGCCCTAACAAATACAAATACGACCTGCCGACCCTTGATGACCCCGATCGGCCCGGCAATCCCGATGCTAATGACCCTTTTGGTGGTAACGACGGTTTAAATCAGGCCAAGATTGTGCCGGGTGGTCCGGTGCAGGTGTTTGCCACGGGTTTCCGCAATGCCTATGATTTGGTCATTACCAAATCCCGCAAAATGTACGTGACCGATAACGGTGCCAACCCGGGCTGGGGAGGGCACCCGGCTAAGGAAGGCGTGGGAACCGCTACCAATGAATATGTTACTGGCGAGCCTGGTTCAACCAAAGCCGGTCCGAACGATCCTAAAATAAACAATATAGATGGCTTTCACTATATCGGTGACTTAAGCTCTTATATCTCAGGAACGTATTACGGGGGCCACCCCAACCCAATTCGGGCCAATCCAGCCGGAGCGGGTCTGTATACCCACGCCAACGGCGTGGGCGTTTGGCGTAACAGCACCACCGGTGCCAGCCCGCTACCAGTCGACTGGCCACCGGTGCCGGTTAATATGGCGCACCCCATTGAAGGTGATTTTCAGAATCCGGGCGAGACTAATAATGCCCTGCTGACCTTTAACAGTTCGTCCAACGGGATCACGGAGTACACGTCTTCGTTGTTTAATAATGCCTTAAAGGGCCACCTGCTCATTGCTTCGTTTGACGGAAATGTTCAGAACGTAACGCTAACGGCCGACGGTACAGGAGTTCTCAACTCACGCGGGGCCAAAAGAAGCAACTTGGATATGCCGTTTGCTTCGAACTTTGGTTCGCAGCCGCTGGACATTACCGCCCAGGGCGACAACGACATTTTTCCGGGGACGGTCTGGGTGGTGTGCTACCTGCAAAGCAACATCTACGTGTTTGAACCGGAAAACACTTCGGGCGAGTGCGTGGCCGCTTATAGCACAACGTACGATGATGACGGCGACGGCTACAGCAACGCCGACGAAATTGACAACGGCAGCAACCCCTGCTCATCGGCCAGCCGGCCCAGTGATGCCGACGGGGATTTGCTCTCGGATTTGAACGACCCCGATGATGACAACGACGGAATAAACGATGACGTCGATTATTTTGCGCTGGATGCCAGCAACGGAACCACCACCAACCTGCCCATTCGGTACGAACTCTTCAACGGTGATCCGGGAACGGGCTTGTTTGGTCTGGGCTTCACGGGCTTGATGCTGCCGAAACAACCCGGTATTACGTATCGGGATCTGTTTGATGAGCAAAATCTGGTAGCCGGTGGTGCCGTTGGCGCTTTTTCGGTTAACAACACGACGCCCGGCGATGCCCACGGTACGCAGAACAACCAGGAAAACGGCTTCATGTTCGGTGTCAACACGACCACCAGCACGGGACCGTTTACGTTACAAACCCGGTTGCTGGGACCTTACTTCAACGATCAGACTCCGCAGTATTGGCAGGCGCTGGGGACGTTCATCGGTACCGGTGATCAGGATAACTACCTGAAAATGACGCTGGGTGCCGACGGTGGCGCGGGTGGCGTTGACATTGTTTATGAGAACAACGGTGTCGTCGTTTCAAACCATACGTATTCGCTGCCGGGCGGAAAACCGTCTACCACGATGGACCTGTATCTGGCGGTCAATCCGGTGACGGGCATGGTGCAGCCCAAGTACTCCAAGGACAATGGTCCGGTAACGAACCTCGGTCCGGCCATTCAGGTGAGCGGTTCGTTACTGGAAGCCATTCAGGGACCACCGGCTCTGGCAATCGGTATTCTTTCAACCTCGGTGGGGTCAACGCCCTTCACGGCGGCCTGGGATTTTATCCGCGTTACGCAAGATGTGCCGACCAATACCGCTCCCGTGCTGACGGTAATCGGGAACAAAAATGTTAGTGTTGGTCAAACGCTGACCTTTACGGCTCAGGCCACCGACAACGATGTGCCCGGCCAGGTACTGACCTATAGTGTCACCGGGCCGACGGGGGCTACCATCAACGCCAGCACCGGCGCCTTTACCTGGACCCCGACGACCACCGGCACCTACAGCCTGACGGTCAAAGTAACCGACAGTGGCTCACCCGCCCTGTCGGCCCAGGAAGTAGTTACCGTAACGGTTAATCCCGCGCCGGGTATCCGGGTAAACGCGGGCGGACCGGCGTTTACCATGACGGACGGTCGCCAGTTTACGACTGATACGTATTTCAGCGGGGGTGGCACCACGAACGCGGGGGCCGTACCAATTGACAATACTGTCGATGATGCTCTTTATCAAACCGAACGGTACGGTAATTTTAGTTATGACGTGCCGGTAAGCAACGGCTATTATAACGTCACGCTGCACTTTGCCGAAACCTACTCCAAAGTGATTGACGGCACGACCACCCGCAAGTTCAACGTCGATGCTGAGGGCGTACGCCGACTGACCGAATATGACATTGCCCAGGAAGCGGGCGGCACCTTGAAAGCCGTGCAGAAAACCATCGGTGTCAGTGTAACCGACGGTATCCTGAACCTGGCGTTCAGTCAGGGATCTTCCCAAAATCCGAAGGTCAACGCCATTGAGATTGTGGCCGGCACCCCGCCCCCCAATCAGGCCCCGGTGCTGGCTTCCATCAGCAGCCAGACCGTGACGCTGGGCCAGACCGTGAACCTGACGGCTCAGGCGACGGATGGCGATTCGCCCGCGCAAACACTAACCTACAGTGTGTCGGGACAATCGTCGGCCACCATCAACCCCACGACGGGCGCTCTGAGCTGGACGCCGACTTCGACGGGAACCTTCAGCCTGACGGTAAAAGTAACCGACAACGGTTCGCCGGCGCTTTCCGATCAGAAAGTAGTGACGGTTATCGTCAACAGTCCGGCGGGTAACGGTCAGCAGATGGTAAGCTACAGCCTGATGAATGCCGATACCGAGCAGGAAATCAAGGTAATAACCAATGGTGAGCAGTTAAACCTGGCGACGCTTCCTACCCGTAATCTGAACATTCGGGCCAATACGAATCCTAATACCGTGGGGTCCGTTCGGATGGTGCTGAGTGGTAAGCAGGCCAGAACCCAGACCGAGACCGGATTCCCGTATTCGTTGTTTGGGGATAGCAACGGCAACTACAACGCCTGGACCCCCGCGGTGGGCAGCTACAACCTGACGACCACGCCTTACACCGGTGCAGGAGCCAGCGGAACGGCCGGTACGCCCCTGACCGTCAGCTTTACAGTAATAGACCAGGCTCCGCCATCCAATCTGGCGCCGGTACTGGCGTCCATCGGCTCTAAAAACGCTACGGTGGGTAAGCCGCTGACGTTTACGGCCCAGGCGACGGACCCGGATGTTCCCGCTCAGGCGCTGACCTACAGCGTCTCAGGACCGGCGGGGGTAACCATTAACCCCAACACCGGTGCCTTCAGCTGGACGCCGTCGACTACGGGTATCTTTAATTTGACCGTCAAAGTCACGGACAACGGAACGCCCGTACTGTCGGCTCAGGAGACCATCTCCATTACGGTTAATCCGGACGTTCCGGGCATCCGGGTCAATGCGGGTGGACCCATCTACACCACCTTGGACGGCAACCAATTTGTAGCTGACACTTACTTCACTGGGGGAGGAACGAGTAACGCCGGTGCAGTACCCATCGATGCCACGGACGATGATCCTCTCTATCAGACCGAGCGCTACGGCAACTTCAGTTACAATGTGCCGGTGAATAACGGCTACTACAACGTCACGCTGCATTTTGCCGAGACCTTCTCGGGCGTTATCAACGGTACGACCACCCGTAAGTTCAACGTGGATGCCGAGGGCGTGCGCCGGTTGACCGAATACAACATTGCTCAGGAAGCGGGGGGGACGATGAAAGCCGTCCGCAAGACCATTGGTGTCAATGTGACCGACGGTACTTTGAACCTGTCCTTTACGCAGGGCAGTTCCCAGAATCCCAAGGTCAATGCCATTGAGATCGTAGCCGGCACGCCACCACCCAACCTGGCTCCGGTACTGGCTTCGATTAGCAGCCAGACAATCACCTTAGGTCAAAGCCTGACGTTTACGGCCCAGGGCAGTGATGCGGATGTACCGGCTCAGACGCTGACTTACAGCGTGTCAGGCCCGGCATCGGCCAGCATCAACGCCAGCACGGGGGCCTTCACCTGGAAGCCTACCACCACGGGTACGTCTAGTTTCACGGTCAAAGTAACCGATAACGGAACACCGGTCCTGTCGGATCAGAAAGTCTTTACAGTTACCGTAATTCAGGCCCCATTCCCAGCCGGCACACGGATTAGTGCGGGAGGAGTGGCCTACACAGCTGTGGATGGCCGTCCCTTTGTGGCTGATACCTACTTCACCGGGGGTAGCACCGCCAGTGCGGGCAATGTGCCCATCGATGCCACCGAAGATGATCCTCTCTATCAAACCGAACGCTACGGCAACTTCAGTTATGATGTACCGGTGAGCAACGGTTATTACAATGTGGTTCTGCATTTTGCCGAGACTTTCTCAGGGGTCATCAACGGTACGACCACCCGCAAGTTCAACGTGGATGCTGAAGGGGTACGCCGGTTGACCGAGTATGACATCGCTCAGAAAGCGGGTGGGACACTCAAAGCCGTCCAGGAAACGATTGGTGTTTATGTGACCGATGGCACCCTGAACCTGTCCTTCAGTCAGGGTAGCTCCCAGAGCGCCAAGGTCAATGCCATTGAAGTGGTGGCCGGCACACCGCCACCCAACCTGGCGCCGGTGCTGTCGTCGATCGGTAGCCAGACGGTGAGCCTGGGTCAGAGTTTGACCTTTACGGCTCAGGCCAGCGATGCAGATGTACCGGCTCAGACGCTGACTTACAGCGTGTCGGGTCCGGCATCGGCCAGCATCAACGCCAGCACGGGGGCTTTCAGCTGGAAGCCTACCGCCACGGGTACGTTTAGTTTTACAGTGAAGGTAACCGATAGTGGCAGTCCGGCCTTGTCGGCGCAGGAGGTCATCAGTGTGACGGTGGTGCAGCCCCCGTTTGCGGCTGGCACGCGCATCAATGCGGGTGGAGTGGCCTACACGGCTGTGGATGGCCGTCCCTTTGTGGCTGATACCTACTTCACCGGAGGAGGAACGAGTAACGCGGGTGCGGTGCCCATCGATGCCACCGAAGATGATGCTCTCTACCAGACCGAGCGTTATGGTAACTTTAGCTATGATGTACCGGTGACTAACGGCTACTATAATGTGGTGCTGCATTTTGCTGAGACCTTCTCGGGGGTTATCAACGGCACCACCACCCGTAAGTTCAACGTCGATCTGGAAGGCCGCCGGAGACTGACTGAGTATAACATCGCTCTAAAAGCCGGTGGTACGCTCAAGGCCGTTCAGGAAACAGTGGGCGTTTTCGTTACCGATGGCACCTTGAACATTTCCTTTAGCCAGGGAACGTCTCAGAATCCGAAAGTCAATGCCATTGAGATCATCGCGGCTACTCCGCCACCCAACCAGACACCGGTATTAGCCAGCGCGTTACCGGACCAAAATGCGGCAGTTGGAAGTACCTTCAATTATCAATTTGGTGAAAACAGCTTTACGGATCCCGACAATGATGTCTTGATATACACGGCGATCCAGAGCAATAACTCACCCTTGCCCGCCTGGTTAAGCTTTGACGCCACCACGCGCACCTTCAGTGGGGTACCGCCGGTAGGAAGTCCGGCCAGCATCACCGTGAAAGTGACGGCGGATGACGATCGGGGAGGTACGGTCAGCGACAGCTTTGTGATTACCATCACGACGCCGGTATTCGTCGGAACCTGGGAAACCATCGTTCCAACTTCCGGAGCACCAACGGCTCGTCAGGAAGGAGCTTACGTACAGGCGGGTGACAAGTTCTATTTAATGGGTGGCCGGGGTATTAAACCCGTGCAGGTTTACGATCCGGTGGCTCGCACTTGGGTAAATGCTTCCGCAACACCGCTGAACATGCACCACTTCCAGGCCGTTACCATGGATGGGCTTATTTATGCGGTAGGAGTTCTGACCGATAACTATCCGGCCGAACCACCCGTCCCGAATGTTTACATTTACAACCCCAAAACGGATCAGTGGATTCAGGGTCCCGAAATTCCGGCAAACAGACGCCGGGGAGCCGCCGGGATTGCCATTTATAACAATAAAATTTACATAGCGGGCGGTATTACAAACGGTCACAGCGGAGGTTACGTGAATTGGTTTGACGAGTTTGATCCGGCTACCAATACCTGGAAAACGCTGCCCGACGCACCCCGCAGTCGTGATCACTTCCATGCGGCCATTATTGGTGATAAACTGTATGCAGCGGGCGGTCGCCGTACTTCCTACAACACCAATGAGACCTTTACGCTAACCGTACCGGAGGTGGATGTGTATGATTTCACCACGGGCCAATGGTCTACGTTGCCCAACCCGATTCCGACTCCGCGGGCCGGTGTCTCGGTTGTGGCCCTGGACGGAGAATTGGTGGTCATTGGGGGGGAAAGCAGCCAGCCTGCGGCCCATAACGAAACCGAAGCGTTGAACGTCACTACTGGTACCTGGCGGAGATTTGCCAACCTCCAGCAGGGACGGCACGCCACCCAGGCCATTGTTAACAACGGGTCCATCTACACGGTGGCGGGTTCAGCGTCGCAGGGCGGTTCACCCTTACTGTCTTCCCAGGAGGTGTTCTACAAATCAGGACCTACCACGCCATCGGGCACGCCGTTAGCGCAAAGTACATTGACGGCACCTTTGAATGTAACGGTGGGATATGCCGTGCCTAATTCAACCAAGGATACCACGATTACGGTAACGAACAACACGGGTAATCAGGCTATCGTCATTTCAGCACTTTCTATCAGCGGAAGCAGTGAGTTTACGGTTCAGACGCCGTATACCTTACCATTTGTTCTGCCAGTTGGAAAAAGCATTGCGATCAACGTGAAGTTTAAACCCGTGTCGGTTGGTAGTAAAACGGCTACGTTAACCATCACGCATCCGGGTTCTGGCGAGAGCACTACAATTCAGCTTAATGGAACGGGTGTGAATACCATCAATACGGCTCCGGTGCTAACGGCGATTGGCAGCAAAACCGCCACGGTTGGTCAGGCACTGACCTTTACGGCCCAGGCTACGGATGCGAACACACCGGCTCAAACGTTGACTTACAGCGTGTCAGGCCCGGCATCGGCCAGCATCAACGCCAGCACGGGGGCCTTCACTTGGACGCCCACCGCTACGGGTACGGTTAGTCTAACCGTTAAGGTCACTGACAATGGGGTTCCTGTTTTATCAGCGGAAGAAGTCGTTACGGTAACGGTTAAACCGGCTCCCTTCTTGGCTGGTACGCGCATCAACGCGGGAGGAGTGGCTTACACGGCTGTGGATGGCCGACCCTTTGTGGCTGATACCTACTTCACCGGGGGTAGCACCGCCAGTGCGGGCAATGTGCCCATCGATGCCACCGACGATGATGCTCTCTATCAAACCGAACGCTACGGCAACTTCAGCTACAATGTACCCGTAACCAACGGCTACTACAACGTTACGCTGCACTTTGCCGAGACTTTCTCGGGCGTTATCAACGGTACGACCACCCGTAAGTTCAACGTGGATGCCGAAGGTGTGCGCCGGTTGACCGAGTATGACATCGCTCAGAAAGCCGGTGGGACACTCAAAGCCGTCCAGGAAACGATTGGTGTTTATGTGACCGATGGCACCCTGAACCTGTCCTTCAGTCAGGGTAGCTCCCAGAGCGCCAAGGTCAATGCCATTGAAGTGGTGGCCGGCACACCGCCACCCAACCTGGCGCCGGTGCTGTCGTCGATCGGTAGCCAGACGGTGAGCCTGGGTCAGAGTCTGACCTTTACGGCTCAGGCCAGCGATGCGGACGTACCGGCTCAGACGCTGACTTACAGCGTATCGGGTCCTTCATCGGCCAGCATCAACGCCAGCACGGGGGCTTTCAGCTGGAAGCCTACCACCACGGGTACGTTTAGTTTTACAGTGAAGGTAACCGACAGTGGCAGTCCGGCCTTGTCGGCGCAGGAGGTCATCAGTGTGACGGTGGTGCAGCCTCCGTTTGCGGCTGGCACGCGCATCAACGCGGGAGGAGTGGCTTACACGGCTGTGGATGGCCGACCCTTTGTGGCTGATACCTACTTCACCGGGGGTAGCACCGCCAGTGCGGGCAATGTGCCCATCGATGCCACCGACGATGATGCTCTCTATCAGACCGAACGCTACGGCAACTTCAGCTACAATGTACCCGTAACCAACGGCTACTACAACGTTACGCTGCATTTTGCCGAGACTTTCTCGGGCGTTATCAACGGTACGACCACCCGTAAGTTCAACGTGGATGCCGAAGGTGTGCGCCGGTTGACCGAGTATGACATCGCTCAGAAAGCCGGTGGGACACTCAAAGCCGTCCAGGAAACGATTGGTGTTTATGTGACCGATGGCACCCTGAACCTGTCCTTCAGTCAGGGTAGCTCCCAGAGCGCCAAGGTCAATGCCATTGAAGTGGTAGCGGGTACGGCACCGGCTAATCGAGGACCGGTCGTTGCAGCTCCCTTACCAGATCAAAACGCCACGGTGGGCCTCGCATTTAACTACCAGTTTGGTGTAGGCAGCTTCACGGATGCCGATGGGGATGCCCTGACGTACACCGCTAGTCTGGAGAACAATGCAGCTCTGCCCGCCTGGTTAAGCTTTGATGCCAGTACGCGGACGTTCAGCGGTACACCGACCAGTGGTACACCAGCCAGCATCACCGTGAAAGTAACCGCGAACGATGGCAAAGGAGCAACGGTCAGCGACAGTTTCGTGATTACGATCACGACACCTGCTAACACAGCTCCAGTATTGACAGCAATCGGTAGCAAAACCGTTACCGTAGGTCAGACTCTGACGTTTACTGCCCAGGCGACCGATAGCGATGTACCGGCGCAAACACTTACTTATAGTCTGAGCGGCCCGGCATCAGCCAGCATCAATGCCAGCACGGGAGCTTTCAGCTGGACACCGACCACAACGGGTACGTCTAGCTTCACGGTTAAAGTAACTGACAACGGCAGCCCGGCTCAATCGGCTCAGGAGGTCATCAGTGTGACGGTTAATCCGCTACCTTACCAGGCTGGCACGCGGATCAACGCGGGTGGGGTAGCTTACACCGCCGTCAATGGTCGACCTTTTGTGGCTGATACCTACTTTACCGGGGGCAGCACCGCCAATGCTGGCAACGTGCCCATTGATGCGACTGAAGATGATGCTTTGTATCAAACGGAACGCTACGGGAACTTCAACTATGATGTGCCGGTGACCAATGGGTACTACAATGTGGTGCTGCACTTTGCCGAGACCTTCTCGGGGGTTATCAATGGTACGACCACCCGCAAGTTCAACGTGGATGCCGAAGGTGTGCGCCGGTTGACCGAGTATGACATCGCTCAGAAAGCCGGTGGTACGCTCAAGGCCGTCCAGGAGACTATTGGTGTCAATGTGACCGATGGCACGCTGAATTTGTCCTTCAGTCAGGGCAGCTCCCAGAGCGCCAAGGTTAATGCCATTGAAATTATTGCAGCAAGCTCACCAGCGAATCAGCAACCGATTCTGGCCATTGCCTTGCCGGATCAAAACGCTACTGTCGGCACAGCCTTCAGCTACCAGTTCAGTGCGGGCAGCTTCACGGATGCCGATGGGGATGCTCTGACCTACACGGCCAGCCTGGAGAACAATGCAGCTCTGCCGGCCTGGCTGAGCTTCAACGCCAGCAGTCGCACCTTCAGCGGTACACCGACCAGTGCAAACCCCGCCAGTATCACTGTAAAGGTGACGGCGAACGATGGACGAGGAGGTAATGTAAGCGACAGTTTTGTGATCATAATTGGAGCAGCTCAGGCGGCAAATACCGCGCCGGTACTAGCATCCATCGGCAACAAAACCGTTACGCTGGGTCAGCCGCTGAGCTTCACAGCTCAGGCCACCGACAGCGACGTGCCGACTCAAACGTTGACCTACAGCCTGACGGGCCCGGCATCGGCCAGCATCAACGCCAGCACGGGAGCCTTCAACTGGACGCCCACCACAACGGGTACGGTGAGTCTGACCATCAAGGTGACCGACAGCGGTTCGCCCGCTCTGTCGGCGCAGGAAGTCATCACGGTGACAGTCAACACGGCCGCCCCCACCAACCAGCCCCCGGTGGTAGCCACGGCGTTGGTGAATCAAAGCGCCAAAGTGGGCACGGCCTTCAGCTACCAGTTCAGCGCGGGCAGCTTCACGGATGCCGATGGGGATGCTCTGACCTACACGGCCAGCCTGGAGAACAATGCGGCCCTGCCGGCCTGGCTGAGCTTCAACGCCAGCAGTCGCACCTTCAGCGGTACACCCACCAGCAGTACACCGGCCAGTCTGAGTGTGAAAGTGACGGCCAATGATGGTAAAGGTGGCAGTGTCAGCGGCAGTTTTGTGATCAGCATCAGCCCATCTAATACCGCTCCAGTCTTGGCTGCGATTGGTAATAAGATCGTTACGCTGGGTCAGCCGCTGAGCTTCACAGCTCAGGCCACCGACAGCGACGTGCCGACTCAAACGTTGACCTACAGCCTGACGGGCCCGGCATCGGCCAGCATCAACGCCAGCACGGGAGCCTTCAACTGGACGCCCACCACGACGGGTACGGTGAGTCTGACCATCAAGGTGACCGACAGCGGTTCGCCCGCTCTGTCGGCGCAGGAAGTCATCACGGTGACAGTCAACACGGCCGCCCCCACCAACCAGCCCCCGGTGGTAGCCACGGCGTTGGTGAATCAAAGCGCCAAAGTGGGCACGGCCTTCAGCTACCAGTTCAGCGCGGGCAGCTTCACGGATGCCGATGGGGATGCTCTGACCTACACGGCCAGCCTGGAGAACAATGCGGCCCTGCCGGCCTGGCTGAGCTTCAACGCCAGCAGTCGCACCTTCAGCGGTACACCCACCAGCAGTACACCGGCCAGTCTGAGTGTGAAAGTGACGGCCAATGATGGTAAAGGTGGCAGTGTCAGCGGCAGTTTTGTGATCAGCATCAGCCCGGCCAACACGGCCCCGGTGCTGGCCAGCATTGGCAGCAAGACCGCTACGGTCGGTCAAACGTTAAGCTTCACGGCTCAGGCGACCGATAGTGACGTGCCGGCTCAGACGCTGACCTACAGCCTGACGGGCCCGGCATCGGCCAGCATCAACGCCAGCACGGGGGCCTTCAGCTGGACACCCACCACGACGGGTACGGTGAATCTGACCGTAACGGTGACCGACAATGGCAGCCCCTCCATGTCAGCCCAGGAAGTGATTACGGTGACGGTCAGTGCTGCCCCGCAGCAGTCGCAGGCGGTGGTTAGCTTCAGCTTGATGAACGCCACCAGTGATCAGGAGATCAAGGTGATGAGTGATGGGGAGACGGTCAACCTGGCCACGCTGGCTTCGCGCAGCATCAACATCCGGGTTAATACCAACCCCGGTACAGTGGGCTCGGTGCGGATGGTGTTGAGTGGCAAGCAAAGCCGTAACCAGGTTGACAACGGGGTACCCTATGCCCTGTTTGGCGACAGCAACGGCAACTTCAACAACTGGACACCAGCGGTGGGCAGTTACACGCTGACGGCCACGCCATACACGGCCACAGCAGCCGGGGGCACGGCGGGTACTCCGCTGACGATCAGCTTCACGGTCATCGACCAGGCCCCTGTCACCAACTTTGCCCCGGTGCTAACCGCCATCGGCAACAAAACTGTCACGCTGGGTCAAACGCTAAGTTTCACAGCTCAAGCGACGGATAGTGATGTGCCGGCTCAAACGCTGACCTACAGTGTGTCGGGTCCATCGGGTGCCAGCATCAACGCCAGCACGGGGGCCTTCAGCTGGACGCCGACGACCACCGGCACCTTTAGCCTGACAGTGAAGGTAACCGACAATGGTAGCCCGGTTCTGTCTGCGCAGGAAGTCATTAGTGTGACGGTTAATCCGGACCCAGCAGTTCCGCAAAGTGTGGTTAGCTTCAGCTTGATGAACGCCACCAGTGATCAGGAGATCAAGGTGATGAGTGATGGGGAGACGGTCAACCTGGCCACGCTGGCTTCGCGCAGCATCAACATCCGGGTTAATACCAACCCCGGTACAGTGGGCTCGGTGCGGATGGTGTTGAGTGGCAAGCAAAGCCGTAACCAGGTTGACAACGGGGTACCCTATGCCCTGTTTGGCGACAGCAACGGCAACTTCAACAACTGGACACCAGCGGTGGGCAGTTACACGCTGACGGCCACGCCATACACGGCCACAGCCGCCGGGGGCACGGCGGGTACTCCGCTGACGATCAGCTTCACGGTCATCGATCAGGCATCCGGAGCACGTGTCTCGGCGGAAGAGGATGGTGGTCTGCAGGTGGTGTTGTTAGGTAACCCGATTACCAATGATGAGGTAGTAGTAGAAGTGAAGGGAGCCAGCGGTCGTCCGTTGCGAACGCAACTACTGGATGCAAAAGGACAAACGGTAGCTGAGCTTCAACTTCAGGAAGCGACTTCGTTGGAACAGCAACGGTTGTCAGTTAAAGGGCAGGCTGCGGGTATTTTGATTCTTCGAGTCAGTACTCCGGAACAAAGCCGAACCCTGAAGGTGATCAAAACTCACTAACAATTATATTTTACGAATACAAAAACGGTCCAGGAGCATTCCTGGACCGTTTTTGTATTCGTAAAATAGATTGGTTCTGCTTCACTACATTAAATATGGGATTTGATTGCCTTGGGAGCTGTCAGTCGTAATTTTTGATGGTGCCCGAAAGTTGCTTCTCATGTTTTGATTCAGAAAAAAGCCACAAATTAATCCGCATCAGAAGATCGTCATCATCCAGTTCCTGACCACGTTTCTTTAGTGCCGCCAGAAGTTCCGGATCAGCTTTCATTTTAATGCAGACTTTAATGAGTGCGTTGATCAGACTGTTTTTGGTTTTTTGCTGGCTACTGGATAAGCTGGATTTATAGATAGCCGCAACCGTTGCTAGTAAAGCGAGTATTCCGAGGATGATATATTCCATGGTATTGATAGCGATTTAATGGATATATGATATACAAACGTCAATCTATTTTCGAATGTTTTACGGGATATACTCAATCTTTTTATAATTAAAATATGAAGGAATTGGTAAAAAACAGTAGAAATGGTGTTTTTACAAGAAGAAAAAGTTGAAAAGGCGTTTTATCGTCAAACAGGCCCATAAAAGCTAGCAAGAGATTAAGCCGAAAACTATGAAGAAGGAATTTGGTAAAGAATTAAAAAACATCTGATCATCCAATTCTATTTCGGGCGGTTATTACCCAATTATCAGAAATACGATGGGTGTATTTTTGAAGCTTAGAAAGGGGTTTGAAGCAAAAATAACCCACCAAATGTGGACAATTGCCACAAATGATGGGTTTATAACTTTCAGAAAAAAAGGAAAAAGCAGACTTACAAGTTCATCCCGCCGGATACTTCAATTCGTTGGCCGTTGATCCACCGGGCGTCATCTGTACACAAGAAAGCCACGACACCGCCAATATCGTCGGGAAGGCCCGCGCGACCTAAAGCCGTAACACCGGCTACCCACTGGTTCAGTTGAACATTGTCCCGCACTTGGCCTCCGCCAAAGTCCGTCTCAATGGCGCCCGGAGCGACCACATTGACGGTTATTCCTCTAGCACCCAATTCTTTAGCCTGATATCGGGTCAGCATTTCAACGGCGGCTTTCAGCGCTCCGTAGGCCGAAGAGCCAGGAACGGCGAAGCGAGCCAGTCCGCTCGAAACGTTGACAATCCGTCCGCCGTCATTCAGCAGCGGCAAAGCCTTTTGCGTCAGAAAAAATACCCCTTTCAAATGGATATTCGACAGTTGGTCAAACTGTTCTTCGGTGGTTTCAGCAAATGGAGCGTGAATACCGATACCGGCATTATTAATCAGGAAATCGAAACGGTCCGCGCCGAATGTGGTTTCCAGAATAGTTTTTAACTGTTCAAAAAAGCCGTCAAAGCTCCCTACATCACCGGTGTTTAGTTGCAGAAATGCCGCTTTCTGCCCAATTTGTTCGATTTCGTTCACCACCGCCGTTGCTTCATCTTTTTGGCTGTTGTAGGTGAGAATAACGTCAATCCCTTTTTGAGCCAGGCTTAAGGCCATATTTTTTCCCAGACCACGGCTGCCGCCGGTTACCAGCGCAATCTTACTGTTGTTCATCTTTGTTTTGATTGGTTATGATGATACAAAAGTAGAGTGCCTCAAGATTCAGGTGTTTGCAAGCATCAATCCATCATTTGCAAAATTCAAAGTCGCTTAAGCCCGGAAGGCCAGTGGTGCAAAGGAAGTCTGCTTCTTGAAAAAATTGGAGAAGTGGGCTACTTCTTCAAAGCCGAGGGAATGAGCAATTTCGGAGATATTCCAGTCAGTTTGTTTGAGCAGGATTTTCGCTTCCTGTAGAACGCGGCCGCTGATCAGGTCGGTGGTGGTTTTGCCGGTGTTTTCCTTCAAGACTTTGTTGAGGTGGTTGACGTGAACCGCCAGCCGGTCGGCAAAATCCTTCGCCGTGCGCAAGCTTAACCTCTGGTGGGGCGACTCAATCGGGAACTGCCGCTCCAGAAGTTCAATGAACAGCGACGAAACCCGGGCCGACGCATTATGGGTTGGGTATAAGGCCGTTGCGGGTTGCAGCTTCTGGCCAAGATGGATCAGTTCGAGGACGTAATTCCTTAGTAGATCATACTTGTAAGCGTAATTTGAAGACAATTCGTTGTGCATTTTTTTGAATACGTACGATATGTCGTCGGCCTCTTCGTCGGAAAGCAGAAAAATAGGATAACCACCGGGATGATAAATCGGCAGCTCGTCCAATACAACGCCACTTTTACTGTGAAGCAGAAAATCGCTCGTAAAAATGCAGAAATAGCCAAACTGGTCGTCATCCTGCGGTACGTAGTGATAAGGAATTTTCGGGGTTGCAAAAAGCAGCGCGTTTTTTTCGATATCGATAACCTTGTCGGCATATTCAGCCCGATTGCGACCACTGATCAGACTGATTTTATAATAGGCACGGCGGTTATACGGCATAACCGGTTTAGGGTTTTTGCGATTTTGCGCGTGTATCTCGTCAATCTTAAAGACATTAAAATGACCAATTTCCTTGTTGATGCCTTCGGGAATTAACGCAGCCGTATCCTTGTAAAAACTTTCCAGGGTTTTAATCTCCATGACAGGACAAAATTTGCAAGAATCAAATATACGCATTAACAGAGTAGATGCTTCCGGACCGGCCTAATCTGCTATTAACCAGTTGGGGTTTTCTTTATCTACAAGGCATCCCTGCAAAAGAAGTTTCAATGCCTGGACACAGAACTTGCTCGAATATCCATACGGGAGCAGTTTCGTTCAGGAAAGTGATTCTACAAAGCCGATTAATCAGACAAGAGCGGGGTGTTTTATAACCGGTGTCTGCGCTAAGTTGTCATAATTACGAGGTAGAAATTCGAGTAGTGACTTTGAATAATAAGACAAATATTTTCTGTGATGCGGAAGAGAAGCCTTTGCCGTAGGTATAATGCGTTAAAATCTGTTGAATTGTGAAATTATTAAGAAGATTTATTGGCTGGCTGACGACCTGACTAAGCTGGTAAAGTTTGAGGCTTTGTATGGCAATTATGTTATCAGCTAAGTCTTTGTAGATTTGAGAAGATATGTTTTGTTCAATATTCTTTAATGGCGAGAAGGGATAATGTGGATTTGTTTGTCTGATAAATAGGCGGTCCAGGGTAATAAATAAGACATAAGCCTCTATATATCAGAAGATATATTTTTAATATTACTAAAAAAACTGTCTATTTATAGGCGGGTAGATGAGGATAGGTTATATGAAATTTTATAATTCTATATAAATTTTTAGCGTATCTATACTGTGATATTTTAAAGGGTCAACAGTTAGGTTAATTGACACCGTATAATTAATTTTTATTGTAGAAAAATAAACCGTCTAGATCTACTTAAACCGGTTTTTCTTTAATACAAATTAGTCCAAAGTTTATATATAAAATATTGAAAATCTGCTAGTTAAGGCTTGGGTGTTTTGTGTTTGGCGGTATGAGTAGCAAGTCGAAAAGATAGCGTACAGATGGAAGTTTAATGATATATACTTAGAAGTAAAAGCTAGATTCTTGCAAAAGCTTATTTAAATGTCACTTGTAAATTAAAATTAATAGGTATTTTTATGCTCGAAATTAAAGGCAGATTAAATGTGCATGTAAGTAGTAGAAAGCTTATTGTTCTGATCGGATTCTGAAACCATAGCAAATAAGTAGAGAGAGTCCGCCACTACTGCAGAATATAAGCAAGTTTCGGCTGTGTCCACATGAAACGAATTTGTCCACTATCCTAACCAGATTTCCTAGCCTGATTTAATTTTCAAATTAAGGAGAGCCATACCGCTGAACTGACGTTCCAAACGGGCAACTAAACGGTAGTTTTAGCCATTTTTTGGCTGTCCAGAAGTGGGGTACTTACGGTTTGTTGGTATTAATTCGACCGTAAACAACAGGACCAGTATCAACCGGTATAGCGTAGTTTACTCAACGACTTTAAAGATTTATTATTATCAAAAAGGGCAGGTCAGCTCAGCCCAATAAGATTTCTATGCAAATAAGGAGTATGCTTTTTAGTCATTAACGCTTGAAAATCTGATTATCAATTTCGTTTTGTTTCACTTATCTAATCCTATTCTTATTCAAATTCCATTTACTTCAGTATGAAAAATTATCTTTACCTTTTTCTAGTGCTGTTGGTGTCACCTTTGTTGACATCATCAAGGACCCGGATCAACGATGGTCCCGGCAGTAGCGGTAGCCGGGAGCCAGGCAACGCAACCAAAATTTCCGCTGTCAAAGTAGGCAACTTGCCCAACGCAGCAGCAAGAGTAGCCTTGGCCGACTGTCCTTCTCCTTATGAAGAGAAAAATGGTCTGGTCGTTATTGAAACAGAGAACTTAACGCTCCCCACGGGCTGGCAGAAGAGAACAACCGAATCCAATTACACGGGAAGTGGCTACATTACCTGGGTAAACGCCGAGAACTTCGCGACCCCGGGAATTGGAGTAATCGAAACCACCGTCAAAATCACCAAAGCCGGGAAGTATACGTTCCAGTGGCGCAGTAAAGTCGGTCTGGGAACGGCTGGTAATGAGCATAATGACTCCTGGCTGCGTTTCCCGGACGCCAGTGATTTTTATGCGGAAAAAAACGGCCTCATCGTATATCCCAAAGGAACGGGTAAATCGCCGGTAGCCTTCGGTGCGGGTGGAGACGGCTGGTTCAAGATTTTTTACAATGCCGCCGGTCTGGTTTGGGCCTGGAACTCCTTCGCCAATGACGAAGATGGCATGCCTGTTAAGGTTGAATTCAACGCACCAGGTGTTTACAAACTGCAAATCTCAGCGCGGGCGTCGTACCACCTGATTGACCGGATCGTGCTGTTTCACTCCACGATTACGCAGTCAGCCGCTCAGTTGCTGACCAATGCTGAAACAACCAGCGAGTGTGCAACGCCGGGCAACAGCGCTCCGGTTGTTACCGCGCAAATTCCCGATCAGACAGCAACGGTTGGTGCCAATTGGTCTTATACCGTCCCTGCGAATACCTTCACGGATATCAATGATGATGCCATGACGTATTCCGCTAGTCTGAACAACAACGCTGCCCTGCCCTCATGGTTAAGCTTCAACGGAGCTACCCGGACGTTTAGCGGTATCGCGCCCAGCAACACCGCACCTATTACTGTAAAGGTGCTGGCCAGCGATGGGAAAGGTGGTTCAGCCAGTGATGACTTTGTCCTTTCGTTCACCAATTCCACCACCAACACCATTCCGGTGCTGACGGCGATTGGTAGCCAGACTGCTACAATCAACAAGCCGCTGACGTTTACGGCTCAGGCGACGGATGCCGATGCCGGCCAGAGTGTAACGTATAGCATCTCAGGGCCCAGTGGTGCCAGCATCAATCCGACTACGGGTGAATTTAGCTGGACGCCAACTGCGCTCGGTACGTATAACATTGCCATCAAAGCAGCCGATAACGGAAGTCCCGTGCTGACAGCGCAGGAAATTGTTACGGTTTCGGTGGTTCCGCCGGTGAGTCAGCAATCGGTGGTAAGTTTCAGCCTGATGAACGCCACCAGCGATCAGGAGATCAAAGTGATGGCTAACGGCGACCGCTTGAATCTGGCAACCTTACCCAGTCGCAATTTAAACATCCGGGTTAATACGAACCCCAGCCCCGTAGGATCGGTACGGATGGTATTGACTGGAGCACAAGGTCGTACGCAAGTAGATAATGGTTTGCCGTATGCGCTCTTCGGTGATACCAACGGTGATTTCAAAAACTGGACACCGGCAGTTGGTACTTATACGTTGACCGCCACACCGTACGTCGGTACTGCCGCAACGGATACCGCCGGTCGCCCGCTCACCATCAGCTTTACGGTAATCGATCAGGCGCCCCGCCCGCCAGTAGTTGCCAATGCAATTCCGGAACAACACGCAACAGCAAACCTTGCTTTCACCTTTGCGTTTGATGCGAATGCCTTCACGGATCCCGATGGCGATGTGCTGACGTACTCCGCCAGCCTGAGCGATAACACGGCTTTGCCGGAGTGGCTGAGCTTTACCTCGGATACCCGGACCTTCAACGGAACACCGCCTGCAGGTGGCCCTGAGAGCATTACGGTGAAAGTAACGGCCAACGATGGTCAGAACGGAACGGTAAGCAGCAACTTTGTAATCACGATTGCTCCGCCGATCGTTGCGGGTGGCTGGCAAAACATCATTCCCAACACCGGGAAGCCAACCGCGCGTTTCGAGAACGGATATGTACAGGTGGGTGACAAGTTTTACCTGATTGGTGGTCGTGGAATTAAGCCCGTACAGGTTTACAACCCCATCACGAAAGTGTGGACCAACGCGGCCCAAACCCCGGTTGATATGCACCACTTCCAGGCCGTTACGCTGGATGGATTGGTTTACGTTGTGGGTGCTCTCTCGGGTAGCTATCCGCAGGAGCCCACGGTTAATCAGGTTCACATTTACGATCCTAAAGCCAATAAATGGTATTTAGGACCCGATATCCCAGTTGATCGACGTCGGGGAACCGCCGGTGTAGTCGTCTACAACAAGAAGATTTACATTGTTGGCGGAAACACAAAAGGCCACAACAACGGATATGTAGCCTGGTTTGATGAGTACGATCCGGCAACCGGTATCTGGCGAACACTGGCCGATGCACCACACGCCCGCGATCACTTCCAGGCCGTGGTTTATGAAAACAAATTGTATGCGGCTGCGGGCCGTCGCACGTCGGCCAACACCAATCAGACGTTCACGCTAACCGTGCCGGAGGTTGACGTCTATGATTTCACGACCGGACAATGGTCAACGTTGCCCAATCCAATTCCGACCCAGCGCGCTGGAACAACCTCAGTTGTTTTGGATGGTGAATTGGTGGTCATTGGGGGAGAGAGTAACCAGCCAGCGGCTCACGGTGAAACGGAAGCTCTGAACTTTGGTACGGGTATCTGGAAAAAGCTGGCCAACATGCAGAAAGGACGGCACGCTACGCAGGCAATCGTCAACAATGGCGGTATCTACGTCGCTGCGGGTTCCGGTGCGCAGGGAAGCAACGCCATCAGCGAGCAGGAAGTTTACTTCAAAGGTGAACCCACCACGCCGACCGTTACGCAGGTTACGCCAGGGTCTATCTCTGACGACGCAGGTTCAAGCAAAGTGCTGTCAGCGATCCCTGTCAACGCGACCCGGACGAGCATTATCAAACTGTCGAATACGGGTGGAAACCAGGCCATCGTCGTTACGTCAGCAAGCTTTCCGCAGGGTTCTGAGTTTAAGGTCAATTACCCGGTACCATTTGTAATACCGGCCGGAGAGACCGTAAACTTGCCAATCAGCTTTAGCCCGCTGTCAGAAGGCTTCAAAAACGCTACGTTAGCCATCCGCAGTTCTGATGTAGATGGTGATATCAACATCTCGGTACTCTGCGAAGCAACCGCTGCTAACAAGCCGCCCGTGCTGGCTGAGATTAGCAGCAAGACGGCTACGTTAGGACAAGCCCTGACTTTCACGGTACAGGCCACCGATCCTGATACGGATCAAAGCCTGACCTACAGTGTCGCAGGAGCGGCTTCTGCCAGCATCGACGCCAACACCGGTGCCTTCAGCTGGACACCGACGACCACCGGTACGGTGAGCCTGACGGTTACCGCTACGGATAACGGCTTGCCCGCGCTTTCTGATCAGAAAGTCTTCACGGTAACGGTTCCGCAGGCGGTGGTGAGCTTTAGCCTGATGAACGCATCGAACGAGCAGGAAATCAAGGAAATGAGCAACGGCGAGACGATCAACCTGGCCACGTTGCCTTCGCGTAACCTGAACATTCGGATCAATACCAATGTGGGTGCCGTTGGTTCCGTGCGCATGGTGCTGAGTGGCAAACAAAGCCGTACCCAAACGGACAACGGTTTGCCGTATGCCCTTTTCGGTGACGTAAACGGTAACTTTAACAACTGGACACCGGCCACCGGCAGCTACACCCTGACGGCTACGCCTTATACCGCTTCGGGTGCCGCCGGAACTGCCGGTACTCCGCTGACACTCAGCTTCACGGTCATTGATCAGGCGCCGTCAAACACGGCACCCGTAGCCCGGGCAGGTGCTGATCAAACCATTACGCTGCCGACAAACAGCGTCACGCTGGATGGTTCAACCAGTTCAGATGCCAATGGCAGCATAACCGCCTACAGCTGGACGCAGCAAAGTGGTCCGGCACTGGCTACGCTGTCAAACAACAGCGCAGCTACTCTGACCGCCAGCAACTTAGTGGCCGGTACGTATGTGTTCCGCCTGACGGTAACCGATAATCAGAATACCACGGCTTCTGACGAAGTGATCGTGACGGTTAGCCAGGCTGCCGCGGCTCAGCAGGTGGTAAGTGTTAGCCTGATGAATGCGGATAACGAGCAGGAAATTCTGACGCTGACCGACGGGCAGGTGCTTAACCTGGCTACGCTGGTAACCCGTAGCCTGAACATCCGGGCCAATACCAACCCAAGTCCGGTAGGTTCGGTACGGATGGTACTGAGTGGTAAACAAAGCCGCACGCAGACCGAGACGGGCTTCCCGTATGCCTTATTCGGCGACAACAACGGAAATTACAACGGCTGGACGCCCGCCGTTGGCAACTACACCCTGACTGTAACCCCTTACACGGGTGCCGGTGCAACGGGGGCTGCGGGTACGCCGTTGACGGTGTCCTTCAGCGTGGTTGATCAAGCTGCTGCGGGCCGTCTGAGCGTGTTTGGCAATCCGGAAACGGCGGGTATGTCGATCAAGACGTATCCGAACCCCTTCACGCGTTCTTTCAACCTGCAAATCAAAGGTCGTCAGGAAGGCAAACTGCCCGTTGTTGTCTACGATTCTTACGGACGGGTGGTGCTGCAACTGGAAGATGTAGCGTCTGACCAGCAGATTAACTTGGGTAGCGAGTTCGTACCGGGTCTGTACATCATACAGGTAGGTAAGGGCAACCAGGCCAAGCGGTTTAAGCTGGTGAAAGGCGAGTAAGGAGGATTCCTTAATAACAAAACCGCCGGTCGGCAGGGAGCGTCCAAAACGCAACCCGCGCTGACCGGCGGTTTTCTTTTTATCTAGGCTACTCGAACACGGTTAATCCCTTTGCCACTTACGAAATGGCACTGGCGAAGGTTTCCCGGGCTTTGGCAACCACTTCTTTCGCGGTGGCAACGGCGTCTTTCACGTTGTCCAATCCACTGAACAGAGAGTCTTTTACATCGCTGTAGACATCATCCGCGCCGGATTTGAGTTTACCCGCTCTATACCGGTACCGGGCTTTATCCACAAGGTTGCTGTTGTTGTAGGCCAGCGCCACCGCAGCTCCGGCAATCACGACAGCGGCAATACCGATGCCCCACGCCCAGGCGGCTTTGTTGCTTTTTTCTTCCGTCGGGGTGTTGTCTTTCGGCTCCATATTTTTTCGCATCATCTGGGCAATGGCTTCCTGGGGGGCCAAATACGCCATGATTTCCTGCGCCTTGTTACCCAAACCGCCCGGTATCACCTTGGAAGCGCCTTTTAGCAGGGCGTTGTAGGCGTCTTTGGCAACCATGGCCGCATCGTCCAGATTCTCCGTTACCTTCGTGTTCGAAGCACCGGCTTTGTTGAAGAAATCGGTGTCGGTGGCGTTGGGCAGCAGGGCCGTTACACTGACGTTCGTGTCTTTTAGCTCGTTGATCAGTGACTGGGTAAAGCTGTAGACGTACGATTTAGTGGCGGCATAGACCGCCATCAGCGGCATGGGCGTAATGGACGCAATGGACGCCAGATTCAGAATTTTACCCTCGTTCCGCTCCACCATGTCTTTCAGAAACAGCTTGGTCAGCAGCGTCGTTGTGAGTACGTTCAGGTGAATGAGAGATTTTTCTTTTTCCCAATCCGTCTCGGTCGCAAACATGCCGTACAGACCAACACCGGCGTCGTTGACCAGAATATCAACGGTAATATTCTTCTCCTTGATCTGATTATAAACATCCCGGGCGGCATCCTCTTCCGACAAATCCTTGGTAATGACCACCGTTTCAACGCCGTATTCATCCCAGAACCGGCCGCCGAGTTCGTTCAGCTTTTCGGTGCTGCGGGCAACAAGGACGAGGTTATAACCGTCTTTGGCAAACAGTTTGGCGAGTTCCTGGCCGATGCCGCTGGAGGCACCCGTGATCAGTGCGGTTTTGGCTGATTTGTTTTCCTGATTATCCATGATGTGTGAGTTGGTTGATCCCTTTATTCAATTTTAACTGTCCAACGGGTCAGATGGTTGGAAATAATTTGGACTCAGTTCAAAAAATCGCCAAGGGCTTTAAGAAACCGTTCGGGGGTTTGAATGTGCGGAATGTGCCCAACACCGTCTAGTTCGACGAGTTTTCCCGTCTGAAACTGCCTGACGGTTTGCTTGCCCAGCTCGGGGTAAAAGCCGTGCTGTGCCTGCTCGGTTTTGGAAAGCAGATTCTTGCCAACTACCGTACGGTCTTCCTGCCCGATGATCAGCAGGGTGGGGGCCTTCACGCGATTAAACTCGTAACAGACGGGCTGCTCGTAGATCATCAGGTACGTCAGGGCGTTCGACCAGGCGATGGTGCTGAAATCCGGCGATTTCAGGTCGCTGGCCTGCACCCGCACCAAATCGTTGTATTCCGGTTTCCAGACGGGGTAATAGCTTTTCTGGTATTGTTGGTAGGATTCGAACGTGGCCGATTTCTCCTTCTGAAATTGCTGTTCGGGCGTTTGGTACGGAACAAACGTTTTGTAGTCTTCCAGGCCAATCGGGTTTTCGAGCACCAGTTTCTCCACCATTTCGGGGTACATCAGCGTAAACCGTGTTCCGAGCATACCGCCCATGGAGTGGGCCAGAACCGTTACATTCCGAATGCCGAGCGTATCGAGCAGGTGTTTGGTATTGGCCGCCAGCCGGTGAAAACTGTAGTGGATGTCGGGGTGAGACGATTTTCCCCAGCCTACCTGATCCGGAACGATGGCCCGGTAGCCGTTGGTCGTCAGCCAGTGAACAACGGTTTTCCAGTAGTACCCATTGAAGTTTTTACCGTGCAGCAGCAGAACCGTTTTGCCGTTGGGCTGGGCGGGTTTTACGTCCATGTAAGCCATCCGAACGGGCTTTGACTCTATGTTCAGTGAAAGAAACTGCACCGGATACGGATAGTCGACGGCCGTAGATTGAGCAACAAGAAGCGTAGAGGAAAAAAGAAGGCCCAGGCAAGCCAGAATCTGAAAGCTGAAAAGTCGCATAGCAAAAAGAAGTTCATGTAGAAAACCAACGTCCGGGCCGTTGAGATGTTTGCGGATGGATTAAAAGTGGGTTAATAACCTATCTTATCCGCAAGGCCAGATGTTTATCCTGGCCGGTTACCATTCGCCCGGTTTTTCGACCGCTAAAGTACTATGCATAGCAAGGTACCTTATGTAAGTATTACCTTTGAATCAACAAAAAGCAGTAAACAACAGAAAAGCACATCCTTCAACTCTAAACAACAATACGATGAAAATGCTATTTGCCTCCGCTCTCATTGCCCTGACGCTGGTTGCTTCCAGCGCATTTGCCACCGACAACGCCGGTAAGGCCAAAGCCACATTCCAGTCGGCTGTTTACCCCATGATTAACAGCATGAAAGTTGGTGTAAACATCAGCAAAGCGAAAGACAGCAAGGTGAACATCCGGTTGATCAACAACGACGGGCACACGCTGGTCACGAAGAAGCTGGGAAAAGGCCACGAAGCCACGAATTTCCGCTTCGATCTTAACGGATTGGAAGACGGAGTCTACAAAGTTGAAATCTCCGATGGGAACTACACGGAAGCAAAAACGGTAAAACTGGAAACCCGCACGCCCACCGTACAGACATCCCGCTTGGTGAGCATGAATTAATAGACGATTAAATTTACTTGATCCTGAAAAAAATCCGGCTGGAAAGTCGGATTTTTGTTTTTTAAGCCCGTAAAAGTGCTTACATTATCAGACGGAATAAGGGCTGCCTAACCTTCTCTGGGAGAACACTTTTTATCCTTGAAAATGGGCAGAACCCCGGGTGTTTTTTCATACGACGCGGCATAATTGTTGCTCTGGAATGGAAGGTCACTTTTGCACTTTGAACGTATAGTTAGTCCATCTCTCAACGGAAAGATCGTGATAAGAAAACGGTGGAGTCGGTATGAGTATTTACTGATCGGTGAAAATTGGTTTGGGAGGGCTCAGAGAGCCGTTGATTTCAGGGTTTTTTCGCCTTCCGTACCCGGCGGCCCGGATTATCATGATCAGGAAATAGTATGTCTTCAATAGAACAGCTGGAACGCCAACTCGCTTCCGAGCAAAAAAGCCGTCAGCAGGCTGAAGCTGTTCTGGTGGAAAGAGAACAGCAGCTTCGGCACGCCAACGAGCAGCTCCGGATGCTGCAGGAAATGCCATATCCTGACGCAAAAACGTCTGAGCTTCAAAAGAGCGAAAGCCTCTACCGGCACGTCATCGAGTCGGTGCAGGACATCATTTTTACAACCACCCTCGACGGCTTTTTTACATTCGTCAATCCCGTTGTGGAATCGTGTCTGGGCTATTCGCAAGCGGAGATCATTGGGCTGAATTACCTGCAATTGATCGAGCCGGAGTGGCGGGCCACCGTGGCCGAATTTTACCTGAATATGTTCCAGACGGGGCAGTCCAGCATGTATACCGAGTTTCCGGTTCGGGCCAAAGACGGACGCAGAGTGTGGATCGGCCAGACGGTCCGGGTAATCGAAGAAGGCGGGCAAAAGTCGGAGTTGGTTGCCGTAGCCCGCGACATTACCGCCCGGATCATCAACAAAGATAAACTACAAAGTACCCAGGCCCGGTTGACTTCGCTCATCAAGAACCTGCAAACCGGCGTTCTGGTGGAAGACGAAAACCGTACGGTGATACTGGTCAATCAGTTGTACTGCGATTTGTTCGGCATTCAGGTGACGCCCGATGAGGTGATTGGTACGGATTACTTCCGGTGGGCCCATCCGTCGGATGCATTGTTTACTAATCCGGAGCTGTTCACCTGTCAAATGGACGTCGCCATCCAGCAAAAGAAAACCGTTGTCAACGAAGTTGTTGAGTTGGTGGACGGGCGTATCGTCAAACGCAATTACATTCCCATTTTTCTGGAAGGGGAGTACCGGGGGCATCTCTGGCAGTATACCGATATAACCGAAAAGTACCGCGCTAACGAGCAGATTCGCAAAAGCGAAGAGAAATACCGGGGCATCATGAACCGCATGGAGCTGGGGCTGCTGGAGGTGGATAATAATCAGGTGATCCGGCAGGCTTACGACCGGTTTTGCCAGATGGTGGGTTACTCCGAGGAGGAACTGATTGGCCAGCGGGCCAACGACCTGCTGGTGCCCGATGAATTCAAAACGTTTCAGGGCCAGCAGCAGAAGCTGCGGGATGAGGGCGGAGCCAATTCCTACGAACTGCAACTCCGGCGCAAAGACGGAACTCCCATCTGGGTTATCGTCAGTGGCGCACCCATACTGGACGAACAGGGCGAAGTAGTTGGCTCCATGGGCATTCACTACGACATTTCCGAACGAAAGCAGCTTGAGCAGGAACTGGCGAAGGCAAAGCTGGTGGCGGAAGATGCCCGGCATACCGAAAAGCAGTTTCTGGCCAACATGAGCCACGAAATCCGGACGCCCCTCAACGCCATCCTGGGCTTTTCGAACCTGCTGGGATCGACGGCGCTGAGCTCCGAGCAAAAGGAATACGTTGACTACGTTCGGACGGCCGGTAAAAACCTGCTGACTATCGTCAACGACATTCTCGATATTTCCAAAATTGAAGCGGGGATGCTGCCGCTGGAGAGTATTCCGTTCAGTATCTGTTCGCTGGCGGACTCCATCCGGACCATGCTCGATGCATCGGCCCGCGACAAAGGCCTCTTCCTGCGCGTTGCAACTGGTCCGGATTTACCTCCGGTGGTGCTGGGCGACCCCACCCGGCTCACGCAGATCCTGCTGAACCTGCTCAGCAACGCGGTCAAGTTTACCAAGTACGGCGGGGTAGCGGTATCGATCGAAAAAACGGGTGTGCAGGATGAGTCGGCCCGGATCCGGTTTACCGTTGAGGATACGGGAATTGGGATGGAAAAGGACGTTCTGCCCCATATTTTCGAGCGCTTCCGGCAGGCCAGCGATTTTACAACCCGCTACTACGGAGGGACCGGATTGGGCCTGAACATCGTCAAATCGCTAACGGAAATGCAGGGCGGCTGGATTACGGTTGCAAGTGAGGCCGGAAAAGGTTCCTGCTTCACCCTGGAAATACCGTATAAGATTGCACCGCACCAGTCCGTCCACGATGCCGTGCTGGCGGAGGAAGAAGCCGGACCCATCGACCGGGAGGTGAAAATCCTGGTGGTGGAGGATAATATCATGAACCAGAAGCTGGCTCTTCAGGTGCTGGGAAGGCTGGGTTACCCGGCGCAGGTTGCCGAGAACGGGCAGATTGCCGTTGAACTGCTCCAGAAAACCGACTTTGATCTGGTGCTGATGGACATCCAGATGCCCGTCATGGACGGCTACACCACCACGCGGTACATCAGAACGACGTTGAATAAACAAGTCCCGATCATTGCCATGACGGCCCACGCCCTGGCCAATGAACGGGAGCAATGCCTTCAGTCAGGCATGAATGATTTTATACCCAAACCTTTTCAAATAGAAGAGTTACAACGGATTATCCGAAAATATTTACCCGGTATATCAACAATGACACCCAACCAAAAAACGTACACCCCACCGGCTCCCAGTTTCTCCGTAGAACCGTTGCTCGATGCCGTTGGCAATGACATGGATTTTGCCGTAGAGATGATGACATTGTTTCTGCATCAGACGCCGGTCGAAATTCAACAATTAAAACAGTCGGTGGCCGAAGGCGACGTGATGGCGATTAAACGCCTGATTCATACCCAGAAAGCCATTATTCAAACCTTCGGACTGACCGAAGCCGCGCGACTCGTTACCGCCACAGAAGCGCTGATTGCCGATAAGAAAGGAATGGCTGAAATTGCTCCATTGATCGATCAGTACATTCAGGTGCTTGAATCCGAAATGCCGGTCATTCAGTCCGTCATGGAAGCTCATCTGAACGGAAGCATCTCCGGTTAACCGAACAAACGCCCAAAGGGCGGGCGGCTTTTCCGTGCCAATGGGGTTACTCTTTTCCTCAACTTCCAAACGGTTTTCCTGGCCAGCCGGGCGACTGTTTGGATTTTTTTGAGGGAAGTCCGCCCAAAACTATCATCTCATACCGCTAACTGGGCACTCTGACGCCTTTTTGCAAATACAATTTCCGGCTCAATCGGCCGTTTAGTAAAGGGCACAAACCTCAACATTCCGTCGGGCGACGGCGGAGGAACGCCCGATGACTTTTTATCTATTTCTACAGGGTCAGTATGATCACGCTTCGGCAGGTTACCAAACGTAAAACGGCTTTTTGTTCTTCCATTCTCACCCGTCTGAGCCTACTGTTGATTATCTACACAGTAGGCGGATGCAAATCCGGCAACGATGTGGCTCCCGACAATTCCCGCTCCGAGTACATCATCGGCTGGGGGGATAGCCTGACGGAAGGCAGCCCCAGTACATCTACGTACCTGACCGAACTCGAAAAGCTGACGGGAACGACCTACAAGTACATCAATAAAGGCATTTCGGGCCAGACCAGCAGCCAGATCGCCGAGCGCATGCTCGCGGACAAAGAGAAACACCCGTACAACACCATCATCTGGGCGGGGCGTAATAACCTGGACAAACCGGAGCAGATCAAAGCCGATATCGCATCGATGGTGGCGGCTCTGGGTCACCAGCGCTATCTGGTG
The DNA here is from genome assembly GCF_026248825.1 of Larkinella insperata. Lineage (NCBI taxonomy): Bacteria > Pseudomonadati > Bacteroidota > Cytophagia > Cytophagales > Spirosomataceae > Larkinella > Larkinella insperata. The sequence continues at coordinate 6,510,314 of NZ_CP110973.1, read as the reverse complement.
CTGGGCATGATCAATGGTGATTTTGATCAGAATGAACAGGTGTTTACGCAACGGCATCAGGCCATTATGCAGTTGAACGGGGAGTTGTATAAAATCTACGGGGATCACTACGTCAACATCCACGCGTATCTGCTTTCCCAGTACGACCCGTCTAAAATGCAGGACATTATTGATCACACCTACGATGTGGTACCGGCTTCCCTGCGGGTCGATCTGCTGCACCTCAACCAGAAGGGCAATCAGAAAGTGGCCGAGCGCATTCTGCAAAGTATGCCGGTCCTGACCCGCCAGTAATTCTTTAAATCTTACTGGTGAACAACGGACTACGGGGTGGATTGCCGGTGCAGGATAGTACGGAAGTAAGACCGCCAAATGGTGACCCGGGAACTCACTCAATTAATGGAATCGGGGCCCGGGAAGTGGATCTGCTTCGTAATTCGGCTGTGGCAGGGGAAAACCATACCGGGTAAAATAAGCGGGAAGGGAATTTACGTCTCCCATGGTCGGGTGCAATTCGGGCCGTTGGACAATGCCGTCGCGTTGTTCAACGGCCCGGTTCTTTATTCGTCCAACACTAAACCATCAATCCCTATACGTATTAAGTAATTGTTACCCCGAGACGGAAAAGAAATAAATAAAATAAAACAAGAGTGGTGGCAATAGTCTGGCAAAAGAAGGTGTTGACGGTAAACGGCTATTATTGAGGGGATTAAGTGGTGATGCAATCCTTTAAAGATTAAGTAAAATTAGCCGACGTATAATATTTTAGGTCATTATTGCATGGAAAATTTGGTATGGTAAAATATTATTGCTGCCGTTTAGTAAAAGAAGGAATTTTGTACTTGATGCGTTCAGGAAAAAAGTATAAAATTGTAAGGTAATTTAAAACGCAGCTAACCCATAAGTGTATGGTATGCAAAAAGTTGTACAATAATAGGTGAGTATAAATACTAAACGATACGAGATGTGATACTAATTGTGATCTAAGTAACAGAGTACGGGTTAGTTTCTATTCGAGATGGGTTGGAGGTTTTGTCTCCAACCCATTTTAATTTATTGATTTGCAAAGGGTCAGTCGGCCAGAGTCTCTGAATCCTTTTACTTTTTAAATACCAACGCTTTAATCGGCTGAATCCGGGTGGCCACCAGCGTTGGGAGCCAGAGCACCAGCGCAATCAGCACAATGGTAGCCACGTTGACCAAGGCAATCATCCGGAAATCCCAGGCAATCGGAACCGTATCCATGTAATAGTTTTTGGGATCGAGCGGAATCAGCTTGAAGTAATATTGGAGGGCGCACAGCCCAATGCCCAGCAGGTTACCAATCAGGAGACCCTTGAGAACCATGTTCAAGCCGACGTACAGAAAAACCCGTCGAATCAACGTGTTGGAACTGCCAAAGGCTTTCAGCAACCCGATCATGGGCGTTCGTTCCAGCATCAGAACCAGCAGAATTGCCACCATGTTGAAACCCGCCACGAAGAGGATCAGGGCCAGAAAAATGCCGGTGTTCTGGTCGAGGAGCGTCATCCAGTCGAACAACGGTTTATACGTGTCGGTAACGCGCAGGGGCCGCATATCGGGCGCAGCAACCTCGCGGACTTGCCGGTAGACGTCGTCCAGGCGGTTGAAATCGTTGACGAAGATTTCGTAGCTCCCCACCGAATCGGCCCCCCAGTTGTTGAGTTGCTGGATCAGCCGCAGATCGCCGATGACCATCACGTTATCACCTTCTTCGAGTCCCGTATCGTAAATACCCGTCACCTGAAGTTTCCGGGGGCGCAACTGGTTACCGATGAAGTACATGATCACGTCTTTACCCACGTCGAGCTGAAGCCGATCGGAAATCCGTTTGCTGATCAGCACCTGGCAGGAGTAATTGGGGTTGCATTGGGCGCTATCTTTGTAAAACTGGGGCAGCTTCCCGGCCACCAGCGAACTGCGGAACAACTCCCAGTCGTACTCGCGGCCGACGCCCTTCAGAACCGCGCCCGAGAGTTCATCGGCGGTTTTGAGCATCCCGGCTTTTGTGGCCACCCCCTGAACATGCCGAACGCCCGGAATGCTGGTAGCCTGCTGATAGAGGGTCGTTTTCAGCTCCAGCGGGGTTTCTTCGTACGAATTGTTAAGCGAGAATTTGGAAACGGTAATGTGCGATCCAAACACGAAAATTTTCTGCTGAATCGCGAATTTATAGCCAAACAAGACCGCAAAAGCGATGATGACGCTGGCCAGACCGATGGCAATGCTGGCTACACCGACCTTGGTAACGGTGGCGGAGAAGCTTTCGGTCGGCGTATGACGAATTCGCCGGGCAATGAAAAACGGAACGTTCAAGTGTAAAGAGGTTAACGATCGGGTGACCGTGTCGGAGAACCGGTTTGGATTGATAACGGAAAAATTGCCAGCCGGTTAACGGTTTTCTATAAAATACCACATAAAAGTAACAGATTTGCAGGATAAACGCTTAGCTGCTATGACTTCATCCGGAAAATTGCTCTTACTGATCTGCCTCATTGCGGTATTGGGACAGCCGATTGGTTGTTCCGGACAAACCAATAAAAAACCGGCCGCGGCCCAATCGACGGACGGAATCCAAACCGGAGCGGAGCAGACCAACCTGTACGTGCCCACCTTGCTCGGCAAACGGGTCGGGATGATCGTCAACCACACGTCCGTTATTGGCAAGACGCACCTGGTAGACAGCCTGCTGGCACTCGGTGTGACGATTAAAACCATCTTTGCGCCCGAACACGGGTTTCGCGGGCAGGCCACCGACGGGGAAAAAATCAGCGATGGTCGCGACCCCCGAACCGGTGTTCCCATTATCTCGCTGTACGGGGCCAACCGCCGACCCACCCAGGCTCAACTCGATTCACTGGATGTGATCGTTTTTGATATTCAGGACGTAGGCACCCGGTTTTACACCTACATCAGCACCATGCACTACGCCATGGAAGCCTGCGCCGAATACAAAAAGTCGTTGGTTGTGCTGGACCGACCGAATCCCAACGGCCGCTATGTCGACGGGCCGATCCTGAATAGGCAGTACCAGTCGTTTGTTGGTATGCACCCCATTCCCATTCTGCACGGCTTGACTGTCGGCGAACTGGCCCGGATGATCAACGGCGAAAAATGGCTCAAACCGTTGAAAGGCAGCGCCGAACTGCTGTGCCCGCTGACGGTGGTTCCCGTAAAAAACTACACGCACCAGATGCCGTACACGCTGCCGGTGGCTCCCTCGCCAAACCTGCCGAATCAGCAGGCTATTTTGCTGTACCCCACGCTTTGCCTGTTTGAAGGCACGATCGTCAGCATAGGGCGGGGCACCGATAAACAGTTTCAGGTGATCGGCGGACCGGGCAATCCGAAATTTGGCTCGTACCAGTTTACGCCGGTCGATAAGCCGGGCGCCATGAATCCCCCGCAGGAAGGCAAACTCTGTTACGGCCGTGATTTGTCGGGAATCGATGCTACCAATCAGGGACTAACCCTCAAGTACCTGATCGAATTCTACAACAAAGCGGTCGACAAAGACAAGTTCTTTCTGGCGACGAATTACATCGACAAGCTGTACGGCAGCGATCAGTTGCGGTTACAGTTGAAAGTCGGTCTGACCGAAGAAGCCATTCGGAAAACCTGGGAACCTGGTCTGGGCGACTACAAAACCAAACGAAAAAAGTACCTGATCTACCCGGAGTAATGTTTTAGTACCCCGCCCCGGCCTGTGGTTTCAGGTCCTGAAAAAGAGCAACACCGGGCAACTTTTTGTTGGTTAATTGGGCTGAATTGCGGATATTTTACGGTGGTTTTGACCGTATCATATGAAAAGAACCTCTACAGTTCTTGGCTGGATCATCCTGTTGATTTTGCCATCGGCAGCGGTTGCGCAGGGGCTTGTTAAATGGCAGCAGTGGCCCGCAGCCCTGCAACTCTATCCGCGCGATGAACAAAACAAGGCTGAGGTTCCCCTGGTCGGGCAATTACAGTCACCAACGTACACCCACGTATCGGTTTGGGTCTACCAAAACGGCACCCGCTGGAAATACGCGCGGGTTTCGGTTACCAGCAACGGCAATCAGGCCACTTTTCAGTTGTTGCCCACCATCGACGCGGGTTTAAACCTCTACCGGTTTGAGGTGTTCGCCATTCGCGGGAAAGATTCGGTACGGGTCGATTCCCGCGATGATATCGTCTGCGGGGATGTAATTTTGTTCCACGGTCAGTCCAACATCACGGGCTATTATCCGGATGATTATTTCTACCGCAACAAGTTCCTGCGGACTTTCGGCAACAGCGCGTCGGCAAGGCCCGATACGCTCTGGCACCTTTCAAACGAGCGCGACGGGCAGGTCGGGCGGATCGGAACGGAAGTGCAGCGGCTGATCATGGAGAACTTCGGAATGCCGACCTGCCTGATCAACGGGGCGGTGGGCGGAACGTCGATCAAAAGTCACCTGGAACGCAATCCGGCCAACCCGGCCGATCCCAAAACTTTGTACGGAAAACTGCTGTATCTGGCCCGGAAAGCCGGTGTTGCCCATAAAGTTAAAGCCTTCGTGTGGCGTCAGGGGGAAAACGAAGCCGGTGGCGGACGGGCCGATGGCTACGAACTGGCGCTGAGAACGTTGTTTGACTACTGGCAAAACGATTACCCCAACGTGGGTAAATTCTACATCGCGCAGGTGAGTTTGTTGCCGGAGAACAACCCGGGGGCCGCCCAACTGCGGGATTTTCAACGGCGAACCCCGCAGCTTTTTCCCCGCACGGAAGCCATCGCCACGGTAGGACTGGCAGCCTATGATGGCGTTCATTACGGAGCCGAGGGGCACTACCAGTTTGCGCTCGAACTCTACCGGCTGATCGCCCGCGACGGCTACGGCTCACCCGACGTAGACGGTATTGCGTCGCCCGCCATCCGGAAAGCGTATTACCGAACCGCCGAAAAGAAAGAAGTGGTGCTGGAATTTGAACCGGGCGCCCGGATGGTCTGGAAGCAGGATACGGTGGTGAAGGGGAAAAAAACTGATCTGCGGGATCTGATTTACTTTGATTATGCAGGCTCTCCGCAGGCGCGGCTGATTGAAAGTGGTTCGGCGGAGCGCAATCGGATCATTCTGCAGTTGGCCAAACCCCTTGCGGCCCAAACCATCACGTACCTTCCCAATAGCTATCCGGGTTCGCTTAATGGCCCTTTCCTGAAAAACAGGCGGGGAATGCGGGCGTTTACCTTTCACAACGTTGCCATCAGTGAAGCGCCGACCGCACCGCCGGACACCCTTTACGGCGGTCACCTGGAGGGAGCCCGTTGCGACAGCATCTGGGGATGGGTGGAAGCCGAACCGAGAACGGCAAACCCGTTTATCACGGTGGAAATACTGGCCAACAACGCCGTAATCGGAACCGTAAACGCGGCTGAAAGCCGACCGGGTCTGGAAGTGGGGCAGTACGGTTTCCGGTTTCCAACGCCAGATGCCCTGAAAGATGGAAAAAATCAGGTCATCTTGGTTCGCGTAAGGGGCCATAATTTCCAATTGACGGGTGGACCGAAAACCGTGAACTGTCCGAAGAAGTCACCCATTCTGGCAACGCCCGGGCTGGAAGCGCTTACGGTGAGTACCTACCCGAATCCGGCGCAGGGCCGGCTTTACCTCAAACTGTTTATTCCCGGAATGAAAACGGCGACGCTCCGAATAACCGATCTGGCGGGGCGGCTGGTCTGGCAGAAAACCGTGCCGGGCCAGAACCGGGTTCACGAAGAAGTCATTGAACTATCCGGGGCCGGTACCCAGACGGTGTTGGTGACGGCCCAGATCGACAACCGGAAAGTGGTCCGAAAGGTGGTGGTTGTGCGTTACGTTTCCCTGAATTCTGAACGGTTTTTTCCCTTCTTGCGCGCCGGGATGAAGATTACCGGAAGGGTTTCAGCGGTTTGAGTTGCCCGGTTCCTAAAAACACCCTAATTTTGTGTTTTGGATACGTACCATGACAACCGAACAAATTCTGATCCTGGATTTCGGTTCGCAATACACCCAACTTATCGCCCGCCGGGTGCGCGAACTTAATGTTTACTGCGAAATTCACCCTTATAATCATATTCCGCCCATCAGTCACGACGTCAAGGGCGTCATTTTGTCCGGCAGCCCGTGTTCCGTGCGGGACGACGACGCGCCGATGGTTCATCTGGCGGCTTTTCGGCACAAAATGCCCTTGCTGGGTGTTTGCTACGGCGCTCAGTTGATGGCCCACACCAGCGGGGGCGAGGTGCAGCCGTCGGCCATTCGTGAGTACGGTCGGGCTAAATTAGGGACGCTCAATACGGAAAATGCGCTGCTGAAAGGGCTGGAAGCCAACACCCAGGTCTGGATGTCGCACGCGGATACCATCACGTCGGTGCCCGATCATTTCCAGATCATTGCCTCCACCGAAAGCGTGAAGGTAGCGGCTTTCCAGGTCGAAAATGAGCCAACCTACGGCATTCAGTTTCACCCGGAAGTGACCCATTCAACGCAGGGCAAAATGCTGCTCAAAAACTTTGTGGTCGATATTTGCGGGTGTTCGCAGGATTGGACCGCCGAGTCGTTCGTGGAATCGACCATCGCGGATCTGAAGCAGAAGCTGGGCAACGACAAAGTCGTCATGGCGCTTTCGGGCGGGGTCGACTCGTCGGTGGCAGCCACGCTCGTTCACCGAGCCATCGGCCAGAACCTCTACTGTATTTTCGTTGACAACGGGTTGCTGCGGAAAGACGAATTTGAAAGCGTGCTGGAATCCTACCAGCACCTGGGGCTGAACATCAAGGGCGTCGATGCCAAAGACCAGTTCTACAAAGCCCTCGCCGGACTGACCGATCCGGAAGCCAAACGCAAAGCCATCGGCCGGACGTTTATCGAGGTTTTTGACCACGAAGCGCACCTGCTTGAAGGCGTTGACTGGCTGGGGCAGGGGACCATTTACCCCGACGTTATCGAGTCGGTTTCGGTAAAGGGACCTTCGGCCACCATCAAGTCGCACCACAACGTCGGCGGTTTGCCCGACTTCATGAAGCTGAAAGTGGTGGAGCCGCTCAATACGCTGTTTAAAGACGAAGTGCGGGCCGTCGGAAAAACGCTCGGTTTGCCCGATGCCATCCTGAAACGCCACCCGTTCCCGGGGCCGGGGCTGGCCATTCGGATTCTGGGCGACATCACCGCCGAGAAAGTGCACATCCTGCAGGAAGTGGACGCCCTGTACATCAACGGGCTGAAGAAATACGGTTTGTACGATCAGGTCTGGCAGGCCGGAGCCATTCTGCTGCCGATCCAATCCGTTGGGGTCATGGGGGATGAGCGGACCTACGAACGTGTAGTAGCCCTGCGCGCCGTTACGAGCGTCGACGGGATGACGGCCGACTGGGCGCATTTGCCCTACGAGTTTCTGGCCGACATTTCCAACGAAATCATCAACCGGGTCAAAGGTGTCAACCGCGTCGTCTACGACATCTCCTCTAAACCGCCCGCAACCATCGAGTGGGAATAAAAAAGTGAAGCGTTAGGAGTGAAGAGTTATGAGTTAGCTGACGCACGTTTAACTTATAATTCTTCACTCCTTAAGCTTCATTCTTCACTGGTCAGTCCCTCATCGGTGTCTTCGTCTTCGTAGAGCGTTTCCGCGTCCAGATCGGGTTCAGGACCGGGTAGGTTGCCGGATGGGCTCAGATCCGGTTCGAGTTCTTCGCCGGTATCGTCGTTGTTACGGGCCAGGGTTGAGGCCACGCCCTGATTTTCATCTTCGGCTGGATTGTAGTTTTCCATATCGTTTCGGTTTAAGTACCCGTGCCGCTGCGGGCTACTTTGCCGCCGAGCGCGTAGTTGTCGTCATAATTGTGGTCGTGTTCGCCGGTCGGATCACCGTCCTCGTCTACCGGTTCGTCGTAAAGATCGGTTTCTTCCTCGACCTCGTCCAGTTCGTCCTCATCACCGTCTTCAATGGCCGCACCACTCTGGTTGGTGAACAGGCCGGGGTCCACGCGCCACGCACGCGACCCAATCAATTCGGGGTCTTTCATCGCGTATTCAGTTTACGTATAGATAAATAACCACGGCGTCGCCGAAAGGTTTTTTTCGTATCTTACCTGTCCTAACCTGGTAATCAGTGAAAAACCTCCTCGTTTATTTCCTGCTTGTTGTGTCGGCAAGTGCCTGGGCGCAAACCAATCGCGAACCCCTGTTTACCTCCTTCGACGGTACAAAAATTCATTACGAAGTTGCCGGAGAAGGCCGACCCGTCGTGCTCGTTCACGGGTTTATGGGCAACAGCACGTCCTGGCAAAAAGCCGTTTTGCGGCAATCGCTGCTGGATGCAGGCTATAAAGTAGTGCAACTCGATCTGCGGGGCAACGGCCAGTCCGACAAACCGCATACCCTGGCGGCTTACCAGAACGACGCCGAAGCCCGTGACATCATAGCGCTGATGAACCACCTGAAACTGAACCATTATGACGTTGTGGGGTACTCCCGCGGTTCCATCATCACGGCGCGGCTGCTGGTGCTGGACCCAAACCTGCGTTCGGCGGTGCTAGGCGGCATGGGGGCGGATTTTACCGATCCCGACTGGCCCCGTCGCCGGGCGTTTGCCGACTTGTTCAGCGGAAAAGCCCACCTGCACCCGGAGTTTCAGGGCGCTCTGAATGCGGCCAAAACCCGGGGATTGGATACCTTGTCGCTCGGGTTCCAGCAACAGGCGCAACCATCGACCAGCCCGGCGGAACTGAGCAAGGCCAGGATTCCGGTGTTGATCATTTGCGGGGAGCAGGACGAAGACAACGGCCGGGCGGGCGATCTGGCGAAACTCATCCCAACGGCTACGCTGAAAACCGTGCCAGGCAATCACAACAACACGTCCGGTTCGGACGGGTTTGCCCGGGAGGTGCTGGCGTTTTTAAGATCGTCGAAGTAGCCGTTCTGCTTTTTGAGGCATTCGAAAGAAAATTCGATCAGGTTTATTCGTAAACCATAAATTTTAACGCGGACTGGTCGGGGTCGAACCACGGGTCCGTATTTAACCGATTCTCTTGGTATGCGATTGATGGTAATCTTGTTGGCCAGCCTGTTTTTAAGTCATCCTTTTGCCTGTACCCAATCCGCCGAAAATCTGAAACTTCCGGGCCTGCGCCAACCCGTCGAGGTCCTCCGCGACCGCTGGGGTGTTGCGCACATTTACGCGCAGAACGAGCACGATCTGTTTTTTGCGCAGGGCTATTCCGCAGCCTCCGACCGACTTTTTCAGCTCGAAATGTGGCGTCGACAGGCCACCGGAACGGTGTCTGAACTGCTCGGGCCGAAGGAAATCAAGCGGGACCAGGGCACGCGGCTGTTTAAATTCCGGGGAAATCTGGAACAGGAGCTCAAACATTACCATCCCCACGGCCCGCAGATCGTAAGGGCTTTTGTCGATGGCATCAACGCCTACATCCGGCAGATCAACCAAACGCCCGATCGGCTGCCGGTTGAATTTAAAATTCTGAAAACCCAGCCCGGTTTATGGACGCCCGAAGTTGTGATCAGCCGGCATCAGGGGTTACTGGAAAACGTGCGCGACGAGCTGAATTTCGGGCGGCTGGTGCATCTGCTGGGGGCGGAAAAAGTGCGCGAACTGGCCTGGTTTCATCCCGTCGCCAAAGCCGGTGAACCCAACCTGAACCTGCACGTGGCCGGAGCCGAACTGTTTCAGCCTATTCTGGAACTGTACGAAGCGTTCCGGCTGCCCATCCGGTTTACCGCCAACGACCGGGGGCTGGGCGCAACGGAAGAGGAAGCGTCCGTCTGGTTCGAGAACGAAAAGCGGTTTGTCGGCTCCAACAACTGGGTCGTCAGCGGCAAGCGGTCGGCGAGCGGTTTTCCGATGCTGGCCAACGATCCGCACCGGGCGCAGGGAATTCCGTCGCTGCGGTATTGGGTTCACTTACAGGCCCCGGGGTGGAATGCCGTGGGGGCGGGCGAGCCAACGTTACCGGGCATTTCAATTGGCCACAACGAGTTCGGAGCCTGGGGTCTGACGATTTTTGAAACCGACAACGAAGATCTGTACGTCTACGAAGCGAATCCGGCCAATCCGAATCAATACAAATACCGGGGCAAATGGGAGTCGCTGCGGGTTGTGATCGACACAATTCCGGTCAAAGGGCAAAAACCGGTGGTGGTCTCGTTGAAATACACGCGGCACGGGCCGGTGGTGTTTGAAGACGCGAACCATCACAAGTTGTACGCCGTACGGGCGGCCTGGCTCGAAATGGGGTGCGCGCCGTATCTGGCCAGCCTGCGCATGAATCAGTCCAGAAACTGGAACGAATTTCGGCAGGCCTGCACCTTCAGCCGGATTCCGGGCGAAAACATGGTTTGGGCCGGTCGGCAAAATGGATCGATCGGCTGGCAGGCGACGGGCATCTCGCCGGTCCGCCCGAACTGGACGGGCCTGGTGCCGGTGCCGGGCGACGGCCGGTATGAGTGGAATGGTTTTCTGCCCATTCAGCAGTTGCCCAGCAAAGCCAACCCGCCGGAAGGCTATCTCGTTACGGCCAACAACAACCTGACCCCCGCCAACCATCCGCACCGGAATGCAATCGGCTGGGATTGGGCGTCGCCGTCGCGGGCCAACCGGATTGCGGAGGTCCTGAAAGCCAAACCGAACCATACGTTGGCCGATTTCAAAACGCTGCAGGCGGATTATCTGTCCATCCCGGCCCGGCGGCTGGTGCCGTTGCTGAATGGCTTACAGGCCGCCGACGAACCCGTGGAATGGGCGCGGCAGCAATTGCTGAACTGGGACTACAAACTCGAGCCGGGTTCTATCACCGCAGCGGTTTATGCCGCCTGGGAAGCGCAATTGCGGGAAGCTGTTTACGAAGAGGCCGTTCCGGAAAACGCCCGAAAATACCTGAGTTCCATCAGCACCGAAAGGCTGATCGAGTGGTTGCAGCCCGCGACGCCCGGTCCCCTGAAAAAAGTGGATCGGAAAGACCTGTTGCTGACCTGCCTGGAAAAGGCCGTAGACGATCTGACCGACCGGCTGGGGTACGACCGGACACACTGGTGGTACGGTCAGTCGGCCAACAAGCACATTCAACTGGCGCATCCGCTCAGTAACCTCCTGCCCCCCCAGCAGGCGGCCCAGTACGGTATGGGACCGGTGGAGCGGGGCGGCTACGGCGAAACCGTCAACAATACCGGTAACAGCCTGAACCAGGAACACGGGGCCAGCTTCCGGATTCTGGTCGATACCCAGGATTGGGATAAAACGCTGGGCATCAACAGCCCCGGCCAATCGGGCAACCCCGCCAGCCCGCACTACCGCGACCTGTTCCCGATCTGGGCCAAAAACGACTACTTCCCGGTTTACTTCACGAAGGAAAAAATAAAAACCGTCACGGAAAAGCGGACGGTTTTTGAGCCGTAACTATTACAGTTTCAGCTTTTTCAGCAACCCGCCCGGTAGTTTCACCGTCGCTAGGCTATCGGTTTCCAGCGTCAGGGTGCCAAAAACATCCCGTTCAACCAGCAGGTTGGAACTGTCGCGCGACGCAACGAGGGCGGTACCGATGCGGTTGGTCGCTTTGGTATGCAGGTCGCTGCCCCGCGAGTCGGTAACGGTCAGGGTGCCGATGGTGCTGTTGGTGAGCAGAACGCCCGCGCTTTCCTGAATGACAGTCAGCTTGTCGGTGGTCAGGCGGTTGACATTGCAACTGATCCGGTTGGTCATGACGGCTTGCAGCGTTGGCGTCAGAACAACGGCCGAGGGGACGGCATCCAGGTACATGTTGGCCCGCGACTGCCAGGGAACGCTCAAGGGCGTGTACCGGAGCAGCAGGGTGTCGCCCTGGTAACGGAACGTAAACTGCTCCCGGGCCCGGTCCGGAAGCCGGATTTCGGACTTTTTACCGGTTTGCACACTGAGGAGTCCGGCGTTGTTTCCTTCCAGTTTCAGGACCCGGAACGGTTTCAGGCTCATCGACGCCAGCCCGTAAAAAGGATCGTTAAAATCAATCTTATCGTGCTTTTCCTTCAGGGCCATGTTTGCTCCGATCAACGTCAGAAGACAAATGACGAACAACCCGATCAGAAGTTTATTGCTTGTTTTCATCGTGATTTAAGATTTGCGGAATCGGTAGGCCGTTAGCTACCGATTTGGTTTGGGTCGAACTCTTTGTCAATGAAGCTTTTATACCGTTCTTCAATGTCTTTCAGGTCAATGTCGAGCAGGTATAGGCTCCGGAAAAACTGGGGCAATTCGGTTTCCAGAAACACCTCCCGGCGGTAGGATTTTATGCGGTCAACGGCTTCGTCGGCCGCGAAATAACCAATGCCGCGCTTGTTGTAAATAATGCCTTTCTGCTGTAAAAAGTCATACGTGCGCACGACGGTATTGGGGTTCACTTCCAGTTCGACGCCCAGATCCCGAACCGACGGGATTCGCTCGCCCGGCGGCCACTGACCAAGGAGTATTTTCTCGCAGACGTAATCGGCGATTTGTAGGTAAATGGCTTTTTTATCCTGAAAATCCATACTTAAAGTTCTTTCTCTTTGAAACGGGCGTAAGCAATATACAACAGCGCCGGAAGGGCCAGCACCAGAATCGTTTTAACAATCAGGTCCGGATTTCCGTCTAACTCAATCCGGTAAAAACGCCGGTTTTGGATGAAACGGGCCTCCTGAAACGGAGTGCCCCCGTACATTTCGTGGCCCGGAAGCATGTGACGCAGCAGAAATTCATTGAGCACCAGCGTAACCAGAAAAAACAGCGTAAAGGCAATCACACCGGTTTTGACGAACGGTAGTTTGGGGAAATAAATGGAGCCGACCAGGAAGAAAGCCAGCGTGACCAGCGTCAGATAGCGCATGACGGGGTCCATGTGCGGCCCCAGCAGATTGAGCAGTTCGTACCGGGGAGAACCCTGGGGCAGCCGGGCGTTGACGATGGAAAAACAGATTCCTTCTGCCGTATAAAACACCCCCAGAAACACGGGCACAAACAGCAGCAGCATCAGAAGCGCCACCAGAAATTTTTCCAGTTGCGAAGCTGGCAGGGTTAGAAAGGGGATGCCCCGAACCGGCGTGCTGACCACCCGAAAAGATTCGCTGGCAAACCAGGCCCCGGCTCCGCTGGCAATCAAACTAAACAGCATGGCGTGATTTCTGTAAATGGACTCGTGGAAAGTATCAATTTTGGTGGCGCTGGGCAGGAGCATCAGGAGCCACACGCCGAACAGAACACCGATGCCGAGTAGGTAGGACTTCAGGTGTTCATAGAGGTGGAGCTTCAGCAGCAGGCCGAAACGGTTGATTGCAAAGGTCTGGTTCATGGTTTAGAAGAGAGACGTAAGACGGGAGATAAACGAAAGCAGGGGTGCCGGCAAGTCCGAAAAGAGCGCCGTCAGCAAAATCTGGAGGATTGGCAGGAAGCTCATGGCAGCTAGCGAAAAATGTTTTTGATGCCGTCCCGGTTGGTAACCACGGCGTTGAAAAGCCGTTCGAGGTCAACCCGGCTGTCTTCCTGTTCGAGGTTTTCCATCACGACCGAGTAGCCGCGCATCGACGGTTCGGCGTATAACACCCGGTCGGCTTCGGTAACGCTGCTCAGGGTGCCAAACATCAGCCGGTCGCCAATGTCGGTCAGGGAGTGGTTTAGCAGAATTTCGCTTTCGTCGATGATGATGATCCCGTCGATCAGGTTGTCCAGGTCGCGCACCTGGTGAGTCGAAATCAGCATGAGCCGTTCGGGGGCGAGGGCGGAAGAAACAATCTTGCGAAACTGGCTTTTCGACGGAATATCCAGGCCGTTGGTGGGTTCGTCCATGATCAGGATTTGCGTATTGGTGGCCAGCCCGAAGCTGATGATCACTTTCTTTTTCTGTCCGTACGACATCGCCGTCAGCTTTTGATCGGGCGGTACGTCAAATTCAACCAGGTACTTCCGAAACTGCGACTCGCTGAATTTTGGGTAAAACGGCCCCATCGTGTCGATGAAGCGGTTGAGTGAAACCGACGGCAGGTAGATTTCTTCCGGAATGAAATACATCTCCTGCAAAAAAGCCGGTTCGCGCTTTCGGGGGATAAACCCGGCCACGTTGATGGTTCCGGCCGTTGGGTAGAGTAACCCGCCCATCAGCCGCAGCAGACTCGATTTGCCCGCACCGTTTTTCCCCAGCAGGCCGTAAATGCTGCCCGGCCGCAGCGAAAGGTCCAGATCCCGATACAAGATTTTTTTCGGTGTGTAACCGAACGTCAGATTTGCAAGCTCGATCATAATTTTAGTGTACTATTTATCTAATACACAGCAAAGAATTAAAATAGTTCTGATAATGTCAAGCCGCCGGGTGCGATTTGCCGAAAAGTATTTAGCGAACGGGGGTATTTTAAGCGACTCAGGAACAGGAAACGTTGGCGAATCTTCTTACCTTTTCGGTACGCAAACGCTGCAGGTGTTGCAGGGCCTGCGCGGTTGTCCTTAACCCATTTTAGCGATTAGAATCATGAGCCTGGAAGAAGAAGTGATGATTGTTGAATTCGCGCAGGGCATTCGCTCGGAAGGAGAAATAGTGCGCGGGTTCAGCCAGTTGATGGACGATGAAAAGCGGAAACGGGTGTTTAAACTGCTTTCTCTGATCGATCAGGTTTATCCAACAGATGCCGAAGTTGAGCAGGCATCGGCCCATGTTTCGCCAAACGATGAGCGGGTTTTAATTGTCAAGAGGTCCCTGGTAAAGAAAGGGCTGCGTATTCATACGGGCGAAGATTCACTCGATAACTCCTACGCAATCCTGTTGAATTTGTTTAAAACAGCCTACCAACGGCAGGTAGCTTTGGGCACCGAAACGCTGAAAAAATGGTGGCACCAGGATTTGTCGAAACGGGAAGTTGTGGAAGCGATGCTGGCAAACTACCGGTCGTTGGTGGAGGAAATTTATCAGCACCCCAGCTTTCGAAATGAGTTTGCCAGCATTGCTAAATTACGGTTACAGGACAAGCTGAGGGACGCAAGACCGCCGAAGTCAACCCCGGCGGAGCCGAGCACACCGCCCGAAAAGCCGCAGCATTATCATTTTGTTACGTACGACGAAATGCTGTCGGCACTGGCCAACGCTAATCCCGTGAGGATGGATGGAAAAAAGGAGGACTTCAAGAACGGTTACGCGGCCTCCATGCTGTTCCAGTCGCTGGCCCGGGCGTTGTCCAAACAGTACCACCTAGAGCAAACCGAAACGACCCGACTCATCAATGAGATTGTCGATCGCCATTTGAAAGAAACTTACAATTCCGAGCCGTATTGGTGAAGGAAAAGCTGGGGTCAATGTGTATGCCCTAAACTGCCGGTGTCGTACATGATCTGGATGGATTCGGTGGAGCGCAAAGCCTGCGGGTTCAGAATCCTGATCCGGTTGGTGGATGGGCTGTACGTGTAATCTTTGCCGGGCTGCAGCACGTCGTTGCCGACGTGGACGGACAGCGTTTTTTCATCAATTATCGGGTGCATCAGGGAAAGCTCAGCCGGAGTTAATCTGCTCCTCTCCTGACTGGCACGGGGCCGGATGATTTGCGTATGATAGCGGGGCCGCGACCGCAAAGACGGTTGTGACGGTAGAAAAGCGGGACGCGGCTGAAATTTTTGCCCGGCAAGCCAAATCCTGCGCTCCGACGCTATTGAGTCGGGCCCGGCCGCATTCGAACACGACGGGGCGGCTGCGACCGGCAGCGAGCCGATACCAAGGCCAAACAGGGTAACCAGCAAGACGGCTTTCATCGTAAGTAGGGTTTTCAGGCAATAACGAGCCCAACGGTTTTTCTGATATGTCTTTCATGGCAAGATTCCGACATCCCTCCGGCCGGAATTGGTGCGGTTAAAGGGCTATGTTTTCCCAGCGGCTTCCTGTTAAATTACTGCTTCCTGAAATAATACCATCCTGATTCGTCAGGCACAACAGGCTATTCATCTATGATATTGCGGCATTCAGCGATTTTGAATGGCTTCACCATGCAAACTTACTTACCTTGCAAGGTCTGAGCGTTTTGCGCTCAGATATGTTTTGTAATAATTGGTTTTATTCGCACAGTCCCCGGCACTTCCCGGGGATTTGTCTTAGTAGCTGACGTGTTTACAAGAGCGGTATTGCCTTTCCGGAGTTGGCGTTGTTTTTTGCTCAGGGTGGATAACCGCAGATGGAAGACTCAAACCGCCAATCGGAACTCAACCCATGCATTCTGCTGCCATCTCCAACCATCAGCTTTCGAATCTTCAGAAGTGGCAGCTCGCGGCCACTATCTTCGTGATTTACTGGCCCATCCGGGCGTACGCCAACTGGCCAATTGGTCGAGCAGGCACCTTGAACGGGTTTGCCTGGCCGTTTCTGGAACGGATCTGGCCGCTTTGGATTATGGAAGTGGGGTTCACGATGCTATTCTTCTGGCTCTGGCTCCACGTAACGGAGTGGATTCAGCAACGGTTTTTCGGGCAATCGGGCAAGGAGTTTCTGGTTGAATTTACCTTGCCGGCCCAACTGGCGACGTTGATTGTGGCCGGGGCGCTGGCGGTTCTGTTCAACAGCGTGTTCAGTTACCTCTGGGTAGCTATCAGCGGCTTGCTGGAAAACCGTTTGTCGCGTTCGCCGTCCATCGACTGGGGTTTGTATTTCGATGCCGACTGCTGGCGGATCGATCTGGAACGGCGCCGGAAAATTAACGACGGTCTGACGGTAATGGCCATGCTGTCGGCGTTTTACCTGGCCGCCAACCGCCGGGGTTACAAACGGTTGGAAGACCTGCGGGTCAAGGGCGAACAGCTCAAGCAGGAGGCCGTCCAGGCGCAATTTTCGGCCCTCAAAAATCAGGTAAATCCCCACTTTCTATTCAACAGCCTGAGCATTCTGTCGTCGCTGGTCGAAACCAATACCCGGCTGTCGGTGCAGTACATCAACCGGCTCTCGAAAGTGTACCGCTACATTCTGGAACAGCGCAACGCCGAGCGGATCAGCCTCAAGTCCGAACTCGAATTCATTGATTCCTATCTGTTTCTGCTCAACATCCGTTTTGCCGACAAGCTGAAGGTGGACATCGACATTCCGGAGGGCGACGCGGCCCGGTACGGTATTGCTCCGCTGAGCCTGCAACTGCTGATCGAAAATGCGGTGAAACACAACCAGATGTCGACCGAAAAACCGCTCGTGGTTACCATCCGGAAGCAGCTCGATACGCTGGAGATCCGGAATGGCCTGCAACTACGTCCGAAAAAGGAGGAATCGACCGGACTCGGTTTGCAAAATATCATCAGTCGCTACAAGCTTTTAACCACGAAACCCGTCGTGGTTGGTGGGAATGAAAATGAATTTGTGGTTCAAATACCGTTGTTGCCATGAAAGTGCTGATCGTTGAAGATGAGGAACTAACCGCCCAGCGGCTGGTCAAGCTGCTACACGATTATGATCCCACGATTCGGGTGCTGGCCCAGCTGCCGTCGGTAGCCAAGTCGGTCGAGTGGTTTGAAAGCCAGCCCGAAGCCGAGCCGGACCTGATTTTTCTGGATATTCACCTCGAAGACGATCTGGGGTTCAACCTCATCGAACAGCTTAATCTGAACACGCCGATCATCTTTACGACGGCCTACGACGAATACACGCTGCAAGCCTTCAAGGTCAACAGCATTGATTATCTGCTCAAACCAATTGATGCCGACGAACTGGCGCGGGCCATCGACAAATTCAAAACCCTGCGTCAAAACCGCCTTGAGCTGTCGGTAAATTCGGATGTGCTGGCTCAGATGAAGGCCAATTACCGGCCCAATACCTACCGCGACCGGTTTATGGTGACGGTGGGACCCCGGCTTTTTCCGGTGCAGACCGACGACATTGCCTACTTCTTTTTTGAAAACAAAGCCACCTTCCTGACTACGCGCCAGGGGCAGAATTACGTAATTGACTACAGCCTGGATAAGCTGGGGCAACTGCTGGACCCGAACCAGTTTTTCCGGATCAACCGCTCGTTTCTGGTGGCCTTGCCGGCCATCCATTCGGTGTACACCTATTCCGGGAGCAAGCTCAAGCTGGACCTGCTGCCCGAAGCCCGGCAGGAAGTATTTGTGAGCATCGACCGGGTAACGGCTTTTAAGGAGTGGCTGGGGCGCTGAGCAGCGATTCTTTGGGCCATTCTCTGTGCCGGATGAAGCCCCAGATATCCCGAAAGAACTCCGGATATACCACCGTCCCGACGCTGTAGTACATGCCGTTGTAGTGCTGGTTGACGTTGCTTTGAAAAATGGAATACCGGTAACCGACCTGAGCACTCAGACCCAGCCAGCGGGTGGCTTTATACTGTCCATAGACACCGGCCTGAACGGGCATGAAAAAATCCCAGTGAGCCCAGCCTTTCAGCGTGTCGGTCTGCGTATCCTGCCGAATGGCCGACGCTTTTCCCGCCCCGATTTCAATCGGCACACTGAACAACCACCGGCGGTTGTTGATCAGATTGTCCCAGAACAGCAGGCTGGCGTACGCCATATCAGTTTTGGTGTAATATTCCAGGTTCAGCCGCCGGGCCGCGTTGCGGTGCCAGTTAATCAGCCGCAAATACGAGTTGTAGGATAACCAGTAGTAGCCGACCGTGATCTGGTGCCGCTTTTGGCCCACCACAATGCCGGTGTTGACGCCCCAGACGTTGACGGGCTGGCGGTTGATGAACGAATTCCGAAAATCGAGATTGACCGTCCACCGAATCGGCTTCCGACCCGGTCTGGACACCGAGTCGGTCGGCAGGTGCGTCGACACGGCTTGTCCCCAACTGCCGGTGACGCCTACCCAAATCAGCCCTCCTATGATCAAAACCGTTTTCATGCTTCAAGACAAAACCCGCCAAAATTGGCGGGTCTGTACCGATTCTCTTAAAACATTGCCAAAATATTTTTAAACGGTCACCAGCGTTTTGGGTCGGTAAAAGACGTAAAACACCAGCGGGAAGATGAAAAGCGTCAGGAATGTGGCCGTTATCAGCCCGCCAATCACGACGATGGCGAGCGGTTTGGACGTTTCGGAACCGATGCCGGTTGACACAGCCGCCGGGATCAACCCAATGGCCGCCATCATGGCCGTCATCACCACCGGCCGCACCCTCGAAACCACGCCCTGCCGGATGGATTCATCCAGACTAAGCTTGTTATGCAGGTTTTTCTTGAACACCGAGATCAGAATGACCCCGTTCTGAATACAGATTCCGAACAGGGCGATGAAGCCGATACCGGCCGAAATGCTGAAGTTAACATGCGTGATGAGCAGGGCCGCAATGCCGCCGATGATGGCAAACGGTACGTTGAACAGCACCAGACCGGCATCTTTCACGTTGCCAAACAAGACAAACAGGATAAAGAAAATCCCCAGCAGACTGATCGGTACCACTTGTTCCAGCCGGGCCGTCGCGCGTTGCTGGTTTTCGAAGTCACCCGCCCATTTGATGGTGTAGCCCTGCGGCAGTTTCACGTTGGCGGCTACTTTCTGCTGTGCTTCGGTGACGGCACTGCCCATGTCACGGCCCCGGACCGAGAACTTCACCGCCCCGTAGCGTTGGTTGCCTTCGCGGTAAATCAGGATGGGGCCGGTCTGGGTGTAAATCTTGGCGATTTCCTTGATCGGAATCTGCGTGCCGTTGTTGGTCGGCACCATCAGGTTGCCAATTTCGGCTTCGTTTGAGCGGAACGGTTCGTCGTAACGAATCCGGAGGTCAAACTTGCGTTCCCCTTCGTAAATCTGGGTAGCGGCTTTTCCACCGATGGCCATTTCCACCACGGTCTGGGCGTTGGCTTTATCCACACCGTAGAGGGCTAACTTCCGTTCGTCCAGTTCAATGCGCAGTTCCGGCTGACCAATGTTGCGGATCACGCCCAGGTCAGTGATGCCGTCGACGGTTGCCAGTTGTTTTTCAATTTCGGTGGATTTCCGTTCCAGCGTGTACAGGTCGGGGCCGTACACTTTGACGGCTATGGAGCCTTTTACCCCCGAAACCGCTTCGGCCACGTTGTCCATGATCGGCTGCGAGAAACCGAAATCGACGCCCGGAAAAACCGCCAGTTTCTTCTGCATCTGAGCAATCAACTGCTCCTTCGTTATTCCACTCTTCCATTCTTCTTTCGGGAAAATGCTCACCAGAAATTCGATGTTGTAAAAACCCGTGGGGTCGGTGCCGTCGTTCGGGCGACCGGTCTGCGAGATGACGCCTTTGACTTCCGGAAATTCCTCGAAAACGTGGCGCATCTGCGTGGTCAGCTTGACGGATTCGGGCAGCGAAATACTCATGGGCATACTGGCCCGCACGTAAATCGACCCCTCGTCCAGTTCGGGCAGAAACTCGGTTCCGAGCAGTTTGAAACCCGACAGTCCCACCACGACCAACCCGGCGGCCACCAGCAAACTCAGTTTTTTGTGGGCAAACGTGAACCCGAAGGCTTTGGTCGCATTCCGGGTGATAAATTCGACCACCGGATTGTGCTTTTCGCGAACGTCTTTTTTCAGCAGAAAACTCGCCATCACCGGCACCAGCGTCAGCGTGAAAATCAGCGCCCCCAATAAGGCGAAACCGAGCGTCCAGGCCAGCGGGGAAAACATCTTGCCTTCCACTTTCTGAAACGAGAAAATCGGTATCAAGCAGGTGATAATGATGAGTTTGGAGAAGAAAATGGCCTTGCCCATCTCCGTGCCGGTTTTCCGCAGGATGCCCAACTTGGCGAGTTTGTTGAACTTGGTCATTCCGTTGTGAATCGCCATCTCGTCGAGCGTCACGAAGATTCCTTCCACCATCACCACCGCGCCGTCTACGATGATGCCGAAGTCGATGGCGCCCATCGAAAGCA
Organism: Larkinella insperata; assembly: GCF_026248825.1. Taxonomy (NCBI): domain Bacteria; kingdom Pseudomonadati; phylum Bacteroidota; class Cytophagia; order Cytophagales; family Spirosomataceae; genus Larkinella; species Larkinella insperata. The sequence goes on along the minus strand of NZ_CP110973.1, from coordinate 6,489,455 downwards.
GGTTGGCCGACATGCCTTTCAGCCGCAGACAGATGAACGCAAACAGCAGCGCCAGCGGAATGATGATCGAAACCGTGATGGTGGTCCGCCAGTCGGCCATGAACAAAAAGACGATAACCGTGACGAACACCAGCCCTTCAATCAGGTTGTGCGTAACCGTGTGCGTAGCGAAGTGAATCAGCGTTTCGCGGTTGTAGAACGTGTCGATCTGAACGTCCGACGGCAGGATGCTGGTATTCAGTTCGTTGATCTTTGCCTTCACATTTTCAATGACTTCGCTCGGGTTTTCACCTTTGCGCATCACCACAATGCATTCCACCACGTCATTTTGGTTATCGCGACCGGGCCGCGTCAGGCCCGCCTGACCCAGCCGCGGCAGGGCCGATTCCGACACCTGCGCCACGTTGCGGACCATGATGGGCGTTCCGTTGGCGTTTTTGATGATGATATTGCCAATGTCCTGGCTATTTTTCAGCAGACCGATACCGCGCACGACGTAGGCTTCCGCGTTTTTTTCGATCACATCCCCGCCGACGTTGACGTTGGAGTTGGCGACGGCCTGGTAGAGTTCGAGCGGGGTAATGCCGTAATCCAGCAACCGGCGCGGATCAACCGAAATCTCGTAGGTTTTCGCTTCTCCGCCGAAACTCACCACATCAGCCACGCCCGGTACGCTTTTCAGTTGCCGTTCAATGACCCAGTCCTGCATGGTTTTCAGCTCGCGGCTGGTGCGGGTGCTGCTTTTGAGCGTATAGCGGAAAATTTCGCCGGTGGGGCCGTAGGGCGGCTGCACATCGGGTTTCAGTCCTTCCGGCAGATCGACGTTGCTCAGCAAATTGTTGACCTGCTGGCGGGCGAAGGCGTCGTCAACCCCGTCGTCGAACATCACTTTGACCACCGACAAACCAAAGAGGGTGGTTGAGCGGATGTCAGTTTTTTTCTGCACGGAATTCAGTCCGATTTCAATCGGGATGGTGACAAACTTTTCAATTTCTTCCGCGCTCCGGCCCGGCCATTGCGTGATGATCGTGATCTGCGTGTTGGTAACGTCCGGGAAGGCTTCAATCGGCGTGTTCTGGTAGCTGATGAAACCCGCAACGATCGCCAGCGCTGTCAGGAAGAAAATAAAGAACCGGTTCTTCAGCGAGAACGAGATGATATTTTTGATGAACTTATTCATGGAAGAAGGTGGAAAGGAGTGGTGGAGGAAAGAGGAAGCTAAGGTTGTTTCGCGGAGTTGAGCGGAGAAAATTACCGCTCTGCTAAATTCTAATTTTGCTCCGCTTAACTCCGCGAAATAACTTCTCTTAGTTGCCCAACGCGCTGTAAATCAAGAGTTGATTTTGTTTTACCACGCGGTCGCCGGGTTTCAAACCGCTGTTGAGGTAGGCGATATCGCCGATGGTTTTGAAGATGTCGACTTCGCGCACGACCGGCTGGTTGTGGCTATTGACGGCCACGACAAAATTGCGGCTTTTGTCGAACACAATCGCCTTGGCCGGTATGCCAATCCGTTGTTCCTGTCCGGCGTATTCCACCCGCACGTTGGCAAACATCTCGGGTTTCAAGGTATAATCCGCGTTGAGCAGCGTGACCCGTACTTTCATGGTCTTACTGTCGGCGTCCAGTACGTTGAAAATTTTATCAATCTTTCCTTTGAAAACGCGGTCGGGGTAGGAAAGGGTTGTGATGGTGGCCGCGTAGCCTTCTTTAACGTTGGCCAGATCCGATTCGTAAACGTTGGCCAGCACCCAGACCTGATCGAGGTTGGAGATGGTGAACAGGTTTTCGGGATCATCGGAGCGGAGTTCCATGCCCTGCGCGGCATTTTTCTCGACCACAAAACCGTCCGTCGGGGCTTTCACCACGTAAATGGAGCCCGAACCGCCGAGGATGCCTTTGCGGGCTGCCACCCGGTTGACCTCGCCCTGGGCCGCCTGCATTTGCTCGCGGGCGGCAATCAGGTCTTTTTGGGCGGCCAGACCGGCTTTCGACATGTCTTCGGTCACTTGCAGGTTTTTACGAGCCACGGCCAGTTGGCCTTTGGCCGCTACGGCTTCCTGCTCCAGATCGGCCATGTCGCCGGACCGGATGATGGCCAGCGTCTGCCCGCGCTTGACAAAGTCGCCGAGGTCGGTTTTTACTTCTTCGATATGACCACCCACCAGCGGAAACACTTTCACAACTTTGTCCTGGTTGAAGGTGATTTTTCCGGTGAGATTCAGTTCGTTATTAACGGGCAACAACCTGGCGGTGTCAATTTTGGCCGTTGCCAGCAGATCGACTTTTCGCTGCGAGACTTCGTCGCCGTTGGATTCGGGCGTGGCCGACGACTGGCAACCCACCAGTTGAGTTACCAGCAGACCCGCCAGGAGCCAGGCGGCCGGTTTGGAGAACGATTTCAGAGACGGTTTTAAGAGATGATTCGCTTTCATGACGGTACGGTTTAAAACCGTGTATTATTTCGTGAATAGGTTCGTGCCGACGGCAAAGTTGAGTTCTTCCAGGCCCTGCATCCGGTTGTTTTGCAGCTGGTTGTATTGAATCTGGCTGGCTTTGTAGGAGTCGAAAAAGTCCAGAAATTCCACCACGTCGATGTTTTGTTTGCGGTAATTGGCGGTGACGCCCTCGATGAGCCGGCCAAAGTCGCCGTTGAATTTCTGGTCGAAGGTGCGGTAAACCTGATCGGTTTGCTGAACTTTCTGGTAAGCCCGCCGAACGTCGGTATCCACCTGCAGCGCGTAGGCATTGGTAGCCTGCTGGCTGCTCTGGGTCCGGATAGTGGCGGCTTTGATGGCCCCCTGATTCTTGTTGAAAACCGGCAGATTGATGCCCACACCCACGCCCACGTAATTCGGAATGTAGCCCGCGTTGCGGTCGTAGGTGGCCTGAAGCGACAAATCCGGGACGGCCATCGCTTTTTGCAGCGCCAGATTCTGCTTCTCCTGAATGGCCAGATCGCGGTAGGCTTTCAGGTCGTAGCGGTTTTTTTCCGCCAGTTTGTACAATTCGTTCAGGTTAAGCTGACCGACGGCAGGCTGAATGGCCTCGGTATTTTCCAGCACGGGTTGGAAGGTTACAGAAGGGCTGGCATTCAGTAAGAGGGCCATGTCGGCCTGGTCGTCGGTCAATTTCAGCAGCAACTGCTGGCGCTCGGTGGTCAGGTTGAACAGGTATGCTTTCAGCCGGGCGAGGTCTTTCAGCGGGATGTTGCCTTTGTCGTACTGCTGCTGAAAGAGGCTGACGGTTTGCCGGAGCGTGCCGATTTCCTGTTCGTAGACCCCGAGGGCCTGCTGGTTGTAATAAAGATCGTAGAACGTGGCCCGCAACTGATAATTCAGCGTCCGCAGCAAGTCGAAGAAACGGTCGTTGGCCAGTTCGGTGCTGGTGCGGGCAATGGCCAGTTGTTTGTTGCGTTTGCCCGCCAGCAACAGCAATTGCTGAACCTGAACCACCTGCTCCGAATTCCGCTGCCGCAGCGGCATCACTTCCTTCGTCTGGGCATTGTAAGGCATCTGCTCGACGTAAAGGGTCGGGTTGTTCCAGAGTTTGGCCTGAAACTCGTAGGCTTTATTTTCATCGACGCCCAGTTTGGTGGCCATCAGTTGCAGGTTGTTCTGACGGAACTGTGCTTCGGCCTGGGGCAGGGTAAGCCGCAACGTATCGCTTTGTGCAGACGATACCAACGGACTACACAGGATGCACCCAAACACGAAAAGAAAAATCCTTTTCATGGTGTATTTTCTAAAGCTGTTTTAAGAGAGAATTTGCCGGTTGGCGTATAGAATAATGCTCGGTAGAGTTAGGCCGAAGGGATGCGTAACGAGCAGTAGAGCAGGTAGTAAGGTGGGGTGTGGCTGGCCGGTTTTCGGTCAGGGGACGTTAGAAGAGGCAGGAGCCAAAGTGACGCCAGCAGCAGGTGTTGCCACTGGACCGGCAGCGTGGGCAAAAAGTCCGGATGAACGCTCGGAGCCTGTTGCTCGTCTTCATCCTGAGCCAGATAAATTACCGCATCAGAGGAAGGCTTAGCCGCGTGCGTTCCCTGGTTAACCGTGTTCTGTCTGGCGAAATCCGAAGCAGAAACCGTTCCGGCTACCGACGGGTAGACCCGGAAAAGTACCGCCCACAGCAGGCCGACCGTTAACAGGATGTTGCGAGAGATGCGCATTGGCTTTGCTTCTTGATACAAACAAAGCATGTCAAGATTTAAACCGGATAAAATTGCTGTTAAAAGAAGGTTAAAATGGTCGTACCTCCAACCCCGCCAGGGGTTGACTGTCAATAGCCCCGCACTGCGCGCGGGGCACGTCGGATTGCCGGGCGTGACCGTCAAGATGGTCCGTATGTTGGGGTAGCCCCGGATTGCATCCGGGGCTATTCAGCGTCAACCCCGCCAGGGAGTTGAAGGAGGGTGGGGTTATCGGAATTTCAGCGTCGTGCCAATGCGGAAACCGAGCTTCTGATACTGCCAGTCCTGCCACTGCGAAATGACTTCCACCCGGAAGAACGGGAAAATGCCCGGAATCAGGCCGTCGAGTGCGTAGCCGACTTCGGTGTAGTTGCGGGAGTTGGGCGTGCCGAGGTAATGAACAAACAGATTTTCTTTCAGGCCCGTCAACCGCACCATCGTCAGTTGCGTGATCAGAAACTTGCGGTATTCCATCAGCACGTGCCCTTCGAAAAACCGCTTGCCGGTGCTGTACTGGTAATACGGCAGCATCCGGAAGATGGCCGTTGGGTCGCCCTGTTGCAGGAAGAACTCGTTGCCCTGAAAATGCTTGAAATCGGGGAAGAACACGGCTTTGTCGTTCAGGAAGGCCCCCGCCGAAACGTTGTAGCTCAACCGGCTCCGGATGCCGGTTTCGAAGGAATGGCTCAAACCGGCCTGGAGAAAATCGTAATCCACGTCGCTGGCTTCGACCGCGCCGGACCGAAACGGAATCCCCTTGCGGTAGTTCAGCGTCAGTTCGGGGCTGTTGTTGCGGCTGGCCACCCGCCGACCGTTGCGAACCCGGTATTGGGTAGCCGCCAGTTTGCCCGACACGCCGATGTTGAAAATAAGTGCCTGATTTTCCGGAAAACCCGCCGAAATCAATTCCGCGTTTGCCGGACGGTTTGGCGTGAAGCTGTATTGGTTCCAGTTGATCCACGGCTTCAGGTCCTCCCGGTAATTCGCCAGTTCGGTTCGTTGGACGTATTCAAGGCTACTCGTTACGCTGATGCGGCTTTTGAAGGGTTGAGCCGCCACGCCCAGCCGCAGGAAATCCCGCTGGTAAAGCTTGGCAAAATTTCGTTCGAACAGCAGGCTCGTGATCGAATTAAGAAACGGGCTGATGGGTTCGTTGGGGTTGAACTGATTGACCCAGCGCCCGCCCGTCAGGCTGAGGTTTGTTGTTTTGTAGTTGTAGGTGATGCCTCCGGTGCCGATCAGTCGCTTCAGGCCAAACTCATAACGGCCTGCCCCGCCCACGGTCAGGTCGGGCGTCGGTTTGTAAGTAACGCGCCGACGCGTGGAATCTTTCTGCGGTTTGCGGAGGTGATAGCGGAGTCGCAGACCCATATCGAAGGTGTATCCCTCGACGGTATTGTAATAAACCTTTTCCAGGGGGCTGTCCCAGGTCAGCGCGGTTCGGCCGCTGAAGTTCCAGGTGTTACCCGAAAGGAGCTGACCCGGCTTGAAGGTCTTGCTCGAACGCTGCTTGCGGGTCGAATCCTTCACGGCTTTGGTGCTGTCTTTCTGCACTTCAATTTTCCGCACAATCGTCAGGCTGTCCCGTTTGACGTAACTTTTGATCTCGGCCGAGGTCAACGGAACCGTCCGGAGCGAATCCCAGAACGCGTTGCTGCGTTTACTGGCCAGCGAGTCGATCACCGTGGAGTCGTTGCGCGCAACATCCGCTTCTTCGTTCCGCTCTTTCTTGGCCTGGTACTCCTGTTTTTCGTATTCTTTCAGCAATTTTCTGAAATCTTTGGCCGAATATTCCTTCTGCTGGGCAATTTTGTCTTCGAGTTTCTGCCCCTTGATGTCTTTGTTCGACAGCCGCACCGCCGGTTTTTCAACTTTTTCGTCAATGATTTTGACTTCTTCCACAAACGCCGGATTAACCTGAAGTTTGCTGAACGTCTGACTGATCACAAACTGAGCGTTGCCGGCGGCTCCCATGATTTTACCATCCAGGTTATACCGTTGGTTGACCGGCAGCCAGACGTTCTGGACGGGGCTGTAAACCTGCCGGATTTTGATGTCGAAGCCCAGCGGGTTACGGGTTTCGAGCTGCAGGCTGTGAATGGCCCACGTATCTTCAATGATAAACAGGGTCCCCCGAAAAACGCCCTCGCCGTATGAACGCGGTTTGACGGCAATCTTGCTCACGTCGATGCCGCGTTCGCTGAAAGTGCCCTGGTACTCAAATTTATAATAAGCAAAGGCTTTGGGCGACAGGGGCGAAACGGCCTTGTTGACTTCCGGGCGGTAGAAGCTCGACAGAAAATAATCGTTGATCGAAACATTGTCGCCCATAGAGCTGCGGGTTGCCATGAGCCGGTGCTGGTAGGAGTTAGGCTGCCGGAACGTTACTTCCGAAACCGATTCGTAGAGCATCGGAACGCCGATTTTGAAACCGTCTTTCTCCGCTTCTTTGAGTTGTTTCCGGTACATAAACTGCATGGGCAGGTCGGTTACCGTGAAGGAGGTTTTGGTGTAGGCCCGGGCGGTGTAGCTCATTACCTGCAATTCGTGGTACTTGGCTTTGGCGATGGCCCGGCGCATGATGCTGTAGGCCGGATCTTCCTTGCCTTTGCGGGCCTGTACTTCCTGCAACCGGAAAGCCTGTTCTTCCATCGTAACGTCGATCGTCTGCCATTGGCTGCCGATTTCGACGGTTTTCTCCTGGGCCTGAAATCCTAAATACTGGAAAACGATGGCGTATTTCCCCGGTTTAAGCGGCACTTCGTAGCGACCTTCCGCGTTGGTAACGGCTCCGTTTGATGTTCCTTTTATAACAATGGCTGCGTAGGGGAGCACCTCGCCTTTGGCGGTTTTGATGGTTCCCCGAATGCCCTGAGCGGTTGTAAACTGAATCAAACAAAACGTGAAGAAGAAGCTAAACAGGTATTTCATAGTTCAGGCTGTGTGTTCGCAGGTAGAAAACTACCGATTTTGGTGTTCTGGTGCAATGGTATGCCGAATAAGCCGACGCCACAGGAGCAGATTTCTACGGTATGATGCAAAAGGAAGGGGCAAAGTTGCGCCAGCGCAAGACAAATACCCTACTTTTAATCTACTTTGTGATGCGGTTCGGGATAAAACTTTGATAGTCTGGAAGAAAACGTTTTCACATGGCAGTAACGTATGACGCGGTTTGCGAATTGGCGCTCCACTATCCCGGCGTGGTGGAGGGGCAGGCTTACGGGACACCCTCGCTGCACGTGGGCCGTAAGCTGATGGCGCGGTTGCGGGAGGATGCGCAGACGCTGGTCATCAAAATGAATCCCGGTCAGCGCGATGCTTATTTTGAACAGGCGCCGGATACGTTCTTTCTGACCGACCACTACCGCAGCAGTCCGGTGCTGCTGGTGGATCTGGCTACGGTGCGCCGGGAGGTGATGGCCGAACTGGTGGAAAAAGCCTGGCGATGGGTGGCTTCTTCGCGGCAGCTTAAAGCGTATGAGCAGGCTGCTTCCGGTCAGAAAAACGTCTGACAATTGAAAACAAATCATTTTGCTTTTTGGCAGGTTGACCCCCCTTTTTTCGCAATTCAAACATATGAAGGGACGTTTTTTTGTCCTTGATCTCCAATTTTGGGTTTCGAATCCCGGGGTTGATGCGGTCTGAATCTCTTTTGGAGGGCTTTTTATACATCACAAAGCGCCCGGGGCCGAAACACCATTTTAAGGTCAACCACACTCCATTCTTGAATGATGCGTATGAAAAAGATCGGTTTAATGCTGCTAGTTGTGGCGTCTCTGAGCGGCTGCAAAGACAAAGACGCCAGCCCGACCCTGGGCGGAACGTTCTCGGGACCTATGAGCGTCGAGGATAATGTAGGCGTTGCTTCGTACTCGAACGCCGATGTGACCATTAAGCAAGTCGGGGCTTCCGAAGTGGAAGTCAGTGGCCGCGGATTCACCACGTTTGTGATTGACAACGTTGTTCATCAGGCCAATTCGTATTACATGGCCAACGAGGGTAAAAGCGAATTTCGGTATGCGGGCAGTTCCTCGCCCAAAACGCTGTTGCTGAACTGGACCGCCCAGGTAGACGGCAAAGCACAAACCATCCGGTTTGGCGGCAACAAAAAGAAATAAGCAAACTGGATAGCGGACTTTCGGAGAGCTGCACCCGACGGGTGTGGCTCTTTTTTGTTCAGTTCATACCCGGTTGCCGACAATTGACGGAGCCTTTGGGCTAATTGACACAGGCAGGTATTGAAAACCAGCTGCTTACCGAGTCATCTTTGCTGTGTAAACAACAACTTACTACTCCAATGAACGCGATGAAACAGTTTTTAATGATGGCGCTGCTCGGGGCTGTGGCCTGTACCAAGCCCGGGGTTGAGGGGCCGCAGGCGCCCGCCAAAGTCGAGCAGGGAATTGTCCAGGGCCGGGTGGTCGATAGCCAGGGCCAGGGAGTTGCCAACGCCGAGATCATTGCAAACAGCAAGGACATTCATGATAAAACCGTTACCGGCCACACCGATGCGCAGGGAAACTACCGCTTTAAAGTTCCCACGGGTATTGCAGAAGGCTCCTACACGCTTAGCGGTTCGCTAACGGTTAAGTACCACAACCGAAACTACCGGATGGCTTTGTACCAGGAAGACACCCGCGCGTTTTCTCCCTACGAAGGAGTCGTCCGGAATTTTGTTTTTCGCCTGACGGGCAAACGGACCGCTGATGATACTGAAACCGCAACGCCACTCGGGGCCACGCTGGAAGTCTACCACGATGTTAATAACCTCGTTTTTGAAAACATCGAGCTCACGCTCGAACCCGAGGGGCCGCTGGTGGACGGTAGCACGGGCAAAAAAATCGTTACGATGATGCCGCAGGGCGACTATCACGTCAAGGATATTCCACTCGGGAAATACAAGATTTCGGCCCGCGATAAAGTAACCGGTCAGCGCCTGGGCGTCAGCGTTCAGGATTCTTCCCGCGATTACGCAGCCTCGGTAACGGCGCTGTTCGAAGACGAGGATTTTGAAGGATCGGAGCACTTCCGGCTGGGCCTGCTGGTTGGTGTGCTGTAAGCCGCTATATTAGCCGTTCTTTAAGACGGTTTTTATGTCGGTACTCGCCCACAAAATAGTCTGGATTACGGGAGCCTCGTCGGGGATCGGCGAGGCCATTGCCCTTGAAGTAAGCCGGATGGCCCGCCCGGATCATCCCGTTAAGCTGGTCCTATCGGCCCGCCGGACGGACGAACTCGAACGCGTGGCCCGGCAAACGGGGTTGCCAGCAACCGATGTGCTGGTGCTGCCCGTGGATGTTACGGCCTTCGACCAGTTTCCTGCTCTCGTTGAACGGGTTCGGCAGCATTTCGGCCGGATTGATTTTCTGTACCTCAACGCCGGAATTTCCCAGCGTAGCACCGTGGTTGATACCGATCTTTCGGTTTACCAGCGGCTGATGGACGTTAATTTCTTTGGGACGATTGCCCTGACCAAAGCCGTTTTGCCGATCATGCTTGCTCAGGGAAGTGGTCATTTGGTGGTGACCAGCAGCGTAGCCGGTAAACTAGGAACCAAGTACCGCTCGGGCTATTGCGCCAGCAAACACGCCCTGCACGGCTTTTTCGACGCCCTCCGGGCCGAGGTTCACCGGGCGGGTCTGCACATCACCCTGGTGTGCCCTGGTTACATCCGCACCCCCCTTTCCCTTCAGGCCCTGAACGCAACCGGGCACCTTCACGGCAAAATGGACACCAACCAGCAGGAGGGCATGGCACCGGACGTCTTTGCCCGGCGTCTGCTGAAGGCCGTTGCCCGCCAAAAAGAGGAGGTCTATATCGGCGGCCGTGAAACCGTCGGAATTTATTTGAAGCGGTTTTTGCCGGGCCTGCTCTCCCGCATTGTGCGCAACCGCGAAGGGCCGTAAAACGGTCCGGTCGTTTAATCGTTCAAGACTGTATTACGTAACTAGTTTATGGGTACAGGCCGCTCTTTGTCAGGTCGGTAAGTAAATACAAAAGGTTGCTCCCTGGCCGGGCTGGCTATCGGCGGTAATGGTACCGCCGTGGTTTTCGACCACCCGCTGACAGATGGCCAGACCGATGCCCGTACCGGCATAATCGCTCTTGCCGTGCAACCGCTGAAATAGTTGAAAAATGCGCTCCTGGTACTTATTGTCGAACCCGATTCCGTGATCAGTCACGCAAATCTGGTGAAAGTTCTCGGCCGTACTGATTGGTTTCGCCCAGACCGGAATGGCACCGGCTGCAACCTGGGAGACCCTGATCTGAATGCGGGGCGGAACCGAAACACCCGACGCATCTTTGCGGGTGAACTTCAGCGCATTCGAGAGTAAGTTCTGGAAAAGCTGGCTCAACTGGCTGGCGTCTCCGTTGAGCATCGGTAACGGATCAATGTCGAGCTGCGCCTGGGTTTGCTGAATCTGAAACTCCAGGGTTTGCAGAACTTTCTCCATGATGTCGTTCAGCGCGACCACATTGTGTTTCTGCTGCCGGGTTGAAATCCGGGAGTAGGCCAAGAGATCGCGGATAAAGGCCGACATTCGTTCCCCGGCGGTTTGCATCCGCTCCAGGTAATCGAGTCCATCCGGGCCAAGGCGTTCGCCGTACTGGTGTTGCAGGAGCGAACTGAAGGCCTGAATCTTGCGCAGGGGCTCCTGCAGATCGTGCGAAGCGATGTAAGCAAATTGCTGCAAATTGTCGTTGGACCGCTTCAAATCGTGGACCAGCGCGTGCAGCTGTTCGTTGATCGAGGCTATGTCTTCGTTGGTCGTTTGCAACTCTTCGTTGGCGGCTGCCAGTTCCTCGTTCGCAGCTGCCAGCTCTTCCGTGCGTTGTTGAACCTGCTGTTCCAGGGCGAGTTGCAGCTGCCGCTGCTGGGTGACATCCTGCGCGGTGCCCATCACTTTCAGGGGGCGGCCCTGATCATCGAGATAGACCCGGCCCTGCGCGTGAATAATACGTACGTGGCCGGTACGGTAGTCGATGAGCCGGTATTCTTCATCGTAACTGCCCGGCGAGCCGGGTGCAAGCGCAGCCTGAATGGCGGTTGCCACGCGCTGACGATCCTCTTCGTGAATTGGATTGTAAACCTGGCTGTGTTCGACTTCATCCTTCGTGAATCCAAACCACGATTTTATGCGATCGGAATACGTGATGCGTCCCGTCGTTACGTTCAGTTCCCACGTACCGAGCTCGGCCAGTTCAACGGCCCCGCGAAGGGCGCTTTCGGCTTCTTCTATTTTCTGGCGGGACTTGATCGCTTCGGTTACGTCGATGGCAATATCGAGAATGGCGTACGTCTGGCCCTGATCATCGAGCAGAGGAGTATACGTGATGTTGTAGTAATTGTGGGTCATCACGCCTTCTTGTACAATGTTAACCTGGGTGCCAAAGCTCTGGTACATCTTGCCCGAGGTGTACACATCGTCCAGAATTTGCAGGAACGCCTGGTTCTCCAGCTCCGGCATGACTTCGCGCAGGGGCTTGCCAACAATATCCGGTCCTTTGCCCACAATATCAATAAACGCCTGATTGGGGAGTTCGACCACCAAATCCCGGCCCACAAACAGGCCCATTGCCGCCGGAGCCGTGGCGACGATCGAGCGCAACCGGGCTTCGCTGGCTTCGACCGACTGGCGCGTTTTGACCTGTTGCGTAACGTCGGTAGCAATCACCATAACGCCCAGAATACTACGATCAACGTCGTACTGGGGTTGAAAGGCCAGGTCCACATAGATGGTTTCCCGTTGCTGGTTACGAATCAGCTCGACGGCTACTTCCCGGGCGTTGTACGGTTGGCCCGTGTTCATCACATCTAGGATAATCTGATCAAAGCCCTGATCCCGCAATTCCGGGAGAACGTCCAGCAGTGATTCGCCAATCATCTGGTCGTAGGTTCGGCCCACGAGTTCCAGGTAGAAAGGATTGACCATGGTGTAGATCAGTGCCGGACCACTGATGATGGCAATACCCACCGGGGACTGTTCAAAAAACGTCAGGACCTGACGCTGAATTTCTTCCTGTTTCTGACGGGCGATAATCCGGTCAAGAATGTCATTGAACAGGACTGCAACCCGGCGCTTTTCGGGTTCGCCCACCCGGAAAGCGTACACCTCGTAAAACCGTCCGAGCGCCACGGCGGAATCTTTGAAACGGGCCGGTTCGCCCGTCAGAGCGATTCGGCCGTACATCTCAAACCAGTGCTCTTCGTGGTTAGGGGCAAACTGGCGAATGGTTTTGCCAACGGCGTTTTTCAGGCCGGTTTGCTGTTCAAAGGCGGCATTTAATTCCAGAAAACGGTAATCGTACGGTTTTCCGGTGGAATCAAAAAGAACTTCAATGATGCAGAAGCCCTGATCCATGGTTTCGAATAAAGTACGGTAGGTGGCTTCCGACTCCCGCAGCTCCAGTTCGCTTTGCTTTTGCGCGGAAATATCGATTCCCATTCCAACCCACTTGCTGGCTGAACCGTCGACGCTGATGACCGGGGCCGCCCGCACGTTGGTCCATTGCCAGTTGCCGTCCGGTCTGCTCACGCGCGCTTCAACGTTGAGGGGCGTGCGTTGCGCCAATGCCTGCTGCCAATGCTCGCGAATTAGCTGGCGCTGGTTGGGATGAACGGCTTCCACCCACCCCGCGTCCCGCCAGGATTCACGGCTCTGGCCGGTGTAGGCCCGCCAACCCGGAGAATCGGTTGAAAAATTTCCGGCGGCATCGGTTTCCCAAGTAGCCCGTGCAAAAGACTCAACAAGTGTTTTAAAGTCATCAGCAGCGGGTGCTGACGGATGAGATTGCGTACTATTCATAAACGAGCGTTACTTCAGGGCTTGCTCCACAGCGAAATTAAGCAGAAACAGGCGAACAATCAGCCCCGGTCTTTGGTAAAACAAACCCGTATTCAGGCTATTTGGTTATCCAACATAAATGAATAGACCGGATTTATTCGTTTGTTTTTTCCGGTAGCGGTAGCCTACTGTGTGGGAGGAGGTCCGCAAAAAAAAGACGCAGCCGGGTTAGGGTTTACCGAACCAGCAGTACGCGGCCGGTTTGCTGGTAGAGGGTGCCGCCAGTCAGGTCAGCCCGCTGGTAAATCAGCTTATAGGTGTAGGTGCCGGGAGCACATTCTGCATCCTGATACGTGCCATCCCAGGTGTTTTCCAGGGAATGGGATTGAAAAACGATTTCTCCCCACCGGTTGAAAACCGTCAGGTCAATGGCTACATCGTCCTTCGTTTTAATTTCCAGATGATCGTTCTTACCGTCGGCGTTGGGGGAAAAAACGTCCGGTACATAAACAACCGGTGAGCAGGCGGGAACCTGAAAACAGACCCGTTGGGTGTTTACGTTTGACTCGGGGCCGGTAGAGCCGGTCATGCCCCACCAGACCAACGGATTCCGTCCAAAGATGTCTTTGACCAGATCAACGGTTTTGGTCATTTTTAATTCACAATCGAGGAAGATGCGGAGCGTGGTCGCCGGGGCGTTCCATTCGATCCGGACAAAATGGTCACGGCCGTCTTTTAAGGTAGCAAACGTTGAAAAGGCCGGAACCGGGCTGGCCAGGTCGTGGGTTATGGTGCCATTCTTGTTGATCGCGATGTTGTCAAAACCACCCGTATCGGTATCAAACTCAATGCCGATGGAAGGGCGAATGCCGGTATAGCCCAGAGACCCCGCGGGATCACCGACAACACCCAGCCCCTGCGCCTGCAAGACAAAAACAAGTCCTTCGCCCCCTTCCGGATTGTTTCCCAGATTGACGGTAAATTCCCAGCTCCGGGATTGGGAAAGGTCAATCGGCTGCGTATTCCAGACCGCACTCGCCTGCATGGAGGTGTCGGTTGTCATGATATAGCAATTAGTAGACTGACCCGGCTGGGCATTGCCCATGAGCTGGTATTGCCCATACAGGAAAGATGGGAGACTTAGGAAATACCCTGCCAATAGAAGCTGCACAAGAAACGATCGCATGGATATGGCACCGTTGGTACTATACTTACCTCAAGTTAATAAGCAGATGGTTAGTACCTGCAAATCCTACAGATAGTGCTATACTTTCATAAAATTGTGAAGTGAAAACGGTATTTAACAGAGTTATAACGAATTAACAAAGATATAATTAGGAATAATACCTGACAGGAGTGGGGCCGTTTAAGGAGTTGAATGGTTTGCCTGTTCCGGTGAATATACGGAGTTGCTTTGTAGATAGTCCGATAAAAAGCGCCTATTTGTCAGACAATTATTAGATCTTTTCCCCGGTAAATCGGTCGAATCCTGCTAGCCATGTGGCAGGCCGCTAGATTATCCGGACATGAAGGTAATATGCTATTGTACCAACCGAAAGATCATAATTTACAGGAAAGGGAATATAAGTATTAACGTCTAGTAATTAATGACTATATAATTAGTGCGTTACCTCTTTTGCCCCATCGCTCGTTTAATCTCTTTGCTCTACCAAAATAATCTATATAACATGATAGATGCGGGTAGGTCATGCTTACGATTAAAAATTCATGCGTTCAACTTACTACGGCAAGAATACAACATCCGGTTTTTTACGCAATTTACCGGTTCGAAAAATTTGAGTATTCCTGGGTAAGAAAAATGCTATTTTGCGTTGATAAATTGAGGAAATGGTAGTAAAAGAAAAATAGCCAGATTATTTCTCAAAAAAAAGGATTTGTCCACAGGAAATGCACAACGTTTTCAAGAGCTGGTGAGCCGGGTAATGTCTTGAGGGGAGGGCACATAAACTCGGGCTAACTCAGGGATATCAATTATCCTCGGAGTAGCTACTAAACCTCATAAAAAGGGTTTACGGTTTTACTTGAGAGCGGATGCTTTCGATAAACCTTGGGTTTGTAAAGGAAACGGGGTTGTTTTTGACGTAGCAGTGGGTTCTTTTCGGATTGGGTTGTAATAGGCATCCACCAGGGCATGGGATAACAGCATACCCGAGCAGGCAGCAAGCGCGATGGTCAACGCACCGAAGAGTGTGGAGAGAAAACCGGTGCTGGTCAGTGTCGCCACAGCAAAAACAGTAGCGAGCGACACCATTAAAATGATATACTTTTTCATGACGTTGAGTTGGGGAAACTAATTCAAAAAAAGCTTTTCCTCCGGCTTTCTGCTAATAACGCCCACTCGGCCGAACTTTTCCGGGTACGTTAATCAAGTTGGAGCAAAAACTAGGCCCGGCCTTCAGGAAAGGGCTTTCTAATCATAAAGGAAGCAGTGGCCCGGTGACTGATAATCATGGTTTTTTACTTCTGAAATACGAGTGATAGAATAGCGCGAGTGTTCCCATTGTGCCGAAAATAGCCAGGACGTAAGCAATTGAATGCACCAATAACTTGATAAGTACACCTAAGGTACTGGTAGCTCCCAGCAGTACGCCTGACCAAATTATAGGACCCATCCAGTCTTTGTGACCATCGGGTGGTTTGATTGGTTGTGGCATCAGCAGTTGAAATCAAAAATGAGCGGTGGGTAAGCAGGAGAGGGGCCAAGAGCACCGCCTGCGGTAGGTTAACTATCAATTAAGATGCCGGGATGGGGTCAAAATGCGCGCGTATAATAAATTTTGCGGGCTCTACAGGCGGCTTTACCCCTTTAAGTCGGGTTTGCTCCTGCAGACCAACCGGTCAGTTCAATCCGTTCAAACACCGCTTCTCGTTGATCCGATGGCTTCGTTGACGTCATTCATTCAGCTTTCCACTACTTTAACTTCAAATGGATACCGAGTAAGCAAGCACAGCTGGCATGTACGCTGGAAGGGCTCGATTCGGGGTGATTTATACGTATTTTAATGCCTGTTAAAATTGGCTTAATTCGGTGTTAAACAGGGACACCGAGTGATGATTTTTGTAAATTTGTTGTCTGTTAACTACCGTAACTGTTACTTTATGATTCGTCCTAATTCTACAATTAATGAACACGCGCTATGGGCCGTGCTTGTTTTGATGGCCGTAACTGGAATCGTCTGTATAATAGCGGTCATGGCATAGACTGTTTTGCCTGAATTTTTGATAAGTAAACATCAAGAACCCGACCAGCTGGCCGGGTTCTTTCGTCTTACACGCAGGTATACCGATTACTTACTATTCATAAATAAAAAAGGTTTGGCTTCCTTTTTGCCTTACCTCTTCAGTATCTACTTAGTGATCAGTGAACAATGTGGCTCTTTTTTTCCATATTATCTTCCGAAGGCGAAATGAAATCCCATAGCTTCTGTTCTCCTCATCTTGAACAGCATATGGATATCCTAAATGATTTGCTGCTAGCCGGTTTTCAATTGTACCATATCTTTATGCTGGATGATGACGGCAGGCGCTTTGAGTTGCCGCTGGAAGCGTTTGACGGCAGACCGATCGGGGTTCATATGCGGACGCTGGAGCTGGAATACCAGCAAATCCTGAGCGCAGAACGCTTATAACAAGGGCCGGTTTCTCTTAGCCGGCTAACCAAAGTCGATTTTCTCTACGGTTCTCCTTAGTCCTGCCTATCCGGCATCGGAACGGCCTGCCAACCACGTTGGCACCAGTAAGTTTGCTCGGCCTACCCGCAGCCCGGTAATGAATCTCCACGGAATCGGTCAGGGGCGTAAACTATCACTTAGTCGTAGCAGGAAGCTTTGCCGATCTTCTGTCCGGATGCCTGTCCTGAGCCGTTGGAACAAGAGGAGGTTTGTAATTGCGTGACGTGAGCGATCAGCCCCATTTTCCCACTTTTTTCGTTAGCCGGCGGCCCCGGCCAACAGGTTTCAACGGCGGAAAAACAACCGCAGGGGGCCGGTTCCTTAGTTTATTTTTCATGAGATGTCGGTTTGGTTAAGCGGTAGTTTCTGCAGAAGAATCATACCCTTTTTTGACCTATGGCAACGCCACTACCACAAACCGCAGCAGCGAGTGAAACTGCCGAATTTGATCACCACGAAGAGCAGCCCTTCTGGCGACAGTACATCTTCTCGGAAGACCACAAAGTCATCGCCAAGCAGTACCTCTTTACCGGTATTGCTTGGGCGATTGTGGGCGTTATGCTTTCGCTGCTCTTTCGCATCCAGCTCGCCTTTCAAAGTGCGAAGCTGGACTGGCTGCGCCCAATTCTGGGAAACTGGATCGACGAATCCGGTAAGCTTGACCCCGAATTTTACCTGGCGCTGGTTACCATGCACGGTACGATCATGGTGTTTTTTGTCCTGACGGCGGGCCTGAGCGGCACCTTCTCGAATTTTCTGATTCCGCTCCAGATCGGCGCGCGCGACATGGCCTCGGGTTTTCTGAACATGCTCTCGTACTGGTTCTTTTTTCTGTCCAGCCTGATCATGTTCAGCGCCCTGTTTGTCGAAACCGGGCCTCCCATGGGGGGCTGGACCGTCTACCCGCCCCTGAGTGCCTTGCCGCAGGCGGTTTCGGGCTCCGGCCTGGGCATGACCCTGTGGCTGATCAGCATGGCGTTTTTCATCATCTCCCAATTGCTGGGCGGGATTAATTACATCACTACCGTGATCAACCTGCGGGCACGTGGCATGTCGTTCAGCAAATTGCCCCTAACCGTCTGGTCTTTTCTGTTGACGGCCGTACTGGGGTTGATTTCGTTTCCGGTGCTGTTCGCTGCGGTGTTGCTCCTGATTTTTGACCGGCAGTTTGGAACCAGCTTCTACTTGAGCGAAATATACATCGGTGGCGAGCCGCTGGCCCAAATCGGAGGTACGCCCATTCTGTTCCAGCACCTGTTCTGGTTCCTGGGCCATCCGGAGGTTTACATTGTGATTTTGCCCGCTCTGGGCATTACTTCAGAAGTCATTTCGGTCAATGCCCGCAAGCCAATTTTCGGGTACCGAGCCATGATTGTTTCGATGATCGGGATTGCTTTTCTGTCGTTCATCGTCTGGGCGCATCACATGTTTGTGTCGGGTATGAATCCGTTTCTGGGTTCGATTTTCATGTTCCTGACGCTGATCATTGCCGTTCCTTCCGCCGTCAAAGTCTTTAATTACATTACCACCCTTTGGGCCGGAAACATTGTATTTACCCCCGCCATGCTGTTTGCGATCGGGATGGTTTCGTTTTTTATTTCCGGCGGAGTGACCGGCATCGTCCTGGGAAACAGCACCCTGGATATCCAACTGCACGATACCTACTTTGTGGTAGCTCATTTTCATCTGGTAATGGGGGCCGCATCCGCTTTTGGTCTGCTGACGGGCATTTACCAATGGTTTCCTAAAATGTTTGGCCGGATGATGAATCAAACCTTAGGCCAGATTCACTTCTGGCTTACGTTCGTCTGCATCTACCTGGTGTTCTTTCCCATGCACTACCTGGGCATTGCCGGTTTCCCCCGACGGTATTACGCGTTCACCAATTTTGAGATGTTTCGTAAATTTAACGATCTCAATGTCTTTATTTCGGTTGCGGCTTTTATCGCGGGTGCTGCGCAGTTGATTTTTCTTTACAACTTTTTCCGTAGTATGTTCTTCGGGAAAAAAGCCGGTCTGAATCCCTGGAGGGCGAATACGCTGGAATGGACCACCCCGGTTGAGCCGGGTCACGGTAATTGGCCGGGCGAACTTCCGGCGGTTTACCGTTGGCCGTATGATTACAGTAAACCGGGGGCGAAGGAGGATTTCATTCCGCAGAATGTTCCGTACTCCCTGACGCCCGAATCAAATCTTCCCCACGAAAAAGCGCTCATTGCTCAGGAGAAAGAAATTGACGCCCAGAACTTCAACGATCAGTTCAAAAAAGCGCATTAAGCGGGTTTTCGCTGGCGGAGACGCCGAACATGGGTTTAAGATCAACATTTGGTATTGCCTTCACGGGTCGATAGTCGTCGCGCGTGAAGGCAATTTTCGTTGCCAGCGGGGCATTTGTATCCGCCGATTTTGCGCATTCCTGCCGCAGCGGGAGGAGCAGCTTTTTCTTTTAATGAGCAGGAGTAGACTCCTGGATCCGGGGAAGCACCACGCGAATCTGCGTTCCTTGGTCCAGCTGACTTTCCACCGTTATCTGTCCGCCGAGCAGATCAACCAGCTGATTGACAATAAACAAGCCAATGCCTTCGCCACCCGCCGAGGAATAGAACTTCACCTCGTCTTCCGTCGCGGAGTGTCCCGTCAGCCGGTAAATCAAGGCCGGTGGTAAACCCGGACCGGTATCTTCGACGCCTAGCCACCAATGCTCTTCGCCCGTTCCCCAGGTTAATCGGACGCTGCCCGACCCGGTATAGCGGACTGCATTCAGCAACAGATTTTGCACGATCCTGCGGATTTTCACCCGGTCACCCGTGACCCAGAGGTTTTCCGGACCCGCTGCGCTGACGGTAAGCCCCCGCTCGGCATCCACAACCTGTATCCCATCAAGAAGTGGGTGCAACAGGTCGCTTACATTGAAACGGGCCAATTCCACCTTTTCCTGACCGGCTTGTAAGCGGGCATAATCCAGTAACTGGGTCAGCATGTGCGTCATTTGGCTGACATTTCGTTCCAGCATATGCAGGATGTTGGAGCGTTCCGGTTCAGTATCCGCCAGATTCACCAGATGGGTAACGCCCTGAATAATACCGAAACTGCCCCGCAGGTCGTGGGTGGTAGAGCGCAGAAACTCGCCCTGCTGGCGTATCTTTTGTCGAAGTTGCTCTAGTTCTTCCAGGGTTTGCTGGGAGCGCGCTAATTGGCCTTGTAAGGATGCCTGCTGCGCTTCGGCTTCTTTTAAGTCCGTGATATCGAGGGCAGTCAGCACCAGACCACCCTGGTGGCGAGTTGCCGCGATGCCCAGCCAGCGGTGCTGGCCGGTAAGTTCTTCCTGTCGTTCCCGGTACAAGACGGCCCCGGTTTGCTGCAGCATGTTTAGCGGTTCCAGGGAGGAAAAGCTGCCCCAGACCCGCTTCGATAAGTAAGCGATCGATTGCCCCGGGAGTTGTTCCAGCGGTAGGCCGGTAAATTGGGCAAACTTCTGGTTGCAGACCACAATCTGGAAGTCAACCGGTTCCGGCAGATCGTCGTAAACCGCTTTGGCATACCCGATAGCCGTCGGAGAAGCATCCAGCACGGCTTGTAAATTCTCCGCCGTTTGTTGAAGCTGCTCTTCGGCCTGTTTTCGATCGGTAATATCCTGATACGTGAGGGCAATCCCGTCCGGCATCTGGGTCGCCGACAGGGAATACCAAACCCGTTGATCAGCCAGTGTCAGTTGCACATCGGTTTGCAAACGCTCGCCGGTTTGGCTGACGGCCACTAGTTGGTGGAAAAGGCCGTTTTGCCAGTCCCGTGGGTAGGTTTCTAACCAGCGTCTGCCGATCAGATCCGTCCTTTGCAGGAGTTGATGGGCGGCTTTATTGGCCTGGACAATCGCGAAGTCCACCAGGGTACCGGACTCGTCGTGAATGCTTTGCAGTAGCTTAATGCCGATGCCGGACGCAATCATTACCTGTTCCAGTAACTCCCAACTCTCTGACATCGGCCGTTGCGCGCGTTTGATAGCCGTAATATCGTTCAGCTTGACGATGAGGCCGCTGGCGCATCGACGGGCCGTTACGTTAAACCAGTAGTCGGGATTATCGGAATTGCCGCCAACCCAGATTTCCTGCTCGAACCGGTCACCGGTTTCGGCCACCCACTTGAACGATTCCAGCAGATTTGCTCCGCCAGCCACTGCCCAGAGGTCACTGTACCGCCGACCCACCGGTTCCAGGCCGAAAACCGTCCCCAGCGGAGCGTTGGCTCTTATGCATTCAAAATCTACTAGCCGACGCTGCTCGTCCCAGATATTGACTGCATACTGGATGACCTCCGGGGAGGGGGAGCCCGCGGACTTAAGGAGCCCAGCAGCCGACAGTGAACGGTTTTTCATCGTATGGTTACAAGCAAAGCGAACGCTGAATTACAGGAAATGGCATGACTGATAAGAATCGGTATGAGTCCGTTCGGTGAAATCACTCCGTGTTGCGGTGCGGCTCACCGTCTTCGTGGTAGTAATGCCAGCCTTCCGGTCGCCGTCGCCATCACTACCATCCCGACGCTGACGGCTCCAACCGACGTCCGGTAGATTCAGAATCGGCCTTTTCGGTTCCATCATCGTGTCTGAAAATTAGGCATAAACGCTGTTTTTGAACACAGACTTAAAAGCGGGAGGGCAAGAAACCGGTTGAAAGTGAGCGAATGGCCCTGGGCTTGCTGATCTAAAAAGACGGTTTCAAAAGTGAACCGCATGGGAAGCCGGAAAATAAAGATCAATGGGTTGGCAGTTCCTGATTAGTCGTCATCCGGAGGGGAGGGAAGTCGGTAAGGTACAGAGGTTAAAAACTAAGGTCCTTCAGGCAAATCGCCTATTTTTGCAATCCATAATCATTCTCCGAAGTCATGCCCTTCCACTTGATTGGTGTAACCACTCCCAAACTTTCCCCAACTTTGTGGGCCTCTATTCCGGCACTCTTTCAAGCCGGACTTTCGTATCTGTACATTCGCCAGCTCGATTCGGTCGAACTACGACGTCAGTTAGAAAAGCAATCTTTACAACTCTACCACGCCCAGCTTATTCTGCCTTTTTCGGTGCCCAATACTCATTTTAAGCGCCATTGGAAGGAATTCGACCGACTGACAATTTCCTCCGACAGCCAGGCTTTCTCGTCCAGCATTCACGACTTGACCCACTGGCCCGCGCTGGCCGGGCGCGTTGAGATGGTATTTTACAGCCCGATTTTTCCCAGCATCAGCAAACCCGGTTACGGCCCGACCCTGACGCTGGATGAACAGGCCGACAGAATTATAACGCTCCGTCAATCCACCGAAGCCTTACCCAAACTAATCGGCTTAGGCGGCATTCAATCGGATAATATTGCCCAGGTACAACAAGTTGGCTTCGACGGAGCGGCCGTCCTCGGCGCTCTGTGGGAAAGCCCGGACCCGGTTCAGGCCGTGCGGCAGTTGGTTCAGCAGCTCGCTTAAACAGGTACGGCGTTTATTCCTCCTTGTAAACTAACGACTTGTTGAAAACCTTGCGCTTGCAAAAACTCCACGGCTTTCCGGCTCCGCATTCCCGACTGGCAGTAAATGACAATGGGCTGGTCGGCCCGGATGAGCGTCGGTTGTGCCAGCAATTGGCGCAATGGAATCAGCTTACCTCCTAACGTTCGCCGGGCGGCTTCTTCCGGCTCCCGCACATCGATTAATTGTAGATCAGGCGCCTGAGCTAGCCGTTTTCGGTATTCAGCATGGGTGATTTCCAGAACCGGTAAAGCACATACCGAACGCCCCGCCGACAGTTCCATGATGATTTTATTTGCCGGATCAGCCGCCAGCGCGAAGGTCTGAAAACTCATTTTCATCGCGTTAAAAACCAGCAGTTTTCCGCTCAGCAATTCGCCCGTACCCGTCACCAGTTTGATCACCTCATTAGCCATCAAACAGCCTGTAATGCCGGGCAGCACCCCCAAAACACCCGCTTCGGCGCAGGCAGGTAGATCGCTCGGATCAGGATACAGACAGCGATACGTGGGGCCGTCGCCGACATTGAACACACTCACCTGCCCCTCAAACCGGTAAATCGAGCCAAACACCAGCGGTTTGTTCAGCATCACGCAGGCGTCATTGACCAGATACCGGGTGGCAAAATTATCCGAGCCATCCACCACCACGTCATAACCAGCGATCCAGTCCAGGGCGTTTTCGTCTGTTAGAAAGGTCGAATGAGCCTGAATCGTTATCAGCGGATTTTGCTCCCGTAAGCGGGTGGCTGCCGCCTGCGCCTTGGGCTTACCAACGTCGGCGGTCGAAAAAAGAATCTGCCGCTGGAGGTTGCTCAGGGCGACGGTATCGCCATCGGCCACGTCAATCGTCCCAATTCCGGCAGCGGTCAGGTATTGCAACACCGGGCAGCCCAACCCACCCGCGCCGATAACCAGCACCCGGGTCCTTTTCAGCTTTTCCTGCCCTGCCAGCCCAATTTCGGGCAAGAGCAAATGGCGGCTGTATCGTTCCTGTTCAATCTCGGTCATGGATGTACGGTCATTAAGCTGGAATCCCAATCTTTCCAGACCGGCTCGTAACCGGCCCGCCGGAGTACGGCCGCCATTTCAGCCGGGGAACGTTCGTCGGAAATTTCAAACTGCTCGAGTGACTGCAGCTCCACGACGTAGCCCCCCGGATTGGTCTTCGAACCCGCGCTGATGCTGGTGATTCCCAACCGAATAACGTGGTCGCGGAAGGTCGGACTTTCGCGCGTTGACAGCGATAATTCGACTTCGGGACTGAACAGCCGGTAGGCGCAAATCAGTTGGGCCAACTCCCGGTCGGTCAGGCAGTTGCTGAAATTTCGGGACGTTATCCCCTCCACGCCCAGTACGTCGATGGGCCGCAAACGCGGAAACGACAGACTGTAGCGGGTTTGCCAATACGTACGTTCCAGGTAATGCAGGTGCAGGGCCGTAAAAAAGCTGTCCGTGCGCCAGTCCGACAGCCCCAGCAAGGTGCCCAGCCCCAGCTTGTGAATGCCCGCGCGGCCCAGCCGGTCGGGCGTTTCGACCCGATAGCGGTAACTGGCTTTTTTCCCCTTTGGATGGTGGATTTTATAACTATCGCGGTCGTAGGTTTCCTGATAGACCAGCACCGTGTGCAGTCCTTCCGGGATCAGTTCTTCGTAGGCATCCTGGTCGAGCGGTTGGACTTCCATCGAAATGTGGGCAAACCGGCTGCGCAACAACCGAATGGCATTTTTCAGGTACGGCACCCCGACAGTCTGGTTGGCCTCACCCGTCACGAGCAACACGTGCTGGTACCCCATCGCTTTCAGCGCATCGGCTTCGCGCAGCATCTCGTCATCGGCCAGGGTTCGTCGCCGGATTTTATTGTCCACGCTAAACGCGCAGTACGTGCAGATGTTCTGGCACTCGTTAGACAAGTACAGCGGGGCGTACATCTGCATGGTTTTGCCAAACCGCTGCTGGGTCAGGTGGTGGCTCTGGCGGGCCATTTCTTCCAGATACGGAGCGGCCGCCGGCGAAATCAAGGCCTGAAAATCAGCCAGCGTCCGGTCGGTTCGGGCCAGCGCCATTTCCACGTCCCGCGCGGTTTTTGTCGCAATGGCCCGCTGGCTATCCAACCAGCTGTATTTTTTCAGTAGTTCGCTAAACATCGTTATTCCTCCAGAAAAGCAGTGAAAGGACTACTCGCTACGGCGGTCGGGGAAGCGGCTCCTAACCGGGCTTCGTACGCCAGCCGCCCCGCTTCGACGGCCAGCTTGAAGGCGACGGCCATCTGCACCGGGTTATCGGCTACGGCAATGGCCGTATTGACCAGCACCGCATCGGCCCCCAGTTCCATCGCGGCTGCCGCGTGCGACGGGGCACCAAGGCCGGCATCGACCACCACCGGCACCTGGCTTTGTTCGATGATGATTTCCAGAAAATCCAGCGTTCGCAGCCCCCGATTCGAGCCAATGGGCGCACCCAACGGCATCACGGCAGCCACACCAACCGCTTCGAGCCGCTTGCACAGCACCGGATCGGCGTGGATGTAGGGCAGTACGACAAACCCCAACTTGACCAGCTCTTCGGCGGCTTTCAGCGTTTCGATGGGATCGGGCAGCAGGTAGCGCGGGTCGGGGTGAATTTCCAGTTTAAGCCAGTTGGTTTCGAGTGCTTCGCGGGCCAGTTCGGCGGCAAACACGGCTTCGCGGGCGGTGCGCACCCCGGAGGTGTTGGGCAGCAAGTTCAAGTGCGGAGCCTTCAGGTGCAGCAGCGTATCGTCGTTGTTATTGGCCAAATCAACGCGTTTCAGCGCCACCGTCACCAGTTCGGAACCGGAAGCCAGCAGGGCCGCTTCCATCAGGTCGGTTGAGCTAAACTTGCCGGTGCCCGTAAACAGGCGCGACGAAAAGGTTTTATCCGCAATTTGCAGGGGTTGTGAAATCACTTCGTTCATTGTTTTTCCAGCGTTGAATAGGGTGTAACCGTTTGAATGGCCTGCCAGAAGGCGGGCACCTGCCGTTGGGGATCGCGGGTAATAGCCGCCGAAACGGCAATGCCGTGTACCCCTTCCCGAAGGAGCGCCGATACGTCGGCCACCTCAATGCCACCAATAGCGATGATCGGCAGCGAAAACCCTTCGGATGCGCAAGCAGTCAGTAAGTTGTGGTAGCCTTCCAGGCCCAGAATAGGGCTTAATTTTTCCTTGGTATTCGTGAATCGGTACGGCCCAAGACCAATGTAGGTTGCTCCAGCAGCGTGGTGGGCTCGCATGTCCTCTAAGGTGTTGGCCGTGCCGCCGATAATCACCGAAGGGCCCAGCAACCGCCGGGCTTTGGCCACGGGCAGGTCCTCTTTCCCGACGTGAACGCCATCGGCACCGATTTCACCGGCCAGGACCACGTTATCGTTAATGATCAGCCGGGCGTTGTACTGGCGGCAAACGGCCAGCGTGTCGAGGGCCAGCGCCTTCCAATCGGCTGCGCTGCGGTTTTTAACCCGCAACTGCACCCAGTCTACCCCCGCCCGACAAGCCGCGTCGGCCTGTTCGGGGGAGGTGGTGATATAGTGTAATTGGCTAATCTTCATGCTCATTTTTCGGCTTATTGATAAATCTGAGCGCCCTGCTCGACAAACTCCTTCGCTTTGGTTTCCATCGCCTTATCCAGCACATCCGCTTCGGCTAATCCCTGCTGCTCCGCGTACGCGCGAACATCCTGCGTGATCTTCATTGAGCAGAAATGCGGGCCGCACATTGAACAGAAATGGGCAATTTTAGCCCCTTCGGCGGGCAACGTTTCGTCGTGGAAAGATCGGGCCGTGTCGGGGTCCAGCGACAGGTTGAACTGGTCTTCCCACCGGAACTCGAAGCGGGCTTTGCTCAGGGCATTGTCGCGGTATTGCGCCCCCGGATGACCCTTGGCCAAATCGGCGGCATGGGCGGCAATCTTGTAGGTAATCACTCCGTCTTTGACGTCTTTTTTGTTGGGCAGCCCCAGATGCTCTTTCGGCGTCACGTAGCAGAGCATGGCCGTTCCGTACCAACCAATCATGGCCGCTCCGATGGCGGATGTGATGTGGTCGTAACCGGGCGCAATGTCGGTTGTCAGCGGCCCAAGAGTGTAAAACGGTGCTTCGTCGCAGTGCTGAAGCTGCTTTTCCATGTTCTCCTTGATCAGGTGCATCGGTACGTGACCAGGGCCTTCGATCATCACCTGTACATCGTGTTTCCAGGCGATTTTGGTCAGTTCGCCCAGCGTTTCGAGTTCGGCAAACTGGGCCGCGTCGTTGGCGTCGGCAATGGAACCGGGCCGCAGACCGTCGCCCAGCGAGAACGCCACGTCATAGGCTTTCATGATTTCGCAGATTTCCTCGAAGTGCGTATACAGGAAATTTTCCCGATGATGCGCCAGACACCACTTGGCCAGAATACTGCCACCCCGCGACACGATGCCCGTTACCCGCTTGGCCGTCAGCGGAATGTAACGCAGCCGAACGCCCGCGTGAATGGTGAAATAATCGACCCCCTGTTCGGCTTGCTCGATGAGCGTGTCGCGGAAAAGCGCCCAAGTCAGGTCTTCGGCTTTACCGTTCACTTTTTCGAGCGCCTGATAAATCGGCACGGTTCCGACGGGCACCGGGCAGTTACGGATAATCCACTCCCGGGTTTCGTGAATGTGCTTGCCCGTCGATAAATCCATCAGCGTATCGCCCCCCCAGCGGCAACTCCATACCGCCTTTTCGACCTCTTCCTCGATGCTCGACGTCACCACCGAATTACCGATGTTAGTGTTGATTTTTACCAGAAAATTACGCCCGATAATCATTGGCTCACTTTCCGGGTGGTTGATGTTCGAGGGGATGATGGCCCGGCCAGCGGCCACTTCCTGCCGCACAAATTCCGGCGTGATGAAGCCTTTTGGCGTGTTGGCTCCGAAGCTGTTGCCGGGGTGCTGCTCTTTCAGCGGGTCAGCCCCCCGAATGGCGTCAATGCGCTGATTTTCGCGGATAGCAATGTATTCCATCTCCGGCGTAATGATTCCCTGACGCGCGTAGTGCAACTGCGTGACGTTCTGGCCCGGTTTGGCCCGCAGCGGCTTACGGATGTGCTCGAACCGCAACGAATCCAGTCGGGTATCGGACATACGCTGGCGGCAGTAATCAGAGGAAAAATCCGGTAGTTCTTCCACATCGTTACGCTCCCGAATCCAGGATTCCCGCAGCCGGGGCAGGCCTTTTTGCAGGTCGATGGGCACCGCCGGATCCGTGTACGGGCCGCTGGTGTCGTAGACGGTAACGGGCGCGTTGGCGGTTCTGATTTCCGGACCGTTGAGGTGGCTGACGGTATCCGAAACCAAAATTTCGCGCATGGCCACGCGAATGTTGTGCAATTGACCGGGTACGTAAATTTTGCGCGATCCCGTCAGCGGTTCGCGGGTGATGGACGGCGGTGCAGGCTGTTTCTCGGTTTTCTGGCTCATAATTATCCTCCCTGAGTGGCTTGAATAAGCGTGATGGAATCGGCTTCCTGAAGGGAAGTCTGGCCCCAGCGGGCGCGGGGAATGATGCGGTCGTTGCAGGCTACGGCAATGCCTTTCTGGTCGGACAGACCAAGGGTTTGCAACAGCCCCAGCAGCGTACTGGCTGGCGGACAATCGACGGGTTTTGAATTGAGTT
Source organism: Larkinella insperata (assembly GCF_026248825.1). Classification (NCBI taxonomy): domain Bacteria; kingdom Pseudomonadati; phylum Bacteroidota; class Cytophagia; order Cytophagales; family Spirosomataceae; genus Larkinella; species Larkinella insperata. Next base: position 6,461,629 of record NZ_CP110973.1, on the reverse strand, counting down.
TGACTTGCATGATTTGGCTACCGGTTTCGGTTCGGCCAAACAGCGGGGAGGATGAAAATGAATGGCCAAACCACCTACGCAGCCACGTACGGTTTGGTCCAACGAGTCACTTTTCCCTTCGCAGGCATTACCCTGTTCAGGTTCAGAGGGTATCATCTCAGCCCGCCCGAAGGCGAACACCCCTAAAGTTTGGCTTGTGTTAAGCTGGGCAAATATAGGAAAGAAGATAATGAATGGCTACAAATATCTTTCCTACGATAAATTTCCCGTTAACGAATGAAAACGGTTTACCCGAATACCTTCCCGAAACGAGACTAGGCCAGTGACGACGCCCGCCGTTTCAACCCGCCGTTTTCGGTTAGGACTGGCGGACATACTCCAGCGGGGTCATGCCGTAAAACTCCCGGAAGCTCTTGGTGAAATAGGCCGGACTTTCGAAGCCAACCCGGTAGGCTGTTTCTGAACTGTTGTAACCCTGCCGGAGCAATTCCCTCGCTTGCCGGAGCCGGTAATTGCGGATCAAATCCCGGGTGGATAAACCCGTCAAAGCTTTAAGTTTCCGGTTTAAGGTGGTGCGGCTTATGGCAATCTCGGTCGCCAGTTCCTCCACGCCAAAATTTGAATTTTCCAGGTGCTTTTCAATAATCCCGTAGAGCTTCTCCAGGAAGGGATCCGTGGGCAACGACTCCACCACTTCGGGCAAATCCAGATGCGACACCAGCGACGCTTTTATCCAGGCCCGCATCCGACGCTGCCGTTCCAGCAGGTTGTGCACCCGCAGTTGCAGTTCCTGAACGTGGAACGGCTTGATGAGGTAATCGTCCGCCCCGCGAGAAAGCCCTTCGAACCGGCTTTCCAACGTGGCCTTGGCCGTTAGTAAAATAACCGGGATGTGGCTGGTGCGCTCATCCTGCTTCAGGTGCTGGCAGAGCGTGTAGCCATCCATAACCGGCATCAGCACATCACTGATCACCAAATCCGGAATCTGATCGAGGGCCAGTTTCACGCCTTCGGCTCCATTGGCCGCCCGAACGACGCGGTGGGAGCGTGGCAGGTTGTCGGCAATGAATTCGGCCAGTTCGTCGTTGTCTTCAACCACCAGCAGCAGGGGGCCTTCCTGAGGTTCGGTTTCCTGCCCTGCGGACGCCATGACGGAGGGCTCGGAAAGCCACGGCACCCTGACGATGGTAGGTTCGAATTGGGAGAAACGTATAGAATCATTCGGGGCAACGTTACTGGCCCCGGCCGGTCGGCAGGGTAACCACACCTGAAAGCGCGTCTGCCAGGGTAATTCTGTGTTGTCTAGCCGGTTGACGGTAATGCGACCACCCTGCAAATCCACCAGTTCTTTCACCAGGGCCAGACCGATGCCCGTGCCCTGTTGCTGGCGCGTTCGGGAGTCATCCACTTGATAAAACCGGTCAAAAATATGAGGAAGCTGCTTGGGCGGGATGCCGATCCCCGTGTCGGTTACCGTCAGCAGAAGGCCGTTCTTTTCCGCCAGGCGCACGGCCACCTTTCCCATCGTGCCGTCAGTTGCATCACTGGTGGTAAACTTGATGGCATTGGACACCAGGTTGCTGATAATTCGCTCGAGTTTTTCGCGGTCGAACCAGTAAGGCGATGTGACCTCGGAGGTGTAAGTCAGTTGAATGTTTTTAGCCTGCGCCAGTTCTTCGAAGGGCTGAACCAGGCTTTTGACAAAAGACCCCGGCCAGCCAATGGTTTCCTCCACGAGCATCAGGTGGGCGTCGAGTTTGGTCAATTCCAGCAACTGATTAATAAGCCCCAGTAGCTGTTTGGCATTCCGGCTGATCAGGCCCAGCCGTTTGGCATAGGTGGTATCCTGCAAGTCGGTCAGTAAGGATTCGACCGGGGCCATAATCAGAGTCAGGGGCGTGCGAAACTCGTGGGTAATGTTGGTGAAAAAGCGGGTTTTTAGCTCATCCAATGACCTGAGTTGCTGGGTCTCTTTGTTCTGGAAGGCAATTTTCTGGAGGTGTAATTGCATCGTCTGCCGTAACCGCAGGCGGTTGATGTACGAGCGGACAAACGCCCAGACCAGGCCCACAACGATCAGCACGTACAACCCATACGCCCACCAGGTCGCCCACCAAGGCGGATGAATGATGACGGACAACCGACGCACCTGGGAGCTCCAGATACGGGAGGTGTTCGACGCGTTCAGCAGCAGGGTGTACCGCCCCGGCGGTAACGACGTATAGACGGTTTGGGGTTGATCGGTTTCAATCCAGTTGTCGTCCAGGCCCTGAAGTTGGTAACGGTAGCGATTTTTGGGGGGATTGTTGAACTGAAGGGCCGCAAACCGGATGGTCAGAAAGTTTTGGTTGTGGGGCAACTCAATCCGGTCGACCCCCTGAATGGGCTGAGTCAGGGGCGATTCATCGCCAGACGCGATGGTTTTGTTATGGATCATCAGTTGCGTCAGTTCCACTCTGGGCTGGAAGTGGTCGTCGGCCAACCTAGCCGGATGAAATGCCGTAAAGCCTTCCAGACCCGCCAAGATGATGGAATCGTTGGGGAGTTTCAGGTAGTGGAATCGGTTGAATTCGTCGGCCAGCAACCCATCCTCGTGCGTGTAAGTTTTTGTCTGAAAAGTTCGGCGGTTCAGGCGGCACAGCCCCTGGTTGGTCCCCATCCACAGATACCTATTTTGGTCCGGAATAACCGAATAAATCACATTATTGGGAAGACCGTTCGCGGTGGTCAGGCGACGGCTCCTGCCGGTTCGTTTATCAAATATGCTAAGGCCACTCCCGAAAGTACCTATCCACAGGCGGTCCGGACGTTCCGGATCGTCCGACAAGCTGATTAGAATGTTGCTGCTCAGCGAGGTGGCGACGGTGGGTTGGTGGGTAAACTGACGGAGCTGATTGGTGCGCCGATCCAGCCGGAAAAGTCCGTTCTGGGCGGTCGCCAGCCAGAAAGCCCGCGGATCAATCACCATCTGCACCACTTCTCCGGTTAGGGCGGGATCAAACTGGTGAGGCAGGCGAACCCACTCCTTTTGGTCGGGCTCATAGCGCCATAGCTGACCGGCATCCAGCACCAGCACCCGGTTTTGTTCATCGGTTACCATCGGCTTGGTGGGCTTGGGGCTGTTGGGCCAACGGGCGGGCAAGGGAAGCTTCCGTAGCTGACGCGTCGCCAGATCAAGCTGGTAACAAGTTGCCAAACCCGTGTTCATCCAAATTACGCCCTGCTGGTCAATTGTATAGCGAAAAAAGTAGGGGTCGACAGCCAATTCGTCGGCAGAAAGTCGCGGGGAGGCCGCCAGCCACGAATGCAGCAGATCCTGGAAGAAGGCGGTTTCGTAACTGGCGGTCTGAAACTGATGCGCCCGCAGATCGTATTTAAGAATACCCGACCCGTCTGTACCCATCCAGAGCACATCCGACTGGTCGATGAACAGACTAAGGCACCGTTTGGAGAACTGGGGAAAATGGGCAATAATCTGAGGGCCGCGTTCTTCGGTGTACCGGAAAAGATAATTCCGGTAGGCTGCGTATATAACTCCCCGGCTGTCACGGGCTATCTGGAAGCCCCAGTAGTTTTTTCCTTCACTTTTAGCCGGCAAGGCGTGCGGTCGAAGCGTACCGTTGCGCGCATCCCAGACGGAAAAAAAATTGTCAGAGCCGAGGATCAACTCACCGGTAGGCCGTTGATCAAGGGTATGAATTCGGTCTTTTTCGGGCAGATTGTCGGGCGATTTAGCCACAAACCGTTGGGTGTTTTCATCAAAGTAGGCCAATCCGGTATTGGTTGTAATCCAGACCGTCTGGAATCGATCTTCCAGTATACTCCGGCCGGCTAACGTAAGGGTTGTAGGATGATTGTTCGGCGGAAACCAGCGAAATCTGCGGGTTTTCAAATCAATACAGGCCAAACCATCGTTCGCAAAAGAAACCCAGAGCCGGTTGTGATGATCGGGGTAAAAACCCAGGATGGAACGCTTTCCGAAGGCGCGTTGAAAGAACGGCAATTGCGAGAAATTAGTGAAGAGTTCAGTTTCCGGATTGAGCATGTCAATGCCGCCCTGCTCGGTGAAAATCCAGATTTGGCCCTGGTCGTCAACCTGGAGCTTGGTAATGCTTGTATAGGATAATGAAGGACGGCCATCGGTTGAGGGTTGAAACGTTTTGAATTGGTGACCATCAAAGCGGCTAAGGCCATCGCGGGTGGCTACCCAGATGAAGCCCTGCTGGTCCTGTACGATTGAGGTAACGAATGCCTGGGGTAGTCCTTGCTGATAATTAATGGGTACAGGGCGGGGTAGTTGACTAGATTGCGCGAACAAAGAACAATTGGTCAGCAACAGAGAGAATGCCCACAACACTCGACAATAAATCTTCGCAAAGAATTTCATTTTCTATACTCGCAAAACGTTTTATCAAATAGATAAGGCGCTAGATTACATATACTTATATTTTGTGCTGAAGTAGTATTTTAAATGATAGGTATTTGTAGTTTTTTGTACCATACAATATAAGTAGGCTTTGTTATATCTGAGGGTTTTCTGAGTAAGTAATTCGATATAGTTATCTACCGTTCCAGCTATCCATATTTTGCAATGCCCTTAATTCTTGTCTTTTCGATTGTTTTTCTCTATTTGTAGCAATTGGATGGTAGTCGATTTTATGAGAAAAAATACCATTGTGTTTTCTCGATTGGCATTTTTTCTCTCCATTCTTTCTGTACGTTCGCTTTACTATACAGATTACTAATGATGCAAAAGGGGGGCTAAAAATAATGTGCTTCTAGCAGGTTTTGCAGTTTATAGTTTAGGGTTTTAAGTTGTTTATCTAGTATTGAAAGGCATTTGAATGACGTAAGAAAACCTGGTATCGAAGTTTGTAATAGTTAGACTTCTGTTTATGATATATCAACTATTGAGGTTCTATTACCTGTCGCCAAACCGTTTTGGAATGAAAGTGTGCTTCTAAATTTATAGGATTTGTCTTTTTTCTTATAGTTCCCCTACTATTCAAGGTCTACTTTTGAATTCTTTTTGACGAAGTTGTCAGCATCGATTAATACCTGTAATTAGGTTTTAAGCGGTTTGTAGTATCCCGTTAAGTCGAAATAAGCCTGTCGATGGAAGGTCTAAAGCATTGATAGTAAAACGAGAGATAAACCGGCAAAACATAGTAGGGGAGTCTTATTTACATATGTTAAACCAAGTTAAAGTTTTTTAGGTATGTTCAGTAAATGGTCCAGGTCGAACACGACTGTTATAAGTATAATTAAGGATTTTACGGCTTATTGGTATCGATAATTCAAAAGGTTCTTATTATAGATAAGTAGTTAAATTAGCTAAGAAGTAAAAAATTGTTGATACTTTATTGATAATCATAGGTCATATAGTTAAATATTCTTAACCCTGCGAAAGAATAGTATCGATTTGATAACTACTGGTAAGAGGCCTATTCCTTATACAACGCATCAGGCGACAAAATTCTTAACGCCATCTAAATCGAGAAAATAGCTGAAACGCCAAACGTTCAGTTTCCTGCGTCTTACACGTTGCTTTATTATCTCAACCTCCTGTTTCTTAATTAACCATTCACTTACTGAAATCAGATGAAAAATACATCTACCCGATTCACATTGGTGATGAACAGTATCTGCGTATGGCTGGCGCTCGTTACCTGTTTCAACGCTCCGGACGCCTGGGGACAGGGCAAAGGACCTGATAAGAATAAATTCAGGGGTTTATATAAACTGATTAAAAAAGTACGCAACGCCAAGCCTTCTAAAGAGCAGGTCAAAAACGCTAGTTTTAATTTCAAGTCGAGTTTGCTGAAAGACAACCCCAACGGCCGACTCGACATCACCGCCGGCCTGAAAAACCCCACCTCTCTACAGTTTGGACCTGACGGCAAACTCTACGTGGCCCAGCAGAACGGCCTGATCAAGGTCCTGACCATCGTCAAAAACGCCCCCAACGACTACGCCATCGCCAGCCAGGAGACCATCAGCCTCATCAACACCATCCCCAACCACAACGACGACGGCTCACTGGCCCCTGCGGTCACCACCCGACAGGTCACCGGCCTGCTGGTCAGCGGCACCGCCAGCAGCCCCATCCTCTACGTCTCCTCCAGCGACAGCCGCATCGGCGGACCCGAGGGCGATTTGAACCTGGACACCAACTCGGGCATCGTCTCCAAACTGACCAAAACCCCCACGGGCTGGGTGAAAGTCGACCTGGTGCGGGGGCTGCCCCGCTCCGAGGAGAACCACGCCACCAACGGCTTGCAACTGGACGGCACCCGGCTCTACCTGGTGGTGGGGGGGCACACCAACGCGGGGTCTCCCTCGACCAACTTTGCCTACACGCCCGAGTATGCCCTGGCGGCCTGTGTGCTGTCGATTGACCTGGCGGTGATCGAAGCGCTGCCCACCAGGGGCAGTGGCAACACGGCTTACAAGTATGACCTGCCCACGCTCGACGACCCCGACCGGCCGGGCAACCCTGACGCCAACGATCCGTTTGGGGGCAACGACGGCTTGAACCAGGCCAAGCTGGTGGCGGGAGGTCCGGTGCAGGTGTTTGCCAGTGGGTTTCGCAACGCCTATGATCTGGTGATCACCCGGTCCCGCAAGATGTACGTGACCGACAACGGGGCCAACCCGGGCTGGGGCGGTCATCCGGCCAGTGAGGGGGTGGGTACGGCCACCAACAACTACGTGGCCGGCGAGCCGGGCTCGACGGGGGCGGGGCCGAATGATCCAAAGGTGAACAACCTGGACAACTTCCACTACGTGGGCGATCTGAATAATTACGTGGCGGGCAGCTTCTACGGGGGGCATCCGCACCCGATCCGGGCCAACCCAGCGGGGGCGGGATTGTACACCCACAACGGCACGAGCGGGGTGTGGCGCACCAGCACGAGCGGGGCCAACCCGCTGCCATCGGACTGGCCGCCGGTGCCTCTGAGCATGGCACACCCCATTGAGGGGGACTTTCAGAATCCGGGGGAGAAAGATAATGCCTTGGTAACCTATACGGTATCTACCAACGGCATTACCGAGTATACGTCTTCTAGTTTCAACAATGCATTAAAAGGTCATTTACTGGTGGCTTCCTTTGACGGGACCATCCAGAAGATTACGCTCAATGCCAGTGGTACAGGGGTGACCAACAGTCTGGGAGCCAAGAAGAGGAACCTGGACCTGCCGTTTGCTTCCAACTTCGGTTCGCAGCCCTTGGACATCACCGCTCAGGGCGACAATGACATCTTTCCCGGCACGGTCTGGGTGGTGTGTTATTTGCAGAATCAGATTTACGTTTTCGAACCCGAAGGAGGTGGTGGGGGCTGCTCGGCGGCCTACAGCACGGCGTTTGACGACGATGGAGATGGCTACAGCAATGCCGATGAAATTGACAATGCCTCTAACCCTTGTTCCTCTTCCAGCCGCCCGAGCGATGCCGACGGGGATAAAGTATCCGACTTCAATGATCCGGACGATGATAACGACGGACTCAATGACGATGTCGACTACTTTCCCCTGGATGCGGCCAACGGTCTGAGCACGAACTTACCGATTGAGTACAATCTGTTCAACAACGATCCGGGCACGGGATTATTCGGCTTGGGTTTCACGGGGTTGATGCTGCCCAAGGTCACAGGGATCAATTACCTGGACTTGTTTGATGAAGACAACCTGGTGGCTGGTGGAGCCGTGGGGGCCTTTTCGGTGGTCGAAGCTACGGCGGGTGATCCGTTTCAGGCTGTAAACACGCAGGAAAACGGTTTTCAGTTTGGGGTTAACACCAATAGCACGCCCGGACCTTTCAGGGTGCAGACCCGGCTGCTGGGACCTTTTTTCAATAACCGGACTCCTCAGTACCACCAATCGCAGGGTTTGTACATTGGCGTGGGCGATCAGGATAACTACGTGAAAGTGGCACTAGCGGCCGATGGTGGTACGGGGGGCATTGAAGTGGTGTATGAAAGCAACGGAGTGGCCAGCAGCGTTACGTATAATTTGCCGGGGGGGCTGCCTAGCGGGTCGCTTGATTTGTTTCTGTCGGTCAATAAATCGACGGGCCGGGTGCAGCCCAGGTATGCCAAAGACGGGGGCGCCCTAACGGATCTTGGGTCTTCTATTGCCGTTAGTGGGCCGTTGCTGGAAGCTATCCAGGGCGTCCGGGCGTTGGCAGTCGGGATTGTGTGCACGTCCCTAAATTCAACCCCCTTTACGGCGACCTGGGATCTGATAAAGGTAACGTCCGAAGCGATTACCAACACCGCGCCGGTGCTAACGGGCATCGGCAGTAAAACCGCCGTGGTGGGGCAGCCGCTGAGCTTTACCGCCCAGGCCACCGACACTGACCTGCCCGCCCAGACGCTCACCTACAGCGTCAGCGGCCTAACCGGTGCCAGCATCAACGCCAGCACCGGTGCCTTTAGCTGGACACCCACCACCACCGGCAGCTTCAGCCTGACCGTCCGGGTGACCGACAACGGCTCGCCAGCCCTGAGCCAGCAGGAAACCATCCGCATAACGGTCAACCCGGCCGGCTCGACGGGGCCTGCCGTGGTGAGTGTGAGCCTGATGAATGCCACTACGGATCAGCAGATCAGGCTGCTGAGCAACGGTGAGCAGATCAACCTGGCCACGCTGGCTTCGCGCAACCTGAACCTGCGGGCCAACACGTCCCCGGCTACGGTGGGCTCGGTGCGGATGGTGCTGAGTGGTCGTCAGAACCGCACCCAGACCGAGACGGGGGCGCCCTATTCGTTGTTTGGCGACAGCAACGGCGACTACAACAACTGGATTCCGCCGGTGGGCAGTTACAGCCTGACGGTGACGCCTTACACGGGGGCGGGGGCAACCGGCTCGGTGGGCACCCCGCTGACCCTGAACTTTACTGTGGTCGAGCAGGCTATCAGTAATCGGCCACCGGTGGTAGGCAGTGCCCTGGCCGATCAGGTGGTACAGGTAGGAAGCAGCTTCGCTTTCAGTTTTGGCGCAACGGCTTTCACCGATCCGGATGGAGACGGTTTATCATACAGTGCCACGCTGGACAACAACTCGGCTCTTCCGGCCTGGTTAAGCTTCAACGCCAGCACCCGCACCTTTAGCGGAACGCCCACCAGTGCAAACCCCGCCAGCCTATCCATCAAGGTCATCGCCAGTGACGGTAAAGGAGGGAGCGTGAGTGATAGCTTTGTCATTACGATCAAGACCGTCAACACCGCGCCGGTGCTGACGGGCATCGGCAGTAAAACCGCCGTGGTGGGCCAGCCGCTGAGCTTTACCGCCCAGGCCACCGACACTGACCTGCCCGCCCAGACGCTCACCTACAGCGTCAGCGGCCTAACCGATGCCAGCATCAACGCCAGCACCGGTGCCTTTAGCTGGACACCCACCACCACCGGCAGCTTCAGCCTGACCATCCGGGTGACCGACAACGGCTCGCCAGCCCTGAGCCAGCAGGAAACCATCCGCATAACGGTCAACCCGGCCGGCTCGACGGGCCCTGTCGTGGTGAGTGTGAGCTTGATGAATGCCACCACGGATCAGCAGATCAGGCTGCTGAGCAACGGTGAGCAGATCAACCTGGCCACGCTGGCTTCGCGCAACCTGAACCTGCGGGCCAACACGTCCCCGGCCACGGTGGGCTCGGTGCGGATGGTGCTGAGTGGTCGTCAGAACCGCACCCAGACCGAGACGGGGGCGCCCTATTCGTTGTTTGGCGACAGCAACGGCGACTACAACAACTGGATTCCGCCGGTGGGCAGTTACAGCCTGACGGTGACGCCTTACACGGGGGCGGGGGCAACCGGCTCGGTGGGCACTCCGCTGACCCTGAACTTTACTGTGATTAATCAAACCCCGCAGGGCCGGGTTGAAGCCAACGCCGACGGGGATGAGATGGAGGTACTCTATTACCCCAACCCGTTCCGCGAATCGTTTACCCTAAAGGTGCAGGGAAGATACGGCGGCAAAATGCCTGTATTCATTCATGATGCTTACGGACGACTGATTTTTAACGCGGAGGATATGCCGCAGACGGAGGAGATTATTCAGGCGGGCAAGCAGTGGCCAGCGGGTCTGTACATCCTGCAACTGGGAGAGGGGAAAAGAGCGAGACGGTTTAGACTGGTGAAACTTCAATGAAACAAAAGCAACGGGCTTGGTAACCTAGCGGCCAGCCCGTTGCTTTTCCCAATCCCTACTCCCAACACACAATTCTGCTAGGGTATGGTGTGTGTCGAGTACGCTTTGGGGCGTGTTTCAGAAGGGTCAACTAACCAGGAGCGACTAATGCCACGTCAGGGTAGTATAATAGAAGCCGCCCACGCTGGGACCGGCGACAAACGTGGTATAGGGGTGGTTCGACAAATTTTTGGCGCCAAGTTTTAGGTCGAGTCGTAGGCGCTGGATGCGGTAACTCATCTGGGCGTCGACGGTATGAATTGCTGGTACCATACCGGTTGCCAGCGACGACTGCCACAAAAAAGAACTCTGGTGTTTGTAGGCGACCGAGAAGCCGAGACCGTGCCACAGACTGGCGTTCGAGACGCTTAGGTTGGTGATCCATTTTGGTGTGTTGAAGGCTTCCTCCAACCCGTCACCACTTTCCTTGCGGCTTAGCTGAGCCAGGGATGCGTTGCCGGAAGCAATCCAGTTCTGGGAAAACACGTAACGAAGGCCCAGGCTGGCCCCGTAATTATAAACGGTGGTTTTTGAGTTGGTCCACAGGCGGTAGCGGTTTTGGCGGGTCCGGTCGGCCAGGTAGTATGCCAGCGAATCCGGCCGGGTGCCGGCCGGAATATTGGCTTCCACCTGCGCCATGAAGTTCCGGTAGATGTTGTAATACCCATCGGCATCGACGTACAATTTCCCGCCCAGCAGAAATCCTTTGTAGCCCAGTTCCAGGCTGTTCACCCGCTCCGGTTTGAGGTAGGTGTACGTGTTCGGTTTAAGAAGTCCCTTGTTTTTTTCGATGGCCTGCGGGGTGGTTAGTTTGTTGACGTTGACGTCGGTGTTGATGGCAGTCTGAAAAGCCTCAATGGAGGTCCGGAAATACGATTGCTCAAAAATACCCCTGGACATGATCGGAAGCCCGCCCACACGTTTGACCCCGCCGGAATTGACATTGGAAAAGGCTTCAAAGAGCGAGGGGAACCGGTAGCCGTTCTGGTAAGCCATACGCAGGTGATGCGCCTGTCCGGGCGAAAAGACGGCCGCGATGCGCCCGTTGGTCTGCGGGTTGAAATACCGGTTTTTATCAATACGCAGGGAGCCGGTCAGCTTTAGTTTTTCGTTGAAAAAGGGGCGCGAAGCCTGCACAAACCCTCCGCCTTTGGTGTAAATCAGATTGGTGCCCGGCGCTTCCGGGTTGATGAAATAATTTCCGTCGGGATAGACCACGTACTGGCGATAATCAAAACCGGCCAGCACCTGCAGTTGGGTCCGGTCAGCCAGCGCTTTCCACAAGGTTTTGGTGGGTTCATACTGCCCTTCCAGGTGATAAAGCCACGACTTTACCTGAAGGGCAGCCCCCTGATCCCAGTTGTTAATGGCGCGAAGCCGTTCTACCTCGGCGTCGAAGGCGGGCGTGTGGGGCTGCGGACGACCCTGATCCGCGGCAGACCTTGCGGCTTCAAGAGCCAGCGGCACAGCCATTCCAGCAGCGGTACCGGCATTGAATTGCTGGCCAAAGTCGGCAAACCATTGATCGTCGGACTTAAAACTTCGGTCAACGTTTTCGGCCATCGAGCGGATGTTGTAAGAGCGGCCCGTGTTTTCGCGGGTCCGGTAGGCCCGGATTTGCAACGAAGGCGATAGCAGGGTCAGACTATGCTGATCGAGTCGGTAGTCTTCCAGTCGAAACCGGTTGGTACGCTGGTAAACATTGTTGAGCGTGGCCCCCTGATAGCGGTAAATAACCTCCAGATTAGGCCGGATGCGGTAATGCAGCGCCAGGTCCCCGCGCAGGTTGCGCAGCCGGTAATCGGTGGCTTCTCCTTCAAAATAGCCCGTTCGCGCCACGACATACCGTTTGCCGCCCAGTGTGAGGGTTCGACGGTTGGCCGATTCGTCGCCGTAGGCATTCACCCGATCGCGTCCCGGATTGTCGGAACCGAGCAGACCGAGTGAGGCATTGGCGCTGGGGTTCAGATCCGTGGGGTCGTGGGCTATCCAGTCGTACCCCGTCTGATAGACCAGATTTACTTTAAACGCCAGTTTGTCGCCCAGGCGGTGGGCGTAGCGAAGGCTGCTTTCGCTGAACAGTCGGGCACCGGTAGCTGGGTCGTTCAAGTGGTTAACACCCGTTTTCTGGCTAATGCTCAGGCCGGGCGAATCAAAGGGGCTTTTGGTGATGAGGTTGACCAGGCCATTCAGGGCGTTCAATCCGTACAGGGCGGAGGCCGCGCCCGGCAGCACTTCTAGGCGCTCAATATCCAGATCGGCGGGAGCTAGGGCGCTGGCAATGGGCGCACCAATATGCGGAGCCTGGTTGTCCCGCCCGTCGACCAGCTGCACAAACCGGACGTTGGTCGGATTGGCGAATCCCCGGGTGTTGTACACCTTGAAACCCAGGCTGGAGGTCAGCAGTTGAACACCTTTGAGGTTTTCGATGGCGTCGAAGTAGGAGGGTTGGGCAGACTGGCGAATCTGCCGGGCGTCAAGCCGTTCAATGCTTACCGGCGACTTCAGGATGCTTTCCGGAACCCGCGAAGCCGACACCACTACCTCGTTCAGTTGAATTCTGCGCAGGGAGTCTTTGGGGGTGCGAGTCGAATCCTGCAGCGTAGCGGCCTGGATTGCCGGGCCGGTCAGCAGGAGTAGGATCGGTAAAATAAGCTTCATAGAAAGTCGTTATGTTCGGGCAAACATAACGCTTTCCCAGCCACTTCCGGCGAAATTCTACTGAGCGGCCAATCAGACGAAAAATTTGATTGGTAACGGCGCGTCATTTCAGAAGGTACGACTCAATTTCAATGTCGATCAAGGGTTTGAAGCCGGGTTGCCACCGGATCTTCTGGTCGAAGGATATAGCCCTAATTGATTACCTGCTACCTACCCCTTTGTGAAGATTCACTAAGCAGCTAGTCGGGAATTTTTTCAGAAAAAAGTCGAATTCCATTCACCTATTTTCCCTGACGCCGATAAAGAGCTAGAAGCGGTTAAAAAGCCGCTTTAGAACAACGGTAAAGTCTACTTTTTAATAGACAAGGTTAGCCATAAAAGTAGGATACGGCTTGATAGTCAATAACACTTACAACCCTTTGCGAGTTTATTGAATCCTGTATTATTACCTAAGCCGACCCTTTGAGATACGTATGAAGACGCTGATTAAAAACCTGTTGAATCATATTCCTTATATCCGGAATATGCGTTTGCAGTTGGAGCATTATCAGACAATGTTTCCGCCTGGACATTTTTACAGCCCCATTGTAAACGCCGAAGAATTGACTCCGCTCCGCACGACTCTGTTCTCCCGGCGACCCCGGCAGTTGAAAGGCATTGACTTGCGGAAACGCTACCAATACCGGTTGTTGCAGGAATTTGCCAAGTTTTACCCGACAATCCCCTTTCCGACTCATCCACACCCTTCCTACCGGTATTACTACCACAATGATTTGTACAGTTACGGCGATGCGATTGTGCTGCATTCCATGATGCGGCATCTGCAGCCAAAGCAGATCATTGAAGTAGGGTCCGGTTTTAGCTCGGCGGTTATGCTGGATACCAGCGAGTCGTTTTTCGATGATAGTCTAAAGTTGACGTTCATTGATCCCAATCCGGAGCGGCTGTACGGTTTGCTCCGTCCGGAAGATCAGCGGAAGGTGACGGTCCTGGAGTTTGGGGTGCAGTCGATTCCGGTGCACTTATTCGAGGCCCTGCAACCCAACGACATGCTGTTTATTGATTCAACGCACGTGGCCAAAACCGGTAGTGATGTCAATTACATCTTTTTCGAGATTCTGCCGAATCTGAAGAGCGGGGTTGTTATTCATTTCCACGACATCTTCTACCCGTTTGAATACCCGGAAGAATGGGTGCTGGGCTGGAAGGGATTTGGCTGGAATGAAAGCTACATGCTGCGCAACTTCATGATGTACAATCATGATTTTGAAATCCTGTTTTTCAATTCGTTCATGCACCAGCAGTACCAGACCTGGTTCGCCAAGAACATGCCGCTTTTTCTGTATAATCCGGGAGGTAGTATCTGGTTGCGGAAAAAGTAAGTCTCCTGGCTATTAGCGCTTTGTCTGCTGGCGAATCTATTCGATTTTACTAGAAACGCCGAAACTACTGCTTTTTTTATTCTTGGGCGGGCCAGTCTGATTGCCCAACAGGATTCTATTTACCCATTAAAAAGCTTCTTGTTGCTCTTTAAAGCAATACGTTTAACTTCACTTCAATTATACTACGGTTTTCTTTCTTCTTTTTACTGTTTGCAAACACTTTGTTTTTAACCAGTTGCATGCGGGACCACGTTAGTCCGCAACAACCCGGTGGCTGGCGGACCCTGGCCGAATTACCCGGTTCTACGCCTTTTTTCCTGGTCAATCTCCAGGGTAATCTCTACGCCGGTACCGGTAACGGGCAATATCCCGATCTTCTGACCAAATTATGGCAGTATGACGCTGAAACGAATAGCTGGAAATCCAAAAAGGATTTTCCGGGCAAATTAGCCGATGGGCTCAGTTATTTCACCGTGGCGGGCAAGTTGTACGTTGGCTTTTCGACCACCGGCGAAACGGACCCCTTCGCCAGTTTTGGTCTGGAAGTCTATTCTTCGAATTTTTACGAGTACGACCCGGCAACGGATAACTGGAAAACCGTAGCGGCCCCGCCCCGCTACGGTAGGGGGGCAATTTCCTTCCCTCTGCAACCGTACGGAGTAGCGCTGTGGGGAACGTATCGAAACATGAGCAGTCAACAGACAAAGTTTAATGCCGGGGGTGTGGTTTACGATGCCGTAAAAGGGTGGATGCCGGTAAACGTAACCATTTCAAACCTGCCCGCGATCCCCCAAATCACCGACGATCGCATCCAAAGTCAGGTGATGGCGAGTCGGGTTATCCGTTACCGAGGCTTCGGGTTTTCCATCAACAACCGGGTTTATACGGGCGGAGGGGATACGCGTCATTCGTCGACAGTCGATCCCTTCTACGGGTATGAGGAGGTTCGCAAGGACGTTTTAGCCCGGGAGCTTTACGAATTTGAAATCGCTGAAAAGCCCGGAAGCCTTGATTTGGCCGTTAGCAATGCAATTAAAGCGCCCGCGCCGGACTATGATTTAACGCTGGCGAGTCAGGCTTTCGCCCTGGATCAGACGGGGTACATCATCACGGCCCACGGGCAACTGGTTAGTTTCAGACCTGCGTCTAATCAGT
This sequence comes from Larkinella insperata, assembly GCF_026248825.1. NCBI lineage: Bacteria > Pseudomonadati > Bacteroidota > Cytophagia > Cytophagales > Spirosomataceae > Larkinella > Larkinella insperata. The sequence goes on along the minus strand of NZ_CP110973.1, from coordinate 6,446,240 downwards.
GGCAAAAATTTAATGATCTGACAAGCCCGCTGGTGGTGGGTACGGGCGCAGCCGGAAAAGCGTATTTCATCAATCAGACCCATCAGCTCCTGGAATATACGCCCGACTGAGGAGTCGGATAATTGGTGCGTAGCCAAGTGCAGCAACAGGTTATACTGCCTTATTTCGCCGATTCATATCGTTAAATTAACAACTCACATACATTTAGATACATCCTATTTACCAGACAACTAACTTTACTCCCCAGTAAAGAATGTTACGGTAGTACGACAGACCCGGTTCCTTCGCCGGGTTTTGTGTTTTAATCAGTCCCATTTCAACTCTCGGGAGGGGCAAGGGCGTAAGATTTTGGCTGTTTTCTTCGAAAATCAACCCCCGCGCTCCGTCTTTCAATCGCTCCTCATTCGATAATTGTCTCACTTATCGTTCACTATTCCGGAGCGATCCTGCCCATGTATGTTTCGAACTATTCTTTTTACGGGACCGATCTGCTAATACGGTTTTTATTAAAGTGTGTAATTTTGGTTTTCTAACCATTTTTTTCTAATAGGAAAGTAGCTTACTGGTAAGTTTGTATATTTGAAGTGTTTTTACTCAGATCCACAATGTTCCTTAGCTTCTCCTATGTCAACTCAGAAGGCCTTGTCAATACCCGTAGTAGTATTGGCCTCGACCTGGAAGCCATTTTCAATTTGTTAAACTTTCTGGTTGCACAAGGAGATACACTTTTATCGGCCTTTGTAATTGACACAAAGGGCGTGCGTACGGATTTACCCCTGGACGTATTCGATGGAAAATCCATTGATGAGCATATGAAAAACCTGCAAAAAGAGTTTAGGCTTTTGGTTCGCCTGTAAAAAAACTACCTGTATGAATTATTCAATCGATTTTATAGCCTTCACCAAACCACATAAACAGTACCCCTGGGCCATGCTGTATGTTTTTGGAGTCTCGTTCCAGAAGGGCTACTACATTTCCATCAATTAAACCTGGGTCTGTTCCGCTAAAACTCCGGTAGTTTTCAATTACTTACTACGGTCTAGGTGATCTCGTCAATCAGCAGATAGAGTTGGATGGGGATAACTTGGGGCCTGTTTTTAAAGAGAGTTGGGTTGAGCATAACGCTGCGCCTATTTCTTCCAAACCGTGCAAAAGGGTTGGTTTGTTCTCGGGATTTGCAGAACGCTTTTTAGTACCGGGTTGAGTAAGAAGAACACTCCAAATCAGATAAACAGCCCGCGAGGCTGAAACATCCGGTCTTATTCATCATCTGACTTGTTTGCATTGAGCACGAAATACGTAGCCAGTAGCTTCTGTTTCGTTTCCGGATCGTCGGAGGTGCAGGAGCCAAAGCCTTCGCCGGCTTGGTGGTCCCAACGGACCTTCGACCAGTCAATGGTTGGATCAACACTGCTCAAGAGGTTAATAAAAGCTTCTCTTAGCTTTTCAAAATTTTGCTGATGGGGCAAATCTCTATTCTGGTCCTGTTCTTCTGAGTTGTCCATAATTGATTTCAGATCGGTAGCTCGCCCTGATTAACCGGAATCAGCGTTTAATTGTTGACAAGAATGCGAGTAGTTCATCTGCAATTTGACGGGTTTGGGGCCCAGCAGTTCTGGTTTTTACCCGCTTGACAACTTCCCGGCCCGTTGCAATTTGCTGAGCTTGCCAGGCCATCGGGTCGGTTGCTTTTAGAAAATACAATCCGTTGATCAATCCACTGGGTGATAAAGCGTTTATGCGGTCGGCGTCATAGAGTTGAAGCGCCAATTCTATGGCCTGCGAAGAGGATTTATACAAAGTAATAAGGCTGGCAACCGACCTTTTGCGCACCTCAGTCGTGTTAGCATTTCAACAGCGAAACAAGACCCATCTGTAGCGCTCGACTCGCTCACGGGACTCTTCCAGGCCCGCTGCCCGTTCTTTCAAGCGAATCTCTAATTCCTGAAGACCTTTTTCCTGAGCGTCAATTACCGATTTAGTATAAGTGTTCCAGATTGTTAACAGGATGGTTACTACGGAACCGATAATGCCGATCAATGCTGTGGCTTTGCTTTCGGACTCGCCGTTACCCTTATTTTCCTTTTCGCTTTTATCCATAACAGCAGACGGTTTAGGGGCCTCTTGCAAAAATAGTAAGGAGCTAGATAAGGACTCCGGCGATGCTCGAATAAGTGTTAAGATGGCGTCACTCCTGAATCAATTCTACCGCATTTAGAATGGAAAGGCAAAGCAAATTGTGTAAACGGTCAACCTGGTTTTTATCCTTTACATATACCTACAAACGCCGGAAACCATTATTTTGATGTTCGTATTAAGAAGCGAGAAATCGCCAACTTATCATAGTAAGATCTAAGGCGTATACTATTCTTATCGATTATTGTAAACAGCAGTCAATCGTTTCATGCGCTTGTTGATAAACTACTGTTTGACACCCTAGAGCGCATTAACAGCATCGACCAAGGGGATACTTCGCGGGTTCATTACGCAATAATCTGAAAATCATTACTACTATTTCTGGGGTACGGTAAAATTTCCTGTTGAATAATTTTTAGATACAATGTTCATGATTTTGGTTTTATAACTCTGAAATAAATCGAAATAGTATACCTTGCTTGTCTGATAAATAGTTTGAAAACAGAACGGCCATCACCCATTATTCCTAAACACAAATGGAAAAAAATGCATCACCCTTACTCGCCCTTGTTTACGGGGTGTTTTTCTTCAGTACTTGCCTGTCGCAAGCTCAAGTTTCCATCACAGGCGATCCCTGTGTGGGCGCTACCCTCACCCTGCAGGCTGGCTCTGGTGTTCCCAAGCGCATTGACTGGTATCTGGGTAATACACTTTTACAGGTTAACTCGACCTGGCAAGCCGAAGGCGTTGTCGTAACTGGCGGCAATGGCTCCAACTTGAGCCCAATTGCCCTGGATGTTTTTGTGGATCACCAGAAAAACATTTACGTTCTCGAAGATGGTAGTCAACGGGTCCAGAAGTGGGTTCCCGGAGCCACCGCCGGTGTAACGGTAGCCGGGGGCAATGGCAAAGGATCGGAAATGAATCAATTCTTTTCTCCCTCAAGTATCTGGGTAGACGAAAGCGGCAGTGTTTACGTAGTCGATTACGCCAAAAACCGGGTTCAGAAGTGGGCCCCTGGGGCTACTGTTGGTGTTACAGTAGCGGGTGGTAATGGAGAAGGATCGGCCGCCAATCAATTCAGTGGCCCCCGGGCCATTTGCATGGACAAGGCCGGTAATATGTACATTGCCGACCGCTGGAACCACCGGGTTCAGAAGTGGGCTCCCGGAGCTACCACGGGGCAAACCGTGGCGGGAGGAAACGGTAAGGGATCCGGTGACAATCAGTTTTACGAACCGATGGATATAGGAATTGATCACAAAGGCAATTTATATGTGATCGATCAGTTCAACAACCGGGTTCAGAAATGGGCTCCCGGAGCTACCACGGGGCAAACCGTGATTGGAAAAATGGGGAAAGGCAAAACAGCCAGCCAGTCAGATTTCTTCTCGGCCATCAGCGTGGATTCGGAAGGCAATATTTATGTAGTAGACCGGGGCAACTACCGGGTACAGCGCTGGAGCCCCAATGCCAGTTATGGTATTACCGTAGCTGGAGGAAACGGGTTTGGCGCTGCTCCGAATCAAATTCGAAGCACCTTTGGCCTTTGGGCCGACAACAGCGGCAATGTTTACGTAGCTGATCTGGTCGGGAACGGCATCCGACGGTTTGGCCGGCAATCCCAGGCCACTTCAACTTTTTTGACATACCGCTCAGGTGTACACAAAGCAGTTGTAACGCTGGAGGGTTCTGCAACTCAGGTAGTGGCTAATCATCAAGTAGATACTATTCCCCGTAGACCCCAGTCGATTACGGGGCCTTTCAATGTGATTGCGGGGCAAAAAAACCTGGCGTACTCAGTAAAGAATAGTGCTCCTGGAGATAAATATGACTGGGTAGTTCCAGGGGATGCAACTATCACGGCGGGGCAGGGCACCGCTCAGATAACCGTAAACTGGGGCCTGTACTCGGGGGGAGTCGGTGTGGTGGCCCACAATCACTGTGGAGCGGCTCCCATGAGAGCGATGAGTGTGGTGGTCAATCCCCCGCCGGCAACGGGGAACTATGAAGGCTTCCTGGATAAAGTTGAGTGCGGCACCATCCGGGGGTGGGTATGGGATAGCAAACAACCCAATACACCCTTGCCGGTTGAGTTTTCGGCGGATGGAATTGTGATCGGGTCCACCTTAGCCAATATATACCGGCAAGACATCAAGGCTGCCGGCAAGGGTAACGGAGAACACGTGTACAATTTCAGAACGCCAGAACACATAAAAGATGGGAAGTCCCATTCGATCAGCGCCCGGGTATTAGGAACAAGTTACGTACTAAAATGGGCCCCTAAAACAGTAGAATGTCCCAGCCCATTCCGGTTGTCCCAGTCCGAAACGGCCAATGATGCTGATTGGAGTGCTGTTTTGCTAGGGAATCCAATTTCGTCGGGCGAAGTAGACGTTGAGTTGAAAAATGCCCAGGGTCAGACGCTTAGCTTGGAGGTAATCGATGCTCAGGGACAGTTGCTTAAAAAAATCACCCCGGTGCAACCTACCTCAAACTTGGAGCGCTTTCGTTTATCCCTTGACCATCGCTCCAATGAAATTTTGTTGTTGCGAATCGTAACCAGTACCAAGAGTAAAACTTTGAAGCTGACAACGAAAGATTGAGGCACGCTAGGCGATTTTTCGCCTGAATAACCATCCGTTTTGAAATGGAATGCAACGAAAGCGCGCTGACTGCTAGCGCGCTTTCGTTGGCTAAGTAAGTATCTATACACAAATAATCTCTGACGGATAGGGCGAAGTGATGCAGGTTTTTGGCGGATACTTGTCTAGGGTCCTCGAATCCCCGGACACGAAACTTAATTAGCTTCGTGTTTTTCGTCCAGCAACAATCTTGAAACGAAGCGCATCTATTTTGACACTAAAAACAAGTGTGTATCAAACAAAAAGACCATCAGTTTGAAGAGGCCTGATAGTCTGATCGTAAGTGTGCACTCGTGAGGACTGGCAACACAACCTTCTATGGGTTCTGGTCTGATGAGTGCATTAAAACGGCCGCCTTAGGATGAAGGAATAAGCTCACAATGGTTTGTTACAATTTCAAAACGACCTTTGAAGCGTTCTCGCAACAAATAGCTGGTAATTGGCTAATTAAAGGTCAGGTATTGAAATGTTTATTATTGGTCCCACCGGAAGTTGAGTCGTCGCTTTTTCTTCCCTTTCCATCGGCTTTGATCGGCATTTATAGGAAAGGGATAGGCCAGACAGGTTTAGAATACATTTTGGTTTTTGTTTGCCGATATTCTATTTCCGGTACTGTCTGATAGAAACCGAAGGATGTGTATAAAATTTGACCCCATAATAACTTAAAATACCGGTGGGGTCAAATCCATACACGCGCCAAGAGGCCTAGCACTGTTTTTGCAAATTAACTGGAAACCTCACAAGTCATCTATGAAAACTATTTACATTGTATTTTTTAGTTTATGTGCTTCTACGGCTGCTTTTTCCCAAGATGAAGTTAAAAACCAACCACCTAAAACAAAGCTTGAGACCTTTTCCGGGCAGTACGGTCGCGTTTATATAAAGGCATTTTCGGAAATAGGCACTGTCAGTGGTTCTTATGAAACGTCAGTCATAGTTGAAGCTAGAGAATATACAAACGCAGTCGACGGTAAAAAAGAGTATGGTATTTCCATTGAAGTTAAAAAAGAAGATCGAGTGAATAGAAGTAATACATCATATATAGATTATGATGAAATTTCTTGATTAATAAAAGGTTTAGAGTATATCAGCAAAATCGGCAAGTCGGTTACAAAGCTTAATGATTTTGAAGCTGATTATAAGACAAAAGACGATTTAGAGATATCAGCTTACACTTATAAAGGTTCAATCAGCCTTGCTGTTACAAGTGGGACGATCGGTAAAACGACAGCCTATTTGAAAATAGAAGACGTCAGAAAATTAATCGACTTGATTGGTGCAGCTAAACAGAAGATTGATTCGATCAAGATTTAAGAAAAAGGCCCGACTTTATATCGGGCCTCATCATTCATTCCATAGTACAGCTGTCCGTGGTGGAAGGTTAACAAATATAAGAAAATCAGTAATTCCAGGTCAGACACTCGACCTTCTTGCGGTTCTGTTTCCGGCGGCCGTCAACCGCCAGTGTTTTTTCGATATCCTGCGACTTCCAGCCAAATCGCTCCCGGTAATCCATCAATACCGGTTCAGGATACGTACTGAGCAGAAACTTGCCTTGCAGCTTTGAGCAGGCGTCCAGCAGTTTTACAAAATCTTCCTGACTGTAACCGGCGTAGTGTCCCTGATCAGCGCTGACGTACGGCGGGTCCAGATAGAAAAACGCATCCGGAGCATCGTAGGCTTTGATTACCTTCAGCACGTCGTAAGATTCAATGGTCACCTTTCTGAGCCGCTCCTGATAGGCATCTGTCAGCAACTTCTTTTTGTTGGCAATCTTCATCGCACACTTACCGTAGCGGTCGTAACCGAAACCACCGCCAATCGTTGAACTGAAGGACATATTTGTTTGCACCCAAACCGCCCAGGCCATCTGGAGCACGTCCCGGATTTCTAGCTCCCCTGATAAGTACTCCTCATCGGATTGTTTATGCTGGGCTCGACTGTGAAAGGTTTCGTCGATTAGATCCTGTAATTCGTCCAGATCGTATTTCAGTACTTTGTAAAAGGTTATCAGCCGGTTGTTGATGTCATTGATAACCTCGGCGGCTGATGGTGCTTTGGCCCAGAAGACGGCTCCTCCGCCGAAAAAAGGCTCGATGTAAGTGTGGTGCTCGGGGATGAGTGGGAGAATGTGACGCAGCATCAGCTGCTTACCACCATAATAGGTGATAGGAGTTTTTAATTGTACGGTGGTCATAACGTTGAGTAAGTTTTTACAAAGAAACGCATGACCAAACTATAATACAAATGAATTATTTATATAATACTTATATTATAGAAAATATTTCTGTTAGTTTATTGCAGGCTGTGTAGACTCATGATTAATAATAGAACGGCAAGGGTTCCCAATAAGCCTACAATAAAGACGTGAAAGCCTTCGGGGAGTTTATTTAAGAGATGATGGATTGTTTTCATAAGCTGTAAACAAGAAGTCATGAAAGTTAATCATGACTTCTTGTTTTTTAAAACATGAAGCTTTTTAACAAAGGTCATTGTGCATTATGCACTTTTAACGTTTTTGAATGCGTAGGAGTACTTACCTGAAGCAACAATAGCCCCGGAGGCTTATCTCTCACCACTATACGGTGACGCTCAATGCCTTCTGTAATCTTTACCTGAGTTTGACCGATTACCCTACCCTCAGAATCAATTAATGACAGTTTAACTTGATGGCCCTGAGCACCTTTTATTTCTACTTCGACTATGCCAGTTGAAACTGGGTTACCCAATAGCACTGCGTCCCATGCTGAATTGGATTGCAGACTTTTAGCAGGCTCCTCTGACTGTATACGGCTAGAAGATGGCGTTAACCGGTTGGATGAAACGTCTGACTCACAATAAGACAAGCTCCCGTAAGTAGCAGCATATATTTTGTTATCAACTAAATATACTTCACGTACTACATCGTTCCCCAACCCGTTAGCAATAGTTTTATTTGTGAATGTATTACCTCCATCGATAGAGATACTTAATCCTTTATCAGTATAAGCGTAAACGGTGTTACCTTGGGCGAATATGCCCCATACCGTGTTACTACCCAGACCATCAGCGGTCGTCCGGCTGGTAAAAGTATTCCCCCCATCGGTCGAAACGCTTATGCCTCTACCCCCAGTTGAGGCATAAACTTTTTTTCCAACTACATACACTCCACTCACAGAATTCGCAGCCAGACCATTAGCCATTGTTTTGTTGACAAAGGATCTCCCTCCATTACTGGAGATACTAAGCCCCCCGGTAGTAGCTGCATAGATCATATTGCCGACGACATATATTCCATTAACAGTACGAGCTCCTAATCCCTCATCTCGTGTTTTGGTTTCAAAGGTGTTTCCACCATCGGTCGAGATGGCGATGCCTTGCCCATATGGAAGAGCATAAATTGTGTTTCCGATGACAAGAACATCTAGTATATAGTTAATTAACAAACCATTGGCAGTTGTTTTATTGGTAAAGGTATTCCCACCATCGGTTGAAATGCTTAATCCTCCGTAGGTGGCGGCATAAATAGTATTATCAACAACATAGACTTTTGACACCTGGTTATGACCTAGTCCATTGGCCGTCGTTTTATAGGTAAAAGTCTTTCCTCCATCGGTAGAGATTCCTAAACCTCCATGAGTAGCGATATAAATAGTGTTTCCTACCACTTTTACTCCACTTACAGCCTTATGGCTTGCACCATTCTCTACTTTATAATTCGTGAACGAGTCACAACTTGGGCCGTCTACTGGCTGAGGGATAATACAAGTCAACGTTTTGGGCGAGGATTTTAAGGTGTAATTACTTCCTTGTACCCGAGCGCTGATTGAATATGTCTTTCCATCCTTGTACTGTTCAGGAGTAGAGAAACTATAAACGTGCTCGCCGTTACCTTTTCCGGCGTCTTTAATATCCTGTCTAAATATATTGGCTGAGGCCGTTCCAATGACTTTACCGTCGGCTAAAATTTCCACGGTCAGCGGTGTATTGGGGCGTTTGCTATCCCATACCCATCCTCGAATGGAACCACATTCCACCTTATCCAGAAAACCTTCGTAGTTAGGTTGACCTGAAGCTGGAGGAGTCGTGGTTTTCCTTTTTTGCAGAACCAATTTGCTGATATATACATTAAAAGAAATAGTGGCTTCCTTTTTTCGGGTCACTGTATTAATCACAGTAACAGCTTTATCGTTCGAATTTGCAGCATATATAAGGTTCCCATCAGAACTAATAGCCAGATCGTCCGTTGGCTTCTCTGTTTCAATTGCATACACAGTTTGATTAGTAGCAGTTTCAATTATTTGAATCATTTTTTCACTTGACTTGCTTAAATACAATTGGTTACCGTCTGGACTTATTTCAAAACTACTCGCCCCGGTTGTATTAGAAATTTTCGTTTCCAGCTTTCTGGACGCTAGGTTAACAACATAAATACCCTTTTCACTATTGCCTGCGTAAAGACGTGTTCCGTCTGGGCTTATCTTCAGAATGGGATAACTCAAAAAATCAAGTTCAACGGGTACTGGCTCTTCTAGCTGATTAGTAACAGTATTATAGTGCTTGATCTCATAAAGCTGAGTTCCAGTTTTGTATGCCAGCCAGTAAAGATTTTTTCCGTCCGGACTCAACACTAAATTGTTAGGGCTTAACCCTGAGGAAATTGTCGAAATGGGTTGGTAGTTATTAGCATTATAAACCAGAACAATTTGGGAACTCTGATTAATAATAAACATATGGCCACCATCTGGGCTAACTTTTATATCCTGCGGATCTGATAGAGTTGGTATTATAGCCGCTATCTGATTTGTGGAGGTATTGAATACAGAAATCGTATTGCTCTTATTATTAGTCACAAAGATGCGGCTGTTATCTGGGGTAATATCAATATTCGTTTGCCCTACACCTGTAGCAATTTTACTGACCACCTGGTTGGTAGCCAGATTAACTACATCAATGTCAGAAGTTGAGGAGTTGATTCCATAAGCATACTGGGCTAGTGCCTGGTTGAAAAATGCGGTTATGAAAATAAATAGACAATAATAAAGGAAAGTTGAGAAGGCAAAGGTTAACCTCTTTAAGTGTGTAAAGTGTTCCATAAGTTTTTTTTAAGCAGTTAAGCATAGTTTCATTCCTTTAATTGAAAAAGAAAATCGTAATAAATCTACCTATTATCAGACATAAACTTAACAAATGGGTAGGATTTAAATGCTACTCGATAAATTGACAAGAACCTGGATTGATATATCTGTTTTACTTTATCGTTGCCGTCTGAAAAATACCGATCTATTTTATTAAAAGAGGAGCGTTATCTTAGTAAGATGAGCTACAGATAGTCTCTGACCGAAATAGCGAAGTGGGGCAGGTTTTTGGCGGACACCAGCTTCAGCTTCTCCGTCATGTTGGTCTTGTGATTGGCCAGTGTCCGGTAACTCATGAAAAGCCGGTCGGCGATGGTGTGCCCAGGTAAACCCGTAGCGATGAGCCTGAGAATCTCCTTCTCCCGGGTGCTCAGCTGGGCGATGGATTTCATCACCGTTTCTTCATGCACGGCCACGCCGGAGCGTCGGAGCCTTTCCAGCACGGCCGTGCTAAAGAACTTCTCACCCGATTGCGCCGACCGCAGGCAGTCATACAGACCTTGCAAACCGTCGTCACTGAGCACAAAGCCCCAGTAATTGGCTTTCAGTCCGTCGGCGATGCGGTGAGAGTCAAACTCGGGCAGCAGCAGGACGAAACGGACTTTATCGAAGGGGGTGGTATCGACGATCCCGTCCGTAAGCACGATGTCCGGCCGCCGGGTGATGATCGTATCGATGGCAACTGATTTGCCCAGGATAGCAAAGCCGTCGACCTTCAGGAGCTTCTCCAGCGAGTCGGCTTTCAAACGATCGTTGGTGTGGATGAGGATCGTTTTCACAACTCACTGATGTTTGCTGTTAATTGACCAATTGCAACCACTAACCGGTTTTGAAACTCCTCCAATACATTTCGCGCATCGACGTACTCCAATTCCGGGTATTTATAAGCTCCAAAGTCTTCACTCACTTTTCGCAACTTTTGCAAGTCTTTTTCCCACTCCCTTTGAGCTCCCTTACTTAAATTGGTTGCCCAGTGCGCTTCTAATGCAGGCTCTTGGGGAATAGCTTCAGCAACTGGGACAGTTACGGCCGTAGATGGTTCCCGATCCGGAAGTACTGACACTTCGGCAACCGGCTCTGTCTCCTTCGGTTTGGCTAGTTCTTCCAGCCGTTCCCGTTCCAACCGCATTACATCCTGTTGGCGTTGCAACTCGGCGGCTTGTTCATCCAACTGCCGCTGGAGCTCTGCCTGCTCTTTGCGAAGCTTTTCCAGCCTGTCATTCTCCGCTTTAAGTTCAGCAGACTGCCGGTCGCGTTCAGCCTGGATTCGTTTCTCTTCTGCTATCCGCTCAGCTTCTTTCCGGGCGGCTTCCTCCTCTTCCAGTCGCTTCCTTTCCGCTTCGGCTTCCAAATACGCTTTGTACCGATCTTCGATGTCAATAGCTAGGGGTTCGAACTGATCATCAGGAAGATTCTTAATATCCTCCCAAGAAATTTTATGTTCCTGCAACAGAATAAACATCTCAACGACTCCGTCCCAGATCATACCTGCTGACCGCAGTCGGTTGACCCGGTTTTCAATCCGGGCCTGCGCTTCAATTTCCTTCTGTTTGCGGATACGTTCTTTCTCCGCATCGTAAGCATCTTCCAGGCTTTGCAGGTGAAGCTCGATCGGCTTGAGTGAACCGACGATCCGGTCGGCTTCGGCCTTGACTCGTTTGACGTAGGATTTAGCCTCCTCGGTCATTTCGTCATGCTTTTTGCCCACATCCAGCCGGGTTTTCTTCACCATTTTCCGGGCTTCGACAATGTGTTTGTAGCCTTCACGGTCTTCCTGAGCCGGAATAGTCAGGCTCAGGAGTTCGGCTTTCATCTGGTTGATTGCCGCATCCGTGACGGAAAAGACAATAGGGGTTTCTGGGCCGGGTATCACCACGGCTTCCTGAACGGTTTCGTCAGTCATGTTTATTGGAGATTTTGGAGTAAGCTTAAACTTTGATTCAAACTACAGCCAGTAGTGGAGGGTAACCATATACTTGCTTTTTTGCCCCGTGGTACAATTTGTGTACCCGGTTTGGAGTAATAACCTTTATATTTTGATCGCCCTGTCTGCGCATTGTGCCGGGGCGATTTTGTTTTGTGGAGTCTAGTAGAACTTTATTGGGCTCTTCCCCCAGTAGCCGGCCGTTGGAGTTGCCGAACGTGTTCTTCTTTGAGAATGACGACATCGCGCTGCGGCTTGCCCGAGTTGACCGAGTCAACCAGCGCATCCAGCAGACGCTGACCCCAATCAGGGATGTATTTGCCTTCGCACTCGATAAACACTTTCGGATAGTTGTACAGGCCCCGGCCCAGACCGAAATGGACGGCGGCTCGTTTCATCGCGTCGGAGATACCACCCTTCACCGGCTCAATTGCCGTACGGCTTGCTCCGTCGGTTTTACTGATTCGATCGCCGTTATTCAGCGTAACGGTAATCGTGCAGATAAATCCATCTTTCAGTTCGAGGATATCGTTTTGCCATTTATCCCAACCGAACTGTTCATCGAATCGCTCCATTACCGAACGGTTCGTGATATACGGAACGACAATCAGCTTTGCCGGTTTACCGTTCTTCGCTTCGATTACTTGCAGATCTGAATTCGATCGCCGTGGTGGCGGGCCAGCTGGGGATTGCCAAAGATGAAGTTTTGGGGTTTGTCGAGTCGGTGGATCGGGCCGTGGTGGCACTGGGCGATGAATTTACGGGCGGGGCGGAAGAAGTGGCCAGTTCGATCGGTACGCTTCAGAAGCTATTCAAAGAAACGAAGGATCTGGATGCGGGCCAGGCGATCAACGAAATCGGATCGGCTTTAAATGCCCTGGGCGCGGCCGGTTCGGCCACGGCGCCAGTGGTATCGGATTTTACGGCCCGAATGGGTCAGCTGGGCGATTTAAGCCCGCAAATTGCGGAAACAATGGGATTAGGCGCGGCCCTTCAGGAATTGGGAATGAGCGCCGAAATATCCGCGGGCGGCTTAACCAACATCCTAAAAACGGCGGCTGTTGCTACGGACGAATTCGCGGAATATCTGGGCAAATCAGAACAGTACGTAAAGAATTTGATCAATACGGATCCTAATAAATTCCTGTTGGAATTAGCGGATCGGATGCGTGGATTACCTACCGATAAGGTTGAAAAAGATCTGAAAGCCCTGGGAATTACATCGCAGGAAGCCAGCAAGGTAATGTCCTTACTGAAAGACCAAACTGGACTTGTAACAAAGTATCAGGAATTGGCTTCGGCGGAAATGAAGAAAGGCACCAGCTTAACCGACGAATTCAACAAAAAGAATAACAACGCGGCCGCCGAACTGGATAAAATGGGCAAACAGGTGAAAAGCCTGTCGGTGGAAGTAGGCCAGGCGCTTATTCCCATTGTGATCAAAGCGGTGGCGGGTATGATTACGTTCGTGAACGCCATTCGGGCCGTTCCGGAATTTGTCAATGAAAACAAGGTTTCGCTGGCGGCCCTGGGCGTGGCGCTGGTGACGTTCAACGCCCAGGCCATCGTGGCCGAAGCGAACAGCCTTCGCCTGGCGGCCGCCGAAAAAGGCCGGGCGATTGTGACCGGAGCCGTAACCACGGCCCAAACCTTACTAAATGCCGCAATGGCCATGAACCCGATCGGCGCGGTGGTGGCCGCCGTGGCGCTGTTGGTGGCCGGTTTTGCTCTGCTGTACAATAACATCCAGCCACTTCGGGCCGGGATCGCCGGGATCTGGGAAGCCCTGAAGGTGGGTCTGGGCCTGGTCAAAGATTTCGGATCGGCTTTAAAAAATCTGGACTTCGCCGGGGCGGCTAAAATATGGAGTACGGGCGGGACGAAGATCGCCGAAGCGTACGGGAAGGGCTATTCGGATAAGATCAAATCCGAGCAATCCAAGATCGAAGCCGACCATAAAGCCCACGTAGACAAGAAAACCGCCACCAGCAAAGCGGGCGCTGAACAATCGGCCGAAGATGCCACCGTGGCCAATAAAACGGGCCTGGCGGGAATGTCGAAGGATAACGCCGGGTATTTGTCGGATGATGAGAAGAAGCGCCGGGATCACGAAAAGAAGCTTTCGGACGATAAGAAGAAAGCCAATCAGGACGCGATCGACGCGGCCCGAAAAGCCAGTATTGCGGCCATCGCGGACGAACAAACGCGCAAAATTGCCCAGCTGAAGTACGAACTGGATCAGGAGAAAAAGAAGATCCAGGAAAGCCAGGCTGATCACAAGCTGAAGCTGGCGCAATACACGGCCGCCGATAAAGCGTACGAAACCGGAAAGGCGGCCATCGAAAAGGAGTACCGGGAAAAGAAAGCGAAAGCCGATCAGGAAGCGGCCGATAAACAAAGGAAGCTTCTGATCAGTCTGATCGCCGACGAACACGAAAGGAAGCTGGCGGAACTTCAATTCCAGGCGGATCAGGCAAAGGCCGAAGTGGAACGCACGATAACCGACGAAGCCCGCAAAGCCGTGGCGCTGGATCTGATCAATAAGAAGCTTTCTTCGGATATCCAGAAGGAAAACGACGATCAGCGCCAGAAGGAGCTTCAGAAGAATACCGAGAAGCGGGAAAAGGAACTGGCGGGCGAACGCCAGCTTTTTGATCTGCAATTCCAGGCGGCCGTGGCGAATGCTGAACTGAACCTGACGAATGCCAAAAACAACGCCCAGGCCATTTACGAAGCGAAGCTGGACCGACTAACGGCCGAGTACAATTACAACCGCCAGAAGCTTCAAAACGAAGCCGCCGAAGAAAAAGCCCGAAACGCTGAACTGATCGCGGATTCGGATCGACGCGCCCAGGCGGATAAAGCGATCGATGATCGGCTGAAGGCCCAGCTGACCAGTAACGATAATCAGTACGAAGCCGCTAAAACGGCGCTGACTGCCGAAAAAACCGCCCAACGCCTGGCCAATCAGCAACAGTATTTTTCTGCCATTGATGGATTAATGAATGGCGATTACTCGAAGTTTCTGGATCTGCTGAACCTGAAGCTGGCCAACGAACAGGCCAAGAATCAGAAGGCGCTTCAGGATTTTACGGCCAAAGGCCAGGACACGCTGAAGGTGGCGGGCCAGGTGATTACAACGCTTCAGACCTTGAATCAGAAGTATCTGGATAGCCAGATTCTAAAGATTACGAAGGAAAAGGATAAACAGCTGGCGGCCTGGAAAGAGCAGTACGATAAGGGGATCATCAATAAAGACACCTATGATAAAAAGGTGGTCGAGATTACCAAAGACACGGAAGCCAAAATCAAAGATGAAAAGCTGAAGGCCTGGAAGCGCGAACAAGCCCTGAATATTACGATGGCCATCGTTAACGGGGCGCAAGCGGCCCTTAAATCGCTGGCCACAATGGGCTGGCCGCTGGGCTTAATCGGGGTAGCGGGTGCGGCGGCCGCCACGGCGATTCAGGTGGGTATGATCCAGAGCCAGAAGCCGCCGACCTTCGCCAAAGGGGGTAAAATTGGCCAGGGCTACTTTAAAAACGCGGGCGTACTTCAGGGCGGCCGCCACGGATCCCGGCCTGGTGAAGCGGGTATTTCGATGATCGACCGGGCGACCGGCCAGGAAGTGGGCGAAGCCGAAGGCGGGGAACCGTTTATGATTCTTTCGCGGGAAACGCGCCGGAATAACGGGCCGATTATCGATATGCTTCTTCATTCATCCATGCACAAGAACGGGGCGCGGATCTTCCGCGATGGCGGCACCTACGGCGATTATGTTCCCAAAGCGCCCAGCTGGAAAAAGTACGAAGATGGCGGGATTTCCTACAATGCCGATGATTACCTGGGCGATTCGGGGGCAAACTACGGATCATCGGGCGATGGAACGGCGGGTGTGGAATCGGCCCAGGCTAGCGTGGACGCGACCCAGGAACAGATCGAGCAAAGCCAGGCGCTGATGGAATCGATCGCCGATAACACGGAAGCGACCGCCCTGGCGCTGGCGGAAATCGGCGAATACCTGGCGGGCAAGTTTACGACGGGCCTGGCCAAGCAAGCCGAAGAACTTCAGAAATCAATTTCGGCTAGTCTGCTGATGATGCGGCTTTCGATGAATTCCCACCACTCCGAACTGATTAAAGAGATTTCGGCCCTGCTGGATCAGCTGATCAAAGCCGAGCAGGCCGGGAACATGATGGTAGTAACAACGCTTCGGACGAAGCTGGATCATCTGGCGGGCAACTTAGGCCAGGCGAACGGCTACCTGGACCGAATCGCCCAAAAGGATCTTAGCGTATCAACGTGGGTAAATGTTCACAATCAAATAAACGTGGTGGCCGAAGCCAGCAACTTCAAATAATGTTTGATATCAGAATTGAAGGGTATTCGGTGGATCTAAAACCGGGTACCCAGATTACCCTGGAAAAGTATAATCCGATGCTGGACTTCGCCACGGTGCAAGGATCCAGGGTCAACAGTTTCACCCTTCCCGATACGCCCTTAAACCGGCGGATCCTGGGGTATTTCTATGATCCGCAAGTGGGCTACACCAACCGGCGGTATTACTGTGAAAAGTACGTGGATAGCCAGGTGATCGAACAGGGGTATGTAAAGATCCAGCAATCGGCGGCCGGGGAAACCACCCTGTACTTTACCCAAAACCTGGGCGAAATCTTCGGCGATCTGCAAGGGCTGGCGCTGTCGGAAATCGGCTTCGGCCAGCTGGCGCTTCCGCCCTGAACGTGGCGGCCGCCGATCATCTTCAGGATCCGTATTGTTTGCCATCCATCGAAAACCCTGGCTTCTACGGAAACCAGGGCTTCAGCGGGATCGTCAATAAGTATGATTCGGGAAACGGCTGGTATAACGACGAAGCCAGGGTTCCCCACTTCTTTCTTCGGTGGGTGCTGAATCAGTTCGGCCAGCGGGCGGGCTGGACGTTTAAAGGGGCGTTTCTGGATGATCCGGATCTTTCGCGGCTGGTGCTGGCGAACCTGTATTCCTTAGATTCGGCCACGGCGATCTTTCCGGCCAACCACCTTCCGGATCTAACGGCGGGCGGGCTGTTGTTGGAGCTTCGGAAGCTGTTTAATCTGTACCTGGATTTCGATGTTCGGCGGAAGGTGCTGGATCTGGGCTTCTGTGAAGATGTGCTGAAATCGGCGTGTATAATAGATTGGACGCAAAAAGCGGATCCTGGTCACACAAAAACGCCGGAAACGATTAACCGGCTGGAATTAGGGTATGAACTGGATTCAAACGATGCCCTGATGAAACCGATTCCGGCGGCAATGGATAAGTACGTTACGCCCGAAACCGCCGAAAACGAAGGCGGTTCGGTGCTGTCGATCCGGAGCCGTTTATCGACGTACTTAACCAATCCGGTAACGGGCCTGGCCCGGTGTAGCCAGCCAGGGATCAGCCCGCTAAACAAGGATAGCCAAAGCCAGGCACTTCCGAAGCTGTTGTTCTGGAATGGAATGGTTTCGGGCGTACCCACGGCCACGAATACCAGCGGGGCGCGAAGCCTGATCTGGAACGGGGAAAATAACCTGGTGGATTCGGGCTATCGCCACTATGAACGGTTTAAGGCTGGGACGTTCCGCCTGGCGAAGAACGTGGCCCTAACGCCCGCCGATCTGGCCACCTTCAGCTTCAAAAAGAAGGTCCACATTAAGGGCGTGAATTACCTGGTGGGATCGGCGAAGATGAACCTGGCCAAAGATCAGCGGGTGATTCCGACCCAGCTGGAACTGTGGCGGGTGTAACGGGCTTTTACCGCGCAGGCGGCCCTGTCGCACTTGAAGGCCTGGCCCTCGAACGGATCGTTCGGGGGCTTTTTTGTAGGGTTTAAACGAGCGTTTTATGCCCGCGAAAACTGTCCAATGAAATGAGGTTTAATTCTGGCTATAATTGCGTAAATTAATTCAGATTAATACGTTTAATCCTGCATCATGCTAAAAGACAGTTTTTTCATCTTCAAACAGGAAGCAATACCTGGCACCTTCGTTTCGGCGGGCTTCTACTGCGACTTTAAATTAACTCTGAAAACGGCGGCCGATTTTCTGGAACGGATCGGGCCGTACATCCAGAAGCCGCTTCGGACGGGCCGGATCGAAGCCCTGGCCGATGGGCGAACCCACTTCTTTTTCGTGCTGGATCTAGGGATCGGTCAAATCCTGTATGATCAGATTAAGGCGGAAGGCCGCCAGCTGACGGAAGAAGAAGCGGCCCAGCCCGAAGTGGTAGAACTTCAGGGGTATCATTCGGCCTTCCAGCGGGGCGGCCACGTGCCAGGCCTGAAATCTGCCATCCATGATTCCATTAATCCGATCTGATGGATCAGCCAACGCACTCCAAAGAAGAAGCCCTGAAATTGCTTCCGTATTGTAATACCGAGTTGGAAGTACTGGATCTGTGGAAGCCGATTTTTCTTCAGCAAAAAAAGTATTCCCTGGTGGACTATCGGGAGTTATCCCAGGCTTTTAATCGGCGAATGGATTTCATCAAGTACGTAAACCAAATACGGTATCAGCGCCCACAATTTTAACGCTTTATGATCTACGCTTATTTACGTGTTTCTACCGACGTTCAAACGGTGGAGAACCAACGCTTCCAGATTCTAAAGGCGGCCGCCGATAAGCGCCACCACATTGATCAATGGATCGAAGAAACCGCTTCGGGCGTGAAGGCCGCCCAGGATCGCCAGCTGGGCGAATTGCTGAACAGGTTGAAAAAGGGCGATATCGTATATGTTACTGAACTTTCGCGCCTGGGCCGTTCCCTTCTGGAAATTATGTCGATCCTGAATGAGTGCATGAAGAAGGATGTACTGGTGATATCCATTAAGGAAGGCTACGAACTAGGAAACACGATATCCAGTAAAGTACTGGCCTTCGCCTTCAGCTTATCGGCCGAGATTGAACGCCAGCTGATCAGCCAGCGCACGAAAGAAGCCCTGGAACGAAAGAAAGCGGAAGGCGCGGTTCTGGGCCGCCCGGCCGGATCGAAATCGAAGGAAACCAAGCTATCGGGAAAAGAAGAAGCGATTCGGGAACTGTTAAAGAACAAGGTAAGCCATTCAGCGATCAGCCGGATCCTGGGCGTGAACCGCCAGACCGTGGCGGATTTTATCAAAAACAGAAACTTAAATTAGTCAGATATAAATACTAAACATGATTCATATGGAATTGCCATTTGATGCAATTATTAATGAAGCCTCAAAAAAGCTTGTAAATGATTGGGCCAATGATATTGTTAACGACTACGACAATAAGTTCAAAATCAATATAATATACGAAAAAGAGGATGACTTAAATATAAGAGTATGGTACGATCAAGAGGACCATGTTTATAATATATACATTCCAGAAGTTAGCTTTCGTTGGATTTTTTACACTCTTGCTATTTTCCTTTCGGATAATAGAATTTTTGAAGGTTCTGGCATAAGTTATAATTCGTTGCGAATAGAAAAGCTTCATAATGACACCTATAAAGAGTTTATAGAATCATTGACGCAAGGCCCAGTCATGAATTTTACACAAAAGCGAGCGGAGCTTTTGATGTTTTTGCATGAGGTAATGGTGATTTTCATTATGAACCACGAATTCGGACATATCCTTTGTGGTCATTTGCGGTTGATCAAAGCGTCAGAGGAAGACAACAATTTGATTGACATCTTAACGCCCCGAAATCGAAAGACAATTGAGATAGATGCAGATACGAGAGCGATTAGTGGTCTAGCAGCACTGCTACAAGTTAGGTTTAATCCAAGTAAGCATTTTCCGAACGATCCAGACAGAGATGCTGTAGATTTTCGCATAATGGCCTTTATATTCACTGTTTTCTTTCTTGTTTTTGATAGGGCCGTAACAACTCTTGAAGAATATGAGGTTCATGCATACGTAACTCCTTTTATGAGGATTCTAATATGCTACGGAGTGGCAAATACTTCTATCAATCTCCCCCCTGATAAACGGAATAGTTTGAGTCCTGAAGAAAGGGATAAGGCCTATGATGAAGTTAGATATAAGATGTGGCCAGAGATGGAAAAAATGATACGTGCCATTCTGAATGCAATAGCTGAAACTTCGCATCAACAAATATCATTGCATCCTGGGGAACTAGGAGCAAAGACTATGAATGATCCTAAATTACTATGGCGTTTAGGTAGGGACGCAATTTTGCACTGGAACTATCTATATCCATTCCTTCAACCTTTTGCTTATATTACTTTAAGACCAATTATTGATTATTGACAGGGAAGAAGCGTCATTCGTAAAATCATCTTTCAGTGAAGGATGTAAAAAAGAAGGTGGCTAGGAACCCCGGCCACCTTACAGCATTCATCCTATAATTAAAAAGTTCTTAAAGGTACGCCCCCATACTAAAAAGTACGAAAACGGCCTGAAAAACGGTAAAAGTTTATACTAAGCGGCACCCTGGCCGCCTTTTTCTTCCCTGGCCGTTTTAAAGATTTTATCGAAAACGTTTATCCGTTCCTTCTTCCGGCGTTCGCTGATGTGGACGTACTTCATAGTAGTTTCCAGTTTACTATGACCCATATAATCCTTCAAAGTCACAACGTCGCCACCTAATTCAATAAACAACGTTCCGAACGTATGTCTGGCGGTGTGCGTAGTCATTTTAAAATCAACGCCAGCCGCTTCGCCGATCCTGGCCAGAAGTCGGTTCGTATACTGATCGCTGTAGGTCTGGAATAGTTTCCCCAACGTGGTCGAAATTAATGGTCTGGCCATCGGGTGGATCGGTATCCGGATGATCTTCTGAAATTTACGGCTTTTGAATGGCATAATTACCAGCCAATCGCCTTTAATATGCTCATGCCCAACCGTTTTAGCGTCTGAAATCCGAAGGCCAGTAAAGCAGCTGAAAAGAAAGTGGCGCAACACCACTAGCCAGGCTTCGGGGGTCTTATTGTCGTTAAACATCCGTAGTAGGATCACCAGCTGATCTTCCGTCAAAACATCGGGATTTGTCTGGGGATGCCGGATCTTAACCACTTTAAACGGATCATCAAATACGTTTCCATCCGCCAGCGCCCGCTTCACATACGTACGAACGTCTTTGATGGTTTTTTCGACGGTACCGACACCGTTTCCGACTTCCGTTCGTAGGTAAGCCCGAAAGTTTTCCAGAAGCTTCGGCGTTACTTCAGAAAACGGAAGCGGTGGCTGATCAGATCCCGCTGGCGCTTTTATTTTTCGCTTCGGGGCTTCCTGTTTCCAGAACGCTTTCAGCTTGTTTAAAGTGGCTACGTGGCCCGCCCTGGTGTTTGCTTCGATCTTCTTCCGCTTCCAACGTTCATGCACTTCAGCGGCCCAGAATCGAAGGAAGTCGTTTTTAGACGTAAACGAATGGTATTCTTCCACCAGCTGATCCAGCGCCAGCTTTTTACCCGCCAATCGGTACGCTTTGAAGATATCGTTCAGCTTCCCGATTTCGGTGGTAATGATCAGGCTGTAATCATTGTAATCCTGATCGTTCTTTTTCCGGGGTAGGATCTGGCCCGCCTTCTTATCGAAAAAGGCGGGTGGCCAGAACATATTCAATTTTATGCGGGTGTGTTTACCATCGATACTAACATAAATGTATAGGGCGCTGGTACCATCATTTTTAACGTATTCGTCGGTAATGATGAGCTTCTTCGAGAAGTTTTGATGCTCTCCCATTCTGAAAATATTCTGAAAATCGGGTCGAAAAAGAGGGGTAAAAAATTATTCTGAAAGAGATTCTGAAACAAAAAAGTGCCTTCACGCGCTGGAAAGGCACTTTTTAGGCTGTTTCGTGGTCCCACCGGGAATCGAACCCAGATCTAAAGTTTAGGAAACTTCTATTCTATCCGTTGAACTATGAGACCAGAAAAAACCTGTATGGTTTTGAAGGCCATACAGGTTTGACGTGCCGTATTGACTGCAAAAATGCTTAGAAATCTGCTATTTACCAAAATCCTCGCTGGTGTCCGTTTCCTCCGCCCACTCGCCAAGGGGGACCTCTAGCCAATTAGGATAGATGCTGTAATGCTTTTCTTTGACTAAGGTATACAGCAGGTTACGCAGTTCGTCGAGGTTTTCGCGCTTCTCGGCCGAGATGAAAACAACGTGTTCGGCTTTCTGCGTTAAATACGTTTTTTTCAAATAATCCAAGGCCGACTGCTTCCGGATGGCCACTGGCAGCTCATCGTCGAAATCATCCTCCGGGTGCATCCATTCGTCGCGGGGTTCAAACTGGTCAATCTTATTAAAAACCAGGACCGTCGGCTTTTCACCGGCCGAATTACCAACGCCAATCTCCGCTAAGATATCGCTGACAACGCCAATGTGCTCCTCAAATGACGGATGCGACACATCGACCACATGCAGCAGAATATCGGCCTCACGTACCTCATCCAACGTCGACTTAAAAGCTTCGATCAGCGTAGTGGGCAATTTACGAATGAAGCCAACGGTATCCGTCAGCAAAAACGGTATGTTACCCAGCACCACCTTCCGAACCGTTGAATCAACCGTTGCAAAAAGTTTGTTTTCGGCAAAAACATCGGCTTTCGCCATCGTCCGCATCAACGTTGACTTGCCCACGTTTGTGTAGCCAACCAGCGCCACGCGCACCAGCCGGTCGCGTTCTTTCCGACGGGTTATGCTTTGTTTATCAATTTTATCCAGCTTTTCCTTTAAAAACGCAATCCGGTCTTTTACAATCCGGCGGTCAGTTTCAAGCTCTTTTTCCCCCGGCCCCCGCGTACCTACCCCGGCTTTCATCCGGCTCAAGTGAGTCCACATCCGGGTCAACCGTGGATACATGTATTGATACTGAGCCAGCTCAACCTGTAACTTGGCCTGGGCGGTCTGGGCCCGCATCGAGAAAATATTCAGGATCAGCAGACTCCGGTCAAGCACTTTGATGTTTGGC
The DNA here is from genome assembly GCF_026248825.1 of Larkinella insperata. NCBI lineage: Bacteria > Pseudomonadati > Bacteroidota > Cytophagia > Cytophagales > Spirosomataceae > Larkinella > Larkinella insperata. The sequence continues at coordinate 6,423,489 of NZ_CP110973.1, read as the reverse complement.
AAAGCCGCTTCGAGGTTCCGCACCTGCGAGGGCGACAGATCGTCGTCAAAAATGATTGTATCGACAGGGTTGTCGATGACAAACGTATAAATCTCCTCCAGCTTTCCTTTGCCTACATACGTGCGGATGTCGGGCCGGTCAAGCTTCTGAACAAACGATTTTACGGTAATAACGCCCGAGGTCTCGGCCAGAAAAGCTAATTCCTCCAGGTATTCCTGCGTTTTTTCGGCCGACTGTTTTTGCGTCACAAGGGCCACCAGAACCGCGGTTTCGGGCTGTTTATGTGTTTCAATCATAGATGGAATGGATTTGTAAGGGGCCAAACAAGCCAGGCACTGCTTGCATAAAGTGCTCGCAAAACCTCACTGTGCCAGTTCGACAACCTTAAATTACAAATGAGAATAAGAAATACAACCGTTAGATGGAGAAACGGTTTTAGCAGAAGTGGAAGGGGCCGTAAACGGCTAACATTTTCATCGGCGTAGTACCTTTAGAGGTTGCAAATATACGAAATAATCTTTAAAAGAAAGATGCCGTTTCCTCAAACTTTCTTTTCTAACCCAAAACTTTCTGTACATTTGCCGTCTCAAAGCGAAAATCCGATGAACACCGCTGTCATCGCCCTTTAACGGGCCCTCTTCATTTCTCTACAAATGCCCTGTCCGACGGACCGGTGGTGTACGTTTTATATTTCCAACTAGTTAGTATTCGGCACTCCTGCCGCTTATCTTTTCTATTTCATGACGAAGTTTATTCGCCTGTTCATGGCCGCATTGCGGGGTTCTGAAGGTAATTATACGTCCGGTAGTATCAACCGGGCCATCTTCATGCTGTCGGTGCCGATGGTACTGGAAATGGTAATGGAGTCACTGTTTGCGATTGTCGATGTCTTTTTTGTGGCGAAAATCAGCACGGAAGCCGTCGCTACCGTCGGCCTGACCGAGTCGGTATTAACCATTGTTTACTCCGTAGGTATCGGATTAAGCACAGCCGCAACGGCGCTGGTATCCCGGCGGGTGGGCGAAGGAAACGCCCGCGAAGCCGGCAAGTCGGTGGCGCAGGTCATCCTGGTATCGGTCACCGTAGCCCTGCTCATCGGTATTCCTGGAGCGCTGTTTGCTCCCGAAATTCTGCGGGCCATGGGTGGTGATGAGCATCTGATCGCCAACGGGTCAGGCTTTACCCGGCTGATCTTTGCCAGTTCACCCGTCATCGTGCTGCTTTACACCCTGAGCGGGTGTTTGCGGGGAGCCGGAGAAGCCTCCGTGGCCATGCGGTCGCTCTGGATTGCTAACGGGTTCAATATCATTTTGTGTCCGATCTTTATCTTCGGCTGGGGGCCAATCCCTGAAATGGGCGTGATCGGTTCGGCCGTTGCAACGACGATTGGGCGTTCCGCCGGGGCCTTGTATCAACTGGTTAGTCTGATGCGCAACGGCCGGAGCGTGCAGTTGGAAACGGCAACTTTTCAACCCAATGCCGCCATCATTCGCAACCTGCTCAGCATTGCCGCTGGTGGAACCGCGCAGTTCCTGGTGGGTTCGGCCAGCTGGGTGTTTCTGACGCGCATCCTGTCAACATTTGGCAGCGACATCGTGGCGGGGTATACCATTGCCATTCGCATCATGATTTTCACCATCATGCCGTCCTGGGGAATGGCTAACGCGGCCGCAACGCTGGTCGGGCAGAACCTGGGTGCCCAGCAGCCCGAGCGGGCCGAAACCTCGGCCTGGCGGGCGGCTTTCTGCAACATGCTGTTTCTGTTGAGCGTCGGTATTCTGTTTTACATAGGAGCTGCCGAGATCGTTGGTATTTTCAATCGCGATCCGAAAGTGGTCGACATTGCCGTGCAGTGCCTGCGGATTTTCTGCCTGGGCTACGTCTTTTTCGCCTACGGAATGGTCATCAGCCAGGCTCTGAACGGGGCAGGGGATACGCGAACGCCCACGATCATCAACGTCGTGTGTTTCTGGATCATCGAAGTGCCATTGGCTTACCTGCTGGCCAACTCGCTGGCATGGGGACCAACGGGCGTGTTCTGGTCGGTAGCGTTCAGTGAGTCGTTACTGGCCGTTATTGCGGTGCTGGTTTTCCGGCGGGGACGCTGGAAACTGGTGCAGGTATAACCAAGAATGGTGTTATCCGCACCCTATGGAGTGGGCTGACTAGGTAAAGAGCGAACGGCAGCGTTTGATTTCTAATCATTAGAATATGATTAGAAATCAAACGCTTGCCCCGCTCTGCTGGTTACCCTGAGTAGCCATCTGATCTGTCGGTTCCATGCAACGCACGTTTACCATTTCGCTGACTCCCGCCTATACCGATCCCCTGATCCACCAACTGCGGCCCCTGGATGAGGTCATTGCCTTGTCGCTCCAACGGGGCAGTTCGGTCAAACCGTCGGGGGATGTGCTGACCGTGCAGGTACTCAATGCGGGGGCTGATGAAGTCCTGCGTCGGATTGAACGCGTATGCCCGCCCAACCACTACGCCATCGCTTCGGCCGAACTGACGAGTATGATCAACCCGGCCAAGCACGAACAAATCCGGCTCGACGTCGACGAAGCCATTTGGGAAGAAATGGAAAGCGGCCTGCGGTATCATGGCCGTCTGACCGGTAATTTCATCGCGCTGATGGCGCTGGGGGGAGGCATTTCGGCCGTTGGGCTGGTGTCCGAACCGGGGCCGCAGACCCTGGCGTTTGTCGCAGCTTCCATTATTGCACCGGGCTTTGAACCGCTGGCAAAAGTGCCACTGGGGCTGATTCTGAAAAATTATCAAACCGTTTCCTTTGGTCTCCGTTCATCGCTGATCGGTTATGGCCTGGTGTGCTTGGGAGCGATTTTGACTTTTCTCGTGCTGCAATGGTTGGGAGTCACCAACGTGGATGAGTTTACGAGTAATTCGGAAGTAGATGCCATTGCCAATCCGACGGGTAAAAACATTACCGTTTCATTGGGAGGGACGCTGGCGGGGTGCATCATCGTCGCGGCTTACCGGCGCAGCGTCATTGCCGGGGCGCTGATTGCCATGGTGGTCATCACGGCTATGGCGATGGTGGGCGTGTCGCTGGCATGTGGTAGGCTGGATTTGGCCTGGCACGGCTTACAGCGTACAGGAATTGATGTGGGCCTGATCATTCTGACGGGAACGTTGGTTTTTGGGTGTAAGCAGTGGTTTCTGCGTCGGCGCAAACCGTTGGTTTAACCGGTTCGCGGTTTCTCGTTGGTTGATGACGTTGTCGGAGGGTTGGGAAAACCTCCGCATGACGGATTGGCTCGCGGTAGTTTGCTGCAATATTTGACGAAAAACCATACTTTTCCGATGAACCTTCGGTAAAACCTGATTTTTACAAACTTTTCCCTAAACTTGCCGCATTGTTCACCAATTTCGAAAACCCCATCCTGCTGTTCTGGGACACATGAAAGATTACATTCGCCCGATTCATCGCCTGCTCGTCGCCAACCGGGGCGAAATCGCTATCCGTATCATGCGGGCTGCCACCGAGTTAGGGATCACCACCGTTGCCGTCTACACGTACGAAGACCGTTACTCGCTTCACCGCTACAAAGCCGACGAAGCTTATCAGATTGGTCGCGACGATGAACCGCTGAAGCCCTACTTAGACATTGAAGGGATTATTCAGCTCGCCAAACGAAAAAAAATTGATGCGATTCACCCGGGTTACGGCTTTTTGTCGGAAAATGTGACGCTGGCGCGCCGGTGCCGGGAGGAAGGAATCATTTTCGTCGGACCGACGCCGGAAGCGATGGACTTGCTGGGCGACAAGGTTAGGGCGAAAAACCTGGCTACCCAGGCCGATGTGCCGATGATTCCCGATAGTCGGGCGGATTTGTCGGACTATTCCTTTGCCCTTTCCGAAGCGCAACGGATTGGTTTTCCGGTGATGATCAAAGCCGTCGCCGGTGGGGGAGGACGCGGAATGCGCGTTGTTCGTCAGGAGGAAGATTTTGAAAAGTCATTCAACGAAGCCCGCAACGAAGCGAAAAACGCGTTTGGCGACGATACCATTTTCCTGGAGAAATTTGTGGTCGATCCCAAGCACATTGAGGTGCAATTGCTGGGCGATACGCACGGAAATATCGTCCACCTTTACGAACGGGACTGTTCGGTACAGCGTCGCTTTCAGAAAGTTGTTGAAGTGGCACCCTCGTTTGGACTGCGGCAGGCCACCAAAAATAAGCTGTATGAATACGCTCTGAAGATTGGTAAACAGGCCAATTACTCCAACGCCGGAACGGTTGAGTTTCTGGTGGATAAACAGGAGAATATTTACTTTATTGAGGTCAATCCCCGGATTCAGGTGGAGCACACCATCACGGAAGAAGTGACCGGTATCGACCTGGTTCGGACGCAGATTCTGGTGGCGATGGGGTATAAGTTGTCGGACAACGGTATTTACATCAACCACCAGGACGAAATACCGCTGAACGGCTACGCGATTCAGTGCCGGGTCACCACCGAAGACCCCGCCAACAATTTCCGGCCCGACTTCGGGATCATCATTGCCTACCGCAATGCCGCCGGTTTCGGCATCCGGCTCGACGAGGGGAGCTCATACCCCGGCGTAAAAATTTCGCCTTATTTCGATTCGATGATCGTGAAGGTATCGGCGCGGGGCCGCACGCTCCGGGGCGCAACCCAACGGCTGCGACGCGCGCTGGTTGAGTTCCGGATTCGGGGGGTAAAAACCAACATTCCGTTTCTGCTGAACGTAATCGCTCACCCGATTTTTCAGCAGGGCGAAGCGCGGGTTTCGTTCATCGAAAACCACCCCGAACTGTTTGATCTGCGCAAACCCCAGGACCGCTCGACGCGGGCGTTGAATTACCTGGCCGACGTCATTGTCAATGGCAATCCGGAGGTGAAGGTTAAACCCGGCGCTAAAGACAAATTCCGGACACCCGTTGTTCCTGTCTATGACAAATACGGCGATTGTCCGAAAGGCAATAAAGACCGGTTGAATGAACTCGGACGGGAGAAGTTTGTGGAGTGGGTCCGCGATCAGAAGCCCATCCTGTATACCGACACAACGTTCCGTGACGGGCACCAGTCGTTGTTAGCTACTCGCGTTCGGACCAAAGATTTGCTGGCCGTGGCCGAAGGATTCGCCAAAAGCCACCCCGAACTATTCTCGATGGAAGTCTGGGGGGGCGCAACGTTCGACGTCGCCATGCGGTTTTTGCACGAAAGTCCGTGGACGCGTTTGCAGAAATTCCGCGAGGCCATGCCGAATATGCTGTTGCAGATGCTGTTCCGGGGCTCCAACGCGGTGGGCTATTCGGCTTATCCCGACAACCTGATTGAGAAGTTCGTGGAGAAATCCTGGGAAAACGGCATCGACGTGTTCCGGATTTTCGACTCGCTGAACTGGGTGGAAGCCATGAAGGTCAGCATCCGGGCCGTGCGCGAACGGACCAACGCACTGGCCGAAGCCGCCATCTGCTACACCGGCGATATGCTGGCTCCCGATCAGCACAAATACACGTTGCAGTATTACCTGGACATGGCCCGCCAACTGGAGGACGAAGGAGCGCACATGCTGGCGATCAAGGACATGGCCGGTTTGCTGAAGCCGCTGGCGGCCGAAGTGCTGGTTCGCGAGCTGAAAAAAGCCGTCAGCATTCCGATTCACCTGCATACGCACGATACCTCGTCGATTCAGGCGGCAACCTACCTGAAGGCCGTTGATTCCGGGGTTGATGTGATTGATTGCGCCCTGGGCGCACTCTCGGGCCTGACGTCGCAGCCCAACTTCAACTCCGTGGTGGCGATGTTGCAGGGCCACGAGCGCGAAAGCTCCATCAACCTGGATTCGCTGAATGCTTACTCCAATTACTGGGAAGACGTGCGGGAGTGGTATTATCCGTTTGAGTCGGGCATGAAGGCCGGTAGCGCGGAAGTGTACGAGAACGAGATTCCGGGTGGGCAGTACTCAAACCTCAAGCCGCAGTCGATTGCGCTGGGCCTGGGTGATAAGTTTGAGACGTTGAAGAAAAATTACAGTACGGTCAATCAGATGTTTGGCGATATTGTAAAAGTAACTCCTTCGTCGAAAGTGGTTGGTGACATGGCCCTGTTCATGACGTCCAACAACCTGACGGCCGAGGATGTGATCAAAAAAGGCGCGTCGCTCTCGTTCCCGGAATCGGTGAAAGGCTTCTTCAAAGGCGAGCTGGGCCAGCCCTACGGTGGTTTCCCGAAAGAACTTCAGGAGGTTATCCTGAAGGGCGAGGAACCGATCACCGGGCGTCCGAACGAAAAGCTGCAACCGATTGATTTCGACGCCGACTTTAAAAAGTTTGAGGAGAAATTTCCGCAGAGCGAGGGCTTTCTGGATTATCTCTCGTACCAGATGTACCCGAAAGTGTACGAGGAATACTACAAAGCCGTTCAGGAGCACGGCGACGTGAGCATCATTCCAACCCCGGCTTTCCTGTACGGCCTGAAGGAAAACGAGGAAATTCTGATCGAAATCGACGAGGGTAAAAATATTCTGGTACGGCTTTCGTACGTATCGGAACCCGACAGCCACGGTATGCGCACGGTTACGTTCGAGCTGAACGGACAGAGCCGTCAGGTGCAGGTGCGCGATAAGTCGCTGAAGGTTGCCTATCAGGCCAACGCTAAGGTCAGCAAAGACGGGGACGTAGGGTCACCGTTGCAGGGCCGATTGACCAAAATCATAGTGAAGCCGGGCGATAAAGTCAATAAAAACCAGCCGCTCTTCGTAATTGAAGCCATGAAAATGGAGAGCATTGTGGCCGCACCCAAAGCCGGTACCGTTAAACAGGTGGTCTTGAAAGAAGGCACCGTAGTGGAACAGGACGACTGGGTTGTTGAACTGGAACTCTAATCCGAAAGGGGAGCCAACTTGGCTCCCCTTTTATTTTTTGTCCGAGTGCCCCAGCGGCTTTTCCGGGTTTACCACATCGCGAACCAGTTGCTTCAATTCCTTAATCTCGGGAAAACGACCTTCGACTTTCCGGTCAAAAATCTTCTGGCCATCAATCTCAACCGAAAACCGTCCGCTGATTTCCGATGGGTGGAGCAGTACGCCGTGGAGGTCGTCGGTAAAGGTGGTCAGCAGTTCCTGCGCCATCCAGGCCGAGCGCAGCATCCAGCCGCATTTGGGACAGTATTCAATCGTGATTGTCGGTTTCATTTTCTTCTGAGTTGGGGGTTTAATTTTTATGAACATCGCGGAAACGCAACACCTCGCCGGGCCGCTGCTCCTTTCCGTTGTCAAAACCACACGAAGAATTGAACTCCGTCGGATTCTGATAGGTTCCAAACAGCATGTGCCACCAGACAATATCGCCGTAATTAGTGGTGTGTTAATCCTACTAATGGTGAAACCGGTGCATTTCGGGCCGTTGAAAAAAGAGCCTACCCACCGGGGCAGCCAGTGCTGCCGGGGTAAGTCCTGCCGCCGAAGCGTTTGGCGCAGTGTCCTTGCCAGCGGTTCCGAAAAGGGTGCAGGCACCTGAGGCTTGTCAATAGGCTTCCCAAAGGAAAAATAGACCCAACGATCTGATTTTCAGTCAAAAATTGTAAAAGCCAATTCTTTCTTTTTACTTGGTTCACCAAACGCTGTATGTCATGGAAAATCAACCCTACAACAATCCGACGCCCCCACCACCACCTGGTAATTATCTAAGCCCGTCCGACGAACGGATGTGGGGAATGCTGGCTCATCTGAGCGCGCTGGCCGGTTTTCTCATTCCTTTCGGAAACATCATTGGACCCGTTGTGGTCTGGCAGATTCAGAAAGACAAATCGGCTTTTGTTGATTACCACGGCAAAGAGGCACTGAATTTTCAGATAACCATGACCATTGCCTTGGGTATCGCCCTTCTGCTGGTTATCCTCCTGATTGGCCTACCCATTCTCGTTGTTCTCGGTTTGGTCAGCGTCGTTTTTTCCATCCTGGCGGGCGTAAAAGCCAATAACGGCGAGTACTACAGGTATCCGTTCACCTTTCGTTTTATCCAATAAATAAGTTGGTAATCTTCAGTAAAGCTTGTTTCTTCGTTTTGTTGTTATCAACGCGACACTAAGCTACTTTCTGAATGATTCCGTCTCTTGATGCCCCGCCAATTGGTAGGCTTTCTGCTAACGGTTTGCCCGGCAGAGGTTTGCTGAAAGGCTTCCAACGATTTGCCAGTTTTCTGTTCTCCCTGTTTCTAATGCCGGATTTTGCCCAGGCCCAACAGCATCCGTGGGGCACCTGGTTTATTGGTTCCGTGCAGCTTCCGGCGCGCGAACGGGGTTGGGGCGGTTTCGTAGAAGGCCAGTTGCGTTCCAATTCGTTGTTTGATGAGGTAAATTACTACGAAGTAAAAGGAGGGATCAGCTATGACCTGGGACCGGCTTTTTCGGCGCTGGTGGCAACGGGTCGGTACCATACCTACAATTTCCGGGATCTGAACGATGGGCCCCAGATGCTCGAAACCCGGTTGTGGCAGCAGATAACGATGAGCCAGAACGTTGACCGGCTGAAGTTCGAACACCGCTACCGGATTGAACAGCGCTGGTTTGGCGAATCAACACCCGAGAACCTCGCCGTTCAGGGGCGGTATCGAAACCGGATCCGCTACCGCATGAACCTGATGATTCCGCTGAATGAGGAAACCATCAAGCCCAAAACCGTCTTTGTTTCGGTTTACGACGAACTTTTTCTGAACTACAAAGCCCCAAATCTGGAACGCAACCGGATTTATGCGGGCTTGGGCTACCAGCTCGATCTTAACTGGATTCTACAGGCCGGATGGGTAAATCAGTATGATCAGGCCCCGGTACGGCTTGGAAGTAAGAACAACGTCGTCCTATCGGTCATGTACCGGTTCCACCGCAAAAACGGCGAGCGTGATCGGCTACCTTCGCAAATGGACTGACGGCTTAAAACCACGGCCGACGGACCTTGAAGCTCTTCTTTAAACCACGAATCAGCAATAAGGCCCCCAGCAAACCAAAAATGATGGCTAGAACGCTGATGTGAAGAATGGCAAAAATAATGGCAACACCAATGACCGGAATCGAAGCTTTGAGCTGCCAGGGAATCCGCTGCCACCAGTTTAGCTTTTTGCGGGGCTTTAGCCCGAGAATTTCGCGCAGCGTCTTCTTCTGGCCGGGTTTGGGCCGGGGCTGCTGAGGGAGTGCGCCTGTCTCCGAAGAAGCGGTTGAGGAAGTATGGTTCAGGGAAGTCGTTGCCTGCTGTACCCGTTGCTGAACCGTCGGTAGGGGCGGAACCACGGCCGACGAAGCATAGGCTTCCGGTCGGTCGGGCTCTGACTGTGGTTTCTCCTGCACGAACTGAGTCCAGTCTTCCTCCCGAACCCCAACGGAGTCGGTGCCGGATACCGCCATCTGCGAATGGCCGGTCGACCGGAACGATTCAACGGGCATCGGCTGGTAGCGTGCGTAGGGACGGTGACAGGAAGCGGCAAACAGGCAACACAGAACGGCTAATGGAGCAGCGGTACTTTTTCTCATCAGGCTGGGTGAAGATACAGAATGCAAAACCTTTCATTACAACGTAAGCGGTCTGCCGGTTTATACTTTCCGAGTCAAAAAATATGGTAAAAAAAAGACCTATACGGTTTTTGAAGCCCTACAGGTCTAGCAATCAATGGTTTAAAAAGAGGTCTTTTCCGTCCGTTATTTGGCTGGCGTACCGCTCTGGGGCGCTGTAGCCGGGGCCGCTGGCTGCTGTTGAGCAGGCGTTTGCAGACCCGGGGTTGTTTTAGTCGCGGCTGCATCAACGTTTGCACTGTTGATGGTGGCTCCAACGGGGTTCCGATCAATGACAATAAAAGTAGAAAGTGTCAGGACCATAATAGCGATGGCGAGTCCCCAGGTAACCTGTTCCAGCAGATCGGTTGTTTTTTTAACACCCATCAACTGATTAGAACCAAGCCCACCGAATTCACCGGCGAGTCCGCCCCCTTTGGAATTTTGAATCAATACCACCAAAATCAGCAGTATCGTACAGATACAAATTAATACAATTATTGCCGTCAGCATTTTAGTTCGCCCTTGCGGTTATTTTGATATGCGTATTGGTTATTAATAAAGAAGTAACTTACTGATTCTGCGCAGCTTTTAGAGCCGCAATTTTATCCGCAAAATAAACCTTTTTTTCCGGATTTTTCAATATTAACTTCATGTAAATGTCAATGGCCCGGTCGGGCTTGCCCTGTTTGGCCAGGATTTTGGCAAATGCTTCGGTAACGGGTACCCCGGTGTTGACGGGCATACGGCGCGTGAGGTCCTCCTGCTCGGTCTGTTCATTCGAGTTCATCCGCGGGCGCTGAATGGACGGTTCGCGCTTGATAAAATCGTCGATGAGCTGCAACTGAAAGTTGCGTTGCGGGTCAGCCGGGGCCGTTTCTGTTTCTTTGGACCCCGTATCCTGCTGTTCGAGCGTGCTCTGGATGACGTTCTCGACCTGAAGCACCTCGTCAATAATCGGAAGTGACTTTTCAGCCTCACCGTCCGTGGCCGCTGCAACGTCGGCCGGTTTTTCGTGGGTCGTTATTGCATCGAAGCTTGCCGATTTGGCAAAATCAAAAATCGGATTCGAAAAATGGGTATGACTCTGTTCGGCTTTTCGCTTAAACAGCTCGTAGCTCTCTTTCTTGTAGTCGTCGGGAATGGGAACGTGCTTAAGTGACAATTCATTAAGACGGCTCAGCAGGTTATCCGACCACTGAAATTCGTTATCAATCAACTTGCGCAGCGCATTACGGCTCAGGGCGTGGGCGGCCGCTTGCCGAACGTGCTCAATGGCGTGACTCTTCTGATGAACCGAAGTGGCTTTGGCGGCCAGCAGATACAGGGACTGACAATACGGGAAAGCCGTCATGGCTTCCTTTAGTGGTTGTAAGTCAATCGGTAGCAACTCTTCCGGATGAGTTACCCAGAAAGAAAAAGTTTCTTTATCCAATTTGTTCATTGGAGTAGTAATCGGTAGGGGTGGTGGCGCTTGGTCAAATTTAACAAATTGTTACCAGTTTCCGGTTTATCCCAAGGAGTTAAAATTCGGCGGAAAAACTGGAACAAACCGGTTTCAAGAAACCGTATCTTACCAATCGGCGGCCGTTTTGTTAAAAATATCCAACACGAGCTGATCCTGAATCTTGGGCAACAGACGGCTTTCGTTCTGGGTGAGCGTCTGGTTGGCCGGAAAATCCTGGTAAAACGAGAAGGGCTGATCAAAGTTTTTGGTTTCGTCCTTCGCGTTGGAGAACCGGACCTGAACCGTTACCTGCAAGCGGTTTTGCGCAGCCTGATCGGCCGCCGTAGCCGCCACCGGCAGAACATCATATCCCGTAATGGAACCCTCCAGCACGATATCCCCGTTCGAAGGCACTACCTTAAGGTTAGTATATCGCTGATAATACTCTTTGAGCCGTTCGGTAAACTGCAGGGTTAAATTGGCGGGTCCCCCAGCCGCCGAAGTCGTAAAGGTATTCACCGTAACCGTCTTGATCGTTGGATCAAGCGTCGTTCCCGTAAACGAGTATTTCCCGCAGGAAAGCGTCAGGAAGGAAGAGTTAAGAAGTAAGAGTACCATCCAGCTCATCATTCTATACCTCTTCACCGCCGGGCGGCCCCGTTTTAACTCATACTTCCTAACTGAATCAGTCTTCTTCATCTATCTGATACTGTTTAATTTTTCGGTACAGGGTCCGTTCCGAAATGCCAAGGGCCTGGGCTGCGTATTTACGTTTGTTGTTGCTGCGTCGTAACGCTTTGACAATCATCTCTTTCTCTTTTTTCTCCAGCGACAGCGAATCGTCCTCCTCGGTTTCGTGCGTGATGTCTTCCACGGTTACTTCGCCGGGGGCATCGGTCGGGTCGTAATCGTCGACATCAACCATGTTGCTGGCGGGCAGCAAACGGGCCACGGCTTTTTCGGGTTCGGCCGGAAGGAAATCGCCGGATTGCAACGTGTCGAACAGTTCCTTGTTGTTTTTCAGGATCTCGTGTCCATTCTGCTCGTTTTTCAGCACATCCAGCACGAGCCGTTTCAGGTCGTTCATATCCCGGCGCATGTCAAACAGTACTTTGTAAAGCAGTTCGCGTTCGGAAAAGGAATTGGTGTCGCTGAAGGCACCCGGCAGAACCATAGGTGACTGAGCCGCCTGCGACGAAACGGGCGGGAGGTATTTGGCCAGCGTCTCGGCTTCAATCACTTTGTTGCTTTCCGACTCAAGAATGGAAATCTGCTCGGCAATATTTTTCAACTGGCGGATGTTACCCGGAAACGGATACCGCAACAGCATCAGTTTGGCGGCTTCCGACAGCTGGATGGGCTTAATCCGGTAGCGTTCGGCGAAGTCGGTCGTAAACTTCCGGAAGAGCAATTCGATGTCTTCCCCCCGTTCGCGCAGGGGCGGTACAAAAATCGGTACGGTATTCAGTCGGTAATACAAGTCTTCGCGGAACTTGCCCTGCTCAACGGCCGCCAGCAGGTTAACGTTTGTAGCCGCTACCACCCGAACATCGGTTTTCTGCACTTTCGACGAACCCACGCGGATAAACTCGCCGTTTTCGAGTACCCGCAGCAGCCGGGCCTGGGTACCCATCGGCATTTCGCCGATTTCATCCAGAAAAATGGTGCCGCCATTGGTGGTTTCAAAATACCCTTTGCGCTGATCGACGGCCCCCGTAAAAGAGCCTTTCTCGTGTCCAAACAGCTCAGAATCAATCGTTCCTTCCGGAATGGCTCCGCAGTTGATCGCAATAAACTGGCCGTGCTTGCGGCTGCTCAGGCTGTGAATGATTTTCGAAAATGATTCTTTCCCGCTTCCACTTTCGCCGGTTATCAAGACTGTTAAGTCAGTAGCAGCTACCTGAATGCCCACGTTGATGGCATAATTCAGGCTCGGCGCGTTACCGATGATGCCAAAACGCTGCTTAACCGACTGGACTTCTTTTAAATTCATGAGGTATGGAAAAGGGAAATACTTACACCGTGGTGCCCAGCAGCGTAGCCGCCGTGCAATCCGTCACCAGAACGTTGACATACTGGCCTTTCTGGTAGTCGCCTTTCGGGAAAACCACCATTTTGTTCTGGTCGTTGCGGCCACACAAAAACTCGTCGGAACGTTTGGATGGTCCTTCAACCAGCACGCGCTGAATTTTGCCAATGTGCCGCTGATTGCGTTCAAGCGACATATTCCGCTGAAGGGCGATGATTTCGTTCAGGCGCCGGATTTTGACGTCGTTTGGCACGTCGTCGGCGTATTTGCGGGCGGCCGGAGTACCGGGGCGTTCCGAGTAGGCAAACATGTAACCGTAGTCGTACCGGGCGTACTCCATCAGCGACAGCGTATCCTGGTGTTCTTCTTCGGTTTCGGAGCAGAAACCCGAAATCATGTCGTGCGAAATCCCGCAGTCTTCACCCAAAATAGCCCGGATGCGGTCGATTTTCTGAATGTACCAGGCGCGGTCGTACGTCCGGTTCATCAGCTTCAGAATCCGGTCGTTGCCGCTCTGGGCAGGCAGGTGAATGTAGTTACAGATGTTCTCGTGCTTCGCCATCGTGTACAGCACCTCGTCGGTGATGTCCTTGGGGTGCGAGGTCGAAAACCGTACGCGCAGTTCGGGGTCAACCAGCGCAACCCGTTCGAGCAGCTGGGCGAAGTTGACGTTCTCGGTTCCGTCGGCGGAGGTCCATTTGTAGCTGTCCACGTTCTGGCCCAGCAGCGTGACTTCCTTGTAGCCAGCCGCCGAAAGTTCCTGGGCTTCGCGCACGATGGAATGCGCATCGCGGCTGCGTTCGCGGCCGCGGGTGTAAGGCACCACGCAGAAACTGCACATGTTGTCACAGCCACGCATGATGGAAATAAAAGCCGTCACGCCGTTGGAATTCAGGCGGATCGGCGAAATATCGGCGTAGGTTTCCTCGCGTGACAAAAACACGTTAACGGCTTTTTGCCCCGACTCGGCTTCTTCCACCAGTTTCGGAATATCGCGGTAGGCGTCCGGCCCGGCCACAATGTCCACCATCTTTTCTTCTTCCAGCAGCTTGGCTTTCAGGCGTTCGGCCATGCAGCCCAGCATCCCGACCAGCAGTTCGGGTTTGCGCTTCTTCAGCGTGTTGAGCTGCTTCAGCCGGTTGCGAACTTTCTGCTCGGCATTGTCGCGGATGGCGCAGGTATTCAGAAAAATAACGTCCGCTTCGTCGGCGTCGGCGGTGGTGGCAAAACCCGCGTTCCGCATCACCGATGCGACGATTTCGCTGTCTGAAAAATTCATTTGGCAACCGTAGCTCTCAATGTAAAGCCGTTTTTTGCCCACCGCCAGCTCTTCTTCCAGCAGTCGGGGTTCGTCCGTGTTTGCTTTGTCGGCTTCGGTTAGTATGGATAAGGTCTCCGTAATGCGTTCCATAAGTTAATCTTGTCAGTTATCGGCTGGGTCGTTGGCTGGCCCTCATTCTCCCGTCACACGCATGGCGCATGATTCGCCCGATGAACGCTAAAAAGAGAACCGGCTTTCGGCCGCAAACCGGCAGACCGGTGACTCGTAAAATGAAGTTGCAAAGGTACGAAGATTTTGGGGAACTGTGACAGTTTGTCAGGTAGGAAAGTATAATCGATAAGTTTCGTCAGAACGGATAACCAATTCCAAAATTAATAACGAGCGGGTTAACACCCCGAAACATCTTATCGAAGCGAAACTTGGACAGGATGAACCGTTCGTCGATGATATCGTCGGGCTGTTTACCCGGTAGAATATACCCGTTTCGATCAGGGGCATAAACGAAATAACGGGCCGGATCGTAAACTTTAATGGCACCGTCAAACCGAATGATGAAAAACGAAAAGTCGATGCGCAGGCCAATCCCGGTACCAACGGCAATTTGCTGTAAAAAGCTGCGGTTGTATGGACCGTTGCCGGGCTTCCGGAACTGGAAATTTTCACCCACCCGGTTTTCATTGTCGCGCAAGGTCCAGACGTTTCCGGCGTCAACAAAAAAAGCGCCGTTGATGTCTCCGCCCAAACGGAACAAATGCGTCCGTAACTCCGCCGAGGCTTCGAGCAAAATATCGCCGGGCTGTTCAAAGTCATATCGGAACTGCCCTGTTGACTGTTCGGGGTTTCTCCGGTCTCTTTTAAAATCCGGAATCAGTCTGTCTTTAGGGTCAAGAACCGGAACCGTATAAGGTATTGCCGAACCGGCTCCAAGCCGCCGGGGAAGCCAGGCACGAACACTGCTACTACCACCGGCAAAAAACAGCTTTTCGTAAGGAGCCGTTCTGTTAACCCCGTACCCATACACCAATCCGGTATTAAAACGAAAAGCCAGCGTTGTTTTAGGGCGCAACGGAACGTAATGCCGATAGTCGATATTTCCCCGCAGGTATTTATAATATTGCAGACCACTTGTATCCGTAGTCCGGAAGATATTTTGAAGCTGTGACGGGCTGAATAGATTCAGCGTTGTACCGCCTGATTCGAGAGAAACGCGCAGAAAATTGGCGCGTCGGTTTTGGCCCAGAATGTTGGTGTTATACGTATAAACAAAGCCAACGTTAGAAGCAAAAGAGTTCAGAAAGCTGTTTTTTATGGTACTTCCGGCTGCAGCCTGCCGGTCAAGATAATCTAGAAAAGCAGACTGTCCATTGCCATCTCGATAAATGGTAGCGTTTAAATAGTTAATATCCGCTATAAAAAAGTTGTACTGATGATTCGTGTTTTTCAGCCAGTTGTATGACATGGCCGCTCTTAGAAGTTGTCGCCCGTACTCTGGACGTTTGGTATAATTATAGCCCAAACTGATTTGGGTGCGGGGGTTAAGCCGGTTGAATTTAAAACGAACTTTACCCGGGAACAGAATATGAGGAAAAATCAAGGATGTATTGAGCCCAAACTCCTGCGAAATTCCGATGGAACTGTTCGGAATAAAACCGGTTGTGGCTTCAATACCGTACCGGGCCGCCGTCTCAAACGTGCCCAGGCCCCCGAAAATATTGTGAATACGGAACGAAAGATTGCCAAAAGGCCCCGGATAACCCTGCCCCTGGTATAAGACGAATATCCCGCCCTCCGTTGTTATTTCATATTTATCAATGGGAATCAGGCTGATGCGGGTCCGCAACCGGCGGGCGGTTGTATCCAGAAAGCTGATGTTGGCAAAACTGAACTGGTTCAGCAGAAACAACTGGCGCTGGGTGTCCTGGTAGTTTTTAAGCCGGTACAGGCTGTCGGGCCGCAGAAAAATCCGGCTGTCGAGCAGGCGCATGGAGTACTGCTGACGACCCAGGTAAAACCGGATGCCGTTGTGCGAAACCGTGTCTGCCGAAGCGCGGTCTTCGGCCCGCAGTACCCGAACTTCTACCTCCCCAATTTTATAAACCGGGTGGCGGGGTTGGCCGGGCGGGTTGACAATCTTGACCCACATGTTGAGCCGGTGGGGGGTGAGATCGGCGCTGTCGGTTCGGGCGGTGTCCAGATCGAGTACATCCAGAGGAAGGGGAATGTACTGCCGCGTGAAGCTGTAATAGCCGTTGTTTCGTAACAAGTCCTCAATCCGGATGCGCTCGGCTTCCACGTTGTCGGCATCGTAACGGTCGCCTTTTTTCAGGATGGAAAACCGGTCGAGCGTGGACCGGACGATGGAGTCAACCCGCGGATCGGGGATCTGGTACGTGATCTGGTTGAGGAGAAATGGGGTATTTTCGGCAATGTTATACGTTACCCGAACCCGCCGTCCGAGCGCCGTGCTGCTGTCAGCGGTATAGCCCACTTTGCCGCGTAAAAAACCTTTGTTGTACAGAAACCGCTGCATTTTCTGAGCATTGGCCTGGGCGTCGGTTTCGTAGTAATAGGCGGGGGGCTCACCCAGCGAGCGCATCACCCAGTTGCCTTCGTCCACCCGCCGGTTCAGTCGTCCGAGCTGGCGGTTATAGCGTTTTAATTTTTTTCGGTACGCCCGGGTTGAGTCGGGTTGGGCAACGAATTGATCGTACTCCTTCCGTTTGGCCTCCAGCTCGCGTTGAGCGGCTGCCTTGTCGTAGGTGCGCGAGCCCAACTGATAAACCCAGAGGGAGGGCGTAAGTGGCAAACGGAGCAACCGGCGGTTGGGGCGCTGCGGAATCAGGGATTCGAGGTCGTAGCTCTGGATCGTCCGATTGCCGCGTACCGTCTGGCTGTAGAGCAGGTACTGATTTTTTTGTAACTTATCCGAACTAACGCAACCTGATAACCAGGTCAGTAGGCCTAAAAAAAGGAGGGCAACGAATGAATTACGCGTTCCGAACGTCAGATTACGGCCGATTCTCCGTAATTCGCAATTCATACGCTGACCGGCAACCCGGTGGTAACTCATTTTTTTAGTCATGCTTTCAAAATCACTTAGCAAATATATTCAGTCGCTGCACCAGAAAAAATACCGACACGAACACGGTGCCTTTCTGGTAGAAGGGGCCATCAACGTCCTTGAACTCTGCGCGTCGGATTATTCCATCGAATGGTTGCTGACAACCGAGTCGTTTTACAAAGAAAACGCCCGGCTGCTGGATAAACAACGGGTACGGCTCGAAATGGTTACGGCCGACGACCTCCGGCGGGTGGGTTCGCTGGTGGCCAACGACGCCTGCCTGGCTGTTGCCAAAACGAAGGAAAACCGCATTTTAGTGGCCGACGCCGATGAATTTGCGCTGGTGCTGGACGATATACGCGACCCCGGAAATCTGGGTACCATCCTGCGCATTGCCGACTGGTACGGGATTCGGAAACTAATTTGCTCGCAGTCAACGGCCGACGTTTACAATCCGAAAGTGATCTCGGCCAGCAAAGGCTCCTTTACGCGGGTGGAGTGGTACTACTGCGATCTGAACGGTTACATGAGCGACTTGGCCGGTGTGCCGGTTTACGGCGCTTTTCTGGAGGGGGCCGATGTGCACACCCAAACTTTCGGGGCGTCGGGGTATATCGTGATGGGCAACGAAGCCAACGGAATTAGCCGTGAAGTGGAACGGTTTGTAAACCAGCGGATAACCATTCCGCGGTATGGGCAGGCGGAGTCGTTGAACGTGGGCATCGCTACGGCGGTGATCTGCGATAACCTGCGCCGGTCGATGGGGCGTAAATAAAAATAGCCCTGTTCTTGGCAAGGCTACTTTTACTGCTTCTTAACCTAAACTAAATGTACATACTTTCGACAAAAGTACAACGGTATTGCAGCACCACATTTAACCCAGATTGGGGGATTTATACAAACGGATAGAAGGTGTAAATTTGTGAGATGAGGGGCTATTTCTACCCCAGAACGGATGAGGACTCGTTGGTGCATACTGGTGTTTTGCCTAAGCTGGGTGACGGCATTCACCCAGGCTACTAAAAATTTGCCAAGCGGCAATTCTTTTGACTCCCGCGGGCCGGTGATGCACTTTCTGGACCAGATTTCGGTCGATAACGGCTTATCGCAGAGCGAGGTCTACTGCATTTTGAAAGACAGCCGGGGGTACGTCTGGTTTGGCACGCAGGACGGCCTGAATCGCTACGATGGTTACCAGATTACCCACTACAAGCACAACCCCTTCGACAGCACGACGATTTCCCACGACCAGATCATGTCCATGTACGAGGACGCGCACGGCCGAATCTGGATCGGAACCGTCAACGGGCTAAACCGGTATGACCCCGTGACCGGGCGGTTCTGGCGATGCAATAACTTGCTGAAAGTCAAACAACGTCGGTTTGGCTTAATGACCGTCAATGCCATCACCACCGACCGCTTTGGCACCCTGTGGCTGGCCACCAGTCTGGGCCTGAAGCGCTTTATTCCCGGTGCCAAAGACCGCCATGAAGTGGCGCATTACACGATCGAAAGCGAGGACGACCACCGGGCGCAGATGGTGAACGCGTTGCTGATCGATGCTCGGGGAACGCTGTGGGTTGGAACGGGAAATGGGCTGGCTCAACTGCCCGTTACAAAACCGGGGGCCGCATCGGCGCAGCCGCAGGAGGTCACCATTGGGGCGCGCAGCCTCAACCAGCAGTATAAATTGCCCGATCCCTGGGTAAAAACGCTGGCGCAGGACGAATACGGAACGATCTGGGCCGGAACGGCCCGCGGAGTGGCCCGCATCAACCCCCAACTGAAGCAGTCTGAACAGTATCCGGAAATTGACCAGCGCACGGGCGGTCAGTCCATTAGTTCGCTGCACGTCGACCGGTATGCCGTGCTCTGGATCGGAACGGACCAGGGCGGGATCGTCCGGTACAAAATTGCCAGCGATCAGCACGTTCGCTACATTGACGGAATTCAGGAGGACCTGTTTGGCAAAAAAGGCTTGAAAACCGGCTACATCAACTCGATCTACGAAGGCCCGGCCCAACGGGAAGATGTTGTCTGGATCGGCACGCACGACGCGGGCGTGCAGCTCTACAGCCGTTCCAAAAATACGTTTCGGCAATGGCCCGTTATGACCAGTCGGCAGCAGTCGTCGGCGGCCAGTCTGGTGTTTGCCGTTACCACCGACCGTTTGGGTAAACTCTGGATCGGTACGCACGAAGGACTGATTCAGATCGACCGGCTGACCTCGGCCACGCAACGGTTTCGGGCCAATCCGACGGATCCCCACAGCATCGGCAGCGACCGGATTCAATGCCTGCTGGAAGATCGGCGGGGTAATTTTTGGGTGGGGACCCCGGAGGGATTGTACCGTTTCGACCGCCAGCGGAACCGCTTTGACCGGTATCTGTCAGGCGTCGAAAAAGTGATGACGTCGAAAGGCATCGAAAAAGGCGACGGGATTCTGAGTTTACACGAAGATCGGCAGGGGAATCTCTGGGTCGGCGGTTATTCCAGTTTGCGCCGGATCGACGCCCGAACCGGCCAGCTCACGGCGTACCGTCATGATCCGAAAGACGCCAACAGCCTGCGGGCGTATATTGTGTACGCCATTCAGGAAGACCAGCGGGGCATGGTATGGGTCGGAACGGGGTTTGGCTTAAACAAAATCGACCTGAAAACCGGCAAAATTACCCATTACGAAAACAACCCCAGCGATCCGAACAGCCTCATTGGCGAGCAGGTGATGGGGTTTCTGCGCGACAGCAAAGGCCGGTTTTGGGTGTGCAGCAACAAGGGCCTGAGCCAACTGGTGTGGGACCCGAGCGGAAAAGAACGGTTTATCCATTACACCGAACGGAGCGGTTTGCCGAACGAGCTGGTGTACGGAGCCCTGGAAGACGAGCGGGGCCGCATCTGGATGAGCACCAACCTGGGCCTGTCCTGCTTTGATCCGGAAAAGAAACAGTTTGAAAATTACGACATCAACGACGGTCTGACGATCAACGAATTCAACATGAATGCCTACCACCGGGCCGCGGACGGAGAAATGTTTTTCGGCGGGATTGGTTCGCTGGTGAGTTTCCGACCGATGCGCATGGTTCGGAACCGGCACCTGCCCCGCACGGTCCTGACTTCGTTCAAGAAGTTTGAAAAACCGGTAAACGTGGATAGCCTCCTGGCGCAGAAAGGAGCCATTGAAATTCTGCCCGGTGAAAACTTTTTCTCGCTGTCGTTTGCGGCTCTGGATTATACCAACTCCCACAAAAACCAGTATGCGTACATGCTGGAGGGGTTTCACGACGGCTGGATCGACAGCGGCACGCGCCGGTACGTGAGTTTTACGAATTTGAAGCCCGGCGATTACGTCCTGAAAATTCGCGGATCCAACAGCGACGGGTTGTGGAACGAAGCCAACATGCTCCGGATTCCGATTACGGTGCTGCCGCCTTTCTGGCAAACGTGGTGGTTTCTGGCGCTGCTCGTAGCGGTGATCAGCGGAACCGTCTGGCTGGTTTACAACTACCGCGTTCGGAAAAAAGTGGAACACCTGCTCGAACTGGAACGCGTAACGCTGGCCGAAAACGAGCGGGTTCGGAAAATGGCCGCCCAGGATTTGCACGACGAGTTTGGCAACACGATCACCCGGATTTCGATGCTGACCGAGATCATCAAGAGCAAACTGAACGGCCATGGAGCCGAGATTGGGCCCCTGCTGACCAAAATCAGCGACAACAGCAACCGGCTCTACCAGGGAACCAAAGATTTCATCTGGGCGATCAACCCCGAACACGATAATTTTCTGGAAATCGCCATCCGCCTGAAAGACTTCGGCGACGACGTATTCGACCGGACCCGCATCACCTTCGAAGCCATCGGCATCACCGACGATCTGCGGAAAGCTGTGTTACCGATGGGAACGAGCCGCCACCTGATTTTTCTGTTCAAGGAAGCCATGAGCAACACGCTGAAACACTCCCGGGCCACCAGCGCGCAGATTCACTTCGCCATGCTGAACCGGCGGATCGAAGTGCGGTGGAAGGATAACGGTATTGGAATTCAGGGTAGTAACAAATCCGCCGTGGGCAACGGGTTAAACAACATTCGCAGCCGGGCCGAGAAGATTGGCGGCAAAGTGGATATCTTATCCGTCCAGCAGGAGGGAACCACCGTGATGTTTCGAATGGACATCCCGCACATTGGGTGAAACCCGCTGTTACTTCATCGACCTTCCTTTCGTAAAGACAATTGCTCCGCTGGTGTAATATCAGCGCCGTATGCCCTGAAAAAGCCGATATTTAACCTTGCAAACTCTAATGAACACACGTATGAATGGAATTCAACTTATGCGCAGTCCGCAGACGATACGAATATGCATTGTGGAGGACGATAACCTGATTCGGGACGGATTTGCGCTACTGATCAACAGTACCTACGGCTTCAAGATCGTCAATACGTACTATCGTTGTGAGGATGCCATCAAGAACATCCATTCCGACGCGCCCGACGTGGTCCTGATGGACATCGAGTTGCCGGGCATGAACGGCATCGAAGGCATTGCCAAAATCAAGAAGCTCCGTCCCAAAACCAATATCATTGTTGTAACGGTCTACGAAAACGACGAACTGGTGTTCAAGGCTCTGTGCGCCGGAGCGGGCGGCTACCTGACCAAAAACATGCAACCCGGCCGCCTGCTGGAAGCCATCCGCGACATTCAGGATGGGGGCGCGCCTATGAGTACCAACATCGCCCGGATGGTCGTCGCGTCGTTTCAGAAAAATCGGAACTCTCCGCTGACCGCCCGCGAAACCGAGGTGCTGGAACTGCTGTCGAAAGGCAAAAGTTACACGACCATTGCCGAACAGTTGTTTGTTGACAAGGAAACCATTCGAACGCACATCAAAAATATTTACTGGAAACTGGAGGTTCACTCCAAGGCGGAAGCCATTGAAAAAGCCATCAAAGAACGGCTGATCTAAACGCAAAATCCCCTTTTCTGGGGTAGAGTGCCCCCGGAGCCGGGCCTTACTTTTGTCTTGTTGACACAGGGCAGGGCAAAGGCAATGTGCTCATCGATGGGAAAACAAAGCCCAGGTTCTGAGCAATCCGAACCTATTCTATGAGATGAACGTGAACGAAAAACCAGCCGGGGTCGGCTGGTTTTTTTGTTGCACAAAATCCCCCGCATTGCGTGATTTTCGAACGCGTCCGGTTAGTGAACTTTGTTAAAAATACTTTACAGAACACTAAACGCAGATCAACAAACTAATGAAATTAAGACTACTAGGGGGAATCATGCTGTGGCTGCTGAGCTATCAGGATGGGGTAGCGCAAACCCGAACGGTGTCCGGAACGGTTCGGAGTGCGTCGGACAGAGCACCGATGCCCGGCGTAACAATCGGGATCAAAGGCACCACGCAGGGAGGCACCACCGACGGAAACGGCGCTTTCCGGATTGCGAACGTGCCGCCGGAGGCAACGCTGGTTTTTTCATTCATCGGCTTTACCACGCAGGAAGTGGCGGTTGGGAATCGCACGACTATTGACATTACGCTGGAAGAAAGTACGGCCATCCTCAATGAAGTTGTCGTGACGGCGTCGGCCATTGAGCGGGAGAAAAAAACGCTTGGTTACGCAGTCACCAACGTCAAGGGCGATGAGCTGATCCGGGCCAACGAGTCGAACATGCTGCGGGCGTTGCAGGGGCGCGTCCCGGGCGTGCAGATTTCGAGCGCATCGGGGGCCGCCGGGGGCGCAACCCGCGTCGTGATTCGGGGGGCGCAGTCGTTTAACGGCAACAACCAGCCGCTGTACGTGGTCGACGGGATCATCGTCAGCAACAACAACACAACCACCCAAATCATCAACGGCAACGGAACTCCCTCCGCCGTGGGGGGGGGCGACCTGAATAACGGAGTGGACATCACCAACCGGGCCGCCGACATTGACCCCAACAACATCGAGTCGGTATCGATCCTGAAAGGGCCAGCCGCGGCCGCGCTTTACGGCTCGCAGGCGGCTTCGGGCGTGATCATCATCACCACCAAAAACCGGAGCAAATCCGTCACGGACAAGCCGCAGGTGAGTTTGAACAGTTCGGTGACGTTTGAAAACCCGCTGCGGCTGCCCGATTTCCAGAACACGTTCGGTGCCGGTTTCAACGGTGTTTACGACCTCTTCGACGCGGGAAACATCAGTTATGGCCCTAAAATAGAAGGACAGAAGGTGCCCAACTGGCATACCTACGGGTTGTATTCGCTCGGCCAGCAGGAAGCGCCCGACTCAATTCCGCTGACGGCCAAGCCCAACAACGTCCGCAATTTTTTCAAAACCGGGGTGACGCTCAACAACTCGTTTTCGGTTCGGAACAACAACGGCACGTCAAATTACATCCTGACGGTGACGGACGTAAACACGAAATCCATGATTCCGAACACAAATTACCGCCGGACCGCCGTGAACGTGGGGGCCGGAACGCGGTTTTTCAACAACAAGGTTTCGGCAAATCTATCGGCGACCTTCACCCGTTCTGGGGGAGATCGGGGGGTGCAGGGTCAGGGCCGGTCTAATATCCTGCAAACGATCTACAACACCCCGCGCGACATCGAGATTACCGATCAGAAAGACTACAACGACCCCCGCTACAACCTGGAAGGCTATTACCTGGCCGGTTTCCGGAATAACCCGTACTGGTTGCTGGATAATAACCTGCTGAAAGACAACGTAAACCGCTTTTTCGGCAATGCACAGATAACCTACGACCCCGTGCCGTGGCTTAATCTGACGTACCGGATCGGGACGGATATGTACTCCGATTTACGCAAACAGACTTTTGCCCAGGGCACAATCGCGAACGTCGGGGGGCGGTATGTGGAAGACAACACCAACTTCCAGAGCCTGCTGTCGGACCTCATCGTTACTTTCAACCGCGACCTGAATCCGTCCCTCAACCTGAAAGTGATTCTGGGCCATAACCTGCAGGATTACAACACCACACGGGGAGTTTACGACGGGCAGCCGCTGGTGGTGCCGGGTTTTTACGACCTCAGTAACGCCAGCACGATTGTCACCACGCGGGTTGATTCGCGGACGCGGCTGTACGGTATTTACGGCGATGCGCAGTTGTCGTACAAGGATTATCTGTTTCTGGACGTAACGGGCCGGAACGATTACTCGTCGACGCTGCCGGCGAAAAACCGCTCGTTTTTTTACCCGGGCGCCAGCGTCAGTTTCATTCCGACGTCGGCTTTTCTAAGTTTAAGAAATACGCCTATTAGTTACGCCAAAGTACGGGCCAATATCGCGCAGGTGGGTAAAGTGGCCAATGCGTACCAGGTCGTACCGGTTTTTTCGCGCACCACCATCACCGACGGTTTTCAGGGGTCTTACCAGTTTCCGCTCAACGGAGTACCCGGCTTTTCGGTCGGCAACATTCGCGGAAATCCGGATTTGCGGTCGGAGCTGACAACATCCTGGGAAATTGGAACGGAAATTCTGTTTTTCAACAACCGGTTGGGAATTGATTTCACCTATTACCATTCCAAAAGCGGCCAGCAGATCGTCAACGTACCCATTTCCAGCACCTCCGGTTTTCTGGCCCAGACGCTGAACGCGGGCGCAATGACCAACAAAGGCATTGAGTTGTTGTTGACCGGAACGCCGGTGAAATCAACGTCGGGCTTCCGCTGGGATGTATCGTTGAACTTTACCCGAAACCGCAACAAGGTAACCGAGTTGTATAACCCCCTGGCGCCGGTCAACCTGGGCGGTCTGTCTTCGCCGGGTTTGCAGGCCCGCCTGGGCGAACCGTACGGGACTTTCTTCGGTAGTAAAATGCTGCGGGATCCGCAGGGGCGCGTGGTGATCAATCCCAACACGGGCCGGCCGCTGGCTGATCCGGTCTTGCAGGTGCTGGGCAACGTTCAACCTGATTTTGCGGCTGGCTTGAGCAATACGGTTTCGTACAAAGGATTGACCTTCAACGCGCTGGTCGATACGCGGCAGGGTGGAAAATTCTTCTCCCAGACGGCTGGGCTGGGGCAGTTTGGCGGTTTTACCAAAGAAACGACCTACAACGACCGGCAGCCGTTCGTCTACCCCAATTCTGTCATTCAGAATCAGGACGGCTCCTTTACGCCCAACACCACCATCAAAACCGACGGCGGTTTCGAATACTGGTCGACGGTGTCCAATTTCGGGGAAAACACGCTCTACGATGCCTCGTTCGTCAAACTTCGCGAAATGAGCCTGAGTTATGCCCTGCCGAAATCGCTGATTGGGAAAACCCCGTTCTCAATCATTCAGCTTTCGGTGATTGGCCGGAATCTGCTGCTCTGGACGCCCAGATCGCAACCCAACGTCGACCCGGAAGTAAGTTCATTCGGGACCGGCAACACCCAGGGCTACGAGTTCCTGGCCTATCCCGCGACCCGGAGCTACGGGGCCAGCCTGAAACTAGTGTTATAACGGATGCTGATTTTCTGAAACGATGAAACGAATCATACAAAAAGTGCTGTTGCTGAGCCTGCTGATCGGCCTGAACACCGCCTGCGACAGCGATTATCTGGATATTAATACCGACCCCAACAACCCGACCGTAGCGGATATTAACCTGACTCTGCCGGCCGGACAGGCGCAGGTGGCTTTTATTGTTGGGGGACAACTCAACATTCTGGGTGGGGTGCTGGCCCAGTACTGGACCATTCCGAAGGGCGGAAATCAGTACCGAAGCTGGGATCAGTACAACATCACCTCGTCTACACTCGACGGTCAGGGTGGGCAGTTTGTGGGCATGTATGCCGGGGCGTTGCAGGATTTTCAGTACGTCATCAACCAGGGCAGCCAGCAGAACGAATGGCGGATGGTCGGGATTTCGAAAATCATGAAAGCGTACGGATTCGGCGTACTGACGGATTTGTACGGGGATATTCCTTTTTCCGAAGCCCTGAACGCCGACCTGACCATCACGCCCAAATACGACGCCCAGAAGGATATTTATGCGGGGTTGCAAACGCTGCTGGACGAAGCCAAAGCGGATATTGCCAAAAAGCAGGGGCGTTTTCCGGGCACGGCGGATATGCTCTATCAGGCCGCCAATGAGGCAGGCGTGGATCGCTGGGTGCGGCTGGCCAACACGCTCAAGCTAAAGTTTTACCTGCGGCTCAGCCAGGTTGACCCGGCTGCGGCCCGGACCGGTATTCAGGCGCTTTATGCCAGCAGCGGAACGGCTTTTATGCAGGCGGGGGAAAGCCTGGAGTTTGCCAACGGAACCGTTACCAATTCCGAAAATCCGCTCTGGCAGGCTAATTTCCGGTTGTCTAACAACCTGACCGCCAGCACTACCATTGGTAATCTGATGGTGCCCAACAACGACCCGCGGATGCCGGTTTACTTCCTCGACGCGGACCTGCGGACGCCCGAGATGGAGTACGTTTTTACGCCCAACGGCACCACCTCGACCAACACGGCCCAGTTCACGTCCTATCCCGGTAAGTACTTCATCGGCCAACGGTTTCTGAACGGGACCATCAACGGGACGTCTGCCACCAGTGGCGTAACGGCGGCCGACGACAATGCCGCCAAAGCCCGGCCGGTGGTGCTGGTGGCCTACGAAGAAAGTCTGTTGCTGCGGGCGGAAGCCGTGGCCCGCGGATGGGCCGGAACCAGCGCCGACGATCCGGCCAAACTGTACAACGAAGCCATCACGGCATCCATGGCCCGGTTCGGGGTACAAGCTGGCGATTACCTGACCAAACCCGGAGTGGACTACACCCGACAGACCGATAAAATCAGGGCCATCATTATCCAGAAATATCTCGCGTTATACGGTTTGAACGGGGTAGAAGCCTGGACGGAACAGCGCCGGACGGGCTTTCCGGCCCCGACGATTCCGGTGGTTAACCTGACGGGCAATCAATTTTTGAAACGGCTGCCCTACGTCGATTCGGAATTGCAGCGCAACCCCAATATTGCGGCCACGGGCATTGCTCCGGGTGATGTGCTCACCCCCGTTTGGTGGGATACGAATTAGCGAAGAAGGCGTTATTTTCTACAACGGGAACAGAAAGAATACGATCAAAAACCGGCTGATTGGGCCAGTTTTTTCTTTATCCGCTCTTTCGACCGTTCATCCGGGCACCGGCTCCACTCCGAAATATCACCTCATTTGCGGTACGTCGGGCCTGCACCAATCCGGTACTTTTAGGGCATAAATCGTTTGCAAAACGTGAATCAGTGGAAACGTAAAAGCAACAGAAAACAACCAATACACATGAATCGCGCCCTAAAAGTTACCGCCCTTGTTCTCGCTTTGAGCAGCCCGGCTTTAGCCGGAACGTCATCCCATTTCCCCGAACCCGGTGATGAAAAAGAGAAGGTTGCTTCTACATCCCCCAACGTGAGCCGCACCAAATCCATGGGCGTCGCCATCTACCGGTCGATCAACTCGGCCAAGATGAATTTATTGATTGAGAACTACATTGAAGTACCGTTGCAGGTGTCGTTGCTGGACGAGAAGAACGAGGTACTTCATACCGAGAAGGTGAGCAAACGCCTGAAAAAATACTGGCGGAAGTTTGACATGGAAACGATGAAAGACGGTTTGTACACGTTTCAGATCAGCGACGGGTTAAACAAAGTAACAAAGTCGTTCAAGCTGGAAACAACAAAGGCGGAGGTGAAAGAGCCCGCCCGGTTTGTATCGCTGCTGGATTAATCGCTGCCCTAAACAGACTAATCCCTCGCTGTTGAAGTGCAAGTGCGTAAACGAATGCCGCTCTTTACGCCTTACTTCGCAGCGGGGGATCGTTTTTTGAAAGCAACACGGTTGGACAAAAGAGGTAAGACAAGGGATGAAAGAGCGTTTGTTGGATTACGGACGCGGTGTCTTTTCTCTCTTGTGTCTATCCTCTTTTGTCATTTTTCCGTTGCCTCGGTGGGTTCCAGGGCAATCAGGTCCACCACAATTTTCCATTGACTCTGGCCGTCTTTTTTCCAGATTCGCAGAAAGTTTCCGGCTTGTTTGACGGGTTTCCCGGCCGCTGTTGTTACCATCTGAGAATTACCATACACATACCCCAGATCACCGGAACCCGCAACGGCCGCATTGAGCGGGAAAAAGGCGAGCGTAACGGGTTGCTTCAACATCTGGTCGATGGCCGCTTGTTCGGTGTAGGGCTGCTGATCCATTCGGTACAGCCGGGCCTGCGGGGCCAGATACTGTTTATACGTCGTGGCGGCTCCACTCTTTTCCAGCGTGGCAACGAACTGCTTGTCAAAAGCCAGCAACTCTTCCCGGATTTGCGCCGTGTCGGCGCTGGTGACGCTACGAATGCCGGTCGCGGCCCGGATGGTATTAACGGGGGCTGTAGGGGGTACCGGATGCGAGATGCCGATGTCGAGCGCTACTTTCCAGCTATTATCCGCCTGCTTTCTCCAGACACTGACGTAATGACCGTAGCCCGTCGGTTTGTCGGCCAGCGATTTCGGCCGCCATTCCCAGGGACCAGTGGTATACCCCAGATCACCAGCCGCCGACACATCGGCCGCCAGGGGCTGCCAGGTTAGCTTTCCGGGTGTCGCCGGACTTTTTTCGAGCGATTCCCGGCCGTTGGTTACTTTGCCTTTTACAAACGTAACCCCGTCGGGAGCCAGGTTTGCCAGAAAAGCGGCTTTGGTAGTGCTGTCTTTTGAAAACTGCGCGAATTTCTTTTCGGCATTGACCAGCGTCACCAGGGGACTCTGCCCGAAAGCCGGACCAATCATGGTGAAAAGCAGTAGCGTAATGTAGGCGTTCTTCGTCATGGTTTGATAAGATGAAAAGGAATTAGTGCGGACGTTTCATCCTTTCCTACATAAACGTACTCATGCTCGATTCGTTTGCCAATTGTTTGGCGTGTTCCTTACCTAAATACATATCGATCAGATAATGAGATAGATACAGAACGGGCGTCAGCAGGACGGCCACGACGAATTTATAAATGTAATTGACGATGGCGACGGCCAGAACCTGCGTAAACGACCAGTTGCCGAAAATGTAAAAAGCGATAACCAGAACGACGAAACTATCCACCAGCTGCGAGACCAGCGTTGAACCCGTGGCCCGCAGCCAGATTTTGCGGCTACCCGTAATTTTTTTCAGAGACTGAAAAACCGTCGCGTCCAGGATTTGGGCTACTAGAAAAGCCGTGATTGAACCGATGATGATGCCCAGCCCCTGCCGGAAAATCATCGCAAAGGCGTTGTTGATGTTTACCGGGTTACCAACGGCGTCGGTTTTGTTTACTTCGAGCCAGAACTGCGCGGGTGGGAGCGTGGTAACGAAGTAGATAATCAGGAAACTGTACGCGATGAAGCCCGCCGTTACGTAGGAGATTTTCTTGACACCCTGTACCCCGTAATACTCGTTGATAATGTCGGAGGTGACGAACACCGCTGGCCAGATCACCACGCCCGCCGTCAGGTTGAAATCCAGCACAAAATCACCAAACAAATGCAACTGAGCCGGTGCCACATTCAGCAAGGTTTCCGCCGAAAAAATCTTGACTCCAATGATCTCCGCAATGATCGCGTTGGTCAGAAAAACAGCACTCAGAAAGATGTACAGGTTGGTCCGTTTGGTGGAAAAAGAAGCCATTCTTGTAGAATGAAGAGTTATGAGTTAAGAATGTAGAGTTAAAAATACCGTGAGATTGAAAGCCTTGACAAGATAAAACTCATCACTCTTAACTCATAATTCATCGCTTACTTTCGGCGGCTTTCCAGGAACGTTTCAATTCGGTCGAGCGCGGGCGTCAGGTCGTCGACGGAAGGCAGGCAGACAATCCGGAAGTGATCGTTGTGGACGTAATTAAAGCCTGTTCCGGCCACGACCAGCACCTTCTGTTCGTCCAGCAAATCGTAAACAAAATCGTCGTCACTGGCAATGTTGAACTGCGACAGGTCGATTTTCGGGAAAATGTACAGCGATCCTTTTGGTTTGATGCACGTTATCCCCGGAATGGCCGTGATGCGGTTGTAGGCATACTGAATTTGCCGGTAGAGTCGCCCCGTCGGCAGAATCAGGTCGTTGATGCTCTGGTAACCGCCCAGCGCAGTTTGAATGGCGTATTGGGTCGGCACGTTGGCGCAGAGCCTCATACTGGCCAGCAGCGTGAGCCCTTCGATGTAGGATTTGGCCCGGTGTTTGGCCCCGCTCAGAATTAGCCACCCCCCTCGAAAACCGGCCGCCCGGTAGTTTTTCGACAAACCGCCCATCGAGACGCACAGCGTATCTTCCACCAGCGTCGCCATCGGATGATGGACGGCCCCGTCGAACAGGATTTTGTCGTAAATCTCGTCCGCAAACACAATCAACTGGTGTTGTTCCGCAATCCGGGCGATTCCTTTCAGGATTTCTTTGTCGTACACCGCGCCGGTCGGGTTGTTGGGGTTGATAACAACGATGGCCCGGGTGCGTGACGTAATTTTACTTTCCAGGTCGGCCAGATCAGGGTTCCAGGCGGTTTGCTCGTCGCAGAGGTAATGAACGGGTTTGCCGCCGGAGAGCGCCACCGAAGCAGTCCATAGCGGATAATCGGGGGTGGGCACCAGCACTTCATCACCCTCGTTGAGCAGCGCCTGCATTGTCAGCAGAATTAACTCACTGACGCCGTTGCCGATAAATACGTCGTTGATGGCCACGTCTTTAATGCCCAGATTCTGCGTGTAATGCATAACGGCTTTCCGGGCAGCAAACAAACCCCGGGAGTCGGAGTAACCCTGGGCATTGCGGATATTCAGTATGATGTCGTGAACGATTTCGTCGGGCGCATCAAAACCGAAAGGAGCCGGGTTGCCGATGTTCAGTTTGATGATCGTGTAGCCCTGACTTTCGAGATCAAGGGCTTTTTCGTAAACCGGTCCGCGGATTTCGTAGCGTAAATCATTGAGCCGGTCGGATTTTAAAAAATTCATAGGGGTACTTTTAGGAATAAAATGGAGACAAAGGTATAAAGTTCAAAAAGATCGTCGTGCTGCCCGAACAAAGAAAAAGCCGCTGGTGGTCAACCAGCGGCTCTCGTACTATAGCTATCCGTGGGTCAGACCGTCGCAAACATCGACTTGGCTTTCGCTTCCAGTTGGCTCTCGCCCATCAGGAAGACGTCCACCGCTCGCGCGGCTTCGCGACCTTCGGAAATGGCCCATACCACCAGTGACTGACCCCGGCGCATGTCACCGGCGGCAAATACTTTCGGATGGGTTGTGGTCTGATAGTTAACGGCTTTAACATTGCCGCGTTCGTATTCCAGTTCCAGTGCATTGAGGAGGCCTTCCTGCTGAGGATTCACAAAGCCAGCTGCCAGCAGCGCCAGTTCGCATTCGATTTCGCGTTCTGAACCCGGCACTTCTACCATGGTCATTCTGCCGTCAACGGATTGCCATTCCAGATCAACAATGCGCAAGGCTTTCAGATTACCGTTTTCGTCGCCAATGAAGGCTTTTGTGTTGATCGACCAGTGCCGTTCGCAACCTTCCTCGTGTGAGGTAGAGGTACGGAGCATCATCGGCCAGTTCGGCCAGGGGGTGCTCTCGGCGCGTTCAGCCGGTGGCATTGGCATCAGCTCAATTTGCGTAACGGATTTGGCACCGTGCCGGTTGGAAGTTCCTACACAGTCGGAACCCGTATCACCACCACCGATCACCACCACGTTTTTGCCGGTTGCCAGAATGTCGCCGTTGGCGTATTTCACACCCCGGTGATCCACTTCAACAGGGCGCTCGGCCACGCGTTTGTTTTGCTGGCTCAGAAACTCCATCGCAAAGTGAACGCCTTTCAGGTCGCGGCCCGGAATCGGCAGGTCACGTGGCACGGTCGAACCACCGGTTAGCAGAACGGCGTCGTAGTCGGCCAGCAGTTCCTTGGCTTTGATATGTTCGCCAACGTTGGTGTTGGTTTTGAAGGTAATCCCCTCGGCCTGCATAACGTCCAGCCGACGGTCGATTACCCATTTTTCCAGTTTAAAATCGGGAATACCGTAGCGCAGCAAACCGCCAACCTGGTCGGCCCGCTCAAACACCGTAACGGCATGACCCGCTTTGTTCAATTGGGCGGCCGCAGCCAGACCTGCTGGTCCTGAACCCACAACGGCAACGGTTTTGCCGGTGCGTTTGATGCCGGTGTTGGGCTGCACCAGACCGCGGGCGTAAGCAGCTTCGATAATCGATTTCTCGATAAACTCGATGGCTACCGGCGGTTTGTTGATCCCCAGTACACAGGAGGATTCGCAGGGGGCGGGGCAGATCCGGCCCGTAAATTCCGGGAAGTTGTTGGTCGACGCCAGAATTTCATAGGCATACTCCCAGTTCTGTTCGTACACCGCGTCGTTAAACTCCGGAATGATATTGCCCAGCGGACAGCCGTTGTGGCAGAAAGGAATACCGCAGTCCATGCAGCGAGCGGCCTGTTTCTGCGTATCCTCTTCGGCGTACGGTTTTTCGATTTCCTTGTAATCGTGAACCCGCTGCTGGGCATCGCGCTTTTTAGGCAGTTCGCGGGTGAATTCTAAAAATCCAGTGGGTTTTCCCATGAATGGTAAAGCGTATACGGTTTTTTATCAGCATTGAGGTCAAGCCCACACCACGGTGTGTGAGCTTGATTCTCTAGAAAATGAGCGAAAGAAAACGGGTTGCTTATTGGTGAACCACGTCAACGACGATGTCCTGGTACACGACATTTTTGTCGCGAATCTGATCGGTCAGCGAGATACCGCGACCCGCCAGGGCTTTCCGGAAATCCGTTGGCATCACTTTCACGAATTGACCGATGAGGTGATCCCAATCCTGAATCAGTTGCAGCGCCACGTTGCTGGTGGTGTACTGGAAGTGTTTTTCGACGCATTCCTTCAGGATCGCCACATCTTCCTCGGCTAGTTTCTCCAGGCTTACCATTTCCGGGTTGACTTTAGCGGCAAAGTCGCCTTCTTTATCCCAGACGTATGCCACACCACCCGACATCCCGGCGGCAAAGTTGCGTCCGACGGAGCCCAGGATGATGGCCAGACCACCCGTCATGTATTCCAGACCGTGATCACCAATGCCTTCGACTACGACTTTGGCTCCGGAGTTCCGGACGCAGAACCGTTCCCCGGCCATTCCGCGGATGTAGGCTTCGCCGGACGTCGCACCGTAGAACGATACGTTACCGACAATGCTGTTTTCTTCGGGTTTGAACGGCGCCATGCGGTCGGGATAAACGATCAGCTGCGCTCCGCAGAGGCCTTTACCGAAATAGTCATTGGCATCGCCTTCAAGTTCCAGCTTGATACCGTTTGTGTTAAAGGCACCAAAGCTCTGACCCGCCGTTCCCCGGAACTTGAAGTGAATGGTTCCCTCGGGTAGTCCTTTACCCGCGTGAATCTTCGAAATTTCGTTGGATAAAACCGTACCCACGGCCCGGTTGAGGTTGATAATCGGCGACTCCGCGTACACCGACTCACCGTTTTTCAAGGCGGGTTGGGCGGCTTCGAGCAGCGTCCAGTCCAGAATGTCGGCCATGCCGTGATCCTGATCTTCCTGCTTGAAGTTAGCTACGTCAAGGCTGTTGGCGTCTTTGTAGAGAACCGCCGACAGATCAACGTGGTCGTATTTCCAGTGCTTGATATCCTTGCGCATTTCCAGCATCTGCGATTGCCCCACCATCTCGTTGATGGTCCGGAAACCCAGTTCCGCCATGATTTCGCGCAGTTCCGTTGCCAGGAATGTAAACATGTTGACTACGTGCTCGGGTTTACCCGTAAACAGCGCGCGCAGTTCTTTATTCTGCGTGGCCACCCCCACCGGGCAGGTGTTCAGGTGACACTTCCGCATCATGATACAACCCACGCTCACGAGTGCTGCCGTCGCAACACCAAATTCTTCGGCACCCAGCAGGGCGGCAATCGCCAGATCGCGGCCCGTCCGGATTTGACCGTCGGTTTGGACCGTAACCCGGCCCCGCAGTTTGTTGCGAACCAGCGTCTGGTGCGTTTCGGCCAGACCCAACTCCCACGGCAGACCCGCGTGGCGGATCGAGCTGAGCGGGGAGGCCCCCGTTCCGCCGTCGTGACCCGAAATCAGAATGTGATCAGCGTGGGCTTTGGCAACCCCGGCGGCAATCGTTCCAACCCCGGCTTCCGACACCAGTTTCACGCTGATGCGCGCTTCCCGGTTAGCGTTTTTGAGGTCAAAAATCAACTGCGCCAAGTCCTCAATCGAGTAAATGTCGTGGTGGGGCGGGGGCGAAATCAGACCTACGCCCGGCGTTGAGTGACGCGTGCGACCGATCCAGTCGTCAACTTTGTGACCCGGCAACTGACCGCCTTCGCCGGGTTTGGCACCCTGCGCCATCTTGATTTGCAGTTCGCGGGCGTTGGTCAGGTAGTGGCTTGTTACCCCAAACCGTCCCGAAGCCACCTGCTTGATGGCGGAGTTCATGTTGTCGCCGTTGGCCAGGGGCGTATACCGAAGTTCATCTTCACCGCCTTCGCCGGAATTGCTCTTGCCGCCGATGCGGTTCATGGCAATGGCCAGCGTGGTGTGTGCTTCCCACGAGATGGACCCGAAGGACATGGCTCCCGTCGCAAACCGTTTGAAAATGCTTTCAATCGGCTCAACTTCTTCGATGGGCACCGGATTGCCTTTCTTGAACTTCATCAAACCGCGCAGCGTCAGGGCTTTCCGGGTTTGATCGTCGATCAGATTGGCGTATTTCTTGTAAATCTGGTAATCGTTTTTCTTGGTCGCCTGTTGCAGCAGGTGAATCGTATCGGGGTTGAAAATGTGCGCTTCCCCGCGTTGTTTCCACTGGTAGACACCACCCACTTCCAGGCGGTTGGTGAGCTTATTGTCTTCAGGGAACGCCTGCCGGTGACGCACCAGGATTTCGCGGCCGATTTGTTCCAGACCCATACCGCCGATACGGGAAATGGTGCCCGTGAAGTAACGATCCACCACGTCTTTGTTCAGACCCAGACACTCGAAAATCATGGCACCCTGGTATGATTGCAGGGTTGAGATGCCCATTTTCGAGAAGATCTTCAGCAGCTCTTTGTTAACGGCTTTGATGTAATTCTGGTGCAGTTTTTCAACCGGATAATCCACCTGAATCAGGCCGCGCTCCTTCATGTCGGTGATGGTCTCAAACGCCATGTAGGGGTTAACGCCCGATGCACCGTACCCAATCAGAGCGGCAAAATGGTGCGTTTCCCACACGTCACCGGCTTCAACCAGAATACCGACCTGCCCACGTAATCCTTTGCGAATCAGATGGTGGTGGATGGCCGAAGTAGCCAGCAGCGAGGGAATCGGCGCGTGGTCGGAGTCGATGGCGCGGTCGGACAGGATGATGATTTCAAACCCGTCTTCGATGGCGTCTTCGGCGTAGCGGCAAATCCGTTCCAGGGCCCGTTCCAGACCTACCCCGCCCTGATCGGCGCGGAAATAGGTGTTGATGGTTTTGGCCTGGAAGTGGTTTTTATCCACAAACCGCAGTTTGTCAAATTCTTCGATGGTCAGCACGGGCTGGGTCAGCTCGATCAACCGGCAGTGTTCGGGTTCTTCGCTCAGCAGGTTGCCGTTGGCCCCCACGAACGAAATCAGCGACATGATGGCCCGCTCCCGGATGGAGTCAATCGGCGGGTTAGTCACCTGCGCAAACAGTTGCTTGAAGTAGTTGGCCAGGTGCTGGCTTTGGTCCGACAGAACGGCCAAGGGCGAGTCGGTTCCCATCGAACCCAGGGCTTCCAGACCCGTTTTGGCCATCGGCCCCAGAATCATCCGGAGGTCTTCGGACGTATACCCGAATGCCTGCTGACGCTGCGTGATGTCCTGTTTCCGCATGTGGCTGAACGTGCGGACGGGTTTCGGCAGGTCGGAGATTTTAATTTTATTTTCGTCGAGCCACTGCTGATACGGTTGCCGCGAGCAGATGTCGGATTTTACTTCTTCGTCACTGATGATGCGGCCCTGTTCCATATCGACCACAAACATGCGGCCCGGTTGCAGACGGCCTTTTTTGACGACCTTCGCCGGATCAACGTCGTTGACCCCAGCTTCGGATGCCATAATGACCACGTCTTCGTCGGTTACCCAGTAGCGCGAAGGACGCAGACCGTTGCGGTCGAGGGTTGCGCCGACAATCTTGCCGTCCGTAAAGGAAATCGACGCCGGACCGTCCCACGGCTCCATAATGGCCGCGTGGTATTCGTAGAAGGCATGACGGGCGGGGTCCATGCTTTCGTTGCCATCCCAGGCTTCCGGAATCAGCATCATCATCACGTGCGGCAGCGACCGGCCCGACAGCACCAGCAATTCGATGGCGTTGTCGAGGTTGGCCGAGTCCGACTGATTCAGGTTACAGATCGGGCGCAGCATGGCCAGCTCTTCCTTGGTAAACAACTTGGATTCGAGCATGGCTTCCGCCGTTTTCATCCAGTTGACGTTGCCTTTTACGGTGTTGATCTCGCCGTTGTGGGCAATGTACCGGAACGGCTGCGCCAGTTGCCAGGAGGGGAAGGTGTTGGTCGAGAAACGCGAGTGCACCACGCCAATGGCCGATACCAGTTCTTCCCGCTGCAAATCGGGGTAGTAATCCCGGAGTTGCATGGTCGTCAGCTGGCCTTTGTAGGTAATAACCCGGCTCGAAAGCGAGGAGTAATAGAAACTATTTTGCAGGCCGGTTACGGTTTCGTTGATGATCCGGCTGCTGTAGTTTCGAACAATGTATAATTTCCGTTCAAATTCGTCGGGAGTCAGGGTTTCGGGTTTGCGGATGAAAACCTGTTCCATCTGCGGCTCTACCGAGCGCGAACCGTTCCCCAGGTCGGATGAATCAACCGGCACGACGCGGTAGCCAATCAGCTCCAGGTTTAGTTTCTTGATGGTTCGGTTCAGAATATCCCGGCATTCCTTCCGCAGACGCTCGTCTTTGGGCATGTAAATCATCCCAACCCCGTAATCGCCCGCCGATGGCAGCGAGAAATTCAGCTTGCGGCATTCGTCAACGAACAATTCATGAGGAATCTGAATCAAAATCCCGGCACCGTCGCCCGTATTGGTTTCGTAGCCAACCGCACCCCGGTGGTCCATGCGCGTGAGCATCGTCAGGGCGTCTTCCACGATCTGGTGCGACTTGCGGCCCTTCACGTGTGCGACGAATCCAATTCCACAGGCGTCATGTTCAAACTCAGGCCGGTATAGACCCTGTTGCGGTGCGTTAGAAGAAGACATCGGCTAAACTTTTTTGTGATTTTGGTTATTGAAAAACTGGCAAAAAAGATGGTCTACAGGTGGGTTTAAAAAAAACTAGGAATGCTGGATAGACAATACTGTTTTTGCGTTGGAAGTGCAAGTTACATTAAAATATATTTTGCGAAAAGGTCAAAACACGAAATTTCGTTTGTATAGCAAATTTTATGATTTTGGTGCAAAATTGTCTTGGTTAGTGAATAAATTCTAGTAAAAATCCGGATCAGTTGAAGGATTGGAAATTAGAATTTTAAGTGAATTTGGAGCAGGATTAGCTACTATAAAGTTAGTTTTGGCAGTATAGGAGGTGTTTCTGTATCAAAACCAATCCATATCAGGATGAAGGCTGTAATTTTGACTAAAATGGAAGAAAATTGACTTTTTATCTAAAAATTGGTTTGAAATTTAACTGAAATTGGAGAAAAAGTTGTGTTTTTATCCTTTCAGAGTTAAAAAATAAACAGCTTTTGTTTTGGTATGTAGGTTTACACCATGACTGACTGATTCATCAACCGATTCCTCAATCATACACACTTCAACGATGATTTTTGACGACTCATCCAGCGACCAGTAGCACCCGTTCTGCGGAGTGTCTACATTCGCACTGTGTTCAATCCATCCACACCATGTTGAAGAGTTTGCTTTTAAGTTTCTTTCTGTTGGGAATTGCCGGGGTAGCGGAGGCACAGACCGTCGCTTCCGGTTCCCGGTACCCACTGAGTTACAGGAAACGCCAGATTATGGTCGGGAAAGGGGGCGGATTCACCGGTGCTTCAACGGTTTATTACCTGCTCGAAAACGGGTACCTCTACCGCAAAACCGAAGCGGATTCGCTGTTTACCCGGCTGGGTAAACAACCGGCCACGACCACCCGGCGGCTGTTTAACGAATTGGAAGCCAACTGCCGGATCAAAACCGTACAGTTCGACCAGCCGGGAAATACCTATCGGTTTGTAGGCTGGAAGAAAGGTCAACAGGAGTATCGAGTCACCTGGGGGGCCACCGGGCAAACCGTGCCGCCTGCGTTCAGTAAATTTTACAATTCGTTCATGAAGCTGGTGCCGGTTTCAAAACGAGATTAGTAAATATTCGTAACAACAAATACATCCATGAAATCACTTTTACTGCCTGTCCTGCTGAGCTGTGCGCTTAGCGCCCTGGCCCAACCTGCCCCAACCGGTTTTGGGCGAAAACTGAAAACACATCCGGCGACGCCCGGCCTCGCCCAGCGTCTGAATGCGGAAGTGGCCCTGCCCGCCGATCGGAAGGGTAATTTTCGGATTGCCGCCGGTGCATCCGCTCCGCAGTTCGACACGCAGCCGCTGCGGTTGCGGGTTGTGCGCGACAAAGACACCGACCTGCCGATTTACATTGAAAACCGCGTGAAGCCAACGCTCTCTTCCAGGGGCGCCCGGGTGAGCGCCCGGGTATCGGCTTTCTCGTTCATGGGTCAGATTCGGGATTTGCTGAAGATCGACAAACCGGAGGAGCAATTTCAGATCACCAACACCGAAACCGACCGGCTGGGGCAGACCCATATTCGGATGGCGCAGACCTTTCAGGGCATTCCGGTGTACGGCAGTGAGCTTGTGGCGCACCTGACCAACGGAACCGTGACGCTGCTCAACGGACAGTATAAAGTGGTTAAAAATGCCAATACCACCGCCCGAATCTCGTTGCAGCAGGCAACGGAACGGGCTTTCAAGGATGTCGGCAAAGAATCGGTGGTGCGGACGTTCGGGCAGAATCTGCTGGATCTGAAACCGTCGCAGGGGGCGCTGTGCCTGTATCCGATGGGTGATAAGACGGTGCTGGCCTACGAAGTTACCATCCGCCCAAACATGATTGAGCGCTGGCAGTACATGATCGATGCCCAGACGGGTGCGGTGCTGAACAAATATAACCACACCTGCGGGGTGGACGGCCCCGTGAAAGCCACGGGCAAAGACCTGAACGGTATCGCCCAAGACCTGAACGGCTACCAGTCCGGTTCGGGGTACTACCTGATCGATGCCTCGCGGGGAATGTTCGACAGTGAGGCTTCCACCATGCCTCAAAAACCGGTCGGGGCCATCGTCACCCTGGACGCACGCAGTAAACGGGACGAAGACGGTAACCTGAATCTTTTCTTCGTCACTTCCCCAAACAATACCGACTGGAAAGCGACGGCCATTTCGGCCCACACCAACGCGGGGCTGGCCTACGAATATTACCTGAA
The DNA here is from genome assembly GCF_026248825.1 of Larkinella insperata. Taxonomy (NCBI): domain Bacteria; kingdom Pseudomonadati; phylum Bacteroidota; class Cytophagia; order Cytophagales; family Spirosomataceae; genus Larkinella; species Larkinella insperata. The sequence goes on along the minus strand of NZ_CP110973.1, from coordinate 6,383,677 downwards.
TGTGCACAAACGCAACTCGCTGAACGGAAAAGGCGGTTCGATTCTGTCCATCATCAACGTGGTTGAAGAAGACGGCAGCGGGATGGATAACGCCTTCTGGAACGGCGGTTACATGGGATACGGAAACGGTAACAAAGGGTTTAAACCGCTGGCGGGCGGTTTGGACGCGGCCGGGCACGAGATGACCCACGGGGTGATCGAAAACACCGCCAACCTGGTGTATCAGGATCAATCGGGCGCCATCAACGAGTCAATGGCCGATGTATTTGGCACCATGATCGACCGGGACGACTGGACGATTGGGGAAGATATTATCCTGAAAAGCGCCTACCCGACGGGGGCCATGCGCAGCATGTCAAACCCGAACCAGGACGGACCCAAAGTGCGGGGCTACCAGCCTAAAACGATGGATCAGTTCATCGTGACGAAAGGAGACAACGGTGGGGTGCACGCCAACAGCGGTATTCCCAACTACGCCTATTACCTGTTTGCGACTAAAGTCGGGAAAGATAAAGCCGAACAGATTTACTACCGGGCTCTGACGAATTATCTGACCCGGAGTTCCAAATTTCTTGATCTGCGGCTGGCCGTGATCCGGGCCACCGGCGACCTGTTTGGGGCGGAGGGGGCCGAAGTGAAAGCCGCCCGGGAAGCCTTCGATACCGTTGGCGTTAAGGAGAGCACCCAGAATCCGGAAGAACCGCAGGATTTGCCCGCCAACAACGGTAAAGACATGCTGATGCTCTACAGCGTCGGGGATCAGAAACTGTACACGGCCCCCGTGAGCACGGGTGAGCTGACGCCCCGCATCAAAGCGGGCATCAAGCACAAACCGAGCATCACCGACGACGGTAAAGCGGCTTATTACGTTACCGAAGATGGTCGCATCCGGGCGGTGAGTCTGACCGGTGCGGTGGAGGAAGTAGTGGTGTCCGACGAAACCATCTGGGACAACGTCGCTATTTCGCGGGACGGTAAAAAAATCGCGGCCCTGACCAAAGAACGGGATGCGTCGATCTGGGTGTATAGCTACGACCTGAAAAAATGGAAGCAGTTTCCGCTCTACAACCCGACCACGGCCGAGGGCGTAACCACCGGGGAGGTTCAGTATGCCGATTCGTTTGAGTGGAACCACACGGGAGAGTTTCTGGTGTATGACGCTTACAACAGCCTGAAAAATTCGGATGGCGAGGACATTAACTATTGGGACGTGGGCTTTATCAGCGTGTGGGACAAAGCAGAGAACACGTTCGACGACGGAAACATCCTGAAGCTGTTTTCGAAGCTGGAAGAAGGCGAAAGTGTGGGTAACCCGAGCTTCTCGAAAAACTCGCCGAGCATCATTGCCTTCGATTACCTGAATGAAATCGAGGAAACGTACAACATCCTGGCGGGCGATCTGGAAACCGGTAAGCTGAGTTCGGTTATTTCAAACGTCACGATTGGTTACCCGGATTATTCCCGTCTCGACGACCGGCTGGTCTTCAACACGCTGAACTCCGACGGCGACGTGGAAATGATTGCGATGATTGAAATGCAGGCCGATAAACTTTCGCCCAAAGGAGATGTGAAGCCGTTGTACGACAACGCCAAATGGGGTGTCTGGTACGCCACCGGAACGCGGGCCGAAACTGGTAAAACCGCCCAGACCATTACATTTAACGCCATTCCGGATAAGTACGAGGGAGACGGTTCGTTTACGCTGGCGGCCACGGCTTCGTCCCAATTGCCGGTGAGTTTTGAAATCGTATCGGGTCCGGCAACCGTTGCGGGCAACCGCCTGACGCCCACCAAACCGGGGGTCGTGACCGTGCGGGCCACCCAGGCTGGAAATGGGCAGTATGCCGCAGCTACCCCCGTCGAGCGTAAGTTTAACGTGCTGGCGGTTACCGGTACCGAACCGACCTGGGCCGATGCGCTCAAGACGTATCCGAATCCGGTTGGTGCGACGCTGACGGTCGAGTTGCCGCAGGGAGACTATTTCGAGAGCCTGACGCTGACCACAGTTTCGGGGGCCACGCTGATTCAGCAGCCGATCAAAAACCGGACGCACCAAGCCACGCTCGACACGAGCCAGTTGCCGTCGGGCTTCTACGTGCTGAACGTGCAGACGCCCAAAGGTGTAGCGCACCGGAAGGTAGTAAAACCGTAATCGTCGGCCCGTCTGAATCAAAAAGCCGCTCCTGCTCAATCCAGGAGCGGCTTTTTATATGTAGGTTGTTAAATCTCCGTCGTCTCGCCTTCAATCGCCAGGTACGTTTCCGGGAAAACCGACCGGGCCTGAACCAGAAACTCGTCGGTAACTTTGTAGCGTGACGAAAAATGGCCGATCATCAGCCGACGCGCACCGACCTGAGCCGCTGTCAGAGCCGCCTGACGGGCCGTTGAGTGAAAATACCGGGCGCTTAGTTCTTCGAAATCGTCCAGAAACGAAGCTTCGTGGTAGAGCAGATCCACCCCGCGAATCTGGTCGAACATGGCTTCGTTGTATCGGGTGTCGGAGCAGAAGGCGTAGGAGCGGGGGCTGGGCGCGGGCAGCGTGTATTCGTCGGCGCTGTAGAGCACCTGGCCCTGATCATCCACAATGTCTTTTCCGTCTTTCAGGAGCCGGTAATACGCCACCGGCAAATCAGCGGGCAGTTTTTCGGCAATCAGCTTGCGTTTCCGGCCCTTCTCCCGGAACAGAAAACCGGTGCAGTCGATGCGGTGTTGCAGCGGGATGGTTTCCACCGTGACATTCGGGTGGTTGAAAATAACGGCCGGTTCGTGCGGATCGGTCTCCTGAAAATGAATCGGGTAATTCAGTTTAGTCTCGGAATACCGGAACTGCACGGTAATGATTTCCCAAAGACCACGCGGGCCAAACAGCCACAGATCGTCGGTACGCCCGGCCAGGTTCAGGCTCGACAGCAGCGGCACCAGTCCGAAATAATGGTCGCCGTGCAGGTGACTGATGAAAATATACTTGAGCCGTCCGGGCCGGAGGTGGTTCTCCATCAGACGGTATTGCGTGCCCTCTCCGCAGTCGATCAGAAAATAATCTCCTTCAATGGTCAGGGTCTGGGCGGTGGTGTGGCGGTCCAGTATGGGCGTTGCCGACCCGCTGCCTAGTATGGTCAGGTTGAATATCATATTTTTTGTAAACTTGTCACGAATCTCTTCAGTTTCCAAAACTGGATTTATTCTTTTTTGATAGGCTTTCGGTCTTTTTCGGCGTGCGAAACGGGAGAATTCAAGCCAAAACGAATGAACGTTTATCGAACGGTCGGCTGGTTACCGCACGGAAAAAAACAATAACTCTTAAACTAGAAACTAACCCACTGTTATTATGCTGCATCTTGGTTTTGTAAGTGCCATTCTGGCGGAATACGATCTGGAGCATGTCCTGCAATTTGCCTCAGAGCAACGCTTTAAGTGCGTTGAAGTGATGTGCTGGCCCACCGATAACTCCGACGCCCGGCGGTACGCGGGTGTTTCGCACATTGATGTGGATAATTTCGATGCCAAGCACATCCAGCAACTGACGCACAAGTACGGGGTTTATATCTCCGGACTCGGCTATTACCCGAACCCGCTCGATCCGGACCCGGAAAAAGCCGCCTACTACCGCGAACACATCAAGAAGGTCATCCGGGCGGCCGCCCAGCTGGAAATTCCGGTGGTCAATACCTTCATTGGCCGCAATCCGGGGCTGACCATTACCGAAAACCTGAAGCTATTTGCCAAGCACTGGCCCGAAATCATCAAAGTGGCGGAGGAAAACAACGTGAAAATCGGCATTGAAAACTGCCCGATGTGGTTTACCGACGATGAGTGGCCGGGCGGTAAAAACCTGGCAACGACGCCCGCCATCTGGGATCGCATGTTCGAAATCATTCCGTCCCGCATTCTGGGGCTAAATTATGATCCGTCGCACCTGATTTTTCAGATGATGAACGAAGTGAAGCCCATCTACGATTACAAAGACCGGCTGCACCACATTCACCTCAAGGACGTAAAGGTTTACCGCGACAAACTCGACCGCGTTGGCATCATGGCCAACCCGCTGGAATACCACTCGCCGAAACTGCCGGGGTTGGGCGACGTTCGCTGGGGCGCGTTTTTTGCGGCTTTAACGGACGTTCGGTACCGGGGTCCGGTTTGTATCGAAGTGGAGGACAAAGCTTACGAAGGCAGCGCCGAAGACGTGCAGACGGCAATTCTGACCTCCCGCAATTACCTGAGTCAATTTCTGGTGCTTTAAAATGTATGATAGCACCGAGTTAAACAGCATACTCCCCGATGTCCTCTGATCAACTCTGTGCGACAACTCCCAACCCTTACATCGATGCCAACATTCAAGGCCGCCCTGATCGGCGGGGGCAATATTGCCGATAAAAACCACATTCCCGCTCTGCAAAAACTAGCCGACAAGGTCGACATTGTAGCCGTTTGCAGCCGAGATGGGATGAAAGCCGGGGCACTGGCGCAGAAACACGGTATTCCGCACGCATTTGACGATGCCGCCAAGATGTACGAGCAGTGTCAACCGAACCTGGTGGTGATTTCGACCCCGAACAACCTGCATTATCCCTTCGCCATGCAGGCGCTCGAAAAAGGCTGCCACGTCTTCTGCGAAAAACCGCCCGCCCTGACCGCCCGGCAGGCCCGCGAAATGGCCGACCTGGCCACCCGCAATGGGTTGGTACTGGCGTATAACCTACAACTGCGGCAAACGAATGAATGGGAGCTGATGATGCGGAGCAAAACCCACGGACAGTTGGGCGACATTTACCACATCAAGGCCAATTTTCTGCGTCGGCGGGGCATTCCGGGTTGGGGCTATTTTACCGATAAGTCGATGCAGGGGGGCGGGGCGCTGATGGATCTGGGCGTTCACGTGCTCGATCTGGCGCTGTGTGCCCTCGACTACGCCGTTCCCGACCGGATTCTGGCCAATACCTACGACTTCATCGGCAAAACCGGTGGGAAAGGCTTGATGGGAACCTGGAATCCGGAAAAGTTTGAAGTAGAAGATGCCTGCATGGCCTACCTGTCATTTCCAAACAACGCGTCCATCGTTTTATCCTCGTCATTTGCCCTGAACACGCAAATCGACATCAATCGGAACCTGGAAGTATTCGGCAGCCGGGGGGGGGCAAAGTTGTTTCCGTTTACGCTCTATACCGAGATAGCTGGCGAACTGGCGGATGTGCATTTCCCATATCTGGAAGATAGTGACATCCAGCTTAAAAATACGGCGGCTTTTATAGACGCCTGTCTGGGTAAACCGTCCAACGTCTGCACCGGCGAGCAGGGCGCTATTTTGCAGGAAGTCGTCGAGCGGATTTACGGTTCGGCGCAGCGAACGGCTTCTGACGTAGGGCAATGAGACGGGTTTAAAACGACTAACCCTGAAAATCATCGTGTTATAATCGTGATTTTCAGGGTTAACCATTTTTAAATTCGTACGATCTTAGTCGTCGGAACTGCCGCCGTATTCGTAGCTGTCGTCGTCTTCGCTGCGGAAGTCGTTTTCCAGCTCGTTCATGAACACGGCGTCAACGGCTTCTTCCACCGTCGGCAGGATGGTCAGGTCGGCGATTTTGGCGTCGTCCAGGTAGTCGATGATATACTCCTGCTTGGTGACCAGAATGAACAGGCCGGATTCGTTGGTACACTGCCGGTTGATTTTGCGAATCGTCGGAATGCCCTCGTCTTCGATTTCATCGACGGCACTAAAATCGACAATGATATTGCTGTAGCCTTCCCGGAACAGGTTTCGGCTGAGGGTTTCAAACGTGGAGGGTATTTCTCCGCCAAATACGGTTTCGTTGAGGGTAACGAGCGAATACTGCTCGTTTTTTTCGATCGAGTAATTCATAGTGGATAGCGCTTTTTCCGGTTCAAAAATACGTAACAGTCAGTGAACGGCGGATATTTTCTTCAATGCGGTTGTAAATATTGTCGGTTTCAGAGCGAACAAATGATTTACCGGTCACCTTTTCATAGAGTTCAATATACCGGCTAGAAATCTGCTCAATCCAGGCATCCTCCATTTCCGGAACCGTTTGCCCTTCTTTTCCCTGAAAGTTGTTGGCAATCAGCCATTCCCGTACAAATTCCTTGGATAATTGTTTCTGCGGAAGACCCTGCCGCTGGTTTTCAGTGTACGAATCAGCGTAATAATACCGGGACGAATCCGGCGTGTGAATTTCGTCAATCAGGTAAATCTGACCGTTCAGCGAGCCAAATTCGTACTTGGTGTCGACCAGAATCAGCCCCCGTTCGGCGGCCATCTCGGTGCCTTTCCGGAACAGGGCGAGGGCGTATTTTTCGAGTTGAACGTATTCGCTTTCCGGAACAATTCCCTGCTCCAGAATTTCTTCCCGCGAAATATCTTCGTCGTGTCCTTCGTGCGCCTTGGTCGTGGGTGTAATGATCGGTTCGGGCAACCGGTCGGCTTCTTTCAGCCCGTCGGGCAGCGAAACTCCGCAGAGGGTGCGGTGTCCTTCCCGGTATTGCCGCCAGGCGTGGCCCGCCAGGTATCCCCGCACCACCATCTCAACCGGATACGACTGGCATTTCAGCCCCACGCTCACGTTCGGATCGGGCACATCCAGCAGCCAGTTCGGCACAATGTCGGCAGTAGCTTGCAAAAAGTGGGCTGCGGTCTGGTTCAGCACCTGCCCCTTGAACGGAATCGGGCGGGGCAGCACCACATCAAAAGCCGAAATGCGGTCGGTTGCCACCATCACCAGGCGGTCGTCAAAATGGTAAACATCGCGGACCTTCCCGCGGTAAAAGCCGGTTTGTCCGTCGAAATTAAAAGCGGTTTCCTTGATGGCCTGGCTGGTTTGGTTCATTTCTGGACGAAAAATTGATAAGTTCCGTAAAAGTAAAGAGCCGGGCGCATTCCGTTTATAGGTGAAGCCGGAAATTATAGCTTCTCAATCACCAGCGCCGACGCTCCACCGCCCCCGTGGCAGATGCCAACGGCACCGATGCGGCCCTTTTGTTGCTGCAAAACGCTCGTCAGCGTCGTGACAATCCGGGCGCCGGACGCTCCCAGCGGATGGCCCAGCGACACCGCCCCGCCGTAAACATTCAGCTTTTCCGGCGGGATTTCCAGCACCTGGCTACACGCCAGCGGAACCACCGCAAAGGCTTCGTTGATCTCGTAGAAATCCACGTCGTCGGGTCTGATCCCGGCGCGTTTCAGGGCCGTCGGGATGGCGAGCGTGGGGGCCGTCGTGAAAAAAGCCGGTTCCTGCTCCGCATCGGCATACCCCAGAATCCGGGCCAGTGGCTTGATGCCGAGTTCTTCCGCTTTTTTTAAACTCATGATGACCAGTGCCGAGGCTCCGTCGTTGATGGTCGATGCGTTGGCGGCCGTTACCGTGCCGTCGGGCGAGAAAGCCGGTTTGAGATTCGGGATTTTGTCAAAGAACACGTTTTTGTATTCCTCATCCTCGCTGACCGTCACGCTGCCTTTGGGACGCGGAATTTCCACCGGAACCAGTTCCGTGGCGAATTTGCCGGATTGCGTTGCTTCGGCGGCCCGCTGGTACGACCGGATGGCAAAGGCGTCCTGCGTTTCGCGGCTGATGCCGTATTTCTTGGCGGTCTGGTCGGCAAAGACGCCCATGGCGCACTGGTCGTAGGGGTCAACCAAACCGTCTTTAGCCAAGCCGTCGATGAGTTGCGCATCTCCGTATTTGTAACCAAACCGCGCTTTCGGTACATAATAGGGAGCGTTGGACATGCTTTCCATGCCACCGGCAATGATAATATCGGCTTGCCCCAGTTGAATGGTTTGGGCGGCCATTGCGATGGCTTTTGTACCCGATGCGCACACTTTGTTAACCGTGGTACAGCGAACCTGGTAGGGCAAACCGGCCTGCAGAGCCGCCTGTCGCGCCGGAGCCTGGCCCAAGTTGGCCGACACCACATTGCCCATGATGACTTCTTCCACCTGCCCGGGCGAAATACCGGCTTTTTCGTAAGCCGCCCGGATGGCCACCGCGCCCAGCTCGGTGGCTGAAAGCGGGGCAAGCACCCCGCCGAAACTACCAATGGGTGTACGGACAGCCGAAACTATTACCACTTCATTCATTGTCTGGATGTTCATTACGGGTTTGTTGATGTAAACGGAAAATCAGTATGTGTTATACTGTTGCCGGTTTTTGGAGGCTGATCCCCGTCGGCGCTGGTTGATGTACTGGACTTCGTTATTCTGCATGGCGTTCAGAATGGACAGAGCCTGTTCTTCCGACAGATTCAGGGAGCGCAACCGACGCAGCAGTTCATCCCTGTTGTCGCCCTGTTCGGGCTGAGTTCCTCTTTCCTGACCCGGTTCCGGGGTTACTTCGACTTCCTGCTCCGTTTGTCGCAGTTTCGGTTTGGGCCGCAGCGCAGCGTTTAACGGAAGCTTACCGGAATACGTTTTTTCGATCAGTTCGTAATTGAACTGGGCGGCTTCCAGAGCCGGCACGGTTGTCAGGGCTTTCCGGAACAGCGACAGTGCGGTGGCCGAATCACCCTGTAGAACTGCAATAACGCCCAGCTGCACTTCAGCGGAAGCCGCTAACCCCAACTGGTTGACCTGCGCCACCAGACGGTATTGTTGCTGGGCCTGCGCATACTGCCGGAGCTGAAAATAGGAGTGCGCCAGATTCAGGCGGGCCGACGGTTCGACAAACAGCGTTGAGTTGACCAGCGTATTGTACTGTTCCACTGCGCGTTTATAATCACCGGCCTGGTAAGCCTTCAGACCCTCCATCCGGGCGATGTTGTCACGCGAAATCTTGTCGAACGAGCGGTTGTCATACAGCCAGAGCAATACCGACAAAATCAGGTAGGTCATGTTCGGAATGAAAAGACGTTCGGCAAAAATAATGATTTCCTAAACCCGTAAAACGTCGATTACAGCTTAAACGTTCGGACGGTTATCAGGATGTCGATGGCAATCAGGGCCAGAGCACCGATCAGAAAGTAATAGTATTTATTGGTCGTTACTTCCAGTTTTCGCTGGTCGATAACCCGGTTTTCGAGGTTTTGTATCGCCGATACAAGGGGCGTCAGGTCGCCGGATGAGGAGGCCAGTTCCAGGTAAGAGCCTCGCGTGTCCTGTACAAACTGGCGCAGGTAACCGCGATTCAGGTGCGTATGAACGATGTTGCCTTCCGCATCGCGAAGATTGCCCTTCGAGGTTGGAATCGTACTCCCGTTTTCGGTTCCAACCCCGACCACAAAGGGCGTGATGCCGTACCGGCGCAGTTGTCCGGCCAGGGCCGGATCGCACTCCCCGAAGTCTTCCCCATCGGTCAGCAGCACCAGCACCTTGGTTTGGTTGAGGTCTGATGTTTCGGCCAATTGTTTTTGGATGGCCAGTTCAACGGCGGAACAGAAATTGGTACCGGATTCGGGCATCAGCCGGGTGTTCAATGACTGGATGAAGAGCGCCAGGGCTCCCTGGTCGGTCGTCAGGGGGGCGTGAACGTAGGCCTGGGTAGAAAAAATCAGCAGTCCAAATCGGTTGCCGGGCAGAGCTTCGACCAGGCGTTTTAGTTCAAATTTTACTTTTTCCAGGCGGGTTGGTGGAATGTCGGGTGCGTCCATCGACTTTGACAGGTCGACGGCGATGTAAATATCTTTGCCTTCGGAAACCAGTTCTTTTTCGACTACACCGAACGAAGGACCCAGCAGCGCAATCAGCAGCAGCGTTAAATAACCCGTCCGCAAAAAAAATTTTGGAATGGTAGCCCAGGCTTTGGCTCCCAGCAGGTGAGCCACCCGAAACGTTCGGAAAAAGTAGTATCCGTAGAGCAGCAGAAAAACCGCAATAAACAGATACTCAGTTTGGGACAAGCTATAATTCCAGTTCATGCAAACAACTCCGCAACAGAATACCGACTCGCACGTGGGGCATCGGTTTGGATCCGTGAAGCTGCGAAAATAGGGGAAATGATCGGTTGCTGGACGGTTTTTTGAAAATTGGTGCGAAAGTTTTTTGTCAAAATCTTGGCGAAACGGCGGGAATACCTCTATATTTGTGACCCCAATGTCAACGAAGCAAGTTTGGGGTTGCAACAGGAGAGGTGCCTGAGAGGCCGAAAGGAGCAGTTTGCTAAACTGTCGTACCCCTAAAGGGTACCGCGGGTTCGAATCCCGCCCTCTCCGCAAAAGAGTCAGAAAGTAAGGGTAAAATCAGGAATTGAAATTACGCTTATGTGTATTGCTCTTCGCTCTCAATTCACCTCGGGGTGTAGCGTAGCCCGGTATCGCGCCTGGTTTGGGACCAGGAGGTCGTAGGTTCGAATCCTGCCACCCCGACAAAGTTTAGTTAAGAGTTAAGAGTTATGAGTTAAGAATTAAGAGGCATTTTTTATTAAAACCACTCTTATTCTTAATTCGTAACTCTTAACTGTTTCAGGTCCCGTAGCTCAGCTGGATAGAGCATCTGCCTTCTAAGCAGACGGTCTTTGGTTCGAATCCAAACGGGATCACAATTTGTAAACGCAGGCAGCTAATAGTTAACCGTTAGCTGCCTGCGTTTTTTTATGTTGACGACTGGTTGGTGCGTTTGCCCTAAAGTTGCCCCTAATGCAAAGGCTCAATCGCTGAGCAGCTGCCGCCCTGAAGAGTACGTCAAGGTTTTTCTTTGCCTCCTGTAAAAATTTTGAGCATTTACCCCTTTCGTTTTTCAGAAGCGCCTATGCTTTACGGGTTTGAATTGATCCAACAACCGATGAGCCGAAAGAAAGCTGTAAGACGAAACAACCAAACTGCTTGACTATAACGGCCGAAAATGTTATACTGTCAATATGAACAGAATATTAGTCAAAGGGGCGGACGATCAGCATTGCTATAGTGCACTGGCCAAAGCAGGATATCCGGCGCAGGCAATTGAAAAACTTCAGTTTGTGGAGATTAAACAGGTTCCGGCTGGACAGCCGAGTCAGCAGGAAACCAAAACACGTTTAACCTTTATCTTTCAGGGTAAACCGCCGAGGAATACGGACCATCCTTCGCGTCAAACACCGGCGCCTAGAATCCGGGTGTTCGAAGGCTATTTGTCCCAACGCAGATTTGAACTGGTTCGAGCGTCCGGCAGTATTTAAAGAGCGCCGAATCAGCCTCGGTTTGGCTTACTTGCGCGGGTCATGTAGCTAATTGCTAGCTTTAGGGTTTTCCAAACTAGGATCCGGGTTGCGGCTGTGGAGCTCAAACAAGCGCAATCTTCAAGAGTCTGTTAGCGGGCTCGTTAATAACTCCAGGCAAAAGTTAGGCAACAATGGCATACTTGTGCCAATAACCGTTCACCATCAAAGTCTTCAGAGGGTAGACTGATCCACCAGCCCTTTTCAATCACAAAAGCCGATTCAATTGCCATATAATTGTGTGAGTATCTAAAAATGACCCCCAGGTGGGAGTGGTAAGGTAACACATTCTCAGGTGCAGACTTAGAGGGAAGGGGAAACCACATCATCGCCAGCAGAATGGGTGGTTAGGGAGGACTGGCTAATTCCTAAAGTCTTATTAAATGGCCCATAAAAAGTCGATGTGTCGAAAACAATTTGGTTAAACAACCCAACAAACCCTCGTTTCCGAAGTTCTCATTTAAATAGATGAGTGAATTACTATTACCGGAGTTCATCGGAAACGCACAATGGGAAAATACATTTTAGTCATAAATCCACAGTCAGAGAAACCTGATATTGTCCGTGATTCGTCGGGCTTACTCCAGTGGTTTGCTACTGAACAGGAAGCTCATGAGTATGCCTTCGCGCATACGATCGAGGAGTATGAAATCTACAGCCTAAGTCAGCCTGATGAATCCCTCTAGCTTGTCTGACAGTAAAAAGACTCTTCTGAAAAAACAAAACCCGGCAAAAATTGCCGGGCCTGTATTCAATGTAACTTTAATAATTATGAAATAAATAGTACAAATATTGTGCCAATCAAATAAAATTGTATAATTCAAATTTTTAATGCGCAATTAAGGCTTATTAATTAACTACGTTATAAATTATTTAAGAATGGAAAGGTGCATGCTAACTTGGATTTCCAAAAATAAAACAAAAGAGTTGCTAAATGCTGCTTTTCGTGCGTAAAAAAAGCCCCGGCCTACTAGGCCGGGGCTTGACTATAAGGCTATAGGAAGCAGAGTGGCTATCTCCAGTACGGAGACTTGGGTGCTCGATGGCGCCTTCGATTAATTGCGGGCGTTGGTCTCATAAAAAAGTTTGAGTAACCCTAAAACGGCATTCTCTTCGTTGGCCGATTCTGAAAAGCTTTTGTTGACGCCGTCATTAATCTTTTTTAGGTTGTCCATTTGGCTGGCTGTTAAAGTCTTATAACCCATCGACCACTCCGAAAAAGATCTTTTATCAATGATTCGGCTGTAAAGCTTGGTTATCCCGCGATGCCGTTGATCCAGGCTAATCGTTTGATATAAAGTCTTTACTTTTTCTTCAGACCCTTCCAAGACCTGAATGATACTTCCATTAAAGTAGAGCAGAATGCCGGTAATCCCGAGTGCACTATTGTTTTTACGGCTTTGCTGCAAAATTGCGGTTAGTTCATCCGTAGAAAAAAGACCTGATGAAGAACTCAAATAAACAATACAATAGTCCATGATGAAATGAATAAATTCGAAACTACTAGGGCAAAGAAGATGCCGGGTTTCGGATGCGTTTACCGGTTTGGCCCCGATGTTTGTGAATAAAACCGGAGCCGCCACCTCTGCAATTCTCTAAAACTCTTTCAACGTATGTAGCCATCGGTTAGGTTATCAGGCTCCAACCAATTGGGATACCTGTTGGGTCCGCTCCAAACATATGCTGGATCGTAAAATGACTCTGGCGGTTCGATCCTGTGCAAGATGATTGAATATGGTTGCTTAGGAGGGCGCATTCCGAAAGTGGCTCGCATAAAAAAGCTGCAGCAACCCCAAGACGACATTATCACTGTACATTATTGCGGATTGCCGTCCTCGCTGCGTAATGATTAAATTCCTGATGTCTTCTATTTCAATCGTGGATACCGCTTGAAAGCCCATTGACCATTCTGAGAACGTTCTTTGCCTGATCGGGCGGCTCAATACCGTGGATATGTGCCAGTGCCTTGGGTCTTGAAGGATGGTTTCATAGAGGGCTACGACGGTTTCCTTCGGACCTTCCAATGCTTGTATGATACTGCCATCTGCGTACAAAAGTACACCCGTTACGCCCGACCTCTGATTATTTCTTCTACTTGTCTGGAGTATGTCTTCTAGGGTTTTGTCAGAGAACAATCCCTTCGAGTAACTCATATAAACAATACAGTAATCCATGATCAAAACAGGTTAAGCATCGTAGAAAGGACGGTAATCGGTTTTCGCTCTGTACCCACATTTCTTCAAAAGCAGCATGTTAACCTCAACCAAAATAATTGGTTTGCTTGGCCTGATTTTTAGTAAGGAAAAGGTACCTGAGTCTTGGAGATGAATCAGTCGAAAGAAATTTTGAATAATACGAAGGCTATTGGTCGCTAGATAACTGGGAAGGCGGAATGGTTACCAGCTTGTCGATGCCGGACGGGTTCTGCCGATTTAGCGAGCGACGTGGCTGACCGCTTATCGCAACAGGAACAGGAAAGTAATTCGGATGAAACTGATGGAATGAAAGAAGAACCGGCCCATTGAAACGTATCGCTGGGGTTACTTTTCCTGAGTTGAAACAGCAGAATGACGGAATCCCGGATTATATAAAACCTCAACGCAAGGTTTGGCTCTGTAAAATCCCTTGACAACCGTTCAGGAAAAGGCAGAATGTACCGGCGCAATTGACCAGCGCCCTTGAAAAGCTCTATCGTCTCAAACAACCACGCTCAGGCCATCGGAGGGGTCCGGTGCAAAGACGGTTGATGCGTAAGACTCCGATTAAAAACCGGCAAGAAGTGCAAAGCCAGGAGCGCAGGTTCAAGGACAGCCAAGGCCAGGCTAAATCCTTAGATCAAGATGCCAGCAATGCAGGCGACACCCGTGAAAGCCATTAGGAACAAGACGGCCCAGGAAGCGTATTCGCTCGTAGTAGAAGTGTGGTGACGCATTGGTTAAAAGGGTAAAGTTACGGTGGATGATTGATACACAAAGGTAACATTTACGAGCAGGATAAGGGCTGACGATTAGCGAATTAACGGAAGATTAACCGGTATTAAAACCGGATTAAAATCTGCGCAAACAGAACCCGACAGAAACTGCCGGGACTGTAAGCGCGGAAACGTGTAAATAGTCAGTGGCGGATCTCCGGGAAGGAGGCCAACTGATTCCGGCAAATTTAAGCGGGCATGGGTAGACTACAATAACCGATTAATCATTCCTGAGTGGCCGGTGCAAGAAGAAATTGGCAAACTTGTCGTTCTGACCCATCCCTGTATACGCACCATCGGCGAAAACCGTTATGGCAGGATCGGTTGATGAATAATCGGAGCGCGGAGTCATCGCAGATGAACCAAGACCATCGTCTCTTCTCAGGAAAAAGAGTGTGGATGAAATAGCATAGAAGAGCACACGGGATCGGCGAAATGAGGAAGCTGGGATGCTGCCTGGCGTATGCGCTATGCGGCTGATCAGATTCTTTGGTGGGAGGGAGTCGCTGCCACGTTAAGCCAGTACTGCCAGGTTACATCTACAAAGTACCGTACTTCCTCCAGATTGCCAGGTTTCACGATGTAAGAGTTAGCGCCTGCCTGGTAACATAAAGTAGCATCGGTATCGGAATCCGACTCACTGACGATGATCGTTGGAATGGTGCGTAATTGAGGATTCTGTTTGATGTAGTTCAGCATCGACAGCCCGTTGGGTTCAGGCATGATGAGATCCATCACAAGCAGGTCAGGGCCAGTCGTAAGGTTATTTTCCAGGTGGCTTTGTACCTGGCGACTATCATGAAAAAATACCAATTCCCATTCAGGACGGTTCTCGGTTAATACTCGTTTAATGATGTTACAATAATCGGGGTTGTCATCAACAATCCAAATTCGCCTTTTACGAGTCATACGTAGTACAGTGATAGAATGCGAAGTGCTTGTAAAGATAATCAATTACAGGCATTTAAAGGAAAAAGGCGGCCACTTTCACGCAGTAGCCTTACGTAGTAATTTCAGGTAAAACCCACCGTATTGGGATGTCAGCCCCAATTTAGCGGTATAAAACTTAAGGCTTTACACAAACAATTTTAGAATACGGAATTGACACCCCGCTCAAGGAATCATCCAGATCGAGCGACCTAAAAGCAGCGTCGTAGATTAAATTGATTAAAATCCCCGAAACTTCATGGCACTTTACTGGTTTTATGAAAGGCCTTACGATATATTTAGTAAGTTTGAGTAACTATTTCGTATCGTTTATCACAATTTGGACTACAATCTGAGTCACAGCTATATTCATATGGAAAGTCAAGGTTTTGAGGTCTTGGTCATTGACGATGATCAGCCTACATACGATTTGTTGGTCAGAATAGGAAACGAACTGTTTCCGCAAGCCCGTTTTGTCTGGCAGGCTTCCTACGATCAGACGGTTCGGTACCTGGACGATAAATCGACTAACCCGCCCCAAATCGTCTTGCTGGACATCGATTTGCGGCAGGCCGTCGACGGACTGGATCTGTTGCCCCAACTCCGCGACCGGTTTAAGGGGAAAACGCCGGTGGTTATGCTGACCGTATCGGAGTCAAGCGATAAAATCAACCGTGCTTACGAACGTGGAGCGATCGCCTTTACTAAAAAGCCTGATAATCTGCAGGGGTGGAGAAACTATATGTCTTTACTGAAGGCGTACTGGTATGAAACTACACTCTTACCACGCACCACCCCACCGCCTACGCATTTGCTGAATAAACTATGAAGTTCATCCGTTTCGCGAAAACCATCGCTTCCTGACCCGGCCCGTGCGCACCCGTCTTTGGCATTTCCAAAGCAGGTGACAGTTCGATCGATTTGTTGCAACCTGAATGTCCGTACCGCTCCTCCGCACCGTTTCACTTGTTTTGTTTTCTGACTGATCCTTTCAGGTTTGCGTCTGCTGCATCGAAGTACGGAGCCGCAGAACAGAAAGTAACGTTTCCCGATCCGTCTGATACCTTCATTGAAATTAACCCGTATGTCTTTTCGACAACCAGCTCCCATCACCATCCGTAGCTATCATTTTAAGGAAAATGTATACACATTTTCAGTGGAGTCGGTACTGGAATCTAACCCCGGACAAGCGGGATTGCAAATCATCCCATCAGCGGGGTATTTACTGAAGACTCCATCCGGTAAAAGCCCCCAACCGGAGTTGACGCTCCACTACGCAAAGCAGGACGACGGGAGTTACGTCGCCCGCGACACCATTACGTTACTGGTTCCCGGGCCTGCTTTCCTGAGCGGTTCAGTTACGCTGCGTGATCCACTCGGTGAGGAAATGACGCTGCCGGTGCATATTGAAACGATACTGACGGTTGACGATTCACCCATTCTATTCAATGAAATTGAACCCGGCAATGAGACGTTTGCCATTCTGAAGATTGGCCAGTATGGTGCAGATACGCCCGTCATCGTGTCGGTTGATGGTTCCGATTATTTTACCCTGGCTCCGGGCCGGACTGACCCTACGGCAACGACTACCCTAACGCTGACCCCGACGTATACCGGAACTTACATTTACATCCGCTACGCGCCCGAAAAAGTGGGCCGGCATACGGCAACGTTGTTGGTCGATGCGCCTTACAGCCAACAGCATATTTTCCTGGAAGGCCGGTCGATCTGGTTATCGGGCTGGTACCGGTTGCCCCAGCGGCTGGCTCTTCGGGCGATGCTAAACGTGCAGGACCGTTTGCCACCGTTCACTAAAGCGCAAAAGATGGGAGTCGGGGCGGTTCTTGGGCTGGCGCTTCTGGCTACGGGGTATCTATATCGGTGTGAACTTGCCCCCAGTTTATGCCAATCAGAAACCGTTGCCACGGATACAACCGCTTCAAACCGTGGACTGCTGACCCTGGATAGCAGCAAGCAGAATCTGGACTACGAAATCGGTAAAAGTGTTCCGCTAACGCTCCCCAAAAGTGAAGAATATCCCTGGATCGGCAGTGGAGACAACGCGGGCTTGGTTTCAAAACCGGCGGTAGACAGCCTTCGACCAAAGCGCAGATGGCGTACCCTGCCTCAGCCGAAACCGGTTGACTCCGTGCAGAATGATACCCTTCCGCGGCAGGCACCGCGTCCTGCGAAGCCCGTGGTTCCTGCCGCGCAGGATAGTGTTACGATAGCGGAACCACCCGTAAGACCGCTCCGGCAGCCGCGCTCCCTGGCCCGCGCTCAATCAAAAAGAACGATAAATCTTAAATCCGATAGTCTTTCGGCAAAGGCATCCCGGCCGAAGCGATTCAAACGCAAACGGCGTCCGCTCTACCCGGGAAAACCGCTGGTGACGGCTATGCAGGAAAGCGAGCTGGAGAAGGAGCTAAACCGAAAAACCAACAAGCTACCCTAACTTCGATTTTCATCGGTCCCTACTACCAGCGGTATCTCACCTCCTTAGCCTTTCAGCGAGGTGGTATCAGGCTATGGGGTAAAGTGCTGACAGGGAGTTAGTTGGGAAGGTGATGTTGACCACTGGATAGAGGGAGCGAAAAACAAAACAGCCGAAATAAGTAGAGAGCGAGACCGTTACGAGCTGCCGGCAGTCGGTTAATTTCCCGCCTGGATGGCAAACTGAAAAATCGGCGAAATAACGGACCAATAAACGCCGGGAAATAAAGTTGAACAATTTTATATTTGACAATCCACCTAAACAATAAAGCTTTTTTTGAAAAACACTTCACATAGGACAGGCACTGAATCGTCAGAACAATTTTTAGCCGGAGGAGGAGAAATGGGGCAGTTGATCCGGTCGATGGATTGGTCAAAAACTCCGCTGGGACCTACTTCCACCTGGCCACAAAGTCTGCGAACTTCCGTCAGCCTGTGTCTTTCTTCAACCTTCCCGATTCTGATTGCCTGGGGCCCCGAAACCATTCAGATTTACAACGACAGTTACCGCCCGATCTGCGGGGAAAAACACCCTGAGTCGATGGGTCAGAACTTCCGGATTTGCTGGGAAACGGCGTTGCCGGTGGTGGGCGATGCCTTCACGCGCGGCCAGCATGGTGAAGGAACCTACATCAAAGACCAGCGTATGTTTCTGGATCGGCACGGGTACCTAGAAGAAGCCTTTATGACCTTTTCCTTTGCACCCATCCGGGACGAATCCGGCGAGGTTGGCGGTATTTTTCACCCGATCACCGAAACAACGGACAAAATGCTGAGTGCCCGCCGGACCCAGGTTCTGCGGGATGTGGCCGCCCTGACCAGCCAGGCAAAAACCAATACCGATATTTACACCAGTTTCGCCCGTTCACCGGTTGACTTTGCCCTTGATCTGCCTTTTCTGCTGTTTTACGAATTACACGAAGAAGGGCAGTTGGCCCGGTTGGTCAGCACGGTTGGTCTGCTGGCCGATCAGGCCGTTCCTGCCGGGTTGGAGGAACTACACGTCGCCCAAACCGAGTGGCTGACTAATCTAAACGAACTACTGGTCATCCATGAGTTGCCTCAACGGGTTGGCCCCCTGGCTGCCGGACCCTATCCTGAAGCCCCGCATACCGCCCTGCGTTTGCCCATTTTTCTATCCACGAAAGCTCAGCCAGTCGGTTTCCTGTTGGCGGGTGTCAGTCCGCGCCGGGCGCTTGATCAGGACTACCTGAATTTCTACGAACTGCTGGCAAATACGATCAATACCGCTTTTTCAAACGTTTACGCTTATCAGGAGGAGCAGAAGCGGGCAGAAGCGTTAACGGCCATTGACCGGGCCAAAACCGCCTTCTTCAGCAACATCAGTCACGAGTTCCGGACTCCGCTGACCCTGATGCTGGGGCCGCTGGAAGAGTTACTGCGGGATGCCGAACTTCAGGCATCGGACTATAAAGAGCCGGTGGAAGCCACCCACCGCAACGCCCTGCGCCTGTTGAAGCTCGTGAACAACCTGCTCGACTTCAGCCGGATTGAAGCCAACCGGGTTAAAGCCAGCTTTCGCCCCCTTGATCTGACCGCTCTCACCATTGATCTGTCCAGCAGTTTCCGTTCGCTCATCGAACGGGCGGGTTTGGATTATTCCGTCAACTGCCAGCCGTTGCCGTCTGTGGTGTATGCCGATGCCGAGATGTGGGAAAAGATTGTGCTCAACCTGCTATCGAATGCGTTCAAATACACACTTCAGGGCGGTATTCAAGTTGAATTAACGGCTGAAGACAACGCGGCCGTTCTGCGTGTTTCCGATACGGGGATCGGCATACCGGAACACGAACTTCCGCATATGTTTGAACGGTTCCACCGGGTCGCAAACGCCGGCGGGCGCACCTACGAGGGCAGTGGAATCGGTCTTTCCCTGGTTCACGAACTGGTGCGGCTGCATGCGGGAACAATAACCGTAACAAGCGCTGAAGGAAAGGGCAGTACCTTCACGGTGCGGATGCCATTGGGCAAAGAGCACCTGCCGGCCGGTCAGATTCTGGAAACGTCAACCTGGAATGGCATGAGTCAACTGGCCGATTCGTTTCTGAAGGAAGCCAGCACCATGCTGGAAGACGATAAACCGTCAAATTCGCTGGCGGAAACCCCCGCGACCGACAATGAAGTCAGCAAGTCCACGAGCATCCTGGTGGTGGACGACAACGCCGATATGCGGGCTTATCTGAGCCGCTTGCTGGAACCGTATTTCACGGTTTATACGGCTACCAACGGAGCCGATGCCCTTGACCAGTTGAGCCGTCAGTTGCCGCAGTTGATCCTGAGCGATATCATGATGCCCGTGATGGACGGCAAGGAGTTGCTGCGTCAGCTCAAGCAAAATTCTGCGACGGCCCAAATTCCGCTCATCTTTCTGTCGGCCCGGGCGGGGCAGGAAGCCCGCATCGATGGACTGGAAGCGGGAGCCGATGATTATTTGGTTAAACCCTTTTCGGGGCAGGAGTTACTGACGAAAGTGCGGGCGCAGATTATGCTGAATCAGTCGCGCCGGCAGGTAGAAGAGCGTTTACGCAATCTGGTACAGCAGGCTCCGGTTGCGATGCTGCTGGTAAAAGGCGAAGCCCTGACCATTGAACTGATCAATGAATCGATGCTGGAGCTGGTTCAACGGCAGGCTGATATTCTAGGAAAACCGCTGGTGGACGCTTTGCCCGAACTGCGGGACCAGGTGCTGGTGGAACGGTGTCGGCAGGTGTATCAAACCGGAGTTTCGGATCAGAGCTGGGGGCTAGCCCTACCCGTACAACGGGGGGGGCAGGTGCAAACGGGTTATTTCAACGTGCTGCTGACGCCTTATTACGAGGGCAATGCCATCACGGGTGTGCTGGAGATATGCACGGAAGTGACGGAGTTGGTTCGGGTAAATCAGGATTTGGCGGCCAGCGAATCCCGGTATCGTCAGCTTTCGGCGGACCTGGATGAGCAGGTTCAGCAGCGTACCCAGCAGTTGCAGGCATCCGTATACGATTTACGGCGGTCCAACGACAACTTGCAGCAATTTGCTTACGTTGCCTCCCACGACTTGCAGGAGCCCCTGCGAAAAATACAGGCATTCAGTGACCTGCTGAACGCTCACTATGGGGATGTACTGGGCGATGGCATCGATCACCTGAAACGAATGCAGGCTGCGGCTGGCCGGATGTCCGTGCTGATCAAGGATTTGCTGACGTATTCCCGGATTTCAACCCGGCAGGAAGCCAGCCAGCCCGTGTCATTAACCCGGATCGTCAGTACGGCTCTCAACGATTTAGAACTGGTTGTCAAAGAAACCGGTGCAACAGTGCAGGTCGACTCCTTGCCGACCGTGTACGGGGATGCCTCCCAGCTGGGTCAGCTTTTCCAGAATCTGCTGAGCAACGCCCTGAAGTTTCACCGGCCGGGCGTCCATCCCGTCATCCAGATTTACGGTAAGCCGGTAGCGGCCAGCGATCTGCCCGTATTGGTGAAGCCCGTCCGTCCGGCACAAACGTATTACCGCATTGATGTAGCCGACAATGGTATTGGTTTCGAAGAGAAATACGTGGACCGGATCTTTCAGGTCTTCCAGCGCCTGCACGGTAAAAGCACGTTTGCCGGAACTGGTATTGGATTAGCGATTTGTGAGAAGGTGGTTATAAACCATGGCGGAGCCATTACAGCCACCAGCCAGCCTGGTCAGGGAGCTACGTTTAGCGTGTATATGCCCCAGCAGTAAAATAACCGGTTTAAACGATCACTCCAGATCCACGCCCGCTGAAGCAGGTGATGACGCGTCCATGAACGGGCTTGTTTCTACTTTTGTTATATAGATACAAACTTATACCGTTTATGAAAACCATTCAGGGTGTCGTTTTAGGTCTTTTACTGCTGGTGGGCTGTACGCCCGCCCAAACGCAGGATACTACGCCGGCCAAACTTCCGGCGCTCAAACCCGGTGAGGCCGTCGCAACGTTTGCGGGTGGTTGTTTCTGGGCGCAGGAAGAAGGCTTCGATCAGCTTCGCGGGGTCCGGGAGGTGGTTTCGGGATACGCCGGTGGCCACGTCAAAAATCCAACGTACGAGCAGGTAGGCACCGACGAAACCGGTCATGCCGAATCAGTTCAGGTCTATTATGATCCTAAAGTGATCAGTTACAACGATTTGCTTGAAGCGTTCTTTGCGGGTCATGATCCGACGACGCTGAACCGGCAGGGCCCCGACGTTGGCCGGGATTACCGCTCCGTTGCTTTTTACCGCACGCCGGAAGAAAAGCGAGCCATCGAAACCGCAATCCAGCGGACCAACGCTTCCGGGCATTACAAAAATGCGGTAGTCACGGAAGTGCTGCCGTTGAAGGCGTTTTATCCCGCAGAGGGTTACCACCAGAATTACTGCAAACTGCACCCGAATCAGCCATATATCCGGAGCGTTTCCATGCCCAAAGTTGAAAAGCTGCGCAAGGCCATGAAAGGAAAACTCAAAAACGAAGGCCAGCACTCCATCTGACCCGCGGCCTGACTCACCACGCCGGGCAAGGAGAGTCAGGCTTACGCCTGGCCATCCTCTGAAGAGGAGCCACTCGTCTGATTCGTTACGATCAGCAGTTCCGTAACCGTGAGCAAATCCAGAATCTGGACTTTAATCTGGCCAAGCGTATGAAGGTCTAGCAGCTGGTTACTGGCGACGTGTTCGTCCATGACCGCCCGGATGTCTAAAAGTCTTTCCTGAATTTCAGAGAGATTGGTTTCCATAACTTATGATTGGATGAAGGTCAATTGTGGTAAAGTAATACCGCCCATTTCCAATCCCTTCTGCAGATGAGTAGCGGATAAGTCGAATTTGACACGGCGCTTGAGTAACTAAACTAGTCTGATGTCATATGAAGTACAAGGGGAAATCTACCCTTTTTAGAAAGCGGTTACATGGGCCAAACAGGACCAACGGCTTTTTGGCTAAACGCTGAAATTGGCTTTGAGCTCGATGGCTGAATCAGAAACAAAAAAGGCTTACCATCCGGCAAGCCTTTTTTTTGTATAAAAGTGCTTAGAATTCTTCTTCCGGGTCAATCTCTGACGTCAAGTCATCAATATCACCCTCATAAGTCAGCGAATTAGAACGATTTTCGGTTGTGTTGATGGCCGTGTGCGTATCGGTATACAGCATCGTATCCATCGCTTCATCTTTCCCCTTGTTGTATGGATCTTCAGCACCTAAGCCCAGATCCGTAAACATGGGAGCGGTGTCAGCCTCAGAAAGGGGCGGGATCTCCTGTGGTTCCTCCGAAGTCTGTGACTCACGATTATAGTCGGTTCTGCGGGAATTGGAATTCACCGATTGTCTAGTCTGATCTTCCATAATGCATACATTCTGATTGTGGAGATATAACTAGCTGGCCCGCCAATTGTTTCCGGGAGTAATCGGTCAGATCCGTCTTATAGATACCGGAGAATGTTCCTGCCCGAAAAAGCGTTGGTCAACTGGCTAAGATACAATCCTTTCCGGCGCGGCTTGTCAATGGCCCGCACGCGCGCCCGCATTTTCAGAAAAACGCCGACGGCCATGTATAAGAAGAACATGCCGATCAGAATAAATAGCGAAACGGTATTCGAAATATCCCGGTGAAACAGGAAGAACAGGACGGTATTCACCAGCGAAACGGCACAAAGAGTCGCTGTTGCAGCCGCGTGCGACAGGCCGTTATCAATCATGATGTGGTGCATGTGGTTGCGGTCCGCAGAAAACGGCGACCGACCGGCCATGATCCGCACCAGAAAGACCCGCAGCGTATCAAAAATTGGCACAATTAAAATGACGATGGCCACGATCGGGGCGTTGAAGAACGAGGTCGGATCGAACCGGAAGGAGTTGTTCAGGTTGATGAATCGCACGGCAAAAAACGACAGGAGAAAGCCCAAAATCAGCGAGCCCGTATTGCCCATAAAGATCTTGCTGGTGTGCGAAAAGTTAAACCGAAGAAAACCAATCAGTGCACCGGCCAGCGTAAAGGCCAGACACGCCATGGCAAAGTGGTTGGTGAGCAGAAACCAACTGCCAAACGTCAGACTCGCCAGCGTGGAAATGCCGCCCGCCAGGCCATCAATGCCGTCAATGAGGTTAATGGCGTTGATGATTGTAATGAAAATCAGGCAGGTGATCAGAACGGAAAAGACGTCGTTGATGTGATACAGGCCAAAAATACCGTATAAATAATCGATGCGAAGTTTACCGAAGAAGATCAGAATCAGCGACGGCAGCACTTGAAAGAAAATTTTCTTGTTGGGGTCAATGCCCACCATGTCGTCCTTGATTCCGATAAAAAACAGAATCGACATGCCGACGATTGACAGGTTAGTGCGGTAGATATCAGTCTGGTCGATGGCCGGCCAGAGAAAGTAGCTAATCAGGATAGCCGCAAAAATGGAAATACCGCCAAAGGTTGGGGTGGCCGTTTTATGGGAACTCCGGTGACCGGGTTTCTCCATCAGAAACTTCAATTCTGATATTTTAATGACAACGGGGATTGAGACAACGGCCACAAAACAAGCCACCAGAAATGACAACATGCACTGGTAAAGACCCAGCTGGAACAAGTCGTCGGCGAGCTTATTTTGGATATAAGAAAGAAGTAATTCAAGATTCATATGGCAGGTGTGATAATACTTCTACTATAAAACCGCTGATAAGACAGCCTGTAAATGTTACCGTTTTATAATTTTTGTACAATAAATATTGACTGTATGGCTGCTAAACTTATCATGCGGTGCAAAAAACGACTATTTTTCAGAACTTCGGCAATAACTGGTCCAATTTTCTCAGCGGTTTTAATAAAAGTGTAAAAAAGTAAGGACGGAGGCCATTGATGCGCCAGGCCTGACGGTCTTCGCGGTTGGCCCGCCACCGGTGTTTGAGGGTTGCGTTGCTGACCCCGCCCGACCGCATTGCTACCGTAACTTCGGGTAGATAACTAAGTTTTATTTTATTCTTGTGAATAAAGCGCAGCAGTAGTTCGTAGTCGGACGAGCTTTTCAGCTCGAGCGTGTAGCCGCCCAGCTTCTCGTAAACAGACCGCTTGATGAAACAGGTCAGGTGGGGCGGCATCCAACCCCACAGAAAGGCACCTTCTTTGTACTCGCCCACCTTCCAGTACCGGTCTATCTTCTCGGTATTAACCGGATTAACGTAAATTTCATCGCCGTAAACGCCGTCACAGTCAGTGGTTTCGAAAAGCCGTACTACCTTCTCCACCACCTGGTTGTGCTTGTAGAAATCATCCGAGTTGATAAACCCCACTACATCGCCCGTTGCCAGTCGCAGGCCCTTGTTCATGGCGTCGTAGAGGCCCTTGTCGGGTTCCGAAACAAACCGGGTGATGCGCGAACCGTAGGAGCGGACAATGTCGGCGGTGTTGTCCGTTGATCGTCCATCGATGACGATGTACTCAATGTTCGGGTACGTTTGGTTCAGCACCGACTCGATGCTGTCCCGGATCGTGGCCGCGCCATTAAAAACGACCGTTATGATGGTTACCTTCATGAAATTTCGCGTTTTTTAACCAAAACCGCCGGGTTGCCCTGGTAGATACCATAGGCTTCGAGCGGCCGGGTCGCCACCGAACCGGCCGTCAGAATGGAGTGGGAGGCACAGTTGGCACCCGGGCAGACAATCGATTTGACGCCGAGCCAGACGCCGTCTTCCAACTGGATGGGTTTGATGAACAGATCAAACGTTCGGCTCCGGTAATTGTGATTCCCGGTTTCGAGAACGGCGCCCTGCGAAATACAGACGTGGTTGCCGATCGTGACCGGGGCCAGGTTATCGATCCAGACGTGTTCACCAATCCAGACGTAGTCGCCAACAGTCAGCAGCCAGGGAAACTTGATGTTCACGGCGGGTTTAATGGCGAGTCCCTTGCCGATTTTTGCCCCAAAAAGCGTTAAAATCCACTTTTTTACGCTGATGGGAAGCGGCAGATACGAATTGATCGTAACCGAGCTCACCAGAAACCACAGCACAATTTTCCATTTTGGTCCGGGCTTCCACCAGCTGTTGTCGTACACCGACAGGTCAGTGCTGGCCTGGCCGCTCAGCCAGGAGGTCTTTTCCATATTCTGTCTTGAAGAATTCAATAATCGCTTGTTTATCAGTACCGACGCGGTGGTAAACTTCGTAAAGTTTGGCATCCACCAGGAACCGGTACCAGAGTCCCTGCAAAAAATGCCACATCAGCCCCGGCCGACCATCGATGATGCCCAGCCGCAGAATGTACCGGTACAAAAAGTAGACCACCGGCCGCGTGAAAAGCGGCAGCGACGCATACCGCAGTTTCAAATACCGTTTTCGCTGTTCCTGCGTGCCGAACAATTTGGGTTCAACCCGAATCGACTGGTCAAAGTTATACCGAATGTTTAAAATATCGATGACTTCCCGAATGGCATACAGGTTGTGTTTCTGCGTCCACCACGTCAGGTTATTGAGGTTATGATCCACAATGTCGTGCTCAAACTGAATGGAACGGCCCGCCGAGAGCTTGATGTGTTCGTCCATCCAGGTTTCTTCGCAAATCCCCTGGCCGTTGCGCCAGAGCCGGAGCAGCCAGATGGGGTAGTAGGCCCCGTGTTTCATCCAGCGGTTCATAAACATAACCCGGCGCTTGACGTAGATACCGCTGACGTCGGCGGGCAGTGTGCCCAGCCGGTTTTTGATTTCGGTCGCCAGTTCGGGCATAACGTACTCGTCGGCATCCATCCGCATCAGCCACGTAGTCTGAAAAGGGGTGTGCCGGATACCGTAGTTGAACTGCGTGGCGTAGTTGACCCACGGATTCTGGGCGACGACCGCCCCCATCGACCGGGCGATCTGAACGGTCTGGTCGGTGGAAAAGGAGTCGACAATGAAAATCTGATCGGTAAACGGCAGCAGACTGGCAATGCACCGGCCAATGTGCTTCTCCTCGTTGTGCGTCAGAATGATAACGGAAATGCTACTCATGCGCGGTGCGATTCAGAGCTGAAAACTAAGCTTCTGTACTGGTCAATCAGCTGGTTGCCCACTACATTGATGTCATATTTTGACTGGACGAGTTGCCGGGCGTTGTTCCGGATCGTTTCGGCGTAGGATGCGTTATGCAAAAGGTCGTCCAGGTTTTTGCAAATCGCTTCCGGGTTCAGATCGGTCAGGCAGGCCGCCTGAATCTGGCCCACCTGGCGACCCAGCCCCACCCGGTCCGAAATCAACGTTGGAACGCCGGCGGCCATAGCCTCCAGAACCGCCATCGACAACCCTTCGGAGTACGACGGCAGCACGAAAACGTCCGCGTCGGACAGGGCCATTAGTTTGGTTTCGCCGGTCAGCATTCCCACCAGCCGGATCTGCTTCTCCAGACCATTCTGCCGGATAAACTGTTCGGCCTGCTGCTGATAACCGTCGTCCGAGCCGGCCAGCACCAGCACCGCATCCGAATGGGATCGGCAGTACTCCCGAAAGGCAGGCAGCAGCAGATCAAGACCTTTTTTACTGTTCAGGCGGCTCATGTACAGCACCATTCGCTGATCGGCTGAGAGACCGAATTTCTCCCGAAAAAGCCCGCGGGGGGGAAGATTGGCAAAATCCGAAACCGGAATACCGTTGGGCACCAGCACCACCCTCGGATGCTTATACCCGAGATAGCGCTCCACGTCCTGCCGCTCGTCTTCGTTCAAAATGTGCACCAGATCGGCTTCGGCCAGCAGCTTTTTCTGGATCAGAACGTCCATCAGGGCTTTCTTCCAGCGGCTGTGCTTCAGCACCCAGGCGTCCAGCACGCCATGAATGGTAACAACTTTTGGAACGGTTTTATTCACCAGAAAGGGAACGATGCTGCCAAAGTGCCACAGGCCGTGGCAATGGATAATGTCGTAGCGGGAGCGGTTCTCTTTTAAATACCGGTACAGATCCAGCGAGACTTCCCGGAAAAACCGACTGATTACGGGGGTACGCAGACAGGGGATAACCCGGCTGCCTTCCGGAGCCGGATAGAGCTTATCGCCCGGGGACATCGGACTCAGAATATCGACCTGGTGGCCTTCCGACACCGCAATCTGCGTATGGTCGTAAATCATCCGGGCCGGTCCGCCGATGGACCAGGTATAGGCACAAATGTGGAGGATTCGCATACGTTGGTTCGAAATAACTAAGTACGGGTCACTTTCACAAATCCGGCCAGCATTTCCCGGGCGACGGTATCGGGCGAGAAATGGGCGATAATCTCCGACGATACCCGTCCCATCGCCTGCCGGTCGGCGTGCCCGTCAATGAACCGAAGCAGGCAGCTGGTCAGCTCTTCGGGTCGGGCCGGGTCAAAAATATAACCATTCTGGCCGTTTTTCACCAGATCGGGCGCACAGCCGCAACGGTCGGACACCACAACCGGCATCCCGCAGGCCATCGCTTCGTTAACAACCAATCCCCAGGGTTCCGACAAGCTGGGCAAAACCAAGACATCCGCCAGCGCCAGCGTCTGGGGAACGCGGTACCAGGGTTGGTTGGGTAGTATTTTAACCGAATCCTGGGCGCCAAGCCGGTCAATCTGGGCCTGGATTGCCCCTTTTTCCGGTCCGTCGCCGAGCAGGAGCAGCCCCCAGTTTGCGCGGTTGCCGGCTTTTTGCCGTGCCTGAACAAAAGCGTCGATCAGGGCCGTCAGGTTTTTCTCGGCTGCCAACCGGCCCACGTAAATAAAGTTAGCGGGGGGCAGGTTCTGTTCAGCTTGTTTGGCCGTTCGGGTGGGCCGGGCCTGTTCGTACACCTGCCGCAGTTTTGCATTATCAACTACCGCATTCTGGGCAACCAGAATCTGGTCCGGACGAACGCCCAACTGAATCAGGTAGTTGGCCTGGGGAGTGCCAAAGCAAAAAAAGCCGTCGGCCATCGCAATGACGCGGCTTTTAAACCATTCCTTAAGTCCGCTCCGGACCTGATCGACCGGGGTTGATTCGGTTTGAATAACCACTTTAATGCCGCTGAGTTTGGCAAGCACCATCAGCGCAATCTGGGCGGGATCATAGTAGCCCGTGAGCAGGAGAACATCCGGACGGTAGGCGCGCATCCGGGCCACCAGTGCCCGGATTTTGGCTGGGGTACTGACCTGCTCAATGTAAGTGTCAAAAAGCAGTTCGTAGCTATACTGGTCGGGCAGTTGGTCGGGTTTGCCCAGCAGCGCCCGGGATTGTTCGCTCTGGGCAATTTGCAGAACGTGTACCTCGGCCTTATAGCTGGAAGCCAGGCGGTGGAGTTCGCTGAAAACCGTTGCCTTGTAGTGCGCCCACAAAATATTGTGAACAATCAAAATTTTCATTCCGTGGTTACGGGCCAAACCGCGCCCGGGCGTGTTAGCGGGCAAAGCAATAAAACGGTTTAGGCGGCCGGGCGATAAAACTAAACTCGGTATAGGAAGGTGAAATGGCAAAGAGCTTGTAACCAAACTCCTTTACTTTCTGAATGGAAGATTCCGTTACGCCGTTGCCGGTGAAAAAGTGGTGAAGTTCAACCAGTAGTTGCCGGGGTCTGAAATCCGTTTCGATAAAATGATCGAGTACCTTATATGTGGAGCCTTCAACGTCCAGATTGACCCGATCAACCCGTTGGTGAGCCAGGTCATTCATGATGGTGGTGATGGTCGAAGCCTGGACTTGTACTTCCTCTACCTCGTCGTCTTTGGCGTGATTAAAATGCTTTCTTTCAGGATTGGTGTAAAACGTGAGCGTATCATCCTGGTCGCAAAGGGCGAGTCCTTTGTAATGAAACTTTTCGGGCAATGGCTGGTTGTCAAGCCAGCTTAACACGTTTTCCGTAGGGTCAAACGCGTAAACGTGGCAGCCATACCGCTCGGTCAATGCGGCACCGAACGTGAAATCATACCCGATTCCGAATGAGTAAACGATGCTTTGGGGCGTCAGGAATTTTTTCAACAAATACCAGCTTCCGTAGGTACTGCCTACCTTCTCGGCGGGGAGAGCTGTTGGGTCAACGGCAACTTTGGAAAAATAACCGAGCCGCTTTTTCGCCGAGAATTCGAGGTTCCTGAGCGTCGTTCTAACATCGTTTAAGTTCATAACGTTTTAGGCTTTGTGCGTAATGAAAATACCGAGTTCAGGTGAGCTGGGGAGCCAGTTTGGGTGGTCGGTTGAGTAAACGGGCCGGGAAAAGGTGATCGATTCCGATAAAACGAATCATCATGCACAACGGTTGCCAGTGGGCCATTTCGTACGGTCGGCCAACCGTAAACATCTGGACAAACATGTAGATGTAAAAATAGGCCAGGAAGGTAGAAAGCGGATCCGGATTATCGCGCATGGCTTTCAGGCTGTAAACCAGCATGGACAGAATCAGGCAGGCAAAAATAACGAAACCAACAAATCCGTGATTTACCAGCGCTTCCAGCAACGGAACGTCCAGGTAAACGGATTTATAACCCTGGCCGTATAAAATAACGTTCAGGTGACCCTCCAGCAGAATGCGTAGGTAGAGAAAGCTGGTGGCCCGGTTACTGGCCGACGCATCCAGCGAAGCCGAGAAGTTGTCCGATGCTTTGAGCCCAAACACCGCGTAAACATTCTCCATGTTTCGCTCAATGAAGGCCACCGCGTACCCGTATAAAACCGCGTAGAGGTCGTAGTTTCTTCGGATAAAATAGGAAATACCGATAAAGACCAGCCCGAGGATGACCAGCGATGCCGGACGTACCAACTGGCGGAGCAGAGATTTGATTTGTGCGGGCCGGACGTTGAAAAACAGAAATAGAAAAATGATGATACCCAAGGCCAGAATACTGGAACGTACCTGCGTCAGAACCAGGATACCCATACTGAAAACGCCGGAAAAAAGTGCGAAGATGCGGGCCAGGAAGTTGGTTTTAGGCTGGGTTACCCAAATGCCGCAGGCCACGACGCAGATCAGGGCGTTGCGGGCAAACACGTGGGGGTTACCCGTACGGTATTCGCCTTCCCCGTATTGAATAGCCGCCCGCGATCCGATGGTCCAGGTCGGGTCGGTTAGCAGGGCATAAACCAGGGCCAGGTTGGAAACAACGGCAAACGCAACAGTAATAGGTATAAAAACTTCAATGATGTCGTTGGGAATATTAATCAGCAGAAATAAAAAAACGAAAATGTACAGGTAGTACAGCATATCCTGCGTGTAGGTATCAAAGAAGGTCGCGGGATAAACGTACATGGAAATGATGGAGAAAATCAGAAAGACAACTCCGAATTTCAACAGGAAGGGGTTACACCGGTACAGCTTCCGGAAGATGGTCGTCGGAATCATGAGGAGGTAGCCGAGCCCCAGGAAAGCGGCCGTAAAAGCCGTACTACCGGGTGCCAGCCTCAGCGATTCTTTAAAGAAAAAGATAAGTGGATAGCCGTTGAGACTGATTAAAATACCGACAACCATCCGCATTAAATCAATTCTTCGGAGCGTAAAGTAATCTAACAAACCACGCATTTTACTAATCGGTTATCATTGTCTGCCGGTGGCTGTTCGCTGAAAAAACCACCGTGTGATTAAGTGACTGAAAAGGTAATAAGCAATTAATATGCCCGGAGTGCTTTCAAGCGTGGAAGCCATCAACGCGCCCGGTATACCGTTTTGCGCTGGCGGACTCCTGGTTTTAGAACGGAATCAGGCCCCGGTCAATTGTATTTTTCTTATGTATCTACAAAGATACGGAAAAGAACGGTGAGGTCAGAATACCGAATTGCATTCTGACGCATCCGGGTTTTAGGCCTGTCAGCGCCCGTAAATAGTACCCTAACGGCTTTTCGTCCGTGCTTTATTTCATGTTCCGGGGAACGTCAACGGTTTCGATAAACTGGACGGTTTCGCGGAGCGACTCCACGGTTTTTTTTCGCCAGCCTTTCAGAGGAGGTTTAAAGGGTTGAAGGCCGTACGCCGGGGCGATGGCACTCAACTCCGCGCGTGCGTTAAGCTGACGTAACCGTTTCTGGTATTCCTGCCGCCGTGTTTGCACCGCTGCGTACGCCGAAATCTTGACGCGCGTCTGGGCCTGAAAATACCCCTCCTGATCAACAATGCCCTTGTAATTCAGAAAAACCAGGCTAGTTTCATCCGTTGGCCGTTCGTGCAGGTTCCACAAACCCAGATGCCAGCCGGGGTTTTTGACAATCGTAACTCCCTCGAACAAGCCGGGCGTCAGTACCAGCCAGATCTGATCGGTATACATCCCCTCGCAGGGCCGGGCAAAGGCCCGTTCCGGCACCCGGCTGCTCCACCAGTCCAGAAAACGGGTCGTTTCGGCGGTGTGCCGCAGGCCAACAAATCCGGAACTGTACAAGCCAACGTTCTGGAAATGTTTCTCATCCGGATAAGCGTTGTCGGTTAGCGGCTTTAGCAGGTGGGGAGTTAGCATGAGCGTCGCATCGGCGTACCGGCTTCGGACCTCCGTCAGCGGCTGGTACAGGTAGACGGATGGGTCCAGGTAGATCAGCCACGTGTTCTCGGGCTGCCTGGCGTACAAGTGTTTGATGAAAAGCGGTTTGCAGGCCGCTACAAACTCCGCGGGCGTGTATTGCTGCGACAACTGATCCTGATCAGGAATCGATAAGTCACTCAGCAGCACAGTTGGATACGGTATGGTAAAACCGGTTGGCAGGTGCGACGGATCATCACACAGACCAATGACGAAGGAGTCCGCCGGATGGTGTTGATGCAAACTTTCGCCCAGGGCGAGGGCCTGGGGCAGTTGCCGAATGGTGCAAACGGTTAGAAATGTAATCATGTTTTTTACTCGACTAAATCGCCCAGAGCCGCCAGATAAGGGGCATACTGGTTGGCCTCCTGATCGGCATAGCGGTGATAATTCCCGGCCAGCAATTCCCGAACCACCGGCCCCAGCCGTAGAATCCGCCCGTCGGGCATCGTGCTCCGCCGGGCGTAATGGCTTAACCGTCGCTCAAATTGCCCGATGCCGGGCGTTTTTGTTGGAATGCGTTGGCAGACCAGCTTGTATAATTCGTTCAGTTCGTGGTGCTTACTCACCAGCGGCTCCAGCTTTTCGGCGTGCGGACGCGAAAACCGGTCTTTCAGGCTGACGGCTTTTCCGGCCTCCGGGGGGCGGGTGCCTACCTGCTGCTTTTCGTGAGTTCGGTACCAGAGCAACGGTTTTTCGTAAAAATCGATGGTGCCTTTGGCGGCTGTAACCAAACCCAGCCAGCCGTCGTAAATATAGTTGGGCAGGTTCGGAATGGGTAACAACACGGGCAGCAACCGCCGACGCAGGGCCGACGCACAACCCATCACCCGATTACCGTCCAGCAAAACCTCCATGGCTTCACCCCGGCGCCAGCGGTCCCGGACGGGGGCCGTAAACCGCACCGTATCCCAGAATAACCGCCCCGTGTCATTCAACTTCGAGTCGGTAATAACGGCGTTGGTGAAAACCAGGTCGGTTTGCGGATGCTGCATCAGATAAGCCGAGAGCGTTTCAATTTTTTCGGGCAACCAATAGTCATCCTGATCGCAGATAAAAATCAGTTCTCCGTTGCAGAGCGAAAGCGCTTTCTCAAAGTTTTTGTTGTATCCCAACCGGGCCTCGTTCCGGGTAATTGAAACCGGAAAAGGAGCCCCAGCGGCAAATTTCTCCAGAATCGTCCGGGTCTGGTCGGTCGAATCATCGTCGCAGACAACCAACTCATCCGGTAAACGGCTCTGTTTGAGCAGGCTCTGCAACTGCGTATCCAGGTAGGCTTCGCCATTATACGTACAAAGCGCCACCGATAAGGTCGGACGAGCTGGGTCAGATGGTGTAGCCATAAGTTGCAAAAATGGGGCGCCAGTAATCGGTTCCGTGAATATCCCAGGCATGGCATCCAAAGGGCAAATGTCCGTTGTTGTAGGTGGCAATGGCGCGCTCGGGATAGAATTCCACCGCAAACCGCATGGCCGTCCGGAAGTCCGGTATGCTCAACAGGGGAAAATACCGGTTGACCTCAATTCCCCAGAAAACGTCTTCGTTGTATTGATGGGCGTGAATTTTTTCGTAATTGTCGATTTTCTTGCGGAAAAACCGGATCCAGCGCAGCAGCGACGACACATTCCGCAGCGAAAAGCCGCCGTTTCCAACGCCGTTCAGGGAGGTGATTTCGCGGGGCGTAACCCCATCTGCCTTCTTCAAATCCAGCCACAGCGCAATCTTTTTCTTGATGCTGAAAACCGCTTCATCCTTCCAGTCGAAGAAATCGCGGTCGCGGAGCCAGGGCGCGCCGATGTAATCGTACCCCCGGCGGCACCAGTCGGTCAGTTCATCCTGAAAAACAAACGCATCCAGTTGGTGAATGAGCATGAATCGAAAATCCGTAAAGGCCTGATAAAACTCCTCAGACAACATCAGTCGGTTATACGCCTGAATATCCTTGAAATACGACTCGTTGAAAGTCCGAACCTGAAGCTGCGGATGAGGCTGTGTCAAATACGAAACATCCAGCGTCTGGGGAGCCACTAAAATGATCGGGTGTTTGCCCAGAACGCGCAGGCACTGGCTCAGCGAAATCTGCTCATGATCCGTCAGCGACGACTGATAAACCGGGATGACAACGCAGGCCAACTGCGGATTCTTGCGGGAGTTATTCATTCGTGTGTCAGGACGGTTACCGGTTTTCCAACACCGAAATTAACGCATGAAGCGGAGATTTCAGTGCTCTCCGAACTTTCTGATAATACAGGATTTTGGGCGGCTTGATGTAAAAGCAGGGGTAGTTTCGGTAAGTTTCGTTTTGATTATCAAGC
Source organism: Larkinella insperata (assembly GCF_026248825.1). NCBI lineage: Bacteria > Pseudomonadati > Bacteroidota > Cytophagia > Cytophagales > Spirosomataceae > Larkinella > Larkinella insperata. Next base: position 6,349,375 of record NZ_CP110973.1, on the reverse strand, counting down.
AGTTGCTGATGGTAATGTTTGAAGAGCGGTACAATATCGGCCCGGTCTTTAAATGTAAACCGGTTCTGATATTTGGAGACCTCCTCCGGTTTGTGAACTCCGTATCCGCTGTAGTGGAAAAACTGCAGATCCGCCGTTTCGTTGACGCGCCAGACCCCGTTTGGCGCCGAGAAAGACCGTTCGTGCAGGTTCCAGTAAGCAGCATTGTACCCCGGGTGCTTTTCAATCCAGACCCGATCGTAATAAATCGGTGCAAAATTTACCCAGTGCTGATCGACAAACAAACCGTTGCAAAGGTCGATGCGGCATTCGTTGACCAGCCGTTTTTTCCACCACTGCACAAACCGGTTCGATTCTTCGGTTTTCTGTAAGCCGATGAACCCCAGGTTGAAGGTTCCCGTATTCAAATGATTCAACTCGTTGGGAATTAGCCAGTCGTTGATCGGTTGGCAAATGTGGGGCGTTAAAACCAGGTTGTATTCCGCCAAGTGCTGCTTCAGACGGGTAAGCGGCTGGAAGACAATGATATCGGGGTCGAAATAAATAACTTCGGTGGCTTCGGGGTGGTGTTTGAAAAAATAGTCGATGTAAAACGGTTTGACAGCGGTATTCAGTTCCGTAATGTCGTAGCGGTCGCACATGCCCGCGAAGTCCTCAATCTCAATCTGATCGACTTCCAGCATCGGATACTCAGGCAGGAGCGAAGATGGCAAATTGGCCCGATCCAGCTTATCGACCAGCCCAATCACGTACTGCCAGTCAGGGTTGGTTTTTCGCAGGGAATCGCCCAGGGTGCGCGCCTGCGCCAGGTAGTTGATCGAGCAGATGGTGAAAGCAAGCGTCATGCTACTGATTCTATATCAATTTAGGGTTGTGGTCAATTGGTTGACGATTGCCAGAAAAGAATCCAGATTTTTTTCGGAAGAATGCCGTTCGATGACTTTCTGCCGCAGCGTTTGGCCCATTTGCCGGCGTTTGGTTGGGTCGTTAATCAGGGTGCTGATCCGGTTGGCCATCGCTACCGTGTCCAGGTACGGAACCACGAAACCGCCGTCGGTTTCGACCAGTTCGGGTGCTCCCCCGGCCCGTTCGAAACACACCACGGGCGTTTCGCTCAGAGCGGCTTCCAACACGACCAGCGGGTAAGGGTCTTCGCGGGAGCAAAGCGCAAAGATATCAAAACGCACGGTATACCGGAACACGTCGGGGGTTGGCTCAAGGAGCAGCACCCGGTCGCTCAGTCCGGCTTTTTGCAAATCCAGCGTCAGGTCCTGGTACAATTCGGTACGCGGCATGCCAACCCAGACAAAATAAACCGGTACATCCGGATGTTGGCGGATCACCTGCCGGGCAATCACGTTGAACAAATCGTTGCCTTTGCGCCATTCCGCGTTGCCACAACCGCCAATAATGATGGCATTTTCCGGAATTCCGTGCTGGGCCAGTACATCCGACGCCTGACGCGCCTGTTCAATTTTTTGCAGCAGGTTCGGAATATCAATCAGTTGAAATGTGCTGATCTGCTTTGGGTTGAAGCCATAGGCATCGACGTAATGGTGGGCAACGGCCCGAGAGACTGCAATCAGGCGGTCGGCATGGTCGAGCATGAACCGCAGGTTATCGGGTTGCGTGTACAGACGGATTGCCATTTCCAATTCATGCGCAAACAAAATAGTGGGCAGCGGTTTGATCAATTCGTGGATTTGCCGGTAAAGTCCGGAGTTCGTAACCGTATTGACCAAGACCAGACCAAGATTCTGCAACCGCAGCTCGTCTTCGAAGGCTCGCCAGCGTCGTTGTTCCCTGCGTCGGTGCAGCCATTGCCCAATGCGCAGCAGATAAAGAAGCTGATCAATCCGGCGGCTGTAGAGCTGCCGAACGGGTTCGGGCCATTTTGTCACGCTGGTCACTTCCCGATATTCGGTTTCCAGCGGGCCACCGTCACCCAGCAGCAAATGGGTTGGGATGTTTCGTTGCTTCAGCATCTGGAGCAACTGTAACAACACCAACTGCGCGCCGGCCCGGTTGGCATCGTGGCCGATAAACAAGATCTTTTTCAATACACTTTATGGCTCGGTACCGGTTTTTTTTCGGCGGGGTTACCCATGTAGACGCCCCAGGGTTCGGTGGATTTAACGACCGCAGCGGCCATCCCGACCAGCGTTCCTTCGGCGATGTGCAGGTAATCCCGAATGGTGCTGTTGACCCCAAAGAAGCAGTAGGAATCAACGACGCAGTGGCCCGACAGCACAATGTGGGACGTAAAAAACACGTGATCCTTGATCTGGCCGTGGTGGCCGATGTGGTTGCCGCTCCACAGAACAACGTTGTTGCCGATCGTGGTAAAAGGTTGAATGGTATTGTCTTCCAGAATGAAGCAGTTCTCGCCAATCGGATTGTTGAACAGGGTGGCTTTCGAACTGACGTAGGAAATAAATTCGTACCCTTTTGCTTTGGCGTCGAGGTACACTTTTTCCCGGTTCTTATTCATTTTCCGGCCCGTCATGGGCGCGAAAAACTTAAATTCCTGCGGGGGATAGATGGTTTCTACCGTTTCAAACGGAACCACCGGAAGTCCTTTAAACTCCACTTCCTTCAAGTATTCCTGGTTTACGGTAAAGGCAACAACCTCGTGCTCCGAGTCGTGCGTCAGGTAGAAATGCGCCAGTTCGGCCGTGTCCAAAACACCAAAAATAACAACCTTTGCCATGTGGGTAGCTAATTTTGAATGAGTGAGTAGAATCAAAGATCGCGCTTTTTAGGGCGGCAGCTATTCAGTCATTCAACGTTAAACCAATTCAAATGCCCCCAGCATTTTCTGCACCGTCGGAACGTCGTTGAACATCAGGACGTCGGCGACGGAAAGCCAGGGGACAAACTCATTCTGAAACTGCGGGTAGTCGACCCGTTTCGACTGAATGAAAAACAATTCCAGGCCCGCTTCGGTAAATCGTTGCCGGTCGTAGAGTTCCATCCCGCCAATGGGGTTGATGTAACGATCGGCCTTTTCCTGGCGACAAATATCCAGAATCCGATCCTGGGCTTTGAGGTCGCTGTTATGATAACGATCCGATGACGGAACAATCTCCGTTTGAATGCCGAGATAGTCATTAATGAACACAAAACTACCACGAACCAGATCAGCAATCGTATGAACCTCCAAGTTTACTATTTTTTCCAGTAAGGGGTAGACCGTTGTGTAAAAAGGCGCTTTCCGATAGCTCTGGCCGATGGTTTGCAGAAGTTTGGACCGCCACTTCGGATCGTCGCTCAGGTGGATGTCGGCAATCTGTTTGTTCTGGCTGGCGTCTTTAAGCGGAACCGTGATCAGGTGGTCTTTGCCGTTAACCAGAATCCGGTTCCGGTTGATCCAGCCCCGGTTGATGAACGCAACGTCATCGTAAATGATAAACTTATCAACGGCGTTCATCAGTTGCAGGTAGCCGATGTAGGGCAGGAAATAGGGCTGCATGATGGCAATCGTCATATCCGTTGGTGTGTTTACTTAAGCTTGCGTAAATAATAATCCTCACCGGGCACGATCAGGTGCGTCATGGTGGTGTCGGTACCCAGGCGCAGGTCGCCCGGCTGCGGTTTGATGACGTTTTTCGAGAAAAACAGGTAATCAGCTTCTTTCGGAATCGGCTGCACACCCTTTTCGAACGGATTGATTGGAATCAGCCGCCGGGAGAGGTGTTTGCCGTAAAGCGGATATTCAAAGTCGTCGTTGATGGTCCCCAGCGCCACCGTTGCATTCTCGGGAACCAGTTCGTCAAACCGTTTGTAGGGAACGTAGCTATCGGGCCGGAACAGCATCTGCATGTACATCCGCTCCGACTGAAAAGCCGACGGATGGCCGTAGGCCGACAGGGGCAGACAACGCTCATTGAGGAAAACCGTCAGCAGCGCCGACAGGCAGCCGACGCCAATCACCAGACCCACGTACGCTTTGAGCACAATCCGCCCCGGCTGCTGAACGCCGAGCCAGCGGTTGGTAAACAAAAGGGGCAGAAATAAAGAGCCCAGAAAACCGGTTTCGATAAAATACCGCCCCTTGAACGGGTCGTACGGGGCCGAGTAGGAGAGAGCCAGAAAATGCAGCGCGAAGGCAATGGCGAGAAAAAAGTGGGCCTTCGAGCGCATCAGACCGATCAACGATACAAAAACCAACGGCAAAATCAGGCCGAAACCGATGATGCCCCAATACGGGTTGGCGTTGTAAAACTCGAACCGCCGACTGAAAACGAAGGGAAAAATGGAGAAGTCGGTTTCTTCGTCCAACCGCATTTTCGTTACTTCCTCCAGCTTGACCAGCGGTTTTCGCATGGCGATGTTCAGATCAAGGCCCCACTGAGTGTTGCGCAACCCGTCGAGGTTGATGTGATCGTACCCGTACCGAATCACGTTCCGGCTACCTTGTTCGAACAGGTTGCTCAGCGTTCCGGCCCGTTCAACCGACTGGTGACGAAGAGAGGTCGGCGGACCGATAGGGTGGCCAAACACTTCGATGTTTTTAAGGTACCCCGTCGGCAGCATCCACAGACACACACCCACGATAAAAGCGGGCACGGCGTACGTCAGTCGATTCAGGAAAACCGAAACCGTGGGAGCCCAGAATACCGTGTAGATCATGATGACGAACATCGACGGCAACAGGAGCGTGAAGGTGACTTTGTGCCCATACGCGATTCCAAAGGCCATTCCGGCCAGATACAGAAACCGATTGTCACGGGCTACGGGCGTGCCGGATTCGCGGAAAGCAAACAGAAAATAAATGAAGCTCCCCATGTAAGCCGTCAGCACGATGTCCGTTTCGGTCGTAACGGCCTGCATCAGAAAATCGGGCAGCAACGCGTAGCAGATGGCGGTAAAAAAGCTGGCCGACAGGTTGCGGGCAATCCGTTGGGAAATCCCAAAAACCGCCACAATCGCCATCCAGTACGACAGGTGGTGGACCAGCTTGAAGGCATTTTCGAAGCGGCCCGTGATCAGAAACGAATAAATCTGGATGGTGCAGACACTTTTGGGGTAGGTGTCCATGTTCCAGTTTGTGCCTCCAAAATGCCGCATCGTGCCGCGCTGAATGTACTGCATCACGCGGTTGAGGTGGCCGGTCATGCTATCCCATTCGTTGGGAGGTGTCAGCAGAACGAGCAGGAGGTTGGTAACGGCGATAATAGCCAGTGTAGCCAGCAGCGCGGCAAACAGGATCTTCAGGTATACCGACAGCGTACGGTACCAGTTGCTGAAAGTTTCTCCCCGATCCCGGATCAGGCGGACCACCGACCACCGTGGCTGATGGACCAGTCTACCGAATACGACCCGTAAAACCGTCGCCGTCAGGAAAACCGAGAATGCCCAGACCGGCGTGGAAGCCGTCATATACAGCGCCGACAGGCAGAAACCCGTTAGAATGACGCTTCCGGTAAAGAGAATAAAAGAAACCAGCAGCCATTCGGTCAGCGACCGTCGGCTGATACCGGCTGCGGTGTTGCCGATGTAAAAGATAAACAGGGCAAACGTAAGCAGGTAAATCAGTGTCAAGACCTAAAGCAGTTTATTTACAATCGTACAAATCTGATCAATCACGTCTTCCTCCAGATCGGGATACATGGGCAGGCAAAGTACCCGAAGCGCAACATCTTCCGAAATGGGGCAGGGCTGGGTACTTTTCAGGAACGGCAATGTATTCAGGGAAGGGAAAAAGTACCGTCGGGGGTTGATCTGTACCTGTTCCAGGGCAGTTTTTACTTCCAGCAACTTAGCCTCCGACTCAAATACGATCGGATAATAGGCGTAGTTGTACTCGATTTCGGGCTGAATAACCGGCTGCTGCAACCGGGAGAGATCCAGTTGGGAATCGTACCGCGCAAACCGTTGTTTACGGGCTTCAACAAGTTCCGGTACTTTCGGCAGCGTGCACAGCCCCATGGCCGCGTGAAATTCCGAATTTTTTCCGTTGATGCCGATGTCGATGTAGTCGTCGAAGCGGTGGCCGAAACTACGATACAGGCTGAGCTTTTCGGTAACTTCGGGATCGTGGGAAACCACCAGACCTCCTTCAACGGTATGAAATACCTTTGTTGCGTGGAAGCTACAGGTACTGATATCGCCGTAGGCCAGGGCCGATTTTCCTTTGTAGGTAACGCCGAACGAGTGGGCGCCGTCGTAAATAACTTTCAGGTTGTATTTTTTGGCCAGCGCTTCAATGGCGTCAATCTGGCAGAGATTGCCGTAAACGTGCGTAGCCAGAATTGCTTCCGTGTTTTCGGTGATCAACGGTTCGATCTTCTCCGGATCGATGGTGAAATCTTCGGCGCGAACGTCCGCAAAAACCGGCGTGCAGTTTTCCCACAGAATGGCGTGCGTGCTGGCGCAGTACGAAAAAGGCGTGGTAATGATTTCCTTCGTAAGGCCCAGCGCCTTGATGGCCATTTGCAGCACGATGGTTCCGTTGCCGCAATAGTGCAGGTGTTCAATGCCAAGGTAGCTTTTTAGCTCCTGTTCCAGTTGCAGGACAAGCGGACCGTTGTTGGTCAGCTGAATACGTTCCCAGATACCCTCAAGATGTTTGACGTACTCTTCGAAGGGGGGCAGGTATGATTTGGTGATGTTAATCATTCAGAATGTTTTCCTCGAGCATTTCAGTGTGGAATGATAATTGGGGCCGTACGAAACCCGGCCATTTGCCGTACCAGGCTACGCCCTCGCGGTAATCAGCAACGTCAAAGATAAGCCCTTCTTCCATATTGTACAGCGGAGTAACCGTATCTTTTACAATCATCATTGAAACGTTGTAGGTGCCGTCGTTCAGAAAATGACCCGGAACCAGGCACTCACCCGCAATGATACCCTTGGAATAAGGTTGTGATAAACTGCCGACGTTGAAAATACATTCGCCGGTCATCGAATTCAGGTGCAGGCTCAGGTTGAGGTTGGCCCGGTCCATCATATTCCAGTATTCAAACCGGATGCGGAATGGCGTCCGAACGTCAATGAAAAGCTGACCGTCAACGTATTCGGGTACAATTTCGATCTTCTTCACCCGGACCAGATCGTTGCCCGGAGCTTCTTCCGGGGTATTCCACTCGCGCAGCAGCTTGGTTTTCGAGACTTTACTCATGTACGAAGCAATCACCTGGTTGGTTTCGCCCTGTTCGATGAGTCGGCCCCGTTCGAAGTACAGCGACTTGTTGCACAGCGCCTGCACCGCCGTCATGTTGTGGCTGACGAACAGAATGGTCCGACCCGTGGCCGATACATCCCGCATTTTACCGAGGCTCTTTTTCTGAAATTCGGCGTCACCTACGGCCAGCACTTCGTCGATAATCAGGATTTCGGGGTCGAGATGGGCCGCAATCGCAAAGCCCAGCCGCACGTACATCCCCGAGGAATACCGTTTGACGGGCGTATCCAGAAATTTTTCAATGCCGCCAAAGTCGACAATGGCATCAAACTGCTTCCGGATTTCTTCGCGGGTCATCCCCAGAATTGCCCCGTTGAGGAAGATGTTTTCGCGGCCCGTCAGTTCAGGGTGGAAGCCTGTTCCGACTTCCAACAGACTCGCAATACGACCCCGGATGTGAATGCGGCCGGAGGTGGGTTCGGTAATTTTGCTGAGCACTTTCAGCAGGGTGGATTTCCCGGCTCCGTTGTGACCAACAATACCAATCCGGTCACCCTGTTCGATGGAAAAGTTAACATCCCGTAGCGCCCAGAATTCCTCGTGCTCGATGTGTTCCAGGTCCGGGTCTTTTTTCCCTTTAAAAATTTTACTTAACTGATCGGACACAGCATCCTTGATACTCGAACTTTTCTTGCCGCGTTTATGGTCGATGATGTATCGTTTGCTGATGCCTTCTGCTGTAATGACCGCCATAGCTTATGGGTTGCCGGTTGTTTAATCGTTAGTTATCCATTCGTAATAAAGGGGCGTAGGGCGCAATTTACTATTAGACTGGAAACCAGCAACCTTGGTTATATTTCGTCTACAAAAGTGTTTTCCCGTCTCCGGAAAAAATAAATGGAGATGAATAGAAATACTCCGACAATGATGACAGAATTGATGACGCTGTCTGGTTTAAAAAAAGCGTTTTCACCTAATAACGACCATTTGAAGCCGTCGATAATACCTACCATCGGATTCAGATAATAGAACGGATGCCACCATTCACCGGCATTCTCTTCAACCAACCGGCTACTGTAGGCAATTGGACAGGCATAAAAGCCGATTTGTACAATGAACGGAATCAACTGCCCAATGTCCCGGAATCTAACGTTCAACACCGCAAAGATAAGACCAAAAGCAAACGATGCCAGTAACGCCAGCAGGATAAAGAGGGGAAGAAACAGAATGTGCCAGTCGGGCCAGAATTGATACCAAATGGCCAAAACAATAAACAAACCCAGCGAAACCAGAAAATCGATGAAGCTAACGACCGATGAGCTGAGCGGCATGATGAGCCGGGGAAAGTAGACTTTGGTGACCAGGTTGGCGTTGGCCGTGATGCTGGTGCTGATCTGGGTGAAGGCGTTCGAGAAAAAGGTCCAGATGGTCAGACCGGCCAGAATCATCAGCGGGTAGGGAATACCGGGATCGCCTTGGAGTTTGGCCACTTTGCTGAAAACGAAAAACATAATCAGCATGGTGATCAACGGCCGGATCAGACTCCAGGACGTGCCCAGGATTGTCTGTTTGTAGCGGACCGAAATGTCGCGGACCGAAAGAATGTAGAGTAGTTCCCGATTTTTCCACAGGTCCCGCCAGTAATGTCTTTCTGACCGGCCCGCTTCAATAACCACTTCGTGTGTTTTCACAGATTTGCTTTAACGAAAAGTGAACAGAGGATACGAGACCAAATAACGAGGAATGCTGAAGCGGCTCGCGGGCCTGTTTCAGCATTCCTCGTTACGTATGAATTAGCTCTGCATGATACTCTGGTAGGTGACTTTCAGGAAGACGGCGATCATCCCTAGCATCAGCCCCAGCACCAGACCGGTTTTCATGGCAAACGGTTCATGGCTTTCCTTGAACAAAGGCAGGGCCACCGGTTCGACAATTGTGAACAGCGGAGCCTCTTTAATCAGGCTCAACTGCAGGTTGTCGACGCTCTGTACCGCCGAGTAATACAGCTGCTGCAGGAACGTTGAGTTGCGGGTCAGTTTGGTTTGCTGCAACTGCCCTTCAGCCACCACGATCTGCTGGTTCTGGTCGATATACCGGGCCAGATTGGAATCGTTTCTGCCCAGTACCTTCGCCAACGAATCCCGTCGAGACTTCATCAATTGCAGCATTTCGTTGGTTTTCTTGCTCTGCTTTTCCGTGTAGTCTTCCTGAACCGTCTCCAGCAGGGTCTCTACCCAGATTTTAGCCAGTGGCTCAGAATGTTGCCCCGTTCTCAGCGTCAGGAAAGACGATTTTCGGTCGAGCTGGGCAATGCTGGTTTCCCCCTTGATCCGGTTATAAACACCATCCAGCGCTTTGTTTTCAATGCGCGTAAAGGTTTTTGGATCTTTCCCGCGCACAAACCGGAAATTTCGCAGCGTATCTTCTTCTTCCCACTCGTCATCCCGAATACCGCTGTGTTCAATGTAGTAATTAATCATCAGGTCCTTGTGGCCCTGTTTGGTCATCAGCGTATCAACTTCCTTCAGCAGCGACCGGGAGATGATGGGTCGGGAAACCACGTAATACAGAAAGTTTTCACCCGTAAAGATGTTGGCTTCCGGGGCACCACCACCCAGTCCGAACATACTGGCCAGCCCTCCCAAATCGCCCATTCCACTTTGCCCCGAGCTACCACCGAGGTTGAACGTGATGTAGGCCGTGAAGGTGGGGCGTTTGTCCTGATTCAAATCAATGATGAAGCCGATAATCCCACCGAGCACGATGAATGTGACGATGAGCTTCCAACTCTTGACCACCTGGTTTTTAAACACAATAAACCGGCTGATCACTTCTTTGGGAGAAATCTGATCGGGTGGCAGCCCGTTGTTGTCTTGTTTTCTTGAATCGATTGTTTCCATAATACTGGTTGGTCGAATTACTGGGCTAATGCTCTAAGAGCAACTAAAGTAGTAACCAATCCGATGATCGAACCTGCGATGGTGGTTGTGCTCTGAATAATCTGTAGCGGGGTTAGCGCTCCTTTGGTTTGCTGAGGAACAATAATTTCAGAACCCGGCTCAACCCTTGGATAGATGTTGAAGAATGCAAACCGGCGCGTACGATCGGCTGAACCGTTGGCATACACAACATAAGCCTTCTTCCGGGCCGAACGGCTAGTAAAACCACCCGCCTGTGAAATATAATCCTGGAACGATTGGCCCCGGCGGAATTTTGCCGTTGTGGGCAGCAGAACTTCTCCGCCAACGCGTACGGTTTCCAGTTGCTTCGGAATCCGTAATTCATCCCCTTCCTGTAAAATCATATCTTCCATCGATCCGGGATCGCTCATGATTTTTTGAAGATTGATCCCGATAAGCTGCTGCGTGTTCTGGTCCGCTGCCTCAGGCCGTACCACGGCTTTCGGGCTGTCGTCGGCCAATTCATTAATGGTTTGCTGGCGAATTTGCTTTTCTGCTTCGCTAAGACGGATTTCCCGGACAAGCGTGGCACCCGGCACGTACGCAAACGGTGTTAGTCCTCCGGCCATTTTGACCAGATCCGAAATCCGCTGGTCTTTTGTGACAACGGGGTACTCGCCCGGCATTATCACTTCCCCCTCTACGGTAACAAACGTTTGAATCCGGTAGTTAGGCGACCGTCGCACAATAACCTGATCATAAGGGTACAGCATAAATTTGCTGTCGGTGGATTTGATGCTGAGATCACGATCGACGCTGAACCGGAAAATTTCCGAAACCTGGGCCGATTTTGAATTGACCTCCACATCTTTTTTGCGCCGAACGATTTCAATTTGCGCAGCCGCAGCCGATTCCTTCAAACCACCCGCCCGCAGAATCAGGTCTTCGAGCGTCATATTGGCAACGTACGGTGTTGATTCAATGGGCGTGATCACTTCACCGGTAATGCTGATGTCGGCAAATTCGGCCATGTCGAAACGGGACGGAATAATGACCTGATCTTCGCGTTGCAATTGCACGTCCGGCTGCGTACCGTTTATGATATCCGCCAAATTTAAGGAGATATTGTCGATCGCCATATCTTCCCGGGTACGAACAATTTGAATCCGACCCGTAAACGCATCGCCTTTCAGACCTTCGGCGCTGGCAATCAACTGCTTCAGGCTTTTATTTTGATCGAGGGAGTAAACACCCGGCCGGAACACGGCCCCCTGAATACCCACTTGATTCTCAAATCGGACCAGCACGGCTTCCACCGAAACCTGATCCCCGTCTTCCAGTGGGAAAGACGAAAATTCAGAATCCACTACGTCGATCATTTTCAGTTCCCGCTTGGTAAACCGTGTTACCTTGACGCGGGCTTTGTAGGCATTGCTGGAAAAACCGCCCGCCAGTTCGAGCAGGCGGGCCATTGGCTCGCCGGGCAGCATTTCAAAAATGTTATTGCGCCGAGTTGATCCGGTAATTTCGACGTGCGCCTTGTAGGTTGTAAAACGAATGTTGTCGTTGTCCTGGAGCCGGATGTCATTCCGTTGCACCCCGCTGGTCAGGAAGTCGTACAAGTCAAGGGACGCCACGACGCGGTTGTTGCGAATCACCTGAACGTTCCGGAAGGAGCCAATTTCGCTGGGGCCACCCGCCTGATAGATCACGTTCATGGCCGTTGACAGTGACGAAACCGTGTAGGTGCCGGGGCGAATGGCTTCGCCGGTTACCGTCACCCGAATGCTGCGAATATCACCCAGTGTGACTACCATGTAGGTGTTGGCCGCACCGTACGGCCCGCTTTTCAGGCCGACATAAATTTTCGACAGACGATCCAGAATTCGGGTTTTAGCCTGCTCAATGGTTAAACCCGCCACGTGAATCGGTCCAACCCGCTGGATATAGATAAAACCGTCGGGATTGACCGTCGTTGGGTACGTAGCTTCCGAATAGCCGTAAATGTTGATGTTTAGTTCGTCGTTAGGACCCACCACGTAGCCTTTCGGCGTCGCGATGTTTAGGTTCGGCTGAAACACGCCTGCGTTGGCTGGGTCGTTAAAAAGCTGATAACCGAACAATTTGCGACGTTGGGCGGCCAGTTCCCGTTCGCGCTGCAGTTCCTGTTCTGTTTTGAGTTGCGTATTGTCCGTGTCTCCAATGGGTTCGTCGGTGGCACCAACGCCTTCCGCGCCGGTGGCGTCAAGACCGGCACCCGTTTGCTGGCCCTGTTGGCCTTGCTGGCCCGTTCCCGTACCTGCGCCTTGTTGGCCGGCCTGACCACGACCGCCCTGCTGGTTTGCGCCTTGTTGGGCTGCACCGGTTTGCCCGGCCTGACCGCGCGTTCCCTGTTGGGTGGCGCCCGGAAGCGTACCCTGCGTTTGACTGCGGGGCGTCGTACCGGTTTGCCCCGGAAGCTGACCGCCGGGGAGCTGTCCTGGGCGTGGCACACCGGCCGGAAGCGTGGCAGGGGCCGATGTGGGGGCCGAGGGGGCCTGAATAACCTGGGCGGTTGCCTGCAAACCTGTGCAGATCAGCACGACACCAAGAAGCGTTCTGCGGAAAAATTGCATCGAAGAGAAGGCGAAAAATTTTGAGCTTAAAAAATGGTATTGTGGAGATTTTTGCATATTTTTAAGAATGTGTACGGCCGTTCCTGGACGCTCAATCTCAGTCACTTTTTGTTTATTAACGGTAATAAAACGGGTATTGGTGTAATTTAACGCACTTTGCGCTACAAAGTAAACGAACTTTTACTACTTTTTAAACATTTTCTCTTTAAAGGCCAAAATTTCATATTTTGCGAACATCCGTCACACAATCCGTGCCGGTTTTTCCGTTGTTAGGCATTTTTTAACGCATCCCAATTAATAATCCGTTTAATAGTCACCTAATGGACAGTAATCAACAATACACCGAAGACAGCATTCGATCCCTCGACTGGCGGGAGCATATTCGGCTTCGGCCCGGTATGTACATTGGTAAACTGGGCGATGGTTCGGCCGCTGATGACGGTATTTACGTTTTGCTTAAAGAAGTCATCGATAACTGTATCGATGAGCACGTGATGGGCAACGGTAAGCTGATCGATATTAAAGTAACCGACCACCGCGTTGAAGTACGGGACTACGGCCGGGGTATTCCCCTCGGGAAAGTGGTCGATGTAGTTTCCAAAATCAATACCGGGGGGAAATACGATTCCGGCGCGTTCCAGAAATCCGTCGGGCTGAACGGGGTCGGTACCAAAGCCGTTAACGCGCTGTCCACGTTTTTCCGGGTGCAGTCGTACCGGGAAGGCAAGACCGTCTGGGCCGAATTTGAACGTGGGGTGCTGGTTCGCCAGGAGGAGGACAGCTCCAACCAGCGAAATGGTACGCTGGTAGTTTTTGAGCCGGATAATACGGTGTTTAAGAACTTCCACTTCATCCCGCAGTTTCTGGAAAACATGATCTGGAACTACTGCTACCTGAACGCCGGGTTAACCATCAGTTTCAACGGTCAAAAATTTGTTTCACAGAACGGTCTGCTGGATCTGCTACGGAACAAAACCGACGAGGAGGCCCTGCGGTATCCGATCATTCACCTGAAAGGCGGGGACATTGAAATTGCCCTGACGCACGGCAACCAGTACGGCGAAGAATATTATTCGTTCGTAAACGGGCAGTACACCACCCAGGGAGGAACCCACCTGGCCGCACTGCGCGAAGCCTTCGTTAAAACCGTCCGGGAATATTTCAAGAAGGAATACGATGCCGCCGACATTCGGGCGTCGATCATTGCCGCCATCAGCGTGCGGGTGCAGGAGCCGGTGTTTGAATCGCAGACCAAGACCAAGCTGGGCTCGATCAACATGGCGCCCGACGAAAACAGCCCCAGCGTTCGGTCGTTCGTCATCGATTTTGTGAAAAACCAACTCGACGACTTTCTGCACATGAACGGCGATACGCGGGAAGCCCTCAAGAAGCGGATTGAGCAGTCGGAGCGGGAACGCAAAGAACTGGCCGGGATTAAAAAACTGGCGAATGATCGGGCCAAAAAAGCCAACCTGCACAACAAAAAACTTCGCGATTGCCGGAACCACCTGCCCGATATCAAAGCCGAAGATCGCTACAACACAACGCTGTTCATCACGGAAGGAGACTCGGCCAGCGGTTCGATTACCAAATCCCGGAATGTGCAGACCCAGGCGGTATTCAGCCTCCGTGGCAAACCGTTGAACTGCTTCGGACTGACCAAGAAAGTGGTCTACGAAAACGAGGAGTTTAACCTGCTGCAACACGCGCTCGACATCGAAGACGGTCTGGACAGTTTGCGCTATAACCGCATCGTTATTGCCACCGACGCCGATGTAGACGGAATGCACATCCGGCTGCTGATGATGACGTTCTTCCTGCAATTCTTCCCCGATCTGGTCCGTAACGGTCACCTCTACATTCTGGAAACCCCGTTGTTTCGGGTCCGGAATCCGAAAAACCACAAGGAAACGATCTACTGCTATTCGGAAGAAGAGAAGCAGGTTGCCATCAATAAGCTGACGAAAGGGGGCAAGAAAATCGAAATCACCCGGTTTAAAGGCCTGGGCGAAATCTCCCCGGAAGAGTTCGGGCTGTTTATCGGCGACAACATGCGGCTGGAACCGGTGATCATGGAGAAAGAAACCTCCATTCCGAAACTGCTCAGCTATTACATGGGTAAGAACACACCCGACCGCCAGCGATTCATTATTGACAACCTCCGGATCGAGAAAGACATGGAGGAGCTTGCGCTGGTGCTGAGTTAACATTCACGATGTTGCTTCGCAGGATTGGGCAAGGGCTGCGCTCAACCCTGCGAAGCAACAATGGGTTTCCGCGCAAGATCGTGGGGAATGGTTCGCAGGATGAACGGGATCGGATTCACAAAAATTAAACCGTTAATCCTGATTTTTGGGTACTTTTGTGCGTCGAAGCCCGTATCGCTTCCCGCTTTTACCCAAAACTTTTTTGCCAGTGACGCTCGAATCCCTCCGCATTCAGATTGATAGCATCGACGACCAACTGCTGCAACTGCTCAACCAACGCATGGAAGTGGTCAGGCAGGTTGGCGAACTGAAAAAGTCCACCAAATCCGTTATATACCGCCCCGAACGCGAAAAGCAGATCCTTGACCGTCTCCACCAGGCCAGTACGGGCTTGCTGACCCCGGCGGCTATTGATGCCATTTACCTGGAAATCTTCGCGGTATCGCGGAACCTGGAAATGCCCGAGCGGGTCGCGTACCTGGGGCCGGAGGGGAGTTTTACGCACCAGGCCGCCGAAAGCCGGTTTGGGGCGATGAGTGATTACATTGCGCTACCCACCATTCGGTCCGTATTCGAAAGCGTGGAAACGGGCCGCTGCCGATTTGGTGTGGTACCCATCGAAAACAACCAGGAGGGGATTGTCAACGAGACCATCGACCTGCTGCTGGAAAAAGACCTGTTGATTGCCGCCGAAGCGCAGATTCCGGTGCATTTTACCTTTGCAACCCAAACCGACGTTCTGAGCGAAATCACGCATATTTACTCCAAAGACATTGCGTTCGGGCAGTGCAGCAAGTTTTTACGGGATTACTTCGACGGGTTGCCCGCCCAACTGGTACCGGTAGAATCCACTTCCAAGGCCGCTAAACTGGCCTCCCAACACCCCAAAGCCGCGGCAATTTGCTCCAATATTGCGTCCAAACTGTTCGGCGTGCCGGTTCTCTTTGACAACATTGAAGACACGGACCTGAACCGGACGCGGTTTCTGGTGCTGGCCAAAGACTTTACGAACCAGAAAAGCGGCCATGACAAAACGACCATCATTGCCCGGCTGCCCAACACAAACAAACCGGGGGTTCTGGCGCAGTTTCTCCAGGAATTTGACGCCCGTCATATCAACCTGACCAAAGTCGAAAGCCGTCCGCTGCGCGAAGGAGCTACCTTCCGCTACTGGTTTCTGATCGAATTTGAAGGGCACGTGGAAGATCCCGGTGTGCAGGAAATTCTGAAGCACCATGCCGCCGATGTCAAGTGGTTGGGGAGTTACGTGAAGTCGCTGGGCTGAAATAGAGTTGGGAGAGATGAGTTATGAATGAACCGACGTGGAGTAGTACGTCCTTCATAACTCATTTTTCTTTTATGCGTTGCCCGGCTTGTTTCCAGCTTGCAGAATGGTTCGGGCCTGCTCCACGTCCAGGTGCATCTGATCGACCAAAGCCGCTAGTCCTTCGTACTTCAGCTCGGGCCGGAGGTACTCGATAAACCGCACCGTCAGGTGCTCGCCGTAGATTTCCTGGTTAAAATCAAAGATGAAAACCTCGAGGGTGCGGTGCGTGCCGCCAACGGTCGGGCGCGTGCCGATGCTCATGGCCCCCCCCAGCGTTTTGCCTTTGTAAATCACCTCGGTTGCATAAATACCGTTGGCGGGCACCAGCTTGCTCGGATCGTCGACCTGAATATTGGCCGTCGGGAAACCGATGGTGCGGCCCAGTTGCTGGCCTTTCACGATGGTGCCGCTCAGGCTGTAGGGGCGGCCCAGGAACTTGGTAGACGTTTCCAGATCGCCTTCCAGCAGCGCCTTCCGGATTTTGGACGAGCTGACACCCACGTCCTCAACGTCCTGACGGGGAATCTCCTCGATCTCGAAACCGTATTCGTGGGCGTGCTGCTGCAAGTATTCAAAGCTGCCTTCGCGGTTTCGGCCAAAATGGTGATCGTAGCCAATAACCAGCTTTTTCGTACCGATCTGGTCGACCAGGATTTGCTGGATGAATTCCGCCGAGGAGAGCTCGGAGAAGGAGCGCGTAAACGGAATAACGACCAGATGATCGACTCCGGCGGCTTCCAGCAGCTCGGTTTTTTCTTCCAGCGTCGAAAGCAGTTTCAGGCCCTGGCTGTCGTTGGAAACCACCGTGCGGGGGTGTGGCCAGAAGGTCAGCACAACGGTTTCGCCTTTCTGGCCTCTGGTGTCGCCCCGTTGGGCAATTTCGGTCAGGCGGCTAATGATTTTCTGATGACCCAGATGGACCCCGTCGAAGGTACCGCTGGTAACAACGGCGTAGGGGATGGGTTGAAATGTATCGGTTCCGTGGTAAATCTTCATGAAGGTAATGACTCAGCGGGGCGGCATTTGCGGATAAATCCTTCAACGGAATCGGCCTCTTCAATCCGAAAATCACCAATTCGTGTCCGACGGAGGGCTTTTAAATAGGCTCCGTTTTGCAAAAGCAGTCCCAAATCACGCACTAAGCTACGGATGTAAGTCCCTTTCGAGCAAACAATCCGGAAATCAATTTCGGGAAATCGTTCCGTATCGACTTCAAAAGCAGTAACCGTAATGGTACGCGATTTAATTCCCCCTTCCACTTTATCGGCGGTTTCGCCCCGGCGGGCGCGTTCGTAAAGCCGTTCGCCGTTGACCCGCACTGCCGAATAGATGGGGGGAATCTGGTCGATCACGCCGGTCAGTTGTTGGGCGGCTTGCTGAACGGCTTCTGGGGTCAGGCCGGAAACCTCAAATTCGGCGTCGAAAGCCGTTTCGAGATCAACGGAGGGGGTGGTTTTTCCGAGCACGAGTGTGCCGGTATATTCTTTTTCCTGCGCCTGGTAGCTGTCGATCTGCTTGGTCATTTTGCCCGTGCAGAGAATCAGCAATCCCGTTGCCAGCGGATCAAGCGTTCCGGCGTGGCCGATTTTCTTGAACTTGCAAGCGAATTTGAGCTTCTTGACAACATCAAACGACGTCCAGGTAAGCGGTTTGTCGATGAGAATGAGTTGACCTTCGTCCATAAAAAATTCTGAACCTGGAAAACGCAGACTGTTGGGTTCTCCAGGTTCAGATCGTAGTTAATTCTTCAATGTATGTAATCCGACCTCAGACAATATCCAGTTTGACGCCAGCCGCAATCAGGCCGAGTAAGAGCAAGCCCAGCGCGATGCGGTAATACCCAAATACCTTAAAGCCGTATTTGGTTACAAAGCCGACAAATCCACGGATGGCAATCAAACCGACCACGAAGGCGATGGCGTTACCGATCAGCAGCACCTGAATATCATCGGACTGAATGCTTTTGTAGCTCTTCAGCAGTTTGTAGCCCGTTGCGGCCGCCATGGTTGGCACGGCCAGGAAGAACGAAAACTCCGCGGCTTGTTTCCGGGTAAGGCCCTGCGCCATGCCCCCAATGATGGTAGCGGCCGAGCGCGACACGCCCGGAATCATGGCGATGCACTGGAAGAAGCCGATTTTGAGCGCTTCCGGAAACGTTACATCGTAATCCCGCGGGAATTGCTTGAAAATCTTGTCGATAAAAACCAGCAGGATACCACCCAGCAGTAGCGTGATGGCCACCACGGTTACATTTTCGAGCAGCGAGTCAATGAAATCATTGAGCAGGAAGCCAATGACGGCGGCTGGCAAAAAGGCCACGAAAAGCTTCAGGTAAAAGTCCGTGGTTTGCAGAAACCGGCGCCGGTAAAGCACCAGTACCGAGATGATACAGCCAAACTGGATGTTGATGGTGTACAGCTTGGTAAATTCCGACTTGCTGATACCGACCAAAGACGAATAGATGATCATGTGCCCCGTTGACGAGACGGGCAAAAACTCAGTCAGGCCCTCAATGATGGCCAGAATGATCGCGTGGAGGATACTCATTGATTCGTAGGTCGGCGCAGAATGGCAAAAAATTCAAGAATAAAACCACCCATCACGATCAGCGGTCCGATGGTAAGACCTAATGCACCAAAGCCAAACTCCTCGGAGTCAAGGCTCATGACGATGAAGCCGAACAGGATAACGACCACGCCGATGATCATCAGGGTATAATTGGCGCGTCCGAAGGGAAGTTTACTCATAATTCAACAGTGGTTCGAATGGTTAAAAATCGGGATGGTCAATACAACTCATCCAGGGATAAACGCAGGTAACGGTGTACTGCCTGAAACGTACTGATCAGGCCAATAATAATGCCAAGAACAATTACCGAACCCAGCAGAATACCGGTTTTTTCGGGTTCCTGCAGAGTGGCCAGGCCGTCGATGTTGCGCAGGGCTACCTGCAACAGGATGAACAGCAGGGCCGCGGCAATCAGCCCGCTGATGAGTCCCTGCGTCATACCGCGCCGTAAAAACGGAAGCTGGATGAAACCGTTGGTAGCGCCAACCAGTTGCATACTCCGGATCAGCAACCGTTGTGAGTACAGCGCCAGGCGGATGGTATTGTTCATTAAGACGATGATAATCACCAGCATAATCACCGCAAAAACCGACATGATGATGTAGATTTTGGTGATATTCTTATTGATTTCATCCACGATGTTTTCCTGGTAAATGACCTCAAAAACACCGTCGACATCTTCCAGATCGGATTTTACCTGCTGCAGCTTGGCTTCCTCGAAGTAATCTTCCTGCAGCTTGATGCGGTAGCTGTCACGAAGCGGGTTCTCGTTCAGAAAGTTGCTGAAATTCTCCTGGGTATCGGCCATAAATTCTTTGGCCGCCGTTTCTTTGCTGACAAAGTTGACCTGCGGGGCGGGCCCGTCGTAGAGGACATACGGTTTTTTTACGATCTCGCTGTGCAGCTTTTCAAGCTGCTTCTTATCCAAATCTTTATCCAGAAACACCCGAACTTCGTTGTTTTCGCGGATGTACCGGACCAGTTTTTTGGACTGAAGCACCAGCATTCCGCAAAAACCGATCAGAAACAACGCCGAAGTCAGGCTGAAAAGAATCATCCCACCGGGGTACGCACCTACTTTCTTTTTGGCCATAGAAAACGCAGTCTGGCAACAGTATGCATCTAGTTTGCTGCAAAAATACGGATTTTGCCCAAACCGTTGGTGTTCGGTGTCGGGAAGAAGGGAGATTTAGGAAAAATTAAGAGAGTTGGTGCCAAATTAGGGCAAGGCCTGAATCATCCGGGCGCAATGATTTCAGCAACCCCTGAACGCTTTTCCCGGGGTAGGCGTAAAAAGGTTCGGTTAGCCACGTCCGGTTTGGAGCCGCTGGTGCCTTGCGCACTGGCCCCTAATAACCGCACATGACTAACCGAAAACGGACGCCTGTACACGATCTCAATCCCGATCAGGCCTCCGCGGGGCCAACATGAACGGGCGGTAACTGATTAAGCTCTTCCATTTCAAACAGCCGCGATCGAATTAAAAACCGGATGCCCAACGGAATTTCGAGCGAGAAACTGGCCCCCCGGCCCGGCGTTACGTCGACGGTCAGGTGGGTGTGTTTCCAGTATTCAAACTGATCCTCCGACATGTAAAAATCGCAGCCGTGAATCTGACCAAGCCAGACGTCGGAGGAGCCGATCCGGAAGTCGCCTTTTTCAAAACACATCGGCGATGATCCGTCGCAGCAGCCTCCGCTCTGGTGGAACATTAATTCGCCGTGTTCCCGGCGCAGTCTGTCGATGATGATGGTCGCGGCTTCCGTTACGTCAACGCGGGAAATAGCCATAATTTTTGAAGGAGCGAATGAGTGAATGATAGAATGACCGGATCGTCGGGGCGGTGAATCGTACCGCGAACAAAAACGTCATCGCTGCCCCTGCTCACCCATTCTATCATTCACCCGTTCAGAATTGATTAAAAGAATCCGAGTTTATTCTTGCTGTACGAAATCAGCAGGTTTTTCGACTGGCGGTAATGGTTGAGCATCGACAGGTGGTTTTCCCGGCCAAAACCCGACTTTTTATACCCACCGAACGACGCGTGCGCGGGGTAGTTGTGATAACAGTTGACCCACACGCGGCCCGCCTGAATGGCGCGCGGCACCCTATAGAGTTCGTGGGCGTCGCGGGTCCAGACTCCGGCTCCCAGACCGTACAGCGTGTCGTTCGCCATTTCGATGGCTTCGTCCACGGTTTTGTACGTCGTCGCCGAAACCACCGGGCCGAAGATTTCCTCCTGGAAAATCCGCATTTTGTTGTTGCCCTTAAAGATGGTCGGTTCGATGTAGTAGCCGTTTTCAAGGCCATTGTTCAGCCGGGCGGGGCCGCCACCCGTTAAGACTTCGGCCCCTTCCTGCCGGCCTATCTCAATGTACGATAGAATTTTTTCGTATTGGTCGTTGGATGCCTGCGCGCCCATCATGGTTTCGGTGTCGAGCGGGTGACCGAGTTTAATGGCTTTCGTGCGCGCAATCACCCGGTCCATGAAGGCGTCGAAAACACTTTCGTGCACCAGCAGACGCGACGGGCAGGTGCAAATTTCGCCCTGGTTCAGCGCAAACATCACGGCTCCCTCGATGCATTTGTCGAAGAACTCATCGTCGGCATCCATAATCGACGGCAGGAAGATGTTCGGGGATTTGCCGCCCAATTCCATCGTTACCGGGATGAGGTTTTCCGATGCATACTGCATGATCAGCCGGCCCGTCGTCGTTTCGCCCGTAAAGGCTACTTTGGCCACGCGCTTCGATTGCGCCAGCGGCTTGCCCGCTTCGGGGCCAAAACCGTTGACGATGTTGACGACCCCGGCCGGAATTACGTTTTCGAGCAGTTCCATTAGCACCAGAATCGACGTTGGGGTCTGTTCGGCCGGTTTCAGAACGACGCAGCAACCAGCCGCCAGGGCGGGCGCGAGTTTCCAGGTGGCCATCAGCAGCGGGAAGTTCCAGGGGATGATCTGGCCCACCACGCCGATGGGTTCTTTGATGATCATGGAAACCGTATCGGCGTCCAGTTCGGCAATGGAGCCTTCTTCCGCCCGGATGACACCCGCGAAATACCGGAAGTGGTCAACCACCAGCGGCAGGTCGGCGGCCATGGTTTCGCGGACGGCTTTTCCGTTTTCAACGGTTTCAACGCGGGCCAGAAACTCAAGGTTCTTTTCAATGATGTCGGCAATCTTGATCAGCATATTGCTCCGCTCGGTGGCCGACGTGCGCGACCAGCTCGGGAAGGCTTTGTGGGCCGCATCCAGCGCCAGGTCGATGTCGGCCGCTTTCGAGCGGGGGACGCGGGAAATCAGACTATCATCAACGGGGGATTTATTCTCGAAATATTCACCGCCGACGGGGGCTACCCATTTGCCGCCGATAAAATTCTCATACTGATTTTTGAATTTAGGTCGTTCCAATTGGGTGGCCGAACGGGTCGCTACGGGTGCTTCTAAAGTTTCCATGGGTTGAAGAATCTGTTAAACTGATTTTTTGGATTTGAATTGTGACAAATTTTGCCGAAATTGTTCAATGGTATTTTCGCAATTCTCTCAAAAACTTACGGTATCATCTCTTTCTCTTTGACGAGCCCATACCGCAGGTTGCGTTTCGGTTAACCATCCACAAACGAGCAGGTAGATTCCTAAATCGAATTGTTACGCCTATGACAGCGGGAAGAAAGATAGTACAGCAGCAGGAGATCGCGCCATCCTGGGGAGGGCGTCTGGATACGCTGGTTGAGAACAAATTAACGCTGACGCACGAAGTTGCTGAACTGAACCTGTATGAAACTTTCCAGCGGGCTCAGCTGGTCGAACTGGAGTTTAACTCGCCGGTCCTGACGAGTATGCTGACGGGTAAAAAAGTGATGCACATCGATAACCTGAAACCGTTCGACTACCTGCCCGGCGAGTCGCTGGTGTTACCGGCCAACAAGTTGATGAAAATTGATTTTCCGGAAGCGACGGTTCAGACGCCTACCCGCTGCATTGCCCTTTCAATCTCGGGCGAGTTTATTCAGCAAACCGTCAACCACCTGAACGAAGAATATCCGCGCAGCGAACCGAGCGAACTATGGGAGGTGGACGTGAACAACTACCATTTTCGCAACGGCTTTGAAATCAGCCTGCTGATCGATAAAATTATCCGGCTGTATCGGGAAAACAACGCAATGAAGCCGTTTTTTATCCACAACTCGATTCAGGAGCTGATCGTGCGGCTCATGCAGACGCAGGCCCGGCGCGTGCTGGTGGACCAGGCCAAACAGCACATGAACACGCACCGGCTGGCGTACGTCGTGGAGTACATTCGAAAAAATCTGACGAAGACCTTAGCGATCGAAGAGCTATCCAGTCAGGCCTGTTTGTCGAAATCCCATTTCTTCCGCTTGTTTAAAAACGAACTGGGCATGTCGCCGATCCAGTTTATTCTTCAGGAACGTATCCGGCTGGCCAAGCAAATCTTGAGTAATCCGGCCAAATCGATCACGGACGCCTGTTTTGAATCGGGTTTCAACAGCCTGACGCACTTTAGCAGCGCCTTCCGGACCCTGGAGCGCATCAGTCCCCGTCAGTATAAGCAGCAGTTGTTATAAGCGGTTTTAATGGTCGTGTCTCCGCATGTAATCATCCACCGAAAAGCGGCCGGACCCCACTACCAGAAAAACCAGCAAAAGAAGCAGCACCACGACGGATAACCAGAGTTCCGAATTCAGGGCGGAGAAACCGTGGGTGATGTTAACAAAAAATACCGCTCCCAGCAGGATTGGTAACTGAACCAGCACGGCCAGACGGGTCATACAACCCATCGCAATCAGCAAGCCGCCGACCAGATGGGCAAAAGCCACGTAGTGAATCAGAAACATCGGAATCAAATCGAACCGGGTACCGCCCACCAGGTTGGTCAGATGACCCGTATCCCCAATGAAACTTACCCCTTTCAGGAACAGAACAATTCCCAGCATAATGCGAAGTGCGTCAATCCAGGCCGGGTGATGTGTATCTCCCCAATGCTCAACACGTTGTATAACATTCATAACGCAGCATTTTTTGATGTAACGTATTCTAAGTTACCCAAAAATTTTAGATAAAACCAAGAATATGTTTCATTAATAAATGGCTCGTCTGCATAAGCAGCACTCAGATGATCTTGGGGCATTTCGTGCTGCCTGCCATGCGGGTTCGGCGGGCTTTGGGCATCCGCTTGCTGGTAATCCGAACCGGGGGGGCAACCCGGGGCGTGGTCGACTCTTTGACCGCCGACATGGCCAGCAAATCGTCCAGCGGGCGGTACTCCGGTGGGGCCGGAAGGGCATTCTGAATAGGAAAATAATGGTCACCGGGGAATTCGTAATGCTCGAAGTCGTAATCGTACAGGTAGATGTTGATGTAACCGTCTTTGCTGTATTTTGAACTAATGGAGTTGGTTGGCATCAAATCCTGGCCCTGAAGGATGTCGGGTCGTCGGGTCAGCGAATCCTTGAAAAATTCCTTGTACACTTTGTAGCGGTTATACCGGTAGACCAGACTGGCCGAATCGATGGTGATGGCAACGTTCAGGTAATGCCGTCCGTAATCGCCTTTTCCGTTACGGGCGTACAGAACGCCCAGGTTGTTGATGGCACTGCGGTCGAGGTGACCGAGGTAGCTTTTAACGGCTTTGTCGTATTCACCCGTGTTTTTGTAGACGTTCCCCAGGTTGTTGAAATACGTTTTGTGCGTCGAGTCTAGATCGCGGGAGCGTTCGTAGTCGCGGATGGAGCGGTAGTAATATTGCCGTGCGCCGTGCTGGTCTTTCTGCTTTTCGTGCTTCAGTGCCAGGTACGAGCGGACGATACCCCGGTTGTTGAGCAAAAACGCCTTGTGATGACCGCGGTTGATGAGGCTGTCGAGCACCGTCTCGGCTTCTTCAATGCGGTCTTTTTCCAGCAAAGAGATCGAAAGGCCGTTCAGGGCGTTGATGTTCTGCGAATTATGATTTAAAGCCCAGTAGAAATTCTCGTAAGCCTGGTCCATGTCTCCCAGCTTCAGGTACATGTTGCCTTTGTTGGTCAACATCTTATCGTTTTGGGGAGATAGGCGGATGGCTTTTTCCAAGTATTCCAGGGTGTAGCGGGAGCTTTCCTTCTTCCGGTAAACTTCACTGGCACCGGCGTAGGCCGCCGGGTGATCTTTGTTGAGTCGCATCGCCACATTCAAATGCACAAGGGCGGAATCCAACTGGTTCATCTCCAGTTTGGTAAGGCCCAGGCTCAGAAAGCAGTCGGCAAGTTCTTTGTCTTTTTCATCCAGCAAGCTCGACGCTTTGGCGAAGTGCTCCAGTGCTTCCTCGTGCAACCCCTGCCGGTGGCTCACCACACCCAGACCAAGGTGAAGGTGCGGGTCGTCGGGCTTCAGGGCCAGCGCGGCTTCGTATTCGATGCGGGCTGAGCGGTAATCCCGGATGCTGCACAGGGCATTGCCAAGGCCCGTACGGGCTTCCAGCCACTGGGGCCGAAACTGCACCGCCCGCCGAAATTCAGCAACGGCTTTCGAAAACTCTTTTTGACCATAAAAGGCGTTGGCCAGACCGTAGCGAGCTTCCGCCTGGTTGCTGCGGTCGCCGGAGATCAGATAACGGTTGAAACTGGCAGCGGCTTCTTCGTATTGCTTCAGGCCCAGAAGGGCGTTACCAATGCGTACGGGCAGCATGGTTGCCAGTTTGGTCTCTTTTTCAAGGGCTTCATAGGCATTGAGTGCTTCCCGGTGTTTGCCCAGCCCCTGCAGGGCATCGGCTTTCACCAGCCGGTACAGGGGCTCACCGCCCCGGATCCTGACAGCTTCCGAAGCTGCGCGGTTGGCGTCGTCGAACCGACGGGCGTGCAAATAGGCGACGGCGCGGTTGTAAGCGATTTTATCCGCATTCTTTCCGCCAGACGTGTTTTCCAGTAGAGACAAACCCGTTTTTACATCGCCACTCATGCAGAAAAAGATACCCTGGTTGGCCTGAGCCTGGGAGAACGTCGGCGCCTGTTGCAGGAGGGAGGCCGCTTCTTCGTACCGTTTCAGGTGGCTTAAAATGATGGCCTGGTTATACAGGAGGGTGTCGGAAGGGCGTCCGGCAGCGGCCCGCTTGAGCAACTGGAGGGCCCCGGCGTAATTTTTATTTCGGGCCAATCGGAGCGCCGTGTTGTTGAGACGGGGAACGGAATCCGTTGGTTGAGCAGGCGTTAACTCGAAAGAATACCCAGCTATCGGTTGTATAACGACACACAAGAACAGCACAACAACCTTACACAACAGTCTTGGCATTCGGATCAGAAGTTATGAGGGGGTGGGTGAAGATACGGGTTTTGGCCCGACCTGCCAAAGAAAGTGACGAGGGGATTGCAAATTCCGAGTTTTCGAGCAAACAAAGAAGAGGTATTTTTCGTTAAGGGGCCTCATAAAGAAACCAGTCAGCCTCTTTCTGTTGACAAAAAGTGACTGACTGGCGAAGAAAGGTTTCGGAAAAGCCGAAGTACAGGCTTACAGGCCGCTACAACACCTTGGCGTGAATGGGCTCCTGCTGCTGGCGGTGTTGGTATAAAAACTCGATTAGGTCGGCTACCAGACCCGTCCAGCCAGTTTGGTGGTTGGCGCCCAGGCCGCTTCCGTTATCGCCGTGGAAGTACTCGAAAAACAGGTGAAGGTCCTTGAAGTGCGGATCATCCTGAAACTTCTCGTGTCCGCTATAGGCCGGAACTTTGCCGGTGTTGTCGCGCCGGAAGATGTTGATCAGGCGCTCGGCAACCAATACCGTGGCTTCTTTGATGCTCATGACCTGGCCCGAATTCGTCGGGTACTCGATTTCAAAATCGTCGCCGTAGTAGTTGTAAAACTTGAGGAGCGAGTCGATCAGTAGGTAATTGACCGGAAACCAGATTGGCCCCCGCCAGTTGGAGTTACCGCCGAACAGGCTGGTTTCCGATTCGTTCGGCACGTATTTAACCGTAAAGATTTCGCCGTTCAGGTTGAACTCGTACGGTTTGTCGCCGTGGTATTTCGACAGGGCCCGGATGCCGTACTCCGACAGGAATTCGGTTTCGTCGAACATCCGTTTGAGCAGCATCTTCATCCGGTGGCCGCGGAGCAGCGAGAGCAGGTGCGTGGCGCCTTTTCCCGGTTCGTGCCAGCGCGAAATCAGCGACGCCAGATCCGGGCGGTTGGTCAACACCCATTCCACCCGGCGTTTGAAGTCCGGCAATTTTTCCAGCAGCTTATCGTCTAGAATCTCCACGGCAAACAGCGGAATCAGACCCACCATCGACCGGATTTTCAGCAGCATACTGGAGTCGGGCGTGTGCAGAACGTCGTAGTAAAACTGATCGTCTTCGTCCCACAGACTGATACCCTGGCCCCCGAGGTTTTTCATGGCGGCTGCGATGTGCAGGAAGTGCTCGAAAAATTTGGACGCCATGTCCTGGTAGGAGGGCCGGGTCAGGGCAATTTCGCAGGCAATCCGGAGCATGTTTAGCGTGTACATCGCCATCCAGCCCGTACCGTCGGCCTGCTCAATGTGACCACCCATCGGCAAGGGCTGGCTGCGGTCGAACACCCCGATGTTATCGAGGCCGAGGAAGCCCCCGCCGAAGATGCTGTTCCCGTTCACGTCCTTGCGGTTGACCCACCACGTAAAGTTGAGCAGCATTTTGTGAAAAACCCGTTCCAGGAAGTCGATGTCTCCCTTGCCGTTCATGTCCCGGTCGATCTCATAAACTTTCCAGGTCGCCCAGGCGTGGACGGGCGGGTTTACATCGCTGAAATTCCACTCGTAGGCCGGAATCTGGCCGTTGGGATGCATGTAGTACTCGCGCAGAATAACCGCCAGTTGCCGTTTGGCGAAGTGCGGATCGAGCCGGGCCAGCGTCAGCGTATGAAACGCCAGGTCCCAGGCTGCAAACCACGGATATTCCCATTTGTCGGGCATCGACAGGATGTTGGCCGTGTACATATGCCGCCAGCTGGAATTGCGCTGATAGGCCCGGCCGTGGAACGGCGTTGGCATTTTGGGGTCGCCCTTGAGCCACTCGTTCACGTTGTAATAATAGAACTGCTTGTTCCACAACATACCGGCGTAGGCCTGCCGCTGAATGGTCCGCAGTTCGGGATCAACGACGTTGCTTTGCAACTGATCGTAAAACTCGTCGGCCTCCCGCAGCCGCTGATCAAAAATTTCGTCAAAGTCGGCAAACGGCTGGCTGTTGTGGGTATCCTGGCTGAACCGCAGCCGGATGGTCACCGAATCGCCCCCCGGTACCGCCCGCACGTACCGCGCAGAAGCCTTCGAGCCGATTTGGTTCGGGTTAACATACTTCTTGTCGCCCGAAATAACGTAATTATTAATACCGTCCTTGCAAAACAGCGACTCGTTCGGAATACCGTAAAGTCGTTCGGTATTGGTTTCATTTTCGCAGAACAGCAATTCGTCGGCATCTTCGCAGTAGAGCTTGTATTTGCCGAGCAGCTTATGATCAACCGCAATCTGCGTGGTAGCAATACCGTTCAGAATCGGTTTGTAGGCATATTGTTCGTACCCCCACGACCAGGTGTTGCGGAACCAGAGCGTAGGAAGCATCGTCAGTTGAGCCTCCTGCGAATACCGGTTGTGCGCCGTTATCTTGATCAGGATATCGTTTTCGTCGTTTTTGGCGTATTCAATAAAAATATCGAAGTACTGATTCTCGTCGAAAATACCCGTATCGACTAGTTCGAATTCGGGTTCGAGCCGGTTGCGATGGCGGGCCGCATCCACCAGACGGCCGTACGGAAACGGCTGCTGCGGATACTTGTAGAGCATCTTCATGTAGGAGTGCGTCGGCGTACTATCGAGGTAGTAATACAGCTCTTTGACGTCTTCGCCGTGGTTGCCTTCCGGACCGGTCAGCCCAAAAAGCCGTTCCTTGATGATGCTGTCCTGGTGATTCCAGAATGCCAGCGCAAAACAAACGTGCCCTTTGTTGTCGGAAAGCCCACCAATACCGTCTTCCCCCCAGCGGTAGGCCCGGGAGCGTGCCATGTCGTGGGTAATAAATCCCCAGGCGTTGCCGTGGACGCTGTAGTCCTCACGAACCGTACCCCACGAGCGTTCCGAGAGATAAGGGCCCCATTTCTTCCACCCTTTGTTGTCTGCGCGGCTGTAGATTCGCTCGCGTTCGATGTTGTTTTGCATCTTAAGGTTGTATTCCATATGAAGCTCCAGGTACGGTGGTTACGTCGAAAAATTAAGTCCTGAGGTTAGACGACTTGGCGGACATGAAGTCATTTGTCGCCTTAAATTAATGTTCTGCTTTAACAATAGCGATTAATTTTTGGGAATTTACTTTGTGAAAAGTGCCTTCTTCTGTAACAGAAAGCGGATTTCTTTGCTTTTGTCAGACAAAAAAGATATGCAATGAGCCTGATCATTTTTCGGGCCAGTCTTGCCGGAATCGCCAAAAATATTTGTTACTGGTATGCACACCATTTAAGTTCCTGTGGGGTTGAAGACTTTGTTCAGGTGGTCAAACTGGTCTTTAAATTCCCGGTACAAATTCGGATGCACACAGCGCAATTGGTTTGCCTTTCGGACGTGAGGGTAAAAACGTTGCATCCATTTCCAGTCGGCCCGGGCGTGCCAGGCAATGATCCAGGCTTTGTACGAACGTTCACCGTTTGCCTGGCAAGGCCAGCCATGCCGTTTTACTATCTTCAACAGGAGCGTCCAGTTCACCAGATCGTTCTGGTTCATTAAACGGGTAAAATACCGTTCCTTCTCGGAATGCAATTGATAGCGCATAGAGCTGTCCCGGTATTGCTGATCGACGGTGAACATTTTGTCAATCAATCGGTGACACGACTCGCGGGAGAGCCCGTTTATGTTCATGCCAGAATCCAGTCGGGGCGGCACCCTGAATAAGAAATCGTTTTGCCAGCTTCTTTGTTTAGAAAGCTGGGCCCATAAAACGGTGGGGAGCAGAAAAATAAGAGCACTTATGGACGTTGCTTTCATCGTCTTATAAGAAATAAGTAAATTTTTGTCTGCGAATCAGTCGTTTACATATTGCGTCGGTATTGCCCGCCAACGGCGTATAAGGCCCGCGACAGCTGCCCCAACGTACAAACTTTCGTGGCTTCCATCAGCGCTTCGAAGCTGTTGCCGTTCGACAGGGCTACGGTTTGAACTTCCTTCAAGGCCACTGCGGCTGCTGCTTTGTTTCGTTCCTGAAAAGCCAGCCGGGATTCGATGGCGTAGCGTTTCTCCTCGTCCGTTGAGCGGATAACTTCCTGCGGAATCCGGGTGGGTGAGCCGTTGGGATCGAGGAAGGTGTTGACGCCCACGATGGGCAGTTTGCCGCTGTGCTTCTGCATTTCGTACGCCATCGATTCATCCTGAATTTTACTGCGCTGGTACATGCGTTCCATGGCGCCCAGCACGCCCCCGCGTTCGTTCAGGCTACGGAATTCGTTCAGAACGGCCTGCTCAACCAGGTCCGTCAGTTCTTGCATCATGAAGGCACCCTGCAACGGGTTTTCGTTCTTCGCCAGCCCAAATTCCTGATTGATGATCAACTGAATCGCCATCGCCCGACGGACGCTTTCTTCCGTTGGCGTCGTAATGGCTTCGTCGTAGGCATTCGTGTGGAGCGAGTTGCAGTTGTCAGACAATGCCGTCAGCGCCTGGAGCGTCGTCCGAATGTCGTTAAAGGCGATTTCCTGCGCGTGTAAACTCCGGCCCGACGTCTGGATGTGGTACTTCAGTTTCTGCGAACGTTCGTTGGCATTGTACTTTTGCTTCATGGCTTTTGCCCAGATCCGGCGCGCTACCCGGCCCAGCACCGAATATTCCGGGTCCATACCGTTCGAGAAAAAAAAGGAGAGATTGGGCGCAAAATCGTCGATGTGCATACCCCGTGCGAGGTAATATTCCACGAACGTAAAGCCGTTGGACAGGGTAAATGCCAGTTGGGAAATAGGGTTGGCCCCGGCTTCGGCGATGTGATAGCCCGAAATCGAGACCGAGTAAAAGTTGCGAACCTGCTTGTCGGTAAAATACTGCTGAATGTCGCCCATCATGCGCAGCGCAAATTCCGTTGAGAAAATGCAGGTATTTTGCGCCTGGTCTTCCTTTAAAATATCGGCCTGCACCGTTCCGCGCACCTGCCGGAGCGTATCGGCCTTGATTTTTTCGTACACGTCCCGGGGCAGAACCCGGTCGCCGGAGGTTCCGAGCAGGAGCAACCCCAAACCGTCGTTGCCGTCGGGGAGTGGGCCGTTGTAGTGGGGTGCAGTGGGCAGAAGGACAGAAATCTTATCGAGATTACCCTGCTGACGCAGCCATTTTTCGCACTGCTGATCGATGGCGGCATTCAGGAAAAAACCGAGCAGCATGGGCGCCGGCCCATTAATCGTCATAGAAACCGAGGTGGCCGGATTGCAGAGATCAAAGCCGCTGTAGAGCTTTTTGGCGTCGTCCAGCGTACAGATGCTGACGCCCGAGTTACCGATTTTGCCGTAAATATCGGGGCGGTAATCCGGGTCTTCGCCGTAGAGCGTAACCGAATCGAATGCCGTAGAAAGCCGTTTAGCGGGCAAGCCTTTCGAAACGTAGTGAAACCGCCGGTTGGTGCGTTCCGGACCGCCTTCCCCGGCAAACATCCGGGCCGGATCTTCCCCCTCACGCTTGAGCGGAAACACCCCGGCCGTGTAGGGAAATTCGCCCGGAACATTTTCGGTCAGCAGCCAGCGCAGAATGTCGCCCCAGTCCTCGTAGGTCGGCAGACTGATTTTCGGAATCCGCAAACCCGACAGCGACGTAGTAAACAGATTCTGGTGGATTGTTTTATCACGGACCTGATACTGATACGTATCGGCCCGGTATTTCGCTTTCAGGGCCGGCCAGTCTTTCAGTCGCTGGCGGCAGTCGTGGTGCAGACGGTTTTCAAAATCCCGGTACATGGCGTTCAGGGCGTCCACCGCAGCCGCTCCATCCGGTGCGGTTTTCAGCGTTTCCAGAACGCCGTTGATCTGATACAGTTTGCGGGCAATGACGACCTGCTCCCGAACGAAGGCGTCGTACTGCTCGCTGGTTTCCACCAGTTCGGCCAGGTACCGCACCCGGTCGGGCGGAATGATGGAAGCCGGAGCGGGCGAGGAGGGGGATTCGGCGGGAGTCCCTTCCAGCAAATGGACGCCGGTTTTCTGCCCGATCAACTGCATCAGTCGCGCGAACAGGGCGGTCATGCCGGCGTCGTTGAACTGGGACGCGACGGTGCCAAAAATGGGAAGTTTGTCGTCGTCGGTTTCCCAGATGCCGGGATGAGTAGCCGCGTGGTTCCGGCGGTACTGCTTGCGAACGTCGCGCAACGCATCCAGCGAACCCCGTTTGTCGAATTTGTTGATGGCAACGACGTCGGCAAAGTCCAGCATGTCGATTTTTTCCAGTTGGGTGGCCGCGCCGTACTCGGCGGTCATGACGTACAGGCTCACATCCGAATGGTCGGTGATTTCCGTATCCGACTGCCCGATGCCCGAGGTTTCAATAATGATCAGGTCAAACTGCGCTATTTTGCAGATCTCGATGGCGTCGCGAACGTGTTTGCTCAGGGCCAGATTGGCTTGGCGAGTTGCCAGTGAGCGCATATAAACCCGCCCGGCCGCCAGATCGGGGTGAATGGCGTTCATCCGGATGCGGTCGCCCAGGAGCGCCCCGCCGGTTTTTCGCTTCGACGGATCGACGGATAAAATGGCAACGGTTTTATCCGGAACACGAAGCAGAAACCGCCGGATCAGCTCATCGACCAGCGACGATTTGCCCGCTCCACCCGTGCCGGTAATACCGAGGACGGGAACGGTTCGGGGTTGCTTTTCGGCCAATGGCCAGCGGGAACGGGTTTTGTCGTAACGTTCCGGTTCATTTTCCGCGACGGAAATCAACTGACCGATCCGTTGCCCATCGCTGGCTCGCGTCCAGGTAGGCAATTGCCCGTTCAGGTCTTCCAATGGATTAATCGTTTCGGTTACTTGGTTACATTTTTCGAGCAGATCGGTGATCATACCCTGTAAGCCCAAGGTGCGGCCGTCGTCCGGTGAATAAATCCGGGCAACCCCGTAGCGGTGCAACTCCTCGATTTCGATTGGTAAAATCGTACCACCCCCTCCGCCAAAAACCTTGACATGCCCCGCACCCCGTTCCCGGAGCAGATCAATCATGTACTTGAAAAACTCGATGTGGCCGCCCTGGTATGATGTGACGGCAATGCCCTGCGCATCCTCTTGAATGGCGCAATCGACAATTTCCGCAACCGAACGGTTATGGCCCAGGTGAATGACTTCGGCCCCGGATGCCTGCATCAGCCGGCGCATGATGTTGATGGCGGCATCGTGGCCGTCGAACAGCGCAGCGGCCGTTACAATCCGAATCGGTTTCTGAAGCTGATGAGCCTTTGGCGTTTGTTGTGATACCATGATCAAATTGGAAATTGTCGTGTAAAAGTAGGCAGAATGGCGGAAAAGCCGTATTATTGATAGTTATTACCAAGCTGAAAACGGCATGTCGCCAGCGCAAAAGTTCTACCGTTCGATTGGTGTTCGCCAGCACGAAGTCAGAACGGTCTGGTTGTTTTTTCTGCATAATTTCTTTCTCGGTATCGGAACAATTCTGGCGTACGTTTCGGCCAACGTCATTCTGCTTGAAAATCACCCCGAAACCAGTTTACCGATTGCCTACGTAGTCTCGGCCATTGGCATGATGCTGGTCGGGAAGCTTTACACCCACTACGAACACCACCTGGCGCTGCGGAGTCTGGCCGTTCGGGTGCTGTGGGCGGTGATTGCCCTGACGTTCGTGCTGGCCGTGCTGGTTTTGGTAGGTCATTCGGTGGGGGCGGCCATTGCCATTATGGTGGGCTACCGGTTAATCTACTTACTGACCAGTCTGGAGTTCTGGGGCGTGTCGGCGGTGGTGTTTGATGTTCGGCAGAGCAAGCGGCTTTTCAGCGTCATCAGTTCGGGAGATATGCCCGCCAAGGCGCTGGGGGCTATTCTGGCGGCTCTCGTGCACGCCCACACGGATATGTTTTTTCTGCTGCTGGTGGCCTTCGGGTCTTTTCTGGCGGCTATCTACATGCTGCGGCTGACGTACCGATCCCACGATATTCACACCTCGCACGGTTCGTCGCGGGTGCGGCACAGCCAGTCCCGCATCGTCGAGCAATTGTTTGGCAACAGCCACCTGATTACCCTGATGTGCCTGAGTCTGGTTGCCGTGGCCACGGTGGCCGCCAGCGTCGAATACGCGTTCTTCATCAACGTCAAATACAAGATTCACGCAACAACTTCGCTGCTTCAGTACGTCAGTCAGGTGTTGGCCCTGACGTATCTGGTGGCAATGCTGGTGAAAGTGCTGCTGTCCCGGCGGGCGCTGGATCGGCTGGGTGTTCGGCGTTCGTTGCAACTGTTGCCGCAGACGGCTTTCGCGGCCGTGCTGGTCTTTGCGGCTGTTTACCTTTCGGATGTAAGCGAATCGACCTGGTTGCTGTACTACTGCACGCTTTACCTGGCCTTCGAAGTGATTCGCCGTTCGCTGTTCGACCCGGTTTTTCTGGTTCTCTTCCAGCCGCTTAGCGCTTCGCAGCGGTTGCAGGGGCACACGTTGGTAAAGGGGTTTTATGAACCGCTGGGTATGGCCCTGGCGGGTATCCTGCTCTACGCTTATCATGCTTATCCGCAACTGAACGAATGGGTGCCGTTTGTCTGGATGGGGTTGAGTACGCTCGTTGCTTTCTGGCTACTTCGGCGGACGTACCGGTATTACCTGGATGAACTGAAATTGGCCCTGAGCCGGCGGTTTCTCGAAACAAATGAACTGGCGGCTCCCGACGAGGTTGCGAAACTGATTCTGGGCAATCTGAAAAGCTCCCGGGTGGAGGAAGTGATCAACGCCATTGACTGGTTAAAAACACACCGTCCGGATAAACTGGCGGAGCGGTCCACGAGGCTGCTCCAGCATCCCGATGCGCCGGTGCGCCGGTTTGCGCTGGAAACGTTCACGGACTTGTCCCTGACGCCCGATGCTTCCGTTCTATACCAATTAGCTACCGGTGATTCTGAACCGGCCATTCGCGAACCGGCCAGTCGGTTGTATTGCGGATCGCCCAAAGCGGATGCCCAAAAAGTGACAAGTTTGCTGCATCATGCCGATCTGACCATTCGGAAAGGGGCCATCCTGGGCGGTTGGGAAAACCGTCCGTTTGCGGCTCAGGCGGCCGAGAGTTTGCGCGCGCTGGTCGAATCGCGCCAAACCGTCGATCGGTTGGCGGTGTTGGAAATCATCCGGATTCTGCAACTGCAGCCGTACGATACACTGGTAAGCGACACCTTACAAAGTAACGATGCCGAATTGGTTAAAGCGGCTATTCGAACCGCGGGCGTCATAAATCATCCGGGCTTAACCCGTAAGCTGGTTAATCTGCTGGCCGACCGGATGTACTGGCGATCGGCGGCCCAGGGGTTGAGTCAAATGCAGCAGGCGGCCCTGCCTTTACTGGAAGACGCCCTGCAGAATACCACCGATTCGGTGCTGATTCGCCGGATTGCCGGGGTTTGCGCCAAAATCCGGACGCCGGAAAGCCACCAACTCCTGACGAGTCTGGTTAGACGCCCGGACTTGTCGGTCCGGACGGCGGCTATAAAAGCCCTCAGTCATTTTGAGTTTTCGGGCGCCAGCCCGGACGTTTACCACCAGGTTTTGCAGGAAGAATTGAAACTGGCGCAACGGTTGCTCCACGGTAGTCTGCACAAAAACGACAAGGAATTGCTGGCCTGTCTGGATTACGAGATGGAGCGGTTGCTGCAACGGGTGTTTTTTCTGTTGATGCAATTGTACGACCGCGATGTCATTGCCAGCGTCCGGACGGGCATTGATCACGCGTCGCGGGAGCGGAGGGCCAACGCCCTGGAAATGCTCGACAACCTCATTCCGCGGGTGGTGTATCAGTCGTTGCAGGCGATGGTCGATGAGGTTCCGGTCGCCGAAAAAGTCCGTCTGATGGATGCACAACTGGGGTTATTTCAGGCTGAAGAATCGTTGCTGACGTACATTTTACACCAGGGGGAGACGGTCTTTTCCGCCTGGACCATCAGCGTGGCCATGCGCCGGTGGACGCCCCGGTCGTTGCCCAACGCGCGGCTGCTGGGTGGGTATCTGCACCATTCGGTTCAGCTCCTGAGTGAAAGCGCCAGCGGGGTTTTGCAGGTGGTTCAGGTGGAACACCCCGACTGGTACCAGCGGCTGCTGGTCGATTATCCCACGATTTCTGTTGAACTTATGAAATCAATTGAAGAAGAGCACATTTCCGATTTTGAACGGGTTATCGTCCTGAAAAATACCCGATTGTTTGCCAATACGCCGGAAAACATCCTGAGTACGATTGCTCCCATCATGAAGGAAGTGCAGTTTCAGGAAGGGCAAACGATTTTTGAAAAAGGAGAAATAGGTACCTGTATGTTCGTGATTTATTCGGGCTCGGTTGATATTTACGACCGCAAGGAACGCCTGGCGCAGTTTGAACGGGGCGATGTGTTCGGCGAACTGGCTTTGCTGGATACCGAACCGCGGTCGGCTTCGGCAATTGCGGCCTCTGAGGTGCTGCTCTTCCGGATCGATCACGAAGATTTCTACGATCTGATGGAGGAGCGCGAGGAAGTGCTGCGGAATATGATGCGGATTTTATGCCAGCGCATCCGGCTTCAGAATGAGCGGCTACAGACCCTGGCGGTCAAACCGGATAATGGCTGACAATCTCTTTGAGGTGATCTAACTGCCGCTGTTTGTTTTCCCTTCGCAGGGCGTTAGCGGTTGGCGTCCAGTAGCGGTGCCCCTCCAGAAAATCCACCTGAACCCGGTTCCAGGTGGGTTCGTCGCTGATCAGGTTGCGGGCTTTCAACTCCCTAAAAAGGGTCTGTGCAATCGGTTCAAAATCCGGGCGGCCGAGGTAGTCCAGGTCGGCATCACACAGAATTTGTTCGAGCAGGTTCTGCGGGCTTTGGGGGATTTGGGTAGCCAGGATCATCCCGCAAATCTGTTCAATCTGCTGGGTTGAGTACCCAAATTCCGGCAGCGTTTGGCGGGCGTAGCGGCAACCTTCCGCTTCATGCCCCTGGTAGGTCGTAACGAAACCGCAATCGTGATACAAAGCAGCCGTTCGGAGTAGCGCCAGCGTCGGAGCATCGGTAATGTTCTCGGCCTGCGCCAGCCGCAACGCCACATCTGCCACATCCCGGGTATGATGAATGCCGTGATAATACAGGGTGGGCGCGAGTTCCCGCTCCAGTCTGGCTAGTATAAATGCTTCGGCCTGGGGTAAATTCATCGTAATTGTTGGCTGCCTCGGGGTTAAAGTAAGGCAAATGCTGCCGAAACAGAAAACATTTACATGTTCATTTTTAGTGCGCTTTTTCGAACCGGTTTCGAAATGGGTGCAAACACAAAGCCCGGCCAAGTGGCCGGGCTTGTTGCAGGTGTAGTATAGCAAAGTTTTTGGTTAATTCGATCGAAGCTGATCCATCAGCATTTTGTTAAACATGCGTTCGGTGTTGTGCAACTCCTGAAGCTGCTGCGGACTGATCACCCGCAGAAATTTGGCGTTGTAATCCTTTTCCAGATCCACCAGCTTCTGTTTCAACTCGACCGACTCGTTTAATTCATTGATGGGCGCAGTGCCGCCGGGTTTACTTGGTCGGCGCAATTGCCGCGTAATATCCCGCCGTTTATCACTGTACTCATTGTATATCGCCCAGAACTGTGGCGCCTGTTCGGTGGTCAAGTTCAACCGATTGGTAATCAGGCCAATTTTTGCACTTTCTATTTTTTGGCGATCCTGATTCTGGGCAGCGGCCGGCAGCGTTAGCAGCAGACCAAAGAACAGGACCAGTGAGCGAATGAACGGTTTCATAGTAATACGTAAGAATAAAGAATCGGTCATAATCAGGCAGATTGGGTTTAGAGTTTACAGGCCATTCCCGTAGCATTGGCTATTCGGGTTACGCTACAAACCATAAACTCTAAACCGTTTAACTACTCAGATGGTTACGGTACCGGCTGCATCTTCCTCAATCATTTGCTGGATTGATTCCGGCGAAACATGCAGTTCGTGGATCAGGGTTGAATCGTTAGGCACCTTGTGCGAATCGATCAGATCCGAATAATCTTCCAGGTAAATATCCTGATCCTGAAGGTATTCGACAACCGATGCCGAACTGATGTTGCTCAACA
The DNA here is from genome assembly GCF_026248825.1 of Larkinella insperata. Classification (NCBI taxonomy): domain Bacteria; kingdom Pseudomonadati; phylum Bacteroidota; class Cytophagia; order Cytophagales; family Spirosomataceae; genus Larkinella; species Larkinella insperata. Next base: position 6,311,370 of record NZ_CP110973.1, on the reverse strand, counting down.
GTTCCGGTTCCAGCGAATCCTGCTTTTTCGGGTACGTAAACCAGACCAGGGCCGCCACCAATCCCGCTCCCGCCAGTGTCGACACTGACCGTTGCCACGACCAGCTTATCGTAAAACGGTGCGAACGGCGGGTGGCTTCAGCCTGAATCCGTGATGGAAGGGTATCAAAGTAGCCTTCCGGTGTCGAAAACGGTAGCTGCCGCAGGGCGTGTTGCTGATCTAGTTCGTCAAGTCGTATTGGTTTTTTTGGTTCCATTGTCTTATAAACACAACGGTTTGACAAGCAAGTCGGTATCAGGTTTAATTTGCATTCAGATATTCTTCAATTTTTTTGACAGCCAGGTGATACGATGCTTTTAAGGCCCCCACCGACGTGCCGGTAATTTCGGAAATATCTTCATATTTCATGTCATCAAAATACTTCATGTTGAAGACAAGGCGTTGTTTTTCAGGAAGCTTCAGCAAAGCCTTCTGTAATTTCAACTGAACTTCCTCCCCGGAAGGTTCCGCACCTGTGGTAACAAAGTCCGAATTACTTTCCAGCTTTTCCATCAACTCGCCTTCCACATCGCCAATGGGCAGGAAGAACCGTCGGCGCTTCTTATTCAAAAAGTTCAGACACTCGTTGGTGGCAATCCGGTAAATCCAGGTGTATAACTGGGAGTCACCCCGGAAGTTCTCCAGCGAATTCCAGACTTTGATGAACGTTTCCTGCGTCAGATCGTCCGCGTCATCATGGTCGATAACCATTTTTCGGATATGCCAGTAGATTTTCTGCTGATATTGGCGTACCAGCAGGTTAAAGGCATAATTCCGGCTTTGCGGATCACGGTATTTTTGCAGGAGTTCCTCGTCTGTCATTTTATGCGTTTAAGGCTTAAAGCTTACGGTCCACGGTCGGCCATCAACCAGCGTTACAGGTTGTTTGACGACAAACCGTGGACGATAAACATTAAACGACGCGGGACTTCGCCCGCAGCGCAGCTTCAACAATTTTCTCGGCGGTCAGGCCGTATTTTTTCATCAGCTGATCGGGCGTACCGCTTTCGCCAAAACTATCGTGTACGCCAACCATTTCGAGCGGAGCGGGGTAGTTGCGAGCCAGCGCCTGGGCCACGCTGTCTCCCAGACCACCGTTCAGTTGATGCTCTTCGGCCGAAACCGCACACCGGGTTTTGCGTACCGATGCCAGCACGGCTTCTTCATCAAACGGTTTGATCGTGTGAATGTTGATGATATCGGCTTCGATGCCCTGTTCGGCCAGCATTTCACCGGCTTTGATGGCTTCCCAAACCAGGTGGCCCGTCGCAAAGATGGACACATCCGGGCCTTCGTTCAGCACGAGGGCTTTTCCGATTTCAAACTTCTGATCGGCGGGAGTAAAGATGGGCACCACCGGGCGGCCAAACCGCAGGTATACCGGTCCTTCGTAGTCGGCGATGGCGATGGTTGCAGCTTTGGTCTGGTTGAAATCGCAGGGGTTGATGACGGTCATGTGCGGCAGCATTTTCATCATGCCCAGGTCTTCCAGAATCTGGTGCGTCGCGCCGTCTTCACCCAGCGTCAGACCCGCGTGTGATGCGCAGATTTTGACATTTTTGTTCGAGTAGCAAACCGATTGCCGGATCTGGTCGTAAACCCGTCCGGTGGCAAAGTTGGCAAACGAGGTCGCGAACGGTATCTTGCCCCCGATGGTCAGACCGGCCGAAACCCCGATCATGTTGGCTTCCGAAATACCGCACTGGATGAAGCGGTCCGGAAATTCCTTCATAAATCCTTCCAGTTTGAGGGAGCCAGCCAGGTCGGCGGTCAGGGCAACGACGTTCGGATTGGTGCGGCCCAGTTCAAGAATGCCCGCGCCAAACCCGGAGCGAGTGTCTTTTTTTTCGGTGTATGTATATTTCTTCATGTCAGGTACAAGGATTAATAATCTTCCATTCCCGCCGTCAGGGGCAGTTGGTTTAAGGCCGTTGCTAACTGCTCGTCGTTGGGGGCAACACCGTGCCATTTGTGGCTACCCATCATGAAATCGACGCCGTAACCCATTTCCGTTTTCATCAAAATCAGGGTCGGTACATCCTGTTCGGATTTTGACTGGTGCAGGGTTTTGATGATGTCGCTCATGTCGTTGCCATGCATTTCGGTCACGTTCCAGCCGAAAGCCCGGTATTTAGCGCCCAGGTCGCGGTTGTTCATGACCAGGTTTGTCGGGCCGTCGATTTGCTGGCCGTTGAGGTCAATGATGGCCGTTAAGTTACCCAGTTTATGGTGAGGAGCAAACGACGCAGCTTCCCAAATCTGGCCTTCCTGCTGCTCACCGTCGCCCATCAGTACGTAAACCTGCTTGTCGTCGCCGTTCAGGCGTTTGGCAAAAGCCGCTCCGCAGGCTACCGAGAGCCCTTGCCCCAGCGAACCCGACGCAATACGGATACCGGGCAGGTGTTCGGCGGTGGCGGGGTGGCCCTGCAGGCGGCTGTCGAGCTTCCGGAACGTTGCCAGTTCAGAAACCGGAAAATAACCGGAACGGGCCAGTACGCTGTAAAAAACCGGCGAAATGTGACCATTCGACAAAAAGAACACATCTTCGTCGCGGGCATCCATGTCAAAAATGACCTTCCCTTCCTGGTCCCGCTTCAGGCGCATCACATCAAAATAAAGCGCGACCAGAAGGTCAGTGCAGCCCAGCGAACCGCCGGGGTGGCCGGAATTAACGGCGTGGACCATCCGGACGATATCGCGCCGGACCTGCGTGGCAATGTGTTGTAATTCTTGGATTTCCATATGTAGAAAAGGGAGTTATGACAAGAGAGGCAAGATGTTCAAAAAGTGTCTGTCGTCTCCTGGCTGGATGCTAATTTCTATTTTAAAATCTGTTCCGCGTGTTTTTCCGTGTCAATTTTGGTGATAACCTCGGAAATCGTGCCCTGCTCGTCAATCAGAAAGGTTGTGCGGACGATTCCCATGAATTTGCGTCCGTACATCGACTTTTCGTGCCAGACGTCGTAGGCTTCCACGATTTTGTGGTCGGTGTCGGCCAGCAGCGGAAATGGCAGGTTATATTTCTTGATGAATTTCTGGTGTGATTTTTCGTCATCAACACTCACGCCGAGTACTTCGTAACCGACTTTTTGCAGATGTTCGTAGTTGTCGCGCAGGCTGCAGGCTTCGGCCGTACAGCCGGGGGTGTCGTCTTTCGGATAAAAATACAGCACGACCTTCTTGCCCCGAAAATCCGATAACCGAACGGGGTTGCCGTCCTGGTCGCGGGATTCAAAGTCGGGCGCTGCGTCGCCGGTTTGGAGAGCCATAGTTTTTAGGTTTAAGTCTTCTGTCAGTAACGGCAAACCGTCTCAATGGTCTGCCAAGGGTTAGTTTTCGTCCCCCCCAACAGCCGCCGAATCGACGGTCATCGGTCGGGGAGCGGGTGGGAGCTGGGCCGTGACGGTGGTTACATTTCCGGCCCGGTCTTTTGCTTCTAACACCACCGAGCCTTCAAACGGTTTCGCCGGATCTAATTTATCCGACCAAACCAGGGCTCTTTTGTAATCGTACTGCATCAAAATCCACTCGCCGTTGACCATCGCCCGCACGGTATCCAATCCCGACAAATCATCTTTCACCGTCGCTACCAGCGCCGTATGATCTTTCCGCAGGAATTTGACCGTCGGCGGATTCGGGTCGGCCAGCAATTGAAATGTTCCTAACTGACGGCTTCGGAACAGAAAATGGTTGTTTTTCCAGAAACCGCCCACGTAATAGCGTCGTCCGCCGTTGATCAGGTACATCTGCGTTTTGCGGGGGTCTTCAACCGGATCGGCCGGAACGAAATCCACTTCAATGTTATCTTTCAGAGCAATCGTTCTCTGGTTAATCGTCAGCTGGTTACCCAGGGTTGAAACGGATAGGTGCAGGGTATCGTACAGGCTCTCCGGAGCAAACGCAACGGTAACGGATGAATCACGGTAGAAAGCTGACTTGCCGGGCAGAATCCGTTTCTTGAAATTCAGGGGCAGAACGGTTTTGCCAACTTGTACCGAATCCGGCAGGTATTTTTGTAGATCCACTACGTAATAAGCTTCATTCCCTCGGACGTAATCCACCGGCAAGTCTTTGGAAGCGCCGCTCGCGAACAAGCGAGCCGTTGGCGGAACGGTCGTTGGAAAATTGCGGGCTCTGATAATCAGGGTGTTTTCTTCAACTGAACTGAAAATGGCCGTCGGTAATTTGCTCGGCGTCAGTTTCCCCGGCAGGGCGTTTTCGGCTTCGGGCAAAACCGTAAACCGCAGGTTGGTGGTGTGCTGGAAGCAGTCGTATAACGTAATCCGGACTTCGTGCGGTTTGCCATCGAAGAGGGGCAGTTTTCCCTGTCTCTGATCGTACCGGTACGAGTTGAGGGTATTGCCGTCGGCGATGTAACACCGGTGAAACCGCTGGCCCGTCAATTGCTCCACCGCGTAATTCATGTGCAGGTTAATCAGCCGGGTTTCTTCGTTCGGGAAGTTGTTCATGTTGTAGGCAAACATCTCCTGATCGTCGAGCTGAATTTCGATGCAGGTGAGTCCATTCCGGAACGGAGAACCGCTGGTACGATCGTGCGCCAGTACTTCCAGACCAATCAGACCGCTGGCCGAAATCGGTTGCGTCAGCACGTAATCCCCGTTGGGCCGCCGAACCGGCGTGAGTGCCAGCCGCCCGGCCTGACCGTTCACGCGGGATGCGGGCGTCAGGGGTTGCAGGGCAATCCGCTCAAAATAAGGCGGAACGTTGTCTTCGATTTCCTGAAAGCCGAAAAGCAGCGGATTGAGCAGGTTATTCTTTTCGTCGCGGATTTCAAAGTGCAGGTGCGGGCCGCCCGACCCCCCCGTGTTTCCCGACAACGCGATGATCTGCCCTTTTTTCACCGGAAACTGGTTGGGCGCCGGACGCAGATCAATTTCAAACGTCTGTTTTTTGTATTGTTCCGCTCGCAGATACTGACCCAGCGTATCGCTCAGGGTTTTGAGGTGGCCGTAAACCGTCGTGAGGCCGTTGGGGTGTTTGATGAAGATAACGTTGCCGTACCCGCCCGTGAAGACTGCAATCCGGGACACATAGCCGTCGGCGGCTGCGTACACGTCCAGTCCTTCGCGCTGGGCGGTCCGGATGTCGATTCCGGCGTGGAAGTGGTTCGGACGCAGATCGCCCAACCCACCCGAGAGCGAATTGGCTTCGCCGGGCATGATGGGAAACAGAAAATAACCGGGTTGAACGGCTTTCAAAATAGTCTTGTCGGGCTTTTGTCCGAAGCCGGAATGCAACAGCAGCAGCAAGCTCGCCAGACCTACGTAAAATAACTTTGTTCTCACAATTTCTACCATATTCCCCTGCCTGAAGCCGTTCGCTATTTTACATCAAATTCCAACATTTTCCGGTCTTCGAGGTAAGCCGTCAGCCGGTCGCCAATCTGGACGGGGCCAACGCCTTTCGGTGTACCGGTAAAAAGAATATCGCCCTGAAGGAGCATGAAGTAGTTGGAAACAAACGAAATCAGGTAGTCGATTTGAAACAGCATCATGGAGGTATTGCCCACCTGCCGGGTTTCGCCGTTTACGTCGAGCCGAAAGTTTAGGTTTTGCAAATCCGGGAAATCCGTCTTGGGAACAAAAGCCGACATGGGGGCCGAGCCGTTGAATCCTTTGGCCAGATCCCACGGTAACCCTTTGGTTTTCAGCTTTGATTGCAGATCGCGCGCCGTGAAGTCGATGCCCACGCCAATTTCGTCATAATAGCGGTGGGCAAACTTTTGCTCAATGTTTTTACCCGTGCGGCTGATGCGCACGATGATTTCTACTTCGTGGTGAACGTCGGTTGAAAAATCAGGGTAGAAAAACGGATCGCCGGGGCGCAGGACGGCTGTCTCGGGTTTGGTGAAAATAACCGGATCGTCGGGTTGCTCGTTGTTTAGTTCCTTGATGTGCTCCGCGTAATTGCGTCCGACGGCGATGATTTTCATAAAAATTAAACTTTTGCTGCTGCCGCAAATCTAAACAGGAAAGACGGCTCAACCGCACGCTAGTTAAAAAAATTGAACAAAGTGGAACTTACAACAGTCTCTAGTAGATAGTTTTGACGTCTAATTTTTTAAACAATTCTATATTCTAACCATGAAAAGAGCGATAATGGCCATATTGCTGGTTGGCCTTGTAATTGCGTGTCAGAAGGTTCCGTTAACGGGTCGGAATCAGCTGGTGTTGATTCCGAATTCTCAGATGTTACCGTTGAGTTTTACAAATTATAAGGGTGTGTTGGATTCGAGCCGGGTTGTTCGTACCGGGGCGCAGGAAGATATGATCAAGCGCGTAGGGGCACGAATTCAGAAAGCCGTCGAAACATACATGGCGGCTAACAACCTCAGCGACCGTTTGAGTGGGTTTCAGTGGGAGTTCAACCTGATTGAAAGTCCGCAGGTCAACGCCTGGTGTATGCCGGGGGGGAAGGTGGCGTTTTATACGGGTATTCTGCCCTACACGCAGAACGAAGCGGGCGTGGCTACGGTTATGGGCCACGAAGTTTCGCACGCCATTGCCGAGCATGGTAACGAACGGATGAGTGAAGAACTGGTCGCCAGCGGTTTGTTGCAAGGCGGTCAATTGGTTCTGGGCTCGCTCTCGCAAAACCAGCGCAGCCAGACCAACGCGTTGTTGCTTCAGGCCGTCGGAGCGGGGCTTCCGGCCGCCTATCAGGTCGGGCGAGCATTGCCGCACAGCCGCTCGCAGGAGTCGGAAGCAGACAAACTGGGCCTTATTTTTATGGCGATGGCGGGCTATAATCCGCAGGAAGCGGTTAATTTCTGGGGCCGGATGGCGAAAGCGGGCGGGGGCCAAAAACCGCCGGAATTCCTGTCAACGCACCCGTCGGATGAGCGCCGGATTCGCGACCTGGAAAAGCAAATGCCGGACGCCATGAAGTACTACCAGCAAGGTAGACGATAAGGCCGCGAATAAATAAAGAAGCGGATGTCGGAAAAGGAAGACACTCCCTTTTCCGGCATCCGCTTCTTTATAGAAACTCCTGATTCCTTATTCTACTCCTTCCAGTACTTGCTTCACTTTGGCAGCAGCATCTTTCAGCTGAACGGCCGAGAATACTTTCAGGCCGGATTCGTCGATGATGCGGGCTCCTTCTTCGGCGTTGGTTCCCTGCAGACGAACGATGATCGGCACTTTGATATCGCCAATGGCTTTGTAGGCTTCAACTACCCCCGTTGCAACCCGGTCACCGCGGACAATCCCGCCGAATATGTTGATCAGGATCGCTTTTACGTTTGGGTCTTTCAGAATGATCCGGAAGCCCGCTTCCACGGTTTTTGCATTAGCACCACCCCCTACGTCCAGGAAGTTGGCCGGTTCGCCACCCGACAGTTTGATGATGTCCATCGTGGCCATCGCCAGACCGGCACCGTTTACCATACAACCGACGTTACCGTCCAGTTTAACGTAATTCAGGTCGTTGGCCGTTGCTTCTACTTCCAGCGGATCTTCTTCTGCAATGTCGCGGAGGTTTTTCAGGTCCGGATGACGGTACAGGGCGTTGTCATCCAGATTCACCTTGGCATCCACCGCCAGAATTTTGTTGTCGGATGTTTTCAGCACCGGGTTGATTTCGAACATGGACGAATCCGTTTCGACATACGCTTTATACAGCGCTCCGATGAATTTCACCATTTCTTTGAACGCTTCACCCTCCAGGCCCAGCGCAAAGGCGATGTTGCGCACCTGAAACGACTGCAGGCCGATGGCCGGATCCACCCATTCCTTCACGATTTTTTCGGGAGAATGCTCAGCTACTTCTTCAATGTCCATACCGCCTTCGGTGCTGGCCATGATGACGTTGCAGGCTTTGGCGCGATCCAGCAGAATACCGATGTAATATTCCTTGGGCTCGGAAGCGCCGGGGTAGTATACATCCTGAGCAACCAGGACTTTATTGACTTTCCGGCCTTCAGGGCCAGTCTGGTGCGTTACCAGGACATTACCGATGATATTTTTGGAAATTTCACGTACGTCATCGACCGACTTGGCCAATTGAACCCCACGTTGCTCCGATCCCTGAATTTTGCCTTTACCACGGCCTCCAGCGTGGATCTGCGATTTAATTACGACAAACTTCGAATTGGTTTGCGCCATGATCTGCTTGGCGGCTTCAACGGCTTTTTCGGGCGATTCGGCTACGATGCCTTCCTGGACCCGGACACCGTATTGTTTCAATATCTCTTTACCCTGGTACTCGTGAATGTTCATATGGAGCAAAACAAGGAATGGTGAAAAAAACATTACTTTCGCGTGTAAAGATAGTTTAACGAAATTTAGCGGAACAACTTCTTTCGGTTTTAAAATTCAGCAGGGAACTCGTTCTGCTGGTAAAAACCGGTTTTTCGCGCCACTCTGACCCGCTTATCTTCTATGCAACCGCTTCTGGAAGCCATCAACATAACCCGTTCCCACGGCGATCTGCCCGTTCTGAAGGGCATCAACCTGAGTATTCAATCTGGGGAGGTCGTATCCATCGTTGGAGCCTCCGGTGCCGGTAAAAGCACCCTGCTTCATATCTTAGGAACGCTCGACCGCCCCGATTCAGGACAAATCACGCTGGCGGAACAGAATGTGTTTAAACTCAATGAAAAAGACCTGGCCCGCTTCCGAAACGAACGGATCGGGTTTGTGTTTCAGTTTCATAACCTGCTGGCAGAATTTACCGCTCTAGAGAATGTTTGTCTGCCGGGATTTATTGCCGGTCACGACGAGAAAAAGGTGCGGGTCCGGGCGGAGGAATTATTAAATATTCTGGGCGTAGGTGACCGGAAGGCCCATTTACCATCTCAATTATCGGGGGGGGAGCAGCAGCGAACCGCCGTCGCCCGCGCCCTGATCAATTCTCCCGCCATTGTTTTCGCCGACGAGCCCAGCGGCAACCTAGATTCACATAACGCTGAGGAACTTCACAAGCTATTTTTTCGGTTACGTAATGAGTTAGGGCAAGCGTTTGTGATTGTAACTCATAATGAGTTGCTGGCTGATATGGCCGACCGAAAACTGACGATTCGGGACGGTTTGATCCTCGATGAACAGCGATAAGTAATAGTACCTAATCAGGAAGTCTACGCTTAGTTTTTAGTTTACGGTTAATGTATTGAATATCAATGGTTTGTTTTGGATAAGTTGGTGGTGTAAAATTTTTTTGACCATTTTGAATTTTATATCATAACTAATCATATATATTTGCATTGAAAAGAAAAGTTTTTCATAACGTTGAGTAAATCAGAAAGCCATGAGGGAAATTCCGCATGGCTTTTTCGTTTTTTAGGTAGAACAACTTATGAAGCAAGTCACTGATGAGTGTACTTGCGGGCGTAGTAAATGCTTAAAGGTTAGCGCTTAAAGGCTTTGAGGCATTGCAGGATGGCAAACGTAAGTTCGTATTCACTGGCTTGTAGGATGGCCATGTCATCAAGCTGGCAAAATTCCTTAAGTTTTTCGAGGTCGTTGCCGGTCAGGTCGGTTGCCCGGCTTGCCACCAGTTCAAAACGGTAAACGGCCAGCTTGTGCCGCCGGTCTTCCTGCATCAGCACGAGCGCTTTACGGTCGGCCTTGGCCCGTCGGCTGAAGGCTTCGTAGAGCAGGGTAATCACCGATCCCGAAGCCGCCCGATCCAGTACCTGTTCCGCCGTTACCCCCCGCTTGGCTTCCGGTTCGCTCAGAAGTTGTTCGAGTTCGCGTTTGAGTTCTGCTTCCTGCTTGCCCCGAACCGTCACCTCCGCCAGATTGATGACGTTATCCGCTAGTTCGCGCTTCATCCGCAACACCGGCTGCTGCGTACTTCCATCCCAGCGAAAGGCTTTCCGACCATGCGTGGGGCTGGTTACCACCACCGAATCGCCGGGTTTAATCTGCAAATAGTAGTTGCCGGTTTGATTAGTACGCCCCACCGCCAGCGAGCGTTTGTTGATGACGCTGGCGTTATTCACTCCCTGACCCGTTTCCTGATCCAGTACTTTACCGATGATGTACTTCGGGCTTTGGCAATAGGCAGCAGAGGCAAAAAAAAGAAAAAAAAACAGGAGTCTCATAGTAAGTGGCAAGTTCGCGATAAACAAATGGGTTGGCAATAATCGGCGGTTCTTTAAGAAAAATTAACAGCTTACCCGCTCGTTCTGCTACCAAAAGGAGGACTGGCTTTGGTTCTATTTGTGCTTTATATATTTTACTTGTATTATTGGACGTCCATTTTTGAAATATAGCACCATGAAAAACGATTTCCTTAAAGGACGTGGAGCACAGTTCAACGCTCATAACCGCTTTCAGAAGCTTCAGGTAGAACCGGATGATGAACAGAATGTTCCGGATGCGGATTTCCCGGAACCAACTGTACAGACGCGGTTTTACGAGGATAATCCGAAACAGATTATCAGTCGGCCCACCAGTCCGGATGTCGGCTTTAGTGCTTCCGTCAATCCGTATCTGGGTTGTGAGCACGGGTGTATTTATTGTTACGCCCGCAACACGCATGAATACTGGGGTTTCTCGGCAGGGCTGGATTTTGAGAGCAAGATCATGGTCAAAAAGAACGCGCCGGAATTGCTGGAGAAAGAATTCTTGGCCAAAAACTACCAGCCAGAGGTCCTTCACTTATCGGGAAATACCGATTGCTACCAACCCGCTGAACGCCGGTTTCAGCTGACCCGCCGTATTCTGGAGTTGTGTCTGCTGTACCGCAATCCGGTCAGTATCATTACCAAGAATGCGTTGATCCTGCGCGATAAAGACCTGTTGCAGCAACTGGCGGCCCAGCAGCTCGTAGTGGTGCTGATTACCATTACGACCCTGGACGAGGAACTGCGCCAAAAGATGGAACCGCGCACATTGACGGTCCCGCGTCGGCTGCAAATCATCCAAGAACTATCGGTCATCGGCGTTCCGGTGGGGGTGATGACGGCACCGATCATTCCCAGCCTGAACGAGAAGGATATTCCCCGGATCATCGAACTGGCGGCCCAGCACGGCGCGACCTGGGCGGGGTACACGATTGTCCGGCTGAATGGCGCCATCGGCCCGTTGTTTGAAGACTGGATACAGAAAAACTACCCCGACCGGGCCAACAAAGTCCTGAATCAGATTCGGGAATGCCACGGCGGACAGTTGAGCGATTCCCGATTTGGTACCCGTATGGCGGGCGAAGGCAAGTTTGCCGAACAGATTCGCCAATTTCACCAGATTGCCCTCAACAAATACATGCCGAAAAACGGATTCCCCCAGTTGGATACGACCCGTTTTCTGCGCAAACGGCAGTTGGGTCTGTTTAATTAACGGCCTGCGGTGTTTCACAACGTTTCAGGCACCTATGAACGTCAATTCTATCAGAAGGTCTGCGGACACCTCCGATGCAGCTGTGCCATTCAATAATGATGCTGGGGTGGCAAGGAGTAGGCGATGCCTTCCAGATAATATTTTATTGGGAGGTAAATCAATGTAAGACAATGTGTTGATACGCAAACGTTTGTCGATTATTTAATTGGTTTTTGAGAAAGTTAAAATCCAATAGAGCAGCAGAACCGTTAGTATGGTGATCACTTTAATCAATCAACGTTATGAGTTACATTCAAGCTGGGACCGCTGCGAATGGTGAGCCGGTCAATCTGTTCTATCAGGATTGGGGAACGGGCAATCCCGTGGTATTGATTCACGGTTGGCCCCTGAGTCACGAAATGTGGGAATATCAACTGACCGAACTTCCCAAACACGGTTTGCGTTGCATCGCCTACGACCGCCGGGGCTTTGGTAAATCATCAAAACCGTGGGACGGCTATGATTACGATACACTGGCTGCCGATTTGAAAGCCGTTCTGGACGAACTGGATCTGAACAATGTAACCCTGGTTGGCTTTTCAATGGGGGGCGGTGAAGTGGTGCGGTATTTGAGCCGCTACGGTTCAGACCGCATCGCGAAAATTGTTCTGGTCAGCGCGGTAACACCGTTCATGCTGAAAACCGACGATAACCAGGATGGCGTAGACCCATCGGTTTTTGACGACATGCTGGAAAAAATACAGGCCGACCGCGCCGATTTCCTGGCGACATTCGGCAAACAATTTTATGGTGTCAATCTGCTGAGCCATCCGGTGAGCGATTCGCACCTGAGACGGGATCAGATGCTGGCCCTGCTGGGTTCACCCAGAGCCACCATCGAATGTGCCAAGGCTTTTTCCGGCACCGATTTCCGTTCGGATGTAGCCGCCATTAACGTTCCAACGCTGATCATTCACGGTGATTCGGACGCGACCGTGCCGTTTGAGGCATCGGGTCAGAAAACCCACGCCCTGATCCCGCAGTCGCAACTGCTGGTGTACGAAGGAGAGCCCCACGGCTTGTTCTTTACCCAGAAGGATCAACTGAACGAAGATCTGCTGGCGTTCATATCGTCCACCAGTACGGTGACTGAAACCGCTTATTAAGAGTGAAAAGTTAAAAATTAAGAGTTAAGAGTGAAAAGTAAAGGTGGACGCGCGTCAGCCAACTTTTAATTCTTAACTCTTACCTTTTAATTTATCTGGTATTCCGTGATTTTTCGGTAGAGGGTCGTCAGGCCGATGTTGAGGAGCCGGGCGGCTTCGGTTTTGTTGCCGTTGGTGTGGTGAAGAATGTAGCGGATGTGGTTTTCTTCAACCTGCGCCAGATCGTAAACCGGCCCGTTTGAAACCGATTTTCCGGCGTACAAAAGGTCATAAGGCAACAAATCCGGGGTTAACTCCGGTCCATCGGCCAGAATAACGGCTCGTTCAATCACGTTTTTCAACTCCCGAATATTTCCTTTCCAGTCGTGCTGACGAAGTTTCTGCTCAAACTCCGGGCTTAATTTGACGTCGCGCTTGCCAATTTTCAGTGCACTTTGGCGGGCAAACTGCTCGGCGAGAGCCGGAATGTCGTCGCGCCGATCGCGCAGGGAGGGCAGCTCAATGCGAAACACCGAAAGCCGGTAGAACAAATCCAGTCGGAAATGCCCGGCAGTGGCTTCCTGCTCCAGATCCCGGTTGGTAGCCGCTACGACGCGCACATCCACCCGGGTCGGTTTGGTATCGCCCACGCGCATGAATTCGTGCGTTTCCAGCACCCGCAGCAGTTTGGCCTGAAGATCGAGCGCCATCTCACCAATTTCGTCCAGAAAAATGGTGCCTTTGTGGGCCTCTTCAAAAAGCCCTTTCTTGTCGCGGGATGCCCCGGTGAAGGCCCCCGCCCGGTGGCCAAACAACTCACTCTCCAGAATTTCCTTGCCTAAGGCACTGCAATTGACCGCCACAAAAGCGCCCGATCGCCGGGCGCTGGCCTGGTGAATGGCCTGCGCAAAAACTTCCTTGCCCGTGCCCGTTTCGCCCGTCAGCAGAACTGTAGTGTCGGTAACGGCCACTTTTCGGGCCAGGTCAACGGCTTGCCGGATGGTTTTCGATTCGCCAATGATGCTTTCAAATCCGTAGCGTTTGCTGACTTTCTCTTCCAGTTGCCGGATGCGAAACTGCAATTGGGCTTTCTCGATGGCCCGGCTGACGAGCGGGATGATGCGGTCGTTGTCGTCGCCCTTCGTAATGTAGTCAAAGGCGCCGTTCTTGATGGCCGTAACCCCGTCGGCGATGGTGCCGAATGCCGTCAGCACAATGATTTCGGTAGACGGATAAAGCTGTTTGATCTGAGCGGAGAGTTCGATGCCGTTTTTATCCGGTAGTTTGACGTCGCTGATGACCAGATGAATCTCTTCTTGTTCGAGTACCCGAAGACCGTTGCGGGCGTTGTTGGCTTCCAGAACCTGGTAGCCTTCCAGACTGAGAAGCCGGGCCAGAAGCTGGCGAAGCCGGTCTTCGTCGTCAATAATAAGGATGGTACCTTGCATAAACGCAAAGATAGCAAAAGACCGCAGTCGTCCATTACACCGCCCGGACGGTGCGGACGTATTCTGATGGTGTCTGGCCCGTAATGGTTTTAAACTGCCGGTTGAAGTTGGAAAGCGTCCGGTAACCACTTTCGTAGCTAACCTGCGTAACGCTCAGCTTGCCCTCCATCAGCAGTTTACAGGAATGACCGATGCGGATTTCGGACACAAATTCGGAAAAGGTTTTGTTGGCCCGGGTTTTAAAATACCGGCAAAAAGCCGGGGGCGTCATGCCGGCCAGGTCGGCCACGGTATCCAAGCTGATGTCATCGTGGAAATGCCCCAGCACGTAATTATGAACCTGCTGCATCCGGTCGGTTTCCGACGGCTTGACGGTATTGGTGTAACCCAGGCTGGTGATGAAGCGGTAGTCCGTAACGTGTGAAAGCTCGTCGAGCAGTTGCAGAAACGTCAGCACGCGGTTGAAACTAACGGGTTGAGCAACCAGGTCTTTGAGGGCCTGCTGAACCATCAGACGCGTGGCGCCGGTCCACTCGAGTCCGCGCCGGGCGTGCAGGAGCAATTGCTGAATCAGGTTCATTTCCGGCTTGTCGAAAAAATGATCCCCCAGAAAGTCGGCCGAGAAATACACGACAATGCCGCGGGTAACCAGGCCGGAATCGCGCTGAAAAAAAGCCTGATCGCTGCGCCAGAGGTGGGGGAGGTTGGGGCCCAGAAAAACCAGATCACCCTCGGCAAACGGTTTGATCGAGTCGCCGATAAAGCGGGTCCCGGTGCCTTCTTCCACCAGAAATAACTGGTAGTGCGAATGGAAGTGCCAGTTCTGATCGAAGTGGGGTTCCACCAGTTCTTTAACAATAAACGAAGAAGCGACGGGTTCCAGGTCTTTACGCAGCGCGTTCCGCATGTTTTGCTTTCTTTTGCTGTTTTTGCCAAATTTATCAAAGTTCTTGGTTAAAATACAATCGGTTTTTGACAAGAAAAGCCGAGACGATTCGCTATTTCTTCGTTACATTTGTGGTAATTGTTTGAGAATAAATAGGAATTAGCCGGAGTGAATAAGAGCATTGCTCGGGTTTCGGCCGCCAAATGTGTCGTATTAATCAATCCATTTATAAACCCGTGACCGTCCTCACCCGCGACCGGTCGTTCTAAATTCAAAGAAGAGACGAGGGCAAGCTTCGTCCGATGCGTATGAAAATCAATATTGCTATTGTTGGACTGGGCTTCGGAGCCGAGTTCATCCCCATCTACCAGCGCCACCCGCATACAAACATGTATGCCATCTGCCAGCGTAACACCGATAAGCTCAACGAAATCGGCGATGCGTTCGGAATCGAGAAGCGGTACAGCAACATCGACGACCTGCTGGCCGATCCCGAGGTTGACGCGGTGCACATCAATTCGCCCATTCACAACCACGCCGAGCAATCGCTGAAGGCCCTGCGGGCGGGCAAGCACGTGGCCTGCACGGTTCCGATGGCGACCACGGTGGAGGAATGCATGGAAATTGTCAAGGCCTGTAAGGAAAGCGGCAAAAAGTACATGATGATGGAGACGGTGGTTTATAGCCGGGAGTTTCTGTTTGTTAAGGAGTTGTACGAAAAAGGGGAACTCGGTAAAATTCAGTTCCTGAAGGCTAGCCACCAACAGGACATGGACGGATGGCCCGGCTACTGGCCCGGTCTGCCGCCGATGCACTACGCAACGCACTGCGTGGGTCCGGTATCCGGCCTGCTGAAACTGGAAGCGGAGTACGTTTCGTGCTTTGGTTCGGGAACGATCCGGGAAGAGCTGATTCCGCATTACAATTCGCCGTTCGCCATCGAGTCGGCACACATCAAGTTCAAGAACAGCGATTTGTCGGCCTATGTCTACCGCTCGCTGTTTGATACGGCCCGCCAGTACCGCGAAAGCTTCGAAGTGTACGGTTCGCAGAAATCGTTCGAGTGGCCGCTGATCGAAGGAGAAGATCCGGTGATCCACACGGCTAAAAAGCCCGAGCATGAGATTCCGGAGCGCGTGAAAGTGCCGGATTACGCCCACTACCTGCCCGAAGAGATTCAGCCGTTTACGACGCAGGGAGTTTATGACCTGGCCGAAAACACACACCTGTCGTTTACGCAGGGCAGCGGCCACGGCGGTTCCCACCCGCACATGGTACACGAATTCGTGTCGGCCATTGTTGAAGACCGCGAGCCGTTCCCCAATGCCGTGCAGTCGGCCAACTGGACGAGCGTCGGAATTCTGGCGCATGACTCGGCGATGGACGGCGGAAAGCTAAAGAACCTGCCCGATTACGGCAGCTTATAAGAGTCACTCAGAAACACCGGATCAAGACGCGATGGCAACTGACCCGCTGGCGTTCTCATCCGGTGTTTTGCCAATAACCATTCCGTTAAACTACCCAATATGAAAAACTATAACCTGTTCCTGACCCTGGGACTGCTGGTTTTGCTGACCGACTGCGCCCGTCGGCAACCGGCCAGCAATCCGCGCGATATGGGTGGACGAGCCAGTGTGTCGGCCACGAACGACAACAAACCGCGTCGGACAGAGATTCTGTTTCTGGGCGATAACGGCCATCACCGACCCTCCGAGCGCGTGCCGGAGCTGATGGCTGCGCTGGGCGACAAAGGCATCAATTTTACGTATACCGATCGGTTGGAGGACATCAACGCCGACAACCTCTCGAAATACGATGGATTGCTGATTTACGCCAACTGGGACAGCATCCCCAAACCGCAGGAGAAAGCGCTGCTCGATTTTGTAGCCAGTGGCAAGGGTCTGATTCCGGTTCACTGCGCTTCGTACTGCTTCCGCAACTCGCCGGACTATGTCAAGATGGTGGGCGGTCAGTTCTGGCGCCACCGGATGGATACCATCCAAACGGTGACCGTGCAACCGGGTCACCCGGCTATTATGGGCCTGAAGCCGTTCAAAGCGTACGACGAAACGTACCTGCACAGCCAACTCCAGCCCGACAACAACGTCTTGGCGGTGCGCGACATCAAAGCCGATCAGGCCAACGACAAACCCGGTGAGAAAACCGAACCGTATACCTGGACCCGTACTTACGGAAATGGCCGCGTATTTTACACGGCTTACGGCCACGATCAGCGGACCTGGACGACGCAGGGTTTTCAGGATCTGCTCGAACAGGGCATTCTGTGGGCCGTTGGCGACAAGGTTAAGAAACTGCACGACGACCTGAAACCCCAGACGTTTCAGTACGTAGAAGCTAATCTGCCAAACTACGAAAAACGCTCCGGGCCGCAGATGCGTCAATTGCCGCTTTCGCCCGAGGAGTCGATGAAGCACATTCAGGTGCCGGTGGACTTTACGCTCGAGCAGTTTGCGCACGAACCCGATGTCATGCACCCGATTGCGATGGCCTGGGACGAACGCGGTCGGCTTTTTGTTCTGATCACCAAGGATTACCCCAACGAACGCAAGGACACGGGCGGTACCGATTACATCGTCATCTGCGAGGATACAAACAAAGACGGCAAGGCGGATAAATTCACCAAATTCGCCGAAGGACTCAGCATCCCAACGGGTTTGGCTTTCTACAACGGTGGCGTCATCGTCTCGCAGGCTCCACACATGCTGTTCCTGAAAGACACGAACGGCGACGACAAGGCGGATGAGAAAAAGATTTTGTTCACCGGTTTCGGAACGGGCGATACGCACGCCGGTCCGTCGAACCTGCACGTTGGTTTCGATAACTGGATCTGGGGCTGCGTGGGGTATTCCGGGTTCATAGGTAAAGTCGGTGAAGACAGCCTGAAATTCAGCCAGGGCTTCTTTCGGTTCAAGCCCGACGGCTCGAAGCTGGAGTTTGTAACCAGCACCTCGAACAACACCTGGGGCTTTGCCTTCAACGAAACCGGCGATGTGTTTGGCTCCACGGCCAACAACTCGCATGGCTGGTACCAGGCCATTCCGCACCGGTATTTTCCGGGTGGGTTTGGCAGCGGAAGCCGCAGCACGGATACGCACAAAGACATGAAACCGATTACCGAAAAGGTGCGGCAGGTCGATGTGTTTGGGGGCTTTACGGCGGCCGCCGGGCATAACTTCTACACCGCCCGCGCGTTCCCGAAAGCGTACTGGAATAAAGTTGCCTTCGTTTCAGAACCGACGGGCCACATCGTTCACCAGAACATCATGGTGAAAAACGGCACCGACTTCGAGGATTCGGAAGGGCTAGGCTTCAACCTGCTGGCGGGGGCCGACGAATGGGTGGCACCGGTTTTTGCCGAAGTTGGGCCGGACGGAGCGGTTTGGGTTGTTGACTGGTATAGCTTCATCATTCAGCACAACCCGACGCCGAAAGGCGCTACAAACGGAGCGGGAAATGCGTATGAGACGGATTTGCGGGATTTTACCCACGGCCGGATCTACCGGATTGGCTACAAAAAAGCACCGGCTTATACGCCCCTGACGTTGAGCAAAGACCGCCCGCAGGAGCTGGTGGCGGCTTTGAAAAACAACAACATGTTCTGGCGGCAAACGGCGCAACGTCTGCTGGTTGAACGCGGGCAGAAAGATGTGGTGCCGCAACTGCTGGAACTGGTGAAAGATCAGTCGCTGGACGAAATCGGAATCAACCCGGCGGCTATCCACGCGCTGTGGACCCTGCACGGTTTGGGTGCCCTGGACGGTTCAGATGCCAATGCACTGCAAACGGCCACGGCGGCTCTGAAACATGCCTGCGCGGGCGTTCGGAAAACGGCGGTACAGGTTCTGCCGCGCAACGAAGCTTCGGTCAGTGCGCTGCTCCAGGCCAATTCCCTGAACGACAAAGAACCATTGGTGGTGCTGAATACGCTGCTGGCATTGTCGGAAATGCCCTCAAGCTCGGCGTCTGAAACGGCAGTTCTGGCCCGTCTGAACAGCGCTCAGGAAATCAACGACCGTTGGTTGCCCGATGCGTTTGCCTGCGCCCTGACCAGCCACGACGGTAAGCTGATGCAAACCTTCATCAAGCAGTTGGCGCAGAATAGCAAAACCGCGGCCAAACCGCAGGAATCGATGAGCGGCCACCACGACCACATCGCCATGACGGCCCAGACCACGACCCAGTCGGCGGCTCCATCATCGGATGATAAACCGGATCTGGTGATAACAAAAATCCGTACGGAACCGGTTTCTCCGGTCGTTCGCGAATCGGCTCGGATCTTTGTGGAGGTAACCAACAAAGGGGGCGTCGCCATTCCGGAAGGAACGCCCATTCCGCTGAACATTCGGGTGGAAGGTCAGGGCCGGAAAATGGAATACGTCAGCCAGAAGCACACGGCGGGCATCAAACCCGGCGAAACCGTCACCATTCAGGAAGGCAATAACGGCCCCTGGAACACCAGCTTCTACGTGTCGTTTGAGAAAGCCGGTGACTACGACATCGTAGCCACTGTGGACGGCAATAACGTACTGCCTGAAGGAAAAGAAAATAACAATGTGTTGACGCGCAAGCTGACGTACCGTCTTCCGCAGAACATGAATGCGTTTGTACTGGAACGCGCCATCCGGAACTACACCGCAGCCGCTCCGGCCGAATCGGTCGTGGAATTATTGCGGGTGTCGCAACAACTGGACCCAGCAGGCAGTGCGGCTATTTTGAAAGGTGTATCCGACGGCTGGGCTCCCCGGCGCAAGGCCACGTTGAAAGAAGCCGATAAAATCTTCGTGGCCAGTCTGGTTAACACGATTCCGTCCGAAAGCCGCGACCGCATGGGCCGGGTGCTGCAAGCCTGGGGATTGTCGACGGAACAGGCGGCTGATCCGAATGTGGAGGTTGTCCGTTTGAAACCGATCAAGGAAGCCCTGCAGTTCGACAAAAAAGAATTCACGGTAACGGCGGGTAAGTCAGTGGAGATTATCTTCGAAAACATCGATGCCATGCAGCATAACGTGGTCATTGGCAAACCGAAGTCACTGGAGGTTATTGGAACGGCTGCCGATAAACTGATTACGGCCAAAGACGGGGCGGAAAAGAATTACGTTCCCTCTATTCCGCAGGTGGTGGCAGCTTCCCCGCTGGTGAACCCCGAGCAGACCTACCGCCTGAAGTTTACGGCTCCGGCCCAACCCGGCGATTATCCGTTCGTTTGTACGTTCCCGGGTCACTGGCGAATTATGAACGGTATTATGAAGGTGAAAGCCGCGTCGACCGCTGAAAAAGCGGCCAAATAAAACCGAAGTAAGCTAAGAGTGAAAAGTGAAGGGTAAAGGGTTGGTGATACATCACTGACTTTTTACTCTTCACTTTTCACTCTTATTTCTTTTTGAGCGTGGGCGGTGTGCTGAGGGATCCGAATGCGGAACGAGGTTCCCTGCCCCAGAGTGCTGTGTAATGTAATCTTCCAGTGGTGCGCTTTAATAATTTTCTGCACATAACTTAAGCCCAGGCCAAATCCTTTGACGCTTTGGGCGTTAGCGCCGGGCGCCCGGTAATAAGCATCGAAAATATGGGGCTGGTGTTCGGGCGCAATGCCAATGCCGTTGTCCTGTACCATCACCACCAGTTGACCATTCTCGTTGTGGGTCGTCAGCCGGATGAGGGGGTTTTTAGGCGTGTATTTAAGGGCGTTATCGACTAAATTCCCAATCACGTTGACCAGGTGCATCCGGTCTGCCTGAATGATGGCGTGCTGCGCGTCCAGTTCCAGATGGAGGTAGTCGCCGTGACGCTCCGCCAGATGGTACAGCAATTCATGCATATCGATACAAATTGGATGGAGTTTAATGCCATTGCTGTCTTCGGTACGGGCCACGGTCAATACCGTCTCTACCTGTTGCTGTAACCGCATGGTTTCCTCCTGCACCATCCGCACATACTTTCGCATCCGCTCGGGTTGTTCGATAATTTTGGGGGATAGCAATATATCGGCGGCCAGCCTGATGGACGCAATGGGCGTCTGCAATTCATGCGTCATGTTGCTCATAAACTCCCGCTGCTCTTCCGTACGGCTTTTTTGCCTGAACAACCCGTAGAAAAAATAAACAAAAAAGGCGGTAAGCAACAGCACAATGGTCGACAACAGAATCTCAAAATCCATCTGCTGCGTCAGGTAACGGACCTGGCCGGGGAAATGGACCACAAAGTAATACGGTGACGGAATGGGCTTGACAACCCTACTTTCAGATAAAGGATCGGTGGTTTGTTGATTGGGATCTTGGTAGATGATCTGCCTGACGCGAGTATTGTACAACCCGTAGTAAAAGGGGGTTTGAATCTGGTGAAGCGCCAGTTCGCTGTCGAGGTGTAAGTTCAACTTTTGCGAATCGAACGGAACATTCAGATTGACCAGATAATCGGCCGGAGAATGAGCAATCACCTGAACATCAACCGGACTGTCTTTTTCAGGTTGGGCCACGCGCGAGGCTACCTTGTGAAGGGCTTTGGTAACCGTGTGCAGAAATTGTCGTTCCTGAAGTTCATACTCATTGCGCATCCAGTAAATCTGGGTTAACACAATACCCGTGATTAACAGGGCCGAAAGCGCGATCCAAATGCGAATAGTCGTTCGTGGCATAGACTATGTCAAATTAAAAATTGGACATAAGATAAAGAGCCGGGTAAACCCGACAAGTCTTGAAAGAGTCAGCTATTCGAAAAATGTTGTAAAAAACTTACACGGGGATCATCCCTTGGTAGAAACTATCTCACATGTACTGCCGTAAGAGGAAGGTCGGCTATTAAAGAGTATGTCTAATTATCAGACTGCGTTATCGGTGAGAGACATCGCTAATTAATTGAATGGCAAGTATGGAAGCAAATTTTAAGTTAAAAAAAAAGCAATTAAAGTATTTTAAAAAAGTTAGTTTTCGGTAAGTAAGTCTCAGAAAGAAAGGCATTTATTGCCTCTGTAGGAACAAAAATAAAAAAGCGTAGAACATCCGTTCTACGCAAAAAAAAATTACAAAAGTGCCGGATTGACGGCGTTGATCAGGCTTCGGAAGACGAGGGTTCCGGCTGGGTACCGGGGGCCGGGGTCTGGCGCGACCGGGGACGGGGCGGGGCGGTTTTGGCCGACGGTGCAGTTTTGGGTTTGGCAGGCGTAGTCGGTGTGGAAGACGTGATCGGCTGCGGAGTTACCAGTTCGGGAGTGGCTGCTACAACGTGGCCGTTCTGGCCGGCTTTAGCACTTTCTTTCTTGTCTTTTTTGCCCTTACCGCCTTTTTTGATTTTACCGATTTTTTCGTCGGCTTTCTTCTTGGCTTTGGCGGCTTGTTTTTTCTTTTTCTCTTCATCTTTCTTGAAGAGTTTACTAATCCGGCTTGCTAACTTGCTGGCCGATTTCTCAATGGCTTTTTTTACTTTTTTGGATTGTTCGCCGACTTCCGCCAATTTGGTTTCGATCGAACTCGCGATGTTGGTTGCCAGCTCTTTCTTCTTGGTCTTCATTTGAGAGTGTGTTAGTGAGCTTATCTGAGGTGATGAAAAAATCTACAAACAACTACGAAAAATTTAGCAAAAACAAAAGGCTTATGTTAAGTTTTTGTTAAGTTTTGTCAGAAAGTCCCAGCAAATAATACCGGCGCTAACGGCGATATTGAGTGAATGTTTGGTGCCGTATTGCGGGATTTCGAGGACAAGGTCCGCTTTCTGAACAACAGCGTCGTTGACGCCCGCAACCTCATTACCAAACACAAAGGCCGTCTTTTTGTTGGCATCCGGCTGAAAGTTTTGCAAACTGACGCTTCCTTCGGCCTGCTCAATGGCCGCAACCGTCCAGCCATCCTGTCTGAGCTTTTCCACCAGTCCGGCAACGTCCGGGGCGTATTCCCAGTCGACCGACTCGGTGGCTCCCAGGGCGGTTTTGGTGATGTCGCGGTGGGGCGGGGTCCCCGTGATTCCGCAGAGGTAGATCTTTTCGGCCCGGAAGGCGTCGGCCGTCCGGAACACCGAGCCCACGTTATTGAGACTCCGTACATTATCCAAAATCAGGCAATACGGGTTTTTGGCGGCTTGTTTGAAATCCTCCACGGACAGACGATTAAGCTCGTCAAGACTTACTTTTCTGGGCATTTTTTGGTATTTTTGAATTAATAAAGGGCAAATCTGGGATTATCTGCGAGAATAAAAAGGCGTGCATCTAAAATTTGTTTGCGGCTTGCGGTCAGACGCCATTCGTAGCATAAAACCGGAAGCCCGGATTTGAAACGGCGTATTCATTAGCACAAAACAGTACTGATTTGGCACATTCGGCATCACCCGCAAAACCCCAAAAAAACTCCAAAGAAACTCCTTTAAATCGGCAATACAATCAGATCAAGTTAAAATACCCCGGCGCGATCCTGCTTTTCCGCGTGGGCGATTTTTATGAAACATTCGGTGAAGATGCCGTTAAAGCGAGCCGAATTCTGGGCATCACCCTGACCAAACGAAACAACGGCGGTGCCAACGAAGAACTGGCCGGATTTCCGCACCACTCGCTGGATACGCACCTGCCCAAACTGGTGCGGGCGGGCGAGCGCGTGGCCATCTGCGACCAGCTGGAAGACCCCACCATGGCCAAGGGCATCGTTAAACGCGGGGTGACGGAGCTGGTAACGCCCGGCGTTTCATTCAACGACAACGTGCTCGACACCCGCCGGAACAACTACCTGGCGGCTGTTCACTTTTCGAAAGGAGCGGGGCCGGAAGCGCAGTTCGGCGTGGCGTTTCTGGATATTTCAACCGGCGAATTTCTGACGGCTCAGGGCAACGCGGCTTACGCCGACAAACTGCTCCAGAGCTTTAACCCGTCGGAAATTCTGTTCTGTAAAAAACACCGGAAAGATTTCGTTGAACTGTTTGGCGATAAATTTCACACGTATACGCTCGAAGACTGGGCGTTTACCTACGATTTTTCCTATCCGCTGCTGACCCAGCATTTTCAGACTTCCTCGCTGAAAGGCTTTGGCGTCGAAAACCTGACGGACGGTATTGTGGCGGCCGGGGTTATTTTGCATTACCTGCACGAAACCGAGCACAAGGATGTCGGCCACATCGTTCGGCTGACCCGGCTGGAAGAAGATAAGTACGTCTGGCTCGACCGGTTCACCATCCGGAACCTGGAGTTGGTCATGCCGCAGCAGGACGGTGGTATCCCGCTGATTCAGATTCTGGACCAGACCGTCACGCCGATGGGAGCCCGGCTGCTGCGGAAGTGGCTGCTGCTGCCGTTGAAAGACAAACCGTTGATTGAAGAGCGGTTGAATACCGTTGAACTGCTCAAAGACGGCCAGTCGGAAGACGGGCAACTCGGTTTGCGGGAAGCCCTCGAGCAGCACCTGAAGCAAATCGGGGATTTGGAGCGGCTCATTTCGAAAGTGGCCGTCCGGCGGATTTCGCCCCGGGAGATGGTGCAGCTAAAGCGTTCGCTATCGCATATTCTGCCCATCAAGGAACTGCTGATCAACGCCATGGCGCAGCAACCGATGACCTCTTCGATCAAGAAGTACGCCGATCAGCTCAATGCCTGTACCTTCCTGGTTGATCGGATCGAAGCGGAGTTGCGCGAAGAAGCGCCGGTGCTGAGCAATCAGGGCGGGATGATCAAAAGCGGAGTCAACGCGGATCTGGATCAACTGCACGAGATTGCGTTTTCGGGCAAAGATTTTCTGGTGCAGCTGCAAAACCGGGAAATCCAGCGCACGGGCATTGGTTCGCTGAAAGTAGCTTACAACAAGGTGTTTGGGTATTACCTGGAGGTGTCAAACGCCCACAAGTCGCGCGTGCCGGACGACTGGATCCGGAAGCAGACGCTGGTGAACGCCGAACGTTACATTACACCTGAACTGAAAGAATACGAGGACAAAATTCTGAACGCTGAAGACCAGATTTTCATGATCGAACAGCGGATGTTCAACGATCTGGTGGTGGCGGCTGGCGAATATGTCAACCACATCCAGCAGAACGCCCGGGTGATTTCGGTGCTCGACGTGCTGGCGTCGTTTGCCCGCGTGGCCGAGAAAAACCGGTACGTCAAACCGACGATCACCAACGACAAGGCCTTGCAGATCAAGGACGGACGGCACCCGGTAATCGAACAGCAACTGCCGCCCGGCGAGCCCTACGTACCGAACGATCTGTTTCTGGATGATGAAACGCAGCAGATTATTATTATTACGGGGCCGAACATGGCCGGTAAATCGGCGCTCCTGCGGCAAACGGCGTTGATCGTGCTGATGGCGCAAACGGGTTGTTTTGTGCCCGCTTCGGAAGCCGAAATCGGTATTGTCGATAAAATATTCACGCGCGTGGGTGCTTCCGACAACCTCTCGCGGGGCGAGTCAACGTTTATGGTGGAGATGACCGAAACCGCCAGCATCCTGAACAACCTCAGCGAGCGTAGCCTGGTGATCATGGACGAAATCGGGCGGGGTACCAGCACCTACGACGGGGTTTCCATCGCCTGGTCAATTGCCGAGTACCTGCACAACCACCCGCACTACCGGGCCAAAACCCTTTTTGCCACCCACTACCACGAACTGAACGAACTGGCGACGGATTTGCCGCGCATCAAGAACTTCAATGTGGCCGTCAAGGAAATGGGCAATAAGGTGATTTTCCTCCGGAAACTGAAAGAGGGGGGAAGCGAGCACAGCTTCGGGATTCACGTGGCCCAGATGGCCGGTATGCCCACCAAGATTGTCAGCCGGGCCGGTGAAATCCTGCAACAACTCGAAAGCCAGCGGGAAGGAGCGGGCGACGACCGGCGGGCAACGCTGCGGGACATGCCCAAAGCAAACGACATTACGCTTAAAATCTTCGAAGCCGGTGACCCGAAAGCCGAAGCCATCAAGGACAAACTCCGGAAGATGGACATCAACACGCTGACGCCGATTGAAGCGTTGCTGAAACTGAATGAGCTGCTGAAAATGATTGAATAAAAACCGTCTCTACGGACTCAACGGCTTTTTAGTCCGTAGAGACGCTACTGAACGTGCCGCGAGGCCATCTGGTGTTTGGCCAGCATTTTCTTTAATTCCTCCGACCAGCCGATGTATTTTTCGCCGTCTTTGGTATCGTAGCCGTTTTTGATCAAACCGACGGCTTCGTCGCTGGCCTGATCGGGACGGTCGAGCAGAAAGTTCAGCACCATCAGGTTGTAAAAAGCCGAATACCGCATTTTCTGGTCGCGTTTATCGCTGCCGCTGTACTTGGTTTTCAGCTCCTGAAAATAATCCATAACGGGCTGGATGTCGCGGGCTAACTGATCAATGGGTTGCGTGGCCGTCATCCGCTTCGACAATTCCTTGATGGCTTTGATGGCTTCCTGCTGGATGGGGTATTCGGGGTGGCTTTTCGAGTCCAGGATCCACAGAAACTCGCGCGTTTGGGTGGGTACATACCCGTACCAGCGGTTTGCGTCTTCGTTTACCCGGATCAGGGCGTCGGTGACGTACTTCGCAATCAGATCGGTGCGAATGGTTTGCTGGTTCTGCTCAATGTAACGCCGGGCGTCGGTCAGGCTTTTGTATTCGATGGTCGTGTACGAGAGTTCGTACGGAAAATAACCGCTGGTGATCACGCTTTTGGCCGGATCGGCCGACGAAGCACCCTGCAAAAACCGGTTGTTCTGAAGTTCCTGCGCTTTGGCCTTTTCCCGGCGGCTCAGCGACTTCTCGTCGGTCCGGGCACCGAGAATCTTGTAATTTCCGCTGAAACTGTAGCGCACGGTGATCGTATAATAATCGGTTTTGCTGGTTACTTTACCGTCCTTGTCTTTTTTCTCTTCGGTACGAACTTTCGTTTCGCTCTTTTCGAAGCGGACGTTGCCGAATTCTACGACGATGCCCACCGCCGGGTCGTTCTCAACCCGCTGGAAGCCCGACAAACCAATTTTTTCGTAAATCGACGCTTCTGGGTAAGCTGACGCGACTGAAGGCGAACAAAGCAGCCGAACGCCGAACGTGCGGTTGTCCGGCGGGGTAAATTCCCGGGGCAAAATCAGGTAACCGGCGTCAAAATAAAACCGGTCGAGGTCCACTTTCTGGGCTTGTACGTGGGGGCAAACCGTTAGCAGAACGAAGGCTAGGAGGGCGTAAAACCGTTTCATGTTTCAAAAATACGGGGTGTAGAACCGGAAAGAAGCAGACTATTTATCAACCGTGAAAGATTATGACTGAACTGAGAAAAATGGCGGGCGGGGCGAAAGTTCTGCACCGAGCATTGGACACTTAGGACATTTCCGTTAACTTCAAAGCCGCGATGGAATGCCGCACTCCAGAACTTTCATTAACCACTACGTAACCCAATGAGCCTAAAAACCCGCATTCAGCTCTCCATGATGATGTTCCTCCTGTACTCAGTTTGGGGAGCTTGGTATGGACAGATGAGCAAGTATCTATTCAATCAATTGAACGCAACCGGTGATCAGGTCGGGAATGCCTACACGGCTTTCTCGCTGGCGATGCTGGTGGCGCCGTTTTTCGTCGGTCTGATTGCCGACCGGTATTTTGCCGCCCAGAAAGTGCTGGGCGTTTTGAACCTGGCCGGAGCGGCCATCTTGTTTTTCCTGATTCGTGAAAACAACGCGGATCAGTTTTTCTGGCTGATTCTGGCTTACTGCCTCACCTTTGCGCCTTCCATGTCGCTGACGACCTCCATCGCGATGCAGCACATGAGCAATCCGGAAAAAGAATTTCCGGGCATTCGGGTGCTGGGAACGGTGGCCTGGATTGTGATCACCAACATCGTTGGTTTTCTGAACATCGGCGGGGAGTCGACCATCTTTCAGATCGCCATGTACATCGCGCTGTTTTTCGGCCTTTTTGCTTTTACCCTGCCCGACACGCCTCCGAAACCAACCGCCAATGCTACGGTAGGCCAGATTCTGGGCGTCGATGCCTTTAAACTGCTGAAAGACCGTTCGTTCGCGATTTTCTTCGTCTCCTCGGTCCTGATCTGTATTCCGCTGTCGTTTTACTACGCCATGGCCAACCCGTCGCTGACCGATTCGGGCATGACCAACGTGGAAAATAAAATGTCGCTGGGGCAGGCTTCCGAATTTTTCTTTATGCTGATGATTCCGCTGGCCTTCAAACGGTTGGGTGTCAAATACATGCTGGTGGTCGGGCTGGTAGCCTGGATTATCCGCTTCCTGATGTTTGGTTACGGCGACGCCAACACGAGCGAATGGATGCTGTACATCGCCATCATCCTGCACGGGGTGTGCTACGATTTTTTCTTTGTGACGGGCCAGATTTATACCGACAACAAAGCCGGTGAGCGCATTAAATCGTCGGCGCAGGGGCTGATCACGCTGGCGACCTACGGGATCGGGATGGGTATCGGTTCCAAGCTGTCCGGGATTGTCGCCGACATCTATACGGTCAACGGCAAAGTAAACTGGACGTCGGTCTGGCTGGTGCCGGCCGGGATTGCCGCCGTGGTGCTCGTGCTGTTTATCCTCATGTTCAACGACCGCAAAAAGCCGGTTCCCGCCCAGGATGAGCTGGTGACGGGACCCCTATAAGCCGGGTTTGCCAAGAACGAAAAAGGACACCGCTGGCGGTGTCCTTTTTCGTTTTCGAATATAAGCTAAGTGAATAACCTAATCAGTTGTGTAAACCGCAACATCCAGGCCAAGCACCTCGCTCGTCGACCGGCGGATTTCTTCGGTCAGTGTCGGATCTTTCGCCAGTGATTTTCCGTGCGACGGGATCATCTGTTTTAATTTTGCCTGCCATTCCTCGGACGCCATTTGCTCTTTGAAGCAACGATCCATCAATTCGAGCATGATGGAAACGGCCGTTGATGCGCCCGGCGATGCACCCAGCAGGGCCGCAATGCTGCCGTCGGCGGCACTCACAACCTCCGTACCGAATTCGAGCACTCCGCCTTCTTCTTCATCTTTCTTGATCACCTGGACGCGCTGGCCGGCAATTTCCAGATCCCAGTCTTCCATTTTCGCATTCGGGAAGTATTCACGCAGGGCCGCCATCCGATCTTCCGGCGATTGCATTACCTGCTCAATCAGGTATTTTGTCAGCGGAATGTTGTGCAGACCCGCCATCAGCATCGGTGCCAGGTTCGCCATCTGAATGGATTTGGGAAGATCCATGTAGGAACCGTGTTTCAGGAATTTAGTTGAGAAACCGGCATAAGGTCCGAACAGCAGCTCTTTCTGGTCACCAATCATGCGGGTGTCGAGGTGCGGTACCGACATCGGGGGTGCACCCACCGAAGCTTTCCCGTATACTTTGGCCGCGTGCCGTTCCACGATGTCGCGGTTGGTGCATTTGAGCCACTGGCCACTCACCGGAAAACCGCCGTAGCCCCGGCTTTCGGGAATATCCGATTTTTCGAGCAGCCGCAGCGAACCGCCCCCCGCTCCAATGAACACAAACTTGGTGTGTACATCCCGAACGTGGCCGGTAGTAACGTTTTCCACCCGAACTTTCCACCCACCCAGGCTTTTCGACCGCCACAGATCGCGGACGTCGTGGGCAAAATTGATCTTCACGCCCTTCATGTTGTAGAGCCGGTAGAACATGGCGCGGGTCAGAGCGCCAAAGTTGACGTCGGTGCCGATATCCATGCGGGTCGCGGCCACTTTTTCGTCGTTCTTCCGGCCTTCCATCACCAGCGGAATCCACTTTTCGAGCTGGGCCGGATCTTCCGAATACTGCATTCCGTGGAAGAGGTGGCTCTTCTGGAGGGCTTCGTAGCGTTTGCGCAGGTATTCGACATTCTTATCACCCCAGACAAAACTCATGTGCGGAATGGCCCGGATGAAATCGGGAGCATCCTGCAAAAAATTCTGCTGGATCAGGTACGCCCAGAACTGTTTGGAAACCTCAAATGACTCGGCAATCTTGACCGCTTTTTTGGTTTCGATGCTTCCGTCGGGAAGTTCGGGCGTGTAGTTCAGTTCACAGAAAGCCGAGTGACCGGTGCCGGCATTGTTCCAGGCATCGGAGCTTTCGGCGGCTGCCCCGTCGAGTCGCTCAAAAATTTCGATGGTCAGGTCGGGTTGCAGTTCTTTCAACAGAACGCCGAGGGTGGCGCTCATGATACCAGCCCCGATCAGAACGACGTCGGGAGTACTGGATACGACTTTATTGCGCTTTGGCATGGGAAGACGTTGGCAATGGTTATTTCTTGGAAAAATTACAAAATCCAGTGTAAAGTTGTTCCAAAAAATTAGTATAGATGGCAAAGTCTTCGATAAATCAAAGAAGTTCGCGGATTTGTGGAAACGGTAAATTAAGCAACCGTCCGTTCGGGGTTTTCAGTAACGGTCGGTTGCAACGTTTGACGGCCAAATGGGTACGATCCGTTGATGCTGCTTTAAGCGTCCGTTTTACGGGCTCAGCTTGTCCAGCAGGTACAAATAAGGTTTGTGAAAGTGATGAACAAAAACGGTCTTGGGGTCGTCGGGAAAGAGGCCGAAGTACGCTGCATCGGCCAGCAGGACGACGGTCGCGCCGGTTCTGACGTAATCATTACTGCGGTAATAATCAGGCGGTACGAAATCTTTGAGGCTTTTCCGGACAATACCGGATGTCATCTTCCCCAGGTATTTTTCGTAGTTCTTCTGAGCCTTGCGGGTGGGGCGATTCAGTTTGTTAAAGACGTGATTCAGGGCAATTCGCTGCCAGAATTTCTGCTTTTTAATAATAGCCTTCGCATTAACGAACGGATTGGTATCGTTGTAATCGTTCATCGTCTGGATGGACATGGGTGTTTGGGGGACCCAGTCGGCCGAGTTGACCACGTTGAACGCCCAGCCATTCTGCGTCATGGCTTCATACTCGTAGGCATAGTACAGATTGCCCGGTTTAGGCCCCGCGCTGCAGTACGTTTTGAAACGTATATCGGCCGGAATTACCTTCTGTTTCTGTAAATTGTACAGGTGGGAGGTCAGTAAAAAACTGATCGCACCGCCCTGGCTGTGGCCAACAATAAGCATGTTTCTGATGCCGGCTTTGTAGCAGGAATCAATTTTGGGAAGAATGTCTTTGGATAAATACGCCGTTCCGAGCAACCAGCCCACGTGTACGGCGGCTTTCGGGTTGGCGGCCAGTTCGTACTTGAACACGTCCTTTTCCGTCAGCTTCAACTCGCCCTTTGCTGGAACCATGGCCGCGTAGAAGTTCCCAATCCAGCTCTCCGGTTTGTCCGTTGTGCCCCGGATGCTGATAACGGCGGTGGTTTGGTTGTCGGTCCACAAATCCCAGAGGTTGTCAAGGCCCATAACGGACGAGCGATACACCCGTTTGAAGTGTTTGGGTTCGGGAATATCGCCATAATAAGTGGGCGCTATGGCCCCCGTCCGGGCCGATACGTACATCAGTTGCTGGTATTCTGCCTTATCAAAACCGGGTTTTAAAGACTGACAAAACGCTTGGCTGGCGAGCAGAAGGGCCATCGAGAAAGCCCATAAACAAATCCGGTTTGTTGTCATCTGATTTGGTTGTTAACAAGCTCCGAAGGCGTCCCGCTTTCCGCACGAAAGCGGGACCGTTTCAGGTTTATTTCCGCTAAGATAGAAGTATTTGTGAGAAAATAAGTTGGGCCAAAACCGGGCTGCACGGAAGCGTTCAAACGAGCTATGACGAAGGCCGTGCAGGGGTTCAGGAGGGCGGGCTTGGGGGCGTCTCTCCGCTTTTTCCCAGAATCTTTTCCAGACACTTTAACGTGATCAGGTATGTCGGTTTTACGCCCAGCGTACCCAGACTACCGGATGCCAGCGTCGCGCCGGTGAGCAGCGGATTGTCGGAGGCATAATAGGCATACCGGATCTTGATGTCGGGCTGGACGCTGCCCCGGATTTTGGCGTGCGACTGGATGGCTTTCTGGTAATGCGCACCTTCCATTTCCAGCCCTACGGCGTTCCAGGAGGAGTTTTTGAAATACGACAGAATGTCTTTGTTCTGGAGGGACGTTCCCAGCACCGTAATCATGGCTCCTTCGTAAACATCGATGCCGAAACCGTCAAAATCGGCTTTGGTGAAGTCGTTGTCCAGCGGGTAATTGTCGGCCGTGCCTTCAAAAATATGCGAATTTGGGATCATCAGGTCGCCTTTATCGCCGGTCAGGATACCGGCTTTGCCCATGATCGAGATGGAGGCCACATTCAGCGCGTAGGGGTTGTCGCCGTCGTAGGGCTTCAGCAGTTCGTCCATGGTTTCGAAGGCCTGTTCGCCAAAGGCATAGTCCATCACCAGCAGAAGCGGCTGGGTGGATTTGATGAGTTTCGGATCGTGCGCCAATTCTTTCGACAGGTGTTTGGCGTCGAGCCGGGCCGTGTCGATCAGCTGGACGAGCAGGTTGGTGCCGCCCGGGTCCTCCAGTTCGTGCAAGCCGTGGGCGCTGGAGTAGTCGGTAACCTGCTGGCGGAGTTCCTGCTGAGCGGGCTGGCTGAGTTTGTAGGCCAGGTCAAACAGGTTGTCCCAGGAGGTGGATTCGGACAGGGCCGCCGGAGCGTAGAGGCAGTTGACGACGCTGTGCGGGTTGGCGCTGATGATGTGAATGGGGCGGGATTGCCAGCCGTTTTCCAGAATAAACTGCTTGATTCGGTTGGCCCACCGTTCGCCGTACAGGTGCTGCCCGACACGATCGCGCAGCATCGGGGTGAAATTGATTTCGCGGTCGACGTTCTTCTCCTGAATTTCCCGCACCGACGTCCGGCCCAATCCGTACACGATCTGGAACAGACCGCTGTTGGTGCCCGCGTTTTCGGCAAACCGGTAGAAAGCCTGCTGGGTTTCCTCGAACGTCCGGCCCAGAATCGAACTCAGGTACATCAGGGCCAGTTCGCGTTCCTCTTCCTTCACCGTGCCGCCCGACTGGATGATGGCTTCGAGCTTTTCCCATTCCCGGAGTTTGTTGCCGCGTTCCAGAAAAACGTTTTGCCGGATTTTGTCGGCTTCCATGAACATAAACGTCAGGTGCGTCAGGATGTCGTAAATCTCGGAGCGGCCATTTGTGACTTCAATCACCATTTGTTCCTGATCGACCCGGTAACAGTTCCGACGGCGTTTGGCGGGCACCAGCACCGGAAACCGCGAATGCTCAAACCCTTCGCGCGATACCAGCGTAATGACCCGGCAGGCTTCGATGCCTTTCGGCAGGCGGTCCATGACGTAAACCAGGCCGTCGAGTTCAACCCGCTGCGGATCGTTGACCGAGCCGTAAATTTCGGGCCGGAGCGTCAGCAGCGCCTGCCGGATTTCTTCGCCCGATACGCCCGACGGTTTGTAAAACCCCCGGTTGAACAGGTGACGCATGGTGATGTAAAGCCGTTCGATGGCCAGGCGGGACTCCTGGGCGCGGGTCAGTGGGGGCGAAAAATCGGTGTGCATGGGAATCAGTAAAAATTACGCGCAAGATACAGCATCCCGGCGGACTCCTCTACGACGGTGTTTGATTTAACGTTCCGTTCATGGTGGGGTGTCGGGTCGTACCAGAAAACCTAAACGTTGAACGACGGGATGTGTTCGGTAAAGGCTGAAAAACTGATTGCCAGTAGCCTGGCCTAATTTCCACCCATCGGAAGCGGGTTTCTGCATTTTCTCTTATTTTTGTAAACTGCGGGAAACCCTATGAGCAAACTAAAATGTTTACACTTCGACAAATGACCCACACGGCTGTGCTGCTGGCGGCTCTAAGCCCGGCGCTACACGCCCAGCCCTCTCCAGAAAAAGCAAAAATGAGTGTTAATCCGTTATTGCAACCGTTCAAGACACCGCACGAAACGGTGCCTTTTGACCAGATTAAGAATGAGTATTACCTGCCGGCTCTGAAAGAAGCCATGACGATGGGCCGTCAGGAAATTGATGCCATCGCTACCAATTCAGCTGCGCCCACGTTTGAAAATACCGTTGTGGCCCTCGAACGCGCCGGACAGATGGTGAGCCGGGTGTCGTCGGTGATGTTTAACCTCAACGGTGCCGAAACCAGCCCCGAGTTGCAGAAAATCGTCCGGGAAGCGTCGCCTTTGCTGACGGAATACGGCAACGACATTACGCTGAATGAACAGCTTTTCAAGCGCATCAAAACCGTCTACGACCAGCGGGCCAAATTGAAACTGGACGGTGAAGACCGGATGCTGCTCGAAAAAACATACAAGAGCTTTGCCCGCAACGGGGCGAATCTGAAAGCCGCCGACAAAGAGAAATTCCGGACCATCAACAAGGAACTGTCGCAGGCGTCGTTGCAGTTTGGCGAGAACGTGCTGAACGAGACGAACGAATACACGCTGGAAATTACGGACGAAAAAGATCTGGCTGGTCTGCCGGAATTTGCCCGGGAAGCCGCCAAAGCCACGGCCAAGCAAAAAGGCAAAACCGGCTGGGTATTTACGCTGCAAGCCCCGAGCTACCAGCCGTTTATGACCTATGCCGACAACCGTGACCTGCGGAAAAAGCTCTTCATCGCGTACAACTCGCGCGGTTTCCACAGCGATAAAAACGACAACCAGCAACTGATCGGCAGAATGGTGCAACTGCGCTACGACCGCGCCAAACTGCTGGGCTATAAAACCCACGCCGACTTCATTCTGGAAGAAAGCATGGCCGGTTCGCCGGAGAAGGTGAAGCAATTTTTAAGTGAGCTCGCGGGCTACGCCAAACCCGTTGCCGAAAAGCAGCTGGCCGAACTGACCCGGTACGCCAAAGAAAACGGCTTCAAAGACGAACGACTTGAGCGCTGGGATTTTGGGTACTATTCCGAAAAACTAAAAAAAGAAAAATACGCCCTGGACGACGAAATCCTGAAACCGTATTTCAAGCTGGAAAACGTAATCGAGGGCGTTTTCACGATTGCCAACAAACTCTACGGGCTGACCTTCAAAGAACGGAAAGACATTCCCGTTTACAATCCGGAGGTGAAAACCTACGATGTGTTCGATCAGGACGGTAAATTTCTGGCGGTTTTTTACGGAGATTACTTCCCGCGGGAAGGCAAGCGCAGCGGGGCCTGGATGAATGACATTCAGGGCCAGAAAATGGAAAACGGCGTGAATGTTCGTCCGCACGTGGTCAATGTCTGCAACTTCACGCGCCCGACGGAAACGAAGCCGTCGCTGCTGACGTTCAACGAAGTAACCACGCTCTTCCACGAATTTGGACACGGTCTGCACGGCATCCTGGCCAACGGCAAATACGAAAGCCTGTCGGGCACGAGCGTATACCGTGATTTTGTAGAGCTGCCCTCGCAAGTGATGGAAAACTGGTGCTACGACCCGGAAGCCCTGAAACTGTTTGCCAAGCACTACGAGACGGGCGAAGTGATTCCAAACGACTTGATCGAAAAAATCCGCGCCAGCCAAAATTTCATGGCCGGAATGGCAAACCTGACGCAGCTGCGGTACGGTCTGGTGGATATGTACTGGCACGGCAACGCGCCCAAAGGAGAGACGGTTGAGCAGGTAGAGTCGCACGTGGATTCGCTGGTGAACCTGTTCCCGCGAGTACCCGGTACGGCGTTTAGCCCGGCGTTCTCGCACATCTTCGCGGGTGGTTACTCGGCGGGTTATTACAGTTACAAATGGTCGGAAGTGCTGGATGCCGATGCATTCGAATTCTTCAGGGAGAAAGGACTTTCAAACCGCGAGGCCGCTGATAAATTCCGCAAGAACGTGCTGGAAAAAGGCGGTACGGAAAAACCGATGGAGCTTTACAAGAAGTTTCGGGGCCGTGAGCCGTCTCCCCAGGCGATGCTGCGCCGGAGCGGATTAACGCTTTGAGGAGCTAATTGAGATAGCCTGAAGGGTTGTTTTGCGGAGTTGAGCGGAGATAAAAGGAGTGAAGCGGAGCCTCTGCTTACCTCTGATCTACTCCGCTCAACTCCGCAAAACAACCCTTTTTTAGTGCGTTTCCGAAGCTCTTCAGGCCGCTTTAACAAACTTTAACGACAAAAACCGGCGTTAAGCGGGGTTTATTTTCGTAATTTTGGAGAAATTATTTCGGCTTAAGGCTGTTACCCAATGCAAACCTTCAAAGGAACGGAATCCAACGTTATTTCCGGGACGCCCTTACCAGCGTCTCAGTCTTCGTATAAACGCCTGAACAACATCGTTGGGTGGGTGCTTTTTGCTATTGCCTTGTTTACGTACACGGCAACGGTTGAGCGGACAGCCAGCTTCTGGGATTGTGGTGAATTCATTGCCTGTGCGTATAAACTTCAGGTGCCCCACCCGCCGGGAGCGCCGTTCTTCCTGCTTCTGGGGCGGCTTTTCTCCCTGCTGGCGCTGGGCGACGTCACCCAGGTGGCCTACTGGGTGAATATCATGTCGGTGCTGGCGAGTGCCTTTTCCATCCTGTTTCTGTTCTGGACCATTACCATGCTGGCCCGCAAACTGCTCAACAAACAGTTTGGAGAGCTGACGCAGACCGAAACCTGGACCGTGCTGGGCGCGGGTGCCGTGGGCGCGCTGTCGTATACATTTTCGGACACGTTCTGGTTCTCGGCGGTTGAAGCCGAGGTATACGGAATGTCGTCGTTTTTTACGGCCATTGTGGTTTGGGCGGCATTCCGCTGGGAGCTGATCGAAGATGAAGCTGCCGGTAATCGCTGGCTGATTTTCATCGCCTACCTGATCGGTCTTTCCATCGGCGTTCACTTGCTGAACCTGGTGACGCTGCCCGCGATGGCCCTGATCTACTACTTCAAGAAAACGCAGAAGGTGTCGCTCTGGGGCGGTGTGGCCGCTTTCGGTGTCGGGATGGTTATTCTGGGTATCATTAACTCGGGTATTATTCCGGGCTTGCCATCGGCCGCTTTCGCCGTCGAACGGTTTTTTGTGAATAACCTCGGGATGCCCTACACAACGGGGATTTACATCTTCGCAGCTATTTTTCTTGGCGCGCTGATCTACGGAATCATCTGGTCGGCCCGCAAAAACAGCCCGGTGCTGAATACCGCCCTGCTGGGGCTGGCGTTCGTGCTGATCGGGTACGCATCGTACATTCAGGTCCTGATCCGGTCGGATTTCAACACACCGATCAACGAAAACAACCCGAGCGATGTAATCAATTTTGTGTCGTACCTGAAACGCGAACAATACGGCAGCCGCTCGCTGTCTTACGGTCCGCTGTTCTTTTCCCGGCCCGTCGATCAGAAAAAAGGGTCTCCGCAGTACGAGAAACGCGATGGCAAATATGTAGTATTCGACTACATGCCGGAGTACGTCTACGACAGCGATAAGCAAATGCTGTTTCCCCGGATTTACAGCAACCAGCCCGGCCACCCGCAGCTTTATTCGCAGATGCTGAACATTCCGCTCGATCAGTCGGGGCAACCCACGCGGAAAGTGACCATGGGCGACAACCTGCAGTTTTTCTTCCAGTATCAGCTGGGTCATATGTACTGGCGGTATCTGATGTGGAATTTTGCCGGGCGGGCGGGCGATCAGGAAGGCTCCGGTTACCTGCTGCCCTGGACGAGTGATCAGGGCGTTCCGGATCTGATTAAAAACAACAAGGCGCGCGATAATTTCTACATGCTGCCGTTCCTGCTGGGCTTGTTTGGGATCGTTATTCAGTATTTCCGGCGCTCGAGGGACCTGCTGATTGTCGGGCTGCTATTTTTCTTCACCGGTATTGCCCTGCAAATCTTCCTGAATTCCCCGCCCTCCGAACCCCGCGAACGGGATTACATCTACGTTGGGTCGTTCTACTTCTTCGCGATCTGGATTGGGCTCGGGGTCGTGGCACTGATCGATGGCGTATCCGCGTATTTGAAAAACGAGAAGCTGCGCGTCGGGCTGGTGTCCGGGTTGTGTCTGCTGGTGCCGGTGATGATGGGAGCCAAGAGCTGGGACAACCACGACCGCTCCAACCGCTACCATTCCGTTGATTTTGCCAAAAACCTGCTGAATTCCTGCGCCCCGAACGCCATCCTGTTTGTCGGCGGTGACAACGATACGTTCCCGTTGTGGTATGTCCAGGAAGTGGAAGGCTTCCGGACCGACGTACGGGTGTGTAACCTGAGTCTGCTCGGAACGGAATGGTACATTCAGCAAATGAAGCGCAAGACGTACGAGTCGGAAGCGCTGCCCATTTCGCTGGAGTTTGCCCAGTTCAACAAGGGCAAAAACGACGTGATTCCGTTCTACGAAATCCCGGCCGTGAAGAACGGTATCAATCTAAAAGAATACATCGGGCTGATCAAACAGAATAATCCGGCTATCCAGGTACCGCTGACGACCGGCGAAATGACCAACATTCTGCCGTCGACGACCTTCTTCCTGCCCGTTGATAAAGCGGCTGTGCAGAAGCAGGGTTTTGTATCGCCCAAGTTTCAGCCGATGCTGAAAGACACGCTGGTCTGGAATTTCGGCAAGCAGGATATTTACAAGCCCGACCTGATCATGCTGGATATCATCGCGACCAACAACTGGCAGCGGCCCGTTTACTTCTCGACCACGCTGGGGCAGTCGAACTACCTGAACCTGAAAGATCACATGCAACTGGAAGGATACGCCTACCGGTTGCTGCCGGTGCAGGTTCCGGGGGCGTCAGACGGCTTTGTGAATACGGATGTCATGTACAAAACCATGATGACGAAAACCTTCTGGCGGGAAATGAACAACCCCAATTCGTACTACGATGATACGTACCGCGGCTCGCCGGTGGTGTCGGCCCGGATTGCGTTCCTGCGGCTGGCCGATCAGTTGATGCGGGAGGGTAAAAACGCCCAGGCGAAGGAAGCACTGCACCGTTCGTTGGAGGTAATTCCGGACAAGAGCATTCCGTACGACCAGATTTCGACCAATTACATTCAGATTCTGCTGACCGTCGGTGACGTTAAAACCGCTCAGGAAATGGCTGATGTGATTGCGACGCGGGCCGACCAGAGCCTGACTTACATCAAACAAACCGGTGGGGGCGGCAACGACGCCAACTTCGATATGTATAACCTGCAAACCATTGTGAATGCGTTCCGGGAAACAAAGCAGGAGGCTCTGGCGAAGAAATACGAAGCCATCTTCCAGAAACACCTGAATGCGTTAGGATGATCGTCAATGCGTCAGCCAGTCAACGGCTTTCGTTGACTGGCTGACGATAAGTTGGTAGCGTGCAAGTAGAGTTCGGGAAACTTTAAACAACCTTGCCATGATAACGACGCTGTGTTATTTGCTACTAAGTGTCGGCGCACCAGCCGACACCCTGCGTTTGCCGAAAAATTTGCCGGAGCTTCCGAAAAGACCTGAGGAGCAGCGAGTGGATGTCATGCCCAACGCCAAGCCTTCGCTTAAGCCCAACATGCCCGTTCATCAGCACGACGAAAGCCGAACCATACCGATGCCCAACTCGGGCACCCGTTTGCATTCATTTCAGGTACCGCAGGGAAAAGAGGAACCTCTGGACTCCATCCGGAAGAAGAACAGGCCCTAAAACGAATCAGCCCGACCAATTGGCCGGGCTGATTCGTTTTTAATCCCTTATCAGTGGAAGAAGTCTTTCATTTTATCGAAGAATCCCTTCTCATTTTTTCCGGGTTTGGGCTGAAAGTTGGGGGAGTTTCGCAGCCGTTCGAGCATATGACGCTCCTCGGAATTAAGCGTTTTGGGCGTCCAGATGTTGATGTGGATGAGTTGATCACCCCGGCCGTAGCCGTTCAATTCCTTGATGCCTTTGCCTTTTAACCGGAGAATCTTGCCCCCCTGCGTACCGGGTTCGAGTGTAATCCGCGCCCGGCCATCAATGGTCGGCACTTCGACGGACGTTCCCAAAGCCGCATCGACAAAGTTGATGTGCAGGTCATAAACGACGTTGTTCCCGTCGCGCTTCAGGTTATCGTCTTCCTCTTCTTCAATGACAATCAGCAGATCGCCGGCCACACCCCCGCGCGGAGGAACGTTTCCTTTGCCCGTTACGGAGAGCTGAATGCCTTCGGCAACCCCCGCCGGAATTTTGATCGGAATAACGTCTTCCTGCAACAAACGGCCTTCCCCGAAGCAGACATCGCAGCGTTCGGTGACCATTTTGCCTTCGCCGTTACAGGTCGGACAGGTGCTGGTAGAAACCATCTGGCCCAGCATGGTATTAACCACTTTCCGGACCTGGCCCGTGCCGTTACAGCTGTTACAGGTTGTTACCGCCGTACCGTTTTTAGAGCCGTTGCCGCCACAGGTCGTACAGGCCACGTGCCGCTTTACTTTGATTTTCTTTTCAACCCCGTTGGCCACTTCCTGCAGGTTCAGCTTCAGTTTGATCCGCAGATCCGACCCACGCCGAACGCGCCGACCCTGTTGCTGACCAGCCCGGCCAAAGAAACTGCCAAACGGGCTTTCGTCGCCGAAAATATCGCCAAACTGCGAGAAAATATCGTCCATTGACGGACCACCTCCCGCTGCACCTCCCATGCCCGCGTGGCCGAACTGATCGTAGCGGGCTTTTTTCTGCGCATCGCTCAGAACGTCGTAGGCTTCGGCGGCTTCCTTGAATTTATCTTCGGCGCTGGGGTCGTCCGGGTTTTTATCGGGGTGGTATTTGATCGCCATTT
Source organism: Larkinella insperata (assembly GCF_026248825.1). Lineage (NCBI taxonomy): Bacteria > Pseudomonadati > Bacteroidota > Cytophagia > Cytophagales > Spirosomataceae > Larkinella > Larkinella insperata. The sequence continues at coordinate 6,271,004 of NZ_CP110973.1, read as the reverse complement.
TCCGGTACGCCTTCTTGATGTCGTCCGGCGAAGCGTTCTTGTCGACCCCTAATACTTCGTAATAATCTCGTTTCGTAGCCATGTATAAGTTGGTTGAAAAAACGATTAGACCGAACGATTTGGAGGAGGCCAGTCGTTCAGTCTAATCGTCAGTATCGCATCGTTAGGAGCCCAGAATTACTTTCGCAAACCGAATCACTTTGTCGTTCAGGAAATACCCTTTCTCGGTTTCGTCGATCACTTTTCCCTTCAGGTCTTCGCTGGGTGCGGGAAACTGGGTGATGGCTTCGTGCAAATCCGGGTTAAAAACCTGGCCGACTGATTCCATCGATTTGACTCCTTTGGATTCCAGAACTTTATAGAATTTATTATAGATCAACTGGACGCCTTCTTTCAGGGCATTGGCGTCCGACGTGCTGTCGGCCGATTTCAGAGCCCGCTCGAAGTCGTCCAGCACCGGCAGCAACTTCACCAGCAGTCCTTCGTTCGCGTTCGAAATCAGGTCTACTTTTTCTTTGGCGGTCCGCCGGCGGAAATTTTCAAAATCGGCGTAAAGCCGCAGGTATTTATCTTTTAAATCAGTCAGTTCACCACTTACTTTATCAGATTCAGAAACTACACCCTGAGCTTCAGTGGCTTCCGCTGCGGGGTCTTCCGACGTATTGTCAGCCACGGGGGAATCGGTTGTAGGTTCGTTGACGGTATTGTCAGGTTGCTGCACGTTTTCCTGTTCTTCGGTGTTCAAAGTTTCCTTATTTTCCATACGCTTGGTTGTATTTCGTCGCCACCACATAGTGATTTAAAAAAAAAGCAAATTAACTGCCAATTTTCAGAATACTGACAAGATGACATTTTTATTCGCCAAACCCGGCGATTACTTTGCCACTAACAAGGAACGTGTCACGTTCGGTTCGGGTTTATAGGAAAAATGCGACGGGCTGTTTAGGACAGAATTATGGTTGAAGTGATCAAAAAACATACCCAATTCATCAAGGCCAAAGCCGCCGAACTGGGCTTCGATTTCTGCGGGGTTTCCAAAGCCGAATTTCTGGAAGAGGAAGCACCCCGGCTGGAAGCGTGGCTCCGGCAGAATCGGCACGGGCAGATGGGGTACATGGGCAATCATTTCGACAAACGGCTTGATCCTCGTCTGCTGGTGGAGGGAGCCAAATCGGTGGTCACGGTTCTGCTGAATTATTACCCCGAGAAAACCATCGCCCGGGAGGGTGACGGCTACAAGATTTCAAAATACGCGTACGGCACGGATTATCACTTTGTTATCAAGGATAAATTAAAAGAGTTGCTGGCGGCTGTTCAGGCGGAAATCGGAGAGGTGGACGGCCGGGTTTTTGTCGATTCGGCCCCGGTGATGGACAAGGTTTGGGCCAAACGCAGCGGTCTGGGCTGGGTCGGTAAACACACCAACGTGATTACCCGGGAGATGGGCAGCTTCGTTTTTATTGGCGAAATGATTCTGGACCTGGAGCTGGAAGCCGATGGACCAATGGCCGACTACTGCGGCACCTGCACCCGTTGCGTGGATGCCTGCCCAACCGACGCCATCACGGAACCGTACGTGGTGGACGGCAGCAAATGCATTTCGTACTTCACTATCGAACTCAAAGACGCCATTCCGGACGAAGTAAAAGGCAAGTTTGAAAACTGGATTTTCGGCTGCGACATTTGCCAGGATGTGTGCCCCTGGAACCGGTTTGCCCGCCCGCACCGCACCCCGGCTTTCGACCCGAATCCGGCCCTTCAGGAGCTGAGCAAGAGTGATTGGGAAGAAATTACGCAGGAGGTTTTCGGGGAAATTTTCCGGCGGTCGGCCGTGAAGCGAACGAAGCTGGAAGGGCTGAAGCGCAACATCACTTTCGTTAAGATGGAAGGTCCGTAGGGCGTCTCAACCGGCCAAATCCGGTATCCTTACCGCAAACACACCACCACCCTTGCAGGGTTGGGGAGAGCAAGGGCAACCGTTTTTGTCTGGTTACTTCAACGGCAAAGTTAACGAAATTGTCTGCTGATTCCGGATGACGGTTACGCCCAGCTGTCCCGTCCAGTTGACTGGCTGCTGAATGGCGATCAGTCGCCCGACGTTGGGAGTTTCCTCCTGGTTTGCCGTTCGGATAACGTCGCCGGTTTTTAGCCCCGCTGCTTCGAGTGGGCTGCCTTTCGGGATGCTCACGACAATGACGCCTTTTTCATCCGGCAAACCAAACGCCGAGCGGTCGCCCAGGCCGCGCACGGTGCGGATGGAAGCGCCCAGCCAGGTCAGTTCCTGCACCGATGCTTCAAACTGGCTGTTCAGCAACGTCGGTAGTGAGGGCGTTCGGGCCAGAACCCGCAACGACGGTTTTTGCACGCCAAACTGATCCATCGGGAAATTCACGAATCCGATCTTCAGCGCCGGACTGCCGGCGTTGACCCGGTAGTTGCCCCGCTCGGGCTGCACAAACGCCGGGTCGCCGAAGGCGCTGTGCGCGTCAGTTCCGGCCTTTTGCGCCATTTGCAGGGCTGTCTGGTCCAGGAAAAGGTTGGAATCAACGTCCTTGCCCCACTCCGTGATGCCGATGGGTGCATAGGGCCGCATGACGATGTTCTTCCGGAAAACGTCTCCGCTGTTGGCAAACCAGACGTGCGGATGAAATGAATTGTTGATCAGGATGTTGTTTTCGGCCGTACGGTAAAAGCCTTCCCGGAATTTTAGCCCGCCGTTCAGGAGCACGTTGTTGTAAATGTGGTAATTGCTGCTGCCATCGTCCAGATCAATGTCCCAGCCGTGATCGCAGCGAAACCGGTTGTTGCGAATAACCGTTGTTTTTTGCGCATCCAGCCGAATCAGCTCCGGATGAACGGCCACCAGACTGTCCATCGTCCTGCGGTTCGGGTGCCAGAAACGGTCGCGGCCCCAGGAGTTGAACGATCCGTGGTCGCCGGTTTCCAGCACCGTATCGAACACGTCGTTAAATTCCAGCACATGTCCGCCCCAGGTTCCATCGCCAATGTTGATCCCCGCCCGTGGCACCTGGTAAATCGAGTTGTGCCGGACAAGAATCCCGGATGCCATCGCAATTTGAACCCCGGCTGACTGTTTTTCCAGTTGTCCAATCCGGTAAATCAGGTTGTTTGCCGCCACACATTCCGTTGGATACTGACCGTTTTTCGGCCCCGGTTTCAAATCCATCTGCCCGTAAGGGACAAACTTTTCGTACTGAAACACGGGCGAACGAACCGCCGACGAATCACCCACAAAACTGATGGCACTGGCACCGATGTCGTGAAAATGGCAGCCTTCGACCGCCGATTTTCGGTTGTAACGACTCAGCATGACGGCATTGCCGCCCAGCGCGGTAAATTCACAGTCTTCGATGCGGCACGTTTCGGTATTTTCCAGAAAGACAGCGGCTCCCCGGTACATCATCCAGTCGCTGCGCAGCAGCGGCTCGTAGGGCTCCATAAATGTCCGTTCGGCCTGCACAAACCGGATGCCGCGCACCGTGACCTGTTGCAGCGGTTTGTCCGGTGAGCCCTTCAGTTCGAGTAGCGACTTGAGCCGGGATACCTCGATGGTGGCTGTGGCGGGATTAAAACCCGCGGGAGGAAGCAGGTAAAGCAGTTGGGTCGATCGGTCGTAAAACCACTCACCGGGCGCGTCCAGTTCTTCCCGAATGTTCTCTACAAACCGTTCTTTGGGGTGCAGGGGCGCGGGGCGGTTATTCTGCCAGCCGCCATCCAGCTGAAGCTGTCCGCCCGATTTGCCGGTGATGCGGTAATGAAAATCGCCCCACTCACCCTGGTGCAGAGCGTGGATGTAACCGCCTGCCGGATTCTGCCACCGGCCGATTCGGGCTTCGCTCAGGGCATCGGCCGCCGTGCCGTTGAACACCCGCGCCTGGGCGTCAAAATTCGGATACCGGGCCAGCACCAGCTTTTTACCGTTCAGAAAAAGTTGCTCAAACGGCGGACCATCGACGTGGGACGTCCAGACGCCATGCTCCGATTTCTGCCAGCGAAGCCGGAGCTTGCGACCACCACTCCAGGTAACCTTTTCGGTCGCGTAGGAGCTGATCGTCAGCGTTTTGTTGCCAACGGTTGCGGGGCTGATCGGTACGGTTTCGGGTAAATAATAGGTGCCTTTCCGCAGGAGAATCTGAACGGTTTGCTGCGAAGCGGTTTTTACTTTTTCCAGCGCCTTCCCGACGGTGGCCATCGGTTGCGCCAGCGTTCCCGGACTGGAATCGTTTCCGGTCGGTGAAACATACAACCGGGTTTGCGCCCGAACGTTCAGCGCGCCGGAGAAAAGCAGGAACCAGATCCACTTGCTCATGCGATGGGGATTTTAAAACGGACGGTTAGTCAACCGGCACGGCGGGCCAGTATTCGGCCATTTTTCGGCGGAGAAACGCCACGCTGCGCTCGAGTTGGGCCATGCCGTCAACACCGTCTTCAATGCTGATCCAGCCGTCGAAGCCAACGGCTTTCAGTTTGGTGAAAATAGCATCATAATCGTTAAGCCCTTTGCCAATTTCGCCGTGGCTCAGGCGTTTTGCGTACCCAACGGCACCGCCTTCTTCCCGGCGCAGGTCTTCGATGGTGCCCGAAAGCAGGTAGCGGTCGCTGGCGTGCATCGTCACAACGCGGTTGACCACCCGGTCCAGCAGTTCCAGGGGCTCTTCGCCCGCCAGAAACGTGTTGCTCGGGTCGTAGTTGACGCCAAAGTTCGGGTCGTGAATCCGGTCGACGAGTTGGCAAAAGACATCCATCTTCTGCGCAAATTCCGGGTATTCCCAGAAGTCGTCTTTGTAGTGGTTCTCGATGATGAGCGTAATACCGTGCTCGCGGGCGTAGGGCAGACACGCTTCAATCGAGTCAGCGGCCAGTTGAACACCTTCCTCAACGGTCAGTTCCGGACGACGCTGGCCGGACAACACCCGGCAGTACGAACCACCCAGCGCGTAGGTCATGTCGATCCAGCGTTTCTGTTTGGCAATTTCGCTGGCGCGGAAAGCCGGGTCGGGGTGGGTAAAATCCGGTGAGCAACACATCATCGGAATCACCTTGCCGTGGCTTTCCACCTGCTGGCGAAACCGTTTCCAGTTGGCTTCGTCGGCCATTTCGAGAAAACCGGCGTACCACTCCAGTCCGTCGATGTCGAGCTGGACGGCGAGTTCAATCCATTCGGAAACCGTCATGGAACCGTCTTTGCAGAGGGCCTGCATAAAGGCTTTGGGAAAAGCAGCTAGTTTGGGCATGTTGTATAAACAGACCGGCCGCGGGGCCAGTGTTTTTTGAGTGTAGAGAATGTCGTGTCGATTCCTGACGTGATTCAGTTTTTCGTGCGTACGTTTTTCCGTGCGTAAAGTCAGTTTTTGGGCGGGTTTCGGCCAATAAACGGATATTGTTCCAGATCAACGATTTGTCCGCTAATCGGCCCGCTTTCGTCGGCCAGCCAATAGACGGCGGCCGCGGCAATTTCGGCGGGCCATAAAATCCGGCCGGACGGAGCAAAAACCGGGGGGACATCCTTGTACCAGTCTTCGGCCAGTCCCTGTTCGTGTTTACGCCGGGCTTCGTTTTCGGTAATCACCCAGCCCGGATTGATCTGGTTTACCCGAACACCGTCTTCCCGGTGAAGCGTATCGCCGAGGTTGCGGGTCAGGGTCATCAGGGCACCTTTTGACACACTGTAGGCCATCAGGTCGGGTTCACCACTCCAGCCGTTGACCGAGCCAATGTTCAGCACGCAACCGCGGTTTTGTTTCAACTGCGGCAGGGCGGCTTTGATGAGCGCAAACGGAGCGAGGGTATTTACGTCGAGCATTCGCCGGAAAAACGTCAGATCTGTCGTGTGCAGGTTCGACGAGAGGACCAAAGCCGCGTTGTTGACCACCGCATCCAGCCGCCCGAACGCCTTGACGGCTACCGCAACCAGCCGCTCGGCCACCCCTTCCGTTGCCAGGTCTTCGATGTGCAGTACGGCATTCGCAGGGCCAAGTTCCTGCACGACCTCCTGACCCAGCTCGGGTTCCAGCCCGTGTATAACAACCCGGCCTCCTTCCGCCACGCACCGTTTGGCAATGGCCTTTCCGATGCCCGTGCAACTGCCGGTAACGATAATAACTTTCTTTTCTAAGCGCATGACTTAAGACAACAGAGGAAAGACCAGAGACTAAAAGTGGCAAAAAACGAAAAGCGCTTTTCTCTTGTCTTTCTTCTTAAATAGAATCTATACCGGTTTCAGAACGCTCTTGATTACCTCGCCCTGGTGCATTTTTTCAAACGCTTCGTGCCAGTCGTTGATTGACCAGACGCCCCCGATGATGGGTTTGACGTCCAGTTGTCCGCTGGCGAGCAGGGCCAGAATCCGCTCCCAGATTGGCCAGTTGTGGCTGAAACTGCCCTGGAGGGTCACGTTTTTCTGCACCAGCGCATCGAGGGAAAAGCCCAGCGGTTGCGGACCCCAGCCGACTTTGGTGATGTGACCGTTGGGGCGCACCAGTTGCAGGGCAATTTTCAGCGTTATACTGGCTCCGGCGGCATCAATCACGCAGTCGGCACCCAGGCCGTCGCGCTTTTTGGCCCATTCGGTGGCGTCGCCGATGATGGCTTCACAACCGTATTGCTGCGCAATGGCCAACCGGTGGCGGTCGGCTTCCAGGCCGACAACGGCCACTTCGGCCCCGCACAGCCGCGCCATGGCCGCGCACAGAATCCCGATGGTGCCTGGTCCCAGCACCACCACACGGTCACCGGGTTTCAGCCGGGAGTTTTCCACCACGGCATTGAAAGCCACGCAGCAGGGTTCGGTCAGGCAGGCCTGCTCAAACGCCAGCTCGTCCGGTACGTGGTGCAGGCAGCGCATCGGCACCCGGACGTAACGAGTCATGGCCCCGTTGACGCCGTAGCCAAAGCCTTTGCGGGTAGGGTCCAGGTTGTAGAGCCCCTGGCGCGACAGCGGGTTGTTGGGATCGATCACGGCCGCGGTTTCGCTCACTACGCGGTCGCCTTCTTTCCAGCCCACCACGCGGCTGCCTACTTCGGCGATGTGCCCGCCAAACTCGTGGCCAAGTACGACGGGGTAGTTGACGGGCCAGCTATGATCGGCGGTCCACTGGTGGAGGTCGCTGCCGCAGACGCCGACGTTGGCGACTTCCAGCAGCACATCTTCCTCACCAATCGACGGTTTGGGAATTTCCCGAATTTCCACCGAGCCTTTCTCGGGGGCAAAATTGACAACAGCAGCAGAATTCATTCCGGGGTGTGTAAGGGTTGAAGGAAAATGACGGGATCAACGTCATTTTCGGAAAACGGTCAGTAGGTTCCTACGGCCACATCGCCGTACGCGTGAATTTTTTCGCAGATCAGCCGGAGGGAGCTTTCCAGATCACCGTCGGCGGTTTTGAACGCGTCGGCGTCGATCGTCAGCGGAGCACCCAGCACCACGAGCGGAGCGCCGTATTCCGGACAGCGGATGGCCTGTTCGAGCGTCAGACCGCCCACGGCCTGCACCGGCACCTTGACGGCCTGAACAACCTCCCGCAGCTGATCGAGCGGGCTGGGCATGCGGTGGCCCTGGGCGGCAATGCCCCGGCGTTCGTCGTAGCCGATGTGGTGAATGACGTAATCGCAGCCCAGGTCTTCGAGCCATCGGGCACCTTCCACCATATCCGGGCAAACCATGTTGTCGCCCATTACTTTGACGCCAAAATCCCGTCCGGCCTGTACGACGCACCGGATCGTTTCGGCGTGGGCGCGGGCCATCACCACCACGTGAGTGGCCCCGGCTTTGGCCATCATCTCGGCTTCCAGATAGCCGCCGTCCATGGTTTTGAGGTCAGCCACAATCGGTACGTTGGGGAATGCTTCACGCAGTTTGCGCACGCCGTGTAAGCCCTCAGCCAGAATCAGGGGCGTACCGGCTTCGAGCCAGTCGACCCCCGCCCGCATGGCCAGAGCCGCCGTTTCGAGCGCTTCATCAATATTGGTCAGATCAAGGGAAATTTGAACGATGGGTTTCATCAACAGAAGGAAATAGGTGAACGTGGTCTGAATAACGGTTTTTAATCCAATAGCATTTTACTGTCCATAAATACTCGTTTTTCGTAAATCAGGCCACGAGACTATAAATAATTCTTTTTGAAATAGTCGGAATTGGGGAAAGCGAAGTACTATGATTTTGAGTGCCTGAACGGGTCCGGCATTCTCCACTAATTAGTTACCAAGATGGCGATAGCGCCCAAATCCATCCTGCTTCAGAAGCTGAGGAACGGTCAGAATGTGTACGGAACCTGCATCACCGCCACGGCACCCATGTGGCCGGTTTCCCTGCAACGGGCGGGGCTTGATTTCGTATTCCTCGATACCGAACACATCCCGCTGGACCGGTCCGAACTCGCCCGTTTGTGCCAGATTTTCCGCGCATACGGCATTGCGCCCGTTGTCCGGATCCCGCAACCGAATCCGTTTCTGGCTTGTCAGGCCATCGACGGCGGGGCCGTGGGCGTGATTGCGCCCTACCTGGAATCCGTCGATCAGATTACGGATCTGGTGGGGGCTACCAAATACCGACCGCTGAAGGGCGAACGGCTGGCGCGTTACCTGAGCGGAAAAGAGCAAATGCCGGACGATCTGCGGCAGTACCTCGAAGCCCACAACGCCGGGAACCTCTGCATTGCCAACATCGAAAGCGTACCGGCGCTGGAGCGGCTGGACGAACTGCTGTCGGTGCCCGGTCTGGATGCGGTTTTCATTGGTCCGCACGATCTTTCGGTGAGCCTGGGCATTCCCGAGCAGTACGACCATCCGGATTTTGAAGCGGCTGTCCTGAAAATCATCCGGACCACCCGCGGCAAAGGGCTTTCGGTTGGTATTCACTTTTCGCAGTCGCCGGAGCGCCAGATTCACTGGGTGCGGCAGGGGGTCAACATCATCGTTCATAGTTTCGATGTGGCCCTGTTCGGGCAGCGGTTACGCAACGATATCGGGAACATCCGCAAAGCCGTTGGCGACAAAAGCCCCACCGATGAAGGGTCTTCGTTTGTTATCTAGTAAGTAGAATCCGGTCGGCTGCAGCTTACCGCGTTATGATGGATCAGATCAAATGGGGCATTATCGGTTGCGGCAATGTAACCGAAGTGAAAAGCGGCCCAGCTTTCAATAAAGTACCGAATTCGACCCTGGTGGCCGTGATGCGCCGGGATGGTGAACTGGCGGCCGATTACGCCCACCGGCACGGAGTACCCAGGTGGTACGATGATGCAGACGCCTTAATCAACGATCCCGAGGTGAATGCCGTGTACATTGCCACGCCCCCCGGTTCGCATACCGACTACGCGATTCGGGCACTGCGGGCGGGCAAACCCGTTTACGTGGAAAAGCCGATGGCCCGAAATACCGCCGAGTGCGAAGCCATGGTGCAGGTTAGCCGCGAAACCGGGATGCCCCTGTTTGTAGCGTATTACCGCCGATCGCTCGATTACTTTCTGAAAGTCAAAGAGCTGATTGACCAGAACGTGATTGGGGATATCCGGTTTGTCGATATTCACCTGCATCAGCAACCCCACGCCGAGGAGGTGGGGGAGGGAGCGCAACCCCGCTGGCGGGTTTTTCCGGAAATCTCCGGTGGCGGTCATTTTCACGACCTGGCGGCCCATCAGTTCGATTTTCTGGAATTCGCGCTCGGACCGATTAAAACCGCCCGCGGCATTGCCCGCAACCAGGCCGGACTCTACTCCGCCGACGACGTTGTGGTGGCCAATTTCGAGTTTGAATCCGGCGTGCTGGGCCTCGGAAGCTGGTGTTTTACCGTCAACCCGCAACAGCGCATCGACGAAGCTTATCTGGTTGGCTCCCAGGGAAAAATTACGTTTTCATTCTTCGAAAAATTCGATATTAAAGTTGAAACCGCGGCTGGTACGGAGGTTTACACCATCCCGTATCCCCAGCACGTTCAGCAGCCAATGATTGAAGAGATTGTCAAGGAGCTGCGGGGCGAAGGCAAAGCGCCCAGTACCGGCGAAACCGGCGCGCGGTCCAGCCTGATCATGGACTGGATTACGGCAAAATAGCGCGGGTAGACAAGAGAAGTAAGACAAAAGATGATGGAGATGAACAACGTCTCCAGTCTCGCTTCTCTTGTCTTGACTCTCCAGTCTCACTTCCGAATCAACCAGATTTCCGTTACCTGGGAACCGCGCTCGCCCTCCCCGCAGGTCCAGATGAAGGTTACTTTGCCGTCGGCTGAGGCCGTTTGGGGCACGTCGAATTCGAAGATGGGCTGCCTGCCGGTCTGGATAAACTCGTGGATGACCGAACCGTCGTCGGTGGTGAGCTTCATGCGGGAGCGGAACCGGCCGGTGTAGGCAATCCGCATCCGGTACGAAGCCGTTGGGTCCAGTTCGTTGTAGGCGATTTTCAGCGGCTGGTCGTACAAAGTTTTGGCTTGTTTCATCCAGACGCGGGGCGTAATCTGTCCTTTGAAACCCAGGGCCTTGATCTCATCCACCCACTCTTCCCCAACCAGCCCGACGCCAAAGCCAATGCGCGGGGAGCGCAGACTACCGGGGTCTTTCGCCCAGCTTTCGCCCGGAACCACCCGGTACCAGCTTTCCGGCGCGCCGAAGTGGTCGTAAAAACCGCCGGGTCCGGGGTCGGTGCGGTGAAGAAGCGCATGGATTTTGGCGAGTCGTTCTTTTTCGTCGGACAGTTGCTCAATGGTCGCCAGCTGGTCCATCAGCCAGGGGGAATCGTTCAGCGGAATGTCGATGTTGTCGATGAAATTGCCCCGGCCCGACATGGCGCCGTGCTTTTCCATCGTCAATTGCGCCCCGATCGACTTGAAGAGCGAATCGGCCAGTGCGAAGCATTTCGTCCGGTAGTCGGGCCAGATGCGGTCTTTCCAGGCTTTTTCGAGCGTAATTTTAGCTTGCTGCAGGGCGGGCCGACTGCCGGTTTTGGGGGCGTTTGCCAGGCCATCGCGGGCCTGTTGCTCCAGTTCGGTTTCGTACAACAACCGGCGCTGGGTGTAGGCATCGTAGTATGCCCGGATCAGGCCCATCTGAAAGCGCGGATTCTGCAGCACCGTCGGCGGTACCTGCTGCTCCAGCAATTGCCACTGCCGCAATGACTGCCCAACGGCTTGGTTGGTGAGCAGGTTGCCCCGCCAGTTGTTTTCCAGCGAAATCAGGGCCTGGGCAACGGTTTCGGTGTAGTCGGGGCCGATAAACAGCCGGGCGTAGTCGCGCAAGGTTTCAATGACAGGCGTTTCGGGGTTCCAGTCCTGATCGCTCCAGACAAACTTGTTCACGTCGTCGTTGGTGCCTTCCGAGTAACTGATGCTGCCCACACCAAACTCATCGAGCGCGTTGTGGATGGCTTTTTCGTCGTGCGGACGCGGGTTGATGCTCTCCCGGCCCAGCGTCATCGACCAGGCCAGGTCCCAGTGCGGAACGGGGTATTGTGAACTGTAATTGTGCGTAATGTCGGGGTAGTGGCGGATCGGGATCGACGGTTTAACCAACTTTCGAATCTCCTGCACCGGTATTTTCACCCACGGCCCGAACACCACGCCACCGAACCACGGATAGTCGGCGTTGACGTGTTTAAAAAACGCATCGAACCAAGCCTGCGTAGGCCGGAAAACCTGCGGAGAAACCCAGATTTTGGCTTTGGGGTGATACTTCTGCAAGACCTGCGCTTCTTTGGCGAGCCAGGTAAACATCACGTCGGGCTCCAGGTCGCCGGGGTCACCGCCCGGTACAAACACCGCGTCCAGTTTGGGGACGGTGGCAAAAACCTCCTCCCGCTCTTTCAATTCCCGCCGAACCGAATCGGGATGCTCGTAGTCTTTGCCCAGGTTTGGGTACCACATCCAGACGTCCAGTCCGTATTCCTGACCAATCCGCGACTGTTCGCCCACCATCCTGATGGCTGGTAGTTTCATGTGCCGACTCGTCGCGTCGTCATCCGTGCGCGGGGGCAAAATTTCGATGCTGTTGGCTCCGAACAGGGCCAGATCGCGGATGTACTGGTCAAACTGCGCCACCGTAAAGGCGTCGTACGCATTCGTTTTGGGACGATAACCGAGCTGGTGCCCGCGTATCGGATAACGGGGGGTGCTGGCCAGCGTCGCTTTGTCGGAAAGGGTTAGCTGGCCGGGGCGCATCTCGGCCTTCCGCAGCAACTGCCCAACGCCGTACAAGAGCCCGCGGGCATCCTTCGCAACAATCCAGACCGCGTTGTTGGGTTGCACCAGCAGTTTAAACCCCTCGCTCCGAATGGCGGGCAGGGCGTTCAGGGCCGTCTGAACGGTGGCCGGGAAGGTTGTCAGATCGGTTTCCAGCGCCAGGGCAATGACGGGCTGTCCGGCCGGGGGTAGTTTCCGGGCGAGGGGCAACCGAATCCGGGTCCGTTTCTCCACTTCCTGCTGCAACACCTCCAGGCTCCGGCGTAGGCTGTTCTTGTCTTTGATTGGGCAGAAAATCTGGGCTTTGGATAAATCAACGGAATCAGGAAAGGCCGGGGTTGCGGTCAACAAGAGCAGGCAGACCAGCCAGAAATGGGGTGGAGATAATCGACGCATGCAAATTTTATCGTAAGGGTTAGGATATTCAATAGCTTGCCGTTATAGCCGCAAGCGGATCATTTACTGGCAGTAATCCGCACATCGTCCACGTAAAACACGGCGGGGTTTACCGGATCATCGGCCCCCGGCAACGGCGGCCCCGGTTCTTCATTGGGCGTTTTCCGGTTGGGCAGATCCCGGTACGGCCCCGTTCGGATGGACAGGCGCTCGACGGACTTGACGGCTTCGGCCAGGGCCGCTTTTTCGAGGACGGTTTTTCCGTCGATCCGCAGGTCGTAGCTGCCGTGCAGGCTGGCGTTGGTGCGGACAGTTAGTTCGTACCAATGCCCGGGGCGGTAGGGTTGCAGCACCTTTTCCTGATGGCCATCCGTGGCAACAATGGCCCCTTTTTCATCAAACCGTATCCGTACCGGGCGGTTACCGTAGCGATCCGTCAGGTCAATTTCCAGGATGCCGGTCTTATCCTGAGCGGGCCGAACCTTCAGGCGGGCTTCCACGCGGTTGCCTTCCTCAAAAATCCGGATGGCGCGGGCGTAATCGTAGGGGTCTCTGTCGCTTAGTTCAAGGCATTTGCCGGTGCCGTCCGGCGTGCTGACCACCGTGACCGGCGCCCACTTCGGCGCGTAGATGTTCCAGTTCAGCACGGCGCCATTCAGGGTTAGACCCTCAAAATTATCGGCAACCGGACCCGTCACCGCATACCGCACGGGGGTGGGAATCCGGCTCACCCAAATATCTTCCTTGTTCATGCTGTAGGTAAGCCACAGGTCGTTGCCGGGCGGGTTGCCGTTGCCTTCTTCGATGCCGCGCACGTAGCAGGGACCAAAATCTTTCCAGCGGCCGAAGAACCGCCGGGGCGGCACCTCCCCCTGCACCAGCAGCATGTTGTCGAAAATAATACCGTCGTCGCCCGTCACCACGACCAGCGGATACCGGTATTCGTCGAGTTCGATGGGGTTGTAGGCAATCGCATACCGGCCATCCTTTAGGCGCTGGCCCCACTGTTTGCCCCCGGCCATGATAAACGTCGGCACCTTGACCGGCTTGGAAAACGTCTGTCCACCATCCGACGACAGGGCGCTGTGCGAACGCTTCCACAACGCCACTACCTTGCCGTCTTTGCGGTGGTAATACGACAGGGCCTCCCGGGCTTCTTTGCCCCCGTAAAAACCGTCGAGTCCCCGGTCTTCGTCCCACCATTGGAACGTCATGAGTTTGTCGGCCAGCAGGGCGTGGCAGGCTTCCAGAAAACCGGCGTCGGTTGAGGTTTTGAAAAACGGATACCGCGTGTTGGTTTCGTTCCATTGAACCCCGTTGACGGTCTTGTGGCTGCTGTAACGGATGAAGTAAATCGGGCCGTAGGAGCCGTCTTGGTAGGCTTCGCGCACCACCCGTCCGATGCCGCCTTCTTTAAATGGCTCTTCCGCGTGGCCGTAAAACGCCAGCACGAGCAGCCGGCCGTTGGGCGCCACGTAGAAGCCCATGCGCTGGTGCATCATGTAGCCGTTGGAACTGTCCGGGAGCGTCACCCCGGCGGGCGGTTCGTAGGGCGGAAAAACCACCCCCGGTTTGGTCCACTGCCGTCCGTCTTTCGAGGTGGTGATCAGCGTCTGACCGGGCGCAATGTGTTCGTCGACGGGGTTGCTGAGGTACTGCTGGTAAAACGTGTTGTTCCAGTAGCAGAGGTTCGACGCGTGGTTGTAGGTCCAGCCGTAGTCGTCGGCCTGTTCGGGATGGGTGCGGTTGACGCGGACGGTCTGGCGGCTTTCCACGCCGATGGCGTACCGGAGCCGTCCTTCGTGAACGTTCGGGTCGACGGTTTCGCCCCCGACGTAGCGCACGGGTTCGGCCGGGCTGCCGGTTTGGGCCTGGCCGGTTAGCGCCGTCAGAAGGAAAGAAAGTGCAAAAAGGGTAGGGTTCGGGAATGTCATGCTGTCATACTAGGGATGCACGGGCGAAAAGCGCAGGGTCCGCGCCCGGATTTCGGGCCGGTCGTACTCCTGGTTGGCGGTGGGGTAGCCCACATCCCAGGGCGAGGGACCAACCCATTCGGATTTTTTGCCCGCTATTTTAATCAGGCCGTCCGTCGAAATCTCGACAACGGTATAAAGCGGATCTTTGTACGGCGCGGTGTATTTAATCCACTTGAAATTCCGGTCAATTTCGTCGCTGTAACGCACGTAGCCGTATTCCTCACCCAGCCATTTGTAGGACATGGAATTGATGCACACGTACCAGATGCCGTTTACTTCTTCGGCGCGGTCGTAGTGAATATGCCCGTAGAAATTGGCGATGATTTTTGCCTTTCGGGTCCTGGCGTTGTGCGCTTCGAGCATCGCCCGGATGTCGGCGGCATTGTCAACCCCGTCGGGGCCCAGACCCTGGTGGGAGAAGATGACGATGGGCGTGGTGGCTTTGGTTAGTTCAGCCTTCAGCCAGTCCCGTTGCTGGGCCCCGATGTATTGCTGGTAGCCTTTCAGTTCCGGCGATTTCTTGTCGTTACCGTCCAGCACGATAAACCGGAAACCGTTCTGGTCGAAGGTGTAGTAGGAAGACGGCATGTTGCGGTAAGCCAGCGCTTTTTCGAGCGAGTAGCCGCCGTCCATTTCGTGGTTGCCGATGACGTGGTATTTGGGATTGGGCAGGGATTGCCAGATGGCGAAGGCCGGAGCGTATTTCTCCGCTGGAATCAGAAAGTCGCCGAGTTCGATAATGAAGTCCGGTATAGCGGTTTTCATGCTGTCCCTGAACGCCCGCAACCGTGCTTCCCCGTCGTGCATGGTCGGAATGTGCGCGTCCGTAAAAAGCCCAATTCGAACCTTCTTAACGCCGTTTTTCTGGCCGAAGGAAAAGGCCGTCAGCAGGCAGCAAAGTGTAAATAGCAGTGCTCTTCTCATACAGGAGCCTTAAAGCTTGATAAAGATTCTTTTCCGGTAGAGTAGATACGCCGGAAGAAAGTTGACGGCCACGAAAAACAGGGCGTACCCCATGCTGGCAAAACGTGGGTCGAAGCCCAGGCTGGTGAGGGCCGAAACGCCGTATTCATTGAGCGAATGGCCGCCAAATTTCAGGTAGTAAAAGGGGGTAGACAGCAAATCGCCCATGACGTAGACCGCAATGGCGTTTGCCCCGAAGATGATGCCCGGCTGGGTGCCCTGGGTGCGACCTAGAATATCGACCAGAAAATAAATTGCCCCTAACAACAGGGCCGCAAAGCCGGAGGTGATGAGCACAAACGAGCTGGTCCAGAGGTTTTCGTTGCTCGGGAACGTCAGATTCCAGCCGTAACCGGCTGCGGCCGTGAAAAGCCCCACCGTCATCAGGTAGGCCACTTTTTCCAGCCGGGGCAGGCGGCCGACCAGTAACCGTCCGGCCAGCATACCGGTCAGGCCGGAAACCGCCGAGGGGAACGTGCTGAGGATGCTTTCGGGGTCCCAGGTGCCCTTCCACATCCGGCCCGGCAGGTACAGGCTGTCGAACCAGGCCACCAGGTTAGCCCCCGGTTCGAGCATCACTTTTCCGTAACCCGGGGTCGGAATTTGCGTCAGCGCCAGCCAGTACACCACGAGGGTCAGGACGCCGATCCAGGCTTGCTGTTTCCAGTTGGTGTTCAGAAAAATAACCGAACAAATCAGAAAGACGAAGGCAATGCGGTGGAGCGTGCCAGTCCAGCGGAGGTTGGCAACGTCGAAGGTGGGCAGCAGGTTCAGAAACATCCCGACGGCAAAAATCTTGACGGACCGCACGATGATCTTGCGATACAGCTTGCCCCTGGGCGCTCCGCTTTCCAGCCGCTTCGCGTAGGCAAAAACGATGGAAACGCCAATGATAAAGAGGAACAACGGCGCGATCAGGTCGGTAAACGACAAACCGTTCCACCGGGTGTGCTGCAACGGATGGTAGACGTGATCACCGTCGCCGGGAAAGTTGACCAGCAGCATGGCGGCAATCGTGAAACCCCGCAGGGCGTCGAGCGAGATCAGCCGGGACGGGCTGGCTTCCAGGGTGCCAGCCGGGTGGGTTGACGGGGTCGTGGGGGCAATCATCGCAGCGGTTGGTGAAAAAGTCTTGGAAACCAGTGGTATTTTTACTACTCGATTCCGTATTATTAAGGCTACTTAACTTTCCCCTCAATGCGTAACTTTTTTTGCCTCACGGCCTTACTGGCCGTTTTACTCTTGTTGAACGGTTGCAAATCTTCCGAAAACGAAGCCCGCCAAATCAATGTCACCTGGGAGTTGATCAGCAATTTTACCGATGTAGACCATGGCTTTGATGCCCGGTTTAATCTGGCAAACAACAGCGATCTGACGCTAAACGATAAAAACTGGGCGCTGTTCTTCAACATGTCGCCCCGGCCGATTCAGGCCAATAAAACCCAACAACCGGCGACGGTGCAGCACATCAACGGCGACTGGTACAAAATGACCCCCAACGCCGGATTCTCCCTGGCCCCCGGCGATTCAACCGAAATCCGGTATTCGGGTATGGAAGCCATCATTAAGCTGACCGACGCGCCAATGGGGCTGTACTTCGTTTTTTACGACAAAGACGGCAAAGAGGAGAATGTAGTCGAGGTAGCCAATTACCGGGTGCTACCGTTTAGCCGGAAAGAGCAGCAGTTGCGCGGAAAAGACGATCAGCTGCCCCTCCACACGGCGGCCAAACGGTATCAGGACAACCTGGCGCTCAGTCTGGTCGGTGCGAATCAGTTGCAGCAAATCGTTCCCTCGCCGGTGAAAATGACAACGGGCGGAGGCACGTTAACGCTGGACAATAAACTGCCGATTTATTACGGTGCCGGGCTGGAAAACGAAGCGCGTTTTCTGGGCAAAAAATTAAAAGAGCGGACGGGAACGGATTTTTCGGTGCAGAGCGGAACGTCCGGTAAAGGCATCATCCTGACGACCGGTGCGGTTTCGGTAAACGGTGTCGGCAAAGAAGCGTACAAATTGGGCATCGACGCCAACGGGGTAGCCATCACGGGAAGCGATGCCGCTGGCGTATTTTATGGCGTGCAGAGTTTGCTGGCCCTGCTGCCGACGGAAGCGTACCTGAAACCGTCCGCCAGCGTGGCGCTGACGTATGCCCAGGTTGAGGACGCGCCCCGGTTTCAGTTCCGGAGTATGCACCTGGATGTAAGCCGGAATTTTCAGACCAAGGAAACCATTCTGCGCTGGCTCGACCTGCTGGCCTTTTACAAGATCAACCATTTCCTGTTTTACACCACCGAAGATGAGGGCTGGCGGATTGAAATTGACGATTTGCCGGAATTGACCCAGGTCGGTGCCCAGCGCGAACACACCGCCGGGGGCATGGCCGCGCCGGTGCTGCACCCGTCCTACGGTTCGGGACCGAAAGCCTACGATGAAACCAAGCACGGCAGCGGTTTTTATACAAAAGCCGATTTCATTGAAATTCTGAAGTACGCCAACGAGCGGCATATTAAAGTCATTCCGGAACTGAACTTTCCCGGCCACGCAAGGGCGGCCATCAAGTCGATGGAAGCGCGGTATAATCGGTTGATGAAGGAAGGCAAGGAGAAAGAAGCCAATGAATACCGGCTCATCGATCCGGACGACAAATCGGTGTATCTGTCGGCGCAGGCCTACAAAGACAACGTGGTGAGCGTGGCCCGCGAATCGACGTACCATTTCTACGAAAAAGTGGTGGATGAAATCGCCAAGATGTACACCGAAGCCGGGTTGAAGCTTGATACCTTCCACGCGGGCGGTGACGAAGTGCCCGAAGGCGTCTGGACCAAATCGCCCCAGGCGGCCCAGCTACTGAAAGAAAATCCGGCCATCAAAGACCCGAAAAACCTGCAATCCTATTTCTTCGGTAAACTGCTGAAACGGCTCGAAAAGCGGAATCTGAGCATCCACGGCTGGGAAGAAGTTGCCCTGACCAAATCGCCGGAAGGCAAGTACTTGCCCAACCCGGACTTTGTGGGCAAGAAAGTGGTACCCTACATCTGGAACAACATCTTCGACCTCGATCTGGGCAACCGGCTGGCCAACGCGGGTTACCCGGTGGTGCTGTGTAACGTAACGAACTTCTATTTCGACCTGGCCTACAACAACGACCCGCAGGAGCCGGGTTTGTACTGGGGCGGCTTTGTCGATACCCGCGCCAACTGGACGTTTGCGCCTTTCGATATGTTCAAAACCACCTACCGGACCTCGCTGGGGCAACCGCTGAACTTCGCCGGTCTGGAAAAAATGAAACCGGAAGCCCGCAAAAACGTGATCGGTCTGGAATCGCAGCTCTGGTGCGAAACCGTCAAAGGGCGGGAGATGATGGAATATTATTCGCTGCCCAAGCTGCTGGGTTTTGCCGAAAGCGCCTGGGCGGCCGAGCGCCCGTGGGAAACCATCGAAAACCGGGAGGCACGGGAAAAAGCGATTCAAACGGGGTGGAACGTCTTTGCCAATACGCTGGCCCAGCGCGAACTGCCGCGGCTGGCCACGCTCAACGGCGGCTACAATTACCGGCTGCCGCTGCCCGGCGCCCTGCTCGAAAACGGCACCCTGAAAGCCAACATCGAATACCCGGGCCTGAGCATCCGCTACACCACCGACGGGTCGGAACCGACGGCCCAATCGGCCCTGTACTCGGCTCCGGTGAAGGTGTCGGGAACGGTTAAGCTGAAGAGTTTTGATGCCGCCGGACGGTCGAGCCGGACGATGGTAGTGGATGGAAACGTGCAGTAAGCCATGAAGAGCAACACCCTGATTGTCATCCTGATTCTGCTCATCTTTTTCGTTATTTCGTTTCTGACTAACATTCTGGGACCGATTATCCCGGACATTATCACGAGTTTTCGGCTCAGCATCGGGCTGGCCGGTTTTTTGCCGTTTGCCTTCTTTGTGGCCTACGGGGTGATGTCCATTCCGTCGGGTATTCTGGTCGAAAAATACCGTGAAAAACCGGTGTTGCTGGTGGCTTTTTCGCTGGCGTTTACCGGGGCGTTGCTGTTCGCCCTGATTCCGAGTTTTTCGGTCGCCCTGCTGTCGCTTTTTCTGATCGGTTTGGGCATGGCGATGCTGCAGGTAGTCATCAATCCGTTGCTGCGGGTGGCCGGAGGGGAAGCCCAGTTTGCGTTTAATTCGGTGCTGGCCCAGTTGTTTTTCGGGGCCGCTTCGTTTCTGAGTCCGCAGTTGTACAGTTATCTGGTGAGCCGGGTGCACACGGGAAACAACACCGGTTTGCTGGCCCTTTTTGACCAGCTGGTTCCCGAAAACCTGAAGTGGGTTTCGCTGTACTGGGTTTTCGCGATGACGGCTTTGCTGATGGTGATCGTGATCTATTTCGTGCGGTTTCCCGCGGTGGCCCTGAAGGATGACGAGCGGATTGATACCGGCAAAGCCTTCAAAGAGTTGCTGGGCAACAAAACCGTGTTGCTGTTTTTCTGCGGAATTTTCGCCTACGTGGGCACTGAACAGGGCATTGCCAACTGGACATCGCAGTTTCTGCAAACCTACCACGGCGTTGATCCGGCCACCACGGGCGCTTCCGTCATTGCCTATTTCTGGGGCCTGCTGACGATCGGCTGTCTGCTCGGTTTGCTGCTCCTGAAAATCTTCGACAGTCGGCGGGTGCTGATGCTGTTTGCCAGTGGGGCCATTGTGTCGCTGCTGACGGGTTTGTTCGGACCGGTCGACATGGCCCTTTACGCTTTTCCGATGGCGGGCTTTTTTGCGTCGGTGATGTGGTCGATCATTGTGTCGCTGGCGCTGAATTCGGTGCCCCACCACCACGGCACGTTTTCCGGTATTTTGTGCACCGGCATTGCCGGGGGAGCCGTCGTGCCGCTGATCGTGGGCGGGCTGGCCGAGCTGGTGGGCCTGCGGTTTGCCATGTTGTTTCTGCTGCTGACGCTGGGGTATATTTTCAGCATCGGACTCTGGGCGCGGCCGCTGGTGAACAACGCAACGGTGAAAAGTTTGAAAGAGCTTTTTGCGTAAATAAGGGTTGTTTCGCGGAGTTAAGCGGAGTAAAATAAAGTCTCCGCTTAATTCTAATTTTTCTGTTTAACGCTGCGAAACAGCTTTTCTAACATCATGTACAAAATCATCCTTCTCATCGACTTTGCCGAAGACTACAGTAAAAGCCTCCTGAAGGGCGTGACGAAGTACTCACGGGAGCACGGCCCCTGGGTATTCTGCCGAATGCCGCTGTTCTACCGGGAAACCATCGGAATCAAGGGGATTTTGCAGTGGGCGAAGGAGTGGGAGGCCGACGGAATCATCGGGCAATTTTACAACGACAACGAAGTTTCTGAATTCATTCAGGCCGGGATTGCGGTAATTGCGCAGGACTTCAAGGAGCGGTTTGACGAGATTCCTAACATTACGGGAGCCTACCACGAAGCGGGGGCGATGGCGGCCGATTATTTCCTGAAAAAAGGCTTCATCCAGTTCGCTTTTTACGGTTTCCGGGACATTGTCTGGTCGCGGGAGCGGGCCGAGGGGTTCGAAAACCACATCAAAAAGGCCGGGTACATGGTGCATACCTTTGAACACACCAAGGCGCAGTCCAGCGAGTTGTGGTACTACAAACCGAGTTCGCTGAGCCAGTGGCTGCAATCACTGCCCAAACCCATCGCTATCATGGCCTGCGACGACCGGCAGGGGCAGCACATCACCGAAGCCTGCCGGCAAACCGGCATCCGGATTCCCGAGGAGGTCGCCGTGCTGGGCGTCGATAATGACGAAATGATCTGCGAGTTGTCGGACCCGCCGTTGTCGAGCATTGCGCTGGACGCCGAAAAAGGCGGCTACGATTCGGCCAGGCTGCTCGATCACATGATTCAGACGGGGGCTACCAACTTTTATGATGTTGTCGTCAGGCCGACGCAGATTGTGACGCGCCACTCGACCGATATTTACGCGACCAACGATGATTACATTGCTTCGTCGCTGAAATACATTCACCAGAACATCGATAAAAACCTGCAGGTGGAAGAGGTCGTCAAACAGGTGCCGATGTCGAGAAGGGCGCTGGAAAAACGGTTTCTGACGATTACCGGCTACCCGATCTACAAGTACATTTTTAACCTGCGCATCGAGAAGTTCACGCAAAAACTGTTGGAGACCGATATGACGGTCTTTGAAATCGCGCTCGACCTGGGGCTGACGGACAGCAAGAACATCGCCCGGCAGTTTCGGCAGGTGAAGGGCTGCACACCGATCGAATTCCGGAATAAATACCGGGTGGGAAAGTAGCGTCTGACGTTGTATCTCAGCGGTGCGCTAGAATGTATCAGCGTTAAGCGGAGTTATCGCTGATACACCTGTATACCAACCTTATTGCTTCAGAAGCCACACATCCGAAATCTTTGAATGTTGCCGCCAGTTCAGGTGCGACTCTTCCGGCTGGTCGAAGGAAATCGAAATCCGGCCGTCCTGAGTGAGTGACAACGGCACAATCCACTCCTTGAACGTTTCCAGTTCTTTCTGGTAGACCGTCGGGTGCAGGCGTCTGCCATCGACCCGCAGCAACGCATCGCCGGACCCCGCCACGCGAACGATGTAGCGAGCGCCGGGGTCGAGGTCGCTGTACTCCAAAGCCGGGCTGTTCTGAAACGTCTGGGTGGAGAGTCGGGCGCGGCTCAGGCCGTCGTTCCACCAGGCAATGTCGGTGGCGTCGTCGGAAATGGTCGTGACGCGCGGGCTTTTGCTCCCGCTCGAAACGTCGTCGTAATAACTGCCGCTGCCCGGATTTTCCCAGTTGGCGATCACATTCATGCGGGCCAGTTGCTCGGCGGGACTTTTCAAGGCCCGGATTTTCTGAAACTCGTCGGCCAGCCACCAGCGGTTGTTGAGCGGATAATCCACAAAATCGAGCAGACACCCCCGCTCGGGCCCTTTCGCTTTGTACTTCGGAACGCTCGTTTGTAAACCAATTGAAGCGTATAAATCAGCGCACAGCGTTTCTATTTTCTTCCGCAGTTCGGGCGCAGTGGGCTCGGTATCGGCTTTGTTGACGGTCGCCAGCGCCAGGTCGAGGACCTTGGATAGATCGGTTTCCGTTGCCCGGACCAGCAGGGCGTTGGCCGTTTTTTCGAGTCCTTCTTCGTACAGCAGGCGTCGGCGCGTGTAGGCATCGTAAGTTGCGCGCAGGAGCAGCATCTGCCAGCGCCAATTGGTGTTCAGGGTGGGATGAGCGGCTTCCAGATCTTTCCAGAACGCCAACGTGGCTTCGACACCGCCGTTCTGGGCCAGTGGCCCCTGCCAGTTGTTTTCGAGCGCCAGAATGCCGTCGGCGGCATCGTTTGCGAGGGGCCAGCCAAAGAAAAACCGGCTGTATTCGGCCAGAATTTCGTTGACATCCTTGTTTGGGTCCCAGCCGCGCATGCTCCAGACAACCTTGTTGATGTCGTCGTGACAGCCATCGGAATACGACACAAAACCGTCGGTAAAGGGGGCGTATTTGCCGTGAATCTGAGCAAAGAAGAATGGGCGCGGGTTGATGGCTTCGCGGCCCAGCGTCAGGGCATACGCCTGATCCCAGCGCTCCACCGGAAATTCGCAGCGAACGTTGTGCGTCAGATCCGGGTATTCGCGGTGCTGGTAATTTTTGGGCAGGCGGTAGCGGGTTTCGGCCATCGGCGGACTGCTCGGCCCCGACACGACGCCCTGCAACCAGTCCGGTTTGTTTTGGGCTAGGTACTTGTAAAAATAATCAATCTGCTCGGTGCTGAAGCCCTGCAGGGAAACCCAGATTTTTGCTTTCGGGTGGTATTGAATTAGTTTGCCGTGCAGATCTTTCAAAAAGGCCATCACCTCACGCGGGTGGTTATCGCCGGGGTCACCGCCGGGAAAAAAGATGTGGTCAAGCCGGGGGCAGGCGCGGTAAAACGCTTCGTGTTTTTCAATCTCCGCCTTCCGTTTTGCATCGTCGGTCAGTTCAAACGTGGCCGGGGTCCAGACCCAGTAGTCCATGTCGTACTTCTGACACAGTTCGCTTATGCGCACCTGCATTTCTTTCGGCGGAATCGGAAACAGGGCGCTGGGCGTTTCGCCTTCGTGAAAGGGAATGCCCTCGATGGCGTTGGTGCCGAAAATCGCCAGGTCGCGGTAGTATTGCTCAAACTGCGCGACGGTCCAGGCGTCGTAGGAGTTGGCGGTGGTCCGGTAGCCCAGCTGGTGGCCGCGAATCGGGTAAGCCGGGGCGCTGGCAATGTTCACCGGACCGGCCAGCTCCAGCCGTTTGGCGTCCATTTTCAGATTCCGCAGCAACCAGCCGGACCCAAACAGAATGCCCCGGGCGTCGGCTCCTAAAATCCAGAGCGTATGGCCTTCGGTAATGATCCGGAAGCCTTCCGGTTTCTGCTCCGGCACGTTCGTGCTCGTTCGGCCAGGAACGGGTTTTCCGGCCACTTCTTGGTCCGATGATAAGGCCAGTGCAATCGTCATGACCCGGCTGCCGGGCCAGCTTTGCACCTGCTTCAGCGTCGTGTGCGTTCGTTTCGCAATTTCTTCCGTCAGCATCTGGGGCGCGGTGGTCCGCATGGGCGCCGGGATGGACGGTGAAACGAGAACAACGGCGTTTTTCAGGTTGATGGGCTGGGCAATGAGCTGAAAGCTAAAAAGAAAGGAGAGGATGAGTACGCTAACTTTCATGGTAGGGTTAGGGAAAAGTTATTACACAGAGTGCATCGGAGTACTTTTCGGATGTTCTCTGATGTGCCGACGGGCGGCTAGGCTTGTGTTACCACCCGTTGAATTTTCCGGATTGCTTCGGCGAAGGACTGCATGTCTTCCCGGCTGCCCAGCATCGCGTGCTGGAAAATCCAGACGGCTTCGTCGCGGCAAGCCCGCTCGGCCACCGGGCAGTTGACGGCTGCATAGTCCACCGATTCGGGTATGGCGTAACACATGAAATTTTTATTTTGAAACAGCGGCTGTTTGTACAGCGGATGCGGATACCCCGTCGAACAGGGCACACCCTCGGCCGCCAACCGGGCTACAAATTCCTGGCGGGGAAGCCCACCGAAGGCCGACGAGTCGTAACTGAAGATGTACAGGTGGTAGCAATGCCGGGTCGCTTCCGGGCTCCGGGTCAGGGGCAAAATGCCGTCGATGTTGGAAAGTAACTTGTTTAGATACAAACCGTTTTCGTTGCGAATAACTGTCTGGTCGTCCAGCCGGTTGAGTTGCCGGGAAAGCAGCACGGCCTGCATCTGGGTGATGCGGTAATTGCAGCCGGGGTTGAAATGGTCGTACCACTGGTGGCCTTCCATCCGACCCACGTTGCGCAGCGACGCCATCGTGCGGTACAGGTTTTCGTCGTTGGTCACCACCATGCCACCTTCGCCACTCGTCAGATTTTTCGACGACTGAAAACTAAAACTACCCACATCGCCAATCGAACCCAGTTTGCGGCCTTTGTATTCGGCACCGTGGGCGTGGGCCGCATCTTCGATAACTCTCAACTTGTGCCGGCGGGCAATGTCCATAATGGCGTCCATGTCGCAGGCCAGACCGGCGAAGTGAACGGGAATAATAACTTTGGTGCGCTCCGTAATGGCCGCTTCAACGGCTTTTGGATCGAGGTTGTAGGTGTCGGGGTCGATGTCCACAAAAACCGGTACGCAGTTAACTTCCAGCACGGTTGAGGCCGTGGCAATGAAGGTATAGGGCGGAATAATCACCTCATCACCGGGCCGTACTCCGCAGGCCATCAGCGCCAGCCGGAGCGACACCGAACCGTTGACGCAGGAGACAGCGTATTTTGTTCCGCAGTAAGCCGCAAACTCCTGCTCGAACGTTTCCACCAAATCGCCACAATCCGGGTTGCCCCAGCGCCCGCTCCGAACCACGTCGGCCACGGCCTGCACGTCGGTTTCGTCGTAAATGGGCCAGGGAAAGTGGGTTTGAACCGTTCTATCGCCACCGTCGATGGCCAGGGTTTCCAGGGTGATGTTCTTTTCCATAAGGGGGTTCGTCTTCATAATTACGCGGCTCACCCGGTTTCAGGCTATTGCTGATCGGATAATTTTTTAACCAATAGCCTGTTTGGCAGGGCTTAACGTATTTATCCCAAATCCTTATCCTGAACCGAAATGAAGGCAAAATCACTTTCTTACAGTCTGCTGGTCGCGGGCCTGTCGATGGGCACGGCCTGGGCCATCCGCGGGCAGTTTGGGCACGAGCAGGGGGCGGCCTGGGCGGGTAGCATCGGCGCCCTGAGCGTCTTGCTGGTGGCCAAGCGCGCCGACTGGTACGCCCGGATGTTTCAGGTGGCGCTGGCGGGTGCCGTCGGCTGGGGCATCGGCGGCATCATGAGCTACGGGGTGGTGGTGGGCTACGGCCGAGGCATCGACTTCGTGAATGTTTATTACGGGCTGATGATGCTGTTTGTCATCGGCGGGCTCTACGGTTTTCTCGGCGGGGGGCTGTTTGGACTAGCCCTGGCCGATACCGCCCAAAAGCCGGTCCGCTGGCAGCAGGCTTTGGTTGAAATGCTGGCTGGCGCCGTCGTTATCTACTTTTTATTCATTGAGGAATGGGGTTGGCTGATGACGCCCCCGCGTTCGGAACTGTGGGCGGCCTGTCTGGGGATGGCGCTGGCGCTGGCCTGGTTTATGGATCGTACCGGGCAGGTTGCGTCCTTGCGGGTGGCGGTTTTTTCCGGCCTCGGTGGGGGCGTTGGCTTCGCGTTCGGGAATTTTCTGCAGGTGATGGGCCAGGTGTCCGGCATCCCGTTTAACTTCTGGAACGTCATGGAGTATACCCTCGGTTTTTGCGGGGGTGTCGGCATGGCCTACGGCACGTTTACTTCCTCCTGGGAGCCGGTGGAAGATCGTTCCCGGAAAAGCAGGATCTGGTTTCCGCTGCTCATGTTGACCCTGATCATTCCCGGGGTGGTTTGGGAGCAGACGTTCGAAATACCGCGTCTGGTGGACACGTACGCCAAGCTTGTTACCGGCGATACCGCGAACCTGATTCAGACCGTTCGGCTGGGGGCGTTGGCGGCTGTGCTGGCCACCTCTGCGGTGTGGTTTACAAGGTATTACAGGAATAAACCGACCGAGTTGGTCAGCTACGACGATAACGAGGTGCGAACATTTTTTGTGGGGCACCTGGGTTTGTATACGGTTCTTAGCCTGCTGATTACCGGCGCTGTGGTCAGCACCTACCGCGTGGAACAGTACCTCTACCTGATTAACCTGCTGATTATCTCGTTGCTGATTGGAAGGACCAAGCCCGGTTTTTCGCAGCGGGGCCTGTATGCCGGACGGTGGGCGATGGGGTTTGCGCTGGTGCTGTTTTTCATGGCGCTGATTGCCCTGATTGCCATCAACAGCCACGGTGAATTGAAAGGAATGAACCGACGGTTTGAATGAAGGGTGGCGGTTGCCACCCCCTTGCAATTAGCTCATCAGGCGATTTCGGCAGAAATCCACGCATTTTTTTACTTCGGCCACTGAGTTGGAACCCGCCGGGATCTGGTATTCCAGCTCGACTGTCGCCGGGAATTTGTATTTCTGGTCCCGCATCAGCTTCAGGACCTGGGCTAAAGGTGTATCACCCTGGCCCCAGGGCAGGTTACCTTTGCCGTGCTCGGCAGTTTGGCGGTCTTTAATGTGCATGCTGGCGATGCGGTCGTGCTTTTGTTTGATCAAGACCAGCGGGTCCGGGTTGCCAGCTGCGACGTAATGCCCCAGATCGAAGTTTAGCGCATTGGCCGGGGATTGGGCGAGGGCCGTATCCCAGAACGTCGGTGTTTGCTGCTCGTGGCCGTGGTACCCGACTTTTAAACCGTGCTTCTGCGCCATTTGGCCCAGTTTAAGCGTATGGGCATCGTTGGCGGGGTGTTCGAGGGTAACCTGGTTGGCCCCCAGGAGTTTGGCCGCCCGCATACCGTAGTCAATTTCCGCGTCAGAGCTTTGCAGACCAAACGTCGAGGGTTTAAAACCGTAAATCTGCACCCCGGCCTGATTGTACATTTTACGAACCTGCTCAAACTTGTTCATCGGAGCCGAAAGCCGCCATTTGGCCAGTTCCTGCTGGTACGCTTTCCGCTGCGTTTCAAACTCCGCCAGGGTCTTTTGCTCCTCATCGGTCAGGGTCTGATTTTCGCGCCGTTTGCGCATCAGCGGCCCAACGGCCCGCATGTCGATCTTGCTTTTTGGGGCGCCTGCGAAGGTTTCGGCCGGATCACCCATCAGTTCAATAGCGCTCACCCCACTGTCCAGCACGTATTGCAGGGTGGCTTCAGCGGTCTGATCGGGCATTTCCCGGAAAGAATAAGTGATAACACCGATTTGCACCCCGTCGATGAGCGAATTGGGTTTATCGCCCAGCGCACGAATCAGGGCCGGAGCGCCAAAAACCGGGCTTTTACTGAGCGCCAGACCCGAAAGCAAGGCGGTTGTGGCGCCTAGAAACCGGCGCCGGGTTTGGTTAGTTTCCATGGGTTTAGCAGATGGGGTAATTGTCAAGAATTTCGGTAACGGGTTGGCGGCAGCCTAAACAGGGGTTGCCTGCCAATAAAGGTAGCAGAATTTTTGAATCGGTAAACCGTTCCGCAAACAACGGTTCGTCAGCCTTTCAGTTCCCGGGGTAGGTAGCCGAACTTCTTCTTGAAAGCCACCGTAAAGTGCTGGTGATTTTTGTAGCCGATCAGGTTGGAAACCTCGGCGATGGTTTCGTAGCTGCCGGTCAGAATCAGTTCCCGGGCCTGCTGCATCCGGCAGTCGGTCAGGTAACCAAAAACGGTGGTTTGAAACAATTCCTTGAAGCCTTCCTGCAATTTGGTCCGGTTCAGGCCGACCATCCGCGCCAATTGCTCGATGGAATACGGCGCGTGCAGGTTCTGAGTCAGCAGGTCGCGCACGGCATGGAGCTTGTCAACGTCGGCTTTTTTCAACCCTGAAGCAACGGGCGGTTCGGCCATCATCTGATCGATTTGCAGGGCCAGCAGTTCCATCACTTTCGCCGTTACGAATAGCTTCTTGAGCGAACCGACGTAGGGGCATTCCCGCAGTTCGGCCAGGATCTGTTTCATGCGGCCGGTAATTGGAAAACTCCGGTTGCCCATCAGAGCCGGGCATTTTTTTTCGATGCTCAGCCCAAAACGGCCCAACTGCTCCAAATCGTTTCCGTAGGCTCGGCGCAGGAAATCCAGCGATAATTCAATTTCAACGCTCCGGGCCGATGGCGTTCTTAAGTACGTCAGTTCACCCGCCAAAGCCGGATAAAACAGCAACGAATGCTGGCCGTGCAGGATGTTGGTTTCGGGTTCGAACCGGGCCTTCGGTTTGTAAACACAGCCGCTGGTTGTTAGCTCGAAATGCATTTGCAGGTAGGGAAAGTCACTCTCAATGACGTGACTAAAGCTTCGCTCGTGCGTGGCCTGGAACATCGCCATAAAAATCCCATCAACGTGGATCCGGTGGCTTCTGGCGTGAATTCCGTTAAAACTCGTTTCCCCCTGGTATTCAAACAAGCCGGTAGCGTTGGGCACGGTGTAGCCATCCGTGTACTCTTTGGTGTACGTGTGTTCCTGAATATCTTCTGATTTAAATACAATCTTCATGGAAATTCTGCTTCCTGCGTCAGCAATACTGCATCTGGCGTTAGTCCGGGGCCGAGGGAATCGGTTACTTTTGTTTTTTTATTAAGAATTAGTCTTAATAGTCAAAGATAGTGATCTCTAGTTTATTGATCCACAATGAGTAAAGGATTTTTACTCTTCTTTCTTTTAATGACGGGCTGGATCGTCCAGGCGCAAAACCCATCGGTAACCTGGCACGGTACGGTCAAAGACGCGAAGGAGAAACCGCTGCCGGGGGCCACGGTCGGTATTCAGGCACTGAACAAATTCACAACGACCACGGCTGCCGGAACTTTCGAACTTTCGGATGTGCCGCCCGGACCGCACCGGATTCAGGTCACCCACGTTGGTTACAAAACCGTACTGAAAGACGTCTCACCCGACGGCCAGAAACGGGTGCGGATAAATCTGGTGTTGCAGGAAGAAGCCAGCGAGCTTTCGGAAGTTCAGGTACGGGGCAAAACCGAAACCCAGCAGGCCAAAGAGCTGCCCATTAAGGCGGAAGTAATTAATACGAAAGCCGTTCAGGAACAGCCGTCTACGCTGGTTGAGTTGATGAACCGGTCGGCGGGAATTCGGATTCGGCAAACGGGCGGACTCGGCTCGAACGCCGGGCTGATGATGAACGGTTTTCAGGACCGGGCCATCAAAAATTTCAAGGACGGCATTCCGCTGGATTACCTCGGCGCGGGCTATAACATTGCTCTGGTGCCGGTCAACATGCTCGAACGGGTGGAAGTTTACAAAGGCGTCCTGCCGACGGGTTTAGGGGCCGACGCGCTGGGCGGGGCCGTCAACCTGGTAACCAAAAAATCGCTGTACCGCTACGCCGAAGCTTCCTACGAAGTCGCGTCGTTCAACACGCACCGGGCTTCGCTGAACGTGCTCTATTCGGACACTACCCGGAAGTTTTTCGTGGGTGCTGATGCCTTCATGAACCGTTCTGATAACAACTACAAAGTGAACGTAACCGTTACCGACCTGGAAACGGCGGCCCGCAGCAGCGCCACGGTGCGGTTATTTCACAACCGCTTTACCAACTACTACACAGAAGCCTACGGCGGCATTGCCAACACCCGCTGGGCCGACGAACTGCGGCTGGGCGTGACCTGGTTCCGGATCGACCGGCAGAACCAGTACGGCGCGACAATGGCGCAGCCCTTTGGCGCGTCGGTCAGTCAGCAGTATTCGGTGGTGCCGACGTTGCGGTACCGCAAAGCGTTCCGGAAGCTGAATCTTGACCAGTTTCTGACGGGCAGCACCATCCACGTCCAGCAAATTGACACGGCGCAGGGCACTTACGACTGGTACGGCAACTTCCGACCCAGTCCGTCGCGCACGGGCGAAACCTCAACGCGGGGGTCGCGGGCGGACATTGCCTTCGCGTATTTCACCTCCCGCACGAACCTGAGCTACCAGCTCAACGAACACAATAAGCTGGAAATGAATGTGGTATCGGCCAAGATGATGCGCGTCGGACGCGACCCGCTGGGGTTGACGTTCAAAAACGGTACGGACATTCTGGCGCCCGAGGCCCAATATTACAAACTGATCACGGCGCTCGGGCTTGAGTCGAAAGGATTTGGTGAAAAGGTGTTAAACAGCCTGATTGTCAAGTATTACTACGCCAGCGTCGATGCGATCGACACGGATTTTGTTGGTGCCGTACTGCCCCGTTCGCAAACCGCCATCCGCTGGGGCGTGGCCGAAGCTGCGAAAGTTTCGCTCGGGGCCAATTCCTTCGTTCGGGCGTCGGCGGAGGTGGCAACCCGGCTGCCGGAGCAGGACGAACTCTTCGGCGACGGCAATTTTCACCGGTCCAACTTTGAGTTGAAACCCGAGCGGAGTACCAATTTTAACGCCGGTTTCCGAACCGAAAAACCGGGTCGCTACAGCGTGGAACTCAACACCTTTTACCGTATCACCCGTGACCTGATCCTGCGCGTTCCCGTCGATATTTTCTTTACCCAGAACCAGAACGTCAACAACGTGCGCGGACTGGGCGTGGAAGCCGACGCCGGGCTGTCACTAACGCGCTGGCTGCGGACCAACGGCAATTTCACCTGGCAGGACTTCCGACTGTTCAACACGGGGAACCGAAATCTGGAAGGGTCCCGGCTGCGCAACACGCCTTACTTTTTTGCCAATCTGGGCCTGAACGCAACGCTGCCGCACGTGCTGGCGGGCCGCGACCGGCTTACCATTTATTATTATTTCATGTTCGTTCGCGAGTACTACCTGGACTACATACCGAAGGCACTGGAACCGGCGGGTTTTCTGGGGCTCTGGGGAAGGGCCGGATTCGATGCACCAAACATCATTCCGAACCAGCACCTGCATTCGATCGGGCTGACTTACCAGCCCGTCAATGACCGTTTTTCCGTTGGCCTGCAAGTGAAAAATCTCTTTGACAAACCTGTTTACGACAACTTCCGGATTCAGAACGCGGGCCGGAGTATCCACTTGAAAGTGAATTACATCCTGAAATAAATCTGTTCATAATAATACCCATCTATCATGAAAAAAGTCTTTGTCCAACTTGCCCTTTCCGGCCTGACCCTCGCTTTCTTGTCGGGTTGCTCCAATAACAACACCGATGAGCCGACTCCGCCGTCCAGCAATGAAGCCAATTACGTGCTGATGACGGATGTGGTGCAATTTCAGGCGCCGGGCTACCTGACGGCTTTTAAGGGAATGCCAACCGGAACCATCACGGATATTCAGCCCAAATCGCTGCAACTCAAGCAGTCCTTCGGCTTTCGGACATTTGGGAAATGGTTGTTCAACCGGGCCAACGCGGCAGGCGAGGTGGGCTTACAGAAGTTTACGGTAACCGACGACGGGAGCATCAAAGACGATGGATTCATTGCCGGAGCGACGCAGTTTCTGGTGGTTTCCGAAACCAGCGGCTTTTACCTTGACGAAACACGGGGCACGTTGAAACTGCAAAAATTCAATCCGACCACCATGCAGCGCACGGGCGAAATCGACCTGTCATCGTTGCAGAAGGCGGGCGTGGAATACCAGGCCATCGGCAAGCACACCCTGGCGGCCAAGGATGGTAAGTTGTACGCGGGCATTTCATACGGCACCAAAGCGCAGCAGGGATTTGGCGACGACCTGTATAATTATGTGGAGTTTGCCGTGATCGACATGGCGACCGACAAGCTGGAGAAGACCATCAAATACGACGGCCAGAAAGGCATTGGCTGGGGTTCGTCGGGGAACAAAATGTGGACGATGGGCGACGACGGCGCTTTGTATCTTTACAGCTCGGGCCTGGCCGACGGTTTTACCAATGCCGCCATCATCCGGATTAAGAAAGGCGAAACCGACTTTGACCGCACCTGGAAGCTGAAAGGAACGGAATTCCAGGCATCGACAGCCATTTCTACGGCGCTGGTGAAAGGCGGGAAAATCTACCTGGAATTCCCGTCGGAACCGTTAAAGGCCGACTACAGCAACCTGCAATCCATCATCTGGGATTATTACGTGGTGGACATGACAACGATGCAGAAAACCAAAATCGAAGGCATGCCGCAGCACCACTACAGCTTCGCCAACGAGCAGGCCATTACCGAAATCGACGGAAAAATCTATTTTTGGGTTAAGAACAAAGCGCAGAAAGTCGACGGCTATTACGTGCTGGACGTCACCAAGGCCACGCAGGTGTTCAACAATCCGCACGAAGGCTTCACCTGGGGATTTGCCAAGTTGCCGTAAGCGAATGAATCCAGTAAATTCTTAACTTGATCGCCATGAGTACGACGAAAAGTGTCAAAACCTGGTTCCAGATTCACAAATGGACCAGCCTGATCTGCACGGCGTTCCTTCTGATGCTCTGCCTGACGGGGCTGCCGCTGATCTTCCACGAGGAAATTGAAGAACTGGAAGGCAAACAACTGGCCCCCGACCTGCCCGCCAACACGCCCAGGGCCAGTCTGGACAAGTTGGTGGAAACGGGTCTGAAGGCCAACCCTGCGAAAGTGATCCGGTATCTGTACTGGGATGAACACCAGCCGAATACCGTTGCGCTGAGTCTGTCGGACTCCATTGATGCGCCACCGGACAACTTTAAAACCGTGATTCTCGACGAGCGGACGGCGAAGATTCTGGAGGAACCGAACTACCAGGAGGGCTTCATGTACGTGATGCTGCAACTGCACGTCGATATGTTCATGGGCATTGGCGGCAAGCTGTTCCTCGGGTTGATGGGCATCCTGTTCGTGATTGCCATCGTTTCGGGATTGATGCTGTACGGCCCGATCATGAAACGGTTTGATTTCGGGATGATTCGCACTGAAAAATCGACGCGGTTGAAATGGCTCGATTTGCACAATCTGCTCGGCGTGGTCACGATTGCCTGGGCCACGGTTGTTGGTTTTACGGGCGTGATCAACACCTTGTCGGAAGTGGTGCTCGGATTGTGGCAGATGGGCCAGCTCTCCGAAATGACGGCGCCCTACAAAAAGGCGGCTCCGCTGACCGGCCAGCTCAGTTCGCTGGATCAGGCATTCCGAATAGCCCGGAAAGCCGATTCGGGTATGGAGCCGTACCTGGCGGCTTATCCGGGAACGCCGTTTAGCAGCAAACACCACTACGCCATTTTTGTGAAAGGCAAAACGCCCCTGACCGAGCGGCTGGTGCGCCCCGCGCTGGTGGATGCCAAAACCGGGAAGCTGACCGACATGCGGGAAATGCCGTGGTACGTCAACGCGCTGTTTCTTTCGCAGCCGCTGCACTTCGGCGATTACGGCGGGCTCCCCCTGAAAATCATCTGGGCAATCTTCGACATCATCACCATTGTGGTGCTCGCCAGCGGGTTGTATCTTTGGTTTGCCCGCAACAAAGCCACAAAAGCGCAACTGGCCCGGATGGAACAGGCTAGCCGGACCAAAAGCAGCCGGAACGTGGAAGAATCCGAAATCTTAACGCTCAGTGAGCAGAAAGGAGAAGGGGTATGAATCGTAGTTTCTGGCGCGTCTGGACCGTTCCCATCATCCTGGCTATCCTGAGTCTGGTTGGGTTGATTGCCGCCCTGGTGGGCGACGGTCTGCTGGATTTTGTTTCCTGGCTGACGCTGGGCATCCCGCTGGTGGTCATCGGCTGGTTTGTGTACCGGCCCCGCCCGGCCAAACGCCGGTCATAAAAACGAAGTAATTTGATTGGACGGTTGTCAAAACGCGCTGAACTGGTTACATTTTGTTTATATCTTTGTGTGCACACAAAGGAGACAAAGAGTTTAGTTTGAAAACCGTTCAATCAACGTTTCGTAAGCTTATTGGAAGTCCGGATGAGTTTGCGCTCGAAGAACGCATTTTTCATTCCGTCTGCCTGCTGACCATCCTGGTGATGGCCTTCAACGTCGTTTCTAGCTTCGTGATGGGGCTTCCCGAAACCGGATGGATCTGTCTGGCGCTTTTTCTGACCGGTTTCTATATTTACTACCTCACCCGGATTCGAAGCAAATTTGTCCTTGCCCTGACGCTAGCGGGGTGCGTACTCATGGTGCTGTTTAGCGTCAATTATTTTTACAGCGCCGGCATGGTCGGGTCCTCGCTGCTCAGCTTTTCAATTACCCTGTTTCTGCTCCTGATTACCGCACCTGCCCGGCATTCGTTGTTTTGGGTCGCCTTCAACATGTTGGTGGTGCTGGGGCTTTTAACGGTCGAATACCTGCACCCGGAGTTGATTGTTGAGAAGCACCAGGACCGCCTGACGCACACCCTGGATCTGGCCTTGACCTACCTCGTTACGGTTGTTTTCCTCTATTTCGGAACCCTCTTTTTTACCCGGGCCTACAAACGGGAGCGAAAACGCGTGGAGGAGCGGTCGGTGGTGCTGGAACGGCTGAACGAGGAGAAAAACAAGCTGTTTTCCATTGTTTCACACGATTTACAGTCGCCGTTGGCGTCGGTTCAACATTACCTGGAGGTGCTGAAAGAAATTGAACTGGAGGCCGACGACCGTAAAATGATTGAAACGCAGCTGATGGACGGGGTTAATTACACGCAGGAAATGCTGTACAATCTGTTGTCCTGGTCGACCACGCAGATGAGCGGCACCAAAGTTTCGCTGACGATGGTGAACGTCTCCAGTTGCCTGCAACCCATCATGGCGATTTTTAAGCCTTTACTGGACAACAAAGCGATCCGGCAGGATTTTCGGGTTGATCTGACGCTCCATGTGCTGGCCGATCACGCCATGCTTCAGTTAATCGTCCGCAACCTGGTGGGAAATGCCATCAAGTTTACGCCCACGGGCGGTTCCATTACCGTTGAGACGACCCGGCTGGAAAAGACCTGCCTGATCACGGTAAAAGACACCGGTTTGGGAATCCCGGACGAGGAAAAGAGCCGCATATTTTCGCTCAAAGCGCAGCCAACGTACGGTACCAACAAGGAAAAGGGCGTGGGTCTGGGCCTTTTTCTCTGCAAGGAATACGCCGAAGCACAAAACGGAAAACTCTGGTATGAAAGCACAGAAGGCGTGGGCACCACCTTTTACCTGGAGTTGCCGCTGGGCGTCTGACCCGGCACTACCGCTTTCCGGAGCCCGTTCATAAGAGATAGAAAATGCTATAGGTCATTCCCAGGTTGAAACCCGCGTGGCAGCTGATTGCCCCCAGAATCGAACCGGCGTGCTGGCGGCATAGGAAGAATAAACGGCTTACGGCGTACATCGCAACGACCCACAAAAACGCGGGGACTGGCAGGAATTGCCACGCACCGGACAGATACACCAAACCAAAATGCGAAATATGGGTCAGGGCGAAAGCCCAGCTGTCAACGAAAGAGGCTCTGGTTTCGCCCAGAGAGGTTGCCAGACTTGCGTGAACAATACCCCTGAAGAACAACTCTTCGCCAACGGGACTGAAAAGCATACCGGTCGCGGCAAAAATGGAAAAGTAAATCAGTTTGTCTTCCGGCGTAAGCGGGTGCGGTATTTTGTAGGTTCTTCCAATGTAGCGGTACCAATTGCTGGGCGTGTTTTCATAAAGTAAATCGCCCAGAAAATAGAGAAGCAGGCTGAACAAAATACCGATCAGGAACCCATAAAGCAGCCAGGAATACCGCTTCGGTCTGGAAATTCCGGCCTTTCTTCTTCCGGTTTTTGTTAAAAAAACGAAGGGCAGCAGCGCCGAGATCACCATGATCAAGGATAAGGAACCGTAACTGCCGGTGCTGTTGGCGCGCAGAACGATCAGGAACCGGGGCACGCAGACCATCAGAAGCAATACGAACCCGAACGTTTGATCGAATCGAAAAAAACGATTCCAGAAGGGCCTGAGCGCTGGTTCCATGCAGTTTAAAAGGACTTTAATTTTTTGTTTGGCCGCTACTGTTCAGGTTCGGCCAACTGTGCGGCCATTGTTGACAGCAGGGCCCTAGCCTAGTAAGTTTCTTTGCTTTAGATAGTCAAAGATTACCTGATCAACCTCCGAAACACGGTCTTTATCTGCGTAGGTCAGCCACCGGATTTCCTCAATTTCGGCATTGGCTTTCAGCTGCCCGCTGTAGTCGGCCGAGTAACAGGTCATTTGTACCAAAACGCCCGCCGGGTGTCCGTGGGCCTGAGCGCGGAAAATGCCCATGGGTTTGAGCGTGGCTACGTCTATTTCGACCGTCAGCTCTTCGTTGATTTCACGAAACAGAGCCTGTTCATCCGTTTCGCCGACTTCCCGTTTGCCGCCCGGAATGTAATACTTGTCCTTCCCATACGTCTTTGTGGAAAGGATGGATTTGCCTTTCAACTCAATCCAGGCTAATTTATCGATGACGGTATTTGGCATAAGGGAGGCAAGGTAACACGTTGCTTACTATTTTTTCAGCGCCTGACTCACCCGCTCCACAAAATCCGTCTGGATTACATCCACGCCCATTTGGGCGGCTTTCCGGTAGTGTTCCGGTGTTTCGAAAAAGTCCAGCGCGTCGGAAAACACCCGAATCCCGTGGGCGTGAATTCGCTGGATCAGTTCGGCCGTCAGCGAGGGCCAGCGGACGTCAAACGCGTAGGGCTGCAACTGCTGAACCTTGGCGGTCATCTCGTCGGCGCTCCGCAGCGAGGGCATGAGTTTCGCCCGGGGAAACGCCTGCTTTAGCGCCATCAGAAA
This sequence comes from Larkinella insperata, assembly GCF_026248825.1. Classification (NCBI taxonomy): domain Bacteria; kingdom Pseudomonadati; phylum Bacteroidota; class Cytophagia; order Cytophagales; family Spirosomataceae; genus Larkinella; species Larkinella insperata. The sequence goes on along the minus strand of NZ_CP110973.1, from coordinate 6,233,739 downwards.
GGCGTCGGAACCGTAAAAAACGGCATCGTCCAGCAGATTCAGTTCAGCCAGTTCATCAACCAGCTTCTGGGGTTGCACGGCCTTACAATCGACGTAAAGATGAACTTTCCGGGTGCTCGTTTGATTCCAGTCGCGCAGCAGCCGCCCCACTTCCTTCAGCGTCGGAATCCGCTCTTCGTTGAACGATTCGCCGAAGCCTTTGCCCGCCGAAAGTTGTTTCAGCTCGGCCAGCGTCCGGTTCTGAACCGGCCCCGAACCGTTCGTGGTGCGGTCCAGATTGCCGTCGTGCAGAATGACTAATTGCCCGTCCCGGGTGGTTCGAACGTCGATTTCGAGGTAACTGACCGGCCATTGCAAAACCGTCCGGAACGTCGCCAGCGTGTTTTCCGGGGCTACGAGCGATGAACCCCGGTGGGCCGAAATGGCGGTTTGGGCAAACGCCGGAAGTTGAAACACCGCCCAGAACAAAAGCAGAAAGTAAGATCGCATCAGGATTACTTAGTAATGGTTAACGCATCCTTCACCCGGCTATCTTTGTCGTAAACCGTGTAAACTAGCTTTTTGCCGTCGATTTTCAGGTGCTGATAAAACGGTCCGTCGTTGTAACGAACCTGCGCGTAGGGTTCGTCGGGCCAGTCCTCGTGGTGGCTCGGAATCCCGATTGAGATGGTGTAAATCGTTCCCTTCAACGGCGACGAAACCGGTTTTTCGGCCAACATAGGTTTGGTGCGGAGGTAGTAGTGAACGTGGCCGCTCATGACCATATCGACGTGGTACTGATCGAACAGGCGGCCCCACTGCCGGCGAATATCGGCGTAATCTTCCTCGAAGTTGTAGGGCGGAAAATGGAAAAAGGCAAACTTCCAGTCGGCTTTGGAATTGGCAAGCTGCTCCTGGATCCAGGCGGTTTGCGCTTCGATGGGCGAGGTGGCGTCGATCATTAGAAACAGGGCATTCTGGTACGTAAAGGCGTACGTTTGCTCGGCCGGAACGTCCGCCGTTTTCGGTCCGTTTTTCGGCAGGCTGAACATCTCCCGGTACATCCCCGCGCCCAGCCCGTCCTGGCTGTCGTGGTTACCGGGAATGGGCATCAGCGGTTTCTGCGCGAAAATACCGCCCGAGTACTGCCAGAGTTCGTCCCATTCGTCGCGGTGCAAACCCGTGCTGACCAGATCGCCCGCGATGGAGTAAAAGGCAATTTCGGGATGTCGGCGGACGGTTTGTTGGGCCATTGCGCCCCAGTCCGGCGACTTGTGCGTGTCGCCAAACCAGATAAACGAAAAGCCCTCCGGTGCGGCCGCCTGCGTTTTAAACGTTGCGGTTTTCGACCAGCCGGTTTTCGAGCCAACCCGGTACCCGTACGTACTTCCGGCTTTGAGTCCGGTGAGCTTGGCTGTGAACCGGTTTGCATACCGGTCATTCTGCAACAGCCGGTCTTCCATCTTGAAAACCGAAGCCGTGGCCGACAGGGTGTCCGTTGTGCCCAGCGGCCAATACTGCACCAGGCCGTCAGAAACCGTTGCCGCCGTTCGCCATTGAATATCGCGGGTGGTGGCCGCGTCACCGCTCCACGTTTGCAGAACCTGGTCGGGCTGGGCCGTAGCGGGGGTGCTGGTTTTGCGAAAAGCCCCAATCAGGTGTGCTTCCCGCGCCCGGCCCCGAATGGTCTGAAACAGGGTTTGGCCGCGCAGCGACGCCGGCACGTCGGTCAGGGTAAGGTCACTCCAGTCGTGGTAAGTGAACGCGCCCAGCCGCAGTATCGCCAGCGTTTGATCCGCCGGAAAAACGTTGGTGATCGTTACTGGGTTGCCCGGTTTCTGCGGGCCGACGCTGATGAAATAAACGGGTCGGTGTTTGTCGAAGCCGTTGATTCCCAGCTCCACGTTGCCGGCCTCGAACGGTTTCTGCCACACTTCGTAGGTGTATTCTTCGTTTTTGACGACGAGTTTCGTCTTTTTAAAGCCGCTGGTTTTCAGCCAGAAGGGCGGAATTTTCTGGTCCTGATGACGCATGATTGACACCGTAACGGGTTGGTCTACCTCGAAGGTTATATACTGCGTGGCCAGGACTTTCTTCTCGGGTTCGGTCAAAAACTGGAGCACATACGCCTGGCTGATGGTGTCAAGTTGTTCGGGTTGGAGCGTTTGGTAAAGCCGGGTGACGGCTCCGTCCATTACGGCTTTTACGGTGTTGTCGGCGGGTTGTGATTCCTTTTGGCAGGAGAAAAATAAACCGGAAACTAAGAGGGGCAGGGTAAGGGTGAACTTCATCGGTGGGTAATAAGGCTTTCGACCGCCCCGGCAGAACTAGCCGGGGCGGCATCATCGGCCGTTAAATGGAACTTTGTTTGAGAAAAACTTCGTCGTTGTCGGTCAGAAACATGCGGGTGCTCTCCGTATATTCCCCGCCGTTGGGGTCTTTGTATTTCAGATCGACGTAAAAAGCCCGGTAGCCGGACGTGGGGTAGGGCTGCGTGATTTCTACTTTGGACTGTCCTTTAACGCCCAGGCTTTTGCCCGCCCATTTTTCGTCCTGGAAAATCCGGTCTTCCGAATCCGCCGACCAGACCACGGCATCGACCAGCGCATTGGCCGTGGTTTGGATGGTCAGCCGGACGCCGGTTTTGGTGCCGGAAGCCTCCCACTTGCACACCGGGTACGGCTTTTTTGCCATCGTCATGCCAAAAAACGCGCTCAATCCTTCGAACGCCTGTTTGCCGTCACCCAAGTTGTGTCCGGTGTTGGGCACGTAATGAATCAGGTTCTCACCGGGAATGTCGTCGTAGTAGTTTTTGATCGCGTCTACGGTCCAGTACGGGTCGTTGGTGCCCATGAAAATCATCTTGGGCATGGTCAGCTTTTTCCGGTAGGAGTAGGGGTCCACCATCTGGGTGATGGCGTTGCCGTCCGGGGTGCGGGCCGTCTGCGGAATGCCCAGATTGACGTAATCTTCGATTTCCACGCTGTATTTGTTCCAGGACTTGATCTGGTAATCAAGGTTGACGGGCATGTTCAGAATATCGATCACCATCGGAGCAATGGCCGTTACGCGTTTGTCCTTGGCCCCGGTCAGCCAGGTGGTCCAGCCGCGTTTGGAAGCCCCCGAAACCACAAACCGGTTGATGTCCCGTTTCAGCGTCTGCTTCGAAAACTCCTGCACGGCATCCATCGCCCGGACCGCACTTTTAACCATCGGAAACAGCAGCGGCCAGGTGTAATCGTGGTCTTTTTTGAAGTTGTGGAGCGTGAAAGAAATCAGCGCGTCTTCGGTCAGGTTGTTGTAAAGGGGCTGATTGGGCGTTTGCCGGAGAATCGAAACAATGGCTTTGTTTTTAACCGCAATCCCGGCCAGACCCTGCAACACCTTGTCGTCGGAGCCGCCATTCCAGTTCGGCTGTTCGCTCTTGTTGGAGCCGCCGGTGATGAACAGCAACGCGCCGTCGTACTGGTTTTCGTTCGGCACCAGTACCGTCAGTTGGTGCCGCCAGGTGTGCTCGCGCCATTTCTGCGAGGTCAGCAGCAGGTGGTAACCTTTGGCCGGACCGGCTTCGAAGGTTTCTTTCACTTCCCACCGAAAGGTTTTATCGCCGTTGTTCAGGTAACTCTGCAGTGCGGTTTCCGGCGTAACGGGCTCCCTTTTCGGAGAATCGAACGCGCCAAAGGACAGGCTGATAAGCAGCAGAAAAGGGGTTAAGAGTCGTTTTTGCATGGTGTTGGTTTTATGGGTGATGTTGGGTGGACCGGTACCGGGCTATGAAGCTGATCCCTGCCACTGTCCCTGGTCCCTGCCCCGGGGTTATTCTCGGGGTTATCCGGAGTCAGGCCCTTCGGGCTTTTGGATTGGATCAGGGGGCGGCTTTGGGACTTTCGACCACCAGTTTTAGCGCCTGATCAATGTACCGCTCGCCGGCTATTTCTCCCAGACTGGTCCGGCTGATGTATTCATACCGTTTGAAACTGTTAAAATCAACTTTGGTCAGCAGGTAACCAAAGGCATCGTTGGTCAGGCCGAACAGGAACGGCAACGGGGTGTTCATGTGTCGCTTGAGGTAATAACCGATATTGGGCAGGGCCTCGCCGGGAATCGTTAGAATCTGGGCCGGACCGATGTTCAGCAGATTCAGCTGGGTCGAGACGGTGTTGGTCTCGCTGAGCTTATACCCAAGCGGTGAGTTTTTAATGATGTATTTCATGACCTCCGACTCCACCGGGAATTCCACTTTACGGGCCGTGCAGTAGAGTGACGGATTTGTCAGCACCGGCGCCGGCCCCACGATTCGCAAGGCTTCCTCGCCCAGCAACTCACCAATTCGGATGCATTCCTCCCAGGTATTCTCTTCCTTGCCGCCCGGTCGCCGGACATCCGCCGTGACCATGCCGCCCTGGGCGCCGTTCATAAAAATTGCCATCCCGCCGGTTTTGGCTTCAATCTTAGCGTACAGCGGTCCGCATAAATCCGGGCTCAGAATGCCGCGATCCGGGCCGATAACCTCGGGGTGAATGGCGTAGTTGACCAGCGTAACAATTGGTTGACCCGACACCGTCAGCGCCTGAATTACCCCGCAGCGCGGGTCGTACAATTCCTCGGCGTAATAGTTAAACGCAATCTTGCCCTTGGCCTCTCCGACAGCTATTTTCAGCCCGGCTGGTTGGAGGTTCGCCACGGCTTCTTCCACGGTTTCAGCAACCTGCTTCACGCATTTTTCCAGATATGCCAGGTCAGCACGCGCGTGACCCGACTGGTCTGGGAAACCGTAGGCGTCGGGTCCGCTGTGGGTGTGCGTCGCACCGATCAGCACGTTTTTCGGGGGAATACTTCTGATCAGCGCCCGCGATTTATCGCCCAGGACCGAGGGCCAACCCAGGTTATCGACGCTCACAATGGCGATCCGCGTCGGCCCTTTTTCCAGCACAAACGCCCGGACAAAGAGATCGCCCTTTTGCTCGGTCACCTTTTTGGGCGTGCCGATACCGCCGGAAACGGGCAGCAACGGATTGGGGGTTATCACCCGCCGGGCTGCCCCCGCCCGCAGCGGCTGGGCGCGGGCGAAAACCGTTACGGCCCCCAGCAGAAATACCAGCAGAAACGTCTTTTTCATTGCGATCAACACTTACCACGGTTTGGCCGTACCCTGCAATACCCACGGTTTCGACCAGGCGCTGTTTTTGCCGTCGGCTTCCGAGAAGGGAGTCTGCTCCAGCCGGTTCAGGGCCGCGTCGGCGTTGGCTTTGTTGAGGTTACGTTCGTCGAGCATGTAGTAAAACCGCACGGGCAGTACCTTCCGTTTGGCGTTTGGCCCCGCGGCCAGTTGCGGGAAACCCGTCCGGCGGTAGTCAAACCAGGCTTCGGTAGCGGCTGTCCAGCTGGCAATCCATTTTTGCTCGATGATCTGCTGCTGGGTACCGTTAAAAGCTACCCCTTTCTGAGCGATGTAAGCGGCATAGGCACCGTCAACGCCCCAGGTTTCGAGCGAGTTTTTGATGCCGGCTTCGTACCGGGCTTTGGCGTCCCCGGCGGCCCAGCCTTTCTGAGCTGCTTCAGCCAGAATAAAATTCACCTCCGATGCCGCCAGCAGCCGGGCTTTCAGAAGCGGCCCTTTGGCGGCCCGGTAGATGTCGTTCAGCCAGGAAACGTGCGGATTTTTGGCGGCCTGTTCGCCGGTCTGGCTCAGGTTGTAGGTCGATCCGCCCACGATGGCCGTGGGTAGACCCACATAATTAGGATCGGTATTGACTTCCTTTCCGGCCACCTGGTCGGGCGAGAGGTACCGTTTTCCGTCCACAATTTTGTCGGTTTTGGCCGGAAGCGTCGCATCGACCACCAGCGGAATCTGAACTTTATTGGCCCAGACCGTCAGCCGCGGGTCGTTGATCGCCAGCAGGGCTTTGACGAAGGTGTCGGCCATTTTGAGTCGGCGGTAGTTGCTTTCGGTGGCGTCGTAGGTGGTATTGGCGGGCCAAGAATCGGCGTTGCTGTTGCCCGCAAACGGCATGGCGGCATCGTCGGCCGAAGCGGTTATGATTGGATACTGAGCGGCATTGGCCACGATTTTTTCAATACCGGCTTTGGCCACGTCGGGCTTTTTCGACGAAATCCGCATGTAATACCGTAACGCCAGTGAGTTGGCCAGTTTGCGCCATTTGCCCGGATCGCCTTTGTAGTAAACGTCAGCGGCTTCGGCGGTGCTGTTGTAGGCGCTTTTGGGTTTCGACAACAGGGTGTTGGCCTTTTCCAGATCGGCCAGAATACCCGTGTAGATGGCTTCCTGCGTATCGAAAACCGGGAAGGTGTTTTCGGCCCCGCCCAACTCGCCCTTCAGGGCCTGGCTGTAGGGCGCATCCCCCCAGAGGTCGGTAATCAGGCCGAAAAGCATGGATTTCATGACCAGCGCAATGCCCTGGTGGAGTTCGAAGTCCAGCGCTACGGCGCGGTCATAAACGTACTGGTTGTTGCGCAGGATGTCGTAGTATTCGCTCCAGCTCTGGCTGCCGCCCCATTCGTAATCGTTGTGGGCGCCACTCCAGCCGTCTTTCTGCGTGTGCTGCATCACCCCGGCAATATCCTGATACCCCAGGTTGACAAACGCTCTGCCGGTTTCGGTCAACACCGTCGAAAGCACCAGATTGGGGTGGGCCGTGGCCGGATTGACCCCGTTGGGGTTCACGTTCAGATCCGCCAGGTTCTTACAGGAAGATACCGTCAGGATCAGGCCAACAACGAGACTTAAAAAGGGAAAAGATATCAATTTCATGAGGATGAAGATCGATTAAAACGTTAAACCAAGCCGGAAACCCACCGGAATGACCCAGGGCAGGACGTTATACCGCTCGATACCCTGTTTGAACTGAATGCCGGACCCCTGCACACCCGATTCGACCTGGAAGGCCATTTCGGGGTCGATGCCGATTTTGGCCGCCGTCCACAGAATGATGTTTCGGCTGTAGACCGACACGTTCGCATTTTGCAAGCCCATCCGTTTGACGAGGCCCTGCGGCAGGTCATAGCCCAGCGATACTTCGCGCAGTTTGAGGAACGACGCATCGAACAGGTTGGCCCGCGTAAACGACCAGGTGGTTGCTCCGGCGAAGGGCAGCATCATCGTGCCGGGGCCACCCAGATTTTCCTTGTACCCCGTAGGCTCACCGGTTTCGTCGTAGCCGGTGGCAATCACGCCCGGAATGAAAACCCCGCCGTGGGGCAGCGTGTAGGGGCCGTATTTAAACGGAAAGCTGCCGTACTCGGGCGTGGGGCCGCCCACCACCGGGAAGTTGTTGCCGCTAATCTGAATGAGTTTGTCCTGATTTTCCACCAGATAATTACGCAGGGCGTCGCCAGTCAGGCCGTTGGGGTTAATGAGCTTGTCGTAAAACAGTTGCGACCGGCCATCTTCTTCCCCGTAGCGGTATGTTTGCGACACAAAATCTCCGCCGTTCCGCCAGTCGAAGGTCATGTTCAGGCTGAAACCCCGGTACGTCAGCGAGGTTTGCAGGCCGAGCAGAAACCGGGGGTTGAAATTGCCGATTTTATTCTTCGTATCAATGGCGTCAATGTACTGCCATTTACCGGTCTGGTCCAGAATTGGGTAGCCAAAGTAGGGCGAATTTTTGTCTTCCACCGTCACCACCTTGGCGTCGTAAATATCGCCGATTTCGTCGCCCACGTACGTCCAGGCTCCGCCCTTGGCGTCGGTCCAGAGGGTGAAGTAGGGGAGGTCGTCGGAGAGCTTTTCGATGGTGGTGCGGTTGCGGGTCAGGTTGGCGTTTACATCCAGCCGCCAGCCGTTTTTCTCGATGGGGGTGCCGCCAAGCGTCAGTTCAATACCCCGGCTGACGAGCAAACCCGCGTTGATGTTTTTGGTCGTATACCCCGAAGAGGGCGGTAGTTTGGTGCTCAGGATCTGGTTCCGGTTCTCGGAAACGTAGTAGGTAGCACTGGCCCGCAGCCGGTTTCGAAACAAATTCAGGTCAACGCCAAATTCCGAAGAGGTGGCAATTTCCGGTTTCAAATCCGAGAGCAGGAGCGTTCCCGGCACGTTCAGACGCGGAATACCGTCCCAGGTTCCGGCGTTGGTCAGCGTACTGAGCAGCATGTACGGATTGGCGTCGTTGCCCACCTGCGCGATGCCGCCCCGCAGCTTCAGCAAACTGATGGTGTTGGAAACCGGCAGAATTTCGTTCAGCAAAACACTCAGCGACGCCGACGGGTAGAAGTACGACCGGTTATTGACCGGCAGCGTGCTCGACCAGTCGTTGCGGGCCGTCAGATCGAGGTACACCATGTCTTTGAAGCTCAGGTTAGCCAGACCGTACAGGCTGTAAATACCCCGGTAAAATTTGGTGCTGTTGTAGTCGAGGTTGGCGGGGGCAATGTTCTGAATGGTGAAAATGCCCGGAACAATCAGGCCGGTGCCGTTGCGGGTGGCATTCATAAGGTTCGAGCCGGTTTGGTAACGGTAATTCCCACCCCCCGAAACCGACAGGCCAAAGCCGCCGATGTCTTTTTTGTAGGTGGCCAGAAAGTCGGCATTGCTTTCAAACGAGCCAATGTTGATCAGACCGTAGGCTCCGCGCGGATCGTTGACGTAGCTGTTGGCAATTTTGGTTTCGCGCTGTTCCTGGTAGGTGTCGAGCGAATACCGCCCCATGAAACTGAAATCCTTGGTAAGCTGCCAGTCGGCGCGCAGGTTGCCGAAAATCCGGTCGCGCGTGAAGCTGTTGTTGATTTCGTTTGCCAGAAAGTAGGCGTTGTTGTAAACTCCGTTGTACTGGGTGCGCTGCTGCAAGCCTTCCTGGCCGGGCATCCAGTAATCCCGCATATCCCGGATGTCGATGTGGGGCGAGGTATTGTAGGCGGCTTGCAGCGGGTTGCCCCCCCGGTTTCCGGCGGGCCGGTTGTTGGAGTTGTTGCGGCTGATGTCGAGGTTGGTGCTGAGCCGGAGTTTGTCGTTTACCTTGAGCGAGGTACTCAGGTTCAGGGTGTTTTTGAAAAGGTCAGTGTTTGGAATAATCCCCCGGTTCTGCATGTTCGAGTACGAAATCCGGTAGGTGATCTGGTCGGTGTTGTTGGCGATGGAAATCCCGTTGGTGGAGGTAATCCCGGTCCGTACGAAATTCCGGACGTTGTTTTTGTGGGACACCAGCGGCAGCGGAATCGGTTTGCCGTTGGCATCCAGCGGGCTGTTCCACTGCACTTCCTCGTACCCTTTGTCCAGGGCTGCTCCGTAGGTAGCGCCAATTTCCTCCTGAATCAGTTTGCCAAACGGGTTGGTCAGCGGGTTGTTGCTGACCGAAGTAGGGATGGCCGAAAACTGACCCGAGCCAAAGCCGGTCTGCCAGTTGAGGAACTTGTAGGGCTGATCAAAAACCGTATTGGAGCTAACGTTCACCGTTAGTCGTTTCACTTTGGAACCGCTTTTGGTGGTGATCAGCACCACGCCGTTACCGGCCCGGGTTCCGTAGAGCGCGGCTGCACTCGGACCTTTCAGGATGGAAATAGTTTCGATGTCGTCGGGGTTCAGGCCGGAGATCGCATTGCCGTAATCCACCCGGTTGTCGGTACCGACCTGGCTGACGTTGTTAAGCGTATTGGCAATCGGAACGCCATCGACCACAAACAGCGGCTGGTTATCGTTGCTGAGCGATTTGGCCCCGCGGATGACCATGCTGACCGACGAACCCGTACCACCCGTAGCGCTGATGGTGACCCCAGCCACCCGCCCGGCCAGGCCGTTGAGTACGTTTTCCTGCACCACGCGGGTCAGGTCTTTGCCCTCAATTTTGCCAACCGAATAACCGAGAGAACGTTCCTCGCGTTTGATCCCGAGGGCCGTCACCACGGCTTCCTGCAGGGTTTCGGCGCTTTCGGTCAGGGTAACGTCAAGGACGGTACGGTTACCCACGGGCACTTCCTCGGTTTGGTAGCCGATGTAGGAGTACACCAGCACCGGATTGGCTCCGCTGACATCCAGCATGTACCGACCGTTTTGATCGGAGGTGGTACCGGTCTGGGTGCCTTTGATCAGTACGTTGACACCGGGAATGGGGGAGTTGTCGGTGCCAAGCCGGATGGTTCCGGTTACCCGGCGACCAGACTGCGCCCCGGCGGAAGAAACACTGAGCACCAGCAGCCATAGGCCGACCAGCAAACACCGAAGCCTTTGCGGGCAAATTAAAGGTTGATTCATCGTTTTCTGAAAAGAGGGTTTAAAATGCAGGTTTACAGCAATCAGAAAAACAGATACGTGGTGGATTATGAAGATATGGTGCTAAAATATAAATAATTTGCGTAAAAAAGGGTGGATTTTCGCCCACCCTTTTTTACGCTGTTTCGTATCAATAGACCGCAGGTAGTCAGTTTACCAGGGTTTGCCGGTGCCCTGAACGATCCAGGGTTTAGCCCACTGGCTGTTTTTGCCCCGAATTTTCGTGTGCGTGTTTTCTTCCAGTCTGCTAAGGGCGCTAATCGAGTTGGCGTTGTTGTAATTGGTTTCGTTATCGCCGTAGATAAACCGGAGGGGCAGTGCGTTTTCGGGTGAAGCCGGACCGGCCTGGAAGGTTGGTAAGCCCGTGCGACGGTAATCCATCCAGGCTTCGGTGGCGGCTGTCCAGCTGGCAATCCACTTCTGCTCCAGAATCTGCGCTTGCGTGTTGTTAAATTTCACGCCTTCTTTCTGGCTGTAGGTAGCGAATTGATCGGCTACCCCCCAGGTTTCCAGCGAGTTCTTGATTCCGGCTTCGTAGTGCGTTTTGGCATCCCCGGCGGCCCAGCCTTTCTGAGCCGCTTCGGCCAGAATGAAGCTTACTTCGGCGGCTGAAATCAGACGGGCTTTCAGCAAACCGCCTTTGCTGCCGCGGAATACCTCGGCCAGTTGAGAGACGTGCTGGTTCTGTACCACCTGGCCCGGAGTCGGGTTGTAATTGTACGAGCTGGGGTCGATCAGACCGGCGGGAACGCCCACGTACTCGCGGGTGTCGACCGCTACGGTGAACGTGTTCGGGTTGAAGTGCCGCGTGAATTTGTTGCCCGCTTTGGTTTCGGTCAGAAACTGGGCATCCGTCAGGGAAACGGTTCCAGTTTGAATTACGCCGTTTTTCCGGATAAACTGATCAACCGGCGTCGCCAGGGTCGGATCGGCTACCCACTGAACATAGACGGGCGCAAACCAGACTTTCAGCCGGGGGTCGCCGTTGGTCAGCAGTTTGTCCATCAATAATTTAGCCGGTTTGCGACGACGGTATTCCGACGGGTCGGATTCCCACTGCACGGCTCCGGGCCAGGAGTCGTCCTGCTTGCTGCCGATGTAATCCATCACGGCATCTTCACTGGCCGATTTGAGGTAAACGCCCGACGAATAAATGCTTTCGATACCGGCTTTGGCCACATCGGGGAGTTTGCCCGACAGGCGCATGTAGTACCGCAGCAGGAGGGAGTTGGCAAACTTCTGCCACTTGGCCGGGTCGCCGTTGTAGTACACGTCGTAGCCCGTCCGGTAACCCGTTGCGTCCCCGGCGGCAAACAGCGTCGAAGCGGCTTTCAGGTCTTCAATAATCCCTTTGTAAATAACTTCCTGGCTGTCGTATTTGGGCGTAACGTAGTCGTTGGAAACATCGCCTTTCAGCGCGTCGGTGTAGGGGGCATCGCCCCACATATCCGTGATGTTTCCAAACAGAAAGGCCCGCATGGTCAGGGCTACTCCCTGGTGGAACTTGTAATCGAGGGCGACGGCCCGTTTATACAGGAAATCGTTGTTGCGCAGGAGGTCATAATAGCTACTCCAGTCTCTGGGCGACCAGTCGTAGCTGTTGTGGGCGCTGAACCAGCCGTCTTTCTGCGTGTGCTGCACAACGCCCGCGATGTCGCCGTACCCCAGATCGAGGTAGTTTTTGGCGGCCTGGCTCATGACCGTCGGCATGAGCATATTCGGGTTGGCCGACGCCGGATCAACCACGTTGGGGTTTTCGTTCAACTCGGTGAGTTTATCGTCGCAGGACGAGAGCACAACCATCGCCAGCACGAAAACGGCTTTAGAAAATAAAGTGAGTCGTTTCATAAAAAATGCTTTTCAGATATCTAACGATTACAGGCTGAACCCTAATTTAAAGCCAACAGGAATCGTCCAGGGCATCACGTTCTGCAACTCGATGCCCTGGCGGAACCGGCCACCATCGGCCTGAAAGGCGCGCTCGGGGTCGATGCCAATTTTGGAGGCTGTCCAGAGAATGATGTTCCGGCTGTAAACGGCAATGTTGGCATTGCGCAGGCCCCACAGTTTCGGAATGGTGTACCCAAACGAGATTTCCCGCAGTTTAACAAACGAGGCATCAAAGGTGATCTGCTGGTTGTAGCTCCAGGGATACGTGTCGGTGATGGGGTAAACTTTCGTGCCGGGGCCGCCCAGGTGCTCGGTGTACGAACCGTCGGCGTTCTGAATCACACCCGGAATAAAGCCGCCGTCGTACTCCAGCACACCGTCGCCGTTGGAGTCGAAGCTCATACCGCCCGTTTCCTGCGTATGGCCACCCACCCGGGGGAAGTTGCCGTTTTGCGGAATAATGTATTTTTCAGGGTCCGACTTGAGCATGGCCGCCAGGTCGGCGGCTGAATACAGACCGCCCGGAATCAGGTTGTCCAGCTGGCGTTGCGACCGCCAGTCGGATTCGCCGTAGCGGTAGGTGTACGACTGGAAGTTACCCCCGTTGCGCCAGTCGAAGCTGGCGTTCAGCGTAAACCGTTTGTAGGAAAGCGAAGCCTGCATCCCCATCATGAATTTGGGGTTGAAGTTGCCGACTTTTACCCGCTTGTCCCGGTCGTTGATCGAGATCCATTCGCCGTTATTGCTCAGAATTGGCCAGCGGTAATAGGGCGAGTTCGGATCTTCAACGTAAGCAAAGCCGCGGCTGTAAATGTTCCCGATTTCTTCCCCTACGAACGTGAAGGCTCCCCCGTTGTTGTCGTCCCACAACTGGTAGAAATCGATGCCCGGCGCCAGTTCCTTGATGGTGGTGCGGTTGCGGGTGAAGTTTAGGTTCAGGTCGAGATTCCAGCCGTTGGCGTCCTTGATGGGCGTTCCGCCGAGGGCAATTTCCCAGCCTTTGCTCACCAGCGATCCGGCGTTGATCAGCTTGCTGCCAAAACCCGACGAGCTTGGCGTGGTGACGGTCAGAATCTGGTTCCGGTTTTCGGCGTTGTAGTAGGTAGCGTCTAACCGGATCCGGTTGCTGAACAGGTTCAGTTCAACCCCAAACTCGGAAGAAGTCTGAATTTCCGGTTTCAGCTGCGGGTTCAGCAGCGTACCCGATACGTTGGTCGTGATCAGGCTGCCCCACTGACCAGTTCCCAGCGCCGGAACCAGCCGGTAGGGGTCGGTATCGTTACCCACCTGCGCCCAGTTGGCCCGGAGTTTCAGCAGGGAGATTTGCTGCGGCAGATTGAACGTGTAGTTGGCCAGCCAGCTCAGCGAAACCGAGGGGTAGAAGTACGAACGGTTGGCGGCTGGCAGCGTGCTCGACCAGTCGTTGCGGGCCGTCAAATCCAGGTAAACCTGATCTTTGTAACCCAGGTTGGCCGTTCCCAACAAGCTGTAAATAGCTTTCTGATAAGTGCCGTTGTTGAACGTCAAAGCCGTGTTCGGAACGTTGGCAATGCGGTACAGACCCGGAATCGTCAGTGTTGAACCGCCCATGTACGAGTCACGGTAGTTCTGCGACATGACGTTACCCCCGCCGGAAACACTCCAGTCGAAATCGTTGATTTTCTTCCGGTAGGTCACCATTGCGTCTACGTTGGTTTCCGTGCGGGCCAGATCCTGGAGGTAATAACCCCCGTTTTTCACCCGCGAATAGCTCCAGGGAATTTTGGTTTCCCGTTCTTCCGCAAAATTGTCGAGGGAGCCCCGCACGTACGCCGACAGTTCGGAGTTGATGTTCCAGTCCAGCTTAATGTTCCCGAAAATCCGGTCGCGGACAAAGCCGTTGTTGATGCCGTAGGCCAGGAAGTACGGGTTGTCGCCGTTGGTCGACGGAGCCCGCTGCTGGATTTGCTCGCTACCCGGAATCCAGTAGTCTTTCAGTTCACGAACGTCGACGTGCGGATACAGGTAAACCGCTTCCAGTGGGTTGGCCCCCCGGTTGGCGGTTGATGGACGGTTGTTGGATTTCGAGCGGACGAAGTTCAGGTTCGTGTTCAGCTTGAAATTTTTGCTGATGTCGAACGTTACGGCCGACGCCAGCGAGTTGCGAAACAGGTCTGAATTTGGAATCAGCCCTTTGTTGGTCATGTTGTTGAACGAAATCCGGTAGGTCGTTTTATCGCCCGACCCCGCCAGCGCGATGTTGTTGGTCGAGGTGATACCGGTTTCCAGAAAGTTCTTCATGTTGTCTTTGTAGGAGACCAGGGGCGTTGCAATCTTGTTGCCGTCGGGTCCCACCGGGCTGTTCCACTGAACGGCGGTGTTGCCCACATCCAAGGCCGGGCCACCCCAGTACGCCGAGCTTTCGTCCAGCCGGTTGTTGCGGTCGCCGTTGGCGTATTTGTAATGAAAATCCAGGTAGCGGAAGGGACGCTCAAATACGTTGCTGGTTGAAAACGTAATCCCGACGCCCCGGCCTTTCACTCCTTTTTTGGTCGTCACCAGAATAACCCCATTACCGGCCCGCGATCCGTAAAGAGCGGCCGCGCTGGGTCCTTTCAGCACCGAAATGCTTTCGATGTCTTCGGGGTTCAGGTCGGAAATGGCGTTCCCGTAGTCGACGTTGTTACGGTCGCCCATCGACCGGACGTTGTTGAGGGCATTGGCCACCGGCACGCCGTCGATTACAAACAGCGGCTGGTTGTCGCCCGTCAGCGATTTGGCTCCCCGGATCACCACGCTGATGGACGAACCGGCTCCACTGGTCTGGTTGATGGCTACCCCCGGTACGCGGGCTGCCAGCGAATTCATGACGTTTTCCTGCGCAACATTCGTGATGGCGTCGCCTTTCACTTCACCCACCGCGTAACCCAGCGCCCGTTTTTCCCGTTTGATCCCGAGGGCCGTCACCACGGCTTCCTGCAGGGTTTCGGCGCTTTCAGTCAGCACCAGATCAATGGTGCTGCGGTTGCCCACCGTCAGCTCCTGGGTTTCGAAACCGATGTACGAAAAAACCAGTACTGGGTTGGAGCCGCTCACGTCGATTGAATACCGACCGTCGCCGTCGGTATTCGCACCCGTCTGGGTTCCTTTCAGGACGACGTTTACTCCGGGCATGGCCGCACCGTCGGTTTTCGAAGTGACGCGTCCGCTCACTTTACGGGTTTGCTTTGCGTCGCCGGGCTCGAGGCCCGAACCGCCCTTTTTTCGGATGACAATGTTTTTGTTAACGGCTTTGAATTCCAGCGCCGATTGCTGTGAGATGCTGTTTAAAACGGTTTGTAGAGTTGTTCCATTCTCAATGCGAACGCGTTTGTCAAGATCGGTTTTGAGGTTGTCTTCGTAAAGAAAAACGTACCCGGTAATCTTGGTGATTTTGTGAATAATCGTGCTGATTTTGCCTTCCTCTTGGGAGAGGTTTATTTTGACATTTTCCAGATCGATTTCCGGTCGATCGGCCCAGGCAGCGGAGCAGCAAATCCCCGCGAGTAATGCTACCGCGAAGAGGTGCCTTAGCATTCGGTGGAAGATAAAATTTGAGTTCATAAGCGATGTAAAGAGGGAATTGTATTCGTAGATAGGTTGGATTTTATACGGTCATTCATCTACTTTCCACATCAAATTACGAGGTGTTAGCGATCGCTTTCATCGTTTTGTCGTTTAAGAATTTGTTAATTTCCTATAGTAACTGTCCGTCCTTTTATTTCGTACTGAGCGTCAATTGCATAGGTAATTGATTCGAGCATGGATACAAGACTTTCGTTTAAGTGCGTACCCGTTAAGGAAGCCTTGTAAAGCGATTCGTCCTTGATTATAATGTCAACGTTATACCACTTTTCAAGCGTGTTTTCTACCGTGCGCAGGGGTGTTTTATTAAATTGCAGTGATCCGTTTATCCAGCTGCTTTCCTGTTCCGCATTAACATCGATTATGTTGAACGTATCGGTGTTTTTATTGAAGATCAGTTTCTGGTTCTTTTCGAGAATTATGGATTCGCTGGAATCCGATTCCAGGCTCACGCTAACCCGCCCCGATCGGACGGTTACTTCAACTGCTTGCTCGTCGGTATAATTCTTGACGTTAAACGAAGTGCCGAGCACTTTAATCGTAACGCCTTCGAGCGATATGATAAAGGGTTTTGACTCGTCGCGCTCCACATTAAAAAACGCTTCGCCCTGGAGCGATACCGTCCGCTTTTGCCCGTTAAACGTATGGGGAAAGCTCATTTTGGTATCCGAATTAAGCTTCACCAGACTCCCGTCACTGAGCTGTACATTCCTGCGGATTCCGCGCGGAGCGATTTCTTCTTTTGTAATAATACCGGTTTTGGACTGATTGCCCTGCGCGGACTCAAGCAGCGTCTGAAGCCGGTTTATTTGGTTGCTGGAAACGAAATAATAAGCCGTACCGAGGCTAAACAGCAGCGCAACAAAAGCCGCCATCCGGCGGTAGTCGGTGTAAAATTTTTGAAACCGTCGGGCCGGTGATAGCGGCTTGGCCGAAGTCATTTCACCGGCCCGGTTAATTCGCCATTCTGGGTTATAAGTCGGTTTTTCTTCTTCAATTAATTCATTGAAATAGCGTTCAAGAATCGGTGAGTATTCATTCAGCACCTCATCCTTACCTAATCCTTCCAACAACTCGTCCAGTTCTTTCTCGGACAAGGTGTTGCTGATTAGCCTGTTAATCAAATATTCGGCGCGGGACCGTACCATTCCAGTTGAGTTTGGTAAGCTGACTATAATACTGTCCCATCTATTTATAAGGCTATTGTTCAGTGAACTATTTTTATAAAAAAATGAAAAGATTTTTGCGCAGGCTTATAACGTAAACGCCATTCTGACACAGGGCCAGAATGGCGTTCGAAAAGGGAAACAGGGTCAGGGTTAGTACAAGTTACAAGGTGGCCATATCGACTTTTTCCCGCAGGAATTGTTTTGCTTTTACCAGTTGGTTTTTGACGGTATTCTTGGAGATCATCAGCATCTCAGCAATTTCCTGGTAGGACTTGCCTTCTTCAATATTGAGGTACAAAATCTGCTTTCGCTTTTCAGACAGTAAACTGACGGCACTGTACAGCAGCTGGAATTTAACTTCCTTGTCTTCCACTTCCTCCTCACGCGCAGCCGCCATTTTCTCCAGATACACCTGCTTGAGCTGGTTATTTTTCTCCATCTTCTTCAGGTGGTCGAACGTCATGTTGCGCAGGCAGGTGAATAAATAGGAGGTAAAATTCAGGGTTGGGTTGATTTGCGTCCGACGATCCCAGAGCTTGATAAATACTTCGTGAATCATGTTCTCGGCCTCTTCTTCATCTTTCAGAAGGGTCGTGCAGAAGCGAAGGGCGGGCGTCCGGTAGTACTTATATAACTCCGCAAACGCAGCCTGATCGCCCTGGATCACTTTGCGGAGAATACGTTCATCAAGACAATCCATTGTCGTGGGTGATTAGGAATCGTTAAAATTACGGGCGTTGGGTACTTAAACTTCTCTTTATGGTATGGATTGCCCAGCTATCGGGCTGTTGATAAGCTAATATAGGTTATTTATCACGATACCCGCGTCGCAAAATGCGTAAATCTATCCTCAATTTGCGTATTGGGCATTTTGTGGATTTTTATGGCTTTTTACGGGCTTTATATTCTTTGTACCGGCGGTTGTATTCTTCCAACTGGTCTGGGTTAAATCGTTTTAGGTACTCCGCAGGCAGGTCAAGCCGTTCGGGCGTCTGAGCCGGTGCGCGGTCGGTCAGCTGGTTTTGCCCTTTGGCATTTTTAGCAAGCTCGAAGTCGTCGTACAACTCGCCCGTTACCGTAAAGGATTGGTAGGAGAGCTTGCCGCCGTCGATGGAAACAATCTGGTATAGCTGCGTATTGGAAGCCGCCCGGTCCATCCAGTCCTGCAAACCGATGTTGTACATCTTGGGGCCGCTGACGGAAACCACATAAATCGGGCCGTCGGGAAATTTACGGCTTTTGCCCAGCGGCATGTTCAGACCGCGCCCGTAGGTGTGGTCGTGTCCCTGCAAGACCAGATCCACTTTGTATTTTTTGTAAATCGGCTCCATTTTCTCCCGCCATTCATTATTGTCGCGGCCCCTGGCCGTTGAGTAAATCGGGTGGTGGTGCGTGACGACGGTCCAGCGGTTGGGGTTGTTGGTCAGGATTTTCACGAGCCAGTCAGCCTGCTGGTCCAGCACCGTGGAGTCGAGCAAAGCCCCCTGCGAATTCAGTGAGATAAACCGGGTACCCTGATAGTCGATATAATAAGCGGTTTCTTTTAGTTTTTCGGGACCGTTCTCCGGCAGCACGAACGAGGGACGCCAGTGCCGCGAAACTTTCCGCTGATTGTCGTCATCTTTAAAGTACTCGTGGTTGCCGGGCGTTGCCAGGGTCGGCACCATCCCATTGACCCAGCCGCCCGCTTCAAACCATTCACCCCACTGCCAGTCGGCGTTGGAGGTGGTGATCAGATCGCCCGCGTGGATCATAAACGCTGCTTTGGGCATGGTGGAGTACGCTCCCCGAATCGCCCGCGACCACAGGGACCGGATGTCGTTCTGGGCATCGCCGAAATAAATAAAGGAGAACGGGGCTGGCTTGTCGCTGGCGGTGGTAAACTGAAACCATTCGGTCCAGATGGTGCCGTTGCCGACGCGGTAATTGTATTTGGTGGCCGGTTTCAGGTTCTTAAACTGAACGGTATGGTAAAGCTTCGTGGTGCCGTCGAGGATAACCCGTTGCGTTGTAGCGGGTACAAGGGTGGCTTTTTTCTCCACTTCCGGCGAAGGGTCGGCTTCGCTGATGGCACCCACGGCGTTGGTTACCGTCGAATCCGTCCGCCAGTTAACCGATTGTGATGTGGCCGGATTGTCCTGCCAGCCCAGCGTCAGCCGGTCCGGGTAGGGCGTGGGCAGGTAATCTTTATGAATTTGGGCCAAAGCCGGAAGGCTGGTTCCCAGGAAAAGAAGCAATCGGGAGAAAAAGGAAAACGTGGTAAAGCGGGCGTGCATAGGGACGGTTGTGAGTACTAAGTAGGGTACTGGCCCATCCGGTAAAAGGACTATCTTGTTTTGATGAAACTTTTTGATTTAACAAAACCGTAAAATTGCCCGGACTCTCCGATAGCCCGGAAACCGACCTTGCCAGTATACTAGGAAATTGACGTCCATTTGATGAAGGATTTCCGGTCGACCCACCTGCTGCTTGTCTGCTGCCTGCTTGCCTTGTTGGGCTGGTCCTGTCGCCAGTCGGGCGAGGTGGCGGACCCGCCGACGGTTCATCAGGATGCCGCCTTCTGGCAGGAGTACCACGAACCGTATCCGATCGGATCAAGTCCGGAAGAAAACCAGGTCCGGAGTGTCGCCGTCGACGCGCAAAATACCGTCTGGGCCGCCACGGCTGCCGGAGTTTTTCGGAAGAAGGCCGATGAGCGGGCCTGGGAAGCCCTCTTGCCGGAAGCCGACCGGGGGCCTGCTTTTGCCGTGGCCGTTGATCGGGCGTCGGCGGTGTGGCTGGGCGTCTGGAACGGGCTTTATCGGTATCAGGACGGAAAATTCGAACGTATAGCCGGACCGGAAGCACCCATATCCGCACTTTGTGTGGCCCCCGAGGGCCTGTATGCGATGGGCCCTAAAGGAATCTGGCAACAACAGGCAACCGGCTGGAAACGGGTAAAAGCCCCGGATGTGCGGTCGATCCGGAAGGCTGTTTCCGATGGTCAGGGCGGTTTGTGGCTGGGTACCGACGTGGGTTTGTACCATCAGAAAGCCGATACAACCGACCATTTTTATACAACCGACTACCTGATCAGTGCTTACGTGAAGGGACTGGCCTTTGATTCGCGGCAGCAACTGTGGGCGGGCGGATTGGGGGGCGTTAGCGTGCTGACCGGCAATCAACTGAAAAAAACGCTGAAACCGGAGAACGGAATCCCGTCTAGTTACGTCACCTGCGTCGAGCGGGCACCCGATAGCACGATGTGGGTAGGAACGGAAGTGGGCGTGGTCCGCTACCAGCCGAACGGCAATCATTCGCTGCGGTTCAGCCGGCGCTGGCTGCTGGACGATAAAGTGAACGCCATTGCGTTCGATGGGGACGGAAACGCCTGGATCGCCACTCCGCAGGGAGTCAGCGCCATCAAAAAGCGCCAGATGACGCTGGCCCAGAAGAATGATTATTTCTACAAGGTCCTGATGAAGCGCCACATCCGTGATCCGTGGATTGCGGGCCAGTGCAAGCTGACCGTGCCCGGCGATACGACGACATTTGCCCCCGACGACGACGACAACGACGGCGAATACACGGGCAATTACTTGGCCATGGAATGCTTCCGGTATGCCGCAACAAAAGATCCTGACGCCAGAGAAAAAGCCGCCCGGGCGTTCCGGTTTTTGAAATTATTGCAGGAAGTAACCGACTCCGACGGCTTTTTTGCCCGGACGATCGTGCCCGCCAGCTGGACCGAAGTAGACGATGGAAACCGTACCTTTACGGCCCGTCAACTGGCCGACGAACTGGTGAAAGAACCGCGGTTCAAACCCGTTGAGGTGCGCTGGCGGAAGTCGAAGGACGGCAAGTGGCTCTGGAAGGGCGACACGAGCAGCGACGAAATGTGCGGCCATATGATTGGCTATTTTCTGTATTACGAACTGGTGGCCGACGAAGCCGAGAAGGCGGCCGTCCGCCAGCACGTAGCCCGGCTGGTCGATTACCTGATGAAGCACCGTTACAATTTTGTGGATGTTGACGGCCAGCCGACGCGCTGGGCGGTGTGGTCGCCGGAGCAGCTAAACCTCGACCCGGAATGGGCACCCGACAAAAGCCAGAATTCAATGGAAATGCTAGCTTTTCTGAAACTGGCCTACCACATGACGGGCCAGGCCAACTACGAGAAAGAATACCGTCGGCTGATCGAGCAGGAGCATTACCTCGACAACATGGCGGCCATTCCGCAGCAGAACCCGGCCTGGTTTATCTACTTCGACGTGATGCTGCAAGCGTATGTTTACCCGATTCTGATTCATTGCGAAAAGGACCCTACATTGCGCGGGTTTTACGAAAAACACATGGATGCCTGGATGGACCGACGCCGGAACGACCACAACCCGCTGGTGAATTTCTTTTACTGCTACGCACGAAATAAGCGAATCGACTTGGCCGCGTCGGTGGATTTTCTGGTCGATACACCCCTCGATCTGGTGAATTGGGTCGTGGACCACACCCGCCGGGAAGATGTGAAAATAAGCCGTTCGCCGGTTCTGGACGAATTGCAGATCAACGAGCTGCCGCCCGCCAGTATCCGGACCGTGGTGCGCTGGGACAAAAACCCGTGGGCGGCCGTCAACGGTGACCCCAGCATCGAGCGTGAGCCGGTTTTCTGGCTGCTGCCGTACTGGATGGGAAGGTATTTGAAGATGATTGAATAAAGCTATGCATCAGAGTTTATCGGCGGTTCATCAGAGTTAAGCCGAGTTGCTCTGGTACCCTCTGATGAACCGCCGATAAACTCTGTGTAACAACACACACCCATGAAGAAGTTAAAAACGCTTGCTCTTTTCCTGACGTGTTCGGTCGGCGTGTTGACCGGATCCGCGCAGCCAAAAACCACCTACGCCGAGCAGCTCGGTTATCCCAAAGGCAAAAAGATCGTTATTTTTCACGTCGACGACGCCGGAATGTACCTGACCGCCAATCAGGGGACCATTAAATCCATTGAGCAGGGCGTGGCTACTTCCACCAGCATCATGATGCCCTGCGCCTGGGCCGCCAGTTTCGTCAAGTATGTGCTGAAAAATCCGGCGATTGACGCGGGCATTCACCTGACGCTGACCTCGGAGTGGAAAGATTACCGCTGGGCACCGCTGGCCGGAATCAAGCAGGTGCCGACGCTGACCGACCAGGAAGGGGCCCTGTGGCCGTCGGTGGCGGAGGTTGTCAAAAATGCCAACCCGGATGAGCTGGAACAGGAAATGCGGGCGCAGATCGACCGGGCGTTGAAAATGGGGCTGAAACCGACGCACCTCGACTCGCACATGGGCACGCTGTTTGCCACCCCGGCTTTTCTGGAGCGCTACATCAAAGTGGGCGTGGAGTACGGTATTCCGGTGATGTTTCCCGGTGGCAACAACATCCTGCTGGCCGATAGCGAAATTCAGCCGGTGATCGATAAACTGAAAGCGGAGGGCAAATGGAAGGAAGGGATGAACCTGCCCGTTCCGGAAGCCATCAAACAGGCCCCGGCCATCGGTGCCAAAATCTGGAAAGCCGGTCTGCCCGTACTGGACGATCTGTACGCCGATACCGGCGGCTGGAAACCGAAAGACGACCCAAACCCCAGCCCGGAAGCCTGGGGGAAATACAAAACGCAGCGGTTTAAGGAGATACTGACCAAAATGAAGCCGGGCGTTGCCATGATCATCATTCACAGCAACGAACAGAATGACACCTTCAAGTACGTCAGCGGGTCGGGCGGGTCGCGGTATGCCGATATGCTGTCGATGATGGACCCGGAACTCAAAGCTTTTATTCAATCGGAAGGCATCGTGCTGACCACCTGGCGCGAAATGATGGAGCGCCGGAAATCAATCAAATAAAAATGAAAAAGTTGTTTTTGGTTTTTGGCGTATTCTTTTTGGTAAGTGCCGGGGTGCTGGCCCAGTCAAAGTCGGCGGTGGTGCGGGGTGAGATTGTTTTTCCCTATCAAATGCAGCACCACGTCCACGGCAGCAGCCTGGTGGCCCTGCCCAACGGGGATCTGCTGGCGGCCTGGTTTGAGGGCAGCGGGGAACGCTCCGCCGATGATGTGAAAATAATGGGAGCCCGGCAGCTCAAAGGCCAGACCACCTGGAGCGAACCGTTTGTGTTGGCCGACACGCCCAACCTGCCCGACTGCAACCCCGTCCTGTTTCTGAACCGCCAGGGGAAGCTGTTTCTGGTCTGGATTGCCGTGGTGGCCAACCGCTGGGAAAATTCAATTCTCCGGTTCCGGACCACAATGGATTATACCAAACCCGGTGCGCCGGTCTGGAGCTGGCAGGACAACATTCTGCTGAAACCGGATAAGCGGTTTGCCGAGGAAGTCGAGAAGCGGTTTAAGGAGTTGCCGAAGAATACTTCGGGCTGGGCCGAATATGCCCCCCAATACGACGACATGATTATCGAGGCCAGTCAGGATGCCCGTAAACGCAGCACGGGCTGGATGACGCGCATCAAACCGTTGATTCTGGAAAACGGCCGGATTCTGCTGCCGCTTTATTCCGACGGACTGAACATGTCGCTGATCGCCATTTCCGACGACGACGGAACCACCTGGCGGCCCAGCCTGCCGATTGTGGGGCGCGGGCCCATCCAACCGGCTCTGGCCCGCCGGAACAACGGGACCATCATCGCTTACATGCGCGACAGTGGCGATATGCCCAGCCGGGTCCAGGTCAGCGAATCATCCGACAACGGCGAAAGCTGGAAAGCGACCGTAAAGTCCGAGATTCCAAACACGGCCAGCGTTGAACTGCTCCGGCTGCGGGATGGAAAGTGGGCTTTTCTGGGAAACGACATCGACAACGGCCGTCACCGGCTGAGCCTGTACCTGTCGGATGATGAAGCCCAGACCTGGAAATGGAAGATCCGGCTGGAGGACAAGCAAAAAAATCAGGGTGCGTTTTCGTATCCCTCGCTGATTCAGACGCCCGACGGACTGCTCCACCTGACGTATTCCCACCACCTGGAAAAAGGAGAGAAGTCGATTCGGCACGTTGTGGTCGATCCGGCAGCCGTTACCTCCGACCCCGTCACGGCCCAAAAACCCTGAGCGGTTTCTTTGATTCATACAACCCCAATCGATCATGCGAACTTTTCGTTACTGCATTGTTATTGCCTTTATTTTTTGCCGAACCTACGCCCAGTCCGTTTACCAGGACAAGCCGTTCTGGCAGGATTACAGCGTAAAATTCTACGCCGATAAATCCAGCGGAAACCTACAGGCCGTCTATACGGACCGCAACGGGGCCATTCAGATCATCAACACCGATGGCGAGTTGCTGCACCCGCACGACGGGCAGTTTCTGCATCCGGGTACGCTCAAGCCGGATCAGTATTACCGGTTTACGAAAGATAAAAACCTGACGGCTTTGGGTGTTTTCGACCAGCAACTGGTGTACCTGACCGACCAAGTGGTGTACAGCAACGCCTGGGCGGGCAAGCTTTTTTCCGCGCATTCGCTGCCGAAAGCCCGTTTGTTTGCCGGTGCGCCCGCGTTTACGTTCCTGGTTTCTGATGGCTCGTCGCTGGCCTTGGTGAAAGACTCGAAGAGCCTCTGGAACGGTTCGTTGCCCAACGATGAGGTGATCGGAATCCGGTACCAGCCGGGGGGCAACCAGTTCTGGGTATTAGGAAAAAAAACGTTGTCAACGGTTTCGGTAGCCAGTCCGAAACTGACGAAAGTGCTAGACGGCAGCGGGTTTACGGCTTTCGATCTGGCGGCTCAGGGGAAAAAAGTGATTGTGGGAACGGCCGACGGCTACCTGGAATTTGACGTGACAACGAAAAAACAAGCGGGCGAGGTGCGCAAAAAACTTCCCTGGACCGACATCACGGCGGTGGCCGAGGTGGACGGTAAGCTGTGGTTTGGCTCAACGAAAGGCGCGTTTGCCCTGCGTTCGGACGGTAAATTTGATTACTACAACGGCGAACGCTGGCTGCCCGGCGACGAGGTGGTGCACATCTCGAAAGGCCCCAAAAACTCGGTTCTGATTCTGACGAAAGCCGGGCTGGGCCAAATCGCTTTCAAGCCGATGACGCTGCATGACAAGGCCGTTTTTTTCGACAACCAGGTCCGTAGCCGCCACATTCGGGTGGGGTTTAACGCTACCCTGAGCGACATGAACAAGGGCGATATTTCGACTGGTTATCTGGAAGATTCGGACAACGACGGCCTGTGGACCTCCATGTACCTGGGCGGGGAAATTTTTCGGTATGCGGTCACGAAAGACCCCGAAGCGCTGCAAAACTGCCGCGAGTCGCTGGATGCGATGGAACGGCTTTATACGGTCAATCCGGTTCCCGGTTTTCCGGCCCGGTCGTTCGAGCGCAGCGGTCACCTGAAAGAGCTGTCGGACCCCGAACGCTGGCAGCACGCCAAAAATCCGGAGTGGGACTGGAAATCGACTACCAGCAGTGACGAAGCCATCGGACACATCTTTGCCTTCGGGGCGATGGCCGAACTGATTCCGGATAAGGACCTGAAAAGCCGCGCCATTACGCTGATCGATACGCTGATGAGTCACATCCTCAAAAACGATATGTATTTGGTTGATTACGACGGTAAACCCACGCAGTGGGGCAAGTGGAATCCGGTTTACGTCAACGCCTTTCCGACCAACGTGGGCGATCGTAAACTGAACTCGTCGAATATTGTGGCGATGCTGCAAACCGCGTATCATTTTACCAAAAAGGAGAAGTACAAAAAGAAGGCGTTTGAGCTGATGCAGAAACACGGTTACTACGCCAACATGATGCGCCCGATGAAAGAGATTGGCCGGGCGGCCGACAATGCCGACGAGCACAGCAAACACATGTCTGACGGCTGGAATCACTCCGACGATGAAATGTATTTTGTGGGTTACTGGGGGCTGTACCGGTATGCCTTCAACGATACGCTGAAAACCCGTTATAAGCAGCAGATTCTGGACCACTGGCAGGCCGAGCGCCCCGAAAAAGAGGGCGCCTGGAACCTGTTTGCTGCCATGACCGGCGTGAAAGACTTTGATTTGAAAGAAGCCGTCTGGTATTTGCAGGAACACCCGCTCGACCTGATCGACTGGAACATCGAGAACAGCCACCGCAAAGACATTCAACTCCTGGAGCCCAATTTCCGTCGTCAAACGACCAGGGAAGTGCTCCCGCCCGACGAGCGGCCCATCCAGCGGCACAACGCCAACATGTTTAATCTCGACCGGAAAGGCCGCAGCGGTGGCTCCGAGCACAGCGCGGGCGACATCTGGCTGCTGCCGTACTGGCTAGGGCGGTATCTGGGCGTAATTTCGGGGCCTGTTAAGTAAAAGTGTTCGTACACAGAGTTGATCGGAGCAAACTCTTATTACCTCTGATCAACTCTGTGTACGAACAGCCTTTTTAAAACCCAAAGGCCACATTCAACCGGAAACCGTTGTTGAACTCAAACACCGGATTGTTTGTAGCGGGATCGGTATCGGCGTGTTGCGTAATCTGGTTAAGAAAGCCGAGTTCAAGCTGAAAGTTGTCCTGAAACTGATACCCTAAACCGCCCAGAAGCCGGTTCTGATTGAAGATGTTTGCCCCCGCATTCCTGCCAAAGCTGATAAACAGTTCGTCGAAAAAGGTCAGGTAAAACTCGTTGTCGTCGATCGCAGCGCCTTGCAGCGGGTAATTGACCGTAATCTGGTACCGCGCCCGGTTTTCGTACGACCAGCCGCTGATTCGGCGCGGGTCTTCCGGGGCTTGTTCGCTCAGCCAGCGTTGCTCCAGCCGAAACCGGTGACTGAGCGCAAACCGTCCGGCAGTGTCGGCCAGTTCCAGATCCTGGTACAACCGGTGTTCCGGCGTCGGAACGCCCCGGTCTGCCACGGGGTGATCGCCGTACGGGAATGTGACGAAATACGTATACCCCCCGCCGAGCTGGAGCTTATCCGTCAGTTTGTAGTTCACCCCCAACCGGGCCAGCGACTGCTGCCAGGTCCGGATGTAATCAATCCGGCGCCATTGGTACTCCGTGTGCAACGACCACTTTTTGCTCAGTTCGTGGTCGCCGTCATAGACAAACCAGCCAATTGAGTTATGGTCCAGAATGCGTTTTTGCTGCCCAACGCTCGACAGCGATACCAGCCCGAACACCGTAAGCCAGCCTAAGATTTTCAGATTCATTCTATACTAACCAGCAAAAGACCATGGTAGAGAGACCATTGGCTAAATATTCCGGAAATAGCGCTTTTGACAAAGACGCTTTCCAACGGTTTTACGCCTAGGTGAGTCGTCCTGTAAGCCCTTGATTAAGCCTTTATGAACTTCCTTCTGACCCCCATACGCAGCGGATTGGGCGCCTGGCTGATGATCAGTCTGTACCTTTTTACATCCTGCGAAAAATCAGACCTGAAAGAGCGGTGCTTTACGAAGAGTTCGCTGGAGGGCACGCCCTGGGTGAAGCAACATTTATCGGGTTTCCAGCAGCCCAAAGCCGGACCGCTGAGCGTCGTGGTGTATTCGTACCAGGGTCAGGAATACCTGGTCTTTTCAAATCCGTTTCTGTCGTCGCCCATGAGCAATATTTTCAATTGCGCGGGCCAGCGGCTGACGCAGTTGGGAATACCCTACAACCAGTTCATGAAGGACGCCAAACGGGTTGACGTTCTGCTGGAGAAAACGTACTGACAAAAGCGGTTACATCGTATTGTAGCCGTAATTGGCGCTGTAGACCCGACCACCGTAGAGGTGAATGCTGATGAGCAAATCGCTTTGGGTCGCCTGATCATCGATGACCAGGGGCCGCCACTGGGGCATATCCCGCAGGTTTTCAACGAGCTGACTCGCCAGTTTCTGTTCGGATTCCGGACGGTTTTTCAGGTAGGACATGGGCCGAAGATTGTACAGAATGCCGCTTTCCGACAAGGTGCCTTCCAGCGTAATGAATATCGATGGCTCAGGGGATTGAATCTGGCGAAGCCGCCCTTTTAAAAACTGGACGAATTTCTTGGGGCCGCCCTCAAACTCGGCCTGCTGCACCAGCGGCTGACACGGGGTTGGCTCGCCGTTGGCCGTAAAACATTCGCCTTTTCTCCGGACCTGGCCCAGCCGGTAAAGCTCCCGCCGTTTGAGGGTGCCGTCTTCGTAATACGAAAAAAACGGACCGTTAATCTGATTATCCTTGAAGTCGCAGGTCCAGTGGAGTTGCCCGTTCGGAAACCACGACCGAGTGCGCCCGTGGCGGATGCGTTGCTGGTAATCCCGGTAGTGTTCTTCCGACAGCCGCCGGTTGGCTTTGTCGAACGTCTGCACGGTTGCCATTTTTTTCCAGCGGTCGTGGTAGGTGATTTCCTGAACGGAATTAAGGTATTCCTGCCGTTCGAAGCGGTTTTTCAGCCGACGGTTCTTCTTCGTTTCGTCGCCGGGGGAGGCCAGTAATGCACCAGCCAGGCAGATCAGATAAAAGCTGCTCATCTTAGTGACGGATTTAGGTACAGCAGGAAACCGAAAACGGGATCTGATTTTGCCGGGAAGGGTACAAAAACCGTTATCCCACCCATTTACTGTTCTGCTATACGAATATACTTCACAGGTGCTACTTTTGTTCACGGTACCGAACCTTAAAAAACACATGAAGTTTATCTGCATCAGTTTGCTCTTCTGTTTAATTTTACCGGCCTCTCTGGCCCAGTCCCCTAAACCGATAACGCCAACCGCCACGTACCGCAATCCGGTTATTGCGGGCGATTTTGCCGATCCGTCGGTGATCCGCGTCGGAAGTACTTATTACGCGGTTGGCACGTCTTCCGAATGGGGACCGGCCTACCCGATTTATACCTCAACCGATCTGGTTAACTGGTCGTATGTTGGGCCGGTTTTTGCCACCTTGCCGGAATGGACCGTGGGCAGCTACTGGGCACCGGAGTTATTCCACCGCAACGGTATTTTTTACGTTTACTACACGGCCCGCCGGAAATCAGATAAGCGTTCATACATCGGTGTCGCCACCACGCGCGACCTGCGTAAAGGGTTTACGGACCACGGTTTGCTGCTCGAATGGACCTCGGAAGCCATCGACGCCTTTATTATCGAAGATCAGGGCAAACTGTTTATGACCTGGAAAGCCTACGGTCTGGACAAAGGCAAGGCGATTGAGCTATTGGGGGCCGAATTATCCTCTGATGGCCTGAAGGTGACGGGAAAAGCCTTCACGCTGCTGACCGCCGAACGGGACAACTGGGAAGCGGGCGGGGCCGAAGGGCAGGCGCTGTTCAAACGGGGACGGTATTTTTACATGACTTATTCGGGCAATGCCTGCTGCGGAGCCAACTGCAACTACCAGGTCGGGCTGGCCCGGGCCGAAAAACTGCAGGGACCGTGGGAAAAATTTGCCGGCAATCCGGTGCTGGTCGGTGACGATACCTGGAAATGCCCCGGCCACGGAACCGTAGTCACCACGCCTGACAACCGCTATTTTTACCTGCACCACGCCTACAACGGAACGGATTTTACCCAGACGGGTCGGCAGGGCGTTTTGAGTGAACTGGCCTGGAACGACCAAACCGGCTGGCCGGTTTTTCGCTACGGCACAACCACGCCCGCCCAGGCCGAATCGCCCGCCAAAACCGTTCAGCAAATCGACCGGAACGTAACCGTTGATTTTGCCAAACCGGCAACGCAAGTGCCCTGGGTGTGGGATGCCAGCCAACCGAAACCCGCCTATGCCGTCGAAGCCGGGGCGCTGAAACTCCAGAATGCCGTCTCGCAGCCCGCCGGCAGCTTTCTGGGGCTGGTGCTTAAAAAGGGAACGTATTCGCTCTCGGCCACAGTTGACGCCAAAGCCGATGTGCTGCAAAGCGTCAGTTTGTACGGCGACGCCCAGAACGCGCTGGGGCTGGGAGTTCGCCAGGGAACGCTGGAGGTCTGGCAGGTGAAAGACGGAGTACGCCAGGTGCTGAAATCACAACCGTTGCCGTCTGCAGCGGGTCCGGTGACGCTGCAACTCAAAAGCCGTTTTGGGCGGTTTTACGATTTTTACTGGGCATCGGAAGGAAGAAAGCCGGTCCTGCTCACGACATCGCCGGTGGACGGCGCTTTTCTGCCCCGCTGGGACCGGGCACCGCGCGTGGGCCTGAGTGTCTCGGGCGATCAGCAAGGCGCGGGTTCGTTTCGGTCTATTGATCTGCGGTACGAATAGAGCAGGGGCTAAGTAATCCTTTCACGGAAGAGCGGTTTTGAAACGATGTTCGCGCTCGTCCGTGAAAGGGTATGCTAAACCAGCAGAGTAAAGTGGGAAGCGACCTGCCAGCGTTTAGGCAGGCTAGTGTTTTCAGGGCAAACCGCCGGTAATTTCTTTCAGGTAATCAAAAAAGGCTTTCTTGCGCGGAGAGCTGATTTGCCAGTTGATCGGGGGCGACTGAAAACCGTCGTTGAAACCTTCGTTCTTCATGCGGTAGTCGAAAAGACCCCAGGAAGCGTAGGCGCTGGTCGCAGCCTGGAAATGATTGGAGGGCTTGTCAAAGTCGAAGTGATCGTCTTCGTTAAAAACGATGGGCAGCTTCCGGCTTCCGGCCCTGGCGCGGACCTGCTGTACAAAGTCGGCAATGCGGGCCGGCTCTTTCACCCCGTTACCGTGCAGAAGCACAAAGTCGGCTTCCTGAATCACTTTGTCCGTCGGAATGGTGCCACCGCTGAAACTGGTGCTGACCAGAAACCGGTGACCCCGGATTTTGCTGGCTTTCACCCGTTGAATGAGTTCGTGGACGCGCTCCGGCTTCAGAATGGCGTGGTCGTACCGGATGTCGCATTCGTTGTTAATTTCAAGGATGACGTTTCGGTAATTGCCATCCGCGAGGATTTCTAGTGTGTTGTTAACGGCATTGATGACAGCCGCTTCATTTTTTAAATACTGATCCTGCCCGAAATAAAATAGCCCAAAAATAACGACCATGCCTAACTCGTCGGCTTTGTTGAGGATGCGGTGAAGCCGGTGGGAGTAAAAGGGGTGGTAGGAGCCATCGGGATTGAACATCGAGTTAATCCACGGCTGGTGTTCAACGGAGTACCCCTCCGGACTGCCGCCCTGCAAATTGAGCGTAAAAGCCAGCAAACCGTGGGCTTTCCAGACCGGCATGGCGGCTATGAATTCGTCGGTGTTGCGGTTGGGGTCCCAAGTTTTGGTGTCGGGATAGGCCCAGCGGGAGCGGCTTTCTTTATTCTGGTCGTCGAAAATACCCTGTACCAGTCGGGCGTTGGGCAACAGACCTTCGATTTTGTAGCCGTTCCAAGTACGGCCTGGAAACGTCGGTTTGCCGTTGATGTAGAATTGGTCTCCCACAATGGAAACCGTCGTTTTACGCTTGGGCGGTTTGACCTTTTGTCCGTAGACCGTGGCATGAAAAAGCAGGAAACTGGTGAGCAGGGCCAGCACAGAGGGGCGGAACATAAGCATGATGGTTCAGGAATAGGATTTGGCTGGCAAGGTATTCATTTCCCGAAAAAAGAAAAAGGGCACCTTTTCAGCGCCCTTTTTGTCATTAGTCTCGTTGTCCGTAAAAGTCCCGGTTGCGTTGTTCCAGTTCGCGGAGCCGGTCGCGTTGCCGGGAGTTCAGAACGGAAAGCAGATCCCTCCGTTTCTGCCGTTGCAGTTCGCGGTAGTCCCGGCGGTCGTTGCGCTCGTTGCGGCTCAGGCCCCGGCGGTCGTAGCGTTCCTGAATATCGCGGATCTGGCGTTTCTGCCTATTCGTCAGCCTCAGCTCGTCCTGCCAGCGTTCCAATTTGTTTTCAAGGGGAATTTCCCGGCCGTAACGATCATCACGCCGGTCATACCGATCGTACCGGTCACTCGTTGTGGTTCGTTGCGTAGTACAGCCACCGATCATCAGGCCCGCAGCCGCTACCAGGATCATTATCTTTTTCATATCAGTATCTGTGGTTGGTTGTTTCGTTTTGGATCAATCTCCGCAGCGAAGGTTTAACAGGGAGCAGAAAATAGATCTGGTATAGAATCAAAAAGCCCCCGAAAGTTCCGGGGGCCTTTGTTTTATAACTAGTTGATTACGTCCGGCTACACTACCCGATCTCCTCGAATCAATCGCAAGATGATGGCAATTACGGCAATCACTAATAGAACGTGAATAATGTTGCCCATACCAAAACTGCTAAAACCTAATAATCCGACTAACCAAAGGATGATTAAGACCACCGCAATGACATAAAGCAAATTTCCCATGACGTTTCCTTGTTTTGGTGAATGAAACTTGTGTACGTATAGCCTTAGAGAAAAATGCGTGCCAAAGCCAAAAAGGGTCGTTTTTGGGCCAAAAAAGAAGTTTTATTTAATAAGTTGTACCGAAAAATGGGACAGTGCAGTACCCAATTGTGGAAATTATTTCCCAAGTGGTAACAAAAATAAAAGCCCCGGCCGCAGAGCCGGGGCTTTTGAAAAAGAGCAAAACGCTTGCTTCGGCGAGCCGATGATTACATCATGCCGCCCATGCCACCGGGGTGACCGTGGCCGGCACCACCCGCAGGAGCTTCTTCCGGCTCGTCGGCAACGACACATTCGGTCGTCAGCAACAGACCCGCGATCGAAGCGGCATTTTCCAGCGCCAGACGCGTTACCTTCGTCGGGTCGATGATACCGACACCGATCAGGTTTTCGAATTTGTCTTCGCGGGCGTTGTAACCGAAGTCGGCTTCGCCTTCTTTAACCTTGTTTACGATAACAGAGCCTTCGCCACCAGCGTTGGCAACGATGGTCCGCAGCGGAGCTTCCAGAGCGACGCGGATAATCTGTACGCCGGTCTTTTCGTCTTCGTTGATGGTGCTCACGTTCTCCAGCGATTTAACGGCGCGGATCAGGGCGACACCACCGCCGGCAACGATACCTTCTTCAACGGCAGCGCGGGTTGCGTGCAGGGCATCGTCAACGCGGTCTTTCTTTTCTTTCATTTCTACTTCCGTAGCGGCACCAATGTACAGGATGGCTACACCACCTGACAATTTGGCCAGACGCTCCTGGAGTTTCTCCCGGTCGTAGTCCGAAGTCGTGTTTTCGATCTGTGATTTGATCTGGTTAACCCGACCCGTAATGTCTTCTTTCTGTCCAATACCGTTAACAACAGTTGTGTTGTCTTTGTCGATAATGATTTTTTCAGCCTGACCCAGGAATTCGATCGAGGTGTTTTCCAGTTTGAAACCACGCTCTTCACTAATAACCTGTCCGCCCGTCAGGATGGCGATATCTTCCAACATGGCTTTGCGACGATCGCCAAAGCCCGGAGCTTTTACGGCAGCTACTTTCAGCGCACCCCGGATTTTGTTAACCACCAGCGTTGCCAGGGCTTCCCCGTCAACGTCTTCTGCGATGATCAGCAGCGGACGGCCCGTCTGAGCCACCTGCTCCAGCACCGGCAGCAGTTCCTTCATCGACGAAACCTTTTTCTCCGAGATCAGGATGAACGGACGCTCCAGCTCAGCTTCCATTTTCTCGGTGTTGGTAACGAAATACGGCGACAGGTAACCACGGTCGAACTGCATCCCTTCAACGGTTTTTACTTCCGTTTCGGTACCGCGGGCTTCTTCCACCGTGATAACGCCTTCTTTACCAACTTTTTCCATGGCGTCGGCAATCATGTTACCGATTTCTTCGTCGCTGTTGGCCGAGATGGTCGCTACCTGAGCGATTTCTTTTGACGTTTCGATGGCGCGTGACTGCTCTTTCAGGTTGTTAACCACCACAGTAACGGCTTTGTCGATACCGCGTTTCAGATCCATCGGGTTTGCACCAGCGGCCACGTTTTTCACCCCGATCGAGTAGATCGCCTGGGCCAAAACCGTCGCCGTTGTCGTGCCATCACCGGCTGAATCGGCCGTTTTGGAAGCAACTTCTTTCACCAATTGAGCGCCCATGTTTTCCATGGCGTCTTTCAGTTCAATTTCTTTCGCTACCGTCACACCGTCTTTCGTGATGGCCGGTGAACCAAATTTTTTATCCAGAATAACATTCCGGCCCTTCGGGCCCAACGTTACTTTCACGGCATCGGCCAGCGTATCAACGCCCTTCTTGATCTTATCGCGGGCTTCCGTGTCGAAAAATATTTTCTTAGCCATTGTTAATTAAATTAATGAGTTAACGTAATTGAGAGTAAACGATTTACCAATCAGCCGCTTGCCAGTCCACTGGGGCAACGGATGACGGTTGGCCATTAAAGAATGGCAAAAATGTCTGACTCACGCATAATGAGGTATTCTTTGCCTTCGACGGTGATTTCCGTACCGGCGTATTTGCCGTACAGCACCGTGTCACCTACCTGAACGGTCAGCGGCTCATCCTTTTTACCCGTACCAACGGCTACGATCGTTCCGCGCTGGGGTTTTTCTTTGGCCGTGTCAGGAATGATGATACCAAATGCGGTTTTTTCTTCAGCAGGAGCTGGTTCAACCAGCACCCGGTCAGCCAACGGTCTTACGTTTACTTTACTTTCCGTTACTGCTTCCATAATGGGGCTTGTGTTTAAGAAGTTTAAATTGTGTTAATGGTTAATAAAGGCTCGATCGCAACGGCGAACCGTTTATTGTCGAACTGACGCTCGTCAGTTGTCACTTATTGTGCCAGAAGCTCTTTTTAGACAAAGACTGACAAAATTTCCGGTTTTAGGTGTCAGTTTGGAAATCAATGCGTTATGGCGTAGACTTTTCTGTTCCCTAAAAAATCCACCAAACACTATTTGGCAGATTTTGATTTTTCATTAACTTACTAAATAACAAGCTTGGGTATTTTTCTTGATTAAGTGTCTATGAAAAAGCTTCAGAAAGACTGGTTGACGCAAGGACTGATTGATTTCGAGTATAAAAAGTTTGTCGTTCTGGCATATCTGCAACAGGTTCAGCGGCACTTTTCTGACAAAAAGTTTTACCCGGATTTGACGGAATTACGCGAGCATTACGAGTCGAGTCTCCGGTTTCAGAATCATAAAGGTAAGCTTTCGGCCTCGTTTCCCAAGGATGCCACCGGGATTAACCCCGAAAGTCTTACGGTACGGTACCAGCCCCGGCAGGACGACGACGAATTAATGACCGAAATTGATTCGATTATCAATTTTGCACTGCCCCGGTTTGGCCAAACGCTGACGAAAGGGCAGCAAATGGCCGACGAACTGGAAGCCAACCTGACGCTGACACCCGTTGGAATGTTGCCGCTGCACCGCAGTGAAGGCTATCTGTTTCTGCACTGGACCTCGCACGCGCAAACGCATATTTACTATTTCAGCCTGAGCTGGCCCGGCTTGGCCCTGCCGGGACTGACCATGAGCCAGTCGCAAACCATCCGGACGCGCTACATCGACTCGGTTCGGAAAGGCATTGGAAGAACCTACGAAACGCTGAAGCTGGAGCTGATTCGCCAGCGGCCCCACCTGCCGAATCCGGCTACGTACATGGTGGAGTCAAAACGTCGGTTGCCGCTGGAGGAAACCCTGCTGCCGATGGCCGAGCGGTTGGTGGAGCGGCAGGCGCTGGCATGAAAGATTGAGGAGAGGTTTCGCGGAGTTAAGCGGAGCCTCTGCTTCCCTCTTTTTATTCTGCTCACTCCGCGAATTAATTAATTTCTTCACACCGGCTCAATATGCACCAGCACGTCATATACCGCCGGTTTGGCTGCCAGAATAGCGGCTTTAACCGCGTGCGCGATGTCGTGCCCCTGGCTAACGGTTAGCTCGCCCGCCACCTGTACGTGCAGGTCAATGAAATACTCAAAACCGGTTTTACGCACCCGGTATTTT
Organism: Larkinella insperata; assembly: GCF_026248825.1. NCBI lineage: Bacteria > Pseudomonadati > Bacteroidota > Cytophagia > Cytophagales > Spirosomataceae > Larkinella > Larkinella insperata. The sequence goes on along the minus strand of NZ_CP110973.1, from coordinate 6,198,115 downwards.
TCAATTCCTCGCACGCCCGGAACTCCCAGCGCGACGGTTTCCAGTTCCCGCTGCCAGTCGCCGGGGGGCGTTTCGTCCATGATTTCGCCGAACGAGGGCCGGAAAATATGGTAGGCATTGTAAACGATAAAGACGGACGCCAGCAGGGCGGCCCAGTCGTCGGCACTCTCGTAGCCCGGCCCGCCAATCAGCGCAATGCTGATGCCCACAAAAGCCGTCAGGGAAGTGATGGCGTCGCTGCGGTGATGCCAGGCGTCGGCTTTCACGGCGCTGCTTTCAACTTCAGCACCTACCTGCGAAACCCGCCGAAACAAGACTTCTTTTACAATGACAACTATCGCCAGAACAATCAGTGTAAATGGCGCCGGGGTTTCGTGGGGAATGCGAATATTTTCAATGCTTTGTATGGCAATCAGAATGGCGGCCGCCAGCAAGGCCATCGACACCACCAGGGCCGCCAGCGGTTCGGCCTTTCCGTGGCCGTAAGGGTGGTTATGGTCGGGCGCCTTGGCGGCCGTCCGCAGGCCCACCCAGACAAAAATGGACGTTATAATGTCAGTGGCTGATTCCATCGCGTCGGCAATCAGCGCGTACGAATTTCCCAGCCAGCCGGCCAGTCCTTTGACCAGCACCAGCCCAATGTTGACCACAATTCCAACCAACGTGGTTTTTTGCCCCCGTTCGGCCTGATGCGGTTTAAGAGGTTCTTCCATCATATATGCAAACTCATCCCCATCTAAACCGATAGGGCCCAAAAGAGTTGTTGCGCAGCAGCTTTGCTTGTTGCTCTGAATCTCCGCGCAGCAACGGTCTACAACGGTAATTTAAAATAATCCTGTCCCATTTGAATAACGAATCCGGCTTGCTGGTAAAGGCGCAGGGCCACTTCGTTGGAGGAGTCCACTTCGATCATAACGGTTTCGGCCCGGCTGTCCTGCCGGAGCAAATCCAGCGTCTGGTGCAGAATCCGTTTCCCAAACCCTTTACCCTGTTGATCCGGACAAACGCCCAGCCCGATGATCCAGGCCGTAGTCTGTTCAAAATTAATGGCGACCATACCGACTATCTGCCCATCAAGCGTGGCGACGTACTGGGTCAGGTGGGGCGTGTGAATGGTCGTTTCCAGAATCTGACGGGCTTCTTCGGGGGAGCCTCCGAAAATAGAACGGCTGAGCTCGGTTAGTGGTTCCAGCTCGGTCAGCGTGGCTACGGCGAGTTTGAGCGGTGGGAGGGGGGAGGGGGCCAACTCGGTTGAAGACTGCCAGACCAGTTGGTATTCGGTGTTGGAATAAAGCGCGCCCAGGTGTCGGACAAATGCCTGCCCGGTCTTTGACGAGCGCTCGGTAATCAGCAGGGCGTGCTGGTAACCAAACTGACGGGCTTCTTCGGCGGCCACGTCAAGCAGCAGCGAAAAACAGCCTTTGCGCCGGGCTTTAGGGAGGGTATAGCCACCGAATTCGACCTGGCTGACCGTGGGCGCAAAAGCCGACAGCACGGCCATCAAAACCCCGTCGTTGTAGAGCAAAAACCAGTGGCGCATGGTTGGGAAAAAGTTCATGGATTTATCCCAGTGCATGTTGCATTTCAAACCACCTTCGGATTTGCAGACGATTTCGAGGGCCTGGGCGGCTAGTTGTTGCTCTGTATTCAGCTCAGTCAGCGAGAGAATTTTCATGGCATAAACATACGCTGAAAAACAGAAAAACCGGGCGCAGGCCCGGTTTTCTATTACCGTGTGTACGGTTCCAGTTCCCGCTTGAAGCGGCCGTCGGCCATAGCGCGCCGGGCCATCCAGGCCAGCGGGCGCTGAATCAGGCTGAAAAATCCGGGCAGATTCGTGTCTGACAACAGAATGATGGTACCCATATGCCACAATTTTTTCGGCATCCCGGCTTTGTTGACGTGGCCGTCCGACGCCAGACCGTAGGCAATCTTCAGGGTGTTTTCGAAGCCCGGGTGGCCCGGATCGATGGTAACCCGAAACCGGTTGGGCTGGGCGCTGGCGTTGAAAAACCGGTGGAGCGAACCGGCGGGGGCCGTTGCGGTTTCGCCGGGCAGCAGACGCAGAATTTCTTTGCCTACCTGAATACTCAGTTCGCCCTCCAGGCATTCAAAGTGCTCGGCAAAGGTTTTGTGGTAGTGCAGGCCGTTGCCCCCGCCGGGTTTGAGTTCAACATCAATGATGCTGGCGGGGCTGCCGGGTTCTGTTGCGTACTTAGTGAAGTAGACTTTGTCGCCGATTAACGGGTTTTCAAATGATCGTTTCATGATTTACCTTTGTTTGTAGTTGTTGTTTACGTTACAAAGGTAACGAGCTACTTTTCAGGCATCCTACGCGAAACGGATAACCATCTTTCTCAAACGGATTTTATGAATACCATTTACCGGATGGGGCTGGAAACAGACATCATCGAGAACCTGAACGTACTGGCCGAACCAGAACCGGACTGGACCTACATTCAGAGTCTGTGGCAGTGCGGCCAGGCCGGCACCATGACCGTTCGCGACTACTCGATGGGAGGCTTCACCTTGTCCGAACTGGTGGGAAATTTGACGTTGCCGCTGGAGCTATCGTCCAGGGAGAATCAGGGCCCCTGGGTCGGGATGATGTACCAACTCGATGGACAGATTCATTCGTCGATGGACCAGCGCCCCGTCAGTGTGCCTACGAAACGCCACAACCTGATTTTTGAAGAGTGCGACAACAGCCGGCATTTGTTTGTTCCGGGCGAACGGTTTCATGCCTTTCACATCATGATGGACCCGGTTTTTTTTGAACAACTGGTGGTCAACAATACGGAATGGACCGGTTTTTACGACCACTTTCTAAACCGTCGGGAGCCGTTCCGGGCGCTGCGGGAGTCGATCGTGCACTCCGATCAGACGCTGGGGCTCATCCAGCAGATTCTGAGCTGCCCGTTCGGCGGAACGTTGAAAAAAATGTTTCTGGAAGCTCGGTTTCTGGATTTGTTTGTCGAGCAGCAGAACCAGTATCAGCAAGTAAGCCAAAGCCGCCTTGCCCGCCGGGATGTTGACCTGTTCTACGCCATTCGCGATTTTCTGGATCAGAATTACCAGAACCCGCCCAGTCTACTGACGCTGGCCCGGCAGTTTGGCACCAATGATTTTAAGCTGAAAAAAGGTTTTAAAGAGCTTTTTGGGACGACGGTATTTGGCTACGTGGCCCAAAAGCGACTGACCACGGCGCACCACCTGTTGCAGGCCACTCAGGCGTCGGTCCAGGAAGTAAGCGAACTCGTTGGCTTCAGCAATGCTGCCCACTTCGCAACGGCTTTTCGGCGGCAGTTTGGTCATACGCCCTCGCAGGTAAAGCGGTAACCCAATGCTGGTGACCGATTGTTTCTTTCCGCGCCGGATTGCAGACGAGTTTTACCGTTAAAATTTTTGGAGCCGTTATGCAACATAGTTCGTTCGGGCCGCATCTTTTATGCATCTTCTCAGCACCAGCCCCGTTGAGTTGCCGCATTGTCCATTCTGGGACGTCCAGTGTCCACTAATGGACGAGTTCTTAGCGACCTAAGCGAAAAAATCCCCGATTTAAGTCTAAACACCCCTGTTTCTGAATTTGGCAGAGCATTTGTTCTGCAAACATTGAAATAATAACTTTTTTACTAAACCTTTCGTAAACAACAAGCACAATGAGTATGAAAATGCTTCCCCCGACCCTCTTCTGTGGCCTGCAACGTCTGCTGACCGTCTGTATCCTGTTGACCGGATTGACGGCCAGAGCGCAATCCGACTATTACGCCCGAACCGATTCGAGTAAAGCCTACTGGAAACTTCAGACCGATGCCGCCAGTCAGAAAACGATGATCCGATTTTTCAACCAGCGACACGAACTGGTTTACCAGGAGACCCTGTCGGGCCGGTACGTAAAGCTGACCCCGCGAAACATCCGCCTGTTTGATGAAATGCTGCAACGTCTGGTGACCAATCAACTGGTGTCGGCGCAAGTAAAAAGTTACGAGCTCATCGCCAGTAGCAACAATGTGCCCCAGCAGGTGGTCTCGACGTCTTCGGAAATGCCCGTGTTTACTTCCTACATCCTGGACCCTGCCAAAGACCCGACGGAGATCAGTCCGCTGCGGTCGGATGTGGCCATCAGCAACGTGGGCAAGCTAAAAATCCATACGTTGAACATCCGGGAAGAACCGGTTCTGATCCTGCTGCTCAACGACCAGGGGCGGTATGTCTACAAAGAAAAAACATCGCAGCTGGCGCACACCCGAACGCTGAACCTGACGCAACTGCCGGAGGGCCGGTTCCGGCTGGAGATCGATGGCTCCCGGAAAGACTACGCCTACCAGTTGGTTATTCAGGACAACCCCCGTTCCTACAAACTCCGGGCAATTGAGAAATAGCCCGTATAGACGAGTTTAACTCCGCCAGTATGGGGTCCGGTAGCGGACACTTTTTGTACGCTACCGGACAGCCTGTTTTGCTTAAAAGGGCTTTTATTGACTCAAATCGCCATTTCTCACTTTGGCAACAGATTTGGTCTGCAAAGGTTGAGTTAATAACAATCAATTTAAACCGCAGTAAACAACAACGCACAATCCCATGAAAACCCTCTCGAAACAATTCACCAAAACCGTTGGCGGTTTGCTGACCGCCCTGTTCTTTCTGGCCAGTTTGTCGGTCAGCGCTCAGTCGGAGAATCAACCCGGCACAAAGGCCGCCAAAGGGTACTGGAAGATTCAAACCGACTACGCCAGCCGGAGTACCGTAGTCCGGTTTTTTAATGACCGCAACGAACCGGTTTACCAGGAAACCCTGCCGGGCAAATACGTGAAGCTGACCAAACGGAATATCCGGCTGTTCGACGAAATGCTTGATCGCGTGGTCAACAGTCAGTTGCTGGCGTCGCAGGTCAGGTCTTCGGAATTGCTGGCTTCCAACGACGTTCGGTTCACCCGCACAACACCCCGGTATGAACTGGAAGAAACGTCGTCGATGCGGCTTTCGGAAGCAAACAAGACATTTCTGGTTAAACCGTGGATCAACTCCCTGGGCAAGCTGCGCGTCCACTTCGCCAATCCGGAACAGAAACTGGTGTCGATCGAACTCACCGATGAAACGGCCCGGACGGTTTATTTTAATGATCTGAGCCGTCTGGAAGGCTACAACCGGTATCTGGATGTGACCCAAATGCTAAGCGGGAAATACCGGCTGCAGGTAAAAAAGGCGGGCGAAAAAATGGTATACTGGCTGACGATCGATAAACCGAACCGGCAGTATGCCCTAAAATTCGCTGAATAAGCCTGCTAATCGCAACTTCTGCTGTTCGCGTTCGGACATTGACACTGTACGGATTCGGACAGCAGTTTTCTGGAAAACCCCTTAAGTGGCCTGGAAAGGCCATTTTTTGTTTCTGGCAGCAGATTTGTTCTACAGAAGTTAATTATATCTCCTGGCCATGAGACGATCGTACCTGGGTGAATTTGAAGAAGTGGTGCTGCTTACGGTGGCGGTGCTGGCCGACGGCGCGTACGGGGTGGCCATCACCGACGAACTGGAGCGGCAAACCGGCCGGGCGGTCAGCATCAGCGCGGTTCATGCGGCTTTGCACCGGCTCGAAGAAAAGGGCATGCTGAAGTCGCACCTGGGCGAAGCCACGGCCGAACGGGGTGGTCGGCGCAAACGGCTTTTTACGGTGACGGTGCTGGGCAGCCGCACGCTGCACGACATCCGGGCGGTTCGCGAACAACTCTGGGATTCAATCGCCCCGAACGGATTACCCGCTGTCAGTTTATGAAAACCACCGAACCCCCCCGCTGGGCCGACCGATTGCTGGCGTGGTTTTGCGCCCCGCATCTGTTGGAAGAAATCCAGGGGGATTTGTACGAGCGGTTTCTGCGCAACCGGCGGTTGTTTGGCCTGGCCTACGCCCGGCAGCAATACGTCTGGGACGTGGTGAGATTTATGCAACCTCAATTCCTGACTAGAAAACCAAACCCTTTCAAGCAACCCAACTGGACTGATATGATCCGCAACTATTTCACCATTGCTTACCGGAATTTGCTTCAGCAGAAGAGTTATGCGTTCATCAACGTCCTGGGCCTGGCGCTGGGCCTGGCGGCTTGCATCGTTATTTTTCTGGTGGTTCGCAACGAACTCACCTACGACAGGTACCATCGGAAGGCCGACCGCACCTACCGGGTCACGGTACACGGTCTGGATTACAATCCGAGTGTTTCCTTCGCCGTTGCGCCGGCTTTCCGGAATGACTTTCCCGAAGCGGAGCAGGTCTCCCAGTATTTGTACCGCGGGGAGGGCCAGGTTCAGGTTGGCCGCGAGCGGTATATCGAAGAAGGCTACGCGTGGGCTGACGGTCAATTTCCCCAGATTTTTGATTTTGAATGGCTGGCCGGTCATCCCCAAACGGCTTTACAGGAGCCGAACACCATTGTTTTGACCGAACGCATCGCCCGCAAGTACTTCGGGGATCAGGAAGCGCTCGGTAAAGTGATACGCCTGGACAACCAGTGGAACATGCGGGTTACCGGGGTGATCAAAGAGTTGCCGTCCAACACTCACCTGACCTTTAACTTTCTGGTGTCGTGGGAAACCATCCGGAAAGAAGCCAGTACCACCAATTTCTGGTCGATCAACGGCGGGTATACCTACGTGGTTTTGCCGGAAAAAGTACGGCCGGAGCGGATTACGGCCCGGTTCCCGGCTTTTCTCGAAAAAAACTGGGCCGATCAGGTTAAACAGGATAAGGGGGTATTGATGCTGCAACCGCTGCGGGAAATTCACTTCGATAAACGCTATCTGACCCAGATTACCATGCCGCGTTCCAAAGAATCCATTTACGGCCTGGCGGGGGTGGCAGTCATTATTATTCTGACGGCCTGCATCAACTTTGTCAATCTGGCCACGGCCCAGGCCGTTCGGCGGTCGAAGGAAGTGGGCATCCGGAAAACCTTAGGCGCTTACCGGCGGCAACTGGTCGGGCAGGTGCTGGGCGAAACGACGTTCCTGGCCGGGCTGGCGATGGTGCTGGCGCTGGGGGCGGTCTGGGCTTTTCTGCCGCTGTCTAAACCGTTGCTGAATATCCGGATCGACGCAGCGCAACTGACTCAACCGCTGGTGCTGGTGGCCATTGCCGGTATTTTGCTGATCACGATTTTGCTGGCGGGTTTATACCCAGCCTTCGTTCAGGCGGGTTTTCAGCCCACCAAAGCCCTGAAGGCCCGCGCTACCAATCTGACGGTAGGGGGGCTGGCGCTCCGCAAAGGATTGGTGATCATGCAGTTTTCCATTACGCAGGTTATGATTATCGGAACGCTGGTGGTGGCCAGCCAGATGGATTTTTTCCTGAATCAGGACCTGGGTTTTGATAAAGAAGCGATTGTTTCCTTCCCGACGGGTGAAAAAGCGGATGTCCTCCGGCAGAAATTACAGGAAAATCCGGGCGTTCTGCAGGTCAGTTTTGCCTCAGCGGGTCCGGCCTTCAACATCAATTTCGCCCCTTTTTCCGCACCGGAGCGGGGCATGACCGAAAACGATGTCACCGAACTCAAGATGGTCGATGAAAACTACATTCCGATGTATGACCTGGAGGTGCTGGCGGGTGAGCCGGTTGTCAAAATGGCGGAAAAAGACACCGTTCGGAATGTGGTGGTAAACCAAACGCTGATCCGCCGTCTGGGATTTCAAAAGGAGTCCGATGCCATCGGCCAGTCCGTGCGGGTTGCAGGGCAACCGGTCATCATCCGGGGCGTTGTCCGGGATTTTCAGAGCGAATCCAAGCACAAGAAAATTCGGGCCTGCGTTCTTACGTACGAACCTAAGGCTTTGTGGCAGGCCAGCGTCAAACTCCGGCCGTCAGCCGTCCGCAAAACGCTGGCGACCATCGAGCACGACTGGTCGGCCCTGAATCCGGAGTCCATTTTTACGTACGAGTTTACGGATGAGCACATTGCCAGACTATATACGCAGGAGGAAAAAGTGTACAACGCCTTCCGGTTGTTTGCCGGCATTGCCATCGTCATCGGTAGCCTGGGGCTGTTCGGGCTCGTGTCGCTGATGGCCGTTCAGCGGACCAAGGAGGTGGGCATCCGGAAAGTGCTGGGGGCGTCGGTGAGCAGCATTGTCGTGCTCTTTTCCCGGGAGTTTGTCTGGCTGCTCCTGATTGCGTTTGGCATTGCGGCTCCGCTGGCCTGGTACACCATGAATGTCTGGCTCCGGGAGTATGCCTACCACATCCAGATTGGTCCGGCCATTTTCCTGGTAGCGATCCTGGTCACCTTCGCCATTGCCGCGCTGACGGTCAGTTACCAAAGCATCAAAGCCGCCCTTGTCAACCCCGTGAAGAGTTTGCGAAGCGAATGAAGAATGATGAGTTACGAGTGAAGAGTTAAGAAATTAAAAGAAATAAACTAAGACTATGAAGCTGTCGCTCCGCTTTTGTCGTCCCCGGTTCGCTGGTACGATTAACTCATAACTCTTAATTCTTCACTATGCAAAATCCGCCCCGCTGGGCCCAACGGCTTCTGGAATTTTTCTGCGCACCCCACTTGCTGGAGGAGGTGCAGGGGGATTTGTACGAGCGGTTTCTACGCAACCGGTGGTTGTTTGGCCTGGCCTACGCCCGGCGGCAATATGGGCGCGAAGTCCTGAGTTTCTTGAAGCCCCGGGCCGGTGGGCCGTTTTTCCTCAAACGAATACCCAACGAGTATCCAACAGCAAATTTGATGAACATAAGTATGATTCGCAATTACCTGAAAATCGCCTGGCGGAACATCGCCCACAACAAGTCATTTTCGGCCATTAACATCCTGGGGCTGGCCCTGGGCATGGCGTGCAGCCTGCTCATCGGCCTCTGGATTCAGGACGAATTCAGTGTGAATGCCGACCACGCCAACGGGCCGCAGTTGTACAACGTCATGGAGCGCCAGTTTTACGACGGAAAAGTGGAAGCCGGTTCGGGAACGCCCGGTTTGCTGGCGGAGGAGTTGAAAAAATCATTTCCGGAGATTGCCTACGCAGCCGGGTATTCGTGGGAAGACCAGCACACGTTCGCGGTGGGCGAAAAACTCAACAAGGAAAAAGGGCGGTTTGTCGGCGCCGACTGGTTCAGGATGTACAGCCTGCCGCTGCTGGCCGGAACCGCCGAGACGGCCCTGAGTGCGCCCAATTACATTGCCATCTCCCGGAAAATGGCCCAAAACTACTTTGGCAGCTCTGAGGAGGCCGTTGGCAAAAGCATCCGGATTGACAACAAAGACGACTATCAGGTCAGTGCGGTTTTTGAGGACATTCCCCACAACAGCTCCGACCGGTACGACTACCTGCTCAGCTGGGCGGACTTTCTCAGGCGCAACGAGTGGCTGAAAGACTGGGGGACCAACGCCCCGGAAACCCGCATCATGCTCCGCACCGATCGCAACGGGGTTCCGGCCGATCCGGCCCGGCTGGAGGCTAAAATGAAGTCGTTTTTGAAAAGCCGCAATCCGGGGATGGTGCAAAAGGGGTTAGACATTCAGCTTTTTCTGCAACCGTTTCAGGAAGCGTATCTTTATTCGAATTTCAAAAATGGGTACCAGGACGGGGGGCGTATCGAATACGTCCGGCTGTTTGGCATCGTGGCGGTGTTTATTCTGCTAATTGCCTGCATCAATTTCATGAATCTGGCCACGGCGCGGTCGGTCAAACGGGCCCGTGAGGTGGGAGTTCGGAAGGTGGTCGGAGCCGGGCGGAGCCTGCTCATCGGGCAGTTTATTGGCGAAGCGCTGGTGCTGGCGTCGCTGGCCCTGATGGGGGCCGTGCTGGTGGTTTGGCTGCTGCTGCCCCTTTTCAACGAACTGACCGATAAACACATTTCTTTTCAGTTGACGCAGGTTTCGTTCTGGCTTACGTTGCTGGGGATGACGCTCGTCACCGGCCTGATTGCCGGAAGTTACCCAGCCCTTTTCCTGTCTTCGCTCAACCCGATCCGGGTGCTGAAGGGAAGCATCCGGTTTGGTGCCGGGGCCCGGCTGTTTCGGCAGGGGCTGGTGGTCTTTCAGTTTGCCTTGTCCATGCTGCTCATCATCGGTACGATGGTGGTCTACCGGCAGATTGATTTTATCCAGACCAAAAACCTGGGTTTCGACCGTGAAGACTTGATTTACCTGTCGGCGGAGGGCGATCTGGCCGAAAAATACGAAACGTTCAAGCAGGAGCTGCTCCGCATGCCGGGTATTCAGACCATGACCTACATGGACGGTACGCCGACCAACAGCTTTGGCAGCACCGGCAACGTGCAATGGCCGGGCAAAGACCCCAGCACCAGCATTCAGTTCCAGTTTTCGCAGGTGGATTACGATTTTACAAAAACGCTGAAGGTGAACGTAGCCGGGCGGGATTTCTCGAAGGAGTTCAGCACCGATTCGGTGGGGTATCTGATCAACGAAACGGCGGCCCGCCGGATTGGTTACCAGCAACCGATCGGCAAACCGTTGACGATGTGGGGTAAAACCGGTACCATCGTCGGTGTTGTGGCCGACTTTCACCAGAGTTCGCTGCACATTGCCATTGAACCGTTTATTGCCAAACTCAGTCCGCAGGCTGCCGGAAAAAACATCATCGTTCGCACCAAACCCGGCCAGACCCGGCAGGCGCTGGCGAGTCTGGAAACCGCTTGGAAGCAACTGAACCCAAAATTTCCGTTCTCCTACCGGTTTGCCGATGATGCCTTTCAGAAGCTTTACCGGAGCGAAACCGTGGTGGGTACGCTGGCGAATTACTTTGCGTTTCTGGCCATCTTCATCTCCTGCCTGGGCCTGTTTGGGCTGGCGGCTTTCACGGCCGAGCAGCGCACCAAGGAGATTGGCGTCCGGAAAGTGCTGGGGGCATCGGTGCCGAGCATTGTCGGGCTGCTTTCGCAGGATTTTCTCAAACTGGTGCTGGTCGCCATTGTGATTGCTTCGCCCCTGGCGTGGTTTGCCATGAGCCGGTGGTTGCAAACCTACGTTTACAAAATTGGCATGGAATGGTGGGTCTTCGCCCTGGCCGGCTTGCTGGCCACCGGCATTGCCCTGCTGACAATCAGTTTCCAGAGCATCAAAGCCGCCCTGATGAATCCGGTCAAGTCACTGCGAAGCGAGTGAGTAGTGAATAGTTAAAAGTTAAGAGTTATGTGTCAAGAAGAAAACAACTTAGCTTATGAAGCTGTCGCCCCCTTGTTCGGCCTGGTTCGCTGGTACGATTAACTCTTCACTGTTAACTCTTCACTCTTAACTTATGAAAAACCCGCCCCAATTGGCCGTCCGTCTGCTGGAACTGTTCTGTGCTCCTCACTTGCTGGAGGAGATTCAGGGCGATCTGCACGAGCGCTACGGGCGGGATGTGGCGCGGGCGGGTGTTGCGCAAGCCAACCGCCGGTATTTTCTAAATGTGCTGAGATTTATAAAACCGTTTGCGCTGAAACGTCCGAAGGCGGTTCGGAGCTTTGGAGACTATTCAAACCCTTCTTTTCTGCATCCCGTCATGATTCGCAATTACCTCAAAACCTCGTTTCGCAACCTTACCAAACACAAAGTCAGCGCGCTGATCAACCTCCTGGGGCTGAGTCTGGGTGTAACGGCTTGTCTGGTGATCTACCTGATTACGGACTATGAACTGAGCTTCGACACGTTCCATCCGGACCGGGCGCGAATTTACCGGCTGGTGGGTGAGGCAAAACACGGCCCCACGGCGGATTGGCACCCGGTCGGATTTATTCCAAATGCCGTTCCGGCGGCTGTTCGGCAGGAGGTGGCCGGGCTGGGTACGGTGGCGGCTTTTCACAACATCGAGTCGGAGGTGCTGATCCCGGAGGGAACCGGGAAGCCGAAGCGGTTTGAACACCGGCGCCATGGGGTTGATAATGCGGAAATGATCGTGGCCGACCCGCAGTATTTCGAAATCTTCCAGTACCAGTGGCTGGCCGGTAATCCGAAAACGGCCCTCAACGAACCGTTTCAACTCGTGTTGTCGGAACAGAAAGCCCGCAACTATTTTGGCGACCTGCCGCTGGAACAGATGCTGGGTCGGCAGGTCATCTATTGGGATTCGGTTCGGGTTAAGGTTTCGGGCATTGTCAGGGAGTGGGGAAAACCGACGGATCTGACGTTCACGGACTTTATTTCGATGGCGACGGTTCGCAGCAGCCTGATGAAGAAAAGCATTAACCTCGATCAGTGGGAAGACATCTGGTCGGCTTCGCAGGCATATGTCAAATTGCCCGAAGGCGCCCGTCCTGAGCAATTCAAGGCGGCTTTTCAGCAGTTTTCCCGGAAGCATTTTCCGAAAGAATTCAAGTTTACGCCGGGGCTGCAACCGCTTGCCGATCTGCATTTTGACGCTGGTTACGTGGATAATTACTCCCGAAAAGCGCATCTGCCGACCCTGTATGGGATGATGGGGGTAGCGGTGTTTATCCTGCTGATTGCCGCCATCAACTTCATCAATTTATCGACGGCGCAGTCGGTGCAGCGGGCCAAAGAGGTGGGCGTACGGAAGGTGCTGGGCAGCAGCCGGAAAAGCCTGGTCATTCAGTTTTTAAGCGAAACGTTCCTGCTGACTTTGCTGGCGGTAATCCTGGCGCTGGTGCTTGTTAACCCCATCCTTACGGCTTTTCAGTCGCTTACCCCGAAAGGCTTATCGTTTGATTTAGTTAGCCCGGAAACCGGCGTGTTTCTGCTGGGCCTGACGGTTTGTACGGCGTTGCTGGCCGGTTTTTACCCCTCGCTGGTGCTGTCGTCGTATTTGCCCGCGCTGACGCTGAAAGGACAAAGCGCGCTGGTGGGCGGGCAAAAAGGCTACCTGCGTAAAACCTTGATTGTCTTCCAGTTTACGGTTTCCCTCATTTTTATCATCGGAACACTCATTGTGGAGCGGCAACTCAACTACATCCGCAACAAAGACCTGGGCTTTTCAACCGACGCCATCATTGAAGTGCATTCCGGGCGGGCGGGAAAAACCGACCTGCTGGCCGAACGAATCAAACAGCTGGCGGGCGTGGAACGGGTCACGAAGCAGTGGTTTCCGCCGATGGGCATGAGTTACATGACAACCAAAATGAAGTATTACGGCAAAAAAGAGGTTGAACTGGACGTGTCGGCGAAAGTGGGCGACGAGAATTTCATTCCGCTTTACAACCTTCGTTTGCTGGCCGGGCGCAACTACCAGAAAAGCGATTCGCTTCGGGAACTGGTCATCAATTCCACCTTCGCCAAACGCCTGGGTTTTCGCAAACCGGCAGATGCGCTGAACAAGGTCGTGGAATTTGACGGCAAGCCATACCCGATTGTGGGCGTCGTGGCCGATTTCCATGAGCAATCGTTCCACGCCAAAATTGATCCGGCTTTCATTGGCCATATGCCGCAGGCCCGTAACCTTGGCGTCAAGCTACAGGGCAGATCGACCGGCGAACTGAAAGAAGCACTGGCGCGTATCGAGGAACAGTGGAAAGCCGTGCATCCCGACAAAAAATTTGAGTACGAGTTTTTGGATGAACAGATTGCCAAGCTGTACGAAAAAGAGCAGAAAACCGGCCGCTTGGTCAATACCGCCACCGCCGTGGCAATTCTGATCTCGTGCATGGGCCTGTTTGGGCTGGCGACATTTACGGCCGAGCAGCGCACCAAAGAAATCAGCATCCGGAAAGTGCTGGGCGCGTCGGTGGCCGGCATTGTCGCCCTGCTGTCCAAAGATTTCCTGAAGCTGGTGTTTATTGCCCTGCTGCTGGCCGCGCCCGTTGCCTGGTGGGCCATGAACGAGTGGCTGAAAGATTTTGCCTACAAAGTTGACATGGAGTGGTGGGTCTTTGCCCTGGCCGGTTTGCTGGCCATTGCCATTGCGCTCGTCACCATCAGCTTCCAGAGCATCCGCGCGGCCCTGGCGGACCCCGTCAAGAGTCTGCGGAGTGAATAATTGAAACCGGGATTGCACGGGTAACGACGATGGCAAAGAATTAGGGAGCCATCCGGGGTTAATCCTCCAATCTGTGCAATCCCGGTTCAGGATGTTTTACACGGAAATACCGTACCTTTGCGGCTCCGTTATTTTATCCGTGTAATTCGTCGCTTCGGCGACTCGATCAAGCAATGATAATTCCAGTAGCTCACCGCGCCGGACAAACGCAGGAATACTATTTTTCGGTCAAGCTGGCCGAAGTACGTAAACTGCTGGCGGCCGGGCACGACGTGATTAACATGGGCATCGGCAACCCCGACATGATGCCCTCTGCCAACACCCTCCAGGCGTTAAGCCAATCGGCTGCGCAGGCCAACGCCCACGGTTATCAAAATTATAAAGGTACGCCCGACCTCCGGAGTGCCATTGCTCGATATTACGCGCATACGTATCAGGTTCTGCTCGATTCGGAAACGGAAATTCTGCCGTTGCTGGGTTCCAAAGAAGGCATTACGCATATTTCGCTGACGTTTCTCAACGACGGTGACGAAGTGCTCGTACCGGAGCTGGGCTACCCGGCCTACCGCGCCGTGAGCCGGATGGTGGGGGCCAATGTGAAGGAATACCCGCTGCTGGAAAACCAGGGCTGGCAACCGGACTGGCCGGCGATGGCGGGGCGGGTGTCCGACCGAACCAAGATCATGTGGCTCAATTATCCGCACATGCCGACGGGCGCCCCGGCCACGCGGGAGTTGTTTGAAAAAGCCGTCCGGTTTGCCAACGATCACCGGATTTTGCTCTGCCACGACAATCCGTACAGCCTGATTCTGAACAAAAAGCCGCCCCTTAGTCTGCTTTCCATCGATGGGGCGAAAGATGTCGCCATTGAGCTGAACTCGATGAGCAAATCGCACAACATGGCGGGCTGGCGGGTTGGCTGGATGGCCGCGTCGAAACCGTACATTGATGCGGTATTGTCGATCAAAAGCAACGTGGATTCCGGCATGTTTAAACCCGTGATGGACGCGGCTGCCGAAGCGCTGGGCAACCCCGATGAGTGGCACCAGGAGCGCAACGCCGTCTACGAAGGCCGGCTCGAAGCCGCTACGGCTTTTCTGGACGCGCTGGATTGCACCTACGCCGACGATCAAGAAGGCATGTTCTTCTGGGCTAAGTTGCCCAATGAGGTCCCGTCTGCCGAGCAGTTGGTAGACGATCTGCTCTACAACAAGCACATATTCATTGCCCCCGGCTTCATCTTCGGTCCGAAAGGCAACCGCTACATCCGGTTGTCGCTCTGCATGCCGAAAGAACGCATCTGGGAAGCCGTACACCGAATCTCAAAATAACCTCTGCTCAACTCTTTAATCCGCTGCTTGACTCCGCGAAACAGTTCTCTTAATCATTTCGCGGAGTTAAGCAACGGAGAGTGGAGGTTAGCGGAGATGGAAAATATGACCATTACGATTGTAGGAGTTGGGTTATTGGGCGGCTCGTTTGCCCTGGCAGTTCGGGAAAAATACCCGAAGGCCAAGTTTGTGGGGGTGGATGCTTCCCCCGTCCACGGGCAACTGGCCCTGGCCAAAGGCATCGTTGACGAGATGAAACCGCTGGCCGAAGCCGTGGCCGTCAGTACGCTGGTGGTGCTGGCGACGCCGGTTAACGCCATTCTGGACTTACTGCCGCCGGTGCTGGATCTCCTGCCGGAAGGCGCTACGGTTACGGATCTTGGCTCGACCAAAGGGCTGATTTGCCAATTGGCCGATGCGCATCCGAAACGGGCGCAGTTTGTGGCCGTTCACCCGATGGCGGGCACCGAAAATTCCGGTCCGGGGGCGGCTTTTCGGGAATTGCTGCCCGGTAAAAACCTCATCATCTGCGACCGCGCGAAAAGCCATTACGACAGCCTGAAGCTGGTGGAAGCGCTGTTTAGCGACATCGGCATGAAGCTGTTCTACATGAACCCGCAGGAACACGACCTGCACCTGGCCTACGTGTCGCACCTGAGCCACATCAGCTCGTTTGCGCTGGGGCTGACGGTCCTGGAGAAGGAGAAAGACGAACAGGCCATTTTCGACATGGCCAGCACGGGTTTTAGCTCGACGGTTCGGCTGGCGAAAAGCTCCCCGCAGATGTGGGCGCCGATTTTTGACCAGAACCGGACTAACGTTTCCCAGGCGCTGGGCGATTACATCGAGTTTCTGAAGCAGTTTAAAGTGCTGATCGACGAGCAGAACCTGAAGGATTCCTCGGAGTTTATGGCCCGCGCCAACCAGATTCGGCGGGTGCTGGAAGGAATCGACCGGAAATAAGGCTTCCCGACCGGATTGGCAACGTTTTTCGGCCCATCCGGTCGGGGTTATTGCTGCTGCTTACGCCTTCGCTTTTTTTCGCTCGCCCTCAAAAATTTGCCGGGCTTTCTCGATGCTCAGGTTCTGGATGAAGTAGGCCGTGGCGGCTTTTCCGATGCCCAATGTTGCCGAACTGGCAATTCCAGCGGAAATGACGCTGCCCCCGCCCGGAAACAGAAACTTGATGGAAGCCCGGGCCACTTCCCGCAGCATGAGCCCGGCGCTGATGGTAGCCCCGATGGCCGTCAGAAATTCTTTGGCGGTTTCCTGGCTCAACTGCCGTCCGGCTACGTAGGCAATCGCGCTGATGAGGGCAACCTGTAGGGCCGTGATGGGCACAATGTCGCCGAACGGGATGGGCACGGCGGCAATACCTCCGCAAATGGCCGCAACGATCTGCGTCAGGCGATTGGCAATCGACTCCTGCAGGGTTTGAATCTGACTCAACCGGGCGAAGGCCAGCTTGCCTTCTTTCGGCAACTCGTTGAAAAGATAATCCAGCAGCGTGTCGATGCGCCAGCGTTCGTCGGAGCGGAGCACGTCGTTTTTCCAGGATTGGTACGACGATACCCCCAGCACGGTAATCAGGGACTCTTTTAAATACGAATCCGCTTCAAATTTGGCCTGCAGGTGATTTTCGATCACGGCAACGCGCTCCCGCTTTTCCTGCAAATCGTCCGGATCTTCTTCTTCGGGTTTGTGCAAACGCACATTTTTGGGTTCAAGCGTGTCGCAGTGTGTGGCCACCACCATAACCGGCGGACGGTAATTATGGACTTTTTCGACGGTTTGGCTGATTGTTTTCAGGGCCTCCAGGTCGTGGTCGATTCCGGCGTCGGCTTCCGTGGCTTTGATCAGGAACAGGATGATGTCCGGGGCTTTTTCCCGCAACGCCGTCAGGATTGATTCGATGGGGGAGGATGCGGCATCGGCTTCGTCGGGGCGCGAACCCTCCTGCAGCCCCCGTGTGTCCAGAATGTCGATGGAGCCCAGTTCGCCCGAATAGGGCCACCACGTGGCCTCGCCGGTTTGGGCCTTCTCGTGACCGACCTGCGCGATTTTCTGACCAAAAATGGCGTTAATGAGTGATGATTTTCCGCTGCCCCGCCGACCAACGAGCGCAAAGCGCGGAGGGCGGGTATCGACCAGGATCTGGCGGAATTCGCGTATCTGCTGGCGAACTTCTTTCGCGACGGCTTCGGGGACACGTTCCAGCAAGGATTCCAGTTTCTGAAGAACTTCACTGAGCTGGGATTGCAGGGGTTGACTCATGGTAGAAGAGAATTCTTGTTATCAAGTATAGATAATTAATAGGCGAAATGTTTACGGAAATTCCATTATCGGTTAAATTGTACCGCTAATCTGCGGTTTTATTCTTTTGACGGTGCCACGTTTCCAACGGTTCAGGCAGAATCGGAGTCTAGTCTGCTAACGACCAAATCCTTGATCTCTATGAAGAATCGACTACTTCTTTTATTTTCCGCTTTGTTGTGGTTTGCCTGCCAGAATGAGTCCTCCGAATTTGGCATTGAGCCGGGGGACAATACCTATAACGATGAGTCTTCTCCGCTTCGGAAAGTGTTTTGTAACTCAGGCGAGTGTGAAAGTCCGGTCAATATTGAGCAGTATACCTACAACAAAGATGGAAAGCAGACCCGGATTGACTACCTGGGCCGGGTGCCGGGCGGTAACCTAGAAGTCCTGGCGTATGTGGAGCAGATTTACAACAAACACGGCAACCTGGTGGGCAAGATCCGCTACGGCAAGTACGGGGCGGATGGGAAGTGGACGGCCTATGACGAGTCGGAATACGATTACGAAAACGGGGTTTTGAAAGCCGAACGGTCGTATTTTAACCAGCATAACCCGGAGCAGCGCGTGCTGACGGGCTCGGTAGAATACGAATACAAAGACGGCAAAAAAACGGGCCAGAGGTGGTATGATGCCCGCCAGCAATTCAGTCACCGGGTGGAATATGAATACAAAAATAAAGTGCTGATCCGCGAAACCTGGTATTCGAACGCTGATAAAGCAACGCGGTATTTTACGCATTCCTTTGCCGGAAACCGTCGGCAAATCAGTGAGCGGATGCCCAATAGCGAAGAACTTCTTGCGTTAATTGAAAAAACGTACGATAAAAAGGGACGGCTTTCAACCGAGGAAACCAAGGTAAATAACCCGCTGTTGTGTGCCATGGTAGCGGGCATCGTACGGTATGAGTATTGATTAAGTACTATGAAATGATAGTCAGAAAGGTAATCCAGCTTGGATTGCCTTTTTTGTTTTCCTGCGGGGCTGATCCGACGGGCAAGCCCGGTAGAGTAGGTTTTGGGTACAATAGCTTTACCAAAAGTTGGATGACGCTTTCTCCAGGGAGGAGGTCAGGAAGCAAGGTAAACGGTTTTGTTTAGGTTTTTCTTGGCTTAGTGAAAAATGGCCCCTGAAAAGTGAAAGTAATGGACAATCGTTGTACCTTGTGTCTGTTCAACAATCTTTTTCAATGCTATGACCCAAGCACAAAATGCAGACCAGCTTCTGAACATTACCGTTCGGGAACTGAACACCGATCCGGTTCATTTGCAGCCGATGGCGAACAGCTTTATTGATCAATGGGTACGGGCGCTCGGATCGGGCAACCTGGTATTTGATGACATTTCGGACGAACTGGAGCAACTTAAGAAGGCTCTGGCAACGGGAAAAAATCTTCAGATTGCCGAGTCGTTGCATTCGCTCGCTAAGCTAACGCGCAAAAGTCTGGACGGTGCCGAAGATGGCGTAAAGGATAAGTTGCAGGAATTGGCCGACACGCTGGACTCGATTTCGACGGGCTTGGGAAGGAAGGGAAAATAAGCCATCATGGAACCTACCTTTTTCTGGTAGGTTCCATGATTCAAGTAATTACTCGGTCACGTTGCGCAGGGTTGCGATCTGATCGCGCGTCTGGCGGAGTTCGTCGAGTTGCGTGCTGAGAGTCTGGCGGATATAAGCCGGAATGTCTTCGTCTTCCAGCACTTCCTCGTATTCTTCAACGGCGGCATTTTCGCCAAAAACACAGGATTCCAGAACGGTGTGACGGTCTTTGCCCGTGAACGCGGATTTGATGTCGATCCAGGCCCGGTGAATTTTGCTGCCGGTGCTGGTTTCGTCGATCCCCGGCACTTCACCGCCCATCCGAACGACGTTGTCGGCCAGTTCGCTCCGGAATTTCCGGCTTTGCGAGGTCAGGTTTTTAAACAGGGAAGCCAGCTCGGCGTCTTCGATGTCGACAGCGGCTTTTTCAAATCCATTGATGCGGTCGTTGTTAATCTTGACCAGGTCGTTTAAGGAGTCAACAATTTCGTCGTTTGTCATGGCGATTGATCGTTAGGATGAATAACATAAAGAAAACAGGCAGCGGGTACCTGTTTTCAACTCATTTCAGTTTGTATTCAATTACTTGTGCAGAGCCACCACGCGATCGCGGGCCGTTTTCAGCTGCTCAAGCTGTTTTTGCAACACCTCGCGGATGTAAGCCGGAATGTGGTCTTTTTCGATGGCCTCTTCGTAAGCTTCCACGGCGGCATTCTCCCCGAATTCAACCGAGCTTAACACCGCCTGCTCGTCACTACCGGTTAGCGCGGTTTTGATGTCGATCCAGGCCCGGTGAATTTTGCTGGAAATGTCGGTTGAAGTGGCGCTCGATACAGCCGAACCGTCAATCCGGACGATGTGGTCGGCCAGCTCACTGCGGAACTGCTGGCTCTGGATGATGTTGTGGCGAAAAATATCGTCGAGATTAGCGTCTTTGGTATCTTCAACGGCTTTTTCGTAGCCCTGGATGCGGTCGTTATTGATCTTGACCAGCTCGTTGAGCGAATCAACAATTTCTTCGTTCGAAATCATTTTGTAAGGTTTAATAATCTGTTTCTAAAACTGATCTTTCGGACAAATGTTTGCCCGGTTTCAGGGATTTGATTCTATCGCCAGGGATGCCGATTGTAAGAGTCGAACTTAAATACTCCGTAGCACCGGGAGCGTCGCTGCTGGCGCGGCCACTGAGCGGCCTGACCATCCGGACGGGAAAATAAAAAAGACATGACCAGTAATACCGGCCATGTCTTCGGATGAGTTGAGCTAAAACTGAAATCAGAAGCGGTAGGAAACAACGCCCGAGAAGTTACGGGGCTGGATTTTGTCGATGAAGGAAGTGCGGTAGGCATCGTACCCCACTTTGTCCAGCAGGTTGTTGGCAATTACCCGCAGACCCCACTGCTGATTGAACTGGTAACCCAACTGCGCATTCAGCAGGGTGTATGCCTGGTTGTACCAAGGTTCTTTGCTGGTGTCGAGGCCGTGGGTAGTGTAACCAACCTGCGTCCAGTCGTTGTATGGCCGCGAACCCAGGTAATACAGACCAGCACCGATGTTCAGCCGTTTCAGCGGACCTTTCGCAACGGTGTAGTTCAACCACGCGTTGTAGGTGTGGCTGGGCGTATTGTTGGGCGCGGAGCCTTCGACGTTCACCACCGTATTGCGGTATTGGGCGTTGATGTACGAGTAGCCGATAATGGCTTCCAGGTTGGTCAGCACCCGGCCCGTCAGTTCCACCTCCACGCCCTGCCGCCGGTCGTCGCCACTGGCGCGGTAGACGTTGCGGCCGTTGATCGTGATGGCGTTGTTGTTGATGTCGTACAACTGCTCGATCAGGTTGCTCTGCTCGATTCGGTACAGCGTCAGGTTGAAGCGCAGGCGGTTGTCCAGCCAGTCGGATTTGACCCCGGCTTCCCACTGGTTAACGGAGCTGTTTCCAAACGTGTTACCGGCTTCATCCACCTGGCTGACGTTTTCGGGGCGCGTGCTGTTCGTGTAGGAAACAAACAGGTTCAGTCCTTTCTTCACCGAAACCATCAGGCCACCGAGCGGATTCCAGAAATGCGTGCGCGTAAAGGCCGAATTGAGCGGGGAACTGCTCTGGTTTGAACTGTACCGAACGCCGATGAAGGCTTTCAGCCAGTCGTTCAGCGAAACGACATCCTGCGCCGTAACGCCCATGTTGGTGGTTCGGCTGATGGTTTCACCGGTTTTGGTGAAATTGGCCGTACCGTAAGGGAGCGTGTTGCTAATCGTTTCGGGTCGGAACACGTCGATGATGCCCGGAATCGCGATGGTATTGTACGTCATTTCGGTTAGGTCCGTCACTTTATAATCGGCGCCAACCATGAAGGTGTGTTTCAGAACACCGGTTTCGATCTGGTCGCCAACGAGGTCGAACTGAACCACGGAGTTTTTGTCGAGCCGCGGCAGGTTATGGCTGATCGATCGGGTGTACAGGTTCACCTTTACGTCGTTCGTATCGGGTTTACTGGCCAGCGGAGTCAGGGACGTCCGGATTGCGTCGGAGTCGTAGACGGAGCGGTATACCGCCCCCCGAATGTACAGTTTGTTGGCGTCGTCCAGGTACCGGCGGAAGCTGGCGGTGTAGGTGCTGTGCCGTACCGTCGAAATGTCCGATTTAAAACCCAGCATCCGGTTGTCCGGGATGTCGTAAATGTCGTTGGTCATGTTTGTCAGAAACCGAACGTTGTTGCGGCCCGCCGGTCGGGTCGGGTCAAAAGCCGGGTTGGGCATCACCGACAGGTTAACCGTACCGGCGTCGATGGTTTCATTGACGTTATAGAAGTCCATTTCCAGCGTAATGAAGGTCTTTTCGTTGGGCCGAAACGCCAGCGACGGGTTGATGTAGAACGACTCCTTTTCCATGCCCTTGCGGTATTTTCCGCCCGTCTGGTAAGCGCCGTCAATCCGGAACGCAATGGTTTTGGATTCGTTGAGCAGTCCCTGAACGTCGAAGGTAGGCCGGAATAGATTCCAGCTACCGGCCCGGAGCGAAACCGATCCGGCGTTCACAAACTTGGGCGTCTTGGTAACCACGTTGACCAGACCACCCGGTGCGCCCAGGTCCGTTGCCTGCCCGGAAGCTTGTCCCAGGCCCTGCGTGATGGCTGCCGAACCTTTCAGAACCTGAATATTTTCGACGCCCTGCATATCGGTCGGGTAGCCCATGCCCCGGAAATCGGTCATCACGCGAACCCCGTTTTTCAGCGTCGGAATGCCCCGGAAACCGCGCGACGAAATGCTTTCCTTCACCCCGCCGTAGGTGGAGTAGGTATAAACGCCGGGCACGTTGCGGACGCCTTCGATGACCGTCAGGGCGCCCTGCTGCTCGATGAGTTTGTTGGAAATGACCGAAATGCTCTGAATCTGGTCGCTCGGCTTGAGCGGCAGGCGGGTGATGGCGTCCAGTTTTTCCGGTTGCTTGTCGCGCGCGCCAAACACCTCCACCACTTCCAGTTCGTTGGTGGCCGCCGTCAGCTTAAACGTCAGGCTAACGGTTTCGCTGTCTTTCAGTTGCACCCTGCGGATACTGTTTTTAAAACCAACGCCCGATACCCTTACCCGGTATAGACCGGCGGGCAATTGCTGAATTTTGAAATAACCAGACTCGTCGGTCGAGACACCGTAGCGGGTGCCTTCCAGAACGACTGATGCGTAGGGCAACGGGTTGTCGTCGTCAATGGAAACTTTTCCTTCAATAACGGAAGAAGCCGTCTGTGCCGAAGCAAATTGAACCAGCAACAGGCAGAAACTTAGCAGAATAAAACGTCGGTACATGGTATGGTATGAAGAGGAAGTTGGGATTGATACGGAGTGACCAATAGGACTTTAAACAGGGTCCGTTGGTGAAATACAAGAAGTTACTGATGGCCAATAAATAGTTGCATAACACTATTTAGACTGATTAAAAATATATGCAAATTTGTAGATGAACTGGCTGCGGTAGGTATCGCAAGAAGGATAATTAGTATCGCGATCGGGATTAACTATGAAGTTGGATGTGAAAATAAAGGGAATGGAAAACTGGCTTTGCCAGCAATCCCTAGCGGAAGTGAAGAAACCGGGTCTGAAACTAGCGGAAAAGCAGGTGTTTTTTCAGCACGAAGCCATTGGCGAGATTGCCGAGAATCAGATCAATGCGGGGGCTTTTATGATTGCCGACATTGATTTTCGTCTGACGAAATCCGTTCAGCTTACGAAGACAACCGAGGGAGAAGCCATCCAGATGCATTTTCTTCTGAAGGGTGCCAACACCATTGACGTGAAAGCCGGGGAAAAGCGGTGCTTTTTTACCAACCAGCACACCATCGGCTACCTGCCCGACTCGGAAAGTATCTACAATCTGACGGCGGCAGGTGAGTCGGTTTCGTACTTTACGGTCATCATTCCCAAAGAAGTTTATTTTACGATTCTATCGCAGGCCAGCCACCTGCACGCCGATTTTTCCCGGCGCATCAAACACGGCAACGCGCTGTACATGGATGCCTCCAACCGTTGCATTACCCCCGCCATGAAGGGGGTCATTCAGGATATCCGGCAGTGCCAGCGGACCGGGGATTTGAAAAAGTTGTTTCTAGAAGCGAAGGTGCTGGAATTGCTCATGCTCCAGCTCGAGCAGATCAACGCGGATGGCGTTCTGAGTATCGCCCTGAAAGGAGATGACAGGCGGAAAATTCAGGAAGCCCGCGAGATTTTGGAAGAGAATTACCAGAAACCGCCGACAATTCTGGAGCTGGCCCGGCTGACCGGCCTGAACGAATTCAAACTCAAAAAAGGATTTAAAGAGCAGTGGGGAACGACCATCTACGGGTACGTCAACCAGTTACGGATGGAGCAGGCCCGTCGTTGGTTGCTGGGGGAGGACCGTTCGATTGGCGAAATTGCGCACCTGGTCGGGTATAAAAACCACGCCCACTTCACGGCGGCCTACAAACGGTATTTCAACAGCCTGCCGAGTGAACTGCACAAGTAAACCCGCTCAGTCCTCGTCCGGATCGCTTTGCTGATCGTCGCCATCCGGGTCCGTCGACACCTTGACCAGGTTAATCCGGGCTTCGTTCATCGACAGGATGGTAAAGGTAAAGGGCGGCATTTTAATCACATCGCTCACGTTCGGAATCTCACCGTTGACGGCTAAAATCAGACCGCCCAGCGTATCGTAATCACCTTCGGGAATGTCCCAGCCGTATTTTTCATTTAAGCTTTCAATTTCGTGCCGGGCGCTCAGCAGCCAGGTGTGATCGTCGAGCTGGCGTTCATCCCAGTCTTCGTTGGTGTCGTATTCGTCCTGAATCTCGCCAAAAATCTGTTCGACCAGATCTTCCACGCTGACCAGCCCCGACGTGCCGCCGAATTCATCGACCACCAGCGCCAGACTTTTGCGTTCGGCCAGGAATTTCTCGAGCAGCAGCCGGGCGGGCATACTATCCGGAACCACCCGGATCGGGGTCAGAATGCTTTCAATGGTTTGCGGCTTCTGAAACAGCGACAGGGCGTGGCAGTAGCCGATCACATCGTCGATGTTGTCGCGGTACACTACAATTTTGGAATGGCCGCTCTCCTGAAAGCACTGCTTAAGTTTTTCGATGCTATCGTCTACCTCGATGGCCGTAATGTCCGTCCGCGGAATCATGCAATCCCGCACCGACACATTGCGGAAGTCGATGGCATTGTTTAGGATTTCGGTGTCAATATCAATTTCTTCCTCGTCGTTCTGGTCGGGTTGTTTCTGCTGGTTGAACTGCTGGAGGTAGTGGTTCAGATCAATCAGCCCGAATACCGGCCGAATCTCGGAATATTTGCTGCCGGGAATAATTTTGACGATGCCTTTGGTTAGCCAGACCATCAGCCGGACAATGGGAGCAATGGCCTTGTAAATAATCCAGATGGGAATCGCCAGCCGTTCCATGAGCGCATCGGGATGTATCAGCGCCAGACTTTTGGGCACGTAATCACCAAAGGGCATGAAGAGAAACGTGAGGATGAAGGTTTCGATCACGATGAGCGTGACCGGGTGCGTGAGCAAATCTGGGAGATAAGCCGCCAGGATGGGATTTAAAACCGTTACGCCCAGCACACCGTACAACACCAGAAACAGGGTGTTGCCCGTCAGCGTAGTGCCCACAAACAGGATGGGTTGTTTTAAAAAGGCCGAAACCAGTTTCTCACCCAGGGGGCCTTGTTTGCTGTGAAGCTCAAAATAGAGCCGGTTGACCGATTGGTAGGCCATCTCGACTGCCGAGAAGAAACCGGCCAGTATCAGGGCGATTAAAGCCCCGAGCAGAATGCTGTATGATTCCATACACGATCATCTGAAGCGAAATCGTCTTGAACGGCAATTCCACGGAGGAAGGATGTACTAGGATACAAGTATCATCTTAGCCAATCGCTTCCTCCGTGGAATCCCACTCCAGACCGTCCCGATTCAGGACTTCTTTTTTTTGCGTTTGTTCGCTTTAACTGAAACCGACGGTTTTTGTTCGGGCCGGTTCAGGTGTACCCCACGAACATACATAAAAGCGAGCAAAAAGGCCAGACATAGCATCAGGAGCCAGTAGTGTTCGCCGAATGTGCCCGTCCGCCTGACCTCTAGCACCCAGAGGATAAGACAACCGAGGGAGAGCGCACCAAGAACGGTTTCTGTAATCTTCATATGCGGTTTACGGAGGGCTGTTTCACCACAACGGGCGGTTTCTTTTTATCCTTGTCCCGCATTTTGGTGAATTCACGGTATCGCCGGATGGCCGCCATTGTAAAGCCAATCACCAGCACAAACGTTCCGATCCAGAGCAGATTGATCAGCGGCATTTCCTTCGCCTTCATCACAATGTAATCGCGCTGGGTGGTGTTGGCGGTAAAGGTAAACAGGCCCGTCCGCGGATCGATTTCATCGAGTTGAAGCCGTAGGCCAAGTTCTTCGTTTGTTTCCGACTTCCGGCCCACCATCCGGTCTTTGATGATGAATGCGGGTTTCAGGACGTACTCCCGCTCCTTGTCCAACACCCGGACCACGGCCTTCACGGCCGCGTCGTTGGGGCCCAGCGGAGTCCCGTCGACTTCGCGGGTCTGCTCGATGTTATCAAAAACCGCTACGTAATCGTTGACGAAGAAGGTATCGCGGGGCGCAATCCGGTACGTTTCGGCGGGGCTCCAGGTGCCTTCGCTGCTGGGGTCAGGAACTGTAGCCACGTAGGTGTAGAGGTCTTTCTCCGGCATCCGGCGAATGTCGGGGGAAGGCAGGAAACCGCCCGCGCCCATCTGCTCGTTGATCTGCCCGCGCGGGAACAGCGTAAAGACCTTGCCACCTGGTTCCCGGTATTCAACCTCGTAGTAGGTATTTTCGGGGTGCAGCGCTACGGTATCGCCTTTTTTATGATAAAGCTTGCCTTTTTGCTCAATGTCCCGCAGGGCAATACCGTGGTAGCTGAATTCCGGGCTGGCACCCAGGAGCGGTTCAACCCAGTTGCGAGGGACGTAATCCGGAACCCCGCGAATTTCGATCCGCTGTCCACGATAAGTCAGCAGGTAACCGCTCATTTTCTGGGGCTGATTCAACCACAGAATGACGTTTTCCTTGTTCTCCTTGTTGTCGTTTTTCGTGAAATCTTCGCTTTTCGAAATCAGCAAACCGGTGTTGTTGATGGACACAATTTTCGAGTAACCCGACGAAAACAGGACGCCAATCAGCATCAGGGCCGCACCAATGTGGGTGACCGCCCCGCCCGAAAGCTTGTAATTGCCCCGAACAACCCCGAACAGAATGCTTGAGTTGGCC
Source organism: Larkinella insperata (assembly GCF_026248825.1). Classification (NCBI taxonomy): domain Bacteria; kingdom Pseudomonadati; phylum Bacteroidota; class Cytophagia; order Cytophagales; family Spirosomataceae; genus Larkinella; species Larkinella insperata. The sequence goes on along the minus strand of NZ_CP110973.1, from coordinate 6,171,211 downwards.
ACCACGGCAAAAACGGAGGTCGTCAGCAGCGCCATGAATGCCGGTTTGGTGATGTTTCCGTAGGCAATCAGCCCACCGCTGATCAGGAGCGAAATGACTGCGGGGGTAATCAGTGCGTTCAGGTTATTTTTTGCGGTTTTACGCCACCAGACGTATTGCCCAATTCCCGTCAGAACTGCGATCACCGCGAAAAACCAAACCTGAAATTTGTTGAAGTGGGCCACCTGATCGGCCGGCATGGCAATATTGGGGTTGAAGCCAAAAGCTTCGCCAATTTTATTGTAAACCGGGAAGGAGGTGGTGTTTAAAATCTGGAAACCGGCCAGACAGAGCACAACAGCGCCGATGAAAAGCCAGAATTCTTTCGAGTAAACCGAGGTTTCTTCTTCGTCTTTCTCGATCAGTTTCCACTTTACCGAGATCAGGACAATGGCAATGGCCATAAAAGCCAGCATGTAAATCAGCAGCTGGCCCGACAAGCCTAAATCGGTGAAGGAGTGCACCGAGGAGTTTCCCAGAATACCGCTGCGGGTCAGGAAGGTGGAATACAGAATCAGCAGAAAGCAGGAAACCGACAGAATGATGGCCGTTTTCAAACCCGTTGAGCTCTTTTTGGCAATGAGCATGGCGTGAATGCCCGCGACCAGCACCATCCAGGGAACCAACACCGAGTTTTCGACCGGGTCCCAGTTCCAATACCCCCCGAAATTGAGCGTTTCGTAAGCCCAGTAACCACCCATCAGAATTCCGACGCCTAATACCATCGCCGAAAACAACGCCCAGGGCAGGGCGGGACGAATCCATTCTTTCGATTCGTTTTTCCACAAACCGGCAATGCAGAACGCAAAAGGAATCAGCGTAGTAGCATACCCCAGGAACAGGGTCGGCGGGTGGATCACCATCCAGTAATTCTGCAGCAGTGGGTTCATTCCCTTGCCGTCTTCCGGAATGTAATTAGGGTTGCTGGTGAAAATTGGCGCATCCGGCATGGCTTCCCGTAGCAGCAGAAACGGCGAACTGCCGATCTTGAAGGTATCGCCGAAGACCACGCCCAGAATCATGGACGCCAGAAAGGCCTGCACCAGCGCAAAAACCGTCATCATGGGCGCTTCCCACTGCCGCGTACCGTTGGTGCGGTCGTCCCGGTTAGTCTGGATCAGAATAACACCCAGTACTGCATTCCAGAACAGCCAGAGCAGAAAACTCCCTTCCTGGCCGTGCCAGAAGCTCGAGAGAACGTATTCCGCCGGTAAAGCCCGCGACGAATAGCTCCAGGCGTAATGGTATTCGTAGTAATGGTTGAAAATGATGTAGAAAAGGCTGCCGACAATTCCCAGGATGGTCAGGCCGTGGACGTAGAAAGATCCCCGGGCCAGCCAGCGCCATTGCGTAAGCTCCCGTTTGTTCTGGAGAAGATCGTTGCCCGCCAGCGAAATCCGCAGATAGGCCGCCGTCGCCATCAGGGAGGTTACAAAAGAAAGAATTACAAAAAAGTGGCCAATTTGACCAACCGTCGTATGAATCATGATTGAATGACTAAAGGAATGGGACTTTTTGGTTGAAATGGTTCGATGGCTTCCAGGGTTAAAAACCATCCGGACCCGCCAACCATTCCGCCCGTTACAACCATCTTACATCGTTGCTTTTTTCGCTTCGTACTCCTTCGTTTCCAGTTTGTTTTCCTGGTATTTCGACGGGCATTTCAGGAGAATTTTATCGGCACGGAAGTGATCACCATCCATTGAGCCGATAACGACCACCTGCTCTGAACGGTCGAAATCCTGCGGTTTGGGGGCATTGTAAACCACCTTCTGCGTACGGTTTTCGTTGTCGACCAGCGTAAATTCGAAGTGATTGGGATCAATCTGGGGTTGATACACCATGTTGGTAATCTGGCCTTGTGGGTCTTTGGTCAGCTTGCCGACAACGTGAACACCGTCATTTTCACCACTTTGGGCCATTTCAGCCGCCTGCGTGAAGGAAACGTATGAACTGGCATCTCCGGCCGTTGAGATGATGATACCAATGGCCAGCGCAATGATGATAATCCCAAGAATATGTGTTTTTTTCATTTTTATACAGGAAAGAATTGGAGAAGGAAAGATTAGGAATGATGACTGAAATGCGAATGACAACAATCAGTTTTTCCTCATTCGTTTCTCCTTTTCGCTTAGCAAGGGTTCACTTAATCTCTTTTTCCAGCTTACTGATTTTCGTGTCCAGTCGGATGAGGTAAATAAGTACCCCAGCAAACGTGACCAGAAAAACGGCCACTACAACCCAGATTTTACCATCGGCCCGCAGCCGGTCGGCCATCTCAATCTCCTGAGCCTGGCTGCTGAACGACAGCAACAGTAAAAAGCAAAGAACCAGAAATCTATGTAGCATACAGTGAGCAGTGTAAAGTGATAACAAGTTTAAACGGTTAATCATTCCGCAGTGGAATGCGCTTTGGGCAAGGAATCGTTGACGTTGTCCAGCCGGTCGCGCAGTCGGCGTAGGCGGACGCGCAACTGCGTAATCCAGACGCCAATCAGCGTCATCCCGATCACGCTCGGGTACAGCACCAGCCGCATCCCGTTGTCCATATCGTATTGTCCGAAGGCCGGGTTGCCGCCGTTGCCCGGGTGCAGCGAGTCGGTCAGGCGGGGCAGCACAAAGATGAGCGGTACGAAGACCGCAAAGGCGAAAATGTTATAAATCGCCGAAACCCGCGCGCGCCGGAGTTCATCGTCAAACGAATTCCGGAGGATCAGGTAGGCGAAATACATCAGCATCCCGACCGCCACGCTGTTCAGCTTGGGGTCGTTCGGCCAGGGATCACCCCAGGTAACGCTGGCCCAGAGCGAGCCGGTTGCGCAGCCCAGAATACCGTATAAGATGGCGCTGTTGGCAAATTCAACGGAAATATGATCGTCGTCCAGACGGCCTTTGCGCAGGTAGCGTATGGCGAAAATCATGGAAGTCAGCATCAGAATTACCATCGAAAACCACAACGGTACGTGGAAGTAAACGTTGCGAATGCTCTCGTTCAGAATGGGTTGCCGGGGAACGTCACCCATCAGACCGACCCAGATCACGTACGTCATGATGACGACGGCCAGGGCTTTCCACCAATGTTTTTTCATAGTCATTTTAACTTCTCCACAAATAGGGAAACAACATTACCGATAACGCCAGGACGATGGCGTCAATTGCCAGTAAAGTACCGATTTCGTCCAGACTAACGCTACGGTCTAATCCATCAAGTGCGTTTTTTGATACACGAATCAGCATCAACAGCAACGGAAGTACCACCGGAAAGCTCAGCACCGCCATCAGCGTTGCGCTGTTTTCGGCCTTGGAAGCAATGCCCGCCACCAGCGTCAGCGAAGCGGCAAACCCGACGGCTCCCAGCAGCAGGTTGAGCACAAACAGCGGCATGTCCATGTCCTGCCCGGGTACGCCCATCACCAGCGTGTAAATGCTGAACCCAAGCCCCGCCAGCACCAGCATCAGCATCGTATTGTACAGAATTTTGGACAGGATTATTTTCTGCGGACTGATCAGCGTATAGTAATACAAAAGCCGTCCGGAACGTTCCTGCACGAAGCTTTTGGCAATCGCATTGATGGCCGTAAAGAGCAGAATGATCCAGAACAAGGCGTTCCAGACCATCGGGGTCAGTTGATTCCGGCGCAGACTAAAGCTTAGAAAACAGACGAAAACCGTGCTTACAATGTAAAGCAGCATCCCGTTCAGGGCGTAGCGTTGCCGCCACTCCAGTCGAAATTCTTTGCCGATCAGGACACCAATCTGTTGCATTGCTAGCCTTGGGCATCAGCCCGTCAATCGTTCGGAAATGAAGTACTTCTTACTAATTAGTTATACCAGATTTTACAAAATTACAACACAAACCCCAGTTCCGCTTGATAAGAAAGCCGGTTTTTTCGCAAAATCGGCAAGAAGCTTGTAACAAAGAGCCGGGTTTTCGGAATCCATTGCTTTCAACTATTTTTGCCGTTTAGGTCCTCCGGTTCGTAGTACCCGCATTTTTTAAATTATTTCTTGTGAAAGCGAATGGATAAGGCGTAACTTGCGTTAATTTGTAATAATTCTAAATAATTTTGGAACGACTATGGCCCAACTGAAAGAGAGCATACGCAGTGTGGCAGATTTGAAGCCCGGTGAAAAAGCCGTGATCCGGTCGTTTCGTGATCAGTGGATGTCGTTGAAGTTGCTGGAAATGGGATGCCTACCCGGAACCGAGGTTTCGCTGCACTGCAAAGCGCCCCTGGGTGATCCGATTTGTCTGAATGTTTCCGGATATTGTCTCTCCATGCGGAAGGCCGAAGCCGCAACCATTTTGGTCGACTAACATGAACTGTATAGATCGGAACTGCCCGCCGGTTCCGGCTATCAATACTTATTGAATCGTTGAAATCAAAACCAGTCATCGCCCTGGTGGGCAATCCGAACTCCGGAAAATCATCGCTGTTTAATCAACTGACCGGTCTGCGCCAGAAAGTGGGCAACTTCCCCGGGGTGACGGTCGATAAGAAGTCGGGGACGGCCTTTCTAAACGGAACAACCGAAGTCCTGATCGTCGATCTGCCGGGGGTGTATAGCATTTACCCCAAGTCGCTGGACGAGCAGGTAGTTACCGATATCCTGGCCAACCCCGGCCATCCCGACTACCCGGATGTTGCCGTTGTGGTGGTGGATGCCTCCAACCTAAACCGTAATCTCCTGCTTTTTAGTCAAATTCAGGATTTGGGCGTGCCGGTGATCATGGCACTCAACATGCTGGATATTGCCCGGCAGCAGCAACTGGAAATCAACGCGGTCCGGTTGTCGATGCAACTGGGCGTGCCGGTTGTGAAAATCAACGCGCGGGTGGGCGAGGGGCTCGACCTGCTGAAAAAAGCCGTTGAGCAGCAACTAAGCGAGCCGGTAGTGACCAGCAAGCTTTTTTTTGATCCCACGCAGGCTACCGTCTCTCCGGGGCTGGACATGAAGGGCCTGATCTCCGATGTGCGGGAGAACTACCGCCTGGACAACAATTACGTTGCCCTGCAATACCTCATTCAACACGACGGTTTTACGTTTCTCGATCAACCGCAGCGGGTTCGGCTGGACGGTCTGATTGATCAGTACGGTTTTAACGAGCTGGATTTTCAGGCCAAAGAAACCATCGGCCGTTACGAGCGGATTGGCGAAGTGGCCAAAGAAGCCGTTACCAACAACCGCCCGCTCGACCAGCCCACTTGGAGCCAGCGGATTGACCGGATTCTACTGCATCCGTTCTGGGGGTACGCCATTTTTCTGACCATCTTGCTGCTGATCTTCCAGGCTATTTTTGCCTGGGCGCAACCGTTTGTCGATGGAATTGACGAAGGGGTAGCCTGGATAAACACGACCCTGCACGAACAGCTACCCGAAGGCCCGCTGACCGATCTGCTGACCGACGGAATTATCGCCGGTGTGGGGGGCGTCGTGGTATTTATCCCGCAGATCGCCTTTTTGTTTTTTCTGGTTTCGTTGCTGGAAGAGTCCGGCTACATGTCGCGCGTGATGGTTCTGATGGACCGTATTATGCGGCAGTTTGGCCTGAACGGGCGGAGTGTCGTTCCCCTGATATCGGGAGTCGCCTGCGCGGTGCCGGCCATCATGGCTACCCGCAGCATCGGCTCCTGGCGCGAACGGCTGATTACGATTCTGGTGACACCGCTAATGAGCTGCTCCGCCCGCTTGCCCATTTATACCATCCTGATTGCCCTGGTTGTGCCGGAAAAAACCGTACTGGGTTTTCTGAATATGCAGGGTCTGGTGATGATGGGACTTTATCTGCTGGGCCTGGTGGCTGCGCTGGTAGCCGCTTACGTCTTTAAAAAACTGGTTAAGGCGCGCGACAAAGGATTGTTTGTGATGGAATTGCCAACTTACAAGTGGCCGCGCTGGAATCACGTTGGCATCACGGTGTGGGACAGCGTGAAATCGTTTGTCTGGCAGGCTGGGCGGGTTATTGTTGCCATTTCCATCGTACTCTGGGTGCTGGCTTCCTACGGCCCCGGCGATGATATGGAGCAGGCCGAAAACCGGGCGCGGCAGCAGTACCGTAGCCTCCCAACCGAACAAATTGAAAACCGGGTTGCTTCCGAACGGCTTGAAGCGTCGTACGCCGGACGGTTCGGAAGAATCCTCGAACCCGCCATTAAGCCGCTGGGCTACGACTGGAAAATTGGCATTGCCCTCATCAGCTCGTTTGCCGCCCGCGAAGTATTCGTCGGAACCATTGCGACGATTTACAGCATTGGCAGCGCCGATGGGGAAAATGAGAGTACGGTTCGGCAGAAGCTGGCATCGGAAGTAAATCCGGAGACGGGCGGCCCGATGTATACTCCGGCGGTAGCGTTTTCGCTGTTAGTCTTTTACGTTTTTGCGATGATGTGTATGAGCACCATTGCTACTGTTTACCGCGAAACAAAAGGTTGGAAGTGGCCGCTGATTCAGCTGGGGTATATGAGCGTGCTGGCTTATGTTTCCGCTTTTCTGGTTTACCAGCTGATGAAATAAAAAAACAGATTTCAAAAAGAGCAGCAGGCACTTGGGGCCGCATCTCTGCATGAAATCTGTTTCTTATATTTAATTCTTTAAGGTTTTGTCGGTCACCAGAGCAGTCCTTTCGAGATGATCGGATAAACAAAGTGAAAAAGAATGTAAGCAAAAATCATGACGGTCAATACGCCAAGTAAGGAGATCTGATCAATTTCAAAACGGACCCGACGCCCTGGGCGACTTACTTTCCATTCTTTGGGGACACTATTTCTCATGGTAACTTACAAATTATGGTGTGGTGTAACTCGGTGTTGGATATAGTGCAAATTTGGACAATCAGCCCGATTCTGTTAAGCGTATAACTACGCGATTTCAAATTCGAGTAGTTATACCATCCCTGATTCAACTGATCTACTTAACTATTTTCAAATTCCATTCCATTTAAAGGACAATGCCTATTCTATTAAGGAACAATAGGTACACTGTTGATCATTAGTCGGTTACGTATGAAATGGGGCGTTAAAAGCTTACGCATCACAGTACTGTCTACCGGAAAAAAGACCTTATTTGTGGAATAGTTTCTACACTCCCTGGGAATCCCTTACACACCTAATGACCCTGCGTTATTTACGAGGGTTGGAAGTGGTTTGGATTGAGTAAGGAAATATTTTTTGAAAAAATAGCTATCTGCCTGATTCTGCCGGGTTAATCCTTTTGAAAGAGTGAAGTGCCTTATTCAAAAACGGTGGATTAATCCCACCGTAGTGACTCGATGATATCTTGCGCGGTCAGACCGATTTGCCCGCGCTGGTGGGCTACCCGATCGCCCGCCCGCCCGTGTTCGAAAACCCCCAGCACGGCAGCTTCCACCGGATCATACCCCTGCGCGAGCAAGCCCGTCAGGATACCCGTCAGCACGTCGCCGGTGCCCCCAGTGCTCATGCCAGGGTTACCGGTTGAGTTAAAATGGGTCGTTCCGTCGGGGGTGGCAATGGCCGAGTAAGCGCCTTTCAGCACCACGACCAGGCGGTTTCGCTGGGCGAAATCCCGCAAAATACCCAATTTGTCATAATCACTGGTCCAGCGCCGGGTCAACCGCTCAAATTCCTTCGGGTGCGGAGTCAAAATGCTGTTCTTAGGAATTTTAGCAATCAACTCACGGTTCTGAGCGACCAGATTAAGGGCGTCAGCGTCGATCACCAGCGGTTTCTGGGCATCGGAAAGTAATTTGGTGAGCATGGCCAGCGTTTCGGGGGCCGTACCGATACCGGGACCAACCCCAATGGCTGCGTACTTACTCAGATCAATCTCTTCCAGTTCAGGCTGGCCCGTCAGGATGTGCTGATGACCGTCGGGCTGGCACATGGCCTCGGGAACGGTGGTCTGGATAATATCGTAGCCGCAGCGGGGCACCTGCACCGTCAACAGGCCAACCCCCGACCGCAGGCACGCCCGGGAAGCCAGCACTGCCGCCCCGATTTTGCCGTAGCTCCCGGCAAACAGCAGGGCGTGACCAAACGAACCTTTGTGGGAAAAGCGGCTCCGGGGCCGCAGCAGATGCCGAACCTCTTTTTCGGTCGTGTAAAAGTACGTGGTGGGTGTCCGGTCGATAAACGTTCGGCTCAGGTTAATGTCGACTACGTGCCATTCTCCCACATACTGACTTTGGGACGGTAGCAAAAATGCCAGCTTGGGCAGTTGAAAGGTAACGGTATAGTCGGGCCGGATAATCGTAGCGTTGGGGCCGTTGGCCGAGTCAGAAAAAAGGCCACTGGCAATATCGACGGCTACCACGGTGGCCGGACTGTGGTTAATGGCATCGATCACCGATTGCACAATGCCCTCCGTCGTCCGCGATAACCCCGACCCCAGAATGGCGTCAATGACCACTTCACGGTTGCGAATCACCGGAATATCGCGTTCGTTTTCAATGTAACTAATGGGGGCAATCAGTTTCAGACGCCGGTGGTTGTGCATAAAGTCGTCCGATTCGCGGGGCGCATACCGAACCACGTACGTCTGAACCTTGTATTCCAATTGCGTCAGCAGACGAGCAATGGCCAGACCGTCGCCCCCGTTGTTGCCCAAACCGCAGAACACCCGAACCGGACGGTTTTTGTCAAAACGCGCCGTGTACCAGTCCGTAAAAGCCTGCGCGGCCCGTTCCATGAGGTTAATAGGGGCAACGGGTTGGTGTTCGATGGTATATTGGTCGAGGGCGCGCGTTTGTTCAACGTTGAGAATCTTCATTAGCGAAAAATTGACGGGATAAGCGGTTATGGTGGCGAAATAGCTAAAAACCTCGTCAGCATCCAAACCGTTTGTTCAGCAATTTATTTCAGCCCAACCCTTTATAAAACGGAAATTAATCCCTACATTTGCGGCTTATAAAGAAATTTCATACCCCCGAAGATATCTACGGTCATGAGTGAATTAATTAAACTGGTCGAAGCTGACAACGCAAGCCGCCGGGAAGGTTTTCCGGACTTCCAATCAGGCGATACAGTCAATGTACACGTTAAAATCCGCGAAGGAAACAAAGAGCGGATTCAGGTTTACTCGGGTACGGTGATTCAGCGCCGGAATCCGAACTCCAACGGAGAGACGTTTACGGTACGTAAAATTTCAAACGGTGTGGGTGTAGAACGGATTTTCCCGGTTCTTTCTCCGAACATCGATAAAGTTGAAGTGGTTCGTCTGGGTAGAGTTCGTCGCGCTCGTTTGTTTTACCTACGCGGCCGTCAAGGCAAAGCTGCACGTATTAAGGAGCGGAAAGCAAAAAGTCGGCAGCCACAGGCATAAGCTCTGTTGTGACTTACGAACAAGAAGCTGTCTGGAAAGACGGCTTTTTTTGTACCCAAAAAGTAAGGAGTTGAGCACTGGCTGTTCCAGACTATTCCGCAGAGCACCGCTTAACTCCTCATTTTTACCGACCATCTTTCTTCCTAGCCATGATTGACTTTTTCAAATACCAAGGAACCGGCAACGATTTTATCCTCATTGACGACCGTACCGAAACATTTCCCATCTCCCAGGAACGGATTGCCCGGCTGTGTCACCGGCGTTTTGGAATCGGTGCAGACGGGCTGATCCTGCTCCGAAATCATCCAGAGTACGACTTTCAGATGGTTTACTTCAATTCCGACGGTGCGGAAGGCAGCATGTGCGGCAACGGAGGACGGTGCATCGTTCGATTTGCGCACGATCTGGGGCTATTTGAAAAAGAAACGCGTTTTGTGGCCGTCGATGGCGAACACCAGGCCGTGGTGAACGGGGGAGAAGTGTCGCTGAAGATGAACGAAATTGCCGGGATTGAGCAGCACGCAGACTATGCCTTCCTGAATACCGGTTCTCCGCATTACGTAAAAGTGGTGGAAGATATCGAGTCGATGGATGTCGTTGCGGAAGGCCGCCCGGTTCGGTACAGTGAGCGGTTTGCTCCCGGGGGAACCAACGCCAATTTTATGGAGCCGATCGGTGAGGATACCTTGTTTGTCCGGACGTATGAACGGGGCGTAGAAGATGAAACGTATTCCTGCGGGACTGGCGTGACGGCATCGGCACTGGTGGCGCATCGCCAGCTCGGGATGCAAAGCCCCGTGTCGATCCGGACCCTGGGCGGCAACCTGCGCGTTTCGTTCGTCGCCCACGACAACGATCACTTCAGCGATTTATACCTGATTGGCCCCGCCGTCCGGGTTTACAGCGGTTCGGTTGATGCCTGAGGCTTATTCGTCAACACCCAGAATACCACCCTTCAGGTGATACATAGTCTTGGCCTGTAGTTCGGGGTGGCGGCAGAAATCCTTGGCCGCCACCCGGCTCCGGATCCCATTGGTGCAGACAACAATCACGTTGTCGTAGGGAAGCAGATAATGGCGCTTGTCCCGGATCTCGGCCAGCGGAATGTTCAGCCCACCGATATTAAACTCCTCAAATTCCCACTCATCGCGGACGTCGACAATGACGGTTTCCGGCTCCATCACTAGCGTCTCCATTTCTTCCGTCGTAATGTCGGTATACGTTTTCTGGCTCACGGTATCAAGGTTGGTGTGGATCATCCGACTTACTGAAATAAGTAACACAAAATAGACAAGGGGTGTTTTGCCCGTCCCGGAATTCTTGCCGGAATAGTAGATGGTTTTCATTCGACCTTTCCACCTAGCCGTCGAAGCTGTCCTAGATATAGGCTAATGAGAGAACGTTTCGTTAAAATACCTGCCAACTTGTCATATTTATCGGCTCTGGAACAGTTCTTGGTACCGTATCGACGTCAGATTATTTCCGTCAATCATACTAATTTCACTTGTTATGAACTCGACCATACAGGAAAAAGGTCAAATTTCAATTCATACGGAAAACATCTTTCCGATCATCAAGAAATTTCTCTATTCCGATCACGAGATTTTTCTGAGGGAGCTGGTTTCCAATGCCGTTGATGCTTCCCAAAAACTGAAAAAGCTGGCGGGGTTCGGCGAGTTCAACGGGGAGTTGGGCGAGCAGAAAGTAACCGTAACCCTTAACGAAGAAGCGAAGACGATTACCGTCAGCGACCGGGGCATCGGTATGACGGCGGAAGAAATTAAAAAGTACATCAACCAGATTGCTTTTTCGGGAGCGTCGGAATTTCTGGAGAAATACAAAGATAAACTCGATGAAAAGGGCGCCATCATCGGCCATTTTGGCTTAGGGTTTTACTCGGCTTTTATGGTGGCTCAGCAGGTTGAAATTGTGACCAAATCCTACCGCGAGGGCTCGGAAGCGGCCCGCTGGATTTGCGACGGTTCCACCGAGTTTGAGATTACGCAGGCCGAACGCGACGAACACGGCACAGACGTGATTCTGCACATTGCGCCGGATTCGGAAGAGTTTCTGGATAAAAACCGGCTGCGGGCTATTCTGGAAAAATACGGTCGTTTTCTGCCCATCCCCATTGAGTTTGACGGGACAACGATCAACAATACCGCACCCATCTGGACGAAGTCACCGTCTGAATTAACGGATGAAGATTATCAGAACTTCTACAAAGAACTCTATCCGATGTCGGAAGAGCCGTTGTTCTGGATTCACCTGAACGTTGATTATCCGTTTAACCTGACGGGGGTGCTGTATTTCCCACGGCTGAAAAACGATTTCCAGATCCGGCGCGAAAAGATTCAGTTGTACAGTCGGCAGGTGTTTATCACGGACGAGGTAAAAGACATCGTCCCCGACTTTCTGATGATGCTGCACGGCGTGATTGATTCACCCGATATTCCGCTGAACGTTTCCCGGAGCTTCCTGCAAGCCGACAGCAACGTTAAGAAAATCAACGGCTACATCACGCGTAAAGTTGCGGACAAACTTTCTGAAATTTTCCGGAACGACCGCGCGGGCTTCGAGCAGAAGTTTGATGATATTGGCCTGTTTGTCAAGTACGGGATCATCAGCGACGACAAATTCTACGAAAAAGCCAAGGATTTCTGCCTGGTGAAAACTGTAGACGGCAAGTACTTCACGTTTGAAGAGTTTACCGAAGCCGTTAAGGAAAACCAAACGGACAAAAACGGAACAGCTGTCTGGTTGTATACCAACGACCGTCAGAAGCAGGACGGGTTTATCGATTCGGCCAAAAAGCGTGGCTACGAAGTCCTGCTGTTTGATACCGTCATCGACAGCCACTTTATCAACACGCTGGAGTACAAGCTTGAAAAAACCAGCCTGAAGCGGGTTGACTCCGATACGTTCGACAAACTGATTGATAAAGGGCTGAATAACGAAAGCGTCTTATCGGAAGACGATCGGAACAATCTGAAAACGTTGTTTGAAGAAGTTCTGGACAACAAGACCGCATCAGTTTCCGTCGAAGCCATGCCAACCGACGAACTACCGGTTATCATTACGTTGCCGGAGTTTTTCCGTCGAATGAAAGACATGTCGGCGCTGAGCGGAGAACGCAGCATGTTTGGCCCGATGCCGGATAGTTACAACGTGGCCGTTAACGCCAACCACCCGCTGGCTGACCGCATCCTGAAAATAGGCGATGCCGGTGAGCAAAAGGTGCTGATTAAGCAAAGCCTGGATCTGGCCAAACTGGCGCAAGGAATGCTTTCCGGTTCTGACCTGACGGCGTTTATCCGCCGGACCGTCGAGACGCTGTAACCCAGCCGGCCTTCTCAAACGAGTTTCACCATTAATAAGCGGACGGCTTTTCGAAGCCGTCCGCTTTTCTTTTTACGGCTATTGAACAGTCCGTCCGTACTTGGCCGCGTATAAGTGTTTAGACTGTCCAACCCAGTTCTCCCGCTCAATGCGGTCAGGGAAAAACTCGATGATGTCGCTGAGTTTTTCCACGTCTTCCGCGGTAAAGTTGGCCAACTGCCGGAAGCTATGAATGCCGAGCGTGTTTAGCTTGCGTTCAAAGAAAGGGCCAACGCCCACAATTTCCTTCAAGTCATCGGCCTCTTCCAGGGTTGCATACCCAATTCGGTTAAAGTTTAATTCTGACGCCCGGGAGGCAAGCTTCTTCCAGACAGCGTCTTCACTCGTAGCAGCTTGCTTGAAAACGGGTTTCGGGACCAATAGGGAAGAATTTACGCTGGTAGTTGTCTCTTTTCGGTTGCGCTGGCATTCATCCAACGCTACTTCATGTTCGGCCAGTCGGGCTCGTAAGTCATGAATGCGGCCGTTGGTTAGCAGTCGGGCGAGGAAGTAACCGACCAAAGCGGCAAAGGCTAACAAGAGTAGGATTTCGGAAATGGCAACGCCCCGGTTGAACGGATCTAGATGAAACATAGGATGAAAAGTTTTAAATCAAACGGTGGAGATTAGACGCTGTGTTTCTGGCGGTGCAACGCTCTTGCCTGACCAATCCAGTCTTCGCGTTCGATGCGGTCGGGAAAAAACTCGATGATGTCGCTGAGTTTCTGAATGTCTTCGGCGGTAAAATTGGCTAGTTGACGAAAGGTGTAGATGCGCAGACTATGCAGTTTTTTCTCGAAGAAAGGACCGATGCCGTTGATTTCTTTGAGATCGTCGGATTCGGCATCAGTCGCCAGGCCAATCCGGGTAAAGTTCAATTCTGACGCCCGGGAGGCAATGCGCTGCAAAATCTCATTCTCCCGCTGGTTCGCCGTGGTTTTCCGGCAATCTGCGACAAGGAGTTCCGCGGTATGAACCTGCTCTTCAAGTTGATGAATGGTTGCTTTCCGGGCGATGTATCCAATGATAAAGCCCAGTGTGCCGGCGACCACCAACATAATCCAGTGCTGTAGGGTGGCATCAGGCAGCTGATGGGGATTCATTTCAAACATGGTGCAAACGAATTAAGATGAAAGAAAGTGGTTATTTTGTCACGACAACGGAGGTTCGGCGATTGGCCCGGCGACCGTCTGCGGTGTTGTTGGAGGCAACCGGCCGGGATTCCCCTTTGCCTGCAACTTCAATCTGGCTGGAAGCAATACCGGCCTGAATAAACTGCGTTTTTACGGCAGCGGCCCGCTTTTTCGAGAGCATCAGGTTAAGCGCATCAGGCCCGCTGTTATCGGTATGGCCGGTTACCAGCAGTTTCTGATCGGGGTGCTCTTTCAGGTAGGCTTTAGTTCGCTCCAGAAACTCCGTCGTCTCGGCGGTCTGGATGTAATCGGTTTTTCCGGTGTTGAAATAAAGGTCCATCGGCTCGAAGATGGAGGTAAACGTGGCACCGTTGGCCAGACTATCTTCCCCGGTCGGCTTATTGCCTTTGACCAGAACGGCATCTGGAAAAGCGAACTGAACACCACCGTAGAGCGAGTCACCGGCGGGCGTAAAAGACAGGTTCGACTTCTCAATACCAACGATCTGAAACTGATTTTCGGGAACTCCTAAACCGGTCAGGTAAGCCCGGATGCTGCTGGCCCGGGCCGCACCCAGATTCGGTTCAGAAGTCGTGTTGTGTTCTCTACCGTCGTAAAAACCCGTCAGTTGCAGTTGCTTACCGGGATTCGATTTCAGGTATAAGGCCAGCGAATCGAGCAACGGAAGGACACTGTTGAAGTTGGCATCCGCGCCAGATTTTGCAAAAGCCAAATGTCCGGGTGAATGAAATGTTGCCGAAGGCCCGTCGGAAAATTGTAGGGCGGGAATTATAAACGTCGTAGTTGGAACGCTAACAGACACCGTGGTAGAAGGCTCACGGTCGGCCGGGCATAACTGTTTGATGTGGCAAACGTGCCAGTAGGTTGAACCACCCATCCAAAGAAGCAGCAGAACAGCCCAGGGCGTTTTTGTGGTGAACATGAAAGTACAGAAAATTTGAAGGTTGCAATGTATCCTTATGACGGAGGGCACTGCGGAAAGTCATTCAAATTCAATGCTTTTGTCAACACAAATAAAAAGCCGTACCAGCGTCTGGGTAGACACGGGTACGGCTTTTCGGTTAAAGCTTAGCGAATAAACCGATTTTAGCGGTTCATCGAAACCAGGAATTCGTCATTGTTTCGGGTTCCGCGCATCCGGTCGAGCAGGAAGTCCATGGACTCCATCGGATTCATGTCGGCCATGTGTTTGCGAAGGATCCAGGTACGTTGCAGGGTTTCTTTGTCGAGCAGCAGATCCTCGCGACGGGTACCCGAAGCCTGCACATCAACGGCTGGGTAAACGCGCTTGTTCGACAGTTTCCGGTCGAGCTGGAGTTCCATGTTACCCGTTCCCTTGAACTCTTCAAAAATTACTTCGTCCATTTTGGAACCGGTGTCGATCAGGGCCGTGGCGATGATGGTCAGCGAACCGCCGTTCTCAACGTTCCGGGCAGCCCCGAAGAACCGCTTGGGTTTGTGCAGCGCATTGGCATCCACACCACCCGACAGGATTTTACCCGACGACGGTACAACGGTATTGTAAGCCCGCGCCAGACGCGTAATCGAGTCGAGCAGAATTACCACGTCGTGACCACATTCTACCATCCGTTTGGCTTTTTCCAGGACCATCGATGATACTTTTACGTGCCGCTCCGCCTGCTCGTCGAACGTGGACGAAATAACCTCCGCGTTAACGCTACGGGCCATGTCGGTAACCTCTTCCGGCCGCTCGTCAATCAGCAGAATGATGAGGTAAACTTCCGGGTGATTTTTCGTAATGGCGTTGGCGATATCCTTGAGCAAAACCGTCTTACCGGTTTTAGGCTGAGCCACGATCATTCCGCGTTGGCCCTTACCGATGGGGGCAAAGAGGTCAACAATCCGGGTTGAATACTGATCCGGGCGGTAGCTCAGGTTCAGTTTTTCTTCCGGGAAAAGCGGAGTCAGGTACTCAAACGGGATCCGGTCGCGGATTTCTTCCGTAGTCTTCCCGTTGACGGACGACACGCGCAGCAGAGCGAAGTATTTTTCCCCTTCTTTTGGCGGGCGAATCTGTCCCCGAACCGTGTCTCCGGTTTTCAGACCGAAGAGTTTGATTTGTGACGGTGATACATATATGTCGTCCGGGCTGGCGAGGTAGTTGTAATCTGCCGAGCGCAGGAAGCCGTAGCCGCCGTCGGACATAATTTCCAGAACTCCCTCGTTTTCGATAATCCCGTCGAACTCCCGAACGTGCTGGTTATACTGCCGACGAATGCGGTTGGTATAATCGTCCGGGCGCGTAATGTCGCGTTGCTGACGCTCGGCTTGTACGGAGGGCTGCGGGGCAGAAACCGTTGGTTCGGGCTGAGCCACCTGAGCGGGAGCTTCCGAAACCTCGGGGCTAACTGCCGGAATTTCAGGTTCAGCCGCCGGTGTTTCGACCGGAGCTGTATAAAAATCATCGGCCTCTGGTTCGATGGAAAGGTCCAGTGCCGGTTGTTCCAGTTCGTTTTTCCGATTCCGCGGTTGCTCCGGACGAGCCATGCGGTCGGGAAGGCCGGGTTTTCTTTCGGCTGGTTTTCCGTTGGTTGCTGCCGCCGGTGTTTCTTCCGACAAGCCCTCATCTTTACGGATGCGTTGCCGAACCCGGCGGGCGTCCTGCGGATCAGTTTGTTCGTTCCGGGCGGGACGACCGACGTTTTGCTCTGGTCCACGGCGGTTTTGTGGCCGGTTGCTGGGCTGTTCGGTGGCGCGTCCGTTTCTCGGCGTATTTTCCCGCGTAGGACGGTTCGCAGGGTTACTGCGTTCTTCGGTACGATTATTTGGGGCCGGAGCCGGTGCTTCGGGTTGTTCAGGGGCTGGAGCCGATGCTGGTGGAGCAACTTCCTGGGATGCTACCGGTTCCGGTGTTGCTTCGGCTACCACTGGTGCCGGTTCCTGCCGGGTACGGCGCCCTTTGCGCGCTGCCGGAGCAGCCACAGCGCCGGGCTCGGCATTTTCTGCAGCAGCCGGTACCGGATCCGGTAGCAAGGCTTGCTGATCCAATATTTTGTAAACCAGCTCCTTTTTGTTCAATTTACTAATGTCGCGAATGCTGAACGATTCAGCAATCACTCTCAATTCTGATAAGAGTTTCAGTTCGAGTTCTTCCTTATTATACATAAAAAGCCAGAGTAAGCAAAGAGGGCTTTACTTGATAAGTGTGAGATAATGTCGCTAGTTGAATCGTCGTTACGGCGAACGGGGATGAATGAATCCAAACGGGGAAAATAGTGCTTAAATGTTTTCGATAACTACAAGTCAGATGATTTGCATGACCTATACACTTGCGGCAACTGTTTCGGTATACAGACACAACAACGCGAATGCGTGTGCGGTTTAACAGGACAGTCTGGTCAGGTGAATTTGGCTGGCAGCCTCAGATTACATGGATAAAAGGCAGAACACCCGAGAAACGGTGTCAGAACCTATGTGACCACAATGTTAAGATATTAATCCCGCTTTGTCAATAAGAACGCGCAAAACCTGCAAATGTTTTGACGAATAATTAAAATCAGTGAGTATTTTCCTCACTAATGATCGAGCGGATACTAGGTCTGCGGTCTCAAATACAACGTTCGCGATGGGAGGGCAAACTCCCCGCTATGAGACTTAACAATCTCCAGCAATCGATAGTTCACGGTCTCCTTAATCTTGTTGAATTCCCGCCAGTCGCCGGTCGCTACGTAAAACTGAACCAGGATATCGAGTGAACTTTCCCCGAACGCATCGAACTGAATGAGCGCCGGGCTCTGGCTGGTTTCGGGCTGGCTGTCAAGATACTGACGAATGTCGTCGACGATGGCCCGGAGCGTCTCCGCGGGGGTGTCGAGCGTAAGCCGTAGGAAATACTTCGCCCGGCGCTGGCTGCGCTGGGTCATGTTGTCGAGTGATTGCGAGATCATGAGCCGGTTTGGAACGGCAATCTGGCTGCCGTCGTCGGTTCGTAGCCGGGTGCTGCGAAAACCGATTTTTTCAACGGTTCCCGTAACCTGGTTCGGGCCGGTTCCGGCGGTAACGGTGTCACCTGTAATGAACGGGCGGTCGAGCAAAATGGCGAAGGAAGCAAACAGATTTTCGAGGGTTTCGCGGGCCGCCAGGGCAATGGCCAGACCACCGATCCCCAAACTGGTGACAAGGGCAATGACGTTAACGTCGAAGACGATGCTGAGGGTAGCAAAAAAGGTGATGGCCGACACCGCCATAATCATCAGATCGCGAACAAACGGCACCAGTTGGTCGTCGAGTTTGGTTTCGGTCAGTTCAGCTCGTTTCTGGAAGATCAGCCCCACGAATTTGACAAACCGAATGGCAATCCAGGACAGCGTAAGCATCAGGACGGTCTGGTACAACCGGATCAGGACGAAGCGGTAGCCAAATTCCGTCGGCGGAGCCAGGCCCCATTCGTTGGGGACAGCCAGGCGATTGAAGGCCAGAAAAAGCATGAGCAGCAGAATCAGAAACTCGATGGGCTGCCGCATCAGCCGGATGAAGTCGCTGACGGGAATCGCACCGGAATCGGGCTTTACCAATCGGTAAAAAAAACGGCTCAGCAGCATCGACAACACCCGTTTCAGCACCAGCGCCAGTAAGATAAGGATGGCAAAGACCAGCAGATTTCCAACAGAATTGCCCAATAACTCCTGCTTAAGCCATAATTCCAGTGATTCCATGCTGCATTTTAAGCATTTTTAACACCCAAAATTGAGGAATCTGCCCTCTATTTGCAATTTTTGCATCAATGAACATTGCCATCGACTGGGGGAACAGCGCAATTAAAGCCGGCTTTTTTGAAAACGGAGAATTGATCGAAGGGTATCCCCATCTATCCATTGAAGACCTGCAGCAGCGGGTCCGGGAGCAGCCGCCGGATGCCGTCGTTATTTCGTCGACCAGCCGTCCGGCGGAGCAGTTGCGGGAACAGCTTCCGCTCAAACCGGAAACGTACTGGCTGACGGTTACCGGTTATACTCCGTTGCCGATGGAGAAACGGTATGATACCCCCAATACCCTTGGTACGGACCGGATTGCGGCCGCCGTGGGGGCAAAGGTTCGCTTTCCGGATGACGATTGTCTGGTGATCGACATGGGAACGTGCATTACTTACGATTACGTCGATGCGGATTTTGTTTTTCACGGCGGGATGATTTCTCCCGGCTTTCGTATGCGATTCCGGGCCATGCATTCGTTTACAGAAAGACTGCCGTTGGTTGAACCCGAGGAACCCCGGCCTACGTTGTTCGGGAAAAATACCCGGCAGGCTATGCAGGCGGGTGTCATCAACGGGTTACGGGCTGAATTAAACGGGATTATGGACGCACACCGCCGGGAACACCCCAACGTAAAGGTGTTAATCTGTGGGGGGGATGCTCCTTTTTTTGAAAGTAGCCTGAAACCTCCCATCTTTGTAGTTCCGGAATTAGTGCTGATTGGATTGAATCGTATTTTACAACATAATGTCTACCTCTCGTAACGGACTCAAATCCGTCTTATTTACCGGCCTTTTCCTCCTGGGCGTAGCCCAATTGACCGCTCAGGCACAAGGTTTAGGCAATTCTCCTTATTCGTCGCTGGGTATTGGCGAAATTCACGGGAACAACAACATCACCAATCTGGGCATGGGCGGGCTGGGAACGGCCTACGCAAACGGCTTTTTTCTTAACAGTGCCAACCCGGCCCTCCTGGTTCGAAACCGGTACACCATTTTTGAAGTGGGGCTGTTGGGGCAAAGCAAAACGCTGGCGGATAACCGCGGGCAAAACCAGCAGGATTTCGGGGCTAACCTGAGCTACCTGACGCTGGCGTTTCCCGTGACCAAATTCTGGTCGGCGGGCATCGGCTTGCGGCCCTACAGCTACGTTGACTACCAGACGACGCAATACCAGCGGATACCCGGTACCATTTACGAATCCGAATACATCTACCACGGACGGGGTGGCCTCAACAAAGCCACGTTTACGAACGGGTTTAGCCTGACCCGAAGTCTTTTTGTCGGTTTTGAAGCCTCTTTCATTTTCGGGAACATTACGAACGATTCGGATTCACGGCTGTTGATCGGGGGGGACGACATTACGGTCAAGCGTTCGACGTTAAATAGCTACAGCGACGTTCTCTGGCGCTTGGGAGCAGCCTGGCGTCCCAAGTTAAACAAAGACTGGTTCCTTAATGTCGGGGCAACAGTTGAGCCCCTGACGAAACTCAATGGAAATTCGGTGGATACGTATCAGCAAATCGACGCGGGCGGAACGCTGATTTCCAACCCTGACACGGTGAGTACCCGCAGTAAAGGTTCCATTACCTTGCCGGCGCAATTGCGGGGCGGTATTGTGCTCGAAAAATCCCAGAAGCTGGCCGTCGGGCTGGAATTCGGGTATCAGCCCTGGTCCAAGTTTACGAATCTGAACGGTGAGTCGGGCGGTTTGAAAGACAGTTATTCAATCGGCGCGGGTCTGGAGTACACGCCCAAAGTGCGCTCGAGTCGTTACCTGGATTTGATTCCTTACCGGCTGGGCGTTAATTATGGAACGTTGCCGTATTCAGTAGGCGGAAAGCAGCCGACGGATATGAATGTCAGTCTGGGACTTTCACTACCCGTTGGACAATTCGTCAATTCCATGACGATCTCGCTGATTGGCGGGCAGCGGGGAACCGTTACGGAAGGGCAAATTCGGGAACGGTATTTTAAAATTGGTCTTGGCTTCTCGCTCAATCAGCAATGGTTTGTACGGTATAAGGTCGACTAAGGCGTACCGGCTGGTTCGTTACCGTTTACTCAAACGGGTGAACCAGACCGCCCGGACTTATGTTCTAACGTCGGAATAGTACACAACAAAACAATGATCACTAAGCGTATCTCCGCGGTTTTATTCGTTGGCTTGATTGGCATTGGTCTGAGCGGTTGCAAGGATGAGCCCGCAGCCAAGGATACAAAACCCTATACCGGTCCGTTAGAGGAAATCAATAATGTACAGGTTTTGTACAGCGAAGCGGCACAGTTGAAGGTGAAGATGACGACACCGTTGCAGTACAAATACCAAACGAACGACCGGGTTTATCCAAAAACCGTCAACATTGAGTTTTACGGCCCTGATGGGCAGATCGAGACCACGCTTCGGGCCGACTCCGGTCGTTACGTGCACGCCCAGAACTTCTACCGGGTGATGGGGAATGTGGTGGTAGTCAACAAAAAGAAGAACCAGGATTTATACACGCCCGAGTTGAACTGGAACCCGACGACAAAGAAGGTTTACACGGAAAAGCCGGTTAAAATCCTGAGCAAAGCCACAAACGAGCGGCTCGAAGGAATTGGTCTGGATACCGATCAGTCGTTTTCGCACTACTTTATTCGCAAGCCTACGGGTATTTTCCGGCTTGCCGAAGGCAATCCGTAAGTCGTCACCGTTGCTGCTGAGCCCGGCACACGTCCAGCACCTTGCTAACGTCTTTCACCTCTGAAATGACGGTTTCATTGCCCCACTTGTTGTAGATGTAAGTCGTAATGGCGGCTACATCAATATCCGTCAGCTGCGGATTGGCCGGCATGGGCCGCGAAAACCGTTTCCCGTTTACGGTAATGGGTTCATTCTGCCCGAAGCGAATCAGGCAGATCACTTTTTCTTTGTGTTGAAGGTAGTCAGATGCGTTGATAGGGGGGTAAAGCGCTTCGAGCCCTTTGCCGTCGGTTTGGTGGCAATTGGCGCAGTGTTCGGTGTAAAGCTGGTACCCTTCCACAAAATACTTTTCTTTTTTCAGCTCTTCCTGGCTCTGACAGGCCGTCTGAAAAAAAAGGAAGGATACCGCCAGTCCGATCAATACTCGTTTCATTGTTTTTGGTATTCAGCCAGAAGCTTGTTGATATCGGTCATCAGTTTATCGGCTCCTTCTTCCGTAGTGCCGTCGTACATGCCCCGAACGTGCTTCTCCTTATCGACGAGCACAAAATGGCCGCTATGCAGCAATCCGCCCGGTGCGCCAGCGTCTTCCTGGGCCACCACCATGTAGCTTTTCCCGGTTTTAAAGATCTCTTCTTTTGGACCGGTGGCAAACTGCCACTGGTTGCCGGTAATCCCCAGATTGGTCGCAAACTCTTTCAAAACGGCGGGCGTATCGTGCCGGGGATCAATCGTGTAAGAAAGAAACATAACGTCCGAATTACCCTTGAATTTATCGTAAACCCGTTTCATTTGGGTTTTCATTTTCGGACAGATCGTCGGGCAGGTAACAAAAAAGAAGTCGGTTACGTAAATCTTGCCGTCGTAGGTTTTGTCACTGATGGGCAGGCTATCCTGATTGACAAACTGAAACGGCGGAATTTGGTAATAAACCGTATCGGTTACGGTTTCACCGTCGACGACTTTGGAAACGGTATCGCGTTCGCCCAGAATAGGTAAACGGTTTTCCGACGAAGAACAAGCCGCAAAAAAGGTCAGAACGGCGACCCGGATACTATTTTTAAGAAGGGAATGCATACTGAATCAAAAGAAATAAAGAGTCGAAATACGGTGGTGAACCTTATAAACATTCAACACGCTTAGCGGCCTAAGAATTTCTTGGCAACCGTAATTCCGCTGTTTATTTTCTCTTTTACGATGGTGATCTTCGCCAGTTCCTGATCCAGATACACTTTGGCTTGTGCGGCATCCATTCCCTTGAGTGTATCGGCATTGTACTGATGCATCCAGTCTTCCATCAAGCTATCGGCCTCAGTCAGCGATTTAGAAATCGCCATTCCTTCTTCCTGACGGCTTTTCAGGCTGGTTGTCGCGGGAGTGATCTTGGATAGACTATCAATTTGCTGGCTAATCTCCTCTTTCAAATCCATCAGTTCGCCCGAGCGCGGCATCACTTCATCGTGAACAACCATAACCTGATCCTGTATCTGCTGAATTTCTTTTTTATCGTCAGATTGCTGGCAGGCGGCAACAAGTATACTGAATACTACGGTGGAGAGAAGGCTATTTTTCATGAATTATTAAGAGAAAGGTGCAATACGACTTCGATATTGTTTGCTACTACGCTTTTTGAGACAAGAGTTCTTTCGCGTTTTTCAAAACGCTGGCCGACGGGTTGTTTCCGCCGATCATTTGGGCGATCTCCTGAATCCGTTCGTTTTGGCTGAGCTTTTTAACCCGGCTGACCGTTCGGTTGCCCGAGTGGTCTTTGTAAACAAAATAATGGGCTTTACCCTGAGCGGCAATCTGGTGGAGGTGCGTAATGGCAATGATCTGGTGATTATGCGCCATGTCTCGCATCATATTCCCCATTTTAATGGCAATTTCGCCCGAAACCCCCGTGTCAATTTCATCAAAAATGATGGTAGGGAGTGAGCGTTTGCTGGCCAGAATGTACTTAATTGCCATCATCAGCCGGGAAAACTCGCCCCCGGAAGCAACGTTTTTCAACTGCTGCGGCTTCACACCCTTGTTGGCACTGAATAAAAACGACACCGTATCAATACCGGTGCTCGTGGGTTTGCCGGTCTCCCGGCTAATTTTTAACGAAGCATTGGGCATTCCCAAATCCGTCAACAAACCGTCAATTTGTTGTTCAATGAGGTGAAGCACGGCCTGACGGGAGTCCGACAGGGTCTCAGCGCTTTGCATCAATTGCTGCAAGGCGGCTTCGCTGGCGGCTTTGGCCGTGGCTAGTTCTTCGTCCGAATTCAGAATCTTGCTGACTTTTTTCTCCAGGTCGGCCTGGATTGCCAGCAGTTCAGCGACGGTTTTGACGGCGTGTTTGGTCTGAAGCTGGTAGATCAGGTTTAGGCGTTCGCGGATGGTTTCAGCCCGCAAATCATTGGTCTCGATGCTATCTTCCTCACTGCTAATTTCATTGGCCAAATCCCGCAGTTCAATGAGGGAACTCTGGGCCCGGTCACGGAGCTGGTTGAACCGCTCGGCCAAACGCGTGACGTAATTCAGGTTGTTGACCACGTTTCGGAGGTAAACCACCACCGACTGCTCGGCATTGTCCAGGTAGTCCGATGACAACTGGAGCCGTTCTTTGATGTCCTCGGCGTTCTCCAGAATTGTCAGCTCCTGCTCCAACAATTCCTGTTCGTCGGCCTGCAATTCGAGTTTCTGCAGTTCTTCGTACAAAAAGTTGTTGTAGTCAAACTCCTTTTTCATGCTGGCCGTTTCGTTCAGCAACTGCTGGTAGGCATCCTGCTGAATCCGGTAATCCCGGTAATCTGTACGATATTGCCGCAGCAGGGTATCGTTCTGAGCATAAGTGTCAACAATTTGTAACTGATACTCGTTAGAACCCAGCAAAATGGTGTCGTGCTGCGAGTGAATATCCATCAACTGACTTGTAACCCGCCGGAGAATATCGAGTGTGACGGGGGTGTCATTGACGAAAGAGCGGGATTTGCCACTGGGGCTAATTTCCCGCCGAACCACGCAGTTGGTGTCGTAATCGAGGTCGATTTCTTCGAACAAATTTTCAATAACGTAGCCGGACACGTCGAACATGCCTTCAATGACGCATTTTTCGGCCGGGTTATAAAGAACTTTGGTGTCTGCCCGATTTCCCATCAGCAAACCGATGGCGCCGAGCATAATGGATTTACCGGCTCCCGTTTCACCCGTGATGATGTTCAGCGCGGTATCGGGATCCATTTCCAGTTGTTCGATCAGGGCGTAATTTTTTATCAATAAATGCGAAAGCATAACACAATTCTAAAAAAGAGCTTTTTCGTCCAGAATGACTTCGTCGACGGTTGCAATCGGAACGGTATGCCCGTGCCCCCGATTGTCACGCACCGACAACTCAACGCCCTGAATACCGAGGAGTCGACCGTGGAGCGTCCGGCCGTCGATGAAAACAACATCTACTTCGGCATTTACTAATTTGGTAACCCGTTCGGCCAAACGATCGTTTAGAATTTCCGTTGCCCGAACGCGAATTAATCGTTTACCCATGAATTATCGGAGTAGCTTTCGGTAAACTTCGGTTTTAGCCGGATCAAGCGTCGACAGCAGCGTAAAAGCTTTCTGCCGGTCCTCGCGGGATCCTTCGTTCATAATATTAAATAATTCTTCTCCTTTGGCGTCGAAAAACGTGTTGATAACCACGGAGTTAGGCCGCTGCTGGCTTACCTGCCGGATAGCCCCTAAAACCTCCAGAACCTGCTGGCGCGAACCGGCGGGGTTGGCCGTAAAATTGTCCAGTGCCTGGCGGTGGTAAGTATACAACGCTTCGTGGTAAGGAACAAATTGTTGACTTTGAAGATTCTCAATTAACCAGTATCGGTTCCGGATATCGCCCTGCGCCCCCCACGCACCCCCGCCGACGGCACTCTGATTGGCCAGTGACATCACGTTGTAAGCCCGCTGAAAAAAGAGCTTTCCGCCCTGCTTGCTAAACGAATCGTAATCAACGCCCAGCATAATAAGCGCGTGAAAAGCCAGCAGCGAGGTGAGTTCGTTTTGGTACGAATTCTCGTTGAAATACATGGGATCACTCTGCCGATACGGGAAGTTAAACGCGTTGTCGATGTACCGAAGCGTAACCGTCTCGTAATTGCTGCCGTAGACCGGGCGGGTCACAATGACCTGGGCGCGCCCTTCGTAATAGTTCTGGGCGGGCACTTTCAGGATATCGATCACCAGCTTGCAGTTGATGCGTTCCTCCGGATTAAAGGCGTCGCTGGTCCAACGCCGGTTGTTCATGAAATCTGTGATAAAAGCCTGCATCTGCGGGAAAATCTGCCGATCCGTCACCTGGGCCGAATTAGCCTGGTTGAAATTGACCGTCACCTGGCAGTTGAGTTCCTGAGCCAGACCCCTGCGGGGCGACAGGCCGCCCAGCACCACTAAAATCAAAACTATCATTCGGAGTTTCATACCATCAAGAGCTGTTCCTGAACGAGATTTAGCAAATCTTCGGCCACTTTGTCCTTGGATTTCAGATCAAATTCGTAAACCCGTTCGTCTTTATCAATAACGGTAATTTTGTTGGTATCGTGTCCGAAACCAGCACCCTGATCCCGTAAAGAATTCAGAACGATAAAATCAAAGTTTTTGGCCCGAAGCTTGGTCGTCGCATTGGCCAACTCATCGTTGGTTTCCAAGGCAAACCCCACGGTAATTTGGTCCGGCCGTTTCTGTTGTCCCAGCGTGGCGGCAATATCAACGGTTTTTGTCATTTCCAGCGAAAAGGCCGTTTCCTTCTTTTTTATCTTTTGATCCGCCGGATGAAGCGGTGTATAGTCGGCTACGGCAGCAGCCAGAATAATCACGTGGGCCTTGGAAAACTCTTCCGCCGTCGCTTCGTACATTTCCCGGGCCGAACGCACCGAAATCCGCCGGACCATTGGGTCGGGTAGGGGCAACACCGTAGGCCCGCTCACAAGCGTCACTTCGGCACCAGCGTGAGCAAAAGCCCGGGCTATCGCGTAGCCCATTTTGCCGCTGGAATGATTACTGATGAACCGAACGGGATCAATGGCTTCCTGCGTTGGACCAGCCGTGATGAGAACCCGCTTGTGTCTGAAAATCGGGCGTTGGGCCAGATGCCGTTCCAGGTCCTGAACGATGTGCTCCGGTTCGGCCAACCGGCCTTCCCCCACCAGACCGCTCGCCAGTTCACCGTGTTCGGCCTGAATCAGCCGGTTGCCAAACGAGTCGAGCCGACGGAGATTTTCCAGGGTCGTTGGATGACGGTACATGTCCAAATCCATCGCCGGAGCCAGAAAAACCGGGCACTTGGCCGACAGGTAAACGGCTGACAACAAATCATCGCAAAAACCGTGGGCCAGTTTGGCCAGCGTGTGCGCCGAAACTGGAGCGATCACGATCAGATCGGCCCACAGAGCGAGTTCAACGTGATTGTTCCAGTGTCCATCTCCCTGATCCCCTGAGGCCGTATCGAAAAAATCCGAATAAACCGGCCGTTTTGACAGGGTCGCCAGCGTCAGCGGAGTAATGAAATCTTTGGCGGCCGGGGTCATAACGACCTGCACCTCTGCGCCGAGTTTAACCAACAGCCGGATCAACAAGGCCGATTTGTAAGCCGCGATGCTTCCCGTAACGCCCAGCAGAATCTTTTTCCCGCTTAAGTTCGACATCCTTTCAGGTGGTAAAAACACAAATGAACCGGGGAAGCGCAAAGATCAAAAGAGAGGGCGCTGGTGGCGTTTCTCCGTGATCTCTGTGCTTCCCCGGTTCTTGTTGATACGGTAGAATTACAGGGTGTTCGAGGTTTCTTCGTCGACCGTCCGCCATTGCAGCTTTCCTTCCAGAAACTCATCCGTTGCTACGGTTGTCGGTTTGGGAAGGCGCTCGTAGTATTTCGAAATTTCGATCTGCTCGCGGTTCTCAAACACTTCCTCCAGGTTGTCGACTGCCGAAGCAAACTCTGATAATTTATTGCTGAGTTCTTCTTTCATTTTACTCGAAATCTGCCGGGCCCGTTTCGAAATGATCGATACGGATTCATACAGATTACCCGTTGCTGCCGCAATCTTATCAGTGTCACGGGTGATGAGAGAAGGATTACTTGCCATAGTTGTCTTTTGTTTTATGAACGAATGCGACCAACAGCTCGTCTGTTGCCGCACAGATTGTTTAATTAGAGGCCGTCGCAGTAACTTTTGCGGGCTTTTGCTGCTGATTTTGTTTTTCTTTTTCCTGGGTAGCGATTTTTTCCAACTCTGCCCGGCTGTCTTCGTACATGCGTTCGGCCTTTTTGAGATCCGGGCTTTTCGGAAACTTATCAACCAAAGCTAGGTAATAGGTAACCACATCCTGGTGGCGTTCCTTTAACTTATCTGCGAAGCTATTTTTAGCCAAATTGTATTGAGCATCCACCCGCAGGTAAGCCAGTTCCTGGTTGTATTTTGAATCAGGATATTCACGCAAAAAGTTGGTAATCGACACCACCGATGAACGGTAATTAGCAATATTAGCCGCGCTGGTTTTATAGTAGAGTTTGGCCTTATCGTAGGCCTTTAGTTCAAGCTTGTTACGCAGGTCGGTGATGTATTGGGTACATTCCTGACGGAAGGGACTCTGCGGGTTGGCATTGATAAAATCCTGCAGGGCGGCCATGGCCGTCAGTGTGTTCGATTGATCTAAGTTATAATTTGGCGAATCTTTATACAGGGAAAGCGCATAAAAATACATCGCTTCGTGGGCATAATCGCTTCGGGCAAAGGTTTCGTAAAATTGCTTGAAATGAAACGCCGAGAGTTGGTAGTTCTGCTGCTGGTATTCGCAGTGAGCCCGGTAAAACTGGGCCATTTCAGACTCCGTGCTTCCTTTTAAAATGGGAATCAACTCCTCAAATAACAAACCCGCTTTGTAAAATTCGCCTTTCTTGAAATAGGCAACGGCCGCTTGGTATTTTTGTTCGTCCGTGCCCGTTTTCTGTAATTTCTGAAACGGGCTGCATGATGCAAAAAGCATCAGCAACGCAACTACTAAAGTACTTGCTTTCAAACAATGCTGCATAGTATGCAAAATTAATAAAAATCTCTGTAAGAGTAACGATTACGGGGGGGAAATAGTGCAGAATCCGGGAAAGATCCCTGTTAAAAAATAAGCAGTAAACAGGCTGCTGTTTACTGCTTATTCTGGAGATAATGATGGTACTACTGGTGGCTGACCATTAATTTTTTCGTAACAATCTTTTGATTATCGATGGATAACCGATAAAAGTATAGTCCAGAATTCATGTCTCGGGTTACAATCCGGACTTTGCCTTCGTTGCCATCCAACGTATGATCAGCTACCTGAGCTCCTAGCACATTGTAGAACGTCAGCTTGGCATCTTTAACGTTACCAGTGATTTTGTAATCAATCTCGGCAAATTCGTTGGCCGGATTAGGGTAGATGTTAGACACCGTAATCTGGTCATTCGAATACATGAAGTCTTTGTCACTTTTTCGGGTTTCCTCGGCTGATATCTGGCGGTTCTCAGGGGTTGCTACGTTGCTGGATTCCGTGCCGGTTGCACGAGCCGTTTTAGTGGTGGTAGCATTCAGCAGTTGATTCCGGTAGTATTGATTGATCGCGGTATTTTTCTGAACCGTTACGCCCCGATCCAGGCTGGCAACTGTAGGATGCTTCAAGAACGGGAAATTGCGGGAATGGATAACACGGCTGGTCGGGGCTGGTTTTTGCCCCAGCTCCAACCGACTCTTGGGCTTGCTGCTATCGGTTTGAGCCAACAGGCTCTGCGATACCAGAAAGACTAGTCCGGTTAACCAGGCATATAGACGTACAGGTTGTTTCATAAAAATCCATGCAATAATTGGGTGGATATATTACCCCATCACAAACATATTTAAAAAATCGGGAAAGTCAACGACCGCAAACTCGAAAAATTGCTAGTGCTAACTTCTTTTTTATCAATTAGAACCTTCCAGTAACCTAAAGGTTTAAAAGAGTTTCAAAAAAATATTTATAAATACCAGACTGACTTTTAATTACCTTTCTTGCGAACCGGCTTCTTGTTAAGCTCCCGTTCCAGGTCGCTTTCTGCTGCCGGGGAGCTTACGGGTTGCGTGCCGGTGTTGACTGCTTTTACTGTTCCGGTAGATACGCTGTCTGCGGGTTGAGAATTTTTTTTCGTAACCGGGCTGACGGTTTTTTGGGTCGCAGACCCTGCCTGAACCGCTGCTTTTGTATCCGGGCTGGCCGACGTCTTTCGAATCAAGCCCTTCAACTTCGATTCGCCAACCGGCACTTCCCGTTTCAGCGTTGCGGAAGCCTCCGCCGGAGCCGGACCCTCTTTACCCGGGTTGGTTCTCGAGCTGATTGGCCCACCCGCCGACGGTTCCGGTAAGCCAAGCAAACGTGCTTTCGTCGGTCGTTCGGCGATGCGCCAGTTAAAGCCATCCAGCTTCTTTTCCGCTTCCTTCAGTTCCTGCGGAGGTACTAGTTTTGAATCAGGTTGTCCGTAGAAACTAATCTTTTTCACTTTGCGGTCGGTAAACCGAATGGTCATTTTACTGCACAGCACCCGGTTCATGCCCACCATTTTATTTTGGTCGTCGACGGCAAAGTAGAGGCTCTCTCCGTTGCCTTCCACAATGACCCGGTCGATGTCCGAGCGGTCTTTCTGCGGATCATACCCGAAAAATGCGGTCAGCGTCCGGCCTTTTACCTGGTTAAAATTCTGCAACGTGTCCTGTGATATGACGAAAGAATGGCCCCGAAGTAACATTTTATAGATTCGGTTATTCTTTAACAAAGCCGTCACAGAGTCGCCTTCCATTTGATAATTAGTGCTCCACACGATTGGATCCCGGAAAAAATAGATCGTTGAATCGACAGTTTCGTACACAATGGAATCACACTTACTCTGCAAATCACTCTTAAAAACCAGCACGTTCTTATGCCCAATCAGCCTCCGGTACGTTGAATCGGCCGTCTTGCTGCCTTTTATCCGTTTCGGATTTGGCAGCTCGAATGACCAGAGCGTGTCGGCCCGCATAAACATTGTATCGGCTTTGGTTACGCTCCTGACGAGCGCGTGCCCCGTCATCCGGGCTACCCCGGCTTTTCGGTTGTACCGCCCGAAATCGCCCGTCAGCGTTGTTTGATCATTTTTGGCCACCAGCACAACGTTACCGCGAGCGGTATAAAAGTCACTGGCGTTGTTGCCAACCAACGTATCGCCCGTCAGGGTATATTTCTCAGTTTCAATCGTGGCCCGGCGCTGAAAGTTCGACAGGCGGGACACGGTGTTGTAATCACCGTCTTTGGCCATCAGTGTCCCTTCCTTGCTCACAATTTTGGTCGGTCCCTGAAATGTGGCAATTTTACTCAACGAGTTATACAGCAACGAATCAGCGGTCAGCGTATACTTTGGGTTGACCAATCGAACATCCTGACGGAAAGTAAACAGCTTGGTTCGGGTGTCGTAATACCCTTCGCGGCTGGTCAGGATGTTTTCCCGGTCAACAATCCGGCCCTTTACGGGGTAATAGGCGATGCCGGTGCTCAGGTCGTAATCCAGACGGCGGGTTGTCAGCGTCATTTTGCGGTCCTTCAGAACCACCGTACGGCCCGTCACTTTGGCCAGACGCGTAGACCCGTAGTAGAACATGGTATCCCCCCGAACGCTCAGCGTGTCTCCCTGCGTCATGCGCACGTTCCCGTAGGCTTCGATGACGTTGGTGGTTAAGTTCTGAATCGCTAAGTCGCAGTACATCAGCACGTTTTTTTGCTGAAGCTGCACGTTGCCGATCAGTTTCCGAATCTCTTCCGTTCCCGACTGCAGACCTTCCAGTTGGTCGGCGCGTTTCAAAATCACAAGCTCGTTCGGACCGCCAGTCGGGGAACTGCCGATTTGGGCGTTTGCCGTACCTGCCAGCAAAACCAGTAACCAAACCAGTAGCCTGTTCATCGTTCTGTTGTTATAGACGCTTGTTTTATTCAAAGGGTTGCGAAACATGGAAAAAAAATCTTCTGAACCGTCTAGACTTGGATTCTGCCGATTAAAGGATTAACTAGGATATTTCCCGGTTGTCGAGTACCAGCTAATCCGACTGGGCCGCGGAATCGGTTTAGACATTCAAGTACAAAAGTATGGCTTTACTGCAAAACGGGGCGCTGGAGCGCCGGTTTTTAAGCTTTATTAACACACAACAACTTTTCGACCAAACTGATTGCATCCTGCTGACAATTAGCGGAGGATTGGATTCGGTGGTGATGGCCGAGCTGTTTCGGTCGGCGGGATTGCGGTATGGAATGGCCCACGTCAACTTCCAGCTCCGAGCAACCGAGTCCGACGGGGATGAAATTTTTGTGCAGAAACTGGCGGAACAGCACGGTGTCCGGTTTCACACGATCCGGCTAGCGGCCAAGCAGGAGGCCGAAGCGCGGGGAATCTCGACCCAGATGGCCGCCCGGCAACTGCGGTATGCCTGGTTTGAGCAGGTAGCCGACGAGTTCGGGTATGCCGGTATCGCAACGGCGCACCACCAGGACGATGTGCTGGAGACTATCCTGTTGAATCTGGTGCGCGGAACGGGCTTGACCGGCCTCAAGGGGGTTCCTGTCCGTCAGGGGCGGATCATCCGGCCGCTGTGGTTTGCCGACCGGGCTCAGATCGAAACGTACGCCCAAGACCGTGGCATAAGCTGGCGGGAAGACAGTTCAAACTCGTCCGACAAATACCACCGAAACCGGCTGCGCCACCAGGTGGTTCCGGTTTTGAAACAGATCAACCCGAATCTGCTGGAGACCTTGCAGACGACGGTTGCCCGGTTGCGGTCGGCGGACGGACTGGTCGATGCCCTGGTCCGCCGGTCGTGGCACCTGCTGGCTGAATTCCGTCCGGAAGGAATCTTTCTTTCGATCGGGCAGCTTCTTCTGCTGGATGAATGGGAGTACCAATTATCGGAATGGCTGAAGCCGTACGGTTTTCAGTACGCGCAACTGGAAGATATATTGCGGGCCGTACGGTTGGATGGCTTCGGGCAGCAATTTTACTCGACCACCCACCAACTCATCCGGGATCGCGACTTTTTAATCATTCAAATCAAGCAGACGGCTTCGGCGCAGGCTTTGGTGCTGGAAGCAATGCCCGCCGACAGCCTGAGCATTTCCGAGCAGTACGAGCTTTATTTTGAATTTATTCCATATTCAGACGGCTTTCAAATACCGGCGGATGCCAACATTGCCTGCCTGGACGCTACGCGGATTCAATGGCCCCTGACCATCCGGGTCTGGCAAAACGGAGATCGGTTCCGGCCGCTGGGCGTAAAAGGCAACCAGACCGTCGGCAATTTTCTGACAAACCGGAAAGCAACGGTCGCCGAGCGGCAGGCGGCCCAAGTGCTGGTGTCGGACGATCGCATTGCCTGGCTGATTGGGTACCGGCCCGATGACCATTTCCGGATTACCGACCAGACACAAACCATCCTGAAGATTGAACGGCGGCTTCGGGGCCAACCCCCGGCCGAAAACCGCTAGCGCTTTCAACCTTTTGTTTTTCTGCCCTGTTTGCTGGCAAATTCGGAAATTACTAGTATAATTGTGCGATGTACAAACAATATTTGTAAAGTCCGATATTGTTTCACGCAACCACTCGATCACTATGAATTATTTACGTGTACTGCTGAGTATTCTCTTTTCGGTGGTGACATTGGCGGTTCAGGGGCAAAGCGCCCGGCTGAAAACTGCCAACAAGCAGTTTGAAAACCTGGCCTATGCCCATGCCGCGCAGTCGTACGAAGATTTTTTGCGGGGGGATAAGCGGAAAGATCCCGCCGAGACCCAGGAAGCCTACACGAAGCTGGCGTACAGCTACCGGTCCTTGCAGGACACAAAAAATGCCGAGCGGATTTATGCGGACTTGATTAGGGACTTTCCGGATACCGACTCAAAAAACTACCTGTATTACGCGCAGGCACTGGCCACCAACGGAAAATACCGGGATTCGCAAAAGATGTACAGCAAGTACGGCGAGCGGCAGAAAGAAGATTTGCGCGGGCGGAAGTTTACGGTTTCCTACATGGACATGAGTCGGTTTTTTCAGGATTCGTCTTCATACCGGGTTGATTACCTGCCCATCAATTCACAACAGGCCGATTTTAGCCCGATGTATTACCAGAACGGACTGGTGTTTGTATCAGCCCGCAACGAATCGGGGCCCGTCAAACGAGTCTTCGGGTGGAACCAGACACCGTTTCTGAACCTCTATTTCTTTCCCGATACCACCGAACTGCGGGCGACTTCCAATCCGAGTACGCAGGCCGCTTCGCTGGGGGGAGGAGAGGCCACAACGGAAGGGGCGGAGGGCGCACCGGCCAACGACCGGTCACTTTCAAAAACAGAAGTGTTCAGCCGAACGCTCAATACGAAGTACCACGAAGGACCCATGACGTTTTTCAAAGACCAGAGCCGGATCATCTTTACGCGCAACAACACGGCGAAGGGAAAAAGCGGAAAGAGTAACGACGGCATCCGGAAACTGAAACTGTATAGCGCCGAAAATAAAAACGGAAGCTGGCAGAACATCGAGGAACTACCTTTTTGCAGCAACGACTATTCGGTGGGGCATCCGGCCCTGTCAGCGGACGATTCCAAACTATTTTTTGTGTCGGATATGCCGGGTGGTTTTGGCGGAACGGACCTGTACGTGGTCGAATACAAGGACGGCCAGTGGTCGACGCCCGTAAACATGGGCCGGGAGATCAATACCGAAGGTAACGAGATGTTTCCGTTTGTAGACGAAAATAACAACCTGTACTTCTCGTCGGATGGGCACGAAGGGCTGGGCGGGCTGGATTTGTTTTACGCCGAACTGCGCGACGGTGTTGCTTTTAAAGGCGTTCAGAATCTGGGGTATCCGCTTAATTCGGAAAAAGATGATTTCGGATTGATTACCAGCCAGAACCGTTCGACCGGTTATTTCAGCAGCAACCGGAAACGCGGTGTCAGCGATGATAACCTGTACAGTTTTCGGCGGACCTGCAAACAGCTAAACATTTTTGTGTATGACGCGAAAACCAACGAGCCGCTTCCCGTGGCTGATGTTCGGGTTATTAAAGCGGGTGTGAACCAGGACTTACGCTTTACCGGACCCGACGGCAAGACCGGTTTTTGCGTAGATGCCAATGTGGACTATGAATTCAAGGCCATCAAGGAGGGCTACGCAACCAACAGCGTTCGGTTTTCGACCTTAACGCAGTCGGAGCGGCCGGTCATGAACGTGTCGATCTATCTGGAAAAAAGCGAAAACACGCTGGTGAAAGGAACGGTAAAAACGGAAGTGAATCAGCAACCCGCCCCGGGGGTAACCGTCACCCTGCGAAATGACAAGGACAAATCCGAGCAGCGGGTGGTAACCGGACCCGACGGCAAGTATGAATTCGAGATGAAGCCGGGTGCGCCCTACACGCTGACGACTGAAAAAAACCGGTATACGGCCAACCGGGAGCAACTTCCAAAAATGAAAGCGGGGAAAAATCCCAAACTGATTGAAAAACAGCAGGGCATCTATGGAGAAGGGGATGTGTTCGAACTGAAAAACATTTACTACGATTACAACAAGTTTTTTATTCGGCCGGATGCCGCCCGCGAACTGGACCACCTGGCAACGTTGCTGCGGAAATATCCGGAAATGAAAATTGAGCTGCGTTCCCACACTGACAGCCGCGCCAGCGACGCCTACAACCTGCAACTGTCGACTTACCGCGCCCGGGCCGCCGTTGACTACCTCGTTAACCGGGGTATTGACCCCAACCGCCTCAGCGCTCAGGGCTACGGCGAAAGCGAAATTCTGAACGGATGCACGGATTGGATTGCGTGCCCCGAAAGTAAACACCAGCAAAACCGCCGAACCGAATTCAAAATCGTGACGGTGCAGCGGAGTAACCCGGAAATAACGGGGAAATAAAAACTGCCGGGTCGTTTGGGAAGGTTGAAGCCGTATCTTCACGGCCAAAAGGTGATTTTTCGATGACGATTCGACCCATCAAACCGGAGGAAACATACCCGCTTCGTCACGACGTTTTGTGGCCCGACAAACCGGTAGAATACGTGATGCTGGACAACGATGCCGATGGATATCATTTCGGCGCTTTTCAGGAAACCAGGCTGTTAGCGGTTATCTCCCTTTTTGTGCGGGACGGGACGGCCCGCTTCCGGAAGTTTGCCACCCGCCCCGACTCCCAGCGGCAGGGCATCGGCACCCGTTTGTTGAACCAGGTGATCGAAGAAGCCCGGCGACTGGGGGCGCATACGCTCTGGTGCGATGCGCGTCTTTCGGCGGCTGCTTTCTACCAGCGGTTCGGTATGAAACCGGAAGGTGAGGTATTCTACAAAGGAGAAATACCGTGTTCGAAGTATGTGCTCCTTTTAAACAATCAGCCCACGGTTTAAGCCGTGGGCTGGTGATCATTTGAAGCTGTTGACCATGCTGTTGTGCAACGTCCGGGGGCTCCAGTAGCCGCTGGCAATAATCCGCCGAACGCTCAGTAACGGATTTTCGTCATCGCGTTTCTTTTCGGCCAGTTGAAAGGCGCTGAAATAGCCCCGTTTCTTCAATTCGACGGTAGCGTCGTGGTTCCAGAGTCCGAACGGATAGGCGAAGTGCCGAACGGGTTTGCCGGTAATGGTTTCCAGTTTTTTCGTGGGTTCCTCAATCTGCGTAACCCAGTCTTCGCCCTGATATTTCTTTACATTATGATGGTCCCAGGTGTGGCAGCCAATGGTGTGGCCCCGGTCGGCCAGGTCTTTTATTTGCTGCTTGTCCATGTAATGCTGGTATCCCCGGCGGCCGATGGACGCCGTCATGATAAAAAAAGCGCCTTTAAAGCCGTGCTTTTCCAGTTCGGGGGCGGCCAGTTCGTATTGTTCCAGATCGCCGTCGTCGAAGGTAATCATAACCGGTTTCTCGGGCAGGGGAGCACCGATGGTCAGGTAAGCGTAAAGCTGATCGGGCGTGATGGATTGGTAGCCGCTGTCGGCCAGCATTTTAATCTGATCCTTGAACACCTGCACCGGCATGATGTAACTGCGGGCGTTTTCCGAGTCTTTCGGGCGCCATTCGCGGATCTGGTGGTAACACAAAATGGGAACCTGCTTACGGCCTAAGATCGTGGCGGCATCGGCTATTTTGCTGGCCGGAATAGTCGCGGGATCGATGTTGGCCGTAGCGACGACCTTGGCTTCAGGAGCGCTTTTCTCTTTCGGGTCTTCGACGGGTACAGCGCTGGCTTCCAGTGTGTTATTCGAAGTTTGCTGTTGTGTGCAGGAAGAAAACGATCCGGCGGTGAGTGACGCAATTAGTATGGGTAAGAGATGGCGACCTTTGAAAATCATCGTTAATCCGTACAAGTAAGATGTTAATTTGAACTCAATTTTGAGCAATATACGGAAAAGACACTTTTCAAAGCGATACACGAATCGGTGAAATCATTACAGGTTGACAATCAGGTTTTAGGAGCTTTAAAATTGATTTTCCGGCATTTTGATCGGACTAGGCTGTGGATTGCTGTTCTTCTTTTTTCAGCCGGGTATCCAGCCAGAAGGTGCCAAAGGGAACCAGTGAAGCAATGAAAGCAACGACAACCCGGCCAAAGGACCAGCGCCGGTCAAAAGTAACGGACACCAGGGCGAGCATATACGCAATAAATAAAACACCGTGCGCCCAGCCCACCAGTTTTACGGCCATCGGGAGGTTAGCCCAATATTTTAAGGGCATAGCGATTCCGAGCAGAACCAGATAGGAGATGCCTTCCAGAATACCAATAAAGCGAAAACGGCCGAGCGGAGATTTAAGCGAGAATTGCATGAAGTCTAGATGGAAGCGTTAATCACTGTTTTTGCAAAAGTAGTGTATAAAAATTGCCGGCACTGAGAAGACGCGGTTTTAGTTTCTCTATTCCTCAAAATTTAGGCTTGCAGAATACAGGATGCGTTTTTGCGCAATTTTTTGATTATGAAGAGGTTGTTTTGAATTTGATTCCTTTCTATAGGGGTGTACTGCGGCCAGCGTATAGCAGGAAAGAAGTCGTTCGGGAAATGGCTACTTGTGTTTTTGTCTGAATGATCTCACCTTAGAAAAACCTTAGAATTACAATTTTCATAAGCCATATGTACTTTCTTTCTGTTATTAAAAAAGAGAATAGTACAAATTCAATGGGTAGTCACGGCTTTCTGATAAGCCGGATAAACATGAAACGTTATGACATTAGTAAATTCAGGAAAAGAAAAATTGCTCGAACTAGCGGATCAGGCGCACGAGCATTCCATCTCTATTTTTATGCCGACGCATCGCCGGGGAAAGGAAGTACTCGAGCGGCAGGACGCGCTAACATTCAAAAACCACCTTCAAACGGTGCGGCAAACGCTCAAAGAGCAGGATGTCCGTCAGAACGACATTGACGATCTACTGGAACCCCTGGAAGCGTTGCTCGATGATCCGAATTTCTGGCGTTACCAGCAGGAAGGTTTAGCGGCTTTCCGAAGTTCCGATTACTTTGCGGTTTACCATAGTCCGCTGCCGTTGGAAAACAATCTCCAGCTTGCATCCCGGTTTCAGGTGCATCCGTTGTTGCCGTTTGCGCAACCGTTTCCTGAATACTACATATTGCGGTTCAACAAAGATGGAGCAGAACTATACCGGGCCAATTATTTCTCCATTGTGCCCCTGGATACGGATGAGGATATGCCTTCCGGAATGGAAAAAGTAACCAGGTACTACCGATTCCAGAAGGAACTCCAGGGCTTTAATGCGGGTAACGGAGCGTATGCCACCATGTACACGAGCGACGATTTAGCCAATAAAGAGAAAAAACACCTGCTGGCTGATTTCTTCCGGTTGATTGATGAAGGTGTTCGAAACCAGATTGGTGATCAAAACGTCCCGCTCGTGCTGGCGTCGGTGGAATACCTGCAACCCATCTACCGGGAAGTGAACACCTATCCGCACCTGCTTGAAAGTGGGCTTACGGGCAGCTTCGACACTGTCGAGATCAATGAATTGCACCGAATGGCCAACGAATTACTGGGCGATACGCTGGAAAAGGAACGACAGCTTCGGATCGAGCAATTTCAAAACAACAGTGGAAACGGGCTGACCTCAACCGACCTGCGGGAATTACTGGAAGCAGCCGCAGCGAGCCGGATCGAAGCTCTTTTTGTACAAGCCAATACCGATGCATGTGGGCAATTTAACGAAGATACCCTGTCGGTTACCCTGCATGACGAGCAACAGGAAGACAGCGAATCACTGATCGACAAACTGGCGCTGTTAACCCTGCGGTACAACGGGGAAGTTTACGTCCTGGATGAAGTCGATTTGCTGAATCGGCAGGATCCGGTAAAAGCCGCGGCATTGTTCCGCTTTTAAGTCCAAAAGCACAAACTCACATTAACACGACGAATCATGGAATATAATATGGATAGCATCAAGATTGATCTGCAAACGGTGGGGTTCAGCGAAACGCCCGAACTGCTTGATCAGGTAGAAAAAGAGCTCCGTCGGATCATGCGCTTCCGGAATGACATAGTGGCCGCCGATATTTACCTACGCGAAGACGGCACCAATCCGGCCAACAACAAGGTTGTCCGCTGGCGGCTGGGAGTTCCGGGCAACGATTTGTTTGCCGAAGGGAATGGCGGCTCGTGGCCGGAAGGGCTGCGGGCTACCAGCGAAAAACTGCGTCGGCAGTTTGTTGACTAGGCAAGCGGGCCCGTTCAGCACTTACACTCAACAAAAAAGGTAGACCTTCGGGTCTACCTTTTTTGTTATTAAATTCTTTGATAATTAATCTGCATCAACCAACGCTGCCTTCCAGACTAATCTCCAGAAGTTTCTGGGCTTCTACGGCAAATTCCATCGGCAACTGATTCAGAACTTCCTTGGCGTACCCGTTAATGATCAGAGCCACGGCCTGTTCCGTCGGAATACCCCGCTGGTTGCAGTAAAACAACTGATCTTCACCGATTTTAGACGTCGTTGCTTCGTGCTCAACGGTCGCAGTCTGGTTGTTTACTTCGATGTACGGGAAGGTGTGCGCTCCGCAGCGGTCGCCCAGCAGGAGGGAGTCACATTGCGAATAATTCCGGGCGTTTTCGGCCCGTTTGAATACCTGCACCAAGCCGCGGTAAGCGTTCTGGCTCCGACCCGCCGAAATCCCTTTCGATACGATCCGGCTTTTGGTGTTCTTGCCAACGTGGATCATTTTGGTTCCAGTGTCGGCCTGCTGGTAGTTGTTCGTAACGGCTACCGAGTAAAATTCACCGATGGAGTAATCGCCTTTCAGGATCACAGACGGGTATTTCCAGGTGATGGCCGATCCCGTTTCAACCTGCGTCCAGGAGATTTTGGAGTGAGCTCCTTCGCAAATACCGCGTTTGGTAACGAAGTTATAAATCCCACCTTTTCCTTCCTTATCGCCCGGGTACCAGTTTTGTACCGTTGAATATTTGATTTCGGCTTCTTTGGCTGCAACCAGCTCAACTACGGCCGCGTGCAACTGATTTTCGTCGCGCATCGGGGCCGTACAGCCTTCCAGGTAACTTACGTATGAACCTTCGTCTGCTACGATCAGCGTCCGTTCAAACTGCCCGGTTCCCGCGGCATTGATCCGGAAATAGGTCGACAATTCCATTGGGCAACGAACGCCTTTCGGGATGTAACAGAACGAACCGTCGGAGAAGACGGCCGAGTTGAGAGCCGCAAAATAGTTGTCGCGGGGCGGCACCACCGACCCCAGGTACTTCCGGACCAGCTCAGGGTGTTCCTGAACTGCTTCGGTCATGGAGCAGAAGATAATGCCCAGGTCTTTCAGTTTATCCTTAAACGTAGTAGCAATAGACACCGAGTCGATAACGGCATCCACGGCCACGCCCGACAGACGTTCCTGTTCCTGCAACGAGATACCCAGCCGCTCAAAAGTAGCCCGCAGCTCCGGATCAATCTCGTCCAGGCTGTTTACGGTTTTCTTCTGCTTCGGAGCGGAATAATATTTAAGTGCTTGGTAGTCAATTGGGGGGTGCTTCAAGTTCGACCAATGTGGTTCTTTCAAAGTTTCCCAATACCGATATGCTTTCAACCGCCATTCCAGTAACCATTCCGGCTCGTTTTTCTTGGCGGAGATAAACCGTACAATGTCCTCGCTGAGACCGACCGGCGCTTCATCCGCTTCGATTAATGTTTCGAAACCGTATTTGTATTCGGAATTGGTAATACTTTCTAAAATTTCAACGTCTTTGCTCATGATGGATTGCGGACTAATACACGCAAAAGTCTATAGGATAAACAAAACGGATAGGAGGTCTGTTCCGCTCAGAGTAGGCAAATATCGGAAAGTTTCCCGTTACTTGGTAGAAATGTCTAGAATCCGGCGGTCGTCCGAAGGGAAGAAGGCCCCTGCTACTCTTTATCCATGGGTACATTGACCCCGAATGGAATCGGGCGCGAAATTCGTTCTTCCAGCGAAATAAAGGTTTCGGTCCGCTGAATTCCGGCTACTTTCTGAATTTTGTCGTGCAGCACTTCGCGCAGGTGCTGGGTATCGCGGCAGACGATTTTGGCAAAAATGCTGTAAATACCCGTGGTATA
Source organism: Larkinella insperata (assembly GCF_026248825.1). Taxonomy (NCBI): domain Bacteria; kingdom Pseudomonadati; phylum Bacteroidota; class Cytophagia; order Cytophagales; family Spirosomataceae; genus Larkinella; species Larkinella insperata. The sequence goes on along the minus strand of NZ_CP110973.1, from coordinate 6,130,307 downwards.
ATGAATGTTGACCACCTCCGGAATCTTCAGCAATTCGGTGGCTACGGTTTCGTACAGTGAACTCTTGTCGAGGTAAATGCCCAGGAAGCCGCTGATGTCCCACCCCAGTTTCGTGTGGTCGATGACCAGTTGCGATCCCCGCACGATTCCCATCTGTTCCATTTTCTTCATCCGGACGTGCACCGTTCCTCCCGAGACGAAAATCCGTTTTCCAATTTCGGTATACGCCATGTTGGCATCTTCCATCAGCAGGGTCAGGATCTTGAGATCGACATTATCAATCTCTAAATTTTTTTCCATCTAAGTCCAGGAAATTTTAATTTCATCAACAAAATACGCTGTATTTTGAGAAAACAGAAATTTTTACAAAATTTTTATAGAATATTTGCAAATAGGCGAAGTTTTGTATTAACTTTGTAGTGTTAAATCGAAGCAGGCAGGTCAAGCAGCATCCCTTTAACAAAGTTCTACTACACTGTAGGGTGTCGAAATTGGCAGACGTGCCCTCCTGTCTCGGGGGTGGTGAGTTCGGGATAAACGCAGCATAATGCCGCTTGCAAAAGCGACTGGGGTTGACCACCAGAAGTTGTACTGTAGCTAACCGCACCGTGGGTGGTTCGAGTCCCCCTCCTACAGCACTGGCTTAAATGCCGCAACAAAATTAATGGCTTCGGCAGCTCAATTCTGTAGCTGCATTCCGATTGGTTTTTAGTTTGTTGATGAAGTGTAATCTTAACACGCCGGCTCAGGTTGAGGCCGGCGTTGTTTGTTTTTACGCCTTTTGCCTTTTCTTTGTCGTTCTGACGGCGAACAGGGCTCATCTCCGCCAAACTGAACGATTACAATGTCCGACCCCATCACGCTTGGTGTTCTCTTCCTTATTTTAGCGGTTGTTCTTTCCACGGCCAGTAGTCCGCGGCCTTTCTGGCAACGGTTTTATCATTACGTCCCGGCAACGTTACTGTGTTACTTTCTGCCTTCCCTGTTAAATACATTTGGTTGGGTGGATGCCGATAACACGGCTTTGTATCCGATCGTCTCGCGCGTTCTGCTGCCCGCATCCCTGGTGCTTTTCACGCTCAGCGTTGATTTCAGGGCCTTTCGGCGGCTGGGCCGAAGATCCGTTCTGATGTTTGCCGCTTCGGCCATCAGCATCATGCTGGGTGGTCCGCTGGCGGTTTGGCTTATTGCGCAGCTGGCCCCGGAGCTGGTGGGCGGACAGGGGCCGGATGCCGTCTGGCGTGGGCTGGCAACACTGGCCGGGACCTGGATCGGTGGAGGGGCTAACCAGACGGCTTTAAAGGAAGTTTTTCAGCCCAGCAGCAACCTGTTTTCGGCGATCGTAACCGTCGATGTTTTTGTTTCCAACCTGTGGCTGGGCGTTTTGCTGTACGGGGCCGGGCAGGCACCCCGAATCGACCGCTGGCTGCGGGCCGACGCCAGTGCCGTTGAAGAGGTCAAAGAGCGGGTGCGCAGCCAGGTGGAAGCCCTTCGCCGAATACCGTCCTCTACGGATCTGGTCGTGATTCTGGCCATTGGATTTGGCGCTACGGCGGTTGCCCACGCGCTGGCTGACGTAATTGCGCCCTATATTGATCAGCATTCCGCTTTGTTGAGCCAATTCAGTCTGAACGCGCCGTTTTTCTGGATTGTCGGGCTGGCGACCGCCATCGGTATTGGCCTGTCGTTTACCAGAGCCCGCAACCTGGAAGGGGCCGGGGCGTCGAAAGTCGCCACGGTTTTTCTATACCTGATGATTGCCACCATTGGCCTGAAAATGAACATCCTGGCCATTGCCGACCATCCCGGTTTGATGCTGGTCGGACTGGTCTGGATGTTGTTTCACGTGCTGCTCATGATCGGGTTCAGCCGGTTAATACGGGCGCCGTATTTTTTTATGGCAGTGGGCAGCCAGGCTTGCATTGGTGGGCCGGCTACGGCACCGATCATTGCGGCCGCCTTTCATCCGGTTCTGGCCCCGGTGGGGGTGCTAATGGCCATCCTGGGCTACGCCGTTGGTACTTACATGGGGTATGTTTGCGGGATTCTGATGCAGCTGGTTTCGCCCTGATTTTTCGGCAAAAACCGAAGCTTAATCAAAAAGAATCCACGTCCGGGCGGACAGCTTTTGTGGTTCGACGACAATCTGCGCTTTTTTAAGTAATTTTGTATTTACACCGAGATAGACAACCGTTTTCACAGCGTGAAGCATATTCGTAATTTTTGCATTATTGCCCACATCGACCACGGTAAAAGCACCCTGGCCGACCGATTGCTGGAATTTACCAAAACCGTTGGGGAGCGCGACATGCAGGCCCAGTTGCTGGATGACATGGATCTGGAACGGGAGCGGGGTATCACCATCAAGAGCCACGCTATTCAGATGAACTATCTGTACAAAGGCGAACGCTATACCCTCAACCTGATCGATACCCCGGGTCACGTCGACTTTTCCTACGAAGTATCCCGTTCCATTGCCGCCTGCGAAGGCGCTCTGCTGCTGGTGGATGCCTCGCAGGGGACGGAGGCCCAGACGATTTCGAACCTGTACCTGGCCATGAATAATGACCTGGTTATCATTCCCGTCCTGAATAAAATTGACCTGCCCGGTGCCATGCCCGAAGAGGTCAAGGACGAGATGGTCGACCTGATTGGCTGCGAACGGGATGATATCATTCCGGCCAGCGGTAAAGAAGGCATCGGTATTGAAGCTATCCTGAACGCCATTGTTGAGCGGATTCCGCCCCCGACGGGTGATCCGGATGGCGAATTACAGGCCCTGATTTTCGACTCGCAGTTCAACTCTTACCGCGGTATCGAGGTTATCTTCCGGGTTAAAAATGGCCGTATCCGCAAGGGCGACAAGGTCAAGTTTATGGCGACTGGCAAGGAATATATTGCCGACGAAATTGGGACGCTTAAGTTGGGTCAGGAACCCAAAGACGTGATTGAATGCGGTGACGTAGGCTACCTGATTTCGGGCATTAAAGTGGCGAAGGAAGTCAAGGTGGGAGACACCATCACGAACCTGGCACGTCCTGCTTCCTCGGCCATTCAGGGTTTTGAGGAGGTTAAACCGATGGTTTTTGCCGGGATTTACCCGGTGGATACCAGTGAGTTCGAAGAGTTGCGGGAAGCCATGGAAAAGCTCCAGCTAAACGATGCCTCGCTTGTCTGGGAGCCGGAAACATCGGCGGCTCTCGGTTTTGGTTTCCGGTGCGGCTTCCTCGGAATGCTGCACATGGAAATCGTGCAGGAACGCCTGGAACGCGAGTTCGATATGACCGTGATTACTACCGTGCCGTCCGTGCGGTTTGAGGTTATTACGACGAAGGGAGAAACGCTTCAGGTGAGCGCTCCGGCCGACATGCCCGATCCCAGCAGCATCGACTGGATTGAAGAACCGTTCATCAAGGCGCAGATCATTTCCAAAGCCGAATACGTCGGCGCGATCATCGGTCTGTGTATGGACAAGCGCTCGGTCTTCAAAAATCAGCTTTACCTGACGGCTGATCGCGTTGAACTCCAGTTCGAAATGCCGCTGGCGGAGGTGGTGTTCGACTTTTTCGACAAGCTGAAAACCATTTCACGCGGGTACGCTTCGCTCGATTACGAGTTCTTGGGCAACCGCGAGTCGACCATGGTGAAACTTGATATCATGCTGAATGGTGAAGGGGTCGATGCACTTTCGGCCATCGTACACCGCGACAAAGCCTATGAGTGGGGGAAAAAACTCTGCGAGAAACTTCGCGAGCTGCTGCCCCGGCAACAGTTTGAAATTGCCATTCAGGCAGCTATCGGGCAAAAGATTATCGCCCGCGAAACCGTGAAAGCCCTTCGAAAAGACGTATTGGCCAAGTGTTACGGTGGTGACATTAGCCGGAAACGGAAATTGCTCGAAAAGCAGAAGAAAGGGAAGAAGCGGATGCGCCAGGTAGGCAACGTCGAAATTCCGCAGGAAGCCTTCATGGCCGTTCTGAAAATCAACTAGAATACCAACGGAAGCTTCGTTGACCGCAGCTAAGCGGTCAACGAAGCTTTATCCTAAACGCGTGAATTCGGATAATTTTTCGATGCGACCCTTATTGATAATTGTTTGGCTAACTATGGTTGGTCGAGGCCTGGTGGTAGCCCAGTCTGGCCCCCGATTGGTGAGAACCCACGTAACAGACTTCATTCTCAAAGCGTTGGATGAACGGACCAGAGCGGAAATTCCGGCCACTTACCGGATCAAGGTGGTGCTGTCGAAGCGGGAATTTGACGGGCAGAGCTTACCGGGGCAAACTTTTCAGTTTTCCCTTGGCAAAACGGACACGTTGATTATCAAGACGACGGCGAAGGGGTACTACCCGATGGAAGAAGTTCTGCTGGTGCCGTGTGATACCTGCGCCAATTACGAGCACCTGGCGTTGATGGAAAAGGTTGAGAAGGAGAAGACGACGGAAACCGACAGTATTTTCCGGAACCTGAAAGTAAACGATAAAATCCGGCTCGATAATGTTTACTTTGATCAAAGCAGTTACATCCTGCGGAAAGAATCATACCCGCAGCTTGATAAGTTGCTCAACACCCTCAACCGTTACTCCAAACTAGTTATCGAAATTGCCGGACACACCGACAACGTCGGCGACCGGCGGCTAAATCAGTTACTGTCTGAAAACCGGGCGCGTGTGATCACCAATTACCTCATCCAGCGGGGAGTTGCCGCCCAGCGGTTGCAATACCAGGGCTACGGCGACACCCGTCCGGCGGCCCCAAACGACAACGAAGCAAACAAAAAGAAAAACCGGCGCGTCGAGTTTACCGTGCTGGCAAATTGAGTGAAGAGTGATGAGTTTAGAGTGAAGAGTTGGCTGACGCATTCTATTCTGCGAAGCAACTCTTCACTCTAAACTCATCATTCAGAACTCTTCCTAAAACCGCAGGTTTAGCTTGCCGTACCAGTACGCGCCATTGCTGCCCATCTGAACCGGGTCCCAGGCTCCTCCGGATTCGGTAAGCGTTGGGTTAAAGCGGTTTGGGTAAACGTTGAAGACGTTGGTGCCCCCTACAATCAGGTTTACATTTTTGGCAAGCTTGTAACCGACAGAGAAATCCGTGGTTACGCGGGGTTTGTAGACGTTCAGCTCGTAGTCGTAATCGGCCAGGGTAATTTCGCCAAACCGGATGGCGCGGGCCACGAAACTCCAGCGGTCAATGCCGTAATCGAGCGTCAGGTTGATCTTTGACGGCGGGGCCGAAGCTTCTACAAATTTCCGTTCCCGTAGGTCAAAATAGGTATCTTCTTTGCCGGCCAGCCGGGCGTTGGTTTTGACCTCGTCCACAGTCAGCTTGTTAAAGTTAGCCGCCAGCGTTGTGTTCAACCGGCCCCGCCCGACGGACGAACCATTGGCCAGAATAACATCCAGCCCGCGGGTGGAAGTAGTAACGGCATTCGTGAAAAATTGGGCCTGACCTACGTTCAGTTCCTGCAAATCCGCCCCGATGTCCGGATCGTCGGCGGTAAAGGCACCCGTCAGCACTACCCGATCCCGCACCTTGACGTAATAACCGTCTACCGTCAGCGAAAAGCCGCTGCCAAACCGGCCCGTAAAGCCCAGACTGGCGTTGCGGGACGTCTCCTGTTTTAGCTTCGGAATGCCCAGTTTCTGGGTTACCGGGCTTTCGTTTCGGGCCAGCAACACTTCGACGGGTTGTCCTTCCACAAAATTGGTGAACGTGGAGTTGAAGTAAATCTGGGCCAGCGAGGGGGCGCGAAAACCCGTGCTGACCGTTCCCCGCACGGTAAAATTGCTGCCCAGTTTCAGCCGCGAGGAAATCTTGCCGTTCAGGGTACTGCCAAAGTCGCTGTAGTTTTCAAAACGCAGCGCTGCCCCGACCATAAATGCTTTCGTGATGTCGGCCTCGGTATCGAAATAAATACCGAGGTTGGTACGGTCTTCGTTTACAACGTCGCCCGGCTGGAATCCCGGAAAGCCTTGCGATCCGCCCGGTTTGGTCGGGTCGTAGTTGCGGTAAGAGGCTTCTTCGCCCGCGAAAATCTGGTAGTTTTCCGCCCGGAATTCGGCCCCGAACGCAATGTTCAAGCCCTGAAGTGTTTCCTGAAAAAGCCGGGAGAAATGCAGTCCCGTGACGTTTTGCTGCAACTGGAAGCCGCCCGCGTCAAACGAAGTGGGCGATTGCGGACCCAACGACGTGTTCAGCGTATTGCGGACGCCGTAGTGAAATTTATTGCTGCCAAAAACATTTCCCAGGTCCACATCCCAGCCTTTCCACTTCCCCCGGATTCCGGCGGCAATGGAGCCGTCGGTAATGTCGCTGGTGATGATCGGGTCGAAGCCGTTGGGGTAAATGCTGGGGATGTTCCGCGGGCTGTCGGCAAAACGCGTCCAGGCGTAGGAATCGCCCTTGCGCAGGTTTAACCCGCCAAACGCGTAGACGTGGGCGTTCGGGCTGACCGGTATTTTCGAGTTGGCGTAAAAGGACGTGTTCTGAACCTGCGGGTCGCCAAACTCCCGGCGCGACAGCTCCTCGACACTCGTAGCAACGTTGGCCCGTTGCGTATGACCCCGGTAATTGTAATCGGCGGTCAGGTTAAGAAAACCTCCCTGCCCGATCCGGAAACCGTAATTGCCATTGATGTTGAAGTTACCACCGTCAAATTTTTTGTCGTCAAAGCGGTATTTGGCCGAATAAGCACCGTAGTTGACATTCCCCGTAAACTCATTGGCGCTGGTTTTCAGGACGATGTTGATCACCCCCGCGATGGCGTCGGAACCGTATTGCGCAGCCGCTCCATCGCGCAGAATCTCGATGCGTTCGATGGCCGCGGCCGGAATGGCATTCAGGTCGGTTCCCGTGTTGCCCCGGCCGCGCGTGCCGAATAAATTGATGAGCGAAGACTGGTGCCGCCGTTTGCCGTTGATCAGCACCAGCGTCTGATCAGGACCCAACCCCCGGAGCGTGGCCGGGTCCACGTGGTCGGCGCCGTCCGAACCGGTTTGACGGTTGGAATTGAACGACGGAGCCGCAAACTGCAGCAACTGATTGAGGTCGAGCTGCCCGGTTTTGGTCGTCACATCTTTGATGTCGATCAGGTCAATCGGGGAGGGGGAATCCGTCACCGACCGGTTTAGATTTCGTGAACCGACGATGTTAACTTCCTGGAGTTCGGTGGCGCTTTCCAGCGTTACATCCAGTGTTGTCCGGCTGTTTACCAGAATCTCCGCGTTCTGAAAACCAACGAAGGAAATGATTAATACCGGATTGTCGGTTCGGCACGTTATCGTATAAGTTCCGGCAACATCCGAACTGACGCCGTTGTTCGTTCCTTTCTCGATGACGGTAGCGCCGGGAAGTACCTCTCCTCTGGGATCGGTTACTTTGCCCGTTACCGTTAGTTTCTGAGCAAATACTGATGCGGCACAGAAAATTAAAACAATAGATAAGTAAATTTTCATTAAATAGAACGATTGATTGTTGATTCAGTGAATGCGCAAAATAAAATGAAAGTAAACGGCTTCTCAAAATGGAAGCCGTATTGTTTAGCTCTTTCTTATTTTGTAGCCTGATCGAAAAAAAACAGGAAATTGTTCTTCCGTTGTGTGCTGGTCAGAAATTCAATCGGCCAGCTTAAAAATTCAGAATTTTGGTATGCGTTACTTTGTTCGTGAAGATTCCATTGTGCGGAAAATATGGGGAGACGCCGATGTGATTTTGCTGATTTTTGCGGGTGGAGCCGCCGAGTTTGCCGTTAACCGGGCCGTTGACTGGCTGTTTTTCACCGGCAAGCTTCCCGCCGATCCCATTGGTCGTTTGTTTTCAACCGTTAAATACGCCCAGGAGATTGTGTTTATGCCCTACGAAAAAGCCGTCGGGGCCATCAACCGGATGCGGGCGATTCACGGCGGGGTGGAAAAAAGCCGGGGAGCGCAGATTCCGGATTGGGCCTACCGCGACGTTTTGTACATGCTGATGGATTACTCGGAACGGGCCTTCGAACTACTGCACCGGCCCCTGACGGCCCCGGAACGGGAAGAGGTTTTTGATACGTTCCGGCGGGTGGGGGAAGGCATGGGGGTTCCGGATTTGCCACGAACCTACGCTGAGTGGCAGGTAGACCGGCAGGTTCACCTGGATCGGGATCTGGTACACAGCCCGTTTACGGAAAAACTTTTTATGCGCTACCGGGAAGAATTGGGAAACTGGCGGTACGGCCTGCTTCTTCAGGCGCAGTCCCTGCTGGTGCCCGAAGCCGTCAGCAGCCGGTTGAACTTACCCAACCGACCGCTATTGGCGTCGATGATGTGGCTTTATAAAGTCTTGCTTCGGCTTCGGTTACGGGCCATCACCCAGCAAATCCTGCTGCCGAACGAGTACCTTCAGCAGGTCCGGGCGCTGGACCAGAAGAAGGGGCGGGGAGGTTCCTCCGCCCGACCGACGGGTGTTCTGTCCGAACACAACTAGGTTACGATTTCGGCCAGTTCGTTTCAATGCCGTGTTTGCGCACCAGGTTCTGAAACTCGTCCAGTAACGGTTTTTGCTCCCGAACGGCGCGGGGGATCACGTTCTTACCGAGCGAAAACGCCACCAACTGGCCAACCGCTTCGCCGATGCTCCATTCCACCGGATGCAGGCGGTAACAGCCGTTGGTGATGTGGGTGGTGCCGATGTTTTTGTTGGCGGGCAACAGGTTTTCCATTCGGTTGGGGAGCAGCGCCCCCAGCGGAATCTGGAAAGGCAGCGAAGCAAAATCAATGTAGTTGTTGCCGCCACTGCTCGGGTGCAAATCAATGTGGTAATAGCCGGTGCCGACGCTGTCGTAGAAATCGGCGGCTTTGTTGCCCGACTTCTGGCCCGTTATCATGGCCCGGTTGGCCGCTCCGACGTGTTCTTCCCGAACCGTAAAGACCGCCTTGATCCGGCGCGACTCCCGAACGTACGGGTATTTGGCCATGCCGTCTTCCGTTCCCATGATGTCGGGGCGCAGCCGCAGGCCGGGCCAGCCCAGCCCACCGTCCGGGCGGGGCGCTTCGGTTTGGAGCCAGTAGAAAAGCGACAGGCTGAGCTGCTTGGCCCGGTCGACGTGTTTTTTAAATTCCTTTTCGCCGACGCCCACCAGATTGCCCAGCATATAATCATTCTGCGGCCAGTTCACAACGGTTATGTCGCTCTGGAACGTGCCGGGTTTGAAGTTATTCTTGTTGATCAGCCGCCGGTAATTCCACAGGTTGAGCAGCGACCCGGTTGCGATGCCTTCGGGGTGGAAGCCGAGTTTCTTGGGTTCCAGCGTTGATGGGTTTGAATAGGAAAGGTCGAGCAGTTTTCCGGACCAGGCGGGGGTCAGCTTCGGCACCAGGTTGCGCCAGAAATCGTATTCTTTCGGCTTTTCAATCAGGTGCTGAACGGGTTTGTTCTGAAGCATCGGCACATAATCCATCGCAAAGCAAACCGTGAACGACTGCTGGTTATTCGGATCGGCCTGCTCGGGCGCGTGCAGCTCGCCGGTTTCTTTTTTGGATTCCGTACCGGTAACAAATTCGGTGCCGGTCAGCGGTAGCAGATCGCCCAGTTCGGTGGCATCCACAAAATACGGGGCCGTCAGCACGACTTCCTTGCCGCTGCGGAAACTAAGGGCCTTCAACGCCCGTACGCGGTCACCGGTGGTGTCGGCGCTAACCACTTTATGGTCGAGTAAGATCGTCAATTGTTGGGAACTCTGGTAGGGTGCCAGCATGTCCAGCAAAACTGCCACGGCCACGCGGGGTTCGTGACACAGCCGGGAAACCGCGCCGTCGCCGGGATTCAGGTGCTGCCGGTTGCGGGCTTCCTCGGTCAGGGGATAATTCCGGATGTAGTACTCCCGAACCGCCGTGCGGAACGTCCGGTAGAGCCGGGTGGCTCCGTGGGTTTCAATCCACTGGTGTTCGTCGGGGGGCACGCCCTGCTGGCTGATTTGCCCGCCGATCCAGTCGGTTTCTTCCGTCAGGATAACCCGTAGACCAGACCGCAAAGCCGCCAGAGCTGCTGCGCAACCGCCCAATCCACCGCCTGCAATAACCACATCCGCCGAAAATTCGTTACTAGATTTGACGGGCGCGGTCCAGCGTGGTTCGGCCTGCGCCGGGCTGATCATACCAGGTGAGAAGGCGGAGGCAGCCGCGCTGCCGAGGGTGACGGATTCAAGGAAATTTCTGCGATTCATACCGGAATAAGGGGTGGGTGACAATTCGGCGGCAATTTGCAAATCAAAGCGGATAAGTGGAAACTTCGCGTCAGGTTAACCAACTTTCCCCGCTTTCTTCTAATTTTGGACACTCGAAGTAGAACTACTGATATACTTGCACAAAACCGCATATGGCAGAATTAATCCGAATGCCCAAGATGAGCGACACCATGACCGAAGGTGTCATCGCTGAATGGCATAAGAAAGTGGGCGACACCGTCAAGTCGGGCGACGTGCTGGCCGAGGTCGAAACCGATAAGGCGACAATGGACCTGGAAGCATACGACGAAGGAACGTTGTTATACATTGGTGTTGAGAAAGGTCAGTCTGTACCAATCGACGGAGTAATTGCCGTAATCGGGAAAGCTGGCGAAGATTATAAAGGATTGCTGGAGGGCGCTGATTCTTCCAACGGTTCTTCCGAAACCAAAGCTGAAGCACCCGCCGAAAAACCAAATCCGGCGCCTAGCCCGGCCGGTTCGCAGGCCGATCAGGCCACCAGCCAGACGCCCGATCCGAAAGCCGTTTCGGCGGCTCCGGCTCCGAACGTCAATGCGACGGTGATTCGGATGCCGAAAATGAGCGATACCATGACCGAAGGCACCATCGTGGCCTGGCACAAAAAAGAAGGTGATACCGTTAAATCGGGTGACGTACTGGCGGAAGTTGAAACCGACAAAGCCACGATGGACCTCGAAGCCTACGAAGAAGGAACCTTGCTCTACGTCGGTGTCAAAGAAGGTAGCTCCGTTGCCGTGGACGAAGTTATTGCGGTGGTGGGCGAGAAAGGCGCCGACTTCAAAGTATTACTCCAGGGCGGAGGGCAACCTGAAGCGGCTCCGCAGCCGGAAGCTTCCGCTTCGGAAGCTCCCCAGGCCGAAGTTAAACCGGCCGAAAAATCGGCCTCGGCTGAGAACGCGGGCAGCAACGGGCACGATCGGGTGCTGGCTTCTCCGCTGGCTAAGCAAATTGCCAAAGAGAAAGGGGTTAATCTGTCCGATGTACAGGGCTCCGGTCCGGAAGGACGGATTGTGAAACGGGATGTGGAAAGCTTCCAGCCCGCGGCCAAATCGGCTCCGGCCCCCGCTCCGGCCGAAAAACCGGCGGCTCAGCAACCAGCCCCCGCAGCACCGTCGGCCCAGCCCGCTCCGGCTCCGGCAGGAAGCTACGAGGACATTCCGGTTTCGCAGATGCGGAAAACCATTGCCCGTCGTCTGTCGGAAAGTCTGTTTACCGCTCCGCATTTCTACCTGACCATGGAAATTAACATGGACAAGGCGATGGAACTGCGCGGCAAGGTCAACGAGGTCAGCCCGGTGAAAGTGTCGTTCAACGATTTCGTGCTGAAAGCCGCGGCCCTGGCGCTGAAAAAACACCCGGCGGTGAACTCTTCGTGGCTGGGCGACAAAATCCGGCGGTACAATTACGTCAACATCGGTGTTGCCGTGGCCGTCGACGAAGGGCTGCTTGTGCCGGTTATCCGGAATGCGGACCAGAAAACGCTGTCGGCGATTTCGGGTGAAGTGAAGGATCTGGCCGGAAAAGCCAAAGACAAAAAACTTCAGCCGAAAGACTGGGAAGGCAGCACGTTCTCGATTTCCAACCTCGGTATGTTTGGCATCGACGAATTTACGGCCATCATCAATCCGCCCGATTCCTGCATCATGGCAGTTGGCGCGATTAAACAAACCGTCATGTTTGAAAAAGACGAAACGGGTGTTCTGGTGCCCAAACCGACCAACGTGATGAAAGTGACGCTTTCGTGCGACCACCGGACGGTCGACGGCGCTACGGGCGCGTCGTTCCTGCAAACCTTCAAGGGCTTGCTGGAAAATCCGTTCACCATGCTGGTATAAAAAAAATAGTTGTTTCGTTTAAGGTTTAGCGTCTGACCGGTCTGGAGATCGAATTCCGATTTTCCGCAGTCAGGTGTTAAACCTTATCCATTGATATATAGAACGAATGCAAAAGATTCACGCCACAACCGTCGTTGGTATTCTGCACAACGGCGAAATCGCACTGGGGGCCGACGGACAGGCCACCATGGGCAATACCATTGCAAAAAGTAATGTACGCAAAGTCCGGAGCCTGATGAACGGCAAAGTACTGGCGGGTTTCGCCGGGTCTACGGCGGATGCCTTTACGCTGATCGAACGGTTTGAAGAAAAACTCAATGCCTACGGCGGAAATTTAAAGCGGGCGGCCATTGAGCTGGCCAAGGAATGGCGGACGGACCGGTATCTGCGCCGGCTGGAAGCCATGCTGATTGTGGCCTCCAAGGAAGATCTGCTGGTAATTTCGGGTACCGGCGATGTGCTGGAACCCGACAATCAGATTGCGGCCATCGGATCGGGCAGTATGTATGCCCAATCGGCGGCCGTTGCCTTAAAAAAACACGCTTCTCAGCTAACGGCTGAAGAAATGGTTCGGGAAAGTTTGCATATTGCAGCGGATATTTGTATTTACACCAACCATAATCTGGTGGTTGAAACTATTCGGTAACAAATAGCCAACTTTTGTAAGGGTTTTCAGAAATGGACCTAGCCCCCACCGATGTGGTGGCAATACAGCAGTATGCAACTGAAAACACGATTCAGAAACTGACCAGCTGTTTATATGAAGGGTTTGCGATCAGTTTTACCAAAAACCGTTAAAAAACGGATTGTTATTGGATTCGGGGTGGCTCTGGCTTTAATAGTCGTGGCACTCGGGCTGACGTTATACACCTACAACCAGTACCGCAAAGCCAGCGATCAGATCAAGCACAGCCAGGAGGTCATGAACCGGCTGGGCCGTATTTCGTCGCTCATTACGGAAGTGGAAACCGGCGAGCGGGGCTTTTTAGCTTCCTCGGGCGACCCCATTTACCTGAAAGCGTACGAAAATGCGCTGCCCCAGTTTCCGACTGAACTGGATTCGCTCAGCAAACTGCTGGCCGACCGTCCGGTTCAACTCCAGAACCTCGATTCGCTGTCGAAACGAATCAATATGAAAATTGAGATGGCCGGGCAGCAGGTGGATGCCGTCAAAAGAAAGCTGCCCCTTTCCATCGCCCGGACGTATATGATGCTGGGAATAAGCCGTATGGACCGGGTTCGCGACCAGATAAGATTGATGAACAAATCTGAACAGGAACGGTTCAATATTTGCTCTAGGTCCGCTACGGCCTACTTCTGGAATACGCTCGTCGGAATCTTTACGGTCACGCTCTTAATGTTCGTTACGCTCATTCTTTCTTACAATGTCCTTGAGAATGAGTTGAATACGCGGCAGTCGACCGAAGATCAGCTACGGGCTTACGAAGATGAGCTTCAGGAGAAGATTCAATTACTGGAAATATCTAACGAAGAACTGGAACGGTTTGCCTTTGTGGCCTCGCATGACCTGCAGGAACCGCTCCGAAAAATACAGTCGTTTGGTTACCTGATGCGCGACCGGTACGGAAGTGACCTCCGGCCCGAAGCAATGGTCTATTTAGGTAAAATCCTGCAGTCGGCGGAGCGGATGTCGAAGATGATTAAGGATTTGCTGGATTTTTCCCGGATTTCCAGCAAAAAAGAGCCGTTCCAGCCGGTTCTGTTGTCGGAGGTACTGGAGGGGGTGCTGAGTGATCAGGAAGTTACGATCAAAGCCGTCGGAGCCGCGTTTGAGATGGATACGTTAGGGGAGATTGAAGCTGTTCAGAGTCAGATGGACCATCTTTTCGCCAATCTGATTTCGAACGCCCTGAAGTTTACCAAACCCGATCAGGTACCGTTGATAAAAATTACGGGTGAAGCGGTGGAAGGGGAAGTCTATGAAGAACTAATTCCTGGTAAAAAATATTATAAGATAACCGTTGGCGACAATGGGATTGGTTTCAATGAGAAGTACATTGACCACATTTTTAAAATTTTTCAACGCCTACACGGGAAGAATTCGTATGAAGGAACGGGCATCGGATTGGCCATTTGTAAGCGGATCGTTAGTTATCACAAAGGTCTGATTACCGCCCAAAGCCAACCCGGTGTCGGCACAACCTTTATTATTATTTTACCCGAAAAACAGACCCAATCTGTTCATGACAATGCAGCAACTCACGAAACCAGTACATATTCTCTTGGCTGATGACGACGAAGATGACCGCTTCCTGACGCGTGAAGCCTTTCGTCAGCAGTTTCCCGTGACCGAAATGAATGTGGTGGAGGATGGCGAGGAATTGATGGAATTCCTGCGTCGTACAGGCCGTTACGAGAGCGCTGAGCATCCCCTGCCGGAGTTGATTTTGCTGGATTTGAACATGCCGCGCAAAGACGGCCGGGAAGCCCTGCAGGAGATTAAAGCCGACCGCGATCTGCGGCACATTCCGGTGGTGGTACTTACCACGTCCGACGCCAGCATCGATATTGATAATTCGTACTTGTGGGGTGCCAACAGCTTCATCACCAAACCCGCATCGTTTAAAAAACTAATGGATATTACGCAGACGATCGGGGAATATTGGTTCAACGTCGTTAAGGTAAGCGGTCGTCCGGGATGAGTTTGCCTTGCCAGGTTAATTGTTGGCATTTAGGGCCGTTAGTTGCGCCATGATTTGCTCCAGGTAGTTCATTACCCCTTTCAGTGAGCCGGGTTGGTATTTATTGACCAGTACGGTAAAACTCAGTAATTCACCGTCGGCCGAAGTGGCATAACCGGCATAGGCCCGAACGCCCTCGATGGTGCCGCTTTTGGCCCGTACGTTGCCCGCAGCCGCCGTACCGCGTCCCAGGCTTTTCACCGTACCGGACTCACCCACCACGGGAATGCTGTCGTAAAACGGAAGAAAACTCTTTTCCTTCGACATGGCTGCCAATATGCCGGACAGGCTGGTGGCTGTCACCGCCCCAACGGGCGATAGTCCGCTGCCGTCCTTTGGCCGGAAGCCGCTCAAATCAACCCCCTTGCTTTGCCAGAACCGGACCAGGTACTGAATGGCCTGTTCGGTCGTTACCGGTGCTTTGGCCAGCGTGGTACCGGCCAGCAACAGCAGCGACTCCGCGTATAAATTAATGCTCTGGTGATTGGTGAGCCGGGCCAGTTCGGCCAGCGGCACCGACGTATGAAGGTGGAGTTGGGTTCGTTTGCCGCCCGGAGCAAGGGGCATTTCCGGATTACGGCCCGGCCCAATAGCCAATGGCGCATTATTGACCACAATACCCACTTTGGCGAGCCGTTCGTGGAGGGCAAAGGCCGTGAAAAACGCCGGGTCCGGCAGCGAGCCTTTTACTCCGAATTCGCTCACACCCGCCGGAACGGTTCCTTCCAGAAATGCCTGGGTCGTGAAGGGCGCATTGTAAATAATCACTTCATCGCCCGAACCTGGCGGGCCGGTTCGGACATTGTTCTGTAGCCGCAGAAAGGGCGTAGCGGGTTCGGTGCGGAGCAGCGGAGCGGGTTGCCCCACGGTTTTGGCGGGTTTGAACACTGCCCGGTAAAGATTTTCGTTGAAATTCAGGCCAGAAACCCCCGCGCCGTAGTAATTCCCCATATCTCCCCAAACCCAGGTGTCGGGTACCGGCAGCGATCGGATCGCCGTGGCATCCCCGATCACGGCACCCGCAATTTGTTTGATACCGGCACTCTGCACCATTTCCGTCCAGGTGCGCAGCAGGGTGGGGGCGGCGGCAAACTCGGCGAAGCGGTTGCTTCCCAGCGAAGGGTCGCCCGAACCCCGGATGTATAAATTTCCATTCAGCACACTATCCCGAATGGTTCCGTCGTATTCCAGGGTAGTGCGGTAGGTGTAATTGTCGCCCATGACAGCCAGGGCGGTCGCCGTTGTGGCCAGCTTCAGCGTTGAGGCTGAAGGCAGGCTTAACTGGGCGTTATACGCCAGCAGGACTGCGCCATCCCGTACGCGTCGCACCGAAAGGGCCGCCGTTCCGTTGCGAACCAAAGGACTGGTTTGCAATTGATTGACGGTATTTTGCAACCGTTGCAGGGCCAGCGAATCGGTAAGCGGCCGCGAGTAGCCAACCTGGGCAATTATGAAAATACAACTTAACAGACAGGCAAAGGACCGGTGCATGGAAGTACAGAAAGTACTGATGGAATATGAAAGCGGATTTGTAGCTTTGCAAAAATAGATAGAATTTAAAGCCCATTTCTGTTGTTCTAGCAAAATAATGAAGATTTGTAGTGCTCTTTGAAGCTACATAATCGTGAAAATCAGGCATTTTAGGCATAACTGAATCGAATGAAGTTAACATTTTGGGGGGCAACCCGTCAGGTAACCGGTAGCATGTTTCTGTTAGAAACCGAGGATAATTACCGGATTCTGATTGATTGCGGGGCAGATATGGACAAAAAAGCCGGCTCGAACGGCCAGGAAGACGAAACTCCGAAATTAGACACCGGTTTTTTTCCGTTTGAGGCTTCCACAATCAACGTTGTTCTGTTGACCCACGCCCACATCGACCACAGCGGTAACATTCCGAATTTGTACCGGGAAGGCTACGAAGGCCAGGTGTTGTGTACAGATCCGACTTTCTCGCTCACCAACCTGCTGTTGCAGGACGCGGCTTCGCTCAATTCCCGGCGACTGAACGAGATGGGCAAAAGCAAGAAACAGAAGGTCCGCAAGAAATTTGCTTCGCTGCAGAAAGACCTGTTTCTGGAAAAACAGGTGCGTGAGTCCATGGAGAGTGTGGTCACGATCCAATACAACCGGAAGTTTAAGCTGGCCGATGGCGTGGATGTTACGTTTATTCCGGCCGGGCACTTACTCGGTGCGGCCCACCTTGTCATCAACGTCTACGAAAACGGCGAGAAGAAAAGCATCGGTTTTTCGGGCGATATTGGCCGTCGGAACTACCCGCTGCTGGCCGATCCCGAACCCTTGCCGCCGGTTGATTACCTGATTTGCGAGTCGACTTACGGCAACCGGTTGCACATCGATACCCAAACTCCGGAGTCGGTGCTGGCCGACGTAATTAAGCGGACGTGTATCGACATTCCGGGCCGTTTGATTATTCCTTCTTTTTCGGTGGGCCGCACGCAGGCGCTGCTCTACACGCTTAACCGGTTGTATACGGAACAGGGATTCGAGAACATTAAAGTTTTCTCCGACAGTCCGCTGGCGCTGGAAAGCACGAAGGTCTACCAGAAAAATCTGCGGCTCCTGAACCGGGAAGCCAAGGACTATTACGACGAAAACGAGTCGTTGTTCGACTTCGCCAATTTTGAATACCTGGAAAGTTCAAAGGCCAGCCGGGAGGTTTCCAATTACAACCAACCCTGTATCATCATCTCGTCGTCGGGGATGGTTCAGGGTGGACGGGTCGAACAGCACGTCGCGGCCAACATCAGCAATCCGTACTGCACCATTCTGATCATCGGCTATTGCGCGGAGGGGACGCTGGGCTGGCGGCTGCTGAACGGCCAGCCGACGATCTCGATCAAAGACAAGGAAGAACCCGTCCTGGCAAAAGTGGAGCGCACCGACGTGTTCAGCGGCCACGGCGACCGCGACGACCTGGTTCGTTTTGTGAAACACCAGTCGCCCGACAGGCTCAAAAAAATCTTTCTGGTCCACGGAGACTACACAAGTATGGTGGCTTTTCAGCAGACCCTACAGGAGGAAGGATTTAATCAGGTAGAACTCCCGGCCAAGGGGCAAGAGTACGAGTTATAACATTGGAAGGTTGCTGATCCGGATTTTCCGCTAACTTTGCCAACTGAAAAAAAGTTACCAGTCGTCGGTTTCCGCTTACCCCTGTGTGTTGGAGGTAAGTGGGGCTGCCAGTAAAACATTGGTAACCCAACCCATTTTTGGATGAGGACGTATTTGGATTTTGAAAAACCCATCGCTGATTTAGAAGTACGACTGGTCGAAATGAAAAAACTGGCCGAAACCAGTAACGTAGATGTCACTGGAGCTGTAGCGTCGCTGGAAATCAGCATCGAAAAACTTCGTAAGGAGATTTTTGACAACCTTACCCGCTGGCAGCGCGTACAGCTTTCCCGCCATCCAGACCGGCCTTACACGCTTGACTATATCGCGTTGATGAGCGAGCAGTTCGTTGAACTCCACGGCGACCGCACCGTTCGGGATGACCCGGCTATGGTGGGCGGTTTTGTGGAGATCGACGGCCAGACGGTCATGCTGATCGGTCAGCAGAAAGGACGAAACACCAAGCAACGCCAGCACCGGAATTTTGGAATGCCCAATCCGGAAGGCTACCGCAAGGCGCTGCGGCTGATGAAACTGGCCGAGAAATTCAACAAGCCCATCGTCACGATGATCGACACGCCGGGCGCCTTTCCGGGTCTGGAAGCCGAAGAGCGCGGTCAGGGCGAAGCCATTGCCCGCAACTTGAAGGAGATGTTTATGCTCCAGGTGCCGGTTATTTGTATTGTCATCGGAGAAGGCGCGTCGGGCGGGGCTCTCGGAATTGCCATTGGCGACCGCGTGCTGATGCTCGAAAACACTTGGTATTCGGTGATTTCGCCCGAAAACTGTTCGACCATTCTCTGGCGGAGCTGGGATTACAAGGAACAGGCCGCGGAAGCCATGAAAGTAACGGCTCGCGACATGGAGAAAAACAAGCTCGTGGACGGTATCATCGAGGAACCGCAGGGCGGGGCCCATACCGATCACCCGGAAATGGCCCGGCGGATTAAACAGACCATCATCGATACCCTGGCTGAGTTAAATAAATTGACGCCCGAAGAACGCATCGATCAGCGGATCGAGAAATTCTGTGCAATGGGAGTGGTACTTGAATAATTGAACCATCAATGGCAGGTGTTTTAAAACCCGGTATTAAAAACATCATTTTTGACCTCGGCGACGTCATCATCCCGATTGATCTGCGGGGGCCTATCCGAAATTTTGCCGTGCTTTCTGGCCTGAGTGAAGACGAAGTGGAAGCGCTCTGGCGCGAACACGGTCTGACGCTGCAGTACGAAACGGGGCTGATTGACGACGACGGTTTTCGGCAGCACGTTCGGCAGTTATTGAAAAATGATTCCTGGGCCGACGAGGTGATTGATACCGCCTGGAACACCGTCCTGCTCGATTTGCCTGTTGAACGGGTCCAGCGCATTCGGGAGCTTAGGGGCCAATACCGGCTGTTTCTGCTGAGCAACACCAGCGCTATTCACATTGCCAAGGTCAATAAAATATTTTCCGAAATGGGGCAGCCACCGCTCGAAGACCTGTTCGAGCGGGTGTATTATTCGTACGAGGTGAGGCTGGCCAAACCGTCGCCGGAGATTTACCAGTACGTGCTGAATACGTCGGGGCTGCAAGCGGAAGAGACCCTTTTTCTAGACGACAATCCGCATAACATCCGGGCGGCTGCCGAGTTAGGTATTCAGGCGGTGCAGGTACAACCGCCCCTGACGATTCTTGATTATCTTCGCGATGAATCCACAAACGAGGACGTACCTCATTCAAGCTAGCCTTTTCGTCCTTACGCTGTTTTCGACGACCGCGGCTGGTGCGGAATGGATTTACGGTCGTTTTTTTCTGGACCCGGAACACGGTATCGGCTGGCCCGAATTCTGGGACGGGTTGCATTATTCCATCCCGTTTCTGGCAATTCTGACGGTGCACGAATTCGGGCATTTTTTTACGGCCCGCTACCATCACGTCCGGGTCACGTTGCCCTACTACATTCCGCTCTGGTTTGGCATCGGGCAAACGCTCGGTACCTTGGGGGCTTTCATCCGGATTCAGGATTTCATTAACAGCCGTAAAAAGTTTTTCGACATCGGGATTGCCGGTCCGCTGGCGGGATTTGTGCTGGCGCTGGTGGTGCTCTGGTACGGTTTTACGCACCTGCCGCCCCCGGAGTTTATCTTTACGATCCACCCCGAATACCAGCAATATGGTTTGGCGTTTGGTGAGCACGTTTACAAAAACCTGCCGCCCGATAGCGTCATGAGTCTGGGCGATAACCTGATCTTCTGGTTCTTTAAAACCTACGTTGCGGATCCGGCCCGGTTACCCCATCCTTACGAAATGATTCATTACCCGTATCTGATGGCGGGCTATTTTGCCTTATTTTTCACGGCGCTTAACCTAATTCCGATCGGACAACTGGACGGCGGCCACGTGCTTTACAGCCTGATCGGTCGGCGGGCTTTTCGGAAGGTTGCACCCGTGCTGTTTGTGGCTTTTGCGTTTTACGCCGGTCTGGGGTTCATTAAGCCAACGGATTTCATGGTTCCCAAAGACCGTGATTTCATTAATGAACTGGGCTATCTCGGTTTGTATGTGCTGGGGTTATTTACCAGTTTCCGGAGCATCAGCGAAAACCGGATGACCACGCTGACGCTGGCGCTGAGCGTCGGTGCCGGGCAGTTTCTGGTATCGTTCTTTTTCCCGACGGTGGAAGGCTATCCCGGATTCTTATTATTTGTTCTGATATTGGGGCGGTTTTTGGGGGTTTATCATCCCGAAACCGAAGATGATCAGCCGCTGGGTACCGGACGGGTTATTCTCGGCTGGCTCGCGCTGCTCATCTTTGTGCTCTGTTTCAGTCCGAAACCATTTATATTTTCCTAACCCCGAAGTCGTTCGTCTAACCTGTTTCTGAAGCGTATGTTCAATGCAATCGCCCGGTGGCTTTATAAACTGGCTGGCTGGAAACTCGTTGGACCCGTTCCGACGGTTCCGAAGGCCCTTTGGGTACTGGCTCCGCACACTACCAACTGGGATTTTCCGGTGGGGTTGGGGGGAAGGGCCACGACCGGCGTCCGGATTCAGTATTTAGCGAAGAAAGAACTCTTTACCTGGTACGCCGGTTGGCTTTTCCGGCTTCTGGGGGGCAAGCCGGTCGACCGCAGCCGATCCAACAACCTCGTCGATGCAATGGCCGATGTGCTTAATCAGAACGATTACCTGCACGTCTGCATCCTGCCCGAAGGCACGCGCTCAGACGTGGAGCGACTCAAAACCGGTTTCTACTATATTGCCCTCAAAGCCAAAGTGCCTCTGGTTCTGACGGGGTTTGATTACCCACGCAAGACGATTTTTTTGAGCGAACCCTTGTACGTTACCGGCAATTTTGAAACCGACATGCGTCCCATCTACGAGTTTTTTAGCCAGATCCAGGGCAAGAAAAAAACGTGGCTGAAACGATACGAACAAACGGGCATCATTTCCTGACGGACAAAGTGCCTGTGGCGCAAAGACCTCAGGCGCGTAAGTACTGCACCATCAGCTCGCCCGCCCGGTCGGATGCGCCCGGCCCGCCCACTTTTTCCCGTAGTTCGGCGTAATCGGCCTGCTGACGCGCGTGGTCGGAGCCTCCGGGCAGAATTTTGCCCAGTTCCCGAACGAGGTTTTCCGGCGTCAGCAGGTGCTGCGTCAATTCCTTAACGGCTTCCCGGTCCAGAATCAGATTGACCAGCGAAATGTAAGAAACGGCAATCAGGCGCCGGGCGACTTCAAACGATATCCATGACGTTTTGTAGCAAACCACTTCCGGCGTATTCAGCAGGGCGGTTTCCAGCGTAGCCGTTCCGGAGGTGACCAGGGCGGCATCGGCAACGGCCAGCAGATTGTAGGCGTCGTCGACCACCACGGGTAGATCGGGGCAGGTGGTCATGGCCGTTTTATAGAGCGATTCCGGCAGGTTGCTGACGCCGGAAACAACAAACTGATAGCCCGGAAAATGGCGGACGGTTTCGAGCATGGCCGGCAACATTTGAATTACTTCCTGCCGACGGCTGCCCGGCAGGAGTGCAATGACGGGTTTGTCGCCCAGCCGGTATTGTTGACGAAAAGCCGGGTCGGGCCGGAACGCAGCAATGGCGTCCATCAACGGATTGCCTACGTAATCGACCCGGTAATCAAACGTGTCATAAAACCCGACCTCGAACGGAAAAATCACAAACATGCGATCCACCACGGCTTTTATTTTCAGGGCTCTCTTCTGGTTCCAGGCCCAGACTTTGGGGGAGATGTAGTAGAACACCCGAATGCCGTGTTTTTTCGCAAACCGGGCCATGCGCAGGTTAAAACCCGCGTAGTCGATCAGGATCAGCACATCGGGCCGGGTTTCAAGCAGATCCTTTTGACAGTCGCGCAGGTTTCGCCGGATGGTGCCCAGGTTCTGAATGACCTCCAGAAAGCCCATGAACGCCATTTCGCGGTAATGCCGCACGAGCGTGGCCCCGGCTTCCTCCATCTGCTCTCCTCCCCAGGCCCGAAAGCGGGCGTCGGGGTCGTGCCGCCGGATGGCTTTGATCAGGTTTCCGCCGTGCAGGTCGCCCGAGCGTTCACCGGCAATCAGGTAATACATCATCGTTTATTCCCCGTAGTAGTCTACGTAGTTTTTGGGGGTTTCGTAGAGCCGGATCTGGTGCAGCCGGGCGTCGGAAATCTTGGCGAGGGCGCGTTCCAGGATTTTCCAGATTTGAACGATAAACACCTCGCAACTGGCCATTTTGCCCTGCATGAAGTCGACATCTATGTTCAAATTTTTATGGTCGACTTTATCAATGATTTCTTCTTTTACCAGATCGCCCAGCACTTTGAGGTCGATCACAAAACCCGTGTCCGGATGAGGTTGCCCTTTAACGGTGACAATCAATTCGAAATTGTGGCCGTGGCCGTTTACATTGGCACAGGCGCCAAATACCTCTCTATTCTTTTCGTCCGACCAGGCCGGGTTAAAAAGCCGGTGTGCCGCGTTGAAGTGTTCTTTTCTGCTAACGTATACCATTACATACCACCGCCGGAGCGATGCGTCATTTTCAGCAGGCCACAGACCCGCCCTTATCTGACAACAAAATTACGGCCTTCGGAGCGTTAATAAAAATCCAAATTCAGCGATACCCGACGAAACGGACAAATCCTTTAACGCTGTGATTTAGTGAACGACATAGGGGTTTAATAGTGAAATAATCCAATTTTTTCATTAAATGGTGGATAGGTTGGTGTAGTGAATTATTCTAACTTTACAACCACTTTATACGAAAGATCACACAAAATTAATCTAACCTAAAAGAATCGTTGCTCAATTTCTACTAAATATGATAATTGTTACGGGCGCAACCGGCTTCATTGGGAGCTGTCTGATCTCAAGATTGAATCAGGAAAACTTCAACGCCATCATTGCCGTTGATGATTTTTCACGGGAAGATAAGCTTGCCAACCTGGAAGGAAAACGGATCCTGGAACGGGTCGACCGCGAAGAGTTTTTTAGCTGGCTCGATGACAATTACCACGAAATTGAATTTCTGTTCCACATCGGTGCCCGGACCGACACAACCGAGTTCGACCGGAGCATTTTTGAACACCTGAATGTTGAGTATTCGAAAAAAATCTGGCAGAAGTGCATCGACTATCAGATTCCCCTGGTGTACGCTTCTTCAGCGGCTACCTACGGTTTGGGTGAGTTGGGGTATGATGACAACGAATCGCTGATCCCGCAGTTGAAACCGCTCAATCCGTACGGCGATTCGAAAAACGATTTCGATAAATGGGTACTGGAGCAGGAACGACACCCGTTTTTCTGGGCCGGGCTAAAGTTCTTCAACGTTTACGGTCCGAATGAGTACCACAAAGACCGGATGGCGTCGGTGATCTACCACGCGTTTTGTCAGGTCAGGGTGAAGGGGTCCATGAAGCTGTTCCGGTCACACAACCCTAATTTTGCGGATGGCGAACAGATGCGTGATTTTATTTACGTGAAGGATGTCGTGGACGTTTGCCTGTTTTTGATGCACCACCGCCGGAACTCCGGCATCTACAACCTCGGCAGCGGCAAAGCCCGCACGTTCCTCGATTTAGCCAATAACACGTTTCAGGCGATGGGGGTAACGCCCCAGATCGAATTCGTCGACACACCCGAAGACATTCGCGATAAATACCAGTACTATACGCAGGCTTCCATGAGCAAACTGCGGTCCATCGGCTACACGCAGCCGTTTCAATCGCTGGAAGAAGGCATCGCCGATTACGTGAAAAACTACCTCGTTCCGGGCAACTATCTGTAAGGGATAAAAAGCACGAAGCCCGTTTCTCTGGTAAAGAGAAACGGGCTTCGTGCTTTCCGGGAAAATCCTTACTGCCAGATAATCTCGATTACTTCCTTTTTCAAATCCACCGTCGTGCGCTTCTCGTCGTGGTTTCGGCGCAGAACGAGTGCGCCGTTCTGGACGCGCATGGCCTCCTGCTGAATAACCCTAAAGTCGTCTTTCTTGTGAAAAACTGATACCGAGGCATCAGCATACTCCGCCAGCGGCAACGAGTACGTTTTGCCGGAAGCCTTGATGGAACGGGCCGTGGCGGCCGTCGACTGACCTTTTGCCAGCGCCAGCGCCCGGGAAGCCTGCGGAACACCGTAGCCGATGTAATTATTACCGTAGGGGTACAGGTGCGACGATTTTTCGATAATGCTGATCAACTCCTTGTTTGTCAATTTGGGATTGGCCTGCATCAGACAGGCCGCAAAACCGGTGATGACGGGCGCGGAGAGGGAGGTGCCGTACAACGAGAAGCAGGAAACATTGGGCTTCATGTAGGGCAGAAATTCGGGACCGATGCTGCTGTAGCCGATGCGGTTCCAAACTTTGTGGTTGGTGGCGCCAACGGCCAGAACGCCTTGCGCGTCGGCGGGGGTGGAGATGATGCGCCACGAGCGGTCGTCGCCCTCGTTACCGGCCGACACAATGACCAGAATTCCTTTTTTATCCGCGGCCAGTTGCGCGGCTTTGCTGATGAGGCTCGTATGGCCGTCCATCTGGCTGGGCTGGTAGTTTTCTTTCGGATTGGTAAACCCTTTGGCGTAACCGAGCGAGGTGTTGATAATGCGCACCCCCAGGCTGTCCATCCACTCCATGGCGGCAATCCAGTTGTCTTCTTCACCCCGGAATTCGCGGGCGCCGTGGTCGGTGCGGGCCAGGTAGAAGGTTGCTTCTGTTGCCAGACCGTACTGAATATTTTCGTTTGGATCGTGCCCCGCAATGGCCGCCATCACTTCCGTACCGTGGAAATCGGACAGGGTTTCGAGTGAACCGAAAAAAGCGTCGCGGGCGCGGCCCGGATTGACGTGATCCCGGATGGCTTTAATCCCGTTGCGCTGAAAAATATGCTTCAACGCGCTGGCGGAGTCGGCCCCGAAATAACCGGCATCAATAACGCCGATGGTTACATTTTTGGCCGAGATGCCCGCCCGCCCGAATACATCGGCTTGAATTTGCGACATCACCGGCGCCATCTGGGTTTTGGTAACGTCGTGGTCGATGCTATTAATGACAATATTTCGATCAAGCGGGACCAATTCTTTCACGAACGGTAAGGCTTTAACCTGCTGAATTTGCGCGGGACTCAGTTCCGCCGAGACGGCGTTAAGCCAGCGCGACTGGTGCAGCGGGCGAATGCCCCCATCCGACAAGGCTTGCAGGTAAGCCGGGTTGAGCGGCAGGTCGGTTTCGTCGACGGGCAGGCCCAGCGACTGTCGATTGGCAATGGTGCGGATGGAAAGGGATGGCGGGCTGGTAGACGGCTTGTCCGTCAGCGTAATCCAGTACTTGGATTGGGCGTTCGTGGTACCGGTCCAGCCGACTATTATCCCAAAAAGAAGCAAAACAATTTTTTTCATTGAAACGAAAGCGTCAATTTTAGGCATTAAAGTACAAAATGATGATCAGATTACCGCATGGCTTTTGAAATAGTAACCCTATGAAATATACGTCCATTAGCAACGAATTGTTCATCCGAAACCGCCGGCGACTGGCGGAATTATTAAAGCCTAAATCGCTGGTGGTTCTGCACGCCAACGACATTATGCCGACGAATGCCGACGGCTCGATGGGCTTCCGGCAGAGCAACGACCTCTTCTACCTCTCTGGTGTGGATCAGGAAGAAACCATTCTGGTGCTGTTTCCCGATCACCCGGACGAGCGGTTTCGGGAAGTTTTGTTTCTGCGCGAAACCAACGAACTAATTGAAATCTGGGAAGGCCACAAACTCACCAAAGAGGAAGCCGAACAAACCTCGGGCATTTCCCGGAAAACGGTATTCTGGACCCACGAGTTCGAGCGGGTTTTTATTCAGATGGTGTTTGAAGCCGAGCACATCTACCTGAATACCAACGAACACACCCGCAATTCGTCGGAGGTGGAAACGCGTGATGCCCGCAACATCCGGCAGTTCAGGGAAAAGTATCCGCTCCACCACTATGAGCGGCTGGCTCCGCTGATGCACAACCTGCGCGCCATCAAACAACCCGAAGAAGTGACGCTGCTCAAGGAAGCCGTTCGGATCACGGAAGACGGTTTTCGGCGGCTACTCGGCTTTGTTAAACCCGGGGTTTGGGAGTACGAGATCGAGGCCGAGTTGCTACACGAGTTTGTCCGGCAGCGTTCGCGCGGGTTTGCTTACGAACCCATTATTGCCACAGGTCCCAACGCCTGCGTACTGCACTACCTCCAGAATAACCAGCAATGCCAGGACGGGCAGGTGATTCTGCTGGATGTGGCCGCCGAATACGGCAATTACAACGCCGACCTGACGCGCAGCATACCCGTGAGCGGCCGGTTTACGGACCGGCAGAAAGCCGTCTACCAGGCTGTGCTAAACGTGATGAAGGAAGCCACAAAGATGCTGGTGCCGGGTAACCTCTGGGATGAATACCACAAGGAAGTAGGCAAGGTTATGGAATCGGAGCTGATTGGTCTGGGCCTGCTCGATCGCCACGAAGTGGCCAAGCAAGACCCGGATGCTCCCCTGTACCGGAAGTATTTCATGCACGGGACCTCGCACTTCCTGGGTCTGGACGTTCACGATGTCGGCAACAAATACCGGCGGTTTGAGTCAGGCATGGTTTTTACCTGCGAACCGGGCATCTATATACGCCAGGAGGGCCTGGGCATCCGGCTCGAAAACAACATCCTGATTACGGACGACGGGAACATCGATTTAATGGCTTCCATTCCGGTGGAAATTGAAGAAATCGAGGACCTGATGAATAAATAACGGTGAATTCGTCTTTGTAGAAGGAGAACGGCCTGAACCATAGAGAGGCTGTCTCCTTCTGCAAGGACAAACGCAATGTTACTGCAACGAATTATAAATCCGGCCAATGGCGTGCTCGATTCGCTGCCAGCCTTCTTCGGATTGTAAGTTGAGATCCATGAATTGCTTCTGGCTGGGCGCAATCAACAGCAACATGGCAATTCCCGAGGTCAGAACGGCCGTAACGGTATTAAGGTCCTCATTTTCAGTCTTAAAGAATTTGTCGAGGACTTGTTGGTACGATTCATTCCGGTTGATAACCAGTTGCTGGCTTACCGATGAACTGGGGTTACTGATTTCCCATTTCAGCATCTCCTGGGCAGGGGGGTGGCTCTTCAATTGGCGGAGCAGACCTGTCAGGTAGTCAATGCGGGTTTGACAAGCGTTCGGCGCAGACGCTGTATTCGTTTCCAGGAACTGTTTATTGTATTCTGTCAGAAAATTGCCTTCCGTCAGAAACTGCTGGAGAAGACCGTCCCAGCCGCCAAAATACCGGTAGATAAGTACTTTGTTGACGCCAGCCTTTTCGGCCACTGCATTGATCCCAACCCGGTTGACACCTCGTTCTGAAATTACCTCACCGACGGCCTGAAGTAAGCGTGCCATCGTCTGCGTACGATTCCTTTTCCGTACTTCTGTCATTCGTCTGTTCGTAAACCGTGTTTCGGCGGCAAAGCGCGTTGACGGTTTATTTAGGGTAGTTTGTGTGTAAAGCAGGACAAATTTAGGGATATATTCCCGAAAAAGATGTTAGTAAGGAAGAAACTGTTTACAATAAGTTAAAAAAATGTAGAAAACGGTAACATATGAAACCTTGCTAATTGTGCTGTTTTGCTGTCTTGTAAATAGAAATGGTCGTTTCAGCACTCCGGTAACTCTGGAAATGCCAAAACGACCAATCCGTGATGTGTCGTAAAAAATTATCGTTCGGGAAAAAGAGAGAGCTGTCTGGCCAGGTCCTTGATGGTTTCACGCAGCTGGAGCCGGGTTAAGGTTACATCCATCTGCAACGGAAAGTCAGGGTACGTATGCCAGGTCGGCGTCAGCGAATGATCGAGTTGAATCTGGAGATGATAATTCCCGTTGGGCAGGGAAGATCCTTCCATATTCAGCCCCGGTTCGGCAAAAGAAACCGTAACGTGGTTGCTGGCACGATCCCAGAGCTGTTTCAGGTTGTTAATCAGCCGCCGGATTTCATACGTTTGCAGGGGGGCCGATCGTTTGCAGCATTCCTGATGCCGTTCGGTCGATAGCTCGCAGAGCAGGCTGTTGCGTTCACGCCAGTTGGTGGCTTTGATGCCGTACCCTTTGATGAGGAGTTCGAATGAACCGGTTTTGCTAGTAAGTTTCATAACGTCGCGGGGAGGGTTGAATTGAGTGATAACGGCTTGCCTATTAGTCAAATATAGTATTTAACATACAGAAGTCCTAGTTGTTGAAAGGAATCTTTTTGAATGACCCGCTCAGAATCTTTTTTTTGTTTTCTAGCGACTAGGCGATGGGTCTGTCTATCTTTGCGCGAATTTGTTTAACCCATCTTGCCATTATTCAGTTGTGTTATCAGATTGATGAATGGCAACCTTAAATCGCGAAAATTACGCAATGGCTAAAGTGCTCATTATTGGTGCCGGTGGAGTCGGCAGTGTCGTAGCGCACAAATGCGCGATGAATGCGGACGTCTTTACGGAGATTATGCTGGCCAGTCGGACGGTGTCCAAATGCGAAAAAATTGCCGCCGAAATCCGGGAAATGCACGGGGTGGCAATCAAAACGGCGCAGGTCGATGCCGATATTGTGGCCGAACTGGTGATCCTGATCAAGCAATTCAAACCCGAGCTGGTGATCAACGTTGCCCTGCCGTACCAGGATTTGACCATCATGGAGGCTTGTCTGGAAACCAAAGTTCATTACCTCGACACGGCCAACTACGAGCCCAAAGATGTGGCCAAATTTGAGTATAGCTGGCAATGGGCGTACCAGGAACGGTTTAAGCAGGCCGGTCTGATGGCGCTGCTCGGTTGTGGTTTCGATCCCGGCGCTACGCAGGTCTTTACGGCCTACGCGGCTAAGCATCATTTTGACGAGATGCATTACCTGGACATCGTCGACTGCAACGCTGGAAACCACGGCAAGGCCTTTGCTACCAACTTCAACCCCGAAATCAACATCCGGGAGATTACCCAGCCCGGACGGTATTGGGAAAACGGCGAATGGATCGAGATCGAACCCATGTCGATTCACAAACCAATTGAATACCCCGAAATTGGCCCCCGGGAATCGTACGTGCTCTTTCACGAAGAGCTCGAATCGCTGGTCAAACACTTCCCAACCCTGAAGCGGGCGCGCTTCTGGATGACGTTTGGACAGCAGTACATCACCCACTTGCAGGTGCTGGAGAATGTGGGTATGACCAGCATCAAACCCATCAAATTTCAAGGAACCGAAATTGTTCCGCTGGAGTTTCTGAAAGCCGTATTGCCCCCGCCCGACACGCTCGGCGAAAACTACACCGGCCAGACGTCAATTGGCTGCCAGATCAAGGGCATTAAAGACGGTCAGGAAAAAACGTATTTCATCTGGAACAACTGCGACCACGCCGAAACCTATAAAGAAGTCCGCGGACAGGCCGTCAGCTACACCACGGGTGTTCCGGCCATGATCGGCGCTATGCTGATGCTAAAAGGAGTCTGGATGCAACCCGGTGTCTGGAACTGCGAACAATTGGACCCCGATCCGTTCATCGAACAAATGAACCAGCAGGGCCTCCCCGTTCAGGAACAAATCAACCAGCCGCTTACTGTTGAGAATTAAGAGGTAAGAGTTAAGAGGTAAGAGTTAAAAGTTGCGCTGCGGTAGCCAACTCTTAACTCTTACCTCTTACCTCTTAATTCCTTAGCCACCCGCCCCGGAAACCGGCGCGGAGCAGGCCTTTGCGGAGCGTTGCGTTGTGCATCATCAGGTTCCAGATCAGGTTGGTGCGGTAATTCTCGGTCATCAGCAGAATAGGACCGCTGTCGATGCCCAGGTAATCGGGGTCGAACCATTGGCCCGGATAGGAGAGGTTGAACGCATCCTTAAAGCCGTAAGAACCGTAGAGTTTTTTGCCGTACCGGTATTTCATGAGTTGAAGGGCCCGGATGCTTTCTTCGGGCGTAAAAGCGATGGAGCCCCCGGCTGCGGTGGGCGCAATCGTACCATCGTCGACAACCTGCGTTGCTGCGGCCCCGCGCGCGCGGTAGGAAAAGAACGCCTGACCGTTGATGACGGTATCTTTGGGGCCGTCGCAGGCCGTTAAGCCCCACAGGTCAGCTTCGTACCCCTTAAATTTCCCCGGATTTTCCAGGCAGTGCGCCCGGTTGGCGAGTGTAGCCCGGCGGCTGTTCTCAAAATAATCAATTCCTTTCTGACGCATATAGGCGTCTTTGATGCTCCGGAAGTCGATCCAGATGTGGGAATATTGATGCCCGAACAGCGGATCAAAATTGACGTGAGGGTAGCGGTGAAACTCGCGCCATTCGTAGGTGGAAGTCCAGGCAGTCCAGGCTTCCGGACCCACCGGGTGGGTAGGCGACGCCAGCGCCAGAATGTACAGAATCATGGCTTCGTTGTAGCCCTTCCAGTCCGACTCAATAAAACCGCTCTCTGGGTGCCAGCCCATCGATACCAGCGGTTTGCGGGCCTGCATCCATTGCCAGTCGACCCGCCGGTAAATCCGGTCGACGAGCGTTCGAATTTCTTTCTCCATCGCCGTCCCCTGATTGAAATACGATTGACAGCTCAGCATCCCCGCCAAGAGCAGAGCCGTGTCGATGGTTGACAGCTCCACCTGCTGGTAACGGTGGCCGGTTTGCATGTCCAGAAAGTGATAGAAAAAACCGCGGTATCCCGTCACCTCTTTTTCCTGGGCCGATTGCGATGCGGTGTTGAAAAAACGCACCGTTCTCAGGGTCCGCTCCGCAGCCTGCTGACGGCTGATGTACCCCCGTTCCACCCCCACCAGGTAAGCCGTCAGACCGAAACCCGTAGCCGCAATACTCGCAAAGGAAGGCGTTGGGGAGCGGTCGGGAATCAGGCCGTGCGGATTGTCGCCCAGCTCCCAGAAATACCGAAATGTATCCCGTTGGAGGGAATCCAGAAAGCGTTTCGAATGGGAAATGCCCCGCAACTGGGCTTGTGCAGCAGGCTGAAAGCAAGCGAGCAGGAACAGAATTAGTCCCGATCGGAGCAGGGAGCGGGCATAAAAGCTGTCCCACAGTTCTAAAAACCCGTTGAGTCGCATGAGAACCACAAGTCTAGGCGGAATAATACCGAAAGATAAAGGTTAAACACTAAAATAAATTAGCTATATGTTTTATATATAATTTATTTATATATATTTGACGTAATCATAAATCTTAGCCCCTATGACATCCGAACAGCTCCAAGTCGCGTCGCTTGACGACATTGTGTTTGAAAACCGCAACAAATTGTATGGCGCTTACGACCTGAGACGGTCTTACCACCGCATCACCAACCGGGCGCTCTGGCTGGGCGTAGCCCTGTTTCTGGCCGCTTTGATAACGCCAACGCTCTACAACCGGCTGAAGCCCGAGCAGGCGCCGGTGGAGTACATGGAGCCAATAACGTTGATGGATCTTAAAACGCTGCCGCAGGAAGAACCGCCCGTTGTGGTACCTCCGCCGAAACAAGTGGCTCCGCAAGTCCCTACGATTCGCAACCTCCCGCCCGAAGTGGTTACGGAAGCACCCGATGAGGTGACGGTGCCGACGGTCGACGATCTGAAAGACAAAGTGTCGAGTGACAAAACCGTAGAAGGCGACCCCAACGCGCTGGACGCCATCGAGGCTCCGGCAGAAACGACTGGCCCCGCTCCCGTCGAGCAGGCACTTGAGGTGGAACGTAAGCCGGATGAAGTGTTCATTACCGTTGAGCAGTACCCGCAGTTTCCCGGGGGGAACAAGGCCATGGCCAGTTTCTTGCAGAAGAACCTGAATTATCCGCCCGCAGCCGCCCGAACCAACGTTTCCGGCCGGGTTTACCTGCAATTTGTGGTCAACACCGACGGGAGCATTGTCGACGTGTCGGTGGTGAAAGGAATTGGCTTTGGCTGTGATGAAGAAGCCATGCGGGTGGTGAAGAAAATGCCGCCCTGGCAACCGGGTAAGCAGGGGGGGCGTCCGGTACGGGTCAAATTTACGCTGCCGGTGGTATTTGCCCTCGAATAGCGAATGGAATGGGTTTAGCTGCCCCGCTGGTTTGGAACCAGCGGGGATTTTTTATGGTTAGCAAACGACGGTTTTCGCTAGTTTTGCGGTTTGGAAACCAAGTTTGCATAATCTGATGATCGACTATAGCCATATTCCCTCGCCCTGTTTCGTCCTGGAGGAAGCTAAATTGCGCGCCAATCTGGAGCTGATCAATTCCGTTCAGCAACGGGCGGGTATTCAAATTATTCTGGCCCTCAAAGGGTTTTCGATGTATAGCGCCTTTCCGCTGGTCAGGCAGTATCTGTCCGGAGCCACCGCCAGTTCACTGAACGAAATCAAGCTGGTAAACGATTACATGGGCGTAAAGGCGCACACGTACATTCCGGCCATCCGCGACGACGAGTTCAACGAAATTCTGGAGCGCAGCGGCCACATTACCTTCAACTCGCTCAGCCAGTGGGAACGGTTCAAAGACCGCGCGAAAAATGCGGATGTTTCCTGCGGGATTCGCGTCAATCCGCAGTACTCGGAAGTGGGCACGGACATGTACAATCCCTGCGTTCCGGGATCCCGGCTGGGCATCACCCGGGACCTGATTGGGGATGCGTTGCCCGACGGTATTGAAGGTATTCATTTTCATACCCTCTGCGAAAACGATTCGTTCACGCTCGAGCGCACGCTCGAAGCCCTGGAAAGCCGCTTTGGCGATTTGCTGCACCAGGCCAAATGGGTGAACATGGGCGGGGGGCACCTCATGACGCGGGAAGGATACAACACCGACCACCTGGTGCAGTTGCTGACGGCTTTTCGGACAAAATACGATGTGCAGGTGATTCTGGAACCTGGTTCGGCCATCGCCTGGCAGACGGGCGTTCTGGTTTCCACCGTGCTGGACCTGGTGAACAGCCAGGGAATTGAGGTGGCCATTCTGGATACGTCCTTTGCGGCCCACATGCCCGACACGCTCGAAATGCCCTACAAACCCCGTATCCTGAATTCGTACCACGAACCGGTGGCGGGGAAACCAACCTACCGGCTCGGCGGCATGACCTGTCTGGCGGGCGACTTCATGGGTGATTACAGTTTCGATGACCCCCTGAAGGTTGGTGACCGGGTGATTTTTGACGACATGATTCACTACACGATGGTGAAAACCACGACCTTCAACGGGGTCAATCTGCCCGCCATCGGCATCTGGCAGGAAGACAACACGTTCCGGCTGGTAAAGACCTACGGTTACGAAAGCTTTAAAGACCGGTTGAGCTAATCGACAACCCGTCTTTGGGAATGAACAAACGCCGTAAAAAGTGAGCGGCCTAAATGATTAAGGGAGGTTGGAGTCGAACGAAAGACGACTCCAACCTCCCTTAATCATTTAGGCAAACCGGACTGGAATTAGCACCCGTCAGTCGTCGGGTAATACCTCGGCTTTGAAACCGGAATTATGCAGAATAGTAATGACATCGGAAGCCTGTACCAAACCAGTTTCGCTTCTAATCCGTAAGATTTTATCGCAATCTTCCAGGTCGAAATTAACGCTGTAGTCCGCAAAAGACTGCTGGATTTGCCAGATCAATTGCTTGGCGTGGCGCGTGTCTTTGACATCGGTTTTAAAAACTTCTATCATGGATTTTATAGGTCAGGTTCTTTGGATGCAAAACAAGAAAATAGCTAGCGAGAGAGCCCGTGTAAACGTGGATTAAACGCTAGTCATTCGGGAAGGTAATTCATTCTGTAATTTGTCGTTACTGCTCTGAATGCCGCGGCTTAATCCAATTACTCGCTATAATTTTTGTCATAACTGATCTGCCATTGAATTCCGAACTTATCGGTCAGGGAACCGTAATAAGCGCCCCAGAAGGTAATATCCATTGGCATTTCGACGAGCCCACCGTCGGAGAGCGCCTTGAAAAACTGGTCAGCCTGCTCCTTGGTGTCGGTGCTGACGGAGAGATAGAAATTGTTGCCCACCACCAGCCGCTGCCCCATTGATTCCAGCGCGTCGGTTCCCATCAAAATGGTATTTTTGCTAAGGGGCAGGGCAATGTGCAGAATCTTATTGGCGTCTTCTTCGGACACCTGGCCCATTCCTGGTGTCTGCTGCATCTCTTTAAACCGCTGCACCATGACAAACTCGCCACCGAATACAGATTTGTAAAAGTTGAAAGCCTCCTCCGTGTTTCCGTTAAAATTGAGGTAGGGATTGAATCGTGCCATTGTATTGATTGTTTAAGGTAAACTTGAAGAATTTCGGGCGATAAAAGTCCATAGATTTTAGCGTTCGGTCAGGTAAAAATGCGGCAAGTAGCCGGGAGACGTACGACATTTACCAAATTCATTCTTTTCGGAAGCCCGGGCGCTTAAGCGCCCTGCGAAAGGGGTGTTTTAAACCGCTTCCGGCGCCGGGGTTTTTCCGATAACCGCCTAATTTCATGGGCTAGTTCTGCGCACCCTTCCGTGAACAGGTGGCCCAGATGCTCGAGCGCACAAACCCTGACGTCCGGAAGGAGCTCGGCGTAGCGAATTGCATGAAAAAAAGGAACTACCTCATCGTCGTGGCTGTGAAAAAAAATGATCTGCGGAATGAGCGATAAGGTCGACAGGTTTTTGGGCAGGGTAAAATCCCGGCTTTTCCACCCTTTTTTTCCCCAGTAAGGTGCCGCAACAACGCATACGCCCGCAATCGGGTTAGCGGGATTTTCTTCGGCCAGGTACTTCAGAATCACCGAACCGCCCAGCGAATGACCTACCAAAACGACGGTGCCGTCGGTCGCGGCAAGTTCTGCTTCCAACCGTTTTTTCCAGGGCGTATAGTGAGGGGCGTCCGGATTGGGCATCTGGGGATACCGGACCCGATACTGCGCTCCCAGCCTCTGTCGCAAGTCGGACACCAGGTTGTCGCTGCCGGTATGCGGTCCCTGCGGACCCGCGCAGTGAATGAACAGAACCTGCTTTTTCATGACGTGGCGTTTAAGAAAAATAACCAGAAGGCTGCGTCGTTTAGCCCGCTTTTCGGTGAGAAGTCAACCGTTCAATCAATTCCGGAATTTTCACCGGCGGACCTTCCTGCCGTTCAGACTTCTTATCCGGTTGACGCTCAAGCAACGATGCAAATTTACGGTATTCAGGCAAGAGCGGGGAGGGGCAAACGCGGCAATCCGCGGGGTTGATTACGACATTCGGTTTCGTTACATTTGAGCTATGAAGCATATATCGATTTTAGTCCCGAAGGGGGCTATTTTAGGTAGCCTGGAAGGAACCCGCCAGCTGTTTACGCAGGTAAATCAGTTTGCGGCCGCCAAAGGCGCACCTCCCATGTTTCAGGTCCAACTGGTGGGGCTTTCCAACGAAACTCCGCTTAGTGGCGGTTTATTTACGGTCCATACCGACGTTCTGATCGACGAAGTAACGAAAACCGATTTAATCATCATTCCGGCCCTCGATGGCGATCTGCGGCTGGCCGTTGAAAAGAACCGGGACTTTATTCCCTGGATTACCCAGCACTACAAAAATGGAGCGGAAGTGGCCAGCCTGTGCCTGGGCGCCTTTCTGCTGGCGTCGACCGGGCTGCTCAGCGGGCGGAGCTGCGCAACGCACTGGATGGCGGCCAACGACTTCCGCCAGTGGTTTCCGGACGTCAACCTGGTGACGGAGAAAATTATCACCGACGAACTTGGTATTTATTCCAGCGGGGGGGCGTTCTCGTACCTCAACCTGATTCTGTACCTCATCGAAAAATACGCCGGTCGCGACATCGCCGTGCTGTCGGCCAAGGTGTTTGCCATTGAAATTGACCGGGATACCCAGTCGCCGTTTACAATTTTCCAGGGGCAGAAAGAACACGAGGACGAGCCGGTCAGAAAGGCGCAGGAATTTATCGAAAACAACTTTCAGGACAAGATTACCATCGATCAGCTGGCGGAGATGCACGCCCTGGGCCGCCGGAACCTGGAACGCCGTTTTAAGAAAGCTACCTCCAATACCGTTGCCGAATACATCCAGCGCGTGAAGATCGAAGCGGCCAAGAAAAACCTGGAGATCAGCCGGAAGAACGTCAACGAAATCATGTACGACGTGGGGTATTCCGACACGAAGGCGTTCCGCACGATCTTCAAAAAAATTACCGGCCTGTCGCCCATCGAATACCGCAACAAATACAACAAGATGGCGGCTGTTGCTTAGGGGGGCGCTCTGCTGATCGTCAGCCGTTTATTGGAATTTATTAACTTTTTATCGACCCAGACCCGCCTTTTCTCCGGAAGTTTCCGTACCTTTATATCCCGTAACAATCCCAATTCGTTTTCAGACATGGCTTCATCCGGTCAGAAAACCGCTAAGTACATATTCGTTACGGGCGGTGTAACTTCATCATTAGGCAAGGGCATTATCGCTTCTTCGCTGGCAAAATTGCTTCAGTCTCGCGGCCTGTCGGTCACGATTCAAAAATTTGATCCATATATAAATATTGATCCTGGAACGCTCAATCCTTACGAGCACGGTGAGTGCTACGTCACAGACGACGGCGCAGAAACCGACCTCGACCTGGGCCACTACGAACGGTTCCTGAACATTCGTACGTCGCAGGCCAACAACGTTACCACGGGACGGATTTATAACAACGTCATCACCCGCGAACGCAAGGGCGACTTCCTCGGGCGGACGGTGCAGGTGGTCCCCCACATTACCGACGAAATCAAGCGCAACATCCGGCTGCTGGGTGAAACCGGCGAATACGACATCGTTATTACCGAAATTGGTGGTTGCGTGGGCGACATCGAATCGCTGCCGTTTGTGGAGGCTGTCCGGCAGTTGAAATTTGAGCTGGGCGAGCACGACACGCTGGTGGTGCACCTGACCCTGGTGCCGTACCTGGCGTCGGCGGGCGAGCTCAAAACCAAACCAACCCAGCACTCGGTTCGGATGCTGCTCGAAAACGGAGTTCAGCCCGACATCATCGTCTGCCGCACCGAACATCCGCTGCCCAACGACATCCGTCGGAAAATTGCCCTCTTCTGCAACGTACAGGTTAATTCGGTCATCGAAGCCATTGATGCCGAGACGATCTACGACGTACCGCTGTTGATGAAGAAAGAAAAACTTGATCAGCGGGTGCTGTACATGC
Source organism: Larkinella insperata (assembly GCF_026248825.1). Taxonomy (NCBI): domain Bacteria; kingdom Pseudomonadati; phylum Bacteroidota; class Cytophagia; order Cytophagales; family Spirosomataceae; genus Larkinella; species Larkinella insperata. The sequence continues at coordinate 6,092,757 of NZ_CP110973.1, read as the reverse complement.
TCGACCTCTACAACGATCAGGACGCCGATCTCGACAGCTGGAAGGAATTTCTGGGCCACCTGAAAAATCCAACCGATAGCGTTACGATTGGGCTGATCGGAAAATACGTTGAGCTGCGCGATGCGTACAAATCCATTGCTGAAGCGTTTATACACGCTGGTGCCGAAAATGAATGCAAGGTTAACATTGAGTGGATTCAATCGGAAACGCTGGGCGATTTTGACCAGGTAGCCGAGCGGCTGCGCGATCTGGACGGTATTCTGGTGGCCCCCGGTTTTGGCGAACGCGGTATCGAAGGCAAGATCAACGCCATCCGGTACGCCCGTGAAAATGGTGTGCCTTTCTTCGGGATTTGTCTGGGGATGCAGTGTGCCTGTATTGAATTTGCGCGGAACGTGTTGGGCTGGACCGAATCCCACTCGGCCGAGATGAACCCAAATGCGTCGCACCGGGTTATCGACATGATGGAGAGCCAGAAAAAGGTGACCAACAAAGGCGGCACGATGCGTCTGGGCGCGTATCCCTGTAAGATTAAGAAAGATTCACTGGCGCATCAGATTTACGGAAAGACGCAAATCAACGAGCGTCACCGTCATCGGTACGAGTTCAATAACGAATTTCTCACTCAGTTTGATAAAGCCGGAATGGCAGCGACGGGGATCAATCCGGAAACCGGACTGGTCGAAATTGTGGAGCTGAAAAACCATCCGTGGTTTGTTGGTGTACAGTTTCACCCCGAACTCCGGAGCACGGTAATGGACCCGCATCCGTTGTTTGTGCAGTTCGTGCGGGCGTCGCTGGGGCACTCGCAGGAAAAACGCATGGTCGACACGACAGCAAATGTTGGTTAAGCATAGGCTTATCCGTACTTTTGCTGACTAAAATTGGTTTAAAGTTTGAGGTTTAACGTTTCAAGCGTCCGACGACCACGTTAAACCTCAAACCTTAGGCATTAAACAAAAAAAATGGATCGTAATCAAATTATTGGTATTGTACTGATTCTGGGGATGCTGCTGGGCTACCAGCTGCTCATGCCTAAGCCCGCTCCGGAACAGAAACCCGAACAGGAAAAAACGACTTCTGCTCCTTCTCAACAAACTGCCCCCAAAGCTGAGCAACCCTTGGATTCGGTTGCTTCCCGGCGCCTGTACGGTGATTTTGCCGCGGCTGCAACGGGTCAAAGCCGTGATATCGTTGTTGAAAACTCCGACATTCGGGTGACGTTCAGCACCCAGGGCGGACGGGTGAAGGAAGTGTTGCTGAAAAACTACAAGACGTACGACCAGAAACCGCTGATCCTGATCAACGAACAGAGCAGCCAGATGGCCCTGGAGTTGCCCACCAACCGCGGCAAGGTCAACGTTGAAAAGCTGTATTTTGAAACCACAACACCGGCGCAGTCGGCGGTTCAGGGGAACGCCCAGACCGTCACGTTTAAACTGGCGCTGTCACCCAACCAATCCGTCGAGCAGACGTATACCATTCCGGCCGAAGGCTACGTGGTTGATTATGATCTGAAATTGAACGGCCTGGACAATGTGGTGACCAACAACGACATCCGGTTTTTCTGGCAGGACAAAATGCGGCAGTTCGAGAACGACATGGCCGAAAACCGCAAGTCGGCGACCATCAATTACCTGTCGGCCGACGACAATTTTGACGGCCTGTCGGAAGGCGCCAGCGACCATGAAGCTACCCTGGAGGAACCCGTTAAGTGGTTCACCATCAAGCATAAATACTTTCTGGCCGGATTTATTTCCGAAAGCAGTGCGTTTAAAAATGCCACCTTTAAAACCCTGGTGAATCCCAACGATTCCGTTACGGTAAAAACCGCCATTGCCGACGTGACGATTCCGATGGCCGACGTGAAAAGCGGAAAAGGAAATTACCGGTTTTACTTCGGCCCGAACGATTACCAGTTGCTTGATGAGGTGGCGCCCGAATTTGACCGCAACGTTTACCTGGGGTACGCTTTTCTGAAGCCGGTCAACAAGTACTTTTTTGTGCCGATGTTTAACCTCCTTGAGCAGTTTATCTCCAACTACGGGGTGTTGATCATTGTTCTGGTGGTTTTTGTAAAATTGCTGCTGACTCCGCTGACCTACCGCTCGTACGTTAGCATGGCGAAAATGCGGGTGCTGGCGCCGGAGGTAAACGCAATCCGGGAGAAAGTGGGCGACGACATGGCCAAACAGCAGCAGGAAACCATGAAGCTGTACCAGCAGGTGGGCGTTAGTCCGCTGAGCGGTTGTATACCGGTGCTGGCAACGATGCCCATCCTGATGTCGCTGTTTTTCTTGTTTCCGAACCTGATCGAACTGCGGCAGAAGACGTTTCTCTGGTCCAACGACTTGTCGACCTACGATTCGTTCATCAAGTTTCCGTTCACGATTCCGTTCCTGGGTTCGCACCTGAGTTTGTTCACAATCTTCATGACGGCTTCGAGTTTGGCGTACGCGTATTACAACAACCAGATGACGCCCGCCCAGCCCAACAGCCCGGTAAACATGAAGGCCATGGGCTACGTGTTTCCGCTGATGTTCATGTTCGTGCTGAACTCGTTCCCGGCCGGGTTAACGTTTTACTATTTCGTGTCTAACGTCGTTACGATCGCTCAGCAATTGCTGATTCGGAAGTTTGTAAACGAAGACAAGATCAAGGACGTGCTGGAAGAAAACCGGAAGAAGTTTGCCAAAGGCGACGTTAAGAAGTCGAAGTTTCAGGAGATGCTGCAACGCTCACTTCAGCAGGCCGAAGAAGCTAAAAAACAGGCTGAAGACGCTAAAAAGCGGACGAAAAAGCAGTAAGTTTATCCGAAATTTATTATCATTAATAACCAAAACCAACGCGTCTGCGTTGGTTTTGTTAGTTTTGTGCAGCTTCCCAATTCAAACCGATGAAACTGATTTCTCACGCTCAGACTCGTTTACGATCGTTCAGTTTGAGCCTTCTTTTGTGGACGACTGTGCACGCGGCATTGGCGCAGACCGATGCGAACGAGCGCCGATTTCGGTCAGGGGCGCGTTTGATTCAACAAAAGGAGTATGTAAAGGCGAAAGCAGAACTGGCGCCTTTGACCCAGTTGCGTTCCGGTGGTGTTGTACCGTTTGCCTATTACTACCACGCACTGGCTGATTTTAACCTGAAACAGTTTTCAGAAGCCCGGATGATGCTGCGGCAGCTGATGGACCGGTTTCCCAACTGGAAAATGATGGACGACGCCCACTACCTGATGGGGGCGGCTTATTTTGAAGGAGGGCAATACGAGGAAGGTGCGCAAAGCCTGAACCGTATTGGTGATTCAGCGTTAAAAACGGAGGCTGGGAAGCTGGAAACGCTGCATTACAGCCGGATCACCGATTTGAATCGCCTGAAGCAGATGCAGAAGGAGTTTCCGGACAATCGCAATCTGGCGCTGGCCCTGATCGGATTGATTCAGCGGACATCGACGGCTACGGCTGATCTGGAACTGTCGGATCGCCTGTCCAACCGGTTTGGGGTACCGCCCGTCACGCGACCCGTTACGACGGAGCCGACGGCCAGCACAAGCACGACTTCCAAGCCGGAAAAAAATCGGAATAAGGGTTATTACAACGTAGCAGTGCTGTTTCCTTTTCGGGTCAACGAAATTGATCCGGGAGCAACGGGTCGTTCAAATCAGTACGCGCTCGATTTGTACAACGGCATGAAGCTGGCCAAGAGCAAACTGCAGTCGGAAGGGATAACGGTCAACCTGTTTGCCTATGATGTAGACAACGACGCATCCAAAATGACGGCTTTGGTGAACAATCCGGCTTTCGTGCAGAATGATCTGCTAATTGGTCCGCTCTACGCCGAACCAAACCGCATTGCTACCGAATTTGCCAATAAAAATAATATTTTGCTGGTTAACCCAATCTCCACCAGCAGCGAACTGGTTGCCAACCAGCCGCAGGCTTTCCTGGCTGCGCCTTCGCTGAACCAGCAGGCACTCAAAACGGCGGCCTTTGCCCGAACGCTGTCCACCGTTCGGAAAGCAGCCATTTATTTTGGAAATACCCGCAAAGATTCGACGCTGGCTGCCCTGTACCAGAATGAGATGAAACGGCTGGGATTTGCCGTCATGGATTTTCGAAAAATCGGCCCGGACCCGGAGGTTATTCGGGTAACTGAGACCAGCAAGCCGGGCCATATTTTTCTGGTCAGCAGCGACGATAAAGCGGGACCGAAGCTGCTCCGGTTATTGGCCCAGCGGAAGGTTGCGGTGCCGGTGATTGCCACCTCCTCGGCCTTCGACTTTGTGAAGGAACCGTTATCAACGTTTTCAAAAAGCGATCTGTATCTGGTGTATCCCGAATTTGTTGACCAGCAACGCCCACAGGCGACCGAATTTGAGGAGCAATACCTGGAGCAACGCAACCTGATTCCATCGACCTACGCCTATCAGGGGTACGACATGCTGCTGTTTTTCGGCCGCGCGCTGGCCCGTACCCGGGGTGAATTAACCAACCGGTCGCAACTCCGGGCCGAACCGGAAGACGGTTATCTGCTGTCGGGCTACGACTATACGGCCAGCAACGAAAATCAGGTGGTTCCTATCATCAAGTTTGACGGAACCCGTTTTGTATTAGCTAACTAATGGAAAAAGAAGGCCGGAGAGACCGGGAGAAAGGCAGCTGTAAACCTGCCACGAAGCGTTTTACCCGTTCGCAGTAACCTTCTTTTACTCAGTAAAAAAATGACAAAGAGCGAACAACTTTTCGAGAAAGCAAAAACATTGATACCTGGCGGGGTAAATTCGCCGGTCCGGGCCTTTCGGGCCGTGGGTGGCAATCCGCTATTTATTAAATCGGCGAATGGACCGTACCTGTTCGACGAGGACGGTAACCGGTATATTGAACTGATCAATTCGTGGGGACCGATGATTCTGGGCCATGCGTTTGAGCCGGTAGAGGAAGCCGTTCGGGAGGCCATACAGCATTCGTTTTCGTTTGGTGCGCCCACCCGCAAAGAAGTCGAAATGGCTGAACTGATCGTCGAGATGGTGCCATCGGTCGAGAAAGTGCGGATGGTCAACTCCGGTACGGAAGCCACGATGGCGGCCATTCGGGTAGCCCGCGGGTTTACCGGACGCGATAAGCTGATCAAATTTGAAGGTTGTTACCACGGCCACGGCGACTCGTTTCTGATTGCCGCGGGGAGTGGGGCCGTAACGATGGGGACGCCCGACAGTCCCGGTGTTACCAGAGCAACGGCTTTGGATACCTTAACCGCTCCCTACAACGACCTGGGGGCCGTCGAAAAACTGATCGAAGTCAACGCCAACCAGATTGCGGCTGTCATTCTGGAGCCGGTTGTTGGTAACATGGGCTGTGTGTTGCCCGATCCGGGCTTCCTGCAGGGCCTGCGGGATTTGTGCGACCAACACGGTATTATCCTGATTTTTGACGAAGTAATGACCGGTTTTCGACTGGCTAAAGGCGGTGCTCAGGAGCGTTTCGGCATCCGGCCTGACCTGACAACGATGGGGAAAATTATCGGGGGAGGAATGCCGGTGGGAGCCTACGGAGGGCGTCAGGAGATCATGGATATGGTTTCGCCCGCCGGACCGGTTTACCAGGCCGGAACCTTGTCGGGAAATCCCATTGCAATGTCGGCCGGTCTGGCCATGCTTCGCCACCTGAACGAGCATCCGGAGGTTTACACGCAACTGGAAGCAACCGGTGCCAAACTCACCGAAGGTTTCCGTAACAGCCTGCTCAAACTGGGCTTGAATTTTACGATCAACCACATCGGTTCCATGTACACGCTGTTCATGACCGAGCGACCCGTTTCCAATTTCGTTGATGCCAAAACCGCCGATCTGGCCCTGTTCGGACGGTATTTCCAGGCCATGCTCAAGCGCGGTGTGTACCTGGCGCCCTCGCAATTTGAAAGCCTGTTTCTATCCGTTGCCCTGACCGACGAACTGGTCGATCAGATCATCTGGGCCAACGAAGAATCATTGAAAGAAGTAATTTGAGCGGTAAAGGCATGTTAAAAGCCGTAATATTTGATTTTGATGGCACCCTGGCCGATACCCTTCCGTTGTGTATCAAGGCATTCCGAATGGCAATTGAGCCGCATTTGAGCCGTACCGTCAGCGATGAAGAGATTATTGCTACGTTTGGGCCTTCGGAAGAGGGAACCATCAAGTCGCTGATTCCCGACCGGTTTGACGAAGGGCTATCGGCTTATCATGAGTACTACACTTCCTACCATTCGGAGGTCCCGACGCTTTTTGAAGGGGTGGAAGAACTGCTGGCGTTGCTGCGGCAGCGGGGAGTCCGGCTGGCGCTCGTTACCGGCAAGGCCCTAAAAAGCGCTTTAATTTCGCTGGATTTTTACCGAATCAAGGACTGTTTCGAACAAATTGGTCACGGGGATTTGACGAAAGGCCACAAGGCAAAGAACATCCGGCGCATCCTGACGGAATGGGGGCTGGAACCCGATGAAGTGGTTTACGTGGGCGATGCACCCAGCGACATAACGGCCTGCCGGGAAGCCGGAGTGGCAATTGTTTCGGCGGCTTGGGCCGCAACGGCGGAGCCGGATTTGCTACGCTCGATGGAGCCGGATGCCCTCCTCTTCTCCGTGCCAGACCTGCAGCGCTGGCTGGAAGCGAAACTGGCTAGTTAACTTCTGACCTTTAACCCGGTACTTTTTTTAATTCAATCAGCAATGATTCTCCGATTTTCCGTCATCATCCCCGTTTACAACCGCCCGGACGAGCTGCGCGAGCTGCTCGATTCGCTCTGTCGGCAAACCCGTATGCCCGACGAGATTGTGGTTGTGGAAGACGGTTCGGTAAACCGGGCGGACGGCGTGGTGGAGTCGTTTAAAAATCGGCTGAATATTCACTATTATTTCAAGCCCAACAGCGGGCAGGGCTTTACCCGCAACTACGGCTTCGAGCGGGCCACCAGCGATTATTTCGTGATTTTTGATTCCGACGCGCTGGTACCTCCGCATTATTTTGAAGCCGTTGAGCGGCACCTGCAAACCGACTGGCTCGATGCCTACGGCGGTCCGGATGCGGCCCATCCAAACTTTACGCCCATCCAGAAAGCCATCAGTTATTCAATGACTTCTCCGTTTACGACGGGCGGTATTCGGGGCAGCAAGAAAAATCTGGGCGGCAAGTATCACCCACGCAGCTTCAATATGGGCTTTTCGCGGAAGGTGTACGAGACCATTGGTGGGTATAAAATCAGTCGGATGGGGGAAGACATCGAATTTGCCATTCGAATTATTGAAACGGGTTTCAAAACCGGTCTGCTGCCGGACGCTTTTATCTATCACAAGCGCCGGACGAGTCTCGGGCAGTTTTACCGACAGCTCCGGTTTTTTGGCCGGGCCCGCATCAACATCGCCCGGTTTTACCCTTCAGAACTCCGGTTGGTGCATACGTTTCCCGCCCTTTTTACCCTTTTCGTTTTTTCGGTGCCCATCTGGTGGCTGATTCATCCGGTTCTGTTCGGACTGGCGGTGTCTGCCCTACTGGTGTTCTCCGGGCTGATTTTGCTGGATGCGTACCGAAAAGAAAAAAGCTGGAAAGTAGCCTTCCTGAGCGTAGAAGCGGCTTTTGTTCAACTGATTGGGTACGGCATTGGATTTTTAACGGAGGGCTGGAAACGGCTGCGCGAACCCAAAGGTCATCAGGAGACGGGGGCAAATCTGGAATACCCATCTTGATTTACCACCTTTCTTCAAGACGTTCACTTTGTTGAGCAGAACGTGGACCGTGTAAAAGCCGGCTCCCGGGCTGCACGGACTAAAGACATATCTAATACGGTTATCGCATGAAAATCTTGGTCACTGGAAGTACCGGGCACCTGGGTGAAGCCCTGGTTCGTACGTTAAAAAATCAGGGTTACGAGGTTATTGGGCTTGATGTTCTGGCATCTTCCTGTACAACGCACGTTGGGTCAATCACCGATCGCGATTTTGTTAGGAAGTGTCTGGTGGGCGTAGAAACGGTTTTTCACACGGCAACGCTGCACAAACCGCACGTGGCAACCCACACTTATCAAGACTTTATTGATACCAACATCACTGGTACCCTCCATCTGTTGCAGGAGTCGTTGGGGGCCGGGGTGCAGCAATTTATCTTTACCAGTACAACCAGCGTTTTTGGAGATGCGCTCGTACCCCCGCCCGGAGTGCCCGCAGCCTGGATAACGGAGGACGTAACGCCCATTCCCAAGAACATCTATGGAGTGACCAAGGCGGCCGCTGAAAACCTCTGCCAGCTTTTTTACCGGAACTACGGCCTGCCCTGTCTGGTCCTGCGAACCTCCCGGTTTTTCCCCGAAGACGATGACAACAAGGGGGTGCGGGACACGTTCGCGGACGATAACCTAAAAGCCAATGAATATCTGTTCCGGCGCGTGGACATCGAAGATGCCGTAAGCGCCCACCTGCTGGCGGCTGAACGGGCGCGATCCATCGGCTTCGGAACGTACATTATCAGCGCAACAACGCCTTTCTCGCCAAACGACACGGCGGAACTGCGGGCCGATGCGCCCCAGGTAGTTGCGCGGTTGGTGCCGAAGTATCAGACCGAGTATCAGCGTCGCGGCTGGCAACTCCCGCCGTCTATTGACCGGGTGTACGTCAACGAGCGGGCCAGAACCGAATTGGGCTGGCAGCCCCGGCACGATTTCAAAGCCGTTATCAACCGCCTTGCCGTGGGCGATGACCTGAAAAGTCCGTTAGCGAAACAAATCGGTTCAAAAGGGTACCATACCGGCACCTTTTCGGAAGGACCGTATCCGGTGGAGTAAGGAAGCGGGTAAGCAATTACTTTTTACAGAGGTAAATGACCTCGCCAGCGGGCAGGGAAAACCGTTTGACTTCTTCCCTGGGCAAATCAAAAACGAACCGATCCTCGATCACGGTAAAGCCGCCTTTGGCCAGCCGCTGTGCGTAGTCCCGGCCAAAAAGCCGCAGGTGGTCGCTCTGCCAGAAAAGCCGTTCCCGCTCCTTCGGGTCGGTAACGGTGGGGTCCTCGAAGGTGGTGGGGAGGTTGTAATCAATCGGAGACTGGATGATGGCCCAACCGCCGGGTTTCAGGACGCGGTGGAGCTCGCTGCTGGCTTTCACGTCGTCCTCCACGTGCTCCATCACGTGGTTGCAAAACGCCACATCGAACGTGTTGTCGGGAAACGGAATCTGATGAATATCCATCTTCACCTTCGCCAGGGGGGACTCAATGTCGGCGGTGATGTAATCCAGGTTGGGTAATTTATCGAACCGGTCGATAAAGCAGTATTCCGGGGCCACGTGCAGCACCTTCAGCGGATCCCGGTAGAAATTGGTTTTACGCTCCAGGTAGAGGTTCATCAGCCGGTGCCGTTCCAGGGCCAGGCAGTTCGGACACAGGGCATTCGGGCGCGGGTTGGTTCGGCCAAACGGCATAAACTCCCGGAAGTGTTTGCCGCAAACCGTGCATTCCACGTTGTTTCCCCGGTAGAAAACCATCATCACTTTCATGGCGTAATGGCTGACGCGCTGTAAGGCCGGGCGCGGTACGTTGCGTAATATAAAGCTGATGAGCTGTTTCATACCCCCTCAAACTCGGAAGCCCAGTCAACCGACAGTGGCCGTATTGGGTCCGAATAAGCAATTATTAACAGATTATAAAAGAAATGCGACTTCGTCTGTTAAATTAGAGCTTTGATCCACGTAGAAAATAAACACGATGGCCATCGCTTCTTCTAAACCTCCCGGTCGGCGACTTCTTAAGCGAATGAGTACGCGCACCAAATGGCTTTTGCTGGCTCCTTTCAGCCTCATGCTGATTGGCTACGGCTTGTGCGTGTTTAGCCAGGCTGCGAACCTAATGCACGCCAACGAACCATTCAACCGCTGGTTTCTGCTCGGAACGTATAGCCTCATCGTCATCAACGCTGGAATTGCGCTGTTTGGGCAGGCTATTATTTTCCGGGTGCGAATTGAAAACCGCAGAACAATTCGCCGGTACCTGAAAAAGATGCTACGGGAGCGGCAAAAAAAAGAAAACCCCGTCCGTCGAGCGTAACGAGGCAATCAAGTGACAGTGACCAGTTTGCAAAAAAAACTGAGCAGCCGACCCGGTAGCTTACGCTTCCGTTGTCTGGCCTTTTTTCTCCGCAAAAGAGGCTTTGATCGCGTCTACATCAACGTTTTTGATGTCAGGACGGCGTAGCAATTGTTTGATTTTCGCCGTTTTGTTGTTGGCCCGCGCTTTATTTTTTTTGTCCTTCCGTTTCAGTTCTGTAACTCCCATGATTGTATAAATAATAAGTTGATTCCAAATGGTCCGCAAAATTAGCGGAAAAGCTGCACAAAACCAATAATCTATCCGCCGGGCTTGCTATTTTTGCGCCATGCAAAAACCGAGTGTACCCCGCGGAACCCGCGATTTTGGGCCGGAGCAAATGAGCAAACGGCTTTTTCTGCTGGAAACCATCCGGCAGACATTCCGGCGTTATGGCTTTCAACCCATTGAAACACCCGCCCTCGAAAACCTGTCGGTGCTGATGGGAAAATACGGCGAGGAAGGGGATCAATTGCTGTTTAAGATTCTTAATTCGGGCGACTTTGCCAACGGTTTGACCGGAGCCGACTGGCAGGAAAATGCCCGGAAGTTAACGCTGAAAATTTCGGAAAAAGGACTACGTTACGATCTAACGGTGCCCTTCGCCCGCTACGTAGTCATGAACCGGCACGCCCTGGCCATGCCGTTTAAACGGTATCAGATTCAGCCGGTCTGGCGGGCCGACCGGCCTCAGAAGGGTCGTTACCGGGAGTTTGTGCAGTGCGACGCCGATGTAGTAGGGACGGACTCGCTGCTGTGCGAAGCGGAAATCGTCCTGATGCTGCACGAGAGTCTGCGCAATCTCGGCATTCGGGATTTTACGGTAAAAATCAATAACCGGAAGATTTTGACTGGTATTTCAGAGGTGGTTGGGGCCGAAGGGCAGGAGGGACCGCTGGCTGTTGCCATTGATAAGCTCGACAAAATCGGGAAGGAAAAAGTGGTGGAAGAATTGAAGCAGCGCGGTTTTTCGGACGGATCCATTGAAAAGCTGGAACCCATGTTTCAGTTTCCAACCGAAACTCAGGCGGCTTTTGCGCAATTGAAAACCTGGCTGGCGGGCTCGGAAGTGGGCTTGAAAGGCGTTGCGGAATTGGAGGAAGTCTGGGCGCTGGTGGCGCAGTACGGATTGGCCGATGCCCGAATTCAACTGGACGTAACGCTGGCCCGGGGGTTGTCTTACTACACCGGTGCCATTTTCGAGGTAAAAGCCAACGGAGTGCAGATCGGCAGCATCAGCGGGGGCGGTCGTTACGATAACCTAACCGGGGCATTCGGAATGCCGGGCCTGTCGGGCGTAGGAATTTCGCTGGGCGTCGATCGGATTTACGACGTGATGGAAGAATTGAAGTTGTTTCCCGAAACCGGCTTGCAGTCAACCCAAGTACTGGTGGTTCACCTGGATGCAGAGGGGCGCTCGATTGGGTTGCCTCTGCTGAGTCAGCTGCGGGCCAGTAATATTTCGGCGGAAGCGTATCCGGATACGGCGAAAGTGAAGAAACAACTGGATTACGCCAATGCCAAGCGGATTCCGTACGTTGTTCTGATCGGTTCGGAAGAAATCCAGACGGGTCAACTGACGCTTAAGAATATGGTAACGGGGGAGCAGCAAAAGCTAACGGCCGACCAGATTGTGGAAAAGATAGCGCAGGAGGCTACGCTGCTATAATAAAAAACGGTGCCACGAATTTGAGCCGTGGCACCGTTCAACTAGGAAACAGCACGCTACTTAGAACTTAAAGCCGAAGTTTACACCCAGTGACCGACGTTGCGAATTATTGAATCCGCCGATAGCGTCCGAGAAACCGTGGTGGTACATCAGATCGATCAGCACAGGACCTACATCAAAGCCCAGGTTGACCAGCCCCAGGAAGGTTCCGCTTTTAATCTCGTCGTTGTCAATTTCAATGGTGTTGCTACCGCTCAACCGGTTGGCGTATTCAGCACCAACACCCAGACGTACGGCGGAAATACCGCGCTCAGACTGCGCCAGTTTCACACCCACAAGTACCGGGATTTGCAGCCATTTGGTGTTGATTCGTCCGGAAATATCCGAAAGCGAAGAACCGTCACCGGGGCGGAAATAGTTGGAGCTGGACGCAAAATACTCAACCCCTAACTGACCGTACAACCGGCCACCACCCCGCACGAAGGCACCAATCTGGTAGCCCAGACGGCCTGATGGGTTGTCGCCATCGATGTCTTCACCTTTGTAGCGGGTTGTGTTGGCACCCACGTAAAAACCGCCGGTGAATGCTTTGTAAGGTTTCTCTGCTTTCTCGCGTTTGGTGCGCGTTTCCCGGCTGCTGTTGTCGGTGGCAGAGCTAGACATGGATGAGCTGCTGTTGCTGGGCGTCGTCGAATACGAAGAACTGTTCGCTGGTGTGGTGGTCGACGTGTTATCCATCGTAGAGCTGGACGAATTCGCCGAGTTGGAGCGATAGGTTGTATCAGTTTGGCTGGTAGTTACAGTTGTTGTCGTCGTTCTGGTCGTATCGGACGAAATGGTCTGAGCAAATGCGCTCCACGTTCCCAAAAGGCAAAGCGCAAGCATTGTACTGTTGCGTTTCATGATTATAACGTTGTTGAAGTTTTGTAAAAAAATCAGACCGCCGAAGCGGGTGTATGTCACCACATACACCTCTTAAACCACGGAATTCTTGGATTGTTTACGACCGACGTAATTCTTTAAAATAATTAATCAATCCATTCGTTGAGCTGTCGTGTGAAGAGACCGGTTGGTTGTCGGTCAGTTCTGGCAGGATGCGGTTCGCCAGTTGCTTACCTAATTCAACGCCCCACTGGTCAAAACTAAAGATATTCCAGATAACGCCCTGGGTGAAAATCTTGTGTTCGTACAGCGCAATCAAACTGCCGAGCGTCCGGGGGGTGATCTGCTTGACGAGAATCGAGTTCGTGGGGCGATTTCCCGAGAAGACCTTAAACGGCATCAGCAGTTCGACTTCTTCCCTGGTTTTTCCCGACTTCTCCAACTCGCTTACGACTTCTTCGCCGGATTTGCCGTTCATCAGGGCTTCGGTTTGGGCAAAGAAGTTGGAAAGCAGCATGTTATGGTGTTCTCCCAGCGGCCGGTGGCTAATGGCCGGTGCGATGAAGTCGCAGGGAATCAGCTTGGTGCCCTGGTGAATGAGCTGGTAAAAAGCGTGCTGGCCGTTCGTGCCGGGTTCGCCCCAGATTACCGGGCCGGTCTGGTAAGCCGCTGGCTGGCCGTTCCGGTCGACAGACTTTCCGTTGCTCTCCATATCGCCCTGCTGGAAATAAGCGGCAAACCGGCTCATGTATTGATCGTACGGTAAAATCGCGTGCGATTCGGCCCCGAAAAAATTATTGTACCAGATGCCGACCAGGGCCAGTGTCGCCGGAATATTTTCCTCCAGGGGCGTGTTTTTGAAGTGCTGATCCATCGCGTGACCACCTTCCAGCAATTCCGCAAAATTTTCGAATCCGATGTAACAGGCTATCGACAGACCGATGGCCGACCAGAGCGAATACCGTCCGCCGACCCAATCCCAGAAGACAAACATGTTTTCGGGGTCGATGCCAAATTTTTCAACCTCCGACTTATTGGTGGAAATGGCAACAAAATGTTTTGCCACCGCCGATTCGTCCTGGGCGTGCTTGAGAAACCAGTCGCGGGCCGAGTGGGCGTTGGCCATGGTTTCCTGCGTCGTGAAAGTTTTCGACGCGATCATGAACAGCGTCGTTTCCGGATCGAGGTCCTGGAGTGTTTCGTAGATGTGCACACCATCGACGTTCGAAACAAAATGGACTCCAAATTGCGGCTTCCCATCCTTCTGAACGGCATACGGCTTCAGCGCCGTCGTGACCATAACCGGACCCAGATCCGAACCGCCAATGCCAATGTTGACCAACTGCGTGATCGGTTTCCCGGTATAGCCTTTCCATTCGCCCGAAGTAAGGCGGTCGGCGAAGCTTTTCATTTTGTCGAGCACGACGTTTACCTCCGGCATAACATCCTTGCCGTCTACCTCGATGGGGGAGTTGGAGCGGTTTCGCAGGGCTACGTGCAGAACGGAACGGTTTTCGGTTGCGTTGATGCGGTCGCCGGAAAACATTTTTTCAATGGCTTCGGAAAGGCCCGCTTCACTGGCCAGTCGGCGCAGCAGGGTCAGGGTTTCGTTGTCGATCCGGTTTTTGGAGAAATCGACCAGAATGTCTTCAAACCGCAGTGAGAAATGGTCAAACCGTTTTGGATTTTCGGCAAACAAATCCCGCAGGTGACGGTCTTTAATTTGCTGATAGTGGTTCTGCAACTGCTGATAAGCAGGAAGTTGGAGGAAAGATTGGGTAGGTAACATTGGATTTGGGGTCAAAGACAAATTTCTTTCAATCGTTCGGGTTCGCAAACGAATACGTTAAAGTCGACTTTTCCGCGGATTCCGTCTACAGAGCCTTTTTCGTTATGCTGCCAAATATACAAGCGGTCCGCCTTAAACTGGCGGGGTGTATCGCTGGAATAATCGGCAAGCCAGAGCGGGTAATCGTCAAAGTTACCGGCAATGTAGAGCAAATAGAAATGCCGGTTGACATAAATAATGGGCCGCATCCCGTAATGATCTTCCACCAGGCGCAGCCAGACGCGAATATCGGCAATCAACTTATCGGCGGGCACCCGGCCTTTGTCGTTGCGTTCGAGGTCCAGCACGGGGGCGAAGTCACCGGGTTTGAGCGTGACGGTGTTGATGAAATTCCGGGCTTGTTTGGCGGGATCGCGCTTGGGATGGTAAAAATGGTAGGCACCGCGCATCAAACCGGCCTTCCGGGCTTCCTTCCAGTTGTGTTTAAACCGGCGGTCAACCAGCGTGGCGCCTTCGGTGGCCTTTACAAAAACAAATTGCAGGCTTACGCCGTTGGCCTGGGCCTGACAGACGCGTTTCCAGTTGATCCGGCTGTTGTGGTGTGAAACGTCAATGCCGTGAATGGTGTACTTCAGCGGCATCCGAATCCCGTAGCCGTTTACATATTGCCACTGTAATTCATTGACCTTTTCGAGGGAACGGTACCACCAGAGACCGACCACCAGAAGACAGAACGCCAAAAAGGGCCAGCGGAGGTACTTTCTTTTCCGATATAAATACAGAACAATCTGGCTCATACCGGGCAAAAATAAGGAGAAAAAAGAAGAGAGGAAGAATGGACAAAGGAATGTTACCATTACCCCTTTCCGTTCTGCCTCTCTTCTTCAGGGCTTTTTCGGATTAATCGTGGCCTTCCAGCTTCACAATTTTGTTGTAGAGACCTAACAGCAAAAAGGGTGCTGCCCACTGGCCGACGAACAAAGCCTTGTCATTTTCATGTTGAAACTTATAAAACAGGGAAACACCCATCGATGCTACGGAAGCCCACAGAAACAGATCAGATGGCAGTTTGGCGGTTTGCTCTTCGATAGCTTCAGCCACAGGTCCCTCTTTGTGCGATGGATTCGGGTTTTTCACCGATCCTTTGGTTGGATTGCGTTCTAAGACGTTCATAACGTTTGTTTAATAGTGATTACACAAACCAAACCAGGAGAAAAAGAGAATGTTCGAAAAAATGAGGCAAATTCCGGTGGGCTGTAAAACAAAAACGGGTGCTGATGGCTCAGAAACCAGTCAGCACCCGTTTTAGGTTCAGGCCGAAACCTTATTTATTGGGTTGCGGAGTGGTCCGCAGATACGGCTTTACGATGTTGACGCCTTTTGGGAATTTCTTCACGGCGTCCTCGGTGCTGACGGCCGGTACGACAATCACATCCTGGCCTTCCTGCCAGTCGGCGGGGGTAGCCACCTGGTAATTGGCCGTCAGTTGCAGCGAATCGATGACCCGCAGGATTTCGAAGAAGTTGCGGCCCGTCGAAGCCGGGTATGTCAGCGTCAGTTTGATTTTTTTATCGGGACCAATGATGAACACCGAGCGAACGGTCGCTTTTTCCGACGCATTGGGGTGAATCATGTCGTAGAGTTCGGCCACTTTACGGTCGTGGTCGGCAATCAGCGGAAAATCGACCGTGGTGTTCTGGGTCTCGTTGATGTCTTTCACCCACTCCCGGTGGGAATCGAGCGGATCAACGCTGACCGCTATGACCTTAACCCCGCGCTTTTCGAACTCATCTTTTAATTGAGCCGTTCGACCCAGCTCGGTCGTGCATACGGGGGTAAAATCGGCGGGGTGGGAAAAGATCATTCCCCAGGAATTGCCCAGCCATTCGTGGAAATTGATGGTGCCCTCGGTGGTTTCAGCGGTGAAATCCGGAGCAATGTCACCTAATCGGAGTGCCATACGTAAATTCGTTTGGTTAAAGTACAATACTATACTTATGCTATAGTCTTTGTTACAAAAATGTATAAAACTTGTGCAAAACACTGCATGTGTTTAAAAAGACTGCGACGGTATAACACTACCGTGGCCCGAAATAGTTTTTCAGATCAATTTTTCTTCAACGGCCATTTTAACCAACTCGGCGGCATTTTTCACCTGAAGACGGCGCATCATGTTGGCGCGGTGGTTGTCGACGGTGCGAACCGAAAGCTGCAGTTTTTCGGCAATTTCGCGGCTGCTCATGCCATCTACAAGGAACTGCAGAATCTCTTTTTCCTTCTTCGAAAGCTTCGAGCGCCGGACTTTGCTGGTGCGTTCCGTTTTCTTCAACTGGTGCATGTAGCCGTTGAGAATAATCGTGGCTACGGGCGAGCTAAAGTATTTTTCGCCACTGGCAATGGTTCGGAGCGCTTTCATCATTTCGTCGCTCGAGGAGTCTTTCAGAATGTAACCGAAGGCACCGGCTTCCACCGAACGAAGAATGTAATCTTCGTTGTTGTGCATCGAAAGCATCAGCGTTTTGATGTTCTTGTACAGCCGTGAGATGATCTGGGTCGTCTGAATTCCCGACATGCCGGGCAGCGAAATGTCCATCAACACCACGTCCGGTTGCTGCGTCTTCAGTTTTTCAAGGGCCTCTTCACCGTCACCGGCTTCGTCGATAATCTCAAATTCTTCATTTTGCTCGAGGAGGGAGCGAATTCCGTTTCTGACGATGGAATGGTCATCAACCAGCATTAACTTTAGTGTACTCATATTCTTGCTGTACAAGTTTAAAAGGTATACTTACCTGGACTTTAGTGCCCTTGTCGGGCGCAGAGGAAATCTTGAATTTGCCGTTGATCAGGGCGGCTCGTTCGTGCATGTTGTGAATGCCCTGCGACGGTCGTTTGGTGTCTTCTTTCCGGCTGCGGTGAATCCGGAACCCTTTGCCATCGTCGTTGACAATCAAATGCAAGTAATTATCTTTTTCGAATAAATCAATGGTTATCTGAGTGGGCTCAGCGTGACGGAGCGCGTTGCTCACGGCTTCCTGCGCAATGCGGTAAACGCCAATCTCTACGCTTTTGTCCAGACGAACATTGGACAAATTTGTGTGAAAAGTAATGTCTGTCTTGCTGTTTTTATCGTGCGAATCGGCCAGCATTTTTACCGCCGGGATCAGCCCAAAATCACTCAAAACCGTTGGCATCAGGTTGTTTGATACGTTGCGGGTTTCCTGAATGGTCTGGGCGATCAGGTCTTTCAGTACGACAAAACTTTTAATCTCTTTTTCCTTGCCGTTCAGGCTGCGCTCAAAGCTTTCGACCTGCAATTTAATAGCTGTCAGCATTTGACCAATACCGTCGTGCAGTTCGCGGGAAAGCCGCTTTCGTTCTTCTTCCTGACCAGCAACCAGATACGAGGTCCGAAGTTTTTGTTCGTCCATCTGCTGCTGGTATTGCTGGCGAGTGGCATCGAAGAGTTGCTGACGGGTTTCTTTCAGGGCCCGGTTCAGCGAGAGCAGTTTCCGGTTGGTGGTAGCCGTCCGGGTCTCTGCTTCAACTAGTTGAACGATAACCGCTTCAAATTTATTGATTGCGGGCCGCAAAATATACCAACCGGCAAACACCAGTGCCAGCAGCGTGAAGAGGTAAATGGTAAACTCGATCAGGCGGGTGGTGTCTACATTAGCGAGCGTTTCGCGGGTGTATTGCTGCACCACCGCGTCCATATTTTCCAGAAACGGTGTTTCGTTGGCCAGCAAGGCGGTCAGGTCGACTTTGGACGTAAACTCCTCGGGACTATTGACCTGTTCGGCTTCCTGAATCACGCGCTGCACCGACTCCCGGAACCCGAAATAATACGGTTTCAGAAACTGGAAGCGAATTTTGACGCTGTCGCTGTTCTGCACCATAATTGGGTAGCCCGGCACCGTTCCCTGTTCGATGTGCAGGTGGTTGGTTTCAAACTCCGAAAACAGCGTCTTGATTTCGGTCAGATTGCTTTGAAAACGAGCGTGTTCGCTGGGACGACTGAGTTGCAGGATCTTATTGACAATGCGCTGGCTGTGGTGGCGCTGGGCCGAAGCCATTCCGATGATCATAACCCGTTCGGCTTCGCGTCGGGTTTGAAGCTGAGTCACAACCTCGGCCACCGTTATTAACACGGCAATAAACACCAGTGTTATCAGGAATAAACGGTTGAAATGGCGGGCCGAAGGCTGAGTGGTCTGGGGTATAACGTTATCTACTTCCGACACAGTTTATATGATGCAACGAACGTTGATTAAGGTAAAGGTAACAAAATTTGTGAAAATTAAAGGAACACACCTTTAACTTCGTAATTTATGAGTCTGAAAACCCGAACCAAACCGTAAATAGTGTTGTTTTTAAACCGTAAAACGACGTAGATTTGTGTTTATCTGAACACGGCCTGATCATGAAAAAAACTAGCTGCTTCATCGCTCTTTTAGGACTGTTGACTTTCGCATCGTTTACCCCGTCCAGCGAAGTGGGTGAGCGTCCGGTCACGACGGTTGCCGAGCCGGTTAAACTGTCCTGGGAGACCTTGCGCGATGTGACTTTTAAGAAAAAATGGTATCCGGAAGAATCGGTGTACATGCTGTATCCAACCTTCGGCGCCGGAATCCAGAAGCTGAGTGGCAAGCCGGTGGAGCTGACGGGATACGTGCTTCCGGTTGACATTGAGTCGAATACATATGTTCTTTCCGCCTTTCCCTACAGCGCGTGCTTCTTCTGCGGAGGAGCCGGGCCGGAGTCGGTGGTATCACTCAAGTTTAAAAAGCCGGGGATGAAGTTCAAGACGGATGAACGCCGGACGTTCCGGGGTACACTCAAGTTGAACGCCGATAACATCTACGAACTGAATTACATCATTGCCGATGCCGAAATGGTGGCGCAATAAGGAATTCGTAAAAAGTTTTTTCTGGCTAAACGAAATCTTTTCAGGCCCCCTTGCATTATTTCAGATTTTTCTGATCTTTGCACCACGAAAAAAAGGGGGTATAGCTCAGTTGGCTAGAGCGCTACAATGGCATTGTAGAGGCCGTCGGTTCGAATCCGACTATCTCCACCAGATTTCGCAGAAGCCCCAAATCCGATAGATTTGGGGCTTCTTTGTTTTACGGCTTTTGCTGCAAATTTTTTTCGTACCCTTGGGTGATACGTGAGCGTAATGCCGATAAACCGTTAAAAAGCGTATGAATGCAACTCAGAGTTTGTCGATGAACGTCGCCCTCTTAACCGACCGGGAGCGAACATTGGAACGGATTTACGCCCAAACGTTTCCGATGGTACGGCATTACGTGAGAGAACGGGGCGGGACAACCGACGACGCGAAGGACATCTTTCACGAAGCCATGATCCTGTTTTACGAAAAGATGGTGCAGGAACAACTGACGCTGACGGCCTCCGTGAGTACCTACCTGATGGGTATTTGCAAGAACCTCTGGCGGCAGGAACTCGAAAAACGGGGGCGGCAGCAGCCGTTGACCGAAAGTCAGGCCGAGATCGCCGGGGAGCCGTCCGGTGGGGAAGAGGAACCCGCTCCGCTAAAGCTTTTGACGTTTGTGGAGCAATTGGGCGAAACCTGTCAAGCTATCCTGGTTGGTTTCTACTACTTCGGCCAGCGACTCGAGCAAATTGCCACGCAGCAGGGGTACCGCACCGTTCGATCGGCGACCGTCCAGAAGTACAAGTGCCTGGAGCGGCTCCGGAAAGCCGTCGGCCATCTGTCCATCGAGAATTTCAAACCCTGACCGCCATGCGCCCCGAACTGGAAGAAGTACAATTGCTGGAAGCGTACCTGCAGGGTAGCCTGAGCGAAGAACAGCAGCTTGAGGTGTCTGTTCGGTTACTCTGGGATCAGGACTGGCAGCAAAAACTGGCAGCTCAGAAACGGGCGTATCAGGCGTTACGGCTGGCCGGGCGGCAGCAACTTCGTCACGAACTGGATTTCATATACGTCCGGTTATTCGGCTAAGTCGGTCCGGTAAAATACCCCACCTTATAGTTTGCCTTCTTTCCATTGCGGCTTCCGGAAGCCGGGTGGTACAGTATTGCCCTTGCCAAACTTTCATTCGTAACCCCTTCTTACATCATGTATTATCCCGAACGTAGCCGACGTGAGTTTCGTAAATTTGCCGTGCGCGGGCAGCACCTGAACGGCCTGACGGTAGACCGTTACCTGCACCAGATTGAAAACATGACCCGGGCTGTCATTGAAGAGCGGCCCATGAACTTCCGGGAGGTCGATGTGTTTTCCCGGCTCATGGCCGACCGGATCGTTTTCCTCGGCACCGCCGTCGACGATAAGATTGCCAATGTCATCATTGCGCAGTTGTTGTTTCTGGAATCGGCCGACCCCAAAAAAGATATTCTGCTGTACATCAACAGCCCGGGCGGATCGGTTTATGCCGGTCTGGGCATCTACGATACCATGCAGTACGTTCGGCCCGACGTTGCAACCATTTGTACGAGTGTGGCGCTTTCCTTTGGGGCGGTTCTGCTCTGCGCCGGAGCGCCCGGCAAACGTTCGGCTTTGCCGCACGCCCGCGTGATGATCCACCAGCCGCACGGAGGGGCTCAGGGGCAGTCGGTCGATATTGAAATCACGGCCCGCCAGATTGTGATTTTACGGCAGGAACTGTACGAAATTATGGCGCGTCATACCGGCCGGTCGGTCGAGGAACTGGAGCGCAATGCCGACCGCGACTACTGGATGAAAGCCGAGGAGGCCCGGCAATACGGGTTTATCGACGACGTGTTGCAGCGGGTCTGAACGCAATTTTTGGCAAACCAGTAGGAACACATGCGCAAAAACGGCCATCTTTGCCGTGCTGCGTTGAAACCACGTTGATGAACATAACAGCCGCAGCCATGCGGCTTTTTTTTATGGACTTACTGGAAATCTTCGATGCCCAAAATCAACCACTGGGCTTCACCAAACCGAAAACCGATGCCCACCGCGACGGCGACTGGCACCGTACTTCCGAAATCGTTGTCCTGAATCACCAAAACGAGGTCTTGCTGAGCCTGCGTCATCCGGATAAGCGCTACCTGCCGAATTTCTGGGATGTGTGCGTGGGCGGTCACCTCGATCCGGGCGAGACCTACGAACAGTGCGCCATTCGGGAAGTGGAGGAGGAGATTGGCGTACGGCCCCAGGAAACCGAACTTCATTACCTGGGCAATGTAGACGTGGTGGCAATCGACGAAGCGGTTTCGTTGTACGATCGGGAGCACGCTGCGGTGTATCTGTTCCAGACCGACCGGACGATCGACCAGTTTGTGATGCAACCCGACGAGGTAGCCGCGTTGCAGTTCGTTTCGCTGGCTACCCTTCTGGAAGAATTCCGGTCCGGGAAAAATTCGCTGTATTACACACCACCGCAGTATTCGTATCTGAAGACGCTCGAAATGGCCGCGGCTTTTCTGCAAAACAACGGTTAAAACGGACGCACGGCTTTGACAAACCGGCCCTTGAAATAATTGGAAAACAGGTTGTCTTCCCGAACCCCGCGGGAGGACGATGCGTGAATGAACCGGATGTTGTTCGGACCAAGTACCTCCGTGACAATGCCGGTGTGCGAGACGTAACCGGATTTTCCGTCATCGGGTACAAAAAACAGCAGATCTCCCGCCTGAATTTGCGGAACTTCTACTTCGAAACCTACTTCGGCCTGCTGCCAGGAAACACGCGGCATTTGCAGACCCACGGTGTTGAAAGCGGCAAATATCAGGCCCGAGCAATCGATGCCCGACGAGGTATTGCCACCCAGCCGGTAGGGGGTTCCGGTGTACGTCCGGGCAATTTTAACGACCTGGGGAACGTAGCCTTTCTGGTAAGTACGCGTATCGACGGTTTTCAGCGGTTTTGATACGGCCGGCTTGCGATTGGCTACCGGAGTTCTCCGCTGGGCGGGCGGGGTATAGTGAGAGGTCTTAAAAAAAGAACAGGACGATAAGGTCAACACCAGAAGAGCAGCAGGCCAGAAAGGGCGTAGTAAGGTCTTCATTATAGGGTTCTGTTGTTTTGCATGAATGGTTACGGTCCAGTTAGCACGACACCGGAAGAAAGAAGCCCAGGGTGAACCGATTCCTTCCGGCGTCGTAATGCGCAGGTCAAGCTATCAAAATTTCATCGTCAAGGCAATCCGCTTGCGCTGCAAATCCACTTCCAGCACCTTCACCTGTACTTTCTGATGAACGCTGACAACCTGCCGCGGGTCCGTGACGTATTGATTGGAGAGCTGCGAAATATGCACCAGCCCGTCCTGCTTGACGCCAATATCGACAAACGCGCCGAAAGCCGTCACGTTGGTAACAATGCCGGGCAGCTGCATGCCCTCGCGCAGGTCCTCCGGTTTGCGCACCCGCTCGTCGTACGCAAAAACCGTCAGCATTTCGCGAGGATCACGACCCGGCTTCTCGAGTTCGGCCAGAATATCGCGCAACGTGGGCAGACCCACTGTTTCGGTAACGTACTGTTCGGGCTTAATCTGCTTGCGGAGGTCAGCTTTTTTTATCAAATCCGCAACCGTGCAGCTCAGATCGCGGGCCATGCGCTCCACCACCGGGTAGCTTTCCGGGTGAACGGCGCTGTTATCAAGCGGGTTTTTGCCCGCATCAATCCGCAGAAAACCGGCACACTGTTCGTAGGCTTTGTTGCCCAGCCGGGGGACTTTCTTCAACTGGTCGCGCGATTGGAACGGTCCGTTCTGAGCCCGGAATTCCACAATGTTAGTGGCCAGTTGCGGCCCCAGGCCAGATACATAGCGCAGCAGGTGGCTGCTGGCCGTGTTGAGCGAGACGCCCACCTGGTTCACGCAGCTTTCCACCACCCGGTCCAGGCTGCTTTTTAGTTCCGTCTGATCAACGTCGTGCTGGTATTGCCCCACACCGATGGATTTGGGGTCAATTTTGACCAGTTCGGCCAGCGGATCCATCAACCTTCGACCAATGGAAACCGCCCCCCGAACAGTCACGTCGTGATTCGGGAACTCCTGACGGGCCACTTCCGAGGCCGAATAAATGGAAGCACCCTGCTCGCTGACCATGAACACCGGAACGGTTTTTCCAAAATCCAGGCTGCGGACAAACTCTTCCGTTTCGCGTCCGGCGGTCCCGTTTCCAATTGTGATGGCTTCAATCTGGTGTTGGGAAACCAGCTTCAGCAACGTTTGCTGCGCCTGATCCCGACGCATGTCCGGATAAATCACGTCGTTGGCCCGCAAATTACCCTGCGCATCGAGACAAACCACTTTGCAGCCGGTTCGGAAACCCGGGTCGATGGCCAGCACCCGTTTCTGACCCAGCGGGGGCGAGAGCAGCAACTGGCGGAGGTTGTCGGCAAATATCTTGATGGCTTCCTGATCGGCTTTGTTTTTGGATACGTTGTCGAATTCGGTTTCAATGGACGGTTTGATCAGGCGTTTGTAGCTGTCCTTGATGGCAATGGCCACTTGATCGATGCTTTCCGACGAACCCGAACGCAGAAACTGCCGGTCGAGCCGGTCGAGGGCGGCATCTTCGTCGGGCGAAATACTGACTGACAAAATGCCCTCGGCTTCTCCGCGCCGGATGGCCAGCAACCGGTGGGAGGGAACCCGGCGGAGCGGTTCGGCAAAATCAAAATAGTCTTTGTACTTAATCCCGACCGTCGCCTTATCTTTCTTCACCACCGACCGGATAATGGCTTCCCGCTCGAACAGATTCCGGATGCGCTGGCGGGCGTCGGCGTTTTCGCTGATCCACTCGGCCATGATGTCGCGGGCTCCCTGTAGGGCCTCTTCCACACTGCCAACCTGATCGTTCAGGTACGTAGCGGCTTTTCGTTCGATGGTGTTTTCGCGCTGGCTGAAAATAAGCTTGGCCAGTGGTTCCAATCCTTTTTCAACGGCGATGGTGGCTCGCGTTTTCCGTTTGGGTTTGTAGGGCAAATACAAATCTTCCAGTTCGGTCAGCGAGTCGGCGGCTTCGATTTTCTGACGAAGTTCGACGGTGAGCTTGCCCTGATCTCCAACGGATTTCAGGATCGCGTCCCGGCGTTTGTCGAGTTCCAGCAGCTTTTGATACGTATCTTTGATGGCGCCAATCTGGACTTCATCCAGTTGTGAAGTGGCCTCTTTGCGGTACCGGGCGATGAAGGGAACGGTTGCGCCCTCATCGAGTAATTGAACGGTATTGGCGACCTGCCGGGCGGTCAGACTGAGCAATGCCGCAATGCGCGCGGGCACATTACCAGATTCATGGGATGAGCTCATGTATTCGGTTTACTGAATTTGAGCCACAAAAAAAACAGGAAAGGCTGGTTTGTCAATATAAAATAATGAGAAATGTCAACCGGGCGCCGTATCTGTTTCTGCCTCAGCGGACAAAAAAAATCAGGCCATACAGCCTGATTTTTGGAGTAGAACCGGTGTCTGACGGTTTGAATCCGCCTTAGATCCGGCAATCCAGACAACTCTCGTATTCTTCGTGGCCCGGGGCGTATACCCCGTTTACGTTCACCAGGCGGTCGGTGCGGATTAACTGGCCCGACGTCAGCCGGACAAAATCGCCGTCGGGGCCCGACTGCAACTCCGTCATGATTGAAGTCACCGAGAGCAATTCATTTAGGTCGGTTGTATAAAAAATCTTGACGTATTTCCGGAGCGCAATCAGCGACCGGAGCATATCCGTGTAGGTTTCAGTCAGCGTTGTCATGGTGCAACAGTTGGTTTCTAACCGTATAACAACTTTTTACGCAAAACCATTTTTTGAATTGGCATACTGCTCCATCTTCCGACGGACAGTTGGTATTTTTGGGTGAAATATGTCAACAGGGGTTAAACCGGGTTTAATTTCATTTTAATCCGTGTTGACCTATTCAAGGGCAATTTAAGTCCGGTTTAATTTGGATTACATACGATTTTAATCGGGCGGTCCGTACTTTGTAATATAAAATCATCCTACCGCCATGCATTACGATTCGTTCTTTTTGCTCTCGTGTTTAATGGGAGATGAGTTATACAAATTGAAAGATACCAAGACTAAGCAGCCTGATAGCAGGGCGCTGGAAGAGCGTTTCAAGCAAGTCTGGAATCAGCCGATCGATGATTTCTACTTGAGCGGTTTGCCGCCGGTGATTCGCCGAAATGCGAGACGTAGTTTTATTTAGTTGCTATCCGATTCCGTTTTTCACCGTATACTTGAACATTGGCCCCATTCTCCAGTGCAAAGCCTGTGAGAAGGGAGGTGGGGCCGAATTTTTTATGCAGCCTGAAACTGCTGCAAGCAGAGGTGCTGAAGCAGCATGATGGTTTTGCCATCCACGATTTCCCCTTGAGCAATCATCTGCATGGCCTGCGGCAGGGGCAGTTCCAGCACATCAATCTCTTCTTCCTCAATGCCGCCCCCGGTCCGCTTCTCGGTAGAATCCGAATAGTCGGCGGTAAAAAAGTAAAGCTTCTCGGTTACCGATCCCGGGCTCATGTAAGCTTCAAAAACTTTCCGGATGTTGGTCACCACGAAGCCGGTTTCTTCTTCGGTTTCCCGACGAATGGCATCTTCTGGATTGTCATTATCCAACAAACCCGCGCAGGCTTCAATCAGTAAACCGCTGCTGTTACCGTTGACGTAGGTAGGCATCCGAAACTGCCGCGTCAGGATAACGGTATTTTTTTCCGGGTTGTGCAGCAGGATGGTAGCGCCGTTGCCGCGGTCGTACGCTTCCCGCGACTGCGTTTCCCAAATTCCATTTTTTCGCTGGTAATTAAAGGTGACCTTCCGTAGGATATACCAGTTGTCAGACAAGACTTCTTCTCTTACCAATTGTACCCGTTCATTATTCATGGTAGTATTTGTTTGTTTTTGATTATTGTTGATTAGTTTTGATCGAACAAATGAACTACAACGCCATGAATTTCCCAAACAGAAAGCGGATTATTTTACAAACGGTCGATGAGAAGGGATCCATTGATGTGAAGGAACTGGCCGAGTTGTTGCAAACATCGGAAATCACCGTTCGCCGGGATTTAACGTTGCTGGCGAGCGACGGCCTGATTTATCGCACCCACGGGGGCGCTATGAAAGTCAGTCTAGCGAATAACCCGGTGCAGTTTGTCAATAAAACCGCCGTTAATTCCGAAAACAAAGATCACATCTGCCGGCTGGCGGCCCAGCAGATTCAGGAGGGAGACGTTATTTTTATGGATTGCGGGAGTACGGTGTTCCGGCTGTGCCCGTTTATCCGCAACAAACGCATCCAGGTAGTGACCAACTCGTTGCCGGTGGTGAATGAGTTGATGTCGTCAGATGTAACGGTTAATCTGGTGGGTGGGGAGGTCGATGCGAAGCGGCAGGCCGTTCACGGTCTGATGGCGCACGAACACATCGCCCGTTACCGTGCTCAAAAGGCGTTTCTGGGAGTAGACGGTATTTCGGCGGCCAACGGGTTGTCGGCTCACAGCGAAACCGAAGCCGGGATGACACTGGCGATGGCGGCCCAGGCGGAAGAAACCTTTCTGCTGTGCGACTCTACGAAGCTGGAAAAAGAAAAGTACGTGCAGTTTGCCCCGCTCAGTCTGATTCATACGCTGGTGACGGACCCGGATGCCCGGCCGGAAGTGCTGGCATTATACCGTGAGCGGGGGGTCCGGGTAATGAATTAGTTCAGGGGGGAGCTGTCGCCCGAGCGTTTACGGTCCGACAAATCTTCGTAGTTTCCGATCAGGATAGCGGCCTGGTGCAGCAATTCAACGGCCTGGATTTCATCGAATAAAATATCAAGTTTCCGCTCGATTCGCCCGATTTCAGCAACGGCGTTTTGGTAGGCGAAAAAGTCTTCGTGTGGGGCCTGATTTTGCATAGACTCAGTCAGAAGATATTTTCCGGCCTGAAGCACACCCCACGAAGCCCGCAGTTCGTGCAGAATCGGGCTGTATTTAGTCACTTTCAGAACTCGCATTCTCGACGGCGGTTTTCGGCCGTAAAGATACTAATTTTTGCAACCAGGTACTAATTTGCTTTCTACTTTAGGACTGCACAGAACCCCGGTGGCGGATCGCAGACACCCTTGATTTTAATTACCGTTGCTTCCCCAAAATACCCATAGACAACCGTAGACCATAGCCTTTAAACTCGCAACGAACACCAACAATCCGGAAACATTGCAGTTAATCAGGAAACAAACCAAAAACAGGGTATGGAAAGCCAAATGACAGCAAAGCCGGGTACCAGTGTTGAACTGGGGCCGTACGATGTCGCGGAAGACGTGCGCGGAATCAAGAACATTTTTGTGAATGTGTACTTTGTCGGAGAAGCCCAACAGGGCGGCAAGTGGGTTCTGGTTGATGCCGGAACGCCGAGCGGAGCGGACCCGATTCGTCAAAAAGCCCGTGAACTGTTCGGTGAAAACAACCCCCCACAAGCCATTGTGCTGACACATGGTCACTTCGATCACGCTGGATCCCTGGAAAGCCTGCTGAAAGAATGGGGCGATGTTCCGATCTATGCACATCCACTGGAATTGCCGTATCTGCAGGGAAAATCGCACTATCCGCCACCGGATCCGGCAGTGGGCGGGGGTGCCATGGCGTATCTATCGTGGATGTTTCCGAACAGCCCTTACGATTTTGGTGATCAGGTGCGCCCGTTTCCCGCAGATGGGACCATTCCGGAATTACCCGGCTGGCGGGTGATTCACACGCCGGGCCACGCACCGGGCCATGTTTCGCTGTTCCGCGAAAGTGACCGGTCTCTGATTGCGGGTGATGCGTTTACAAACACCAACCAAAATTCGGCGTTCGCGGTGATGACTCAAAAAGAGGAACTGCACGGCCCGCCGGCTTATTTTACCTTTGACTGGGTAGCCTCCAAACGCTCAATTCAGGAACTGGCCGCGCTGAATCCAACGGCCGCCGGAACGGGGCACGGTAAAGCAATCCGGGGAATCCAGTTGCCGCAATTACTGGAAGACCTGATTCACAATTTCGAAAATAGAGAAGTTCCCAAAGGCGGTCGGTATGTTAAACAGCCCGCCCACACCGATGAGCAGGGCATTGTCGACATGCCGCCCCCGGTTTCGTACCACGTGGCCCGGGCCATCGGTATCGGATTCATCGTCGGAACGGTTTTATACTTGGTTGGAAGCAGTCGGAAAAAGTAAGGTTTAGAGCGTGCGTGAAAGCCCCGGAGTCAGTGATTCCGGGGCTTTTTTGTGCCAATCGGGTTGCGCTAATAAACGCCCGATCATCATTCTGCTCGGTTTGGTTAGGCTTCTGATGGGGTCATTGAAGCGACCAGGTAAAGCTTATTAGTTACAATGAGTTTATACTTCAATCGTCAAAAACCGAGTTTTTTCAAACAGCAACGGCTTCCTGATCGTTTTAGATAAAGTAAGTACAACCTATGTGAGTTTTGAATCATGGAACGCCGTAATATTATCATACTAGTTGCCAGCGCCGTAGTTGTTTTGCTTGTGGGATGGTTTGCGCTGAAGCATTTTGGAGTTTTAAACAAGAATGACGTTCCGGCGGAGGGCTGGAACCGCGAGCAGGCCGAGGTGGTGATGCGGCAATTATGCCGGGCGGCCGACTCGGTCGGGATTGATACCAACCGGTATTCTTTTCAGGTCAACGATACGAAAAAAGAGTTTGGCGAAAAGTTCACCGGCCTGCTGCTGGAACTGCGGTACGGACTCAAACCGTCGCGGATTACTTACACCAAACTGCCCGAGAAAATTGATACGGTATGGGCGATTGCCATGCTGAAAAAAGACGAAGGGCGGTCGGCGCTGGATTCGCTGAAAAAGACGTCAGTTTTTGGGCATTATACCACCCTGGTCAACCACTACACCCGTCTGCGGAAAGCCGGCGTTTACGATACGGCCAAGTATGTTCGGCAGACGCTGAATTTCTACCGGTATTTAAACCGCTTCGAGTTTGACCGGTTCCTGGTGGTGAATATTCCGGCGGCTCAGTTAAACATCTACGACCGGAGTGGCAAATGCCTGCTGCCGATGGACGTAATAGCCGGTAAAAGAGATTCCAAAACGCCGTTTTTCACTACGTACCTGACGGATATTATTACGTATCCGTACTGGAATGTGCCGCGCGGAATTGGCATCAAGGAAATTCTGCCCAAAGTACAGGCAAACGTGCAGTATCTGGAAAATCAGAACATGGAAGTGCTGGACGCCAAAGAACAGGTCGTAGATCCTTACGAGATTGACTGGGCCTCTCTTTCCGCGGAAAACTTCCCATACCGGTTCCGGCAGGCGTCCGGTTGCAGCAATTCACTGGGTCTGATTAAGTTTAACCTGACCGGCCCCGGTGC
Source organism: Larkinella insperata (assembly GCF_026248825.1). Taxonomy (NCBI): domain Bacteria; kingdom Pseudomonadati; phylum Bacteroidota; class Cytophagia; order Cytophagales; family Spirosomataceae; genus Larkinella; species Larkinella insperata. Next base: position 6,063,000 of record NZ_CP110973.1, on the reverse strand, counting down.
CATCTACCTGCACGACACCAACGCCCGTGACCTGTTCGACCAGACCTCCGACCGCTGGCGGAGCCACGGTTGTATGCGGGTGCAGAAACCCGTTGAGCTGGCCAATTACCTGATGGAAAAACCCGTACTCGACGAAGGGTTTATGAACCGCTGCATGGTCGATCAGAAACCGCAGACGCTGAAGCTACCCAAGCCCTTCCCGGTATTCGTGGTTTACAACCGGGTCGACGTTGATGAGAGCGGCAATCTGCGGGGTTATAAAGATGTGTACGGGTTAGACGGTGGCCGACCGATCTAATTCATCAAAGCAGAAATGATGATTTCTGTAAGTAGTTTTTGTTGGGCGAAAAGACAAACAGGCACGAGCCGCCTTTGATGGCCTGAATAATGTCTTTACTGAGGGCATTTTCAACCGCCGGGCAGCCCTGACTGCGACCCAGCCGACCGGTCCGCCGGATAAAATCTTCGCAGACATAATCGGCTCCGTGTATCACAATGGCGCGGCTGAAAGCGTTGTCATTGAAACCCCGCTCCAGACCCTTCAATTGAAGCGATAAACCGTGTTTTCCCTGGTAGGTGCCGAGCGTTTGATAAAACCCGAGGCTGGATTGATAAGAAGAATGAGTATTAGAAAACGTAGCCGCCATCAACTCGCCCGAGTTACGGCCGTGGGCCACGTACGTTTGAAACAGCAGCCGACGCGTATCAAGATCGATCACGTAGAGCCGCTTTTTGCTGGAGGGCTGGCTCAGATCGACGATGCTGAGCACAGATTTAGGAAAATTGGTTTTCTGAAGCCCGCGGAGTGCATACTCAAATACTTCTCTGCGGAGCCCGTTGCTGTCTAGTTTCAGGTCGTCGTAAACGCCCGACCAGAGGCTCGTTCGGTTGAGAGTTGAGTGGGAAGTGTGCTTGACGGTTGTACCGATACTAGCAAGGCTAAGGGGCAGAATGGCAAAAATGAATAACAGCGCTTTTTTCATAAAACGTTGAAAGTGTGTCTACTATGTAAAAAGGGATGTAGGTAGTTAACGCCAATCGAGGGGTAAAAATTCGTTAATCAAAATTAATTTCTGCATGACTCGAACAATTTTCATGCCGTTTGTGATCCTAATGTTTTGGGGATCAGTGGCTTTTGGACTGCCCGTTGTTTCGATTTTAACCTATAAAAAACCGGGTGAAACCGAATTGACACCAGCGGCTAACCGGGCCATTGCGGACTTGAAAAAACGGGGCGGTGGTACCTTAAAATACCCGGCTGGACGGTTTGTGCAGGGGCCGGTTGAAATAACGGGGTCCTCAATTAGCATTCAGGGAGCCGGTATTGGACGAACCGTCATCATCCGAAATACACAGCGCGGGTACGCCTTCTGGGCGAACCAGCAGCGGGGCGTATTTATCCGGGACCTGAGCATCGACTGCGACAAAAGCCCCATTGAAGGCGGTATATACTTCGGCGGCTGCACAGGCAGCGGGGCCGACCGGGTGGCCATTTCAAATGCAGATGCCTCGACGTTTGTTGTGGAAAATGAACTGCTGAACGGGGGCGGAAAGAAGGCAGCATCGGATCGCAACGTGTTTCGCAACTGCCGGGCTACCGGACAGAAACGGTACCACGACGTTGGGGGCAAATCGCCGTTTATTGCCGGTGGGTACGCCAGGAATACCCGTTTTGAATTCTGTACCGTCACCGACTGTGTGGGTGATGCCTTCGACAGTGATAATGCTCCCGGTACGGTATTTAACTTCTGCGTAGCCCGCAGCACCAAAGGTACGAGCCCGTATGCCGGGTTCTGGTCTGAGGGAGAACAACCCGATTCGGATCACCGGGTGACCTGGAATCACTGCCGGGCCACTGGCTTTCGCGTTGGATTCGGAATTTCGGAGCGGGTGAAAGCCACCATCCTGAATGGAGAAGCCGAACAATGCGTGAATGCCATCAAAGGACTGCACCATCAGTACCGCATCGTGGTTACGAATTTTACCGCCCGAAACTGCGGCAAAGGGCTGGAGGCTACTGATACCGACGGTGCCCTGACGTTTAGCGGACCGGTGACGCTCACCAGGGTAAAAACCGTTAATACCGTGGCCCGCAACTCGTTTGCCAATTACGGAGGAAGTGCGTCCACGAACGAAGAAACCCTAATCGGGCCCGGTTGTGAGTTTGATAAAGATGCGTACATTAGTTACGAAAACTCCGGGTCGCGCCGGATTACGGTCAACGGGGCGACGTTCCGGGGGGGCAACATCCGGTATTACAACGGCCAGCTTACCGAATTGCTGGTTAAGAACAGCCAGTTTATTAACAGCGGAATTGTGGGTGCGCGCATCAAACAGAGCCGGATCACGGACGGAAGCCGGTTTATTACCACGGACAGCACGAGAACCGCCATTCAACTGAGTCTCGACTCTTACAACACAACCGTCGAGAATTCAACGTTTGAAGGCTATAACAAAGTCTCGAATAACGCCAAAATGGGTGCGGGGGTGCGGCAAACCACCCGGCGGCAGGGGCCGCGCTAATGCCAAAACCAGAATTAACCATGTCTCCCTACGAAGACGCTGTTGTGCGCGAATTAACCACCTGGCGTCAGAAAATGATGCGTCGGCCATCAATGTTCAACCGGCTTTCTAAAAATCTGCAGGTCCGGATGAATCGCATCATCCCCGAGAAGATTCACCAGGCTATTACAGCCGCCATTAAGCAAATGACGCGGGCCGTGTTGTTTGGGGCCGAATTCCTGACCCGTCAGCCCGTGTTGCATCACCTTTCTCTGGAAGAGCGCGAAGACCGTGCTCGGGCCCGGATCGCCTTCTACAAAACCGCCGGAGCTGCAGAGGGGGGCGTGACCGGCGCCGGCGGCATTCTTCTCGGTCTGGCCGATTTTCCGATTCTGCTCGCCCTGAAAATGAAGTTGCTCTTCGAAATTGCGGCCATTTACGGGTATCCCATCAACGAATACAAGGAGCGCCTTTACATCATGCACATCTTCCAGCTCGCGTTTTCGAGCCAGGAACGGCGGCAGGCGGTGTATGAGCAAATGACCAACTGGCAGGTCAAGAGCCAGCTTTTGCCTGAAGATATCAACCAGTTCGACTGGCGCACGTTTCAGCAGGAGTACCGGGACTACATTGACCTGGCTAAAATGGCCCAGCTGGTGCCCGGCATCGGGGCCGCCGTTGGGCTTGTGGTCAATTACCGGCTGCTCGATGCCCTCGGCAAAACCGCCATGAATGCCTACCGGATGCGGTGGGCCGAGTCGCGGGAATTGGAAATGAAGTAACCGAAAAAGACGCCAGAGTGGAACCGGGCCAATCGAAATTGGTAGATAAGCAAACGTCGTAAGCAGGGGAAGAGAACGGATGGAGTCTTCCCCGGTTTGCTTTATGGGCTAGGCCAGAGGCATTATTTTCCGGCCGGAGGATTGATCATGATGTGGGCGCGGTGGGTGCCGGGATCCATAATCCAGGGCATACCCGGCGATTCGGGTTTTAGCGGCAGGCCAGTGCTTTCGGCGGTGGCGTAGGGAATGTACACCACGTAGCGCAGATAGCCATTTTTAACATCACCTGTGGTGGCATTGAAGCTGGAATCCGGCGCCGAATAAACAAACAGTGTCGAGGGTTGCTTGGGCATTTTCCACTTGCCGGCTTTTTCTTCTTCTTCCCGAATTTTCATGACCTCACCCGCGGATTTTCCCTGCTTTTTCAACTCCCGGCCGCGGGCCATAAACGGTTCCAGATCCTTGTGGTAACACGATACACTCAAGCCTTTTTGGGCGGGGTCATCCGCCAGGCAGACGTATTCATTGGTGCCTTTGCGCAGGATAATAAATTCATTTTTGCCGGAATACCCGTAAACGGTCGCGCCGTCTCGTTTGTCGGCTGGAGCGGCCAGAACAGCCGTTTTGATCTGAAGATCGGGGGTAGGGGCCGTAGTTTGGGCAAACACCGACGTGGCGCAGCAACCGGCCAGAAGCAGCAGCGTAAACTTTTTCATGGGTTATAGGGGAAGGATAAGGGGCCGTTGGCTGGTCACCCGTCTTCCGCCTTAAAGGTAGAAAAAAGCAGGGACCGACCAACGGTTTTGGGCACAGATTAATGGTGGTGACCACCGGGTCCGTGTACGTGTTTATGCATAACTTCTTCCTGGGTTGCCTCCCGGACTTCGACAACTTCCACGTCGAAGTTCAGCTCCTGACCGGCCAGCGGGTGGTTGGCATCGATCGTTACCTGATCGGCTCCAACTTCCGTAACCGTTACAACCTGGCCCTGATTGGTTTGAAACTGCATACCCACCTGCACGGGTTGACCGCCGAATGCGCTTTTGGGAACGTCCTGAATCATTTGCGGGTCGCGGACGCCGTAGCCTTCTTCGGGCGCAACCTTAATCTGGAATTTATCGCCGGGCGCTTTACCGTCCAGACCGTTTTCCATGCCCGGGATGAGGTTGCCCTCACCGTGTAGATAATATAGTGGATCGCGTCCTTCGCTGGAATCGAGAACATTGCCGTCGTTGTCGCGCAGGGTGTAGTGAATGCCGGCAACTTTGTGTTTTGAAATTTGCATGGTAATGAAATTGGATAAAGAACAAAGGTGACACTTTTTTTAAAGGATGCAATGGCTCGCCCGGTCTACGCTAAGATTACCGGTCTGTTTTGGTCAAGAACAAAATATTCAACAAGCCCCTCCCGTTAGTCCCTCAACATCATGACAACAATTCCGGACGAATTGTGTTAAAAGATGTCGGAATTATCTCAACGTTTTTATCTACCTAACCATTCTAAGTATGAAGAAGAAAGCACTTTTCGCCCTGGCGCTAGGGCTGCTGATGGGAGCCAGTGAAACCGTCTGGGCACAGACCGTCCAGGATTCCACCTCGCGGACGAATTCAACCGCGAATCCCGCCACAACCACCCCGCAATCGGGGGTTCTGGGAAGCAGTACCTCGGTTTCCACCCAAAGCAACACGAACGCCTACGGGCCGATGGGAACCGGTCGGGAGTCGCGGGGCGGCATGAAACCAGGGGGATCAACGGGCCGGGATCTGGCCATCAGTGCGGCCAAATCAGCCGAACACACCGTGCTGTTTCGGGCGCTGCGGGTATCGGGTCTGTCGGAACAGGCCGCCGGAAAAGGGCCTTACACGGTTTTTGCGCCAACGAACGAAGCGTTTGATAAACTGCCCGCCGGAACCCTCGACGGTTTGTTGCAGCCTGCTGCCAAGTCGAAGCTGGTGAAGTTGCTGTCGTACCACGTTGTTAAAGGCAATTATGCCTCCGATCAGCTACAGGATGGTCAGAAGCTGAAAACCGTCACTGGGGGAACGCTCACGGTCGGCAAACAGGGGGACGCTATCACCATCACTGATGAGCAAGGCAATTCCGCCACCGTCAACCGGGCTGATCTGGAAGCCACCAACGGCACCATTCACTCCATCGACACGGTCCTGATGCCAAAAGGGAAATAAGGTTAAGAGTTAAGAGTTAAGAGTGATGAGTTGAAAATTCGCGTTGCGAAAGTAACTCATCACTCTTAACTTTTAACTCTTACCTACAATAGGGGTTATCCTTTCCGGTTGGCCCGGCCGCGTTCGGGGTATTTTTCGATAATCCGGTCAATTTCTTTAGGCAGTTGACTGGCAATCCGGGTTGGTTCGTTGATGGCATTTTCGACCGCCCCCCGCCAGACGAGCTTCCGGGTTTTAGTATCCACCATATCCACCACTACAGTTCCCTCCGTGTATTGTTCCTGCCGCGTCTGATTGCCGCCCCAGCCCCACCAGGCCGGTCCCCAGCCGCGCCAGCCCCAGCGGCCCCAGCCCATGTAAGGGCCATAGTAGGGATAAGGGTCACTGACGGTTCGGGTTTTCTTTTCAACAAAAAAGTGGTAGCCGATCAGTAAATCCGGGTCGGAGTCGTTCCGCTTCAAGCCTTTTTCGGCCAGTTTCTCGTCAACCGTATTTTCGACGTTCTGGGTTGCCAGTTGATTATAGTACACCGGATTTTGGCCTGCTTTTACATCCGAATCCATCCAGGCGTAGGTTTTATACTTATTGAAATTGGTCTTTGAGTTGTAGTCCACTGCAACACGCGAACAACTGCAGATGAGCAGGACCCATCCGGTAAGCATCAATACTTTCTTCATGACGTTGAGTTTGTTGATAGTTTCTATTTCAACCGATCCCACATCGTATTGTTCCTGCCTACGGCGAAAACAATTAGGAAAAGGCTCCGATGTGCCGAAAGCAGAAATACCGAAATGGCGTCTGCGATAAACTACAGTGTCTCAGGCGTTGGGGCTGGTTGGAGGAGTACGGCAAACCTAGGAGCGGACGGTGGTTTTGTAGCCGTTCAAACCGTAGAACAGGATGTAGACGTAGCAGGCAATGGGCAGGAGAAACGCCACGGGCCAGCTAAACCGGTCGATCAGGAGGCCCTGTCCAAACGGAACCACGGCCCCGCCGGTGATGGCCGTGGCCAGCCAGCCCGACGCCCGGTCGGTCAGCCGTCCCAGACCCTGAACCGACAACGAGAAAAGAATGGCAAACATCACGGAGTTGCACAGGCCGACGGCGATCATCGTCCAGACTGCCACATAGCCCGTCGCAGCGATCGAAACCGTTACCAGCGTTATCGCCAGAACGGCGCAAACAGACAGCATGGTGGATGCTTTAACCGATTTCAACAGAAACGCGCCCGCAAAACGACCAATCAGCATACTGCCCCAGTAAAATGCCACCAGTGGGTTGGCTTCTTTTTCGGATATGCTCAGCGTATCGGCGATGTAATTAGTAAGAAACGTACCGATGGCGACTTCCGCCCCCACGTAGCAAAAGATTCCCCAGACGCCCAACCGCAGGTTCCGAAAGCTGAACACCCGGTTGCGGGCCGAATCCGGCAGGGCTTCGGAGTTGGCACCGGCTTTCAAAACCGGCAGCCGGAGCCGCCCCAGCACCAGAGCAATTGTGGCCAGCAAGGCGGCTATGCCGAGGTACGGATAGCGAATGGCATCGCTGGAAGCACTGGCCAGCGGGGCCAGAATGAAAACCGCCCCGAACAGCGGAGCAACCGTTGTTCCCACAGAACCCACCCCCTGAATGAGCGTCAGCCGGGCCGACGCCGTTTGGGCCGGACCCAGGATGGTGATGTAGGGATTTGCGGCCACCTGAAGCAAGACAATCCCGATGGCAATAACGAACAGAGCCGCCAGAAACAGGGCGTACTGGTGCAGGGCCGAAGCCGGATAAAACAGCACGGCCCCCAAAGCCGCAACGGCAAACCCCAGCACCATCCCCGTTTTGTACCCCAGGCGCTCCACAATTTTTCCGGCCGGAATCGACATAATACCGTAAGTCAGGAAAAAGTAAAACTGCACCAGCGACGACTGGGCGTAGTTCAGGTTGAAACCTTTTTTGAAAAAAGGAACTAGGGTGTCGTTCAGGCAGGTAATAAACCCCATCATAAAATACAGCACCGCCAGTGACGCAAGCGCGGGCGTATAGTTGGGCCGGACACCGTCGGGAACTTCAGCCAGATCGGTAGGTTGAGTAGGTAGATTGGCCATTCGGTTGGGCAGTTCTCGGGGTTAGTGGGTTATAGCGGGCTGATTTGCAAGGGTGTCCAGCGTTTTCCAGCCCTGATACAACCCGCGCGGAATGTGAAAACAGCCCTTCCATTTGCCACCTTTCAGCGGCAGCAGAACTTCCCCCCGGCGGTTGAGGTACCCAAACCATTCGCCGTTTTCCGGGTCCGGGAAGTGCTTCCAGGTGTAGTCGTGTACTTTTTCAAACCACTGCCAGCAGCGCCCATCACCCGTGTGCTGGAAGCCTTTGAGCAAACTGACGAGCGTTTCAACGTGAACCCACCAGAGTTTCTGGTCCCATTCGAGCTGCTGGGGCGGGTGGCCGTTGGCGTCCATGAAATACAGAAGTCCCCCGAAATCCGCATCCCAGGCATACTCCAGGGTCTGAAGCGTGATCTGAACGGCGCGGTCGAGCAGCGCGCGGTCGTTGCGCCGAACGGCCAGGTCCATGATAAACCACATGGCTTCAATGGCGTGGCCGGGATTCAGAAGCCGCCCTTCGAACGAATCCGAAACCTGCCCGTCGGGGGTGACATTCTCCCGAATCAGGCCGAGCGCCGGATCATAAAATACGTTCATCACTTCGTGGATGCATTCGTCGATGGTTTGTTCAACGAGTGCGTTGTCCAGCAGGTGTTCAATTTCCAGCGCCAGGTTGCAGAGAATCATCGGCAGGGCAAAATTCTTCAGCGGGCGCGTTCCGGCCACGGCTTTGCTCCAGCGACCTTTGGGATTGTTGCGCCGGGACAGAATCTGCCGGAATGTCGACTCGGCCAGGTTCGCCTGTTCGTCGCTGCCCGTCGCCAGGGAAAGTTGTCCGAAGGCCATTGTGGCAAAACAGTCGGAGAAAATGTTGTACGGCTGAATTAGCGGCTGCCCGTCGCGCGTCAGCGAGAAGTACCAGCTGCCGTCGTCGGCCCGGCCAAACCGCTGCAGAAATTCCGCGCCGTGCCGGGATACGTCGAGCCAGTCGGGTCGCTGTTCAACGCGGTTGTAGAGCATGGCGAAGGTCCAGACCTGACGGGCCTGCAACCAGATGAATTTATCGGTATCGTAGACCTGACCGGTGCGGTCCAGGCAGGTGAAAAAGCCGCCTTTTTCGCGGTCGAGGGAGTGGTTTTGCCAGAAGGGAATTACGTCGTTGAGCAGCGCATCCCGGTACAGCGAAGCGTAGGTGTCAGCCGAATTCATGCGGGGTAGGGTACGGTTCTAGCGTTCCAGCCAGTCGTACGAAAAGTAAGAAAAATTAATCAGAGTGTAATCATCGCGCTCATATAAAAGCCCGATCATGTTATTTGAAATCACGACCAGGTCCGAATAGGCCGACGATCCGCGGCAGATTTCCTGACCCGCCGACCAGGTTTTTCCGTCGTCGGCGCTGACCCGTACCGTCAGCTTCTCGCGCCGGGTTGTGCTGTTCGGATTGGCAAACAGCAGCACGGCTTTCCCGGCGGGTGTTCGGTAGTTGATCAGGGAGCCCTGACAAACCGGGTCGGGCAGGGCGGTGGCCACCGTCGTCGGTTGCCAGCTTTCGCCCGCGTTCGGGGAGCGGGCCAGCAGCCGGTTTTTTACGTCGCCCGACTGGTTTCGGATGTTCATCAGCACACCGCCGTCGGTGGTTTCGGCTGCGGTGCTTTCGTTGCCGCCGGGGTAATCGATGGTGGGGCTCAGCTTCCAGGTCTGGCCGTGGTCGTCGGAGTAAAAGCCGTGGGCCTGGTAATCCCGAAACTGCGGCTTGGGCGGTCCGGAGGAATGGTTGGCGGCCACAAAAATCCGGCCCCGGTGTTTTCCCCGGCTGAGTTGCCGGGCGTGGCCGGGCGTGTTGGCGTACGAGCGCCAGTCTTCCGCAAACCGGTACGCCGGATTGGCCTCGGGCTTGTTCGGGCGGTTTACCTGCGGGGTGATGTTCACGGCGTCGGACCAGGTCTGTCCGCCGTCGGTGCTGGTTTTGTACCAAACGTCCCGGATCGCTTTGCCGTTGCGCACTTCGTTTTCGGAAGCCGTGCCGGTGTTATAAAGCAGAAAAAGCCGTCCGTTGGGGTAGCGGGTGTCGGTCAGGTCAAAAACCGGGGCGGGGTTGCCCGCCTGATTGGGGCCGAAGTCCACGACCTGGGTTGGCGTTCCCCAGGTTTTCCCGCCGTCCCGGCTTTTTCGCAGCACAATATCTACATCGCCAAAATCACCGCAGTTGGTCCGGCGACCCTCCGTAAAGGCCAGCAGGCTCCCATCCGGGGCCTGCACAATGGCCGGAATCCGGTAACACTGGTAGCCATTTTCCCCGTTGCGAAAAACGGTTACTTCACCCGGCGGAGGGGCGGTTTCGGTCGGTTGGCCCGCCAGCAGACCCCAAACCGACAGGAACGACAGGAGCATCATGGGTGATCAGAACAAGCGTTGAAAACGGTTTTCAAAATGGTTGCGCACGGCGTTGCGGAACGTCTTGGGTTCCTCAAAACCGTTCCGCAATATGCATTAAAACCGTTTGAAAAGATGCAGCACCGCCTAAGAAACCGGCGGCCGGCCCGTTTCAGAATACCGATCCAGGACTTTCCTGCGCTGCCAGAACCGCAGCAGTCCCAGGAGTAAAATCAGAACGCCGGTGGGAATAAAGACGATGAAAACCGTGCGCAGCCAGGGGGTTTCCAGGTACTGGCTAAAGCCGGTTCCGCTGATGATCAGCGCCAGCGCGGTTCGGACGTAAGCCAGCAGCGTACGCTCGTTGGCCAGTCGCGTGCGGTCGGCGGCCAGGATTTCGGTGAGCGTGAGCGTTGTTTTAGGGGATAATTCCGATGATTTCATACCAATATAACACGGAGCAGACCAGAAAGTCCTTCCAGGTTGATGAAGCGGCCAGCCGTAAGCCCGGTCAGGACCCGCTAGTCGGTATTTAAACCTTTGGAGAAGCCGTCGGTTAGGTAGATGTTCCAGCGCCCGTTTCCCGTTCCGGAGAGCGGTTTTTGGAGACCAGTCAATCATCAATCAACCAATCATGAAGTCAAGTACCGCGCGTTTGTTAACGCCGTTGGCGGGTGTTCTGCTGACGGCTTCTCTGTCCATCGCCCAGGAAGGCAACAAGGAAGTGATCGCCCAGGAAATGGAAGGGCACATCTTCCGTCCCAAACAATTACAGGCGACCCCGGCCAACGTGGCGCAGCTTACTGTACCAGCGGGGTTTACCATCCATAAATTTGCGGAAGGGCTGGGGAAGCCCCGGATGATGGCGGTGGGGGCCAATGGCTCCGTGTACGTGACCGACCGGGAAGCCGGAACCGTAACGCTGCTGCAGGATAAAAACAAAGACGGCAAGGCCGAGGTGGTCAAAACCGTTGCCCGCCGGAAAAACATGCACGGCATTACAATCCGCGATAACAAGCTGTACCTGATTACTGTCAACGAGGTGTACACGGCCGCCATCAAACCCGACGGAACGCTGGGCAGTCTGCAGGAAATCATGAAAGGGCTGCCTGATGGCGGGCAGCATGGCAACCGGACGCTGCATTTTGGGCCGGACGGGATGCTTTACGTTTCGATAGGCAGCACATGCAACGCCTGCAAGGAAACCAGCGGGGAGAGTGCCACCATGATTCAGGCAAAAGCCGACGGCAGCCGTCGACGGATTTACGCCAAAGGGTTGCGCAACACCATTGGATTCGACTGGCACCCGCAAACCAAAGAACTTTGGGGATTCGATCACGGCATCGACTGGCTGGGCGACGATGAGCAGAAGGAAGAACTCAACCGCATCACCGACGGGGCCGATTACGGCTGGCCTTACGTCTACGCCGATGGGAAGTTTGAGATGCACTTCGATCCCCAGGGCATGACGCACGAAGAATACGCCCGCAAAACCACCAAACCCGTGTTGCTCTACGATGCCCACGCAGCTCCCATGTCTATGCTGTTTTACACCGGATCGCAGTTTCCGGCCGACTACCGGGGGGATGCGCTGGTGACGATGCACGGTTCCTGGAACCGCGCCAAACCTTCGGGGTACAAAATTGTCCGGGTGCGCTTTGAGCAAGGCCAGCCCAAGCAGATTGAGGATTTTGTCACCGGTTTTCTGACCGATAACCAGCGGGGGCAGTTTGCCCGGGTTTGCGGACTGGCGCAGATGCCCGACGGTTCGCTGCTCGTGGCGGAAGATGCCACCGGGGTGGTCTATCAGGTACGTTACAACCCGAAATAAGCCGTCTGATGATTGAAAGCACCAGGGGCGACCCGCCCCTGGTGCTTTCAATCATCAGTTCTAGCGTTCGTTTAGCTCGGAATGGCGGATTTGTCCATGACCTGAAGCACATCCTTGGTCGGAACCTTCTGACCGGTTTTTGCCGCCTTGAAAATGGCTTCAATCAGCTGCACATCCCGCATACCCATTTCGCCGGGAACCGTGGTGGGAGTATTCGTCAGGATGCAGTTCGCAAAAGCGTCCATCTGGCGGGCCTGCTGCGGCACATTCTCAATGTCCATCTTGCCTTTGCTGGTTTTGCCTTCCAGTCCGGCGTAGGCGTAGGCCGGTGACAACTCAAACCAGCCGTTGGCAGCTTCGGCCCGGAGCTGATTGTATTTATCGTTGAAGCTGGTTCGGCATTCGGCTACGGTGCCATCGGCGAAATACAGGCTAAAATCCATGCCTTCTTCTACCTTGCTGAACTTTTCGGGATCGGTCACCGGGTGTAGTTTGGCGGAGACGGCAATGGGAATCTGCCCCTTCGTATAAATGGCTCCCTGCAAACAGTAAATACCGACATCGCGGAGCGGCCCCCCGCCACCGATGCCTTTTCCGAGCCGCCAGAGGTTTTCGGCGTCCTGCACCTGACCGTTGTGGGCAATGATCCGGTTGACTTTTCCAAAGACTTCTTTCTGGCCCAGGCGCATCATCTCCTGATTGTGCGGTTCGAAGTGCAGCCGGTAACCGATCGACAACTGGCGGTTGGCTTGCTTGCAGGCGTCAATCATTTGCTGGCACTCCTCCGCATTCATGGCCATCGGCTTCTCGCAAATCACGTGTTTCCCGGCTTTGGCGGCCCGGGTGGTGTATTCGGCGTGCATCGAGTTGGGCAAAACAACGTAAACGATATCGATGTCGGGGTTATCGGCAATCTGGTCGAACGTCTTGTAATCGTAGACGTTTTTGTCGGGTATGTTGTATTTCTTTTTCCACTTTTCGGCTTTCTCGGGTGTGCTGGTCACGATTCCGGCCAACCGGCAGTTGACGGTTTTTTCCAGAGCCGGGGCCAGTTCGCCTTCGCTGTATTGGCCGAGTCCGACCAGCGCAATGCCCAGTTTGCGTTCCGCACCGGTTTTGGTGGTTTCCGAACTGGCTTCTTCGGCCTTCGATTCACCGCTTTTGCCCTGACAACTCTGCAGGGCCAGGGAGCCGACGGCGGGCGCCATGAAGGCAGCCGCTCCTAACTGGTGGATAAAATGACGACGTGAAAAAAAAGGATATTTCATAACAGCGTTGAAATGGATTTACAAAAGGATGCTGAAGCAATGATAGTTATAGGCTGTAACCCGCAGAAAAGGCAAATGTTCGGATCAGCTGGCATCGGAAAAGCCAACAGCCCGCGCCCCGGCACTTCCCAAAACAGGCATTGCTGGGGAAGGTGCCGACCTTTGACTCAACCAAACCGAACCATGACGGGTCGGTTTTTTGGTTCACAAACCGAAATTTAACATTGGCGTTACCCGCCGGATTGTCGTTTCCTGTACATTTACCCCTTTGCTTTGTCGTATTTTACCCGGCAACGGCTACAAAGATTGAGTATCTTTCCGTAACCCGACCAACCGTTTTGTACCATGTGGCTTACCCGCTTTTTTCGTCTGACGCTCTCGTTTAGTGTGATCGCATCCGTCTGCCAGGCGCAGCTGTTTGACCGTAACCTGATTGGTCACCGGGGCGGGGTGGTCGATAGCACCCATACCGAAAACGGCCTTTCGGCCCTGCGGGAAGCGGCCCGGCGCGGCTACTGGATGGTCGAACTCGATATGCGGCTCACGAAAGACAGCGTACTGATTGCCCAGCACGACAAAACGTTGACCCGCTTCTACGGCCAGCCCGGCACCGTCGGCCAGACCCGCTGGCAGGACATGGCCGGGCTGGTGAGTAACGTCGATCAAAACACCCCGCAGACACTGGAGCGCATGTTGCAGGAATGCCAGGAGCAGAATTTGCAGGTTATGCTTGACAACAAGATCGAAGGGCTCGATACGCTGTTGTTTGCCCGGGTGGTGGCCCTGCTTCGCCAGTACAAGTTGCAGGAAAAGGCCCTGATGATTGGCACGGATGAGTCGACGCCCTATTTCACCGGCAAAGTGAAGCTGAGCTGTACCCGGCAGCAACTGGAAGAAAACATGAAAAAGCCGGGCTACCGGGCTGCTCATTATTTTCTTTTTGAAGGCCCCAAAACCCTCACGCAGGAGTCGGTGCAGTGGGCCCGTCGCCACGGAATCATGGTGGTGGCTGCCATTAACAAATGGGCCTATCAACGGGTGCCCGACTTAATGGAAGTGGCAAAAAAGGACATCCGTCGGTTGAAATCGTACGGTATTCAGTATGTTCAGATCGATTCCGAGTTTGATCCGTTCTTTCAGCGCTAGCCGGAACCGGGAGTGTCACCGGAAATTGACGACCTGAAAAACTCTGACTAAATCACCGTATATTGCAACCAAAGCGTACGACCTGACCACCGTAGGGCCGGCAACCAATGCATTGATGACTGAGCGTAATGAAGAAGCCGTGTGGCTCGCATTCCGGGGGGGCAGCGAAACGGCCTTCACCGAAATTTACAACGCGTACTTTAAGGTGTTGTATCACTACGGCTACCACATTGCCAGCGACGAAAACCTGGTCAAAGACTGCATTCAGAACCTGTTTATCGAACTTTGGAAAAGTCGTCAGAACTTATCCGCCACCACCTCCATCAAGTTTTATCTCTTCCGGGCCATGCGCCGGAAGCTCTACCAGACCGTCCGGCGGGATAAGCCCCTGCTCTCGATTGACCCGCTTACCGACACGTACGACACAGAAGTCAACTTCTCACCCGAGTTCAATCTCATCGCGTCGGAGATTTCCGCCCAGCAGCGGCAACAGATTGAGCAGGCCATCAACCGGCTGTCGAACCGACAAAAGGAAGCCATTACCCTGCTTTACATCGAAGGACTTTCGTACGCCGAAATCTCGGAGATCATGACCCTTAAGGTCCGGACCGTCTACAACCTGGTGCACACGGCTCTCGAAAATCTGCGAGCGTATTTGAACCAGCCCGCCACCGCCATCTGGCTGACCGTTGGGTACCTGCTGTATCCCTGATTCGGCGGCCCATTCGGCTTTTTACCTAAATTTTTAAAAATTTTAAGAAAAGGCTGGTAAAACCGGTCCTGAATCGCCATTGCTCTTTGGGAAGGGGAGTACCGGACCAGATTGTCCGTCCGTTCCCCTGAAAAAAGCATGAAGTACAATCATTACAAGGCCGGGGATTTTGCGGCAGAAGAGTCTTTTATTGCGTGGGTCCGGCAGTCCGACCCGGACCATCAGGCGTTCTGGGAAAGCTGGGTAAACGAGCATCCCGAAAAAGCGGGGGAGGTGGCGCTGGCCAGACAGTTGCTTTCGCTTTGGCAGATAACACAACCCGCTCCGGCACCGGACGCCATGACCGAGGTGTGGCAGGCCATCCAGGGCGGTTGTCAGGAAACCGTCCGCGAAGCGGTAGCCCTCGGAAGAAGAACGTTCTGGCAGTCGTACGGACGATGGGCCGCCGTTTTTCTGGGCACGCTCCTGGTGGTAGCCACGGCGGTCTGGCTGGTCGACGCGCTACAAACCACGCGTTACGCAACGGCTGAGGGCGAAACCCGCACGGTGCAACTGCCGGATGGGTCTACGGTGGTGCTGAACGCGAATTCGGCCATTTCATTCGCGAAACAGTGGCCGCCCGATCAGCCCCGTGAAATTGCGCTGAAGGGCCAGGCTTTCTTCTCGGTTCGGCATCTGACCAGCCACCAGAAGTTTGTCGTTCAGACCTCGGATGGTGTGCGGGTGGAGGTGCTGGGCACCACGTTTACCGTAGCCAGAGAGAAAACCAAAACGCGGGTGGTCTTGAATACCGGCAAGGTGGGGCTGTACGTCAAAAACCGCACCCAGCCGCTGCTGATGAAACCGGGCGAGATGGTGGAGGTTTCGAAAGACGAACAGCGCAAGATTGTCCGGCGGCAGGTCCGGCCCGAAGTCTACAGCGCCTGGAAAGACCACCAGTTTATTTTTGACAACACATCCCTGGAAGAAATCGCCGACCTGATTGAAAGCAATTTTGGCTATTCGGTGGAGTTTTCCGACCCCGTCCTGAAAAAGAACACCATGACCATCAAGGCGCTGAACCGCGACCTGGATTTGCTGCTCAACGTGCTGGCGGAAACCCACGACCTAAAAATTACGCGTCAGAAAAACCGTATTCTGTTGAGTCCTAAACCGCTGCCGTAATCCCTAATAACCCACTTCACTCACCACCTATGATTCACAAAGTACGCATTCCGTGGCATCGTAGTCCGCTCGGGCTCGTTCCACTTCTTTGTTGTAGTTTGCTGACCACGGCACCGGCGGAAGCCCAGATGCTGGCGGTACACAAATCCGCTGTTCTGGCGCAGCGAGCAAAACCGACTCTGCTGGCAAAAGACGCTCTGAAGGCGCTGGAAGTCAAGTACAACGTCACCTTTGGCTACGCACCCAACGCCCTGGATCAGGTGTACGTCTCCTCGGATCAGTGGGCGCAGGCTGGTTCGCTCAAGTCGGCCCTGGAAGTCTTGCTGACGCCCCTGAAGCTGACGTATCGGCAGGTCAAAAAAGACGTCTTCATTGTAAAGCCGCTGAAAACCAGTAAAGCCGCTACGACGGCATCGGTGGGAAACTGGCTGGATGGGACCCTTGGTCAGTCCTTGCTGACGACGGCGGGGGAGGGCGTTTCCCAGATTCGCTCCGTGGCTTTTGTGGTCAAGGGACGGGTTACCGACGAGAAAGGCGAAGGAGTGCCGGGCGCCAGCATTGTTCTGAAAGGAACCACCACGGGAACCGCCACGGACGCTACCGGTGCCTACACGTTGTCCATTCCGGACGGTTCCGGTACGCTGGTGGTTTCGTTCATCGGTTACGTGACGCAGGAAGTACCGGTCGGCAATCAGGCCACCATCAACATCACCCTGAAAACCGATACGCAGGTGCTGAGTGAAGTGGTGGTAGTTGGCTACGGTACGCAGGAAAAGAAAGACGTAACGGGTTCGGTGGCCGAAATTAAAGGGGCCGATATTCAGAACCTGCCTTCGGGTGGGGCGCAGCAGGCGCTTCAGGGCAGGGCCGCCGGGGTCAACGTCGTGCGGAATGGGGGCGCGCCGGGCAATGCCGGTTCCATCCGGATCCGGGGGCTGGGAACGGTCAACAACGCCGATCCGCTGATCGTGATCGACGGGGTTCCGGCCAGCAGCATCAACGATGTTAATCCCAATGATATTGAGTCGATTGACGTGTTGAAAGACGCGTCTTCGTCGGCCATCTACGGAACGCGGGCGGCCAACGGGGTAGTGATCATCACCACGAAACGGGGCAAGTTTGACAACCCGCTGAGCGTGTCGGTGAACGGCTACGTCGGCGTGTCCGACCGCATCAAAATCCTGCCCGTGCTGGATGCGCCGACGCTGACCAGTCTGAAACAGGAAGCCTACCGCAACGACGGTTTAGACGTTCCGGCCATCTGGCAGGATTCGCGGTACCAGACCCAGCGCACCAATTGGCAGGATGCCCTGTTTCGCCAGGGAACCACCCAGAACTACGACGTAGCGCTGCGGGGCGGGGGTAAATATTCCTCGTTTTCGATTTCGGGCGGTTACTTCAACGAAGACGGGATCATCGGCAAATCGTATTACAAACGCTACACGTTCCGGGTCAACTCCGACCACAAAATCGGCGAACGGATCCGGATCGGGCAGAATTTTCAGTTTACGAACACCAACGACAACGCCCCCAACACCACGTCTTCGCAGACGGGGTTGCTCTGGAGCGCCATTCGGTTTCACCCCGGTCTGCCCATTTTCAACGCCGACGGCAGCTACAGTTCTACCAAAGGTATCGGCGCGTTCGGGGACATTAACAACCCCATTTATACCGTCGATACGCAGGATCAGAACACCGCCCGCAACCGTTTTCTGGGCAATGTATCCGGTGAGTACGAAATCCTGAAGGGCCTGAAAGCCCGGGCCAACGTCGCCATGGATGCTTCCTTTACGCAGGGCCGGACGTTTGACGTAAAAGTTACCGAGCAGTTCCGGACCAACTCGTTCAACCAGTTAACGCTCAACCACAGTCAGGCCTGGTCGTTTCTTCAGGAATATTTCCTGTCCTACGA
Source organism: Larkinella insperata (assembly GCF_026248825.1). NCBI lineage: Bacteria > Pseudomonadati > Bacteroidota > Cytophagia > Cytophagales > Spirosomataceae > Larkinella > Larkinella insperata. The sequence goes on along the minus strand of NZ_CP110973.1, from coordinate 6,045,028 downwards.
CCGGCAGTTTGGGCAAAGCAACCTGGGCGTAGTAGCCGGTTACACGTCTCAGACCTTCAACGGTATTTACTCGACGCAGCGGGGCCGCGATTTTGCCAGCGAAGACCCTACGTTGCGGTACCTGCAATACGCCGGAACCATCGTGTCGGTGGCCGGAGAAGACGGCGGCCGGAGCTACGACGCGCTGGCGTCCTGGTTCGGGCGGGCCAACTACTCGCTGAAAGACCGCTATCTGGCAACCGTCACGTTCCGGGCCGACGGATCGTCCCGTTTCGCACCGGGCAATCAGTGGGGTTATTTTCCGGCCTTTTCGCTCGGCTGGCGGTTGTCGGAGGAGCCATTTTTCAAGAAAGCCCTGCCCGCCGTCAGTAACCTGAAACTGACCGGTGGCTGGGGGCAGTTGGGGAACCAGAACATCGACCCGCTTCAGTACCTGGCCCTCATCAACCCGTCGTACCGCTACGCGTTCGGATCAGGAGGCACGCAGAATCAGGTGGCCGGATCGGCCCAGAGCCGCCTTCCAAACCTGAACATAGGGTGGGAAACCGCCGAGATGAGCAACTTCGGCCTGGAATCGGGCTTCCTGCAAAACCGCCTGTACTTTGCGGCCAGCTACTTCATCAAGGATACCAAGAAAATGCTGCTGTCTCCGCCCTCGGTCGGTACCATCGGTCTGGCCACTATTCCCGACCAGAACATTGGCGAAATGCGCAACCAGGGGCTTGAACTGGAAGCGTCGTACCGCAAAACGGTGGGCGAGTTTACCTTTACGGTCAGTGGAAACGCGACGTTTATCAAAAACAAAATCACGCGACTGGCCACGCCGGGTGGCTTTCTGGCGGGACAGCTCTACGGCCGGGGCCAGCAGGAGATTACGCGCACCTACGAAGGACAGCCCTACGGAACGTTTTACGGCTACGTGTCGGACGGTTTGTACCAGAACCAGGGACAGATTGACGCCGATCCGAACATTGCCAACGACACCCGCCGGACGCAGGGCCAGATTCTGCCCGGCGATGTGCGGTTTAAGGACCTGAACGGGGACGGCCTGATCGACGACCGTGACCGGACCATCCTGGGCAGTCCGCAGCCGAAAGTCAATTACGGTCTGAACGCGAGCATGGGCTACAAAGGCTTCGACCTGACCTTGTTTTTCCTGGGCGTAGGCGGGGTGGATGTATACAATGCCGACCGGATGCAGGGACTCGATGCCAGTTACTCCTTCAACCTGTACGCCGACGCGGCCAACCGCTGGAACGGCGAAAACACCAGCAACAGCATTCCGCGCGTAAGCATTGAAAACCCGAACCGCAACTTCCGGCCGTCGGACCTGTTCATCGAGCGGGGCGATTTTCTGCGGCTGAAAAACTTTGTGCTGGGGTACAGCCTGCCGAAAAACGTGGCGAAGGCCGTTCGGATGTCGCAGGCGCGGGTGTATGTAACGGGCCAGAACGTCTTTACGATTACCGGCTATTCCGGATTGAATCCGGAGCTGGGGTACGTCGGCGGTAACCGGGCCAATGGTGAATACACCCAACAGAACGTGGATTACGCCCAGTATCCGCAGGCCCGGACCTGGACCATCGGCGCTACGCTCACTTTCTAACTCATTTCGTTGATTCAGAAGTTAATGGACATGAAAAAAATACTTGGAATAGCCGGGATGCTCGCCTTTGCCGCGCTGGCTTCCGGATGTAAAGAAGATTTGCTGGAATCGACGCCCTACGGTCAGCTAACCTCGGCGCAGTTCTGGCGGAACGGCGATGACGTGGTGGCGGCTACCAACGCCATTTACGCGCCCCTGCTGAACGAAGACGGTTTTGCCCACACGGAGTATACTTTCGACAACTGCTCGGACGACATGAACCGCGCGGGTGACCACGCCGACGAAACGCCCCTCGAACTCTTCACGTTTGATGCGTCGAACTCGCACCTGCTGCTGACCTGGTCGACCAAATACGAGGTGATTTCGCGGGCCAACGCCGTGTTGATCAACGCGCCGAAAGTCCAAATGGACGAGGCTCTGCGGAACCGTTCGCTGGGCGAAGCCTATTTCCTGCGCGGCTTTGTCTACTGGCGGCTTTCGCTGATTTACGGTGAAGTACCCCTGATTCTGGAAGCCGACGCGGTGGCCAACAACTACAATAAGCCGAAGGCTACGCTGGCCGAAGTCCGGGCGCAGGTGGAATCCGACTGGCAAAAAGCGGCCAGTCTGCTGCCGGTTTCCTACGATGCCGCCAACGCGGGCCGGGTATCGCAGGGGGCGGCCAACGGATTCCTGACGAAGCTGTACGTCTACGAGGAAAAATGGCCGCAAGCCATCGAGGCCGGTACCAAAGTAACCTCGAACGCGGCTTACAAACTGGCCAGCGACTACGGACAGAACTTTCAGTTGACCACCGAAAATAACCCGGAAATTCTGTATTCGCTGCAGTACGAAACCGGCTGGACCACCGACAACTCCCCGGCCTACTACCACACCCCGCAGTCCTTCGGCGGATGGGGTTTTCACGAACCCGTCAAGGATCTGGTCGACGAGTTTGAAGCGGGCGACCCGCGGTTGTCGTACTCGGTTTTCAAGCCGGGCGACAAGGTGGAGCGGGGGCCGCAGGGAACCACCGAATTTACGGCCGACCTGACGCGCGTAACGGGGTATGCCTTCCGCAAATACACCAACTTTACACCCGAGGGCGACATGAGCCAGAGCCTGAACGCGCCCTTCCTGCGGTCGGCGGATGTGTATCTGCTGGTGGCCGAAGCGAAAATCCGGGCGGGGCAGAGCGGGGATGCCGAGTTGAACGCAGTTCGTACCCGGGCGGGTCTGAAAGCCAAAACCAACGCGACGGTGCTGGATATTATGCACGAACGCCGGGTGGAGCTGGCGGGCGAAAACGAGCGGCACCAGGACCTCATGCGCTGGGACAAAGCCAAGCTGATTGACATTGTGGCCCACTACAAGAAAGACCGCGGACCGTTTAAACCCGGCCGGACCTTCGTCAAACCGAAGCACTATTACTTCCCGCTGCCACAGCGTCAGATTGACCTTAGCAACGGGGTTCTGATCCAGAATCCGAATTATTAAATCTCTCGTCGCTCCGCCCGAACGCCGGGCGGAGCGATTTGTTTTTGACCGTACCCCCGTATTCATGAAAGCGTTTTTTAGAATGCTGGCCCTGCTACTCGCGGTTAGCGGTTGCCAGTCGCCCGAACAGAAACTGGTGGGCGTCTGGAAAACCGATTCCATTTTTAACTACGTCAACGGTTTTACCGAAACCCTGAACGTTCCGGATGAGCATTGGCCGCTGTTTGAATACAGCGAGGACGGTGTCCTGACCGAGCACAAGTTCGGCCAGCAGCGTGCCCTGAAGTACCAGCTTGTTTCCGCCGACTCACTGGTGTACACCGATTCGGCCGGCACGGTTCTGAGCGGCTTTTCCGTGTTGAAGCTGGACAGAGAAAAACTGGTGCTGAAAAAGACCCACAAGCCGTTTTTGTCCGGTAAAAACCAGCAGCTCTACGAAATTCGCTTCTTTACCAAGGTTTCGTCCGACAGCCTGCCGGATGCTCATCAACATTAAAACTCCGGAAGGTTTCAGGCCGGGTCTGTATGCATCAATTCCTTTTGAAATACCTGTTTCTCCTGACCATCGGGGTGCTGGCGGGTTGTCAGTCGAAACGTGATGCCCCCAGCGAGGGCGCACTGTTTGAGTTGCTGCCCGCCGAGCAGACCGGTATTCACTTTGCCAATACGCTCAAAGAAGACGAGCGGCTGAACATCCTGACATTCGAATATTTCTACAACGGCGGGGGCGTCGGTCTGGGCGATATCAACAACGACGGCCTGACCGACGTGTTTCTGGGCGGCAACATGACCCCTTCCCGGCTGTACCTCAACAAAGGCAATTTCAAGTTTGAAGACATTACCGAAAAAGCCGGAATCCACACGGAAGATGGCTGGGCGACCGGTATTTCAATGGTTGATCTGAATGCCGACGGGCTACTGGATATTTACGTGTGCCGGTCGGGACCCCACGGACCCGAACACCGCGCCAACCAGCTGTACATTAACCAGGGCAACCTCACGTTTCGGGAAGAAGCCAACTCCTACAGGCTGGACGATACGGGTTTCAGCACCCAGGCGGCTTTTTTCGACTACGACCGCGACGGCGATCTGGACGTATACATCCTGACCAACGTGATGGGCAAAACCGGCCCGAATGTCATCCGCCCCAAGCTCACCGACGGTTCGGCCCCCAGTACCGACCGGCTCTATCGCAACGACGGCAACGGGCATTTTGCAAACGTTTCGGAGGCCGCTAACATCAAGCTGGAAGGCTACGGACTGGGTATTTCCATTGTGGATGTGAATGCCGACGGCTGGCCGGATGTCTACGTCGCCAACGATTACCTGTCCAATGACATTCTTTACATCAACCAGGCCAAAGGCTCCGGCGAACGGTATTTCACCAACCAGATTACGGAGTACTTCAAACACCAGAGTTACTCGGCGATGGGCACGGATGCCGCCGACATCGACAACGACGGCCTGACCGATTTCATCACGCTGGACATGCTGCCCGAGGGCAACGAACGACGCCGGAACATGTTCGGGCTGATGAATTATGACCGCTATCTGTCCGAGTTGCGGGCGGGCTACGAGCCGCAGTTTATGCGCAACACGCTCCAGCACAACAACGGCTTTACGCCGGGCGCGAACCACCCCACGTTCAGCGAAATCGGCCGACTGGCCGGGGTGCAGGCCACCGACTGGAGCTGGTGCCCGCTGCTGGCCGATTACGACAACGACGGTTTCCGGGATTTGATGATCACCAATGGCTACCCGAAAGACATTACCAACCGCGATTTTGTGGTCTACCGCATGGCGCAGTTTCAGCTTCAGCAGCAGGCGGGAGCGGTGGACGGACGTACTTTCACCGAAGCTCTGCACGATGTGGACGGCGCGCATGTGCCCAATTACCTGTTCCGCAACAACGGCGGCAGCCTGACCTTCACCAACCAGTCAGCGCCGTGGGGTTTCGATACGCCCTCGTATTCCAACGGCGCAGCTTACGCGGATCTGGACAATGACGGCGATCTGGATCTGGTGATCAACAACCTGAATCAACAAGCGTTCGTGTACCGCAACCGGGCGAACGACCTGACCAAAAACCACTACCTGCGCATCCGGCTGAAGGGCAACTCAAACAATCGGTACGGCTTTGGCGCCAAAGTAGCGGTTTACTACGGCAAGCAGCAGCAGTTTCTGGAACACTCACCGTACCGCGGTTACCAGTCGACGGTCGAGAACACACTGCATTTCGGATTGGGTAAGGTTTCGCAGGTTGATTCCATCCGGGTAACCTGGCTGGACGGGAAAAGTCAGCTACTGACCCAAATTAAGGCGAATCAGGTACTGATCATCGATCAGCGGGCGGCTGTTGCAGAAAAATTGCCGGTTCAGGAACCACCGATGCCGTTGTTTCGCGAGGTTTCGGAATCGCTCGGCATTCGCTACAAACACACGGAGGAGCTTTACATTGATTTCAAAATTCAGCCGCTATTGCCACACCTGCTTTCACAGAACGGCCCCGGTCTGGCGGTGGGCGACATGAACGGCGACGGACGCGAGGATTTTTTTGTGGGTGGAGCGTTCAACCACTCCGGAATGCTGTTTTTCGCGGAAGCCGACGGGAAATTCCGCAGCCGGGCGCTCACCGAGGGTAAAAAATACGAAGAGGATCTGGGCGCGTTGCTGTTTGATGCCGACGGCGACGGCGACGGCGATCTGTACGTGGTCAGTGGCAGCAGCGAATTTGCGCCCGATTCGCCGTATTACCAGGATCGGTTGTACCGCAACGACGGGAAGGGCCATTTCTCGCCGGACCCGGAAGCCCTGCCGCGCATGTTATCCAGCGGTTCGACGGTACAGACGGCGGATTTCGACCGGGATGGCGATCTGGATTTGTTTGTCGGTGGACGGCTTGCGCCGGGTAAGTATCCCTTGCCCACCCAAAGCTACGTGCTCCGCAACGACGGTGGCCGGTTTACGGACGTGACGCAGGCTGTTTGCCCCCAGTTGACGAAGCTCGGCATGGTGACCTCGGCCCTCTGGACGGATTTTGACGGCGACGGCTGGCCGGACCTGATCGCGCTGGGGGAGTGGATGCCGTTGACCTTCTTCAAAAATAACCGGGGCCAATTAGTGGACGTAACCCAATCGACCGGATTGACGCACACCCACGGTTGGTGGAGCAGTCTGGTGGCCGGTGATTTCGACGGCGATGGCGATCCGGACTACGTGGCCGGAAACCTCGGGCTGAACAACGACTGGCGCACGTCGCCCGAAAAACCGGTGACGGTATTTGCCGGTGATTTCGACAAAAACGGCACTGTTGACCCCGTGATTAGTCAGTACATTGGCGACGAGCTGTATCCGGTGCATCCCAAAGACGAGATGACGGGCCAGATGAATTACCTGCGTAAGAAGTTTCCGCGGTACGCCGATTACGCCAAAGCCAAACTGACTGATGTATTCACGAAAGAAGAACTGAGCACGGCTTACGTGGCCAGAAGCGAAACGTTCCAGAGTGTTTACCTCGAAAACCGGGGCAACGGTAAGTTTGTCCTGCGCCCGTTGCCGACGCTGGCCCAACAGGCGCCCCTCAACGGCTTGCTGGCCCGGGATTTTGACGGCGACGGCAAACTGGACCTGCTCATCAGCGGTAATTTTTACGGTACCGAAGCGATCACTGGCCGTTACGATGCCTCCATCGGTCTGCTACTGAAAGGACACGGCAACGGTAACTTTACGCCCATTCCGGCGCGGGAAAGCGGTTTTTGGGTCGGCGGTGATGCGCGCGGACTGGCCGAAGTCATTCTGCCGGACGGCCGCCGACTCGTTCTGGCCGCTCAGAACGACGGCCCCCTGAAAGCGTTTGTCTGGCCGAACCGGACGAGCGGCAAAAAATAAACTGCGACACTCTATCTAAATAGAACGGCCCCACTTGGTACGGCTTCCTGTCGCTGGACTTGAGGGATTGTCGGGAACGAGCCAGGAAAGGCATTGGATAACAAGGGAGGGCCGGTTCTGGTGGTTTACGAACAGTCTGAGCGGTTTTGCCGGCCGAACCGGCGTGGGCGCAAAACTTATTGAACCGGCCGGAAGTTACAACACCGATCATCCAGAAACCAGCAGCATGAATCTTTCAAACAACAAAATCCTGATCACGGGCGGGGCGTCGGGCATCGGCCTGGGGCTCACCCGGCGTTTTGTTCAGGAGAATAATACCGTCATCATTTGCGGTCGCCGGGAGGCCGCGCTCCGGGAGGTTTCGGAGCAGTTGCCGTCCGTGATTACCCGGGTCTGCGATTTATCGAAGGCCGAGGAACGGCAGGAACTCTACCAGTGGATCGCCGAGGAACACCCCGACCTGACGGTGTTGGTTAATAACGCCGGGATTCAGCAGTGGATTAACATGGCCGACGCGGATTTTTTTCAGCGGGCTACCGATGAAATCCGGATCAACATTGAAGCCCCGCTGCACCTGACGTCCCTTTTTCTAAACCTACCCGCGCTAACGTCCATCCTGAACGTAACTTCCGGGCTGGCGTTTGTACCGCTTACCAAAGTACCGGTCTATTCGGCGACCAAAGCCTTTTTTCATTCGTTTACGCTGTCGTTGCGGGCACTGGTGAAATCCAGAAACATCGAAGTGATCGAGCTGATTCCGCCCGCCTTAAATACCGATCTGGGGGGCAAGGGACTCCACGATCACGCTCCACCCGTCAGCGATTTTATTCAGGCGGTGTTCGATCAATTGGAGCAGGGGAAAACCGAGATCTCCTTTGGGTTCAGCGATCACATGGTGAAGGCAACGCCGGATGAGCTGCGGAATGCGTTTAGCAGAATGAACGGAACCACCTAGCCGGAATGATGCCCGCCATGTATAAGGCCACGTTTCGCTTCTACGGTTCCCTGAACGACTTTCTGCCTGCGGACCGGAAACAAACAGCGTTTGAAGGGTCGTTTCTGCACCGGATGTCGGTGAAAGATACCATTGAATTGTTCGGGGTACCGCATCCGGAAGTCGGGTTACTGCTGGTCAACGGCCAGTCGGTCGATTTTTCGGTGGGGGTGGAAGCTGGTGATTTTGTGAGTGTTTACCCCGCCACGTTTAATATCTTAGAGGTATCGTCGCTCTCCCGGGTGCTGCCCAAACCTTTATCCGAGCTCCGGTTTGTGCTGGATTGCCACCTGGGTAAGCTGGCGGGCTATCTGCGAATGCTCGGTTTCGATACGCTTTACCGAAATGATTACGCTGATCCGGAGCTGGCGCGCGTGTCCGCCAGTGAAAACCGGGTACTGCTGACCCGCGACCGGGGCCTGTTGATGCGCAATTCCGTTGAATACGGGTATTTCGTTCGTCATACGCAACCCCGTCAACAGCTTCATGAAATTGCAGACCGGTTTGGTTTGGACAAGCACCTGAAGCCTTTTCAACGGTGTATGAATTGCAACGGGCTGCTTCAGCCGGTGGCGAAAGAAACCGTTTTCGACCAGTTGCCTCCGCTGGTGCAGGCGTTTCAGCAGACATTTTTTCAGTGTCCCACCTGCGGAAAAATCTATTGGGAGGGCACGCATTTCCGCCGGATGCAGGAGCTCGTTCATTCCATCTTCGGGACGCAGGGCCGCGCGGAGATGGCCCAAAAAGGGGATTCTTAAACCCGTTCGGGAACGGGTTCAATCAGGGGAATCCGGACCGTAAACGTGGTTGGAGCCTCGATGACTTCGGGTGTCGCGTGGTGAAGTTTTTGGTACTGCGCCAGAATGGTCGACAACCCGACGCCATTCGACAGCACTTTGGTCCGCTTGCGCTGAAGGTTGTTTTGAATCACCAGGTGACCCTGGTCGTCCGTCTGAATATCGATTTGTAAAGGCTGCGCGGCCAGGATAACGTTGTGTTTGACGGCGTTCTCGACCAGCAATTGCAGCGTCATCGGGGGCAGTTGCCAGGCTGCATAAGCCGGGTCGACCCGCACGGCTACCGTCAATCCCCGCTCGTAACGGGTTTTCAGCAAATGGGAATACGACTGGATAAAGTCCAGTTCGCGGGCCAGGGTGGTCAGCGGCTGTTCGTTGGCTTTCAGCAAATACCGGTAGACCTGGCTCAACTGATCGACAAACTGGCTGGCTTGTTCGGGGTTGTCGTCAATCAGCGACGACAGGGAATTAAGGCTGTTGAACAGAAAATGGGGATTGACCTGGGCCTGCAACGCCCGGAGTTGAACCTGGGTTTTTTCCTGTTCCAGCCGCTGAAAAGCCAGTTGAGTTTCCAGCCGTTGCTGAATCAGCTGCTGTTCCCGGCGGGTTTGCTCGACGGCTTCGGATACCGCGAGCTGGCGCTGGCGGAACATCAGGCAGAGGGAAAAACAAAGCAGTTGCAGAATGCGCGACGCGCCCAGGATGCGGATGTGCCACTGCACCGCCGAGGGCTCACGGTTGAGCGTCCACGGATAGCCCGTATAATAAAACAGGTTGTTGGTTTCATTGACGAGCAGCAGCACGCTGCCGATCAGAAACAGCATCCCGACCGCATCCCGCCGTTGGGCAGCAACCCAGCTTCCGATGAGGCTCGTGCTCATGAGCAGACACCAATAGACCGTCGAAACAATCCGCCCCGATGGCGACAGGTGCCAGTTTTCGTGCAGGAGCATTATCCCGACTTCGGCCAGTAAAAAGATGCCCAGAAATCGTTGCACCCAACGAAGCCAGTTCGTCAGGGGAAGCGAAGAATGGCTCAGATCAAATAGGCGGTAAATCAGCCCAACGTACAAAAGTCTGACCAGGCCATACTCAGCCGCGTAAACGGCCATGTTCTGCGACTCGCTGAGGGGGATATTATCTCCGGAAAGCCGATTGAAAGCTGAGTGTGCAAACCAGATCAGGGTCTGGAGGGTAAAAAGGCCGTAGACCCAGTCGCGGAAGAAACTCCACTGGACGGCGTTCAGCAGGAAGATGGCACCCACCGATCCCAGATACACAAACAGTACAGCCTCTCCGGACATGGATTAGTAAAACGAAGATAAAGTGCGTCAAAGGTACGGAACGCGGAATCGTCAAATAAGGTCAGGCGTTAAAAAAGCCAGCACGGTGTACCGGTCTGGCTTTTCAGCGCGTTTGGCAAACTCAAGAGACGCTTTACGAAAACCCCAAAGGGTGTTCGACGGGCATCGCCAGTTGGGCGGCCAGGCCCGTCAACTGGTTCTGCATCATGTTTTTTAAAGCCTGCCAGCCGGTATTCCACCGCTGAATCACGTTGAACTCCCGCACCAGCGCGGGCTCTTTCGGTTGGTTAGGCTGTTCGTAATATTCCGGCATCCGGGCCGTCATCTGGCTAAACACGGCTTCGATGGAACCGTTCAGAATGACATCCGGTTCCGTTTTCGCCAACTGAATCAGGGCGCGACCCATCGAGGCTGTATAGAACGCACAGTCAATATCCTGATGGCGGACCGGCACACCGTCGTGCAGGCGCTGGAGTTGGACCCCGCCGTCCTCCACTTTCCCGGAAGCCGGTGGATACCCCGCCGGTTGCGGAAAAACGGCGTCTATTTTAGCCTTGAACTTGTCCCACCACGGCGGCTGAGAGCCCGGCCGCAGGGTGTCGCAAAAAACAATACGCTGAGGCAGGCCCGGACTGTGCGGATGCATCACCAGCAGGGCCGTTCCCAGGTGACGGTCGTCGGCCGCGTGGCGTCGCTGGATAACAAAGCACTGAGCGTCGTCGACTCCCTGCTCACCGAGTTGCTCGGTGAGGGCTCTGACCCGGCGAAGGGAATCTTCCATGTAGCCCTCCGTAATAACGTGAACGGGCAATTGGGAAGGAGCCAGTGCTTCCCAGCGCAGTTGATGCGCCAGAATCGTCAGGGCGACATTATCCGCCCGGCGGGTCCCGAAGTACACACCAATGTCTTCCGGGGCGGTTTGGCCGGTTGCATCCGTGAGCTGAATGGTATCGCCATAATCCCCCTGGCGGCTGAAGGGGCTGTACCGAAACGGAACGGTCAGGTGATCACGGGAAGCGGCTATGTTGTATATACGTCGTTCGTATTTAGCCAGCAGCGGCTCGTAGGCGTCGCCCTGGAAATACACCTCATCAATGGACCGGAGCAGGTGCCGGGCCAGGTTTTCCTGAGCGAGAATGCGTTCGAAGGCGTCCTCCCGGTACTTGAAGAAGTTGCGTAGGGCGCCGTGTTCAACAAAATCCTCCGTGTCGGCGCTCCCTTCCAGGCTTTTGGGCGAAACCGTTCCCTGCTCAATCCAGGTACGAAGGAAATCTTTAACGGCGGCATCAAAGGCATCGTTAGCGGCCTGAGCTTGTTCAAAGGAGTAGGGTTGACGGCATTTCAGGGTAGTTGTGGGGCCATTCAGATGGAAAGCAGCCCCCAGTGCCATGATCATTGACTGGTTTTCTGGTACGGTTTAGTTGGGTAAAGTACAATTAGGTAACATCAAAAACGGGTTGAGAAGTTTCCTGATTTTGGGCAATTCATACCGGTAATGATAAAGAAATCAGAGCAAACCGAAATAACCGTCTGGCCACCTTCAACACAGGTCGTTAGGCCCGGCTGCGGCCTGCTACGACCCGATTCAGGACTACGGGCAACCAGTGGTAGGAATGCGTCGAGTAAAGATAACATGAGGCTGGCGAATTTAAAATATACCGCTGACAGAAAGACTCTATCTGGGATACATCCCCAGCTTTTAATAAACCAGTCGGTTTGGGAGTCGATCTGAAGTTGAATTTTATGGCGGGGGATCCGTGGAGTTATAAGCAAGTTTTTAACTTGCGCTATCAACTCCAACGACACTGATGAGTGAAGATAGCAAATCCTTTGACAGAAAGGGACTTACCGAACGGTTAGATATCGATTTTGCGTTACAGGCCGCCGGTTTGGGTGTCTGGGAATTGGATCCGGTTACGAACCGGGTTCAGTGGGACGATCGGTGTCGGGAACTGTTTGGCATCAGCCGGGCCAGCCAGTTTGACTTTGATGAGACCCTGAATTACGTTTATCCCGGCGATGTAAGCCGGATCCAGCAGGCGGCTCAACAAGCCATGACGCCCGGGTCGAGTGGGATTTATAAAGTCATTTACCGCACGATTCGGGAAAATGGGGAAATTCGCTGGATTCGGTCGACGGGCCGGAGTTATTTCAACGAAGCGGGGCAGGTTGTGCGGTTTGCCGGGGTGGTTCAGGATGTGACCGAAGAAATGCTCAACCGCCAGAAGCTGGAAGAAAGCGAAGAACGTTACCGGACGCTGACGGCGCAACTGGAGCAGCAGGTTGAGGAGCGAACCCAGGAACTGGAAGCCGCGAATGAAGAACTGGCTGCCGTCAACGAAGAACTGTCGGCAACGAACGATAGTCTGGCCGAGTCGAACCAGCTTCTGAGCCGTACCAACCTGAATCTGGAACAGTTTGCCTACGTGGCTTCCCATGATTTGCAGGAGCCGTTGCGCAAGGTGCAGCAGTTTGGTGATGTGCTCAAGAGCCAGTACGCCAGCCAGTTGGGGCCGGGCGTGGCTTACCTGGATCGCATGCGGTCGGCGGCCAGCCGAATGTCGGCGCTCATCCGGGATTTGCTGACGTTTTCCCGCATCGCTACCCAGAAAGATTCCATGGATGCCGTCGCGTTAAACCGGGTTATTGATTCGGTACTGACGGACCTGGAGTTGATCATCGGCGAGACGGGAGCGATCATTGACGTGGATCGTTTGCCGACCCTTCACGGAGATGCTCTCCAACTGGGACAGTTATTTCAGAATCTGCTGAGCAATGCCCTGAAGTTTCGTCACTCAGGTCGATCTCCCCAAATCAGGATTCGGTACGGGTTGGTGGCTGCCGGGGAGCTGCCCCCGGGTCTGCGCCCCACCCGGGTCGCGGCCCGTTACCACAGTCTGGAGATTTCGGACAACGGCATTGGCTTTGATGAAAAGTACGCCGATCAGATTTTTCAGGTTTTCCAGCGTCTGCACGGCAGAAGCCAGTACGAGGGCACCGGAATCGGGCTGGCGATTTGCCAGAAAGTGGTCGACAACCACGGGGGCGCCATCTCCGCCCGGAGTCGGCCGGGTGAAGGAGCAACGTTCAGTATTTACCTGCCCGCTTAGCCGCAACCGTACGTACACCGAAAAATTGTCCAGAAATCTTTTGAACGGTCAAACGCTTTTTCTCCTTTCCGGTTACGTATGTAGTTAACGCTAACTCCACAACATATGAATCGTTCTTTGCTCTTTTTGGGGCTGGTTTTTGCCGTTTGTAGTGCTTGCTTAAAAGACCATGATGTCGATCCGATTGAAGTTCGGCAGGAAAGTTACATCATCCCAGGAAACACATTTTTTCCGGAGGGAATTGCCTATGACGCAAACCAGGGCGTTTTTTATACGGGCAGTATTGGCAACGGGGATATCCTGAAAGTGGATGTTCAAACCGGAGCCAGCAGTTTGTTTGCTTCCGGTGCGGCACAGGGTCGGCCAACCTGCAACGGTTTAAAACTGGACGGTCAGGGCCGGTTGTGGGTTTGTGGGGGAACCCAGAATAAAATTCAGGTGCTGAATCCGGACGGTTCGCTGTTAAAAAACTGGGACCTGACGGCTTTTGCCGCCACCGGCTTTATCAACGACTGCGTTCTGGATGGGCAGTACGTTTACTTTACGGATTCCTGGAACAAACAGATCTACCGGACCAGCGTGGCTACCTCGCAGCCGGGCGACATCGAACGGTGGCTTACCTTTACCGACGATCAGATTCCCTACGTGCCCAATGCCGTCAACGCCAACGGGATCGTCATCACGCCGGAAGGGGGCTACCTGATCATCGTGGTGTCTTCTTCGGGTAAGCTATACCGGATTGATATTCAGAACAAAGTCATTAATGAAATCCAACTGGACACGCCGGTGAACGCGGGCGACGGTCTGTGGCTCGAGAACAATATCCTGTACGTTTCGCGGAATGCCATGAATAAGATTTTTCCCGTTACGCTCATCAATAACTATTCGCAGGGAAGCGTCGGAGCCGGTTTTGGCGACAACCTGCTGTTCAACACCACCATGGCCAAGGCGGGTCCGTATTTCCTGGTTGTCAACGGGCAGTTGAACCGGCGAATGGGCGCTCCAGGACCGACTTTGCCGTTTACGGTTTCGCGGGTAACCATTCCGTAAACCCTATCTGAACTGCAACTGATAAAGGAGGAACGATTGAGCGGTTAAAAGCAGGGTGCCAGCAAAAGCCGTCAACCGGCCTTTTTCGCGTTGACTAGTTAAAACTCAGCCTCTACGGTATCATACTATAGCTGACACCGTAGAGGCTGAGTTTGTTTTTAAGAAAATAGACTACGAGTCCCGCTGAACGGGACTGTCTATACGCTTGAGTTTGATGTTTTCTACGGGTCTAATGACCAGCGGCACCTTCTCAATTTTCACGGAGCTGGTATCAAGGCCAAACCAGCGGTCTTCTGAGGTGGTGAAGCCTTTGACGAAGAAATACAGGTTCATAATCATCCGCTCCCTGAAAGGCAGGTCGTTCTCGAAAGAGAGAAATTTCTCCAGCACCACAAACCGGAAATCACCGATAACGTGCTGACGGCCCAGCGATTCGTACCGGCTGGTAATATCCACCTCCTTGTTTTTTACCATGTCTTCGATCACCTTGCGGAAGAAGAGGTTAATCCGCTGCTCAACCCGAAAACCGAGTCGAAAGGTGATTTTGTAGACATCATCCGGAGCAATGGTGTTCACCTTATACTCCATCGTATACGGATCGTCGGTGGTATCGACGTGCACAAACCAGAAAATATCCGCCCGCTTGGGCCGCTTCTGAAAGATGGAGTAGATAATCTTGGATTCGATCTCGGATTGCCGGGCCGCATTGCTCATGAATACCAGGTGCGTGGCATATTTGGGAATGCTGATGTCGCGGCTCAGTTCAATCAACGGCTTCAGGTAGTGATCAATCCGGACGTACTCAGTCAGGCGTAGTTTGATGTAGAACGACTGCAGCCAGGTATACATCACCACCGCAATGGCCGAACCAATGAAGAGCGACACCCAACCGCCGTGCGGGAACTTGATGAGGTTGGCCACCAGAAAAGCACCTTCCAGCCCCACGTAGACTACCAGAAACAGAATGACGCCCCAGGCTTTGTACCGGTGGCTGTAGAGGTAATACGTCATCAGCAGGGTGGTCATCAACATGGTGAGCGTGATGGCCAGACCGTAGGCAGCTTCCATGTTGGACGATTCGCGGAAATACAGCACCACGCCCACGCACCCCAGCCAGAGCAACAGGTTGATGCTCGGTACGTAGAGCTGCCCCTTCTGCACCGAAGGATACCGCAAAACGACCTTGGGCCATAAGTTCAGTCGGATGGCTTCGCTGATCAGCGTAAACGAACCGGTAATCAGGGCCTGGCTGGCAATAACCGTCGCAGCTGTTGCAATGGCAATTCCGGCGATAAGAAACCAGTCGGGCATCAGGGCGTAGAAGGGCTTGAGTTTCCCCAGCGACTGCCCTTCCATCGTCAGCAACCAGGCGCCCTGCCCGAAGTAGTTGAGCAGTAGGCAGGTTTTAACAAAGATCCAGCTGACCCGGATGTTGCCCCGCCCGCAGTGGCCCAGGTCGGAATACAGGGCTTCGGCCCCGGTCGTACAGAGAAACACCGAACCCAGCAGCCAGAAGCCGCCCGGATATTCGGTCAGCAGCCACCAGGCGTAGTAGGGGTTAATGGACGCCAGAATAGACGGGGCGTCGACGATGTGAATGATTCCCAGCGTGCCCAGCATCACAAACCACAGCACCATAACGGGGCCGAATGCCGTTCCCACAACGCTGGTACCCAGGGCCTGAATCAGAAAAAGAAAGGTCAGAATACCGATAACGATGGGCACGGTGGGGATGTGCGGATACAGCAGCTCCAGGCCCTCGACAGCTGAGGAAACCGATACGGGAGGGGTGATAATGCCGTCGGCCAGCAGAGCGCTGCCACCGATTACGGCGGGAATGGTCAGCCAGCGGGCGTGCCGGCGCACCAGGGCGTACAGGGCAAAAATGCCGCCCTCCCCGCGGTTGTCGGCCCGCAGGATCAGAATCACGTATTTAACGGTTGTTTGCAGGGTGAGCGTCCAGAAGATGCAGGAGATGGCGCCCCGGACAACATCGGCCCGAATGGGCTGACTAGGCCCAATGATGGCCGAAAGTACATAGAGTGGGGAGGTACCGATATCTCCGTAAATAATGCCCATGGCGACCAGCAAACCGGCCGCTGTTACTTTATCCAATTGTTGCTTGTGTTCCATAAAGAGCACCTGTTCTAGTGCAGGACGATTGTCAGATTTTGATAATTATAAGATGGAGTTAGCTGATTTTAAGTCAATAAGTGTACCACGTCTTGGTTTGTTTAATTCCGGCGTAATGGTATGTGAAAATGTTTGATAATAACCTAGTCTGACCAGAAAAGAAAATACGATTTGTTTATTCACGATGTTTCCGGGGCCTTTCGATACAACCGGGAGACCCACAGCAGTAACATCACAAGGGCCAGTAAGTTAGCCAGAAAAAGCAGCGTCCAGCGGTCGTCGGGGCGGGCCAGGATCATCACTACGGCAATGACGGCGTTAACCCGGACCAGCACCGACCGCGATAGCCGGTAAATTTTTTGCAGAGCCTGCAGACGGCCAAGCGACAGTCGGCGGCTGACGGTTTCGTCCGTCAGGGGTAAAAACGAAGGCAGGCTGAAGTACACCAGCCCACTGCCGTATAAAGTCAGTAAAACCGGGGTAAGGTCCGCAAATACCGGCGTGACAAACAGGGTTTTCAGGATAAGCAGGAGGGTCAGGCTGGCGATAAAAACCGCCGACAGCATGTAAACCGCCCCAATCCGCAACGGGTGCAGCACCAGGCGGTGGGGTAGAAAGTGGATCATCACGCGGAAAATGACCGCTAAAAACAAGGTGGTGGATGCCAGCATCCCGAGCCATTGCACCCGATCCCCGAAGCGATCCGGCCGTCCCTGATTGGTAAAATGCAGGGGTAACCGAAGCGGCAGATGCTCCCACAGCAGACCGACCGCCAGCAGCGGCAGGCACACGATCAGGAGGCTGATAACAATATACCTTCGTTTCACAGAGACAGGATCAGAACCCTTTGCGCGGTGTCAACAATAATGCCACGCCAGACCGTAAATAGTCAGGCCATTGATAAACAGTTTGATAGAAAAGAGATGAGCCGGAAAGGCGATGGAAAACCATACCATTTTGGGTGGGTGTTTTTTCAAAATGAAAAGGTGACGGTTTTCGGTTTGAGTGGTACGGGAAAGAGAGCGGTGTGGTGGTTTGCAGCAGTTCAGTAGTTTAAAAACAGAAACAAAGAGCTAGCTCAGGGAAATGGCTGGGGCAGCGGATGCCGGTTTATTGCTTGTCGATCCTGGAATCCTGAACCCTATCCTTGCGATCGGATGCGTCGAGCAAGGGTTTGGAAAACGGTTCATACTTCAAGTTGAAAAAGATTGCAAGTTGACATTAGCGCCGGGCTAACCAGTCGGAGTTGGAGTACGGTTAATTGGGGCCTTATAAAGCAAAACAGCACACCAGCGAATCGGGTGTGCTGTTTTGCTTTCGGCTGGTCGGTGAGACGTCATCTGAACGGATGGGCACCCTGGCGCGAGTCGGCCTGTGTAAGAAATTAGTCGAAGACTATTGCCAGCTGTTTTTCCAGCTCCGGGCCGTGAAGTCCTTTGCGAATCACATAGCCATCTTTGTCAATTAGCAGGTTAATGGGAATGGATCCGTCACGGTATTGCGTGCCGACCACATTGCGGGTGCCAACCCGGTCGGAGAGCTGCGTCCAGGGTAAACCCGCTTTCTGGAGGGCTTTTTTCCAGGCGTTGGTATCTTCATCGACCGAGATGCTGACGATCTGGAGGCCCTTGTCCTTGTATTGCTTATACAGAGACTTAAGCCGGTTATGCTCCTGACGGCAGTGGTCGCACCAACTTGCCCAGAAATCGATCAGTACGACGTTACCCTTGTAATTGAGCAGACTGACGGGTTTGTTCTTTTGGTCGGCCAGAATCAGATTGGGAAAATCCTGCCGGGCTTCCTTCTTCCGGTCGAATACTTGGTCGTGAATGCGCTTTCCCACCGAATGCTGCTGTAGCGAATACTCCAGTTGATTCCAGAGCGTTTGTGCTTTCTCTTTTGGGAGGAAAGGAAGGATCGTGTTTAATTCGAAAAGACTGACCAGCGATTTCGGGTAGGACTCAATAAAAGCTGATTTTATAGCCGTAATATCCTGGTTCAAGCTCTGGTATTGACGAGCGTAGATGATATCCTGATTCTGGTCACCCTTTTGAATTGCTTCGCCCCTCAATCGTTCGAGCTCCTTTAGCCTTGTAAGATAAGATTCCAGTGACTTGTCAAGAATCACTTGGTGCTGTAAAGCCGGGGAACCCAGAATGGATATCTGTTCAAGCGAATCGGCATTACCAATGATCGTGGTAGGAGTGTTGTCGAGAATAAACAATTTTAACCGGTCCTGTTTCCCCCCTTTAATCCGTAACGAAATGTATTTGGCTTCCCCGATGCTCCCCTGAAACGAGAAATGGCCATCGGTTGAAACGCACGAATCCAGCACAAAACCAATCGGGCCGTTCTCCGGATGAAAAGGAGGAGCCAGATAAACCGTACGCCCTTTCAAATTCGTCAGATACCCTTTAATAGAATACCGGACCGAGGGGGCTTGGCTGAAAACCTTTCCAGCCAGAAAGAGCGCGAAAAGAAACGTAAACCGGTACATATCTATCTCATTTTGTGTTGGAAAGATAAATTAAGTATTTTTTTTATACTTTTTAACGATAAATGTAGTTATTGTATTGTTTTTAGGAAGTATATTATCTTGACAATGTGATTATAGAATTGGTATCCTCCACATTCAACCCTTCTTGTGCATGAAATCGATCGCATTACCGTTGAAAAAATCTGGTTTGTTGAGCAGGGGTGTAGCCCTGATGAGTCTGTTGGTGATGATGCAGTGCCAGTTCACCAGCGAGGTTTTGGAGGTGCCCGAAGGATGGCCTAAAGACGGGTTTCCTAAATGGAACACGCCCACGCCCCTGGACGATATTTCGAGCCTATCCGGGTCCGTACGGATTCGGCTGGAACCGCACGGGAGCATCCGGGCAACTGTTTATGCGAAAGGACAAGAGCAGTTTGAATATATCCTGGACCGGGAAAAACCGCAGCACCTGCTTATCAAAAGTATTGAAAAAGCCGACGTGCACCTGTTGCGATTGAAAGAAACGGAAGATATGGTGGTCGGAATGGCGATTGATGATTTAGCCACCGGCAACCGATACGTGTTTGATCCGGGTCAACAAAGCTGCCCCTGGGCGCGTCAGGCAACAAAGGAGATTTCCTCTATTACCAGTAAGACAATGATAATCAACGGATACGGGGGCTCTATCACGCAAAGCCAGATGCGGTTTGAAGACCCGCTCTAGGAAGACTGAAACACCTGCCCGACCCGCCAGACTTCCTCAAAGGTGTTGTACAACGGAGTGGGGGCCAGCCGGATGCAGTTGGGTTCGCGCCAGTCGCCGATGATGCCCTGTTCGGTCAGCCGGTTGAAAACGGCTTTCCCGTCGTTTTCGATGAGCAGGGATAGCTGACAACCCCGCCCGGCGGGACTGGCGGGCGTCATGATGTCCATCGGTTGGCCGGATTGCCGCAGCACGAATTCCAGAAAGCCCGTCAAGAGCTCGCTTTTCTGCCGCAAGGCTTCCAGACCCGCTTCGGCGGTAATCTGCAAAGCCGCGTGGTGAACGGCCACGGCCAGCACCGTTGGCGTACTGAGTTGCCAGCCGTCGGCCCCGGTCATCGGAACAAAGCCCTTGGTCATGTCGAACCGCCGGGTTTCGTCGTAGCCCCACCATCCGGCCAGTCGGGGAAGGGAAGCATCGTGGTGTTTTTCGTGAACAAAGATTCCGGATACGCCCCCCGGCCCGGAGTTGAGGTACTTGTAGGAGCACCAGAAGGCAAAATCAACGCCCCAGTCGTGCAGTTTCAAGGGAACATTCCCGACGGCGTGCGCCAGGTCAAAGCCCACCGGGATACCGAGCTCGCGGGCTTTTTGGGCGATGGCGGCCATGTCGAATACCTGGCCGGTGTAGTAGTGCAAACCGCTCATCAGAACCAGCGCCAGCGAATCCCGGTGTTCCTCAATAGCAGTCAGAATGTCTTCCGTCCGCCAGGTGTATTCGCTGGTTCGGGGAAAGATTTCAAGGAGGGCGTCGGCCGGGTTCAGCCCGCGGGTCTGCAGATGCGTTTCGAGCGCATATTGGTCAGACGGAAAATCACCGCCGATGGTCAGAATCTTGGTGCGTCCGGCGCCGGGTTGGTAAAACGAGGTCAGCAGCAGGTGCATATTGACCGTGAGGTTGTTCATCGGACAAACCTCCGACGGCTGGGCGCCCACAATCTGGGCCAGCGGCTGCTTACAACGCTGATGAACGGTTAGCCACGGGCTTTCGCCTTCAAACCAGCCTTCTACCCCGTGCTGCTGCCAGATGACTAACTCCCGGTCCAGCGCCTGCCGGGCGGATTTGGGCTGCAACCCCAACGAGTTACCACAAAAGTAAATCAGCGGTTTCCCGGCGCGCTCGGGAATATAAAACCGGTCACGGTACGACCGAAGCGGATCGGCCTGATCCAGCCGCCGGGCAAACGCCAACGAATTCTCCATACATGAATTAAAAGTGAAAAGGTAAACCTTAAAAGTACGGCAATGAAAACCGTCAGCAGTTAAAGAGTACCCTTCCCAGGCAGTGCCTATTTTTAACTCTCAACTTTTAATTCTTACCTTACATGTGTCCGCCTTTTTTGCAGCAGGAGGGGAGTTTGGCGTAGCCTTTTTCGTCGGCGGTTACTTCATCGGCATCGTAGCCGGTTTTGGAAATATTGGCTTTAATTTTGGCAACGTCGGTTTTCTTCGGGTTGTATTTCACTGTCACCACTTTATCTTTCAAATCCAGATTGGATTCCTTGATGCCTTTTTCAAACGCCAGATTTCGCTCGATGCGCTCTTTGCACATGGAACAAATGGCCGAGGTTTTTATTTTAACCTCTTTTTCTTTGTCGTCACCCGCCTGAGCGGTCAGGCCAAAGGTCAGAAACAGGAGGGTGATCAATCCAGCTACGTGCTTTTTCATTGCTATAGAGAGTTTTAGTGACGGTGAATGGTTTAGGGTTTGCCCGGCATCATGATCGGCATGAGCGAGGGCGTAATTCTCAGGTAAATCTGTCCTGATAACGGTGTTTTACCATAAACTGGTTCCAGGGCTTTGGCGGGAAGACTCCCCGTCAGTTGCGCACCCAGAACCAGATCCGTGCGGGCCAGTTGCAAAAGCCGGTGGTTCATGCCCAACGTTAGGCTGTTGATGTTGACGAGCATCGTTTCGTCGGTTTGGTAATCAAAAAAATAGTCCCGCAGGTTCAGCTCGTCGACGGATTTGGTGATGTTTTCGTAGCGTCCGTACAAAGCCGTCCGGCCCAGTTGCAGGCTAGTTTCGGCCAGATACGCATTTTCGTGGACACCGTCGTGCGTATTCATGCCCCAAACCAGCGCCGAGGACACGTAGCGGTCGGGCCGTCCCAGCGGTTTACTGTGCAAAAGCGATGCCGTGGTGCGGGTCACGTTGTGGTCCGGATCGATGGCTTCCGGACTTTTGAGAAATCCCTGCGAAAACTGGAGGGCCAGCGAGGGCGACGGGTTGACCGAAAGCCGGTACGAATAACTGTCGAAACGCGGGCGGTCGAAACCATACCGGTTTTCGTTGGGTTCGCGACCGGTAAAGCTCGAGACTTCCAGCTTGGCAATTTTGTAGCGGAAACCAGCCGTGGCTACCCCGTAAGTAATGTGGGTGGCGTCGGTCCAGTGGTGCCCCAGCGGTGAATCCGGGTTGTTGAACGACGAAATTCGGTGCATGAATGCCGGTGGTCCCAGTGCCGGTTCACCCGGATAGCCCACGTAACCAAACACATCCGCGTTGGGCGAAAGCGCGTAGGAATACCCCACCGACAGTTCCGAGAACAGATCGTGCTGGTGCTGGCGGTCGACCAGCCGCTGGCCGTTGTAGGTTTCACCCGACTGATACAGCAGCGGATACCCGTTGCTCCCCACCGTGAACGGGTCGAGGGAAAGCATGGCTTTAATGGCCAGCAAACCCCGCCGTCCGACCGGGCGCTGGGCCATGCCCATCATGTAGTTGGGCGCGTCGAAAGCCGTTGCCCGGCCCTGTTTGCCGGGGTTGTTGAAGTTCTGGTTGGTGTGGCGAATGAAAAGACTGTAGTGCAGCATGGTCATCCAAGGGCGACCGGCCCGATCGGTTGGGTGGCCCATGTACATGTACATGGGGGTCTGGTCGGGGTGCCAGGCGGTTCCGGATGCGTTCCGGCTCATGGGCAGGTTCCGCGAATACAGGTGAGACATCATCGACATGCCCTGGTGCATCGCCATCATGTTGTGCATGGCGTGGTTCATGGCGGCATGGTCCATGCTGTCCTGCCGCATCATCTTCCGGGCCGGGGGCATTTTGGCTTTCCGGCTGGTGTCGGCCGGAAAGCCGTCCGCCCGGGCAAACCCGAAGAGACTGCAAAAAGCAAGAACAAGTAACGGTTTTACGGTTGTATTCATGGCATTGAAGCAAGTAGGTGAAGGGCGTTACGCGTTGGCCGACAGTTTCCGGCAGTCGTCGGCACACCGGCGGCAGGCTTCGGCGCAGGCCCGGCAATGGTCATGGTCGTGTTTGCTGCATTCTTCCGCACAGGCGTCGCACACTTCGGCGCAGAGGACCATAAAGTCCATCATGTAGTCAGAATGGCGGGCGGTGAGGCTCGCGCACAGTTTACAAAAATCGGCGCAGTCGCGGCAAAGCCGGATGCAGTCCCGCATCATCATGACGTGTTCTTCCTGCAGACAGGCCGTGGCACAATGTTCGCAGGCGGCTGCGCAATCGAAACAAATCTGAATGTGCTCTGTGTGATTTTGCATGGTTTCCATACCGGTTCAGTTTATATGAGTGAACAATTGATTTACGGGTTCTTACGGTACGGCAGGTAATACAAAATTAGGACGGCGGCTAGTGATGAACGTACATAACTTGGGTCAGGTTGTGCATCATTTTGGCTGGCCCACTTTATCAATTTCCGTGCGGTAGGCGGCTTCCGTCCGTTTGAAATCGCTTGGGGTTAGTCCCACCAATTGCTTGAATTGATTGGACAGGTGCTGCGTGCTGCTGTAACCCAGCCGCCAGGCAATCTCACTCAGGGTTAACTCGCCATACCGCAAATACTCTTTTACTTTCTCAATTTTCTGAGCGATGACGTACTTCTCGATGGTCAGGCCTTCCACCGCCGAGAACAAATGACTCAGATACGAATAGTCGTAACCGATCTTCTGCGTCAGGAAATCCGACAGGTTCTGGTGTTCCGGCCGTTCGCGCCGGTCGTGGTGTACTTCGTTGACAACGATGGCTTTGATTTGTTCTACCAGCACGGCCTTCCGGTCTTCCAGCAACTCGAAATCGTTTTCGGCCAGGGCCTGCCGGATCTGGTCCATCGAAACCGTCGCGGGCAGTTCGCCAATCTCCACTTCCCCCAGTTCCACGTGCTGAACCTGGATTCCGAGTTCTTCCAGAATCTCGCGGACAACGCGCTTGCACCGGCCGCAGACCATGTGTTTGATGTATAGCTTCATACGTCTTGTTCAGATTTTAAGTTTGTAGCGAAAACCCGCGTAAATCATCCGGCCCGTAATGGGACCCCAGACGCGGGCGGCCGCGTCGAAATCCCGTCCGAACGGATCGTTGGCGCCCACGATGGGGTTGGCCTGCCGGAAATTACCGAGGTTTTCACCGCCCAGGTACACCTCCCACAACCGGAATGATTTGCTGACCTGGGCGTTGATGTTGTAAAAACCAGGCGCATTTTCGCGGGGCATGTTCTGGTAGCCGGTGTGTTCGTAGCCTTCCCGTAGGTACGGTATCCGGCGCGGGCCGTTCCACTGCACCGTGAAATCAAACTTCCATTTGTCGTACGGCAGGGCATACCCGGCATTGAACAGCACCCGGTCGCGGCTCACCATCATGCGCGGCAGCAGCAGGCTTTCGCCAAAGGTCATGCCCATCGACTGCCGAACGTCGAAAAGCCGGTACGCCAGTTTGACTTCCATACGCTTGATGGGCTGGTAATTAAGCTCGGCCTGAAAGCTGTTGGAAAACGAACGGGCTTTCACCCCCGGCGCCGACTGGCTCGACAGGTAATAAAAATGGAGTTCGCGCGGGTGTTCCAGGTCGGCAATCAACTGGTTCTGGAAGTTGGTGCGGTAATAATCCAGCACCAGCGACGCCCGCTGTCCAAACAGCATAAACTCCTGCGCCAGACTGGTTCCGTAATTCCACGATACTTCGGCCTGGGGTTTGCCGTCAAAATAAACCGTCCGCGAACTGACCAGGTAACCGTAATTTTCGGCCAGCGCGTTGGGCGTCCGGAAGCCCCGGCCCGCCGACGCCCGGAGCGTCAGGTTGGGGTTCAAGTCGTATTTGGCGTGGATGCGGGGGGTAAACTGCGTGCCGAACAGGTTGTGGAAATCCAGCCGCGCACCGGCCACCAGCGTTAGTTTGTCTAGGTATTTGTAGGTGTATTCCCCAAAAACGCCCGGCACCGACTCGGTTCGCGTCATGAGTGTATCCCGGTATTTTTCGCGGTAATCGTCGAGCAGGTAGCTCGCGCCCAGCTTAAACGAATGGGCCGTGTTGTCGATAATCGACTGGTAAATGAGGTTTCCGTACAGCGACTGCTGCCGACCGTCGTAGGGCGTAAAGCCAAACACCGAGTTTTGCTCGTGGTGCACGGCGTTCAGGATCAGGCCCAGGCCGCGGTACGGTTTTTCGGGGTACAGACGGGCGGTTTTGGAAAACGCTTCCAGCCGTTTGGTGGTGTTGGTAAACCGGTACGTCGGGCCACTGCTCCGGCTTTCGGTGGCCTGGCCCCCCGTCCGGTCTTCGTGCAGCGCCTTCACGCCGAACTGCGTCATAAACCGTTCCGTGCCGTATTTGGCCCGAATGATCCCGTTATACTGGTTGTAGAGCGGTAAATCCAGAAAGTTGTCGCCGTTCTGATCGATGCGGTTTTGCAGGGTGCTGGCGTGACCCAGAAAGCCGACGCTCCATTTTTCCGTTAACGGTTTCGACAGATTCAGGTTGCCTTCCACGCGCCCGAAACTGTTGACGTAAGCATTGGCCAGTACGCGTTCCTGCGCATCGGGTTTCTGCAATTCTACGTTCATGGCCCCCGACATGCTTTCGTAGCCGTTCACAACCGATCCCGCGCCCTTGCCGATGTCGATAGCCGAAATCCAGGTGCCGGGAATAAAGTTCAGGCCGAAGGTTGAAGCCAGCCCGCGGATGGTAGGAATGTTCTCGACATTGGTTTGCACGTAATTACCGCTTAGGCCCAGCATCTGAATTTGCTTGGCCCCCGTCACGGCATCACTGTACGACACGTTGACGGACGCGTTGGTTTCAAACGACTCCGAAAGGTTACAGCAGGCGGCTTTGGCCAGTGTTCGGGTTGTAATAATCTCGTTCTGGATGGGTGAAATACGGTCAATCTGCGACGAGGCCCCCTGAACGGTTACTTCCTGCAGGGTATTCTGGCTGGTTAGCACAACGTTCAGTGCGGTTTGGTCGGTAACCGCAATTGTGTCGGCTTGAAAGCCGACGAAACTGAACACCAGTTGATGGGTGTCGTTGGGGCGGGCAATTTCGAATTTCCCTTCCGCATCGGAAGTGGTGGAAACCGTGGTTCCGGCCCAGTAAATGTTGACGCCCACCAGTGGGGCGGTTTGGGAATTGACGCGCTCCGAAACCGTTCCGGTAATGGTTTGCGCATTGGCGTAAAAGAATGTAATGATGGATAGCAGCAGTGTCGCTAACCCCGTTTTATGGATGGAATGTGATTGCATAACAAGTCGACTTGTGATGAAGAAATCAGGAGCAGCCCATGCCTCTACCAGCACAGACCCTTATTCAGCACAAAAGACTTTTCTAAAGCAAAAAACTTTGGACAAACGAGAGCAGATCGCGTCCGTAGGGAAGGGGAGGAGAATCAATCCGGATTGCGGCCGCGTCGGTTTCAGCCGGAAGAAGGTCATGAATCAACCAGCTAACCAGGGCTACGGCGCCCATACCGGCCACTTCAGCGATTGATTGGAGGAATTTGGCAACGAGTTGGGTAATGGACGACGAAAAGTCAACATTCTCGTACCGTTGCTCTTCCTTGCAGCAATCCGTTCGTTTGACCACCGGACCGATGGACGCGCTCTTCGATACGGCAAACGTTTTCTTGCTGTGAACCGGGCAGCCGGCTTTGGTTTCCGGTTGGATGGCCAGGGACACTTTTTTGCCGCGCATCTGACACGTATGCTCAATCAGGCCAATACCGGTACTGCTCAGCAGCACGATGCAGGCCATCAGGAGGTTAACGTATCGGAAGAGCGTGTTTTTCATGACAGTTCAAAAGTAGAGCTTCCCGCTGGCAAAAACAAGTGCAGGATTTTGCGATACCGTACAGGATTTTGTGATTTTGACTGGTTAGCCAGAGCGACCAACCTGAAAGTAGACAAAAAAAGAGGTGAAACAAGCGTTCCACCTCTTTATTGATACAATAATTAGTACGTGACGAATTAATAACCGGCGTTCTGCTTCAGCACATCGGCCCCGAGAATATCGATCTGGCTCTGCGGAATCGGCAGGTACTCGTTTTTGTTCGGGGTGAATTTGGCACCACTGCCGAGCGCACCTGGCAGGAACTGGCTGTCGTATTTCAGGTAATCGTTAACCTCTTTCTCCGCCGTTCCCCAGCGTACCAGATCAAAGAACCGGTGGCCTTCCATGGCCAGTTCCAGTTTCCGTTCAAACCGCACGGCGGCCCGCGCTGCATCCTTGGTAGCGAAAGCCGAAGCTGGATACTCACTGATGACGTATTTCGCTGCGGGCTTGCCTGCATTTACAACGAAGCCCTCCGGATTGGCCGCCCGTTTACGGACTATGTTCGTGTATTCAAGGGCTTTAGATAAAGAACCTGCTTCAATTTCCGCTTCAGCCGCCATCAGCAACACGTCAGCGTACCGGATAATGGTGTAATTCATGGCCGTGTAAGCGGGGGTCCAGGAGCTTTTGTCGACCAGCGATTCGTCAGCCTTATACCATACGTATTTTTTCGTAATGTAAGGACCAGCGTTAGGCTGGTTGCGAATCCAGTCGTAGCCCGGCATTACGATCCAGTCCAGGAAGGGAATACCCCGACGACCGATGGTATGGTCAAGACGCGGGTCAACGTTGCCGGGATCGGGTGTAAACGCTACATCCGACTTGATGCCCATGTCATTTTTCAGCGCGTTAGCTGGCAGGTTATACGACTTATCCAGCAGGGGCAAACCGTTCGCGTCGGTACGGTAAGAGTTAGCCAATTCGAAGCTCGGCGCAAAGAATCCGCAGCAGCCCGCCGGACCGTTCGGACCCGTATTGTACGGATAGTTCAGGTCGAACTCGGGGTTGGCGTTGTTGACGCTTCCCGTTCCTGAAGCCGACTGAACCGCAAAGACCGACTCCTCGTTGTTGTCGTTAGCGGGACGATACAGATCGGCGTAACGGGGTACCAGGCCATATTTCTTGCCGTTAGACGTTTTTCCATTGGGAATGATTAGGTCGTACAAGGCTTTGGCTTCGGTGAACTTTTTCTGGTACATGTAAATTTTCGCCAGATAAGCCGCTGCCGCCCATTTA
This sequence comes from Larkinella insperata, assembly GCF_026248825.1. Taxonomy (NCBI): domain Bacteria; kingdom Pseudomonadati; phylum Bacteroidota; class Cytophagia; order Cytophagales; family Spirosomataceae; genus Larkinella; species Larkinella insperata. The sequence continues at coordinate 6,017,127 of NZ_CP110973.1, read as the reverse complement.
TTGGCCCGTCCTACAGAGGCCTGTGTTTCCGGCAAACTCTCGTAAGCGAACTTCATGTCAGCTTCAATTTTCGGCCAGATGTCCTGATCATTCTTTACTTTCTCGATGCCCGTGCCGTAATCCACGGTTTCGTCTACGTAAGGGACGTTGTTATAACCCCGTTTCAGTTCAAAGTAAAAATGCGAACGCAGGAAGCGGGTTTCGGCTTCAATCTGGGTTTTGTCCGATGCGCTGACGTCAGGACCGGCGTTGGGCAGCAAACGCAGAATAGCGTTGGCGCGCGCGACTCCTTCGTAGTTTCCCTGCCATTTCTCGAGGATAACCCCCTGGCTCGGCAGGTATTCGAAACGCTGAATGGGGTTGATGTCGCTGAAGTCACCAGGGTCTGTTCCCTTGTTGGCGTCTCCCCCGCGAATACTGCCCCAAACCCAGTTGGAAGGGCTCGCCATCCGCTGTTCGCGCCCGTTCAGCTGCCCATAGACGGAAATCAATGCACCATCCAACCCTTTTTTGGTGGTGAGCTGGGTACTGCTCACCTGACCCGTTGGCAACACCTCCAGGAACGAGTCCTTGCAGGAGTACCCTACCAGAGTGAGCGTTAAGGTAACGGCTGTGGTGACAGCCACTTTGTTATATATTCTTTTCATTTTTTGTAAGTAGCTTATACTAAATCAAACTGTAGATGGGTACAAATTAGAAGCCAATGCTCAAACCGGCGGTGAAGCTTCTGGTGATCGGGTAGTTACCCACATCGATCCCGAAATTCGTATCGGCATTTCCCCCTACACCTGGATCCAGACCCTGGTATTTCGTGATGGTGAAGAGGTTATTGGTTGAAACGAATACCCGGGCACGTTGTATTTTGAGTTTGTTGATCAGACCCGGTGAGAAGCGGTAGCCCAGCGTAATGTTCTGCATCCGCATGTACGAGCCATCTTCCACAAAGAACGAGTTGGACTGCGAGTTGGTGCTGAAGTTCGAAGCGCTTTCGAAAATGGGGATATCCGTGTTCGTATTGGTCGGCGTCCAGGAATTTTTCACGCGTTCGCTGATGGCTGCTCCCGAGAATGTCGGGTAGAAGTCGGTAAACAGTTTCGAAACGTTGAAAATCTTGTTGCCCAGGAATGCGTTCATGTACGTCTCCACTTCGAAATTTTTGTAGGTCAGTTTCAGGTTCAAACCGCCACTGAATTTCGGAACCGGGCTGCCCAGGTAGGTCCGGTCAGCATCGTTGATAACGTTGTCGCCGTTCAGGTCAGCATACCGGAACCGACCAACCCCTTTTCCTGCTTGTTCAGGTGAAGCGGTAACTTCTTCCTGATTCTGGAAGAGTCCAAGTACTTTGTAGCCGTAGAACGAGGAGATTGAGTAGCCGATCTGGTTACGAATTGGGTTGATCCCCCGGAAGCCTGGGTTTACATCCGTAATGTAGGTCTGACCGGGAGAGAGGGCAACAATTTTGTTGTCCAGAATACCACCCGTCAGGTTGACTTCGTAGCCGAAATCGTTGTTGAACCGTCCCCGGGTAATGATTTGCAGGTCAATCCCTTTATTGGACATTTTACCGATGTTAACGAACGGTGCCGTTGCCCGGAAACCAATCGTGGCTGGAATGGGGACGCGAAACAACAGGTCTTTGCTGTCTTTTTGCCAGAAATCAAGCACGATATCCAGTTTGCCGTTGAAGAAGGTACCATCCAAACCGATGTTTTTGGTGATACTGGTTTCCCAGCGGGCATCGGGGTTACCAATCCGGGTCCGGTAATAACCTTCCAGCGTGCTGGTGTTGGTACCGTTGAGGTCATACGCCGACTGCCCAATGTTGGCGCCGTACAAGCTATACTGGTTGTTGGGGTCGACGTTGTTTGAGTTACCCATGGTTCCGTAACCCCCGCGTACTTTCAGGTCGGTGATCCAGGTGACACTCTTCATGAATTCTTCCGAAGAAAGGCGCCAGGCGGCTGAGAAGGCTGGGAAAACCCCGTACCGATTGTTGGCACCGAACCGCGACGAACCGTCCCGACGAATTACGCCGGTAATGATGTATTTGTCATTGAAGTTATACACCGCCCGGCCAAAGAGCGAATAGAAATTAACGCCTTTGAAATAGCTACTGTTAACAACCCGGCCCGAAGCGGAGGTTGTAGACAGCGTAATGTAATCGGGGTCGATTGAGAACGGATTTAAACCGTTACCGTTCATGTTCCGACCGGCACCGTCGTTGAGGGCTTCCTGACCGACGAGCAGATCAAGACCGTGCAAACCGAATTTTTTCTTGTAGGTAGCCGTGTTGGTTAAGGTCCAGCGGAACAGGTAGCCACCTCCTTCGTTGTAGCCGAAGCTACCGTTATTTTCCGAGTTTTCGTACTGGATACGGTTGTAGCCTACGTTATAGAAATTATCATATTGACCGCCGATGGAGCTGCGGAGGGTCAGTCCCGGAATTGGGTCGTATTCCAAATAGATGTTTCCAAACGCGTTACCGTTGAAGGCCCGGTTGTTTTTCAGGTTGTCGCGTTCGGCAACCGGGTTCCGCGGGTTGTTGAAGCCTTTGGCTGCCGTTCCGGCATATCCGCCAAATTCATCATAAATCGGGATAATTGACGGGATCCGAAAGGCACCCAGAATCGGGTTTTCGTCGGCGGCAACACCCTGGCCTCCGTTTCCTCCCATCTGACCGACAACCGAACGGTACGTAAACTGGAGGCTTTCACCAATCCGCACTTTGGGCGACAGGTCAAATTCCGTGTTTGTCCGGAAGGTATAGCGGCTGAAGTCATTGTATTTCAGGATACCCGCCTGTTGCTGAGCCGTAAAGCTGACGTAGTAGCGGGCGCTTTCCGAACTACCCGAAAAACCGAGCGTGTGGCGGGTCAGCGGAGCGTTGCGGGTAATGGCTTTGTACCAATCTGTTCCTTCTTTGTTGGCTCTGACGACCTGATAAATGGCCCCGCGTGAGGGGTCAATGTTGTACTTGGCACGTTCCGCTTCCAGATTAATCGTGCCCACAACACCTGAACGGCCCCCGACGTTGATGTAATCCGGAATAACCGGCTGCGCGCCGTTGCCAAACTGCGGATGCGTCCATTCTTTGTCGCCCGGTTTCCAACCCGAGTTCCGGAAGGCATTCCAGGTCCAGTTGGCAAAATCGGTCGGGTTCATCATCTGCTGACCCTGGCCTGGTGTGGTAATCCCATACTGGCCATCGTACGTTACGGATAATTTACGAGCGGTTTTTGATCCTTTCTTGGTCGTATAAACGATTACCCCGCTGGCGGCCCGGGCTCCGTAAATGGAAGCTGCAGCCGCATCCTTCAGAACCGTTGTTGACTCAATGTCGTCCGGCGCAATGATGTCCGATGAGCCGACCGGAACCCCGTCAACAACGATCAGCGGGCTGTTACCTCCAAAAGAACCAAAACCCCGGACCCGAACCTGACTGGCCGTACCGGGTTGTCCGTTGGTAATAACCGTCACCCCCGGAACACGACCCTGCAACTGCTGCTCGACGTTACCGGAAGGAACTGCCGTTAAATCTTTGGACTTGACCGTCGAAACCGCACCCGTCGTTTCACGGCGGTTATCGGTGGTATAACCTGTAACAACCACTTCACTCAGGGCGGTAACATCGTCTTCCAGCGCGATGTCAACGGTACTCCGGTTACCAACGGCCACTTCTTTCGATTTAAAACCGATGGCGGAGATGACTAGGGTAGGATTTTGGCCCCGGATGGAGAGCGCAAATTCGCCATTGGCGTCAGTGGATGAACCCGTGGTGGTTCCTTTTAAAACGACGTTTGCTCCGGGAACCGGACCGTCGGCACCTGTTACTTTTCCTGTGACTCGGCGCTCCTGGGCCATTACATTCATGCTCCATAACAGCACGAACACACCCACGCACGCAGACTGAAACAATCTGTAGAATTGTGCTTTCATAATAGGTTTTGTAATAATTGGTTTTATTTTCGTACTAAAATAAGTTGTCTTATCAGATACTTCAAAATTTTCTAAAGAATATTATAAAAATACGTGTCGCAACATTTTATTATAAGTTACCGGGATTTCCTTGTATTATATTGAATGTTAGCAAATTATGGAGCAGATAACGGGAGCTAGAAAGAGGATAATATTTTTTGGTACGAATTGATTATTAGCTTACTAGCAGTCAGAAACACAACATTTTCGTTTAATTTGTCTCCGCAATGATCTTTTTCTCCCTAACCCTGAGCAAGCTGAAAAAGTGAGTTTTCGGCTTCGCAATTCTTGGAACTATTCATTTTTGACTTTTTGTACTTTATCAATCTGGTATATTATTCTACAAGTATGTTCCGTCGGTTTATTTCCGGGCTGCTCTTCGCGTTGCTGGGCACCTTCTTCTCCTCCTGTCAATGGACTAACTCGTCACTTTTTAGCTTACTGCCTGCTAATGAAACAGGTATCCGTTTTTCGAATCAGATGCTCGAAAAGGACACCATGAGCATCCTGGACATCGACTACTTTTATAATGGGGGTGGGGTAGCCATCGGCGATTTCAACAACGACAGCCTGCAGGACGTCTTTTTTACGGGCAACCTGGTCGCTAACCGGCTCTATCTGAACAAAGGTGACTTTAAGTTTACGGATATCACGGAACAGGCGGGTGTTGGCGGAGCCGGCAAATGGTGCTCAGGAGTGGCGCTGGTCGACATCAATAACGATGGACTCCTGGATATATACGTCGGGGCAACCATCCGGAAATCCGCGCACGAGCGGGAAAACATGCTGTTTGTCAATCAGGGCTGGAAGGGTCAGAAGGACAACATCCCGGTTTTCAAGGAAATGGCCAAAGAATATGGCATTGCCGATGATGGATATACGACCAACGCGGCTTTCTTCGACTACGACAACGACGGCGATCTGGACCTGTTTGTGCTGACCAACATGGCCGAGAAGTATCCGAGTGCGTACCGCAAGAAAGTCACGGACGGCTCATCGCCCACCACCGACCGGCTTTATCGCAATGACTTTGATGCAAAACTTGGGCATCCGGTTTTTACCGATGTGTCGAAAGAAACCGGCATCCAACTGGAAGGATACGGGTTGGGCTTGAATATTTGCGACATTAACCGCGATGGCTGGAAGGATATTTACATTACAAACGACTTTCTGTCTGAAGATCATTTCTTCATCAACAACCAGAACGGGGGCTTTGACCGACCCGCCTTTTCCGACCGGGCCGGCGCTTTCTTCAAACATACCAGTATGTCGGCGATGGGCAATGACATTACCGACCTAAACAACGATGGATTGATGGATATCGTCGTACTGGATATGTTACCGGGCGACAACCAGCGGAAAAAAATGTTTATTCCACCGAACAACTACCAGAACTACCTGAACAACGAAGAATTTCAGTACCAATACCAGTACATGCGCAACACGCTGCAGATCAACCAGGGTTTTCGGCCCGGCACACGCGAACCGGTATTCAGCGAAGTGAGCCTGATGGCGGGCGTGGCCGCCACCGATTGGAGCTGGACTCCGCTGGCCGTGGACTTCGATCACGACGGCTTTCGGGATATCGTGGTCACCAATGGCTTTCCCAAAGACATTACCGACCGGGATTTTATGATGTATTACGCCAACAACTCGTCGGTCGCCACCAAAGAGTTTATGCTGAGCCAGATTCCGGTGATCAAAATCAACAATTACGCCTTCAAGAATAACGGGGGCAACCTGACGTTTTCGGATGTGTCCCGCGAGTGGGGGTTACAGACCCCGGCGTTTTCGGGCGGGGCGGCCTACGGTGATCTGGACAACGACGGCGATCTGGACATGGTGATCAACAACATCAACGATTCCGCGTTTGTGTACCGCAACAACCTGGTGGAGCAGAAACCGCAGCAGGCCAACTACCTCCGCATCCGCTTTAAAGGCAGCGAGCAGAACCGAATGGGTCTTGGGGCTTTTGTCGAACTCAAATACGGAAAAGGCCAGCAGCAGGTCTACGAACACACCATTTACCGGGGCTATCTCTCTACGATGGAGAATGCCGCCCATTTCGGCTTGGGTGATGCCCAGGTGATTGAGGAAGTTCGGATTAGCTGGCCCGCCCAGAACGGCAAACCCGGCAAGTCGCAAACGCTCCGGAACGTGAAAGCCAATCAAGTGCTGACGGTTGACGTGAAAAACGCAACCGAAACCGCCACGTTGCCGACCACCCCGCCCGCCGGAACCTTGTTTCGGGATGTGACGGACTCCCTCCAGGTGAAATTTGTGCATCAGGAACCGGAGTACATCGATTTTAACCAGCAAAAACTCCTGCCGCATAAATTGTCGCAGTACGGACCGGCGGTTTCGGTGGGGGATGTCAACGGCGACGGCCTGGATGATTTATTTATCGGAGGATCGCGAACGCAGAAGGGCACCTTTCTGCTGCAGACGGCGGCCGGAAAACTGGTCCCGCAGGATCTATTACCCGGCCCGGCGGGGGAGGCCAAACCGGAAGAAGACATGGGGTCCCTGCTCTTTGATGCCGACGGCGACGGTGACCTGGATCTGTACGTGGCCAGCGGGGGCTTCGAAGGGGAACCCAATTCGGCCGCTTACCAGGACCGGTTTTACGTAAACGACGGGAAAGGGCGGTTTACGGTGTCGGGTCAGGCGCTGCCGCAAAACCGCATGAGTAAATCGTGCGTTAAAGCCGCCGATTACGACCGCGACGGCGATCTGGATTTGTTTGTGGGCGGTCGCGTGGTACCCCAACAATACCCCCGTCCGGTTTCGAGTTTCATCCTGCGTAATGATTCCCGGCCCGGACAGCCGAAGTTTACGGACGTGACCAAAACCGTGGCGCCCGAACTGCAAAACATTGGTTTGGTCTGCGATGCGCTCTGGACCGATACCGACAACGATGGCTGGCCCGACCTGATGCTGGCGGGAGAATGGATGCCGCTGTCTATTCTGAAAAACAACCGGGGAAAACTGCTGATTGATAAACGCGACGGCGTTTCGTTCCAGACTCCCAAACTGGCCAACTCGAAGGCCGTTCCGACCGGCTGGTGGAATTCTCTGGTGGCAGCAGACTTCGACCGGGATGGTGATATGGACTACATTGCCGGTAACCTGGGCCTGAACACCCTGGCCCGCGCCAGTGAAACCGAACCGGTTCGGGTGTACGCCAAGGATTTTGACAACAACGGTTTTTACGACGCCATTCCGACGGTCTTTTTTCCGGACGCCGATGGCAAGCGCCGGGAATACCCCTTTAATGGGCGGGAGGATCTGATTCGTCAGATCATCGCCATGCGGGCCCGGTTTCCGTTGAACAAAGACTTTGCCGAGGCCACCATCGACAAACTGCTGAAGGAAGAGGAATTGAAGGATGCCATTGTGCTGGAAGCCAACTACATGAAATCGGCTTACGTGGAAAACAAAGGAGACGGGAGTTTTGAACTGCACGATTTGCCCATGCAGGCGCAGACGGCCCCGGTTTTTGGAATGCTGGCCGATGACTTCGACCACGACGGTAATCCGGACGTGTTGCTGGTGGGGAATGATTTCAGCAACGAACTGCTGGTGGGGCGGCTCGATGCCCTGAACGGCTTGTTTCTGAAAGGCGACGGCAAAGGTGGATTCAAGCCCCTGAATCCGGCCGCCAGCGGTTTTTACGTTCCCGGTAATGCCAAAGGGCTGGTACAATTGTCGGGGGCCAGTCCGGGGACGTCGTGGGTTGTTGCAACCCAGAACCGGGGGCCGCTCAAGGTGTTCCGCTCGGTCGCTGCTCCGCAAACCGTTCGGTTGAAACCGACCGACGTAGCGGCCACGCTGCAGTACGCAAACGGGCAAAAACAAAAGCTGGAGTTTTACTACGGGCAATCGTTTCTCTCCCAGTCAGCCAGGGAGGTTTCGATCGGCAAGGCGGTTAAAGCCCTGGAAGTCATTGATTCGAAAGGGGGGAAGCGGATGGTTGCGTTGCAGCCGCTGGCGCGGAAATAACGAGAAGAAGTCTTCGCCTTGTCCGAACGATTGCCGTACAAGGCGAAGAAGCAAAGCTGTTAATTTTCTTCCTGTTCCACCACCTCACTCAGGGGGCGCAGGTTGGCCGGTAACCGTTCTTCCTCCGCGTAGGGGAAGATATCCAGAATTTTTGTGGTGTTAACGTCCGTCGTTTCAAACGGAATCAGCATGTTGCGCAGGCTGATTTCAATGCGTTCGTACGCCTGCTTGACGTTCTCGGCGTTCACCAGCATCTGGTTCACAATGCGTTTTTCGCGGCCTTTATCGTCCTCCGTAATGAACACGACCTTGCATTTGTACCAGGTCTCTCCGCCTTCCTCGAAATGAAACAGGTCGGCCAGCCGCATCCGGTTGATGGCCGTCACCGTAAAATCGGGCGTGTTGGCGGCTACCTCCTTGTACAAACGGGCTTCGGCGTCGGTGTACGAAACGGCGTCAATCAAGTAGGCTTCGTTGATGGTTTTAAATTTTCCGGTGGGATCCTGTAATTGATAGCGAATTTTTCCCTGATACCAGCTTGGCATAAATCGTTGGATTATAAGTTTTTTGGGTTGTCACCGGGAGCTGATCAGGTTGTTTCTCCGTAAACCGCTGATGTTCGCTGATCAACTCCGTGTAGGAACCCATACTTCAAAAATACAGAACTTTCGGTAGCTTCGACGGCTCATCCGACTTTTTAGTTAGTTCGTCGGTGGACATTTGTAGGCCCGGTGTCGTGGGCGCCATCTTTGTCAAAAAATCAGTCGCCTTAGAAATGAGTAACTTACTGGATGTATTGCTGATTGCCGATGCAATGCCGGTTGAACCCGTTAAAAACTACCTGCACCTCACCCTGCTGACCATAGGTCTGCTGGCGCTGGTGACGACCATCTGGTGGCAAACCGACAAGGAGTCGTACGAGGAAGTAACGGAAGAGCTGCCCATTACGGCGTTCGAAAAGTTGGAAATCTGGGGTATGCTCAACGTGCTGGTGTCCGACGGACCCACCTACTCGTTGACCGCCCGGGGATCGCGCCGGGCCATTCAGAACGTAAAGGTGCGGCAGCGGGGCAAATGGCTGAAAATCGGTTCCGGCTTTTTCTTCTGGCACCGGCAGTATGATCTGCTGCTTACGCTGACCACGCCCAACCTGAGCAAACTGGACGTATCGGGCGCCTGCACCGTTCAGCTTTCCGGATTCCGTGAACTGGCCGCGCTGGATATCGACATTACCGGGGCGTCGAACGTCTCGCTGGAAGGGGAGGCTCAATTGCTGAACATCGACATCACGGGCGCATCCCGCTTATCGCTCATCGGGCGGGGCAACACGCTGGCGGCCGACCTGACGGGCGCATCAACGCTCCACGCCCTGCAGTTTCCGGTAGAGGATGCCACCGTGGAGGTGACGGGTGCCTGCACCGCCCAGATTTACGCCACGCGCATCCTGAAAGCCGAGGCAACCGGGGCCAGCAAAGTACATTACCAGGGCGAGCCAAGTGTGCATTTTGAAAGCTCCGGCGCCGGTTCCATTAAGAAAGTATAGAGAAAACCACCCATGAGAAATAAATTGAGACTGTGCGTTCTGCTGAGTATGCTGGCGCTGCTGATTTACGCATTGATGATGACGGAATCGGGCATATCCACGGAATTAAAATGGACCATTATCAGCATTGTCATTGGGAGCGGTCTGGTCATTTACACGGCATTGTCCTGGTTTATACCGTATATTCTGAACCATTCGGCGGAACAGTTATCGCCCCAGAAGCTGGTTTCGCTGACCGTCACGTCGAGCGGTATTCTGGCGGCCATCACGGGTTTTGTCGCCACGTTGAGTCTGGATTGTTTCGGCAACGTCGATTTTCGTACTACGGATTACTGCTCGATCTGCGGTTTGTTTGCCATCATCACGGCGGGCATCACGGCGGTTTATTCGCTGAAATCCTTCGTGCAGCGCTGGAAAGCTCTGCTGCTGATGGAAGAGGGCTTGAAACAGGCCGTCCTGAAAGCCGAGTTTGAGTCGCTGAAAAACCAGGTTAATCCGCACTTTCTGTTCAATTCGCTGAACATTCTGAGCGCCCTGATTCCGGAAGATACGGGCAAATCGGTGCAATTTGTCGAACGGCTTTCGAAGGTTTTTCGCTACAGTTTGCAGCATTCGGAGCAGAATACCATTGAACTCGCTACGGAGCTGAAAATTGCCGAATCGTACCTGTTTATCAACCAGATGCGCTTTGGCGAAAGCTTCCGCTATACCGTCGATCTGTCGGAAGCCGACCGCAACCGCCAGATTGTTACGCAGGGCCTGCTGACGTTGCTGGAAAACGTGGTCAAGCACAACGAATGTTCGCTGGAAAAGCCGCTGGTGATCCAGATTTATACCGAAAAAGATTGCCTGGTGGTGTCGAACTCCTACCAGCCCAAAAGCCGGTTGCGGACCGATTCGACGGGCATTGGGTTGAAAAATTTACAAAACCGCTACGTCCAGCTAGCCGCCGACCGCCCGGTGGAAATCGCCCAGACGGAGCGGGAGTTTATGGTTAAATTGCCTTTACTGGAACCGGCGGCCCATCGTACGGTTGGAAATTCATGACAGGAATGAAAATAGTAATTGTGGAAGACGAGCCGCTGGCCGTTAAGCGAATGGAGGGGTTAATTCGGGAAGTGGCACCCGAGGCCGAGATCATGGGCAAAATTGATACGGTACGGGCTTTCGTCCGCTGGTGGCAGACCCATCCGGCTCCGGACCTGCTGCTGATGGATATTCAACTGGCCGACGGGCTGAGTTTCGAGATCTTTCAGCAGGTGGACGTCAAGACGCCGGTTATTTTCACGACGGCTTACGACGAGTACGCCCTGCGGGCTTTTAAAGTCAACAGCGTTGATTATTTGCTAAAACCCATTGAGCAGGAAGAACTGGCGAAAGCCATTCAAAAATTCCGGAACCAGCAACAGAACGCAGGCCTGCAGTCGGGAGCTTCCGAAAACCTGGCGAAAATGCTCGAAGAATTTGGCATCAAGCCGGTTTCATACAAAAACCGTTTTCTGATCAAGCAGGGCGGACGGTTTGACGTGGTCGAAACCGCGGACATCATGTATCTCTACGCCGACGATAAAGTGGTTTTTCTGATCACGAATCAAAACCGCAAATACATCGTCGACGAAACACTGGACGAACTGGAAGGCAAACTGGACCCCCGGTTGTTTTTCCGGGTCAACCGCAAATACATCACGCACCTGTCGGCCATCGAGCGCATCGAACCTTACTTTAACGGCCGGCTCCGGATCTGGCTGAAGCACCGCCCGTCGGAAGAGGAAGTGTCCGTCAGTCGGGAGCGGGCCGACTCCTTCAAAACCTGGCTGAATACGTAAGGAAGTTAAGAATTAAGAGTGATGAGTTGGCTGACGCATTCATCACTCATCACTCTCAATTTAACTCATATCAAACTTTATAGAATAGCCATTTTGCCAGTTCTTTGTACGACGGTTTTTTGCCGTACATCAGGATGCCAACGCGGTAGATGCGGGCTGCCAGCCAGGACGTACCCAGGAAGCCGACGATCAGTAGCGAAACCGACAGGGCGACTTCCCAAAAAGGCACGCCGAACGGGATACGCACCATCATGACGATGGGGGAGGTAAACGGAATCATTGACATCCAGAAGGCCACCGCGCCGTCGGGTTCGCGGATAACGAACTGCGCCATGATAAACGAAAGAACCAGCGGCATCGTGACCGGGAACATAAACTGCTGCACGTCGGTATCGCTGTCGACGGCGGACCCAACGGCCGCAAACAAGGCGCTGTAAATCAGGTAACCGCCAATGAAGTAAATCAGGAAACAGCCAATGATCAGCGGAATGTCGAGCGTACCGATGGCTTTCAGAATCGAATTCATCGGGTTGTTTTTCTGCTCGGTCTTGGGTTTTTCGGCGGGGGCGGTCTGGTTCTGCCCAGGCGACTGCGCCATCATTTCAACGCGTTGCTGCGGCCCCACGCTCTGGCCCACAAAACTCGATATGGCCGACGACATGCCGAACGTGAGCAGAATCCAGAGCATAAACTGCGTCAGACCCACCAGGGCAACACCGGTGATTTTCCCCGCCATCAGCTGAAACGGTTTTACCGACGAGATAATTACCTCAACAATCCGGTTGGTCTTTTCTTCCATAACGCCCCGCATCACCTGCACACCGTAGATGAAAATGGCCATGTAGATCACGAAAGCGCAGAAGTAGCCGATACCCGTGGCCGCGCCCGAGCTGCTGTCTTTTTCGCCTTCATCGCTCAGGCTGTACGTATCCGAGGAAACGTTGGCTTTTGTGCTTTCCAGCACTTTGCGGTCAATGCCCGCTTCCAGCAGCCGGATGTTTTCGATTTCCTGCTCAACGGCGTTTTCAATGCCATTTTTCACCTCCAGGCTAACGTTCTTTTCCGCATAGATTTTCAGGCTTTTCGGATTTTCCAGAATGTCTTTCGGAATGTGGACCAGCACGTCGTAACCGCTCTGGCTAAAATCCTTTTTAGCGTTTTCCACCGGCAGCTTCACCGGCGTAAACACCAGCTCGTTCGTGTTTTTGAACGTTTTGGCAAACTTGCCGTTTTCGTCAATCACCTCGACTTTCTTCTGATCAATGTCGCGCATGGCGAACAGGATCGGAATAAGCCAGAGACAGGAAACCAGCAGGGGCGTCACGAAGGTCATGATCAGGAATGATTTCTTCTTGACCCGGACCAGGTACTCGCGTTTGAGGATAAGGAAAATAGTTCGCATAAGTGTCGATGCGTGAATGAGTGGATGATAGAATGAGTGAATAGCTCCGCCAATGATCTGCTCCCTGCAAAGCCACTCTCTTATTCTGTCATCCACTCATTCACAATTAATTAAGTGGTTGGAACTTCGCCGACGGCTTTGATAAAGATATCGTTCATGGAAGGAATGTTCTCGCCGAACGAGCGCACGGTTACGTGGTCGATCAGGTCGCGGACCAGGTCGTTGACGGCGGCATCGGGCGGGATCCGGATGTTGGCCCGCTGATACCCGTCTTCCACCGGTTTTCTGTCCAGAATTGTATAGGCCGGGTTTAAATCGCTCAATGGGCCCTGGTATTCAACGTGGTAAGTATTTGTTTTAAACTGCTCCTTGATGGCTTTCTTAGGGCCGTCGAGCACTTTTTTCGAGCGGTTGATCAGGGCGATGTGGTCGCAAAGCTCCTCGACGGATTCCATCCGGTGGGTCGAGAAGATGATGGTGCTGCCTTTCTGGCGCAGTTCCAGAATTTCGTCTTTAATCAGGTTGGCGTTAATGGGGTCGAAGCCGGAAAACGGTTCGTCGAGGATGATCAGATCCGGTTCGTGCAGAACCGTTGCCACAAACTGAATTTTCTGCTGCATACCCTTCGACAGGTCCTCGACGTTTTTGGTCCACCACGTTTTGATGTCGAATTTGATAAACCAATCCTTCAGCTTGTCCATGGCCTGCCGTTGGCTGAGTCCTTTCAACTGGGCCAGGTACAGCAGTTGTTCACCCACCTTCATCTTTTTGTACAGACCGCGCTCTTCGGGCAGGTAGCCGATGCGGCCGATGTGCTCGGGGCCCAGCGGTTTCCCGTCGAAGAATACTTCGCCCTCGTCGGGACCGGTGATCTGGTTGATGATGCGGATGAGGGAGGTTTTACCGGCGCCGTTGGGACCCAGCAGACCGAAAATCTGACCGCGCGGGATGTTGATGCTGACGTCGTCCAAAGCCCGGTGCTGAGCGTATTGTTTGACAATGCGGTGGGTTTCCAGGATATTCATTCCATTGTGGTTAAGATGCGTATTCCAATTCAGGTTGTTTCTGCGCTGGTTCTAAACCAAAAGTAGAGATTGGCCCAGAGTACCGCACAGGTTTATGACAAAAAAGCTTAATTCTACACAAACGGTATAAAATAAACAAGCTACCGGACAGCTTGCTGCCGGTAGCCTGAAGAAGAAAAGAGCCAGAATTAGTTTTTTATCGGTAATAAGAACGCACCTGAAAGAGCAAAAGCAGCCAGAGCAACCCGATGATAACCGAAAAAATACTGAACGTAATCAGGCTGGCTAGAATGCTGATGAGTTGGGCGTAGTAACTCAACACCCAGCCCTGTCGTCTGCGGTTGAACAAGCCCGGCAGGGCGGCAATGCTCAGCACGGTTCCGACAATTGCCAGAATCATGGAGATGTTGTACTGCAAACCCAGGCCAACACCGCCCAGAAACGAGACGGGAAGCAGGGCCGTTCCCAACCCGAGGAAAACCAGAATGGCGGGAATGGCGATGATCAGAAAAACCAGGGATACAAATGGCCAGTATCTGACAAATCCCTCGCGGAAACTGAATGGAACCTGGAAGGGCGCTTTCTCAGTAAAATAAGGAGCTAACTCCGTTTCTAAAATTGCTTGTTGTGTCATGTTCAGACGTAATTAAGTAGATGTTGTTTACAGGGAATGCAAACTTACTCACTTAATGCGGGCCGAAGAAAGACTATTGTGTGAACGGCACCAGATCGCTTTGTTTCGAATCAAACGGCTGGTTACTCGAGTGAGACCTCGTTTTCGGGTTTGACAAAATCGCCTTCCCATTTGGAAATGACGCAGGTAGCGACGGCATTACCGGCCACGCTCGTTGCCGACCGGCCCATGTCCAGAAACGGATCAACGCCCAAAATCAGGGCCAGTCCTTCGGGGGGCAGATCAAACATCGCCATCGTTCCGGCAATCACCACCAGCGACGCCCGCGGAACCCCCGCAATGCCTTTGGAGGTCACCATCAGGGTCAGAAGCATGATGACCTGCTGCTCCAGCGAGAGGGTAACCCCATAGGCCTGGGCCAGAAAGCCCGTGGCAAACGTCATGTACATCATCGAACCGTCGAGGTTAAACGAATAGCCTAGCGGCAGGACAAAACCGATGATGCGGGGGGAAATACCGAAATCTTCGAGGGCCTTGATCTGCTGGGGAAGCGAAGCTTCGGAACTCGCCGTACTGAACGAAAGCAGCAGCGACTCTTTCATCTGGGCCAGCAACTTAAAGAACGGAATCCGCATAAAGGCGCAGATACCGGCCAGAATCACGAAGATAAAGAACAGCAGACCGCCGTAGAAACAGATCAGCAGGTACGCGTAGGAAACCAGAATGCCCAGGCCCTTGGCGGCTACAACGGCCGTCATCGCGCCCAGAACCGCGTACGGAGCCAGTTGCATGACGTAGCCGACCATTTTGAAAACCAGTTCGCTCAGCGCGTCGAGGGCCTTCATCAGCCCTTTTCCTTTTTCACCGATGGCCCCGAGCGCGATGCCGAAAAAGAGCGAGAAAACGACAATTTGCAGGATTTCATTTTCCGCCAGCGCCCGGAACGCACTGTCGGGGAAGATATGCAGAATAAAATCTTCGACACTGCTTAGTTTCTTGCCCTCAATACCGACACTCGTGCCCGATGCGGGCCGGGGCCAGCTCTGGATGGTACCGGGGCGCGTAATATTCACCACAACCAGCCCGACGAGCAGCGACAGGATGGTGGCAAAATAAAAATAGCCGAGGGTTTTGATGCCGATGCGGCCCACCACTTTAAAATCGCCCAGCTTGGCAATGCCGACCACGAGCGTCGAGAACACCAGCGGTCCGACAATCATTTTGATCAGTTTCAGAAAAACTTTGCTGACCACTTGGAATTTGGCACCAATCGAAGCGGCTGTTTCGGGGTCGGAGGTACTGTGCAGAATCTGACCAATAAGGACGCCCAGCGCAAAGCCAATAACAATTTTCGTGGTGATGTTTAGTTTCATTCAGATGAAGGATAAAGAGTAAACGGGGGCAGCAGCCGGTCGACCAAGAACAAAAATAGGATAAAAAAACGAATTCGGGTCAAACCGGCCGGATAAGCACAGAAATGCACAAGTCTGGCTGGAAAATACCTAAAAACCGCTTGAACGAACGAAGAAGGCTACAGAATAAGATGTTGTCGGATTTCACAATAAGTTAACAGCAGCTTACCGAAACCCGGTCTAATTTTAAGGGAAAATAGACGACGACTATGAAAAACAACGCTTTACTGTACTTCATCCGGCTTTATTTCCTCTTCGGACTGCTGCTCCTGACGGCCTTCAAAACCGTTGCTCAGGTTTCGTTAACCAGTAATTCACTCACCTACACCCAGGACTTTAACAGTCTGGCAACAGCCGGAACGGCCAATGCCTGGGCGAATAATATGACACTCACCGGCTGGCTGAGCAACCGGGCCGTCCTGATTGCCGGAACCGGCAGCGGCAACACCGGTGGCCTATACAGTTTTGGCGCGGCAAGTACGGCCGAGCGGGCACTGGGATCGGTGGCGTCGGGTTCGGCCAACCCGGTGTTGTACGGCCTCGTTCTGGCAAATAGCACCGGCAGGGCGATCACGTCGTTGCAAATCAGTTATACCGGCGAACAATGGCGCACGGCCAATGCCACGGCCCACTCTCTGACGTTTGGGTACGCGACGGGCAACAACCTGGCGATTGATGCCCCGGTTACGGCTTCCCCAGCTCTGGATTTTACCGGGCCGGTTTCGGTATCGACAGCCAGTGCGCTGGACGGTAATCTGCCCGCCAACCGCACGGCAATTTCCGGAACTATTATCTTTGAAACACCCGTTGCCGCCGGGGAGCAGATCCTGCTTCGCTGGTCGGACCCCGATAATGCCGGCGCCGATCACGGACTGGCGATTGACGACCTGAGCGTAACGGCGACCATTCAGGGCGGAGGCACGCCCACTCCCGTTTTAAGCATCAACCCAACGGCCCTGACCGGTTTAACCACTTCCGAAGGAACACCCTCGGTGCCCCGGTCTTACACGGTTTCCGGGAGCAATCTGGCCGCCGATGTCGTCGTCAAGGCCCCCGCCGGTTTTGAAATCAGCACCGGCAGCACCTACACGACTACCCTGACCCTGCCGGTAGCGAACAGCGCCGTGGCGGCAACGGCAATCAACGTCCGGCTGACTGGAACAGCGCAGGGAACCTTCAGCGGAACGATCACCAACGCCAGCGGCTCGGCATCGGCTGACGTCTCCGTGAGCGGAACGGTTTTCGACCCGAACACGATCGCCAGCATCGCCTTGGCCCGCAGCCAGCCCGTCAACACGCCGGTTTCTTCGTTGCCCGGTGGCAAAATTGCCGGACGCGTAACGGTGAGCAACCAGTTCAACGACGTGGCCTACATTCAGGACCCGACGGGCGGTATTGCGGTTTTTAGTACGGCCTTCCGCAACGGCGTTCAAATCGGCGACTCGGTGCAGATTACCGCCGGAATAATCGGCGCGTTCAATAGCAACAAGCAGATTTCGGGCACGGTCCAGTTCACCAACTTCGGTTCGCAGGGCCCGCTGACGCCCAAAGTGGTGACGACGGCCCAACTGCCCGATTTTGAAGGCCAACTGGTTACCGTTAATAACGCCGTGATTCGCCCGAACACACCGGTAGCGTCTCCGAACCCGGTTTTTGTGCTGACCCCGGACGCCAACTTTCAGCTTCAGGACGCAACCGGTACGCGGGAGTTGCGGGTTAATCGGGGCACCACCATTCCCGGCAACACCAACCCCGCCGGTGCCGCACCGATTACCGGGGTGGTCGGTCGTTTTAATACCATCAACCAATTGCTGCCGCGCTTCACGGAGGACCTGCCCGGTGCCGCGCCCTACGCCCCGGCGGGTGAAACTATCGACCGAAATCTGACGCTCGACGTGGCCGCCTGGAACATCGAATGGCTGGGCAGCCCGGGCAATGGCCCGACCAATGAAGCGCAACAGGTGACCAACGCGGCAGCGGTCTTGAAAAACCTGCAATCGGACCTTGTTGTGCTGGAAGAAATTTCATCGGAAAATGCCCTGCCGAGCTTGCTGGCCCAGTTGCCGGGTTACCAGGGCAATTGTTCGCCGTTTGTTTCCAACAACCCCGGGCACGAAATACCAGCCAACCCGGCGACGCCCGGCCCGACTTTACCCGCCAATACGCAACGGGTTTGTATCCTCTACAAATCGGACGTTGCCACGCTGATTTCCCAAAAACCGCTGATGGAACGCGTGGAAAATCTGGCGGACTACCCAACGGAAGCGGATAATTTCTGGGCGTCGGGACGGTATCCGTACCTCTGGAAATTTAATGTAACTGTGGCCGGGGTCAGCAAGCGGGTGAACGTGATCGGCATTCACGCCAAGGCCAACGAGGGCGCGCCAAACTCGCAGGAAGCCTACGACCGCCGGAAATACGATGTGCAGGTTCTGTATGATACCCTTAAGGCCCAATACCCGAACGACCTGCTGATCCTGGCTGGTGACTTCAACGACGATCTCGACCAGACCGTGGCCAATGTACCGACAACCGAATCAACCTATAAGCCTTTTGTGGACGACCGGGATAGTTTTACCGGCGTAACCAAGGTACTCAGCGACAACGGATTCCGGACGTTCTTAACGGCAGACAACGTGATCGATCACATCCTGGTATCCAACGAACTGGCTCCGGCGTACGTGAACGGTTCGGCGGGAGTAGGCACTCCGTATACAACAATCAGCGATTTCGGTAACACGACTTCCGACCACGTTCCGGTGCTGGCCCGCTTCGATCTTTCGCAGTTGGCGCAGCTCAAAGTGCAGTACCAGAACGCCGACAACGGCGCGACCAACAACCAGATCAGGCCGTATCTGAAACTGATCAACGACGGAACCACTGCCGTGCCGTACAGCGAGCTGACGGTTCGCTACTGGTTTACGGCGGAAAACTATGCCGGTATCAACACGTTCATCGACTACGCCCAGTTGGGAAACAACAAGGTAAAAGCTACGTATGTCCGGCAGGATGCGCCGGCCCGGACCGGGGCCAACGGGTACATCGAATACCGTTTTGATGCGTCGGCGGGGAATTTAGCGGCTGGGGGGAACTCAGGGCCGATTCAGTCTCGGTTTGCCAACAAAGACTGGGCAGATTTAAACGAAACCGACGACTATTCTTACAACACCGGCGCCAGTTTCGCGCTCACGGACCGCGTCACGCTCTACCGCAACGGTGTCCTGATTTGGGGCGTGGAGCCGGAAACCGTTCCGGCCCGGGTTGCGGTGAAAGTGCTGACGGAGAATAAAAGCTCCGGTTCCAACGCCAATTCGATCAGTACTTACCTGAAGGTGGTCAACGAAGGCAATGTGCCCCTGGCATACGGCGATCTTTCTGTTCGTTACTGGTTTACGAAAGACGGTGACGCCAGCCTGAATTACTGGATCGATTACGCCAAACTGGGCAGCTCCAGCCTGACGGGGCAGTTTGTTCCGGTCGATCCCGTGCGGGCCGGCGCGGATACGTATTTCGAACTGAACATCAATCCGGCGGTTGGTACACTCTATCCGCTCAGTAACACCGGTAACATCCAGTACCGGATTGCAAAATCCAACTGGACGGCGTTCAACCTGAGCAACGATTATTCGTACAAAGCACCGGCCCCTTTTGCCGAAAACAGCCGCGTCACGGTTTACTACCAGGGCCAGCTGATTTACGGAACGGAACCCGGCTCGTCGGAGGCTCGTCTGGCAACGCCGGAAAATGCCGAAATTTTCAGAATTCAGGTGTTACCAAATCCGGTTTCGGACGTATTCGAAGTAGAATTTACGGCACCGGCGGGAGAGGAGGTCCGTTTGCAGCTAACCGACGTGCTCGGCCAGACGGTTTTGCACCACACCGTTTCGGCAACGGGCGGGCGGCAACGCCAGAAAATGAATGTCCGGCAGCAGGGAGCAGGGGTTTATTTTCTGCGCGCCAGTACCGGTCAGCAGTCACAACTGGTTAAAGTCGTGAAAGACTAACGGCTGATTAGCAGAATTATAAACGAGCGGCCCCGGCATTCCAGTCGGGGCCGCTCGTTTTCAGGCAGTACCGCCGGACCGCTTCTCATTCAGGGCCAGCCGGATCAGCTCGACGGTATTTTTGACACCCGCTTTTCGCAGGATACTGGCGCGCTGGTTGGCCACGGTATTGGAACTAATGTCGAACCGTTTGGCAATCTCCTGGCTGCTCATCCCTTCAATCAGGCAGGTCAGAATCTGGGCTTCGCGCGAACTGACCTTGTTCCAGATCGACGATTTTGAGGACGGTGCGGGGCTGGTTTCATCGCTGGCCGCCGGGGCAGTGGGCAGCATCAGGTGCCGGATAATGATGGAGGAAGCACTGGGCGGATAATACAAATCGCCCCCCACAACGGCCCGAATGGCCCGCAGAATTTCCTCCCGGTCGGTGTCTTTCTGTAAATAACCAGCCGCGCCGTACTGCACCGATTTCAGGATGTAATCCTTGTTGTTGTGCATACTGAACATCAGAATCCGGACAGCCGGAAACTGCTGCGTAATGATTTGCAGGGCTTCAATGCCCGACAAGCGCGGCATGGTGATGTCCAGAAAAAGCACATCGGGGTTGACCACGGGGATCAGATCAATAGCCTCATCGCCGTCGGGCGCTTCCCCGACAATTTCAATATCAGCTTCATCTTCCAGCAACAGTCGGACGCCTTTTCGGACCACCGAGTGGTCGTCGGCAACCATAATTCGTATCGGTGTCATGCGTTGCGGGTATCAGTTGAATAAACCGTGACGTTCGTTCCTTTTTTACGTTTTGACGTGATCGTCAGTTCTCCATTCAGCAGCCGGGCCCGGGTGTGCATGTTCCGCAGGCCGTTGGTTGGCAGGGGTGGCCGGTCTTTTTTCGGCCCTGCTTTTTGCGTAAACCCTTTGCCGTCGTCCTCTACGGTAAGCGTCGTTTGGGTGCCGTCGCGATGCCAGCTAATGGTAATCTGCTGCGCTTCCGCGTGTTTAATGGCGTTGTTGAGGGCTTCCTGCGCAATCCGGTACAGGCCAATTTCCTGGGCGGGCGTCAGGCGTTTCCCCTCCGTTTCGCCCTCGTAGCTAACCGGGATGCCCGAAGAGCGGGTGGTCTGTTCGGCCAGCAACTGCAAAGCCGCTCCCAGTCCAAAATCGCTCAGCACCGACGGCATCAGGTTGTGCGAAGTCTGCCGGGTGGTTTGAATCACGTCGTAGATCAGGGTGCACAATTCTTCAAACCGTTCGCGGTGTTTGGGTTCGGGAAAGGGCACGGCTTTCAGTTTTTCCGCGTGCAGTTTCAGGCCGGTCAGCATCTGGCCAATCCCGTCGTGGAGTTCACGCGCAAACCGGCGCCGTTCTTCTTCCTGGCCTTCCAGCAACCCCGCCGAGCGACTGTTTTCTTCCGCTATTTGCAGCCGGTATTTTTCCTCGGTGGCCCACAGCAGTTCGCGCTGCGTAATAACCAGTTGCCGGTTGGCGTTTTCCAGGTCGGTATTGGCTACATTGAGTTGCGCATTCGACTGGCGCAGAGCCTCATCCGACTCGGTTAGTTTGCGAATCACGTCTTTCGTGTGGTTGACCACCGGCCGGAAAATCAGCAGCCCCTCAATCAGCAGAATCAGCAGCGTCGCTACCGTCAGCACCCACTCAATCTGTTCGAGCGCCCGGACCCGCTCGAAGCTTTCTTGGTCAAACCGGAAAACAATGGCGTTCATCTGTTCCAGAAACAGCGGCTCGGCCCGCAGTACGGTCTGCAACGCGGCTTTTTTCTGCTCCGGCGTTGTCGATGCGGTATTGATCCGAACCAGATTCCGGTACATGGACTCAAAAACTGGTTCGAGCTGGGTCAGCATCTGGTCGATCCGGCGGCTTTTCCGGACCAGGTACTCCTTTTCCATTCGCAGCATACCGTCGCGCAACTGCCGGTGGCTCTGGTTCCAGGTGTTCAGCAGGGCGGCAAACGAAGCCGTGTCGGTGGCCGGGATTTCGGTCGTGCGCAATAGGGCCAGTTTGGTCAGGCGCTGGCTCAGCATCCGTTGCCGACCGGCCACGTTGACCACCCGGCTGTCGTCGTAATGGTCGCTCAGCGTGCGCCGGATGAACAGCAGGCCGCTCAGCGACAACACGGCGATCACCGTGAGCGCGAGTACGTAAAACCGGGTTAACCGGCGGGCAACCTGCTGATCGAGTTGGGTCATTTTCGCTTATTCCAGCCCAATATACACCATTCCGTCGGTTACTTTGACCGGGAAGGTGGTAATCTGGTAGCTTTCGTCGTTGAGGCACTGGCCGCTGCGGAGCGAAAACGTTTTTTTGTGGAACGGACAGGCCACCTTGGGTTCGTCGCCCTGGCTGCCGATCATTCCGCGCGACAGGGCCATTTGCTGGCGGTGGGGGCATTCGTTGTCCGTAGCAAACCATTCGTTCCGGCGGGCAAAGTTGTAAATGGCAATCTGGTGGCCGTTGAGCAGAACGCAGGCCCCTCCATCGGCGGGTACATCCTCCACGCGGCAGGCCAAAAACCACGTCATTTGTTCTTGATCAGCAATGAGTGCTTCCATGATTATAATTCGGTTGATGCGTGAAAACAAAGATTTTAGGCCCGTCCCCGGCCGGAGCTGGGGACGGAAACGGCGCTGATGAGCAATCGGATTATTTCCACTCTTTGGCCCGTTTCTGATCGCGCAGGGTGGCAAACTCCACGGTCGGGTCTTTCAGTTCAGGGACGTTGACAAAGTGGGTAAACCGTTTGCGGAGTTCCGGGTTGTCGACCACTTCTTTCCATTCGCACTTGAAGGTATCGACCAGCAGTTGCATTTCGCGTTCCAGATCGGCCCCAATGCCCAGCACGTCGTCCACCACCACGGCTTTCAGGTAGGTCATGCCGCCCTCCATTTTGGCCATCCAGGTGGCCGTGCGGGTCAGCGGATCGGCGGTTTTGATGTAAAACATCAGGAAACGGTCGATGTAACGAATGCAGGTTTCCTTGTCAACGTCCGACGCCAGCAGTTGGGCGTGTTGGGGTTTGGAGCCGCCGTTACCGCCCACGTACAGGTTCCAGCCTTTTTCGGTGGCAATGATGCCAAAGTCCTTGCTCTGCGCTTCGGCACATTCCCGGATGCAGCCCGATACGCCGGATTTGAGTTTGTGCGGGGAGCGAACGCCTTTGTAACGGTCTTCTACTTCGATGGCGAACGAAACCGAATCCTGCACCCCGAAGCGGCACCAGGTGCTGCCCACGCAGCTTTTCACCGTCCGCAACGATTTCCCGTAGGCGTGTCCGCTTTCAAAACCGGCGTTGATCAGTTCTTCCCAAATCAGGGGCAGGTCGCCAACGTGCGCGCCGAAAAGGTCGATGCGCTGGCCACCGGTAATTTTGGTGTACAAACCGTATTTTTTTGCCACCTGACCAATCACGATCAGTTTGTCGGGCGTAATCTCACCGCCCGGAATGCGCGGAACCACGGAGTAGGTTCCGCCTTTCTGAATATTCGCCAGAAACCGGTCGTTGGAATCCTGAATGGTGGCGCGGCCCTGTTCCAGAATGTTTTCGTTCCACAAACTGGCCAGCAGCGAAGCCACCGCCGGTTTGCAGACCTCGCAGCCGTCGCCCTTGCCAAATTGATCCAGCACCTCGTCAAAGGTTTTCAACTGGTTGATTTTAACCAGGTCGAGCAACTCCTGGCGGGTGTAGTCGAGGTGTTCGCAGAGGACGTTCCGGACGTAATGGCCTTGTTGTTTCATCACCCCCTGAATCAGGTCTTTCACCAGCGGGTTACAGCCTCCGCAACCCGTACAGGCTTTGGTCGCTTTCTTGAGCGCATCAATACTGGTATGCCCGTTCTCGCCGATTTCGTGGCAAAGCTGGGCTTTGGTGATGGCTTCGCAGGAACAGATCAGTGCATCGTCGGGTAATCCCATGACGCCCCCAAAGGACGTAGCTGCGCCCGCTTCTTCGCCACCCCGCGACCCCAGAATCAGGTCTTCGGGATTGGGGGGCAAAATGGTTTGGTTCTTGCAGGTTTGCAGCAGCATGTTGTACTGCTCGGCATCACCCACCAGAATACCGCCCAGCAACGTTTTGCCGTCGGCCGCGATGTTGATGCGCTTGTAAATGCCTTTGGCCTTGTTTTCGTAGGTAATGGTGCGGCAATTGGGTTCGCCGATAAACGGATCGCCAAAGCTGCCAACGTCGGTGCCGATCAGCTTCAGCTTGGTCGACATATCGTACGGCTTGAACTCCTTTTCGTCGCCCATCAACCGGGCCGCCACCACTTCGGCCATGTCGTAACCCGGAGCCACCAGGCCGTAAATCATGTGGTGAGCAACGGCACATTCGCCGATGGCAAAAACCGCCGGGTCAGACGTTTGCAGGAAATTATCGACCAGAATGCCCCCGCGTGGGTGCGTGTTCAGGCCAGCCGCTTTGGCCAGCTCGTCGCGCGGGCGAATCCCGGCGGAAATAATCAACATATCAACGTCCAGCGTGCTACCGTCGGCAAACTGAATGCCCTGGATGGTGTCTTCGCCCGTGATCTGCTGCGTATTTTTAGAAAGGTGAATGCTCAGGCCCAGCGATTCCAGTTGGCGTTGCAGAATGCCGGAACCCGCATCGTCGATTTGCCGGGGCATTAGCCGGGGGGCAAATTCAATGACGTGGGCTTCTTCCAGGCCAAGGTCGAGCAGGGCTTTGGCCGCTTCCAGACCCAGCAAACCGCCCCCCATTACCGCCCCTTTACGAGCTTTCCGTGCGTACGATTGAATCAGGTCCAGGTCTTCAATGGTGCGGTAAACAAAGACGCCATCTTTTTCCACTCCGGCCACGGGTGGCACAAACGCCCCGGAACCAGTGGCCAGCACCAGATAATCGTACGGTACGACAACGCCGTGATGCGAACGAACTTCCCGGCGCTGGCGGTCAATGTCCACCACCGGATCGGTCAGGTAAAGCGGAATCCCGTTTTCGGTGTACCAGCTTTCGGGCGCCAACGTCAGGTCGTCGGCAGTTTTACCCGCAAAATACGCGCTCAGATGAACGCGATCGTAGGCAACACGCGGCTCTTCTCCGAAAACCGTCAGACTGAACTGCTGCCCATTTTTTTGTTTGGCTACCAGTTTCTCGCAGAATTTGTAGCCGACCATGCCGTTGCCAATCACAACGACGCGCTGCATTTTGCCTGTGTTCATAGTTAATAGTAACTATAGTAATAAAACAAACCCGTTTATTTTTTGTAATATTCTAACAAAATTCCCCAATTAGTATTTGAATACTACGCTTCAAATTTAAACTGACTTTTCGCTAATTCCTATATTTTTATTCTGAAAGATCTAAAATTTAATCTTGTTTTTACTGATTTGACTTGTTTTTCAAAATTTTGACCCTAAATTTGAACCAACATTTCGGAAAATTGCAAATAGTAGGAATAGTAGATTTTAACTATAACGGGTATCTAAAACACTATAGCCATGCAGCCAAAACTTACACTCGTGGGGGCGGGTCCCGGTGACGGCGAATTGATCACCTTGAAAGGGATCAGGGCGCTTCAACAAGCCGACGTCGTCTTGTACGACGATCTGGCTAACGACAGCTTACTGGATTTTGCACCGAAGCACGCGCTGAAAACGTACGTGGGCAAACGAGCCGGTAAAGCGTCGTTTTCGCAGGAAGCCATCAATGACCTGATTGTGCGGCTGGCGCAGGAACACGGCCACGTCGTTCGGCTGAAAGGGGGGGATTCCTACGTATTCGGACGCGGGTATGAGGAATACGAACACGTTCGGCAGTACGGCATTGCCTGCGAGGTAGTTCCGGGCGTATCCAGCTGCATTGCGGTTCCAGCCTCGCAGGGAATACCGGTAACGGCCCGGGGGGTCAGCGAAAGTTTCTGGGTCATCACTGGCACCACACGCCACGGCGAACTGTCCGACGATTTGCGGCTGGCGGTCCAGTCAAAAGCTACGGTGGTGGTGCTGATGGGCATGAATAAACTGGCCGAAATCTGCGCCTTATACTGCCAGGCCGGACGGGGCCACATGCCGATGGCCGTCGTGCAGAACGGAACCCGGCTTAATGAGCAGTGTGTGGTAGGTCAGGTCTGGAAAATGCCGCATTTGGTAGCAGAGCAGGGCGTGGGGGCGCCGGCTGTGCTGGTCATCGGCGAAGTCGTTACGTTGCATCCGGCCTATCTGGTGGAGTGCCTGCGGGGGCTGTCGGTGGCGGTATAACTAAAAAAGCCGATCCGGTGTGGGGGCACCTTTGGATCGGCTTAACGGGTTCGTCTATGTAAAACACAAACGGTTCAAAGAAAATGAAAAAACAGACGTAAAGCAAATTCCGCTGCTGCCGTCCTTCGGGAGCTGCCGACCATTTGTATCCAGTAAGTAATTCCAAGATTCGTCTTCACAGGCTGTTGCCGACTACGCCCATTCCGGGAATTCGACTGTTTTTGCGCTGGCCGCGCTTTTCTTTCAACCCACTTATGCCATGAATTTCTACTTCAGGCGGATGGCTCTCGTATGCTTTCTGCTGACGCTTCTCCATACCCAACTCCGGGCGCAGATTTCGTTGGTTGGTCAGCTTCGCACGCGGACGGAATTGCGTGACGGCTACGGCAATCTAACGCCCAAAGACAGCCGCACGGCTGCATTTACGTCGCAGCGTACCCGGCTCATGTTCGGCTACAAAGGAAGCCGGGTGCACGTTAACGTAGCCGTACAGGACGTGCGGGTGTGGGGCCAGGATGCCTCCACCATCAGTGCCGCCGACGGGAACCGGTTAATGATCCACGAAGCCTGGGCCGATTTGACGCTGATCAACCGGGCGGATAGTACCCTGAAATTCAGACCTATTGACCGATTATCACTCAAACTAGGTCGGCAGGAGCTGGTTTATGATGACGTGCGGCTACTGGGTAATCTCGACTGGCTTCAGCAGGGGCGCCGGTTCGATGCCGCCTTACTGAAAGCGCAGCACCACGGCTGGGCGTTGGATGTAGGCGTCGGCTTTAATCAAAATACGGATGCGTTTGGCGTGACCGGAACGGGTTATACGCCCGCCAACGCTCCAACGTCGGCCTTGTCGACCCAGAACGTTTCGCTGCCAGTTCCGGCTGGTTTTTTACCAACCGTCGGAAAAGGCGGAGCGCCGGTGGTGGCTAGCGCCGTCAGCACGAATGGTCAGAACCAGCAGTTCAAAGCGTTTCAAATGGCGTATCTTATGCGTCAGTTTAACAGCCCCGCATTTGGCCGGACCAAATTCTCGGCGCTGGTCTTCAAAGATGATTTTTCGAAATACCGCATCGACTCGCTGGGCAGCGTTACAACGGGTTACGTATACGGACGCCGTTATGATGTTTCTGGCGTAAACTCCCGACTTACTTACGGGGCCATGCTCACGGGCCAACGGGAAATTTCGGGTATCAAAACCGGGCAGATTCTGTGGCAGGCGTTTGGCTATGGGCAAACTGGCCGTGATCGCGACGGCCTGCGTATCCGCAATGCCTATCACTACGGAGCGAACGTTACGTTCCAGAAAGGGTTGCTGAGTGTCACACCCGGTTACGAAGTCCTTTCCGGAACGAACGCTGCCCACGCCAGGCCGGGCGAAACGGGCCGGTTCGATCCGCTGTATGGGACACCCCACAAGCACTGGGGCTACATGGATTATTTCTACGTCGGTACAGGCTCGCCGGTTGGTGGGCTGAAAGACGCCTTTTTGAAGTTTAAATACGCCGGGAAACGGCTAGCCACCGCCCTGGATGTACACTATTTCGCCCTGGCAGCCACCACCTATAACAAAATGCCGGACGCTCCGGCGGGTGCTGTGCTGGATTCCAGACTGGGTCTGGAATACGACTTCACGGCAACGTACGGCCTGAACAAATTTACGACCCTGGAAGCGGGTTACGCGCTGATGAGCGGCACCAACACGCTGGAATACACCAAACAAGGCACCATGAACCAGAAAGCTAAGCTGGGAACCTGGGCCTACCTGATGATCAACATTCGCCCTGATTTTTTCGCTAACTAAAAAGCTTGAACCAAGATGAACTCACGTGCTAATAAACCGTTGGAAACGCTGCCCGTATTCAGTTTTAGCGGTATTCAAATGCGGACGTTTCACATCACCTGGATGACGTTCTTTGTCTGCTTTTTCGGCTGGTTTGGGTTGGCTCCGCTGATGCCCGCCATTCGCGCCGATCTGGGCCTGACCAAACCCGAAGTAGGCAACACGATAATTGCTGCCGTTTCGGCCACCATTTTTGCCCGGCTGATTATCGGTCGTCTTTGCGATACCTGGGGGCCACGGAAAACCTACACGGCTTTGCTGGTGCTGGGGGCGTTTCCGGTCATGCTGGTTGGTCTGGCCCACGATTACACCACCTTCCTGCTATTCCGGCTGGCTATTGGCGTGATTGGGGCGTCGTTTGTGATTACCCAGTTCCACACGTCGATGATGTTTGCGCCCAAAATCAAAGGCACGGCCAACGCCGTTGCGGGCGGTTGGGGGAACCTCGGCGGGGGCATTACCCAGTTAGCCATGCCCCTGATTATGGCCACCATCATCGGTTTCGGCTACACAAAACCAGAAGCCTGGCGGCTGGCGATGATTGTACCGGGTGTGATGATGCTCATCATGGCATTTATTTATTACCGATTTACAAAAGACACACCCAACGGAAACTACGAGGAGATTCGGCGCACGGCGGATAAAGGGGAGAAGGTTAGTTTCGGGAAAGCGTGCGCTGATATCCGGGTGTGGGCGCTGGCGCTGGCATATGCTTGCTGCTTTGGCATGGAAATCACCTTCGATGGGGTGGCTTCGCTTTATTTCTTTGATAATTTCCACATGCAGGAAACCGAAGCGGGCTTCTGGGCCATGCTGTTCGGTTTCATGAACATTTTTGCCCGGGCGCTGGGCGGGATTGTGGCCGACAAAGTAGGGGCCAACTACGGAATGCGCGGCAAAGGCGTTCTGTTGGCCACTATGCTGCTGCTGGAAGGGCTGGGCATTATGCTCTTTGCCAATGCCGGAAACCTGCCGATGGCCATTCTTTCCATGATTACGTTCGCGCTATTCCTGAAAATGGCCAACGGTGGTACCTACGCTATCGTGCCCTTTGTCAATCCCAAAGCGGTCGGGGTAATTTCCGGCGTAGTCGGGGCGGGCGGCAACATCGGCGGAATGTTGATGGGCTTTCTCTTCAAATCGCAGACGATCAGCTATGGCGAAGCCTTTCTGTACATCGGGGGCATCGTTGCCATCACCGGGCTGCTGCTGTTTCTGGTCAACTTTGGTAAGACTACCGTTGCTCAACCTGCTGAGGCAAAGTTGCAAACAGCGTAAAAGGAATTAAGAATGAAGGGTTAAGAAGTATGAGTTGCTCCGCCTGTTTATAACTCTTTATTCTTCACTCATAACTCATCACTAAAAATGACTCATCAAACTACCTGTTGTTACTGCGGAGTTGGCTGCGGAATCGTGGTCAAACAGGAGCCGAATGGCCGACTGACGGTTGAGGGCGACAAAGAACATCCGTCTAATCGCGGAATGCTTTGTTCGAAGGGGATGAATCTGCACTATACGGTGATGGATGGGTCAGATCGATTACTGTATCCGCAGATGCGGTTTGGGCGGTCGATGCCGTTGCAACGGGTTGGCTGGGATACAGCTCTGGAACGGACCGCAGCCATTTTCAAGACATTCATTCAAAAATACGGCCCTGATTCTGTGGCGTTTTACGTGTCGGGGCAGTGCCTGACGGAAGAATATTACCTGGTTAACAAGCTCATTAAAGGGTTTATTGGCTCCAACAACATCGACACGAACTCCCGGCTTTGCATGAGTTCGGCGGTGGTCGGTTATAAGCTTTCGCTGGGTGAGGATTCCGTACCCGTCTGCTATGACGACATTGAAGAGGCCGATGTTTTCTTCGTGCAGGGCGCCAATCCGGCCTGGTGTCATCCCATTCTCTGGCGTCGCATCGAAGCGCACAAGACCGCTAACCCGCACGTCAAAATCATCTGCGTAGATCCCCGCCGGACGGATACGGCCCGCTCGTCGGATCTTCACCTGCCAATTCGGCCCGGCACCGACATTGTGCTGAACAATGCCATTGGTCGCCTGCTGATCGAAAACGGCTTTGTTGATGCTGATTTTGTGCTGGACCACACGGACGGTTTTGCCGCCTACCGCGAGCAGGTGATGCAGCGAACGGTGGAAGAAGCGGCTGATCTCTGCGGAGTCGAGGCCGAAGCCATTCAGCAGGCGGCTGCGTGGATTGGGCGTGCCAACGGTTTTTTGTCGCTCTGGACGATGGGCCTGAATCAGTCGGTGGTGGGTGTCAACAAGAATCTGTCACTCATCAATTTACACCTGATTACGGGAAAAATTGGAACACCCGGCAACGGTCCGTTTTCGCTGACGGGCCAACCCAACGCAATGGGCGGTCGGGAAGTAGGCGGTTTGGCCACTAGTTTACCCGCGCACCGGGAGGTGACCAACGCCACCCACCGCGCGGAAGTCGAAGCGTTCTGGCAGGGACCGGTCAACATTGCCCCCAAACCGGGGCTGACAGCCACCGAAATGTTTGAGGCACTGGCGAAGGACGAATTAAAAGCCATCTGGATCATCAACACGAATCCAATGGTGAGTATGCCGGATGCCAATGCCGTTGAGAAAGCCCTGAAAAAAGCGCGGTTTGTGGTGGTGCAGGATGTTTCAAGCCGGGCCGATACGGTCGCTTTTGCCGATGTGGTGCTACCCGCTGCCGCCTGGCTCGAAAAGGAAGGCACCATGACCAACGCCGAGCGCCGGATTTCTTATTTGCCCAAAGTCCTCGACGCACCGGGCGAAGCGTTGCCGGATGCCGAAATTATCTGGCGGTTTGCGCAGAAAATGGGCTTTGGCGAATCGTTCAACTATACCTGTGCGTCTGAGGTGTATCAGGAATACACCCGCATCACCGCCGGTACAAATATTGACGTTACCGGTGTTAGCTATGAATTATTGAAAAAACACCGCACGGTGCAATGGCCGTTTCCGGAGCAATCAAAGGAAAACGGTGTGGGAACGAAGCGACTTTTCGCCGATCATCGGTTTTACACGGCAAATGGTCGGGCGCAGATTCACGCAGTTCCGGATGGGAATGCGTCGGAGCCGACGGATGAGGATTTTCCGCTCGTGCTGACCACGGGCCGAATCCGGGACCAATGGCACACCATGACCAAAACCGGTCGGGTGGCGAAACTAGGCCAGCATATTCCGGAACCCCTTTTGCAAATTCACCCTAACGATGCCAGAATCCGCGGCATTCGTGAAGGCCAACTGGTTTTGGTGCAGGGCCGACGGGGCGAGGTTCGGGTGAAAGCCCAATTGACCGAGGACGTTCGTCCGGGGCTTTGTTTTATGCCCATGCACTGGGGCAAAATATTGAACAACAATCAGGTACGAGCCAATAATTTAACCAACGCGTTGGTTGATCCCCGGTCGAAGGAACCCGATTTTAAGTTTACGGCGGTCGAGGTGAAACCTTATCGGAAGCCAGCGGAAAAAATTGTCATTATCGGGGCCGGTTCGGCGGGATTGGGCTTTATCAATGCCTACCGGGCGTTGGAAACGGAGGACGAAATTCACGTTTTCTCCAAAGAGATTTATCCCTTCTACAACCGGGTGTTGCTGCCTGATTACATCAGCGGAGCGCAGTCCTGGGAACAACTCGTGAAGCTGCGCGAAGAGCAATTTGCGGAAAACCGGATTGTTGTGCATAAAGGCGTCAGCATTGTCCATATCGACCGGAAAGCTAAAATACTGACCGACAGCAACGGGCAGGAACACCCGTACGACAAATTACTGCTCGGTACCGGCAGCCGTGCCTTTATGCCCAAAGGCGTACCCCGTCTACCGGGCATTTTCAACATGAGGTCGCGGCTGGATGCGGATTCACTGATGCCCTTTCTGAAGCACGGACCGGACGGAGCCGAGCCGCACGCGGTCATTGTCGGGGGCGGTTTATTGGGCCTTGAGCTGGCTGCTTCGCTGCGTCAGATAGCTGTCCGCGTGACGGTTATCCAGCGGGCGGGACGGTTTATGGAGCGCCAACTCGATCCATTGGCCAGTGAATTACTCAACCTGGAGCTCAAAGACCGGGGTATTGACGTCTATTTTAACGAGGAAGTTCAGACGTTTGCCGGAACGCAGCAGGTGGAAGGAATTCAGTTAAAATCGGGGCTAAAACTGCCGTGTCAGGTGGTGGTGCTGGCCATTGGAACCGAACCAAACATCGAACTGGCGCGCGAAGCCGGGCTGGAATGCAACCGGGGCGTGGTGGTCAACGATTATCTGCAAACATCGGACCCGGACATTTTTGCCGCGGGTGAGCTGGCGCAGTGGAACGGTCAGATGTGGGGCATTACGCTGGCCGCCGAACAACAGGCCGAGGTGGCTGCCCGATTCCTGGCTGGCGATGTGTCCAAGCCGTATCGCGGTAGCCTTTCGATGAATATTCTGAAAATGGAAGGCCTGCATCTGTGCAGCATCGGTTTGCCCGAAGTACCCGCTAACGCCGGATTGTCGGGCCACGCTGAGTACGAAGAAATTGTCTTTATCGACAAGGCGAAACGGTACTACAAAAAATGCATTGTTCACGGCGATAAGCTGGTGGGAGCTATCCTGGTTGGCGATAAGAACGAGTTCCGGGAGTTTCAAAACCTGATTGCCAACGGACTTGAACTGTCCGAAAAGCGGCTGCAACTGCTCCGGGCAAGCAAGTCCGTCGACCCCGTGGAGGGCAAGCTGGTCTGCTCTTGCAACAGCGTTGGCCAGGGCAATCTCGAACGCGCCATCGCGGATGGCTGCACCGACTTCCAGCAACTCTGCCAAAAAACCGGTGCGGGCACCGGCTGCGGCTCCTGCCGCCCGGAAGTGCGCAGCATCCTTTTGGGGCGTGAAGAATTAAACGTTAAGAGTTATGAGGTAAAAATTACCAGTTAACTAGAATGCATCAGCCAACTCTTAATTCATAACTCTTAACTCATAACTGACCATGCGTGACTATTATACCTTGAAAATCAACATCCCGGCGGGGATCGTTTCGCCCGGTGCGTTGCAGCAGGTGTTGACGGCGGCTCGCAGCGCCAACGTTCGGCAGGTTCGGTTCGGGGCGCGTCAGCAGTTGTTGATGACGGTACATTACGAAGATATGCGGGCGCTGGAAAAAGAGTTGAAACAGTTGCCGGTGCGGTATGAGTTGAATTCGGAGCGGTATCCCAATATCATCAGTTCGTATTGCGGGGAAGACGTGTTTAGGACGGGAGCGTGGCTGCGGGAAAGTGAGTACCACACGGTGTTGGATCAATTTGAGGAGCCGCCCCGCCTGAAGGTTAACCTGTCGGATTCGAATCAGAGCTTTACGCCATTTTTTACGGGTAATCTAAACTTCATCGCTTCGCCTGAGCCGCACTTCTGGTATCTGTACGTCCGCCCGAAGCAGAGCAATACCGTGTTTCGCTGGCCGGATTTGATTTATACCAACGATCTGGGGCGGCTGGCCAAAGCCGTTGAAACGGCCCTGCTGGAGGGCTGGAACGCAGGGGCGTCGATGGATGAAGAAACGCTGTACGCGCTGGTTACGCACCGGCAAGCGTTCATTACGCAGCCCGCAACGCAGGAGGTTGAGTTGCCGGAATTTTCGCTGCCTTATTACGAAGGATTCAACCGGTATGGACAACGGTCGTGGCTGGGACTGTACCGGAGGGACGAACAATTTTCGATTGATTTTCTGGTGGATGTCTGTGCGTTATGCCTAAAAACCCGCATCGGTGAAATCTGCGTAACGCCGTGGAAATCGCTGATTGTGAAAGGGATTGAGGAAAAAGATCGTTCATTATGGTCGTACGTGCTGGGCAAGCATAACATCAATGTTCGTCACGCGGCTAATGAACTCGCCTGGCAAACCGAAGACCACAACGACGAAGGACTTGGGCTGAAAAACGACATTATCCGGTATTTTGGCAAACACGATACGCGCACATTCGGGCTTTGTTTTGGTGTGCAGACGCGGCCCAAATCCGAGGTGTTCGGCTCCATCCTGATTCGTAAACGACCGCTGTTGAGAATAGGTCATCTTCATTTGTTTAGTGTTTACGATCTCTATTTTACTGAAAACTTTAACCCCAATAGCCGCACCTATTTCCGGTTTGAGAAAGGGTTGCTGAAAGCCTTTGTGCCCCACCAGATCGACCGCCTGTGCCGGAAGTTTAACAACCGACGGTCGCAGGAAAATGGGAAAACCGTGCGGCTGGAAGCAGAATCGGCCGAGTTGGTCGTCGACGCGGAAAATTGGGTGCACCAGTGCCCATACTGTTTTACCGTGTACAATCCGCAGTACGGCGATGAGCGCAGCGGTATTCCGGCCGGAGTTCCGTTTGAAGCATTATCCGCTAACTACAGCTGTCCCACTTGTGATGCGCCGAAAAGCGAGATGGTGGAGGTGGTACTTCCGCTGATCAAAGCTGATTAACCATCCGGATAGCACTTATTTGCCCCTTGTCTCTTTCAACTCGTTTAAATTATGAAGCCGCAAGCCGTCGAAACTGTCTTTTTTGCCTTTGAGAACGATTTTGTCGATACGTTTCGGTGTATTCCGATGATTGTGCGGTATAAGCTTGACACGTGCGGCCTCAAGCTGAAACTGCCCGAGTGGGTCAAATTGAGCGCCTTGGAAAAGCGCGAATTGGCGGTGCGGCCCTGTTATACGGAATCCGAAATTGCGCAATACCGGCATTGCCTCATCGACTGTGTGGCTAAACGCTGCCAGAAAACCGTCAGCGAGTTACCGCCGGTGGATGCCAGTTGGGAGGAGTTGGGGCGAGTGCCCGACGAAGTGCAACAGAAAGCGGCCGAATGGAATTGTCCGCCTTTAACGGTGGCGCAGTGGATGCAACTGGATGTCATGCAGCGGTTTGCGCTGGTGAAATTAAGCCGTTCCGGGCATGAAGGCAGCAATTTTCCCCGGGCTTTGGCAGAGTTTGGACTAGGGTCTTAACTGCTGAAATACCGCTTGTAGATCGGTTTTCGGTACGCAAATAAGCCGTACATAATGGGGTACAGTAGAAAATCCGTCAGTCGCGTGGGCGTCCGAAACGTCACCTCGTCGGCGATTCGGGTGTGGTTTCCCTCGCCAATAAGACGGTGTTTGTGGTGCCAGTAAACCAGAAAAAACGGTAATCGGGTACCTTGATCGATAAAGTAAATCTCCTGATCCGTTTCCTCCTGCCCGGTAATCCTGCTGATCCAATCCTGTTTAAACAGCAGAAAATTCAGCTGCAAATGCACTGTATCCCCTTTTCGACAGCCATCAAACCGGACGACTTTCACGGGTGGAAACGGCGGACTCAGTTGGTTGAATAAGTGCCGTGTGAAGCCCTCCCAAACCCGGTGCATGGGTTGTTCAACCCGCGTATGAATCCGAATCAGCATAGTTTACGTTGTAGCCAGTGCTTTGTAAAGAGTTACCTTACCGCTATTGTTCGCGATCATTCAAATTAAATTCTTCACAACGCGTCCAAAGCCGGCAGGGAATTGAATTCGAATATTTATATTGCACGTACAAATAAATTTGAAAGGTATGCGCAATTTTCTGTTGGCGACCACGCTTGCTTTCCTTGGAATGGCAAACCTACGGGCGCAAGATCTGGACTTTGCTACCACCGGTGGCGGCTGGACATCCGGTTCTCTATCAAAAAGCTACACCACAATAGGTTCTCCGGCAACCAACGTCTCGGTGGTTATCACCGGAACCACAACGGGATTTCAGGCCAATCAGCCGGCACATAACGCCAATGGGCTGGGCCAGAATATGAATTTTACCAGCAACACCCATTGCATCACCACCACCATTACATTCTCGCCCGGCATCAGCAATCTTTCGTTTTTAGTTCGTGATGTAGACCGGGGCGCTTTGGCAACCGGCGGGAACGGGGCTTACAATTACGTCGATCAGGTGATCATCACTGGTCAGAATGGTGCCGCGGCTGTCACACCCGCCATCGGTGCTGCTTCGGTAGCGGGGGCCAATACCGTAGTCGGCAACGTCATTACCGGTACGAACAACAACGTGGCGCCGGTGAATACCGTTCTGTTCAGCGGTTTGGTCACCCAGGTTGTCATTCAGTATTGCAACGGTCCTAATGTAATTGCTAATCCCGGTACGCAAGGGGTTACCATCGGCGATCTTTCGTGGGAAGCGGCTCCGTTACCCGTGCGGTTAGTTTCTTTTCAGGGACAGGTTCGGGAGAATAACGTTGTGTTAAACTGGGAGACGGCTTCTGAAGAAAACAGTGAGCGATTTGACCTAGAGCGCAGCACGGATGCGCTGGAGTTCGAACGGATTGGCCAGCAACCCGCCGTTGGCACCAGTCAGGCTCGGCAGTTTTATACCTTCACGGACGAAAATCCGCAACCCGGTATGAACTATTACCGCTTGCACCAGGTCGATTACGATGGGCAGTTTGAAAATTCGAAACCAATTGCGGTTGAGTTTAAACCTGCTGACGCATACCTGAAGGTCTATTTTGCATCGTTTCACGGTATTTGCGTCGAAACCGGCGAACCGTCTCCCCACTTTCGGGTACTGACACCCGCCGGACGGTCAATCCAGCATCGGGTTGAAACGCTGGGTGACAATCGTTATCTACTCCATCTTTCACCGGCCCCAAACGGGTTAGTCATTTTTCAGCTTGTAACGAAAAATGGCGTGTTCACTAAAAAACTGCTCAATCTGTTGTGATGGACAGGGTGACACGAAAATAAAAAATCGGAGCCGACCGGCTCCGATTTAATGAATTGGAAAATAGAATCGTCAACCGTTCGGCTGATGACCGACTACGGTTTTGCTTGACTACAAGTTCTCCAGAATCCGCTCGATGGAAACTTCCTGGCCAATGCGGCTTTTCAGTTCGCTGATGGGAACGCGGACCTGCTCGGTGGTATCGCGGTAGCGGATCGTGACGGTATTGTCTTCCAGCGTCTGGTAGTCGACGGCGATGCAGAACGGCGTACCGATCAAATCCTGGCGGGTATAGCGTTTGCCGATGGCGTCGCGCTCTTCGTAAATCACCCGGAATTCGCTGCGCAATTGCTTCACAATTTCCTGCGCCTTTTCCGGCAGACCATCTCTACGCATTAAAGGGAAGACAGCGGCTTTCACCGGGGCCAGCGCCGGGTGCAGTTTGAGGTACGTACGGGTTTTCTGGTTTTCGCCTTCGCCCACCACTTCTTCCGTGTAAGCGTTGCAGAATACGGCCAGAAAAAGCCGGTCGGCGCCGACGGACGTTTCGACCACGTACGGAATGTAATTGCCGTACGGTTTGCCGTTTTCGTCGAGGTCGTTGTCGAAGTACTGCTGCTTTTTGCGGCTCAGTTCCTGGTGGCTTTTCAGGTCAAAATCCGTGCGGGAGTGGATGCCCTCGATTTCGCGGAACCCAAACGGAAACTGGTACTCAATATCGACGGCTGCGTTGGCGTAGTGCGCCAGCTTTTCGTGAATGTGGAATTTTAGCTTTTCGGCGGGCAGTCCCACGGCTTTGTGGAAGTTCAGCCGGGTATCGCGCCACTTTTCGTACCATTCCATTTCGGTGCCGGGGCGAACGAAAAATTGCATTTCCATCTGCTCAAACTCGCGCATCCGGAACGTAAACTGCCGGGCCACGATTTCGTTGCGAAACGCTTTACCGATCTGGGCAATTCCGAACGGAATCTTCATCCGGCCGGTTTTCTGCACGTTCAGGAAGTTGACAAAAATGCCCTGTGCGGTTTCGGGCCGTAGGTAAATCAGGCTGGCGTCTTCGGCCACGGAGCCTACCTGCGTCGAGAACATCAGGTTAAACTGCCGGACTTCGGTCCAGTTGGCGGTTTTGGAAATCGGATCCACAATGCCCTCGCTGATGATCAGCTCCCGAACACCGTTGAGGTCGCCCGCGTCGAGCAAACGGCCCATTTCAACCAGCAGTTCATGGCCTTTGTCGGCTTGTCCGTTGGCCGCGTATTCTTCGGCTTTCAGTTCGAGTAACTGGTCGGCGCGGTAGCGTTTTTTAGAATCTTTATTGTCGATCATCGGATCGTTGAACGAATCAACGTGTCCCGATGCTTTCCACGTCAGCGGGTGCATGAAAATGGCGGCATCGATGCCCACCACGTTTTCGTGGACCTGGGTCATGGCTTTCCACCAGACCGTCTTGAGGTTATTTTTTAATTCCACACCGTTCTGACCGTAGTCGTAAACGGCCTGTAACCCGTCGTAAATTTCACTGGACGGGAACACGAAACCGTATTCTTTGGCGTGGGAAATAATGTCTTGCAGCGAGGTGGCCGGAGCCGGCTTTGGTTTTGCTTCTTCCATGATGCCGCAAAAATACAGATTAGACCATCGCCTGACAAAATTTTTATCTTTTTAGGCCAATCGCTCACAGGAAGATAGCTTACAAAGATCCCGTTCGTGGGTTACGGTGTCACTAAGGCAACGAATCCGTGGTTTCGGAGTATTTCCGCCAGCATCCGCAGGCCCCATTCCTCGCTACGCCGGTGGCCGACGGCCAGTACGGCCATGCCGGTTTCATCAACGGCTTTCTGCGCGCTTTTGCGGTATTGCCCGGTCACGTACAGGCCGGCCCCCCGCGCAGCCGCTTCCCGCACCAGCGCATCGTTCATAGCCCCGACAACGGCAATCCGTTCCGGGCGATTTTGGTGGCCCGCTTTCGCTTCGTCGTAGCCGCCAAACTGTTCCGCAATCCGGTGGCACCAGCCGGTAAAATCAAGCTCTACAACCGGTCCGATCATGCCGATGGGGCGAACCGGAAAGCCGGGTGCCTGTTTGGTGCCCAGAACTTCCGGAATGCGGGTAGCCGTCCACGACATTCCCAGCGCATCCGCCAGTGGGTGATTGTAGCCAATCGTCAGGTGCTCATCAAAGGGCAGGTGATGAAACAAAACCGGAAAGTCAGGCGGTAAAACCGACGGATCAAGTTGCCAGGGGCGGTGGAGCCAGAGCGCGTCAATGCGGTTTTCGTGCAGCCACGCTGGCAGATCCGGCCCCGGTTCGAGCGCCAGCCCCAAGCGATGAAGCGGCCGGTCCGAAGCGGCAGCATTGGGCCGCTCATACACACCGCCCTGTTCGTCGGGCGGATAGCGAACGGTGTTGAAAAATGACGTAAGAAACGCAGTCAGCTCCGATACCAGCATGGAAGTTCCCAGAACACGGTTTACTGAAGCGTTGCCAGTTCGCTTTTCAGCTGCCGGATTTCTTCCTGCATGGCTTCAATTCGCTGCAACAGGTGGCTGATTACATCCAGGCCGTCCAGATTAATATTTAGGTCGTAATGCAGGTTACTGAATTTCTCGACGGTTGGTAACTGATGAAACGGGATGCATTGTCGCTCCTCTACCAACACCAATTCAATGAGTCCGTAATCGGCCAGGGAAAGCACGAATGTTTGGTCAATTGTGTATTTCTGGCAGTAATCTTCCACAAGAATCACCTCCTCCGATTGCATACCTTTATGTTTATAGTTGGGATAATTCTTTGAACAATTCCTTTTGTTTGTCGCTGAGTCCGGTTGGGATTTTAACCGAATAGGTCACGTACAGGTCCCCGAATTTTCCGTCCTGTTTGTACACCGGAAAACCTTTACCTTTCAACCGAACTTTCGTGTTGTTCTGGG
The DNA here is from genome assembly GCF_026248825.1 of Larkinella insperata. Lineage (NCBI taxonomy): Bacteria > Pseudomonadati > Bacteroidota > Cytophagia > Cytophagales > Spirosomataceae > Larkinella > Larkinella insperata. Next base: position 5,977,579 of record NZ_CP110973.1, on the reverse strand, counting down.
TTTCGGGACTCACCTTCAGCTTGACTTTGCCGCTCAGGGTGTCGATCGTTATGTCTCCGCCCAGCACCGCCGTATACAAATCCAGGTCAACCGTCAGGTACAGGTCGTCGTTGAGCCGCTTGAAGGTCGGATCGTCGGCAATCACGAACGTAATGTACAAATCGCCGTTCGGTCCGTCGTTGGCACCGGGGCCGCCCTGGCCTTTGAGTTTGATCACCTGCCCATCGGCAATCCCGGCCGGGACGGTAATCCGAATGTTTTTGCCGTTGACGGTCAGCGTGTGCTGGTGCGTCTGGTAGGCTTCCTGCAAGCTGATGTGCAGTTCGGCCGTGTAATCCTGCCCCCGGAAGGAAGTTTGTCGCCCGCCCCGGGGTTGTTCCCCGAAAAACGACTCAAAGAAGCTGGAGAAATCGCTGCTTGAATACGGATCGCCCGCGTACCGTTGCCCGCCGTCCGTATTGGCGTATTGCCCCGACTGGCGGGCCTGTTCAAACTGCTCGGCCTGGCGCCAGTTCTCGCCGTACTGGTCGTATTTTTTTCGTTTCTCAGGATCGCTCAGAACCTCATTGGCTTCGTTGATCTGCTGAAACTTCGTGTTGGCTTCTTTGTCGTTGGGATTCAGGTCCGGATGGTATTTCCGGGCCAGCTTTCGATACGCTTTTTTAATGTCTTCTGTCGAAGCGCTTTTGTCGAGGCCGAGGACCTGGTAATAATCAATAAACGCCATAGCGGTGTTGGACTAAAATTGCGGAAGTTCGGCGGTAGTTATCGTACTGTACAGAAACTCACAATGGGTTGAATTGTTCGGAAGGCCCGTTTTTGCCCGTCCTGCAATTTAGAACGAGCACGGTGACCTTTCCGGAATTTAATCGTCTAAAAATCAGTATCGGGGAATTTATCCACACCATTTATTGAAGGAAACTCTGGTTTCTGGTATGAAGAAAGTCGTAGCGCTGCTCCGGGATTATTTCGGCGTGTCGCAGCAGGAAGCCCGGGGAATGTTTGTGCTGCTGTTGTTCACGGGTTTGCTGTTGCTACTGCCAGTGGCCTACCGCCTGTTTGTGCCGGACCAGGTTCCGGATACCTCCGAAGCCGACCGGCGACAGCTCGATAGCCTGGTTGCCCTGCTGGAGGTCGACAAAACCGTTTCGGAAGACCGGGATGCCAACCGGCCGGGCCGCTACGAACCCGCCGTTGCGTCGGAAAAAGCCGAACGGTTTGCCTTCAACCCCAATGCTATTGATGCCGGAAGCTGGCAGCGACTGGGCGCGCCCCGCTGGCTGGCCGAACGCATTGTCCGGTACCGTTCCAAGGGCGGACGGTTTCGCCAGAAAGAAGATTTGCTGAAAATCTACGACTTCTCACCGGAGTTTTACGCTGAGCTCGAACCGTACATCCAGCTTGCCGCTGAAAGCCGGGCGGATAAACCGTACGAGCACCGCGAGCGGTATGCCCGCAAGAAGGACTTGGGTGATAAACCCTATCCGTCCGGCAGACCGACTTATTCGGGTGAACGGTTGGCGAAACCGGTTCTGCAACCGTTCGACATCAACACCGCCGATACCACTGATTTGATAAAACTGCGGGGAATTGGCTCCAAACTGGCGGGGCGAATCATCAAGTTTCGCGACGGTCTGGGCGGGTTTGTCTCGGCGGATCAGTATGCCGAAGTGTTCGGGCTGGATTCGCTGGCCCTGGAAGAGCTGAACAAATACGGTCGGGTTCTATCGCCGGTTAAAAAACTGGCGATCAACACCGCCACCGCCGAAGAACTCGACCGCCACGTCTACCTGTCGAAACGACAGGCGGAAATTATTGTAAACTACCGGGCGCAGCACGGGCCGTTTGTCTCGCCCGAGTCACTGCGCACAATCCGGGTGCTCGATGCCAAAACCATCGAACGACTAAAACCGTACCTGGAATTTTAGAAATTCGGTTTCAGCAAGTACTTCATGTAGAAATCATCGATGGCTTTTACGGCATCTTCCGCCGTATCGACCAGCGAAATCAATTTCATGTCGCCGGGGCTGATGTTGCCTTCCTGCCCGAGCATGACTTCTTCGATCCAATCGACCAGGCCCTTCCAGAACGTTGTTCCTACCAGCACGATGGGAAAGCGGGCGATTTTTTTCGTCTGAATCAGCGTGAGCGATTCGAACAGTTCGTCGAGCGTGCCAAAGCCGCCCGGCAGCACAATGAACCCCTGCGCATATTTCACGAACATAACCTTCCGGACAAAGAAGAAATCGAAGTTGATGTTCTTGTCTGGATCGATGTAAATATTGCTTTCCTGCTCAAAGGGGAGGTGGATGTTCAAGCCGACGGATTTTCCGCCCTGTTCGAAAGCGCCTTTGTTACCGGCTTCCATGATGCCGGGTCCTCCGCCGGTGATGACGCCGTAGCCGTGCTTCACGAGTTTAGCCGCAATTTCTTCGGCCATCTGGTAATACGGATTGTCGGGTTTGGTCCGGGCCGATCCGAAAATCGACACGCAGGGTCCGATTTTGGCCAGTTTGTCGAAGCCTTCAACAAATTCGGCCATTACCTTGAAAATAACCCAGGAGTCGGCAATTTTTATTTCGCTCCAGTTTCGGTCCTGAAACGCTTCCTTGATGCGTTGTTCGTCCGGGGTAAGGAGTAATTCGTCGCGTTTGGGTAGATCTTTTTTGATTTGGGAAACATCCTGTGTTTCCGACCGCTGTACGGTTTTTTCTGCGTCCATATAACTAATGTATCTCTAGGAGTTAGGGCGGTTACGAAATTTAAAAGGCGGTATGCAGCGCAGCCTTCAAAATCTGTGAGCCGTTTAACTCGCTGATGGTGGGAGTGTTTGTGATCTATTTGCCGGCAATAAACGGGTATCCTCCAGCGGTTTTTGCGAAATTTCTGTTTAGAACAGCATAAATGCTGCGTAATTGATTGCTTAATTTGTCAGGAATTCCAGACTCGTTTGGGTCCGGAGAACTGGCGAGTTAATTAACCCGGCAGCGGTTTTAGAGTTGAACCGGAACATAATAACGCAATATTCAATTTTTAGTTTCATTTACTACGGAAATCCTATGAAACCCTCTGTTGCTGTTGGCGCCGATCATGCCGGCTTTGCGTATAAACAGGAAATTGTGGCCTGGCTGGAAAAAGAAGGCTACCTAACGAAAGACTTCGGTACCTACTCGGAAACCTCCGCCGATTACCCGGATTTTGCGCACCCGGTAGCAATGGCCGTGGAAGCCAAACAATTCGATTGGGGAGTTCTGGTTTGCGGCAGCGGCAACGGGGTAGCCATCACGGCCAACAAACACCAGGGCATCCGGGCCGCTCTTTGCTGGCTTCCCGAACTGGCTGAACTGGCCCGGCAACACAACAATGCCAACGTCCTCTGCCTCCCGGAGCGCTACATTTCGGCGGAAGAAGCGCTGGAGTGTGTCAAACGGTTTTTAACGACCGACTTCGAAGGCGGGCGGCACGAAAAGCGCGTCGGTAAAATCAGTTGCTAAGGGCTTCTTCCTTCCGGCGGTAAATGCCGTCCTGTTCGGTTTTTTCGTACGAAGCCGCCAGGGAGGGTGCGCGCAGAAAAAGCTTTTTAATAACGTTCTCCTTGTCGATGATGTAACGGGGCGGGTCTTTGCGCAGGTGGTCGTACACGCTGATGACGTTTTCGTAATTGTCCAGACTCCGTAAATCATACTTGGCCAGGTCCCAGTTCAGGTAAGGCGTGGCGACCTGGTTGTTCCGGTAGGCGCTGATGTCTTCGCCGATTACCAGAATTTTCTGCTTTTGAATGAGCCGGTCGATGGGCGATGTTTTAACCTGCAACGCACTGAGCCGGCCCAATTCCCAGTTCCGCACCAGCGGCAGCGCGCCCTGGTAAAGAATGAGCAGGGTAAACGCAAAAACACCCGTAAAAATCAGTTCCGCCACAAACTCCCGGCGAATTCCCTGAAAATAGTAAGCGGCAAAGAAAGCCAGCGCCGGTACGAAAATGATAAACAGCATCGGGGCCAGAAAAGGCATCAAGCCAACCGACACCAACGCCGTTAGCCCCCAGATCATCATGATTTGCTGACACCGTTGCTGAAAGTTGACGTACCGCGTCGTTTGCCGAAATAGGCTCAGCAGCCCCAGCGTGCCCATCGCGAAAGGGAGGAACAACGAGGCCGCCAGCGTCTGAAAGTCCGTCAGATCGTACTGCCGAACCCGAAACACAGACGACAGCAGGTTGCGGTTGAAATCGTCGAGACTATCGGCCAGATAATAATACAAAACCGTCAGCAGAATCGGGAAAGCGAACCCGAAAATCAGCAGGGAGTGCTGGCGGAAACTGGCGCCCGTATAAAGCAGCAGCGACATCAGCGCCCAAATGATAAACAGAGCCGACGGTAGGTAAAACAGGGCCGACAGGCTGATGTAGAAGCCGACTTCAAAAACTTCGTCGGTGGCGCCCCGGCGGTCCATCTGTTTGACAAGCGTACCGAAGGCCAGCAGCAGAAAAGTCGTGGAGAGCAGCGTCGGAGACAGGGTACTGCAGTCAAATGACATGTTCAGAAACAGGGCGTAAATCAGGCCCGGAATCCAGTTGCGGTCAGGGTAAATGTCGCGCACGTTCATCACCCAGTTGAAATAAAACACCTGAAAAGCCGCCACGGCCGTACCGGCCACGTGGTAGGCCAGGTGCGACCGCCCAAATGCCAGATCGAGCAGCCAGTAGACCAGGGCCGACAGCGGACTGACACTGTCCCAGATGTCGCGGTAAAGCAGATTCCCGTTATTCATTTGCTCACCCACCAGCATCCAGTTCAGTTCCGGAATCAGCAGGGGGGGCGGAGACAGCAGAAACGGCAGACGAATTAAACCGAGCAACAGCAGCAGGCCGACAATCTGAAGAGTGGAGTTAACCCGAAAAAAACTTAACAAGTGATTAGTTGTTTTACCGTAAATATCCTCAAATGGAACGACGAAATTAGCGCTTTCAATGAAAGAAGTCGAATAAAAGGCGGATATTTGCGGGAGTCAACGAAGGATGGCGGGCTGCACGGGTGGCCCCACGAAGTAATAATGAATCCCTGCATCCGAACAATGAATCCGGATCTATGTAAGTATTCATTATGCATTAATTTTTTTAAAATGGAATCGAAACGACAACAGAAAGTAGCGAGGTTACTGCAGAAAGATCTGAGCGAAATCTTTCAGCGCGATAGCCGGCACCTGTTCAACGGGGCGTTCATCACCGTGACGAACGTACGTGTGTCGCCCGACCTGAGCATTGCGCGGGTGTACCTGAGCTTTCTGGCTACTCCCAATAAGGAAATGCTTCTGGATATGATCAAGGAAAGGGGCCGCTCGATCCGCCAGCAACTCGCTGACCGGGTTCGTCACCAGCTCCGGATCATCCCGGAACTGCACTTTTTCCTCGACGATACGGCCGAATACGCGGCTAAAATGGATGCTCTTTTTGCTAACCTGGATATTCCGCCTGCCCCGGAAGAGGATGATGAGGAATAAGGCACTTTCCATCCCATGAACCTCCCTCTCTGGATTGCCCGGCGGTATTTTTTCTCGAAACGCAAGCGCAGTTTCATCAACCTGATTTCGCTGGTGTCGATGCTCGGCGTGGGCGTAGGCACAATGGCGTTGGTGGTTGTCTTGTCGGTATTCAACGGCATGGAGGAATTGAACCGCATGATTTTCAAAACCTTCGAAGCCGACCTGACCATTTCACCCGCACAAGGCAAGCGCCTGACGGTGACGCCCGGCCTGTTGCAGACCATTCAGAAAACGGGGCAGGTCAATCTGGTTACGCAGGTGATTGAAGACAACGCCCTAGCCCGTTACCGCGATGGTCAAACCGTGGTCAAATTGAAGGGAATTGATAACTCGTACCTGCAACGGCGGCAACTCGACACGGCGCTGGTAGAAGGGAAGTTACGGCTTCAGGAAGACGGGGTCAACTACGCCCTGGTGGCCGAAGGGGTACGGAATGCCCTTTTGATTTCGATTGAAGACTTGCTGACTCCATTGGAGCTCTGGTATCCGCAGAACCGTAAATCCTATACGGTTTTGTCGGCAGATGCGTTTAACCGGGGAGAGTTTGCGGTGTCGGGGGTGTTCTTTATTGAGGATAATTTCAACGATTACGTGCTGGCGCCGTTAAACGTGGTGCGCGAATTGGTTGGCTATCAACAAAATCAGCTATCTTCGCTGGAATTGCAGGTGAAAGCCGGTGTGGATATCGACCGGCTGAAAAAAACGCTGCAGCAGCAACTGGGTGGTACGGTAGAAATCAAGGATCGGGATGATTTGAATCCCGATTTGTTCCGGGCCATTCGTGTCGAGAAATTATTTGTTACCGTTACGCTGGCATTTCTGGTGCTGGTGGCGTCGATCAACATCTTTTTTTCGCTGTCGATGCTGGCAATCGAGAAGAAAGACGACGTCGCCATTTTGTACGCCATGGGCGCATCTCCTTCGCTGGTCCGGCGGATTTTTCTGTTTGAAGGGTCCATTGTGGCTTTCATCGGAGCCATTGTCGGGTTGGTGCTCGGCATTGCGCTGTGCCTGCTGCAGCAACGGTTTGGGTTTGTATCAATGGGCATTGAAAGCTCGCTGATCGACGCGTATCCGGTAAAATTACAGGCAAACGATTTGATTATTACTACGCTCATTGTCATTAGTGTAACCATCCTGGTGTCCTGGTTTCCGGCCAGAAAAGCGGCCGCCGTATCCAAAGCCGTTGATAGTGTACAGTAAAGAAGAAAAACAACTTACTAAAAAACGAATTGCGTCGTTGTGAACAAGGCTAAGTGATTACTAGTATGTTTAAACCTCTCCCAAATAGCGTTCTCTTCCTACTTCTTTTAATCAGCAGCAACTGGGCGCTGGGGCAAACCAGTCGTTCGGCCGATGCCGACAAAAAAAACCCTGCCTCGTCTACCAACGGCCCCTACAACCCGAGCCGCACGCTGCCACACGATTTGATCCACACCCGGCTCGATCTGCGTTTTGACTGGGTGCGCCAGTGGGTGCACGGCAAGGCCCAACTCCGGTTCAAACCGCATTTTTATCCCCAGAATACGCTCGATGTTGATGCCAAAGGCTTCGACATCAAAGGCGTGTTTCTGCTCGATACGCTCAAAACCGGCGAAACGGTATTTGACACCCTGAACTATACCTACAACGATCGTCAGAAGATTCACATCCTGCTGCCCCGGACCTACACCCGCGCCGATACCTTCGACATTCAGATTGCCTACACGGCAAAACCAAACGAACGGCCTATGGGCGGCAGCGCGGCCATTTCGCAGGACAAAGGATTGTATTTTATCAACCACGACGGTGCCGAACCGGGCAAACCCCGCCAGATCTGGACGCAGGGCGAAACCGAAGCCAATTCCTGCTGGTTTCCGACGATCGACACGCCGAACGAGAAGATGACGCAGGAAATCTTCCTCACCGTCGACAACAAGTACCGGACGCTCTCCAATGGGAAACTAATTTCGGCGACCCTCAACCCCGACAGCTCGCGCACCGACTACTGGCGGCAAACGCTGCCCCACGCGCCTTACCTGGCAATGGTGGCCGTCGGTGAGTTTGCCTACGTGAAGGACTCGCTACCCGCGACACCCAGCCGGGGAGCGCTGGAGGTGAGCTATTATGTTGAACCGGCTTACGAAAGTTCGGCCCGCGCCATTTTTGGCCGGACGCCGGAGATGGTCGAGTTTTTCGAGAAAAAATTTGGTGTTCCATACGTCTGGGAAAAATACAGCCAGATTGCCGTGCGGGATTTCGTGACCGGGGCGATGGAAAACACCACGGCGACGGTTCACGGCGAAACCGTGCAGATGGACGAGCGGCAACTGGTGGACGGTAACTCCGACGATGTGATTGCTCACGAACTGGCGCACCACTGGTTTGGCAATTTGACAACCGCCGAATCCTGGGCCAACCTGCCGCTGAACGAAGCCTTTGCCACCTACGCCGAGTACCTCTGGCGCGAACACAAAGAGGGCGTTTACTCGGCCGACATGCACGGTCTGGACGATCTCAACCAGTACATCGCCGAAGCCGAAACCAAGCAGGAACCGCTCATCCGGTATCATTACACCGACCGGGAGCAGATGTTCGACAGCCATTCGTACGCCAAAGGGGGGCGGGTGCTGCACCTGCTGCGGAAAACCGTGGGTGACGATGCCTTTTTTGAATCCCTGGCGGTCTATCTGAAACGCCACCGCTTCAAAACCGCCGAGTTGAGCGACCTGCGTGAAGCGTTTGAGGACGTGACCGGCCAGGACCTGAACTGGTTCTTCAACCAGTGGTTTCTCAAACCTGGCCACGCCGTGATCAAAGTGGACAAAGAATACCGGCAGGGTGGGGTACAGCTTACGGTTCTGCAACAGCAGGATTCGACCCGCACGCCGATTTACCGACTGCCGGTGAAAGTCGATATCTGGGTGAAAGGCCAGAAAAAAAGCTACGACGTGGTGGTTGATAAAGCCAAACAGGTGTTGAATTTCCAGGTCGAACAACGCCCGGATCTGGTCCTTTTTGACGCCGACCACCGGATTGTGGGCACGGTAGATCAGGAAAAAAACAAACCGGAGCTGGTCTTCCAGTTTTACCATACCGATAATTACCTGGACAAATACGAATCGATTACGCGGCTGGAAGACAAAAGCAACCTGATCGACTCGACGGTCCGGCACATGATGATGGACGCCATGAACGACAAATTCTGGCGCATCCGGCAGGTGGCCACCGGCAATTTTGCGGAGTACGACGGGCAGGAATTTACGGAAGTGGAGCGGATTGTACAGAGCAAAGCCCGCAACGATGCCAAATCGCTGGTGCGGCAGGAAGCCATCAACACGCTGGCATCGTACGCCGATAACGTCAACGATCCGTTGTTCCGGGAGGCCCTGAACGACACCTCGTACGCGGTGGTATCGTCGGCGCTGGATTCGTACCTGATGTCGAAACCCGGCGACGCCAGCGAAATAGCCTCCCGGTTTGAGAACGTGCCGAACGGGGAGATCGTGACGGCCGTTGCCAACCACTACGCCAGTTCTCCTGATACCAGCCGCTACAACTGGTTCATCAACAAGATGAACACGATGAAACCGCAGGACCTGTATAACTTCCTGCAGGTTTTTGGTAAATACCTCATCCGCTCCGGGGCCGATATGCAGCGGCAGGCCATTCCAATGCTGGAGGTGATGGCCCGCACCAGCCCGGCTTATTTTGTGCGGTTTGGCGCTTACCAGGTGCTCGGTCTGCTGCAGGACATTGAGGGCGTCAAATCCATGCGCAAGGACATTCGCCTGAGCGAGCGTGATCCGAAACTGAAAGAAATGTACGAGCAGTTCAAGGATTTTTAATCAGAAAATTACCCAACAAATCCCAACAAAACCTATGAAGAAATCCCTCTTCACTTCGATTTTTATTGCCTTTTTGGGCATCACAACTCTATTGGCCGGTCCGATTGATGGAAAATGGACCGGAAAAATTGGCGACGATTACGCATTGACGCTGAACCTGAAGGCGGAAGGTGATAAACTAACCGGAACCATCGGTAACAACGACGGCGATCTTCCCATTAATGATGGAAAAGTAAACGGCAACGAATTTTCGTTTGTGACCGAGTATCAGGGCAATAAGCTTCCGATCAAAGGCCGGGTAGAAGGTGAAAAGCTGTATTTATCCGTCGATTACAACGGTACGGAATTAACCGGTACCTTCACCAAACAGGGTGGTTCGGCGACCGCCAGCGCTGCTCAGCAGCCCAAAGCAAAACCGGAAGATACCGAAGTCTGGAACCCGGTACCCAAAGTGGTCACGCCGGGCAAAACGCCGTTGGATGCGCCCTCCGACGCCATCATTCTGTTCGACGGTAAAAACCTGGATCAGTGGGTATCGGTGAAAGACAAATCGCCTGCCCAGTGGACGGTGAAAAATGGTTTGCTGACCGTCAACAAAGCTGTCGGCAACATCGAAACCAAGCGCTCGTTCAAGAATTACCAGCTCCACATCGAGTGGAAAATTCCGGAAAAAATTACGCTGACGGGGCAGAGCCGCGGTAACAGCGGTATTTTCCTGGCGTCGACGGGTGGTGGTGATGCCGGTTACGAGTTGCAGGTGCTGGACTCGTACGAAAACAAAACCTACTCGAACGGTCAGGCCGGTAGCATCTATAAACAAGGCATGCCGTTGGCGAATGCCAGCAAAAAACCGGGTGAATGGCAGGTGTACGACGTAATCTGGACAGCCCCGACCTTCAATGCTGACGGTTCGGTGCAGACGCCCGCCCATGTAACGGTCATTCACAACGGAGCCGTGGTTCAGAACAACTTCGAGCTAAAAGGTGAAACGGTTTATATCGGACAGCCGCAGTACAAAAAATACGATGCCGCCCCGATTAAGCTCCAGGCGCACGGTGACCCCAGCGAGCCGATCAGCTTCCGCAACATCTGGGTTCGGGAGTTGTAACACGTATCGGAGTGAAATTCCTGACCGGATCGAACCCGCGGCCGAACCGCCGGAATCGAAAACCAGACCGGGTGCGAATCAACAGGAGCAATGTAAGTACGTGGTTAAAAACCGCCCGGCTGGCCGGGCGGTTTTTTTGCGGAAAGCGGGCCAAAACCGAAACCAGAACCCGCATGAAGGTTGTTATCAAGTTGTACAATTGACGGGATTTGTGTTTCTTGACGGCCTCGTCCGTTATTCTGCACTCAATGACAAAACCACAGAAGAAACTCTTTTTACTGGACGCGCTGGCTCTGATCTACCGCGCCCATTTTGCCTTCAGCAAGTCACCCCGGATCAACTCGCGGGGATTGAACACCAGTTGCGTTTTCGGTTTTACGAACGCGCTGCTGGAAATTCTTCAGAAAGAAAAACCGACCCACATCGGCGTTGCGTTCGATAGCAGCAAAAAAACCTTCCGGCACGACACATTCGTCGACTACAAGGCCAATCGGCAGGCCATGCCCGAAGACATCAGTATTGCCATTCCGTACGTGAAAAAGCTGGTGGAGGCCATGAACATTCCCATCCTGATCCTGGATGGTTACGAAGCGGACGACATCATCGGAACCCTCGCTAAACGGGCCGCCAAAGCCGACTTTGAGGTATTTATGATGACCCCGGATAAGGATTACGGCCAACTGGTGGAAGAACATATTTACGTATACCGTCCGGCTTTCATGGGCAAAGCCGCCGAAAAACTGGGCGTTAAAGAAGTGCTGGACCGCTGGCAGATTCAGGAAATCAGTCAGGTGACCGATATGCTGGGGCTGATGGGCGATTCGGTCGATAACATTCCGGGGATTCCGGGGGTGGGCGAGAAAACCGCCCAGAAACTCGTGGCTGAATTCGGAACGGTTGAGAATCTGATTGCCAATGCCGATAAGCTGAAAGGCAAGCTGAAAGAGAACGTCGTACAGTTTGCGCAGCAGGGCCTGCTCTCGAAACAACTGGCGACGATCCACCTGGATGTGCCCCTTGATTTTAACGAAACCGCCCTGCTTCATACCGATCCGGATAAGCCGAAACTATCTGCCCTGCTGGACGAGCTTGAATTCCGCCAACTGCGCCGTCGGCTGGTGGGCGATGATGAAGCGGACCCCATTCCGTTTCCGGTGGTACCCCGACCGGCCGCCAAAGGTCAGATGGGCTTGTTCGACGAAGAAACCGTTCTGGCACCGGCCGCTCTGCCGAGTGCCGAAAAACCGTCCGGGACGTCTGATCTGCCCTTCGTGGATGAAACGCAGCCTGCCCGTACCGATGCCATAACGGCTTTTGAGAAAAACGCCCGACCGGCGGTCGTGGCCAATACGGCGGAGATGCAGCCGGATTGGACCGAAACCGAACCCGACGAGCGCAAACACGAGCCCCGGCGGACCATCTATTCGGTGGTGCACGATTACCGGCTGGTCGATACGCCCGAACTACGGCAGAGCCTGGTGTATTATTTGAACCAGCAGGAGACCCTCTGTTTTGACTCCGAAACCACCTCGACCGATCCGGTGGAAGCCGATCTGGTGGGCCTGTCGTTTGCCTACCGCAAGGGGGAAGCTTTTTATGTACCCGTACCGGCCGACCGGGAAGGAGCGCAGGCCATTGTTGAAGAGTTCCGGAGCGTATTTGAGAATCCGGCTATCATTAAAGTGGGCCAGAACCTCAAGTACGACATGCTGATGCTGAAAAAATACGGCGTTGAGGTACAGGGCAAACTGTTCGATACCATGGTGGCCCACTACCTGATTGAACCGGAGCAGCGGCATAACATGGACATCATGGCAATGACCCACCTGAACTACGACCCCGTTTCCATCGAAACGCTGATCGGGAAAAAAGGCCCGAAACAGTTGTCGATGCGCGATGTGGAAGTCCAAAAGGTGGTTGAATACGCCGGGGAAGATGCGGATATTACGCTGCAACTGAAAGATACGTTTGCGCCGATGCTGGAGAAAAACCAGCTGACCAAACTGTTTGACGAGGTGGAAATGCCGCTGGTGCGCGTGCTGAGCGAAATGGAACTGGGCGGGGTAAAGGTAGACGTAAACGCCCTGAACGAACTCTCGGCCACGCTGGAAACCGATATGCGGCAGGTGCAGAGTGAGATTTACGAACTGGCGGGCGGGCCGTTCAACATTGGTTCGCCGAAGCAGCTGGGTGAAGTTCTGTTTGATAAACTGAAGCTGGATAACAAAGCAAAGAAAACCAAAACCGGGCAATACGCAACGGGCGAGGAGGTGCTGACCGAGCTGGAAGCCGATCATGAAATTGCTCGCAAGATTCTGGATTACCGGGAGTTAGTAAAGCTGAAGAATACTTACGTCGACGCGCTGCCGCTGCTGATCAGTCCGCGCGATGGCCGCATTCACACCTCGTTCAACCAGGCGGTGGCGGCAACGGGCCGGTTGAGTTCAACCAACCCAAACCTGCAAAATATCCCGATCCGGACGCCACGGGGCCGCGAGATCCGGAAAGCGTTTGTGCCCCACAGCGATGAGTTTTTGATTATGTCGGCGGATTACTCGCAGATCGAACTGCGGATTATGGCGGCTTTCAGCGGGGACCAGACCATGCTCGATGCGTTTAACAACGGAATCGATATTCACACCCAGACCGCCAGCAAGGTATTTAAAGTGCCACTGGATCAGGTGGATTCCGACATGCGCCGGAAAGCTAAAATGGTCAACTTTGGGATTATTTACGGTATTTCGGCGTTTGGCCTGGCCCGGCGGCTGCGGATTCCGCGCAAGGAAGCGGCCGAGATCATTCAGGAATACTTCGCCGGTTTTCCCGCCATCAAACAGTACATGGATCAATCCATCGAAAAGGCGCGGAAACTCGAATACGCCGAAACCATCCTGGGCCGGCGCCGGTACCTGCGCGACATCAACTCGCGCAACATGACCGACCGGAGTTTTGCGGAGCGCAACGCCATTAACGCACCGATACAGGGGTCGGCGGCCGATATGATCAAAATTGCAATGATCAAAATCGACGAATTCATCCGGGAAAACCGCCTGAAATCCCGCATGATCCTGACGGTTCATGACGAATTGGTTTTTGATGCGCACAAGGACGAGCTGGATCTGTTGCGGGAGAACGTATCGCACCTGATGGCAAACGCAATTCCACTGGCCGTGAAGATGGAAACCGGAATTGGCGTGGGTGTCAATTGGCTGGATGCCCATTGAGTTATTATAAAAGGGCTCTCGCGGAGTTGAGCGGAATTATAAAGGGATATAGCGAAGTACCTCCGCATCTCTCTTTTTATCTACGCTCAACTCCGCGTTACAGCTTCCGTTTCCATCCAAAAGTGTTCATAATAAAGAATTAACAAGGTTTTCGGGAAGGACTCCTTGTTTTTTTGTTACTATAGAATCACTAATCCCTCGCAAAATGAAAAACATACTGGTTCCCACGGACTTTACTGGCACTTCTGAACTGGCCCTCGCCTGGGCAAAATTTCTGGCCAAACATTATAGCCAGGGCGGTCAGGAAACAATGATAACACTCGCGCATGTCACCCAGCCCTATATTCCGGATTCTACGTTACCAACTGGCGAAGTTGGTGTGGGGATGATGGCCGTGCAGGAGATGGAAGACGTCGGGGAATTAAATCTACAGGAAATTGCCGATCAGCTGGAACGGGAGGGATTCAAAACCCGCATCGAAAGCCGGGTTGGTTCCATTGACAGCGAAATTGTGGACGTAGCCGACGAGCTGAAACCGGACCTGATTGTGATGGGCCGAAGCCACATCGACTCCTTTTTTGACTGGCTGGCGGGAAGTTCGGCGGCCGATGTGGCCATGACGGCTCATTGCCCGGTGCTGGTAGTTCCCACGCTCGATCACAGCCAAAGCGTTCCGGTTCGCTTGCAGAATATCGCCTACGCCACCCAACTGGAATTCGACGAAAATCACATTTTACGACCGGTTGTGCAACTCGCCCGTACGTTTCAGTCCAACCTGCGGCTGGTCAAAATTAAGGCGGTTAATCAGCCGAATGTTCGCGAAGACAGCCAGTATTGGGCGCAGATTGAGTCGGAATTTGGGCAGGGGCGGTTGGTGGAGGACACCGTTGATGCCGACAATGTGGTTGAGGGCCTGACGAAATACACGCAAACCAATCAGGTCGATTTGCTGGTGATGGCAACTCGTGAACGGGATTTTCTGAGTAAATTACTGAATCCGAGCCTGACGAAGCGCATGGTATTGAACTCCGACGTACCGGTGCTGGTCTACCACGCGGAAGAAAATTACTGACACATATTGGCCAATCGGTACGTGTAGGCCACGTAGGCCGGGCAGATTTTAGTCCGTATTGTCATTTTGTACGGACTTAATTTTCAATCTGCCGTTTCAAAATCAACACGGGGAGCCTACGTAGCCCGTGAGTACGTTTATGAGCAGACGCCGGTATAAACATTCGGAGAAAAAGGTAGGGGCCTCACCCGGAACCCTGATCTATGTGGGTCAGGATATTGATTACAAAACCAAAATTCGCCGGATCGATTACAACGAAGCGAATTACACCGTCGAAGACATTAGACGACTGGCTTCGTGCAGCCGACCGGACGCAACATCCGACAGGGTGTCCTGGCTGGATGTGGACGGTATTCACGAGCCTAGGGTGGTTGAGCGGATTGGGCAGCAGTATAAGTTGCATCCGCTGCTGCTCGAAGATGTGATGAATTCCCAGCAGAAACCGAAAGTAGAGGAGTACGACGGTTCTTACCTGTTTGCGACGCTGAAGATGCTCTACTTCAAACCCGCGAGCGAGGAACTGGACAGTGAACACCTCAGTTTTGTGCTGGGTAAAAACTACCTGATTTCCTTTCAGGAAGAACGCCGGGCAGACCTGTTTCAGCCGGTTCTCGACCGCATTCAGGCGTCGGCGGGTAAAACCCGGCGCAACGGTTCGGATTACCTTCTCTACGCTCTGATGGATTTGGTCGTTGACCATTACTTTGTGGTGCTTGATACCATTGGGGAGAAGCTGGAAGTGCTGGAAGACAGCATCATCCGGCAGAAGGCCGGGCAGGACACGCTGACTCATCTGTATACCCTGAAACGCGAATTGACCCTGATGCGCAAGGCCGTCTGGCCCGTGCGCGAAATGCTGAGCCGCCTGTTGCTGGAAGAAAGCGAGCTGATTCGGCCCACCACCATCCCGTTTCTGCGCGACCTCTACGATCACGTTGTGCAGGTGCTGGACAGCATCGACTCGTACCGCGAACTGGCCACGGGGCTGCTTGATGTCTATCTTTCGACGCTCAGCAACCGGATGAACTCGGTCATGAAAACACTCACAATTTTTTCCGCTATTTTTATGCCCCTAACCTTTATCGTGGGCGTTTACGGAATGAATTTTGACAACATGCCGGAACTGCACACCCGCAACGGTTATTTTGTCGTGTTGGGTATCATGGCGGTTCTGACGGTTCTGATGATCATTTACTTCCGACGGCGAAGGTGGTTTTAAGCATACGGGTTTATGACAATTCAGGAATTTGACATTAATACGTCGGACGTTTATCCGCTGACCGACAGTCGGCAATTGCTGTCACCGACGCCGGGTGGAGCGGCCAAAGCTGTTTTTTTTGCCATTCAGGGTGAGCACCACGACGGTCACCGGTTTATCCCGGAACTCTACCGCAAAAACGTTCGGCAGTTTGTGGTCGAAACGGCGGCCCTGACGCCCGAACTCCGGCACCAACTGGCGCAATGGCCCGACGCCCGGGTGTGGGAAGTGGGCAGTAGCCTGAAAACCCTGCAGGAGTGGGCCGCCCGGCACCGCTCTCAGTTTGACATTCCGGTGGTGGGCATCACGGGCAGCAACGGCAAAACTATTGTGAAGGAATGGCTGGCGCAGGTTCTTTCCCCCGATTTTCGAATCCAGAAAAGCCCGAAAAGTTACAATTCGCAAGTGGGCGTTCCGTTGTCAGTCTGGCCGCTGAACGAACAGCACACGCTAGGGATTTTTGAAGCCGGGATTTCCAAACCGGCTGAGATGCAGGCCCTCCAGACGATCATCAATCCGACGGTCGGCATTTTTACCAACATCGGCTCGGCGCACAACGAGGGGTTCCGGTCGCAGAAGCAGAAAGTGGCTGAAAAACTGCGCCTGTTCCGGCAGTCGGATACGCTGATTTACCGGAAATCATACGCGGAAATTGACGAAGAAACGCACCTGCTGCTCAAAGCCGTCAACCCCGCCATTCGCCTGATCAGCTGGTCGACCGAGGAACCCGCTGAAGTGGTCGTTTCATTTACCAATCACGCCAGCGGAACCCTGATTAGGCTGCAATGGGATGGAAAAGAATACCCCATCCGGCTGCCGTTTTCGGATTCGGCTTCACTCGAAAACGCGACGCACGTGCTGCTGGCTTCGCTGGTGCTGGGCGTTGCCGACGAAGCCGTTTTGCAGGATCGCTTCGCCCGGCTGCGGCCGGTGTCGATGCGGCTGGAGTTAAAGGAAGGCATTCACCGCAACCTGCTGATCGACGACACCTACAACAACGACCTGGCGGGTTTGTCGATTGCGCTCGATTTCCTGAACCAGCAGGATGCCGCCCGCCAGAAGGTGCTGGTCCTGTCGGATTTGCTCGAAACCGGCATGAGCGCCGACGATCTTTACCCGGCCATAGCCCGGATGGTGGCCGAAAAAGCCGTCAATCAACTGGTCGGGGTCGGAACCGAAATCAGCCGGTTTCAATCCGTATTTACGGTACCCAGCCGGTTTTATGCAACCACCCAGGAATTGCTGCAATCGGGTTATCTGAACGGACTGATGGACTCGGTAATCTTGGTGAAAGGGGCCCGGCGGTTTTCGTTTGAAAGCGTTATCAATCGTTTCGTCCAGAAATCGCACCGAACGATTCTGGAAATCAACCTCGATGCGCTGACGCACAACCTGAATTTCTACCGCAACCGGGTAGGCGCCCAGACTCGGATTATGGTGATGGTCAAGGCGTTTGCCTACGGAAGCGGAAGCGCCGAGGTCGCCAGCCTGCTTCAGTACCACCGGGTCGATTACCTGGCCGTGGCCTACGCCGACGAGGGGGTAGCACTCCGAGAGAATGGGATTCGCCTGCCGATCATGGTGATGAATCCCTCCCCGCAGGCGTTTCGGCAACTGATTGATTACCACCTGGAGCCTGAAATTTATAGTTTCCGAATTCTGGCCGAATGGCTGCAGTTTCTGAAGCAGGAGAAACCGGCGATGGACCTTCCGCCCATCCACCTCAAGCTGGATACCGGAATGCACCGACTGGGCTTTTTACCGGACGAAGTGGCAGCGCTGGGCCAACGGCTGAAGGAAAATCCGGTGTTGCGCGTGGCATCGGTTTTCAGTCACCTGGTCGGGTCCGACGAAGCGGAACATACGGCTTTCTCCCTGGAGCAACACCGGCTGCTGATCGAGGGAGCGGCCAAACTGGAGCAGGAGTTGGGCTACCGACCGCTGCGGCATCTGCTTAATTCGGCCGGTATCGTGCGGTTGCCGGAATTTAAACTGGACATGGTTCGGCTTGGCATTGGCCTCTACGGGGTGGAGTCGAGCCGGCTGGAACCGCTGCAGGTACAACCCATTGGCACGCTGAAAACCGTCATCAGCCAGATCAAAGAACTAAAAGCCGGAGAAACCGTGGGCTACAGCCGGCGGGGTGTGTTAACCCACGACGCCCGCATCGCCACCCTGGCCATCGGGTATGCCGACGGCTACGACCGCCGACTGGGTAACGGGGTTGGGCAGGTTTGGGTCAACGGGGTGCTTTGCCCGACGGTGGGCAGTGTTTGCATGGACATGACCATGATTGATGTGACGGAGGCTCCGGCGCAGGAAGGGGACGAAGCTATGCTGTTTGGGCCCCAGGTTTCCATTACGGATCTGGCCAGCCGCATCGGGACGATCCCGTATGAAATTCTGACGGGTGTCAGCGAGCGGGTGAAGCGGGTGTTCTACCGGGAATAAAAGAAAAGCCCGCCAGCCGGAATCCGACTGACGGGCCTCATCTGTCCCCACAAACCGCTCTCACAGGGATCTTCAAAGTTGGTAAACGCTATTACCCACTTTATTTCTTTTGGCAGAATGAGCATCGACAGATGGAGGTTGTCTGCCGCTCATCCCTTTTAGGTTATTTAGGAAACTTCGATTTGGCTTCTTCCAGCGCCTGTTTCTTAGTTTCCAAGTCTTTACCCGAGCTACTCAAATCGGTTTTGTTGGTTTCCGTGTCACGCTGTAACTGTTCCAGTTCGCGGGCGTTTTCCTCCAGCCGCTTTGTCAGGTTCTCTTTTTCTTTTTTATTCCGTTCAATATCGCGCACAAGCTTCTCGCTCTGTTTCGTCAGCCGGTCCTGCTTTTTCTGGGCTTCAACGTACGAATCGTTGGCCAGCTTGATGTTGTAGTTGATCCGGGTGCGTTCGGCAAAATTCTTCAGCAACGCTTCTACCTCACTGTACATCCCGTTGCCCGGGGCGACATAATTGCCATTACCCTGATCGACGGCCATGAAAATCGTTGCCTTGTTCTTTTCCGCGGCAACCTTGCTGGCGACATTCAGCGGCTCGGATGAAAGAACCGGAATGTTGGCCGATGGTATTTTATAAATACCGTTGCGGCCCGTCGCCACTTTGCCGTACGATTTCACCAAGGTCTCCCATTCCTTTTCAACGAATTTCCCTTCGATGGGGACTTCGAGGCTAAGTCCGGGCAGTGACGCCTTGTCGACGTTCTGCGAAGACGATGATACCGTCTGGGCCTGAACCGGAGAAAATCCTGCGGTCAGGCTAAGCAGGCATGAGCAATACAAGACGGATAAGAACGAGTGAAATGGTGACCTTTTCATGAAAGTAACGATGGATGAATGGGTTTTCTTGTAATTAATATTCGTTTCTTGTTATCAAAAAGCGTCGTTGCAAACAGATACAGGTCACCGCCGGTGGCAATTCCCAGCTTTTTGCGCAGAGTTTCAGTGGCTTCCGGGAAGTTCCGGACACTCAGGTTCGCTTTGTGTTCCGGTAAAAAAGACTGCACTTCTTTCCGATCCGGTTTGCAACTGCCCAACACCTCAAACGAGCGACCCGGGAAGTCGGGTACCAGTTCGTTGCTGGTGTACAGATGGCTATTCGGGGCCAGTTTACACAAACCCAGCCGTTCGGCCACGATGCGGAAGGCGCCCGCTTTGAGTAAAGACGGATTGGGTTCGTATAAGTAACGCATCGGATCGTGAAACGAGACTTCCGCTGTTCGCTCTTCCGTCCGGCGAAAGGCAAAGAATTCATCCGCACCCGTAGAACGAAGATTGACCGTTTGTAGGGTAACGTCCGGACCCGCATTTGCCGTTAAAACAAACAGGACTTCTTTGCATTCATTATCGACCGACACCACATGAACGGCAGCCACGTCCGGAAGTTGCCTCATAACCGTTTCAATGTCAATCAGCGGGGAGGTTTTCAAGAGCACCGAAGTGGCCTTTTGTCGCCAGCCGGTCGGGTGGGTGGGTCGGTACCAGTCCAGCACGTTGGGCTCGCAATCTTCCAGCCGGACCACCTTGCCACCCTGACGGTCGCGCCGGGCCGGGTCCAGGTACAGCCAGTCGGCCGGTCCCGTAAATTGGGCCAAAAAGCGGTCGGCCGGGATGCCCGGTTCGGTCTGGTGCGGAAAATCAATGTTGGTGCCGCCCAGTTTGGGCAGATTATGGGCCGCCAGTTCCGCCAGATCGGTTTGCTGTTCAACGTAAATAACGCGATCGGCCTGTTGGGAAAAAGCCAGTGCATCGACGCCCATACCGCCCGTTAGATCAACAACCAGCGCTGGTTTTGCACCGCCTGGGTTCAGAAGAGAAGCCTTGTAAGCTGCCGTCCGCTCCGACGACGCCTGCTCAACCGACAGGGCGGGGGGAAACACCAGTTCCGGATTGGCATACCAGTTTGGCAATTTGAACCGAGCTTTTTGCCGGGACACCAATTGAGCCGCAACTACCTTGACCCGCACGTTGTTTGAATCCGTCTGGCGCAAGAGTAACGTATGCGGATCAGCGTTCGAATTTTCTTGGATAAATCGTTGCTCGGTTAAAGTCAAAAATATCATTCATCTAATAATTTCTAGAAATTTTACGAAGATTAAAAATTGGTTAAAAATTTTCCCGATTTTGCAGTTGTAAATTTGATTTACTCCTATCACACAAAGTTTTACTTCTTTAATTTAATTTTTCTATGGAAATCTTTAGTCCCCTAAAGACGCTATCAAAGTATTCCCTAGCAACCTTTCGATCCGATTTGCCAGCGGGTTTATCCGTTTTTTTGGTTGCTTTGCCACTTTGCCTGGGCATCGCGCTGGCGTCGGGTGCGCCGTTATTCTCCGGACTAGTCGCGGGCATGATCGGTGGTTTGGTAATTGGGTTGTTATCAGGTTCAGATGTCAGTGTGAGCGGACCGGCTGCGGGTCTGGCCGTGATCGTGGCCGACAGTATCAACAACCTGGGTGCGTTTGAAGTGTTTCTAACGGCGGTGATTATGGCCGGTATCATTCAGTTTGTGCTGGGTCTGTTAAAGGCAGGTAAATTTAGCGGATATTTTCCCGACAGCGTTATCCGCGGTCTCCTGGTTGCCATTGGTCTGGTGATTATTCTAAAGCAGATTCCGCACGCGCTGGGGCGTGATAATGATTTTGAGGGCGAGTTTGAGTTTCAGCAACTGGCCGATGGGGAGAACACCCTCTCGGAGATTTACCGGGCTGTGGTTACCGCCAGCACCGGCGCGGTCATCATCAGTCTGGCATCCTTTCTGCTCCTGTTTTTCTGGGAGAAAGGATCGAAGAAAGGGATTGCCTTTTTCAAGAACTTTCCCGGTGCGCTGGTCGTCGTACTTTTAGGCATCGGCCTGAATGAGCTTTTTCGGGTTATTAAACCGGACTGGTACCTGGGTACGTCGGCTCATCAGCACATGGTGCAGATTCCGAAGATCGAGCCGGACAAAGGGATTTTCTCCGTTTTCTACTTTCCGGATTTTGGGGCCTTAACAAATCCGAAAGTGTACGTTACGGCCATCACCATCGCCATTGTGGCCAGCCTGGAAACCCTGCTGAATCTGGAGGCTGCCGACAAACTGGATCCGCAAAAACGCGTTTCGTCGCCCGATCAGGAAATGGTGGCGCAGGGCATTGGCAACATGATTTCGGGGTTGATTGGTGGGCTGCCCGTTACCTCGGTGATCGTCCGGACATCGGCCAACGTGTACGGGGGTAGCAAAACAAGGGTTTCATCCATTACGCACGGCCTGTTTCTGCTGGTGGCGGTGTTTCTGGGTGCTCCGCTGCTGAACCTGATTCCGCTATCGTGTCTGGCGGCTCTGCTGATTACCGTGGGCTATAAGCTGGCCAAACCGGAAATTTTTAAAAAAACCTATAACGAAGGGGTATACCAGTTTATCCCGTTTATTGTCACCGTTCTTGGCATTGTGTTCACGGATTTGCTGATCGGGATCGGCATCGGTCTGGTGGTCGGTATTCTGTTTGTGCTGTTTACCAACTTCCAGGCGGCTTTCCGCGTGGTACGGGATGGCAATAAGGTGCTGATCAAATTCCAGAAAGACTTGTATTTTCTGGTCAAACCGCAACTGAAGCAGACCCTGCGTGATTTGCAGCCGGGGGATCAGGTACTGGTCGATGGGACGTACGCGTCGTTTATTGATCACGATATTTACAATATTTTGCAGGATTTCCGGGAAACTGCTCATTCGCAGGGTATTAAGTATGAGCTGAAAAATGTATCATTAAAAAAAAGGAGCCTACGCCATGCACGCACACGAGAAGATGTTATTAGCGAATAAAGCCTGGGCGCTTGACAAGCTGGAACTGAACGAACATTATTTCGAGGACCTGGCGGCCGATCAAAAACCGCAGTTTCTTTGGATCGGCTGTTCCGACAGCCGGGTGTCGGCCGAAGAAATTACGGGTACCATGCCGGGCGAGATGTTTGTTCACCGGAATATCGCCAATCAGGTCATTTCCTCGGACCTGAACCTGCTGAGCGTTCTGCAGTATGCGGTTGAAGTGCTGAAAGTCCGGCACATCATTGTCTGCGGACACTACGAGTGCGGTGGGGTCAAGGCCGCCCTGCTCGACAAGCGATACGGCCTGATTGACAACTGGTTGCAAAATATCCAGATCGTCAAGCAGAAATATGCGCCGGAGCTGAAGGCCATCCCCGACGAACACGATCGTTTCAACCGCCTGGTAGAACTCAGCACCCGGGAGCAGGTATACAACCTGGGCCATACCTCAATTATCCAGGAAGCCTGGAACCGCAAGCAGGAGCTCTGGATTCACGGCTGGGTATTCAATATGCACAACGGGCAACTGAAAAAGATTGTCGACTTATCGTCGGAAGACCAGGCCGCTGTCGATCTGGTGAAGGAACTGGGAGCTGAAGACGGGCTGTCGAGAGCCCTGACCACCGACATCCGGCTGTTGACGGAAAAATGAGTGAAGAGTTAAGAATGAAGAGTTAGGAGTTAAGGGGGTACAACGAGGCCGCCTGGCGGTTAGCGCGCAGCGCCAGCCAACTCCTAACTCTTCATTCTTGACTCTTCATTCTTCAAGGGTGTAGGAAAAAAGCCGTTTATGTTGCTTTTTTATGGCGTATTCCAAAACCCTATACAGTACATGACTACCAAACCCGTGTCACGCGCCACCACCGAAGCCAACGGTGTCTGGCGGGTTATCACCGCTTCTTCCGTCGGAACCCTCATTGAATGGTACGACTTTTACATTTTTGGCAGTTTAGCCACCATTCTTTCCGCTCAGTTTTTCCCCAAAGACAATCCCACCGCCGGGTTTTTATCGACACTGGCTACGTTTGCCGCCGGTTTCATTGTGCGGCCGTTCGGAGCGCTGGTGTTCGGTCGGCTGGGCGATCTGGTGGGCCGGAAATATACCTTTCTGCTCACGCTCGTGCTGATGGGGGGCTCAACCTTTCTGATTGGCTGCGTGCCGGGCTACGAATCCATCGGGATGCTGGCACCGGCCCTGGTGTTGTTGCTCCGGCTGGTTCAGGGGCTGGCGCTGGGTGGTGAATACGGCGGGGCCGCTACCTACGTCGCCGAGCATTCGCCCGACGGCAAACGGGGCTACTTCACGAGTTTCATCCAGACGACGGCCACGCTGGGGTTATTCGTTTCGCTGGGCGTGATTCTGCTAACCCGGCAGACGCTGGGAACCGACGTTTTTAATACCTGGGGCTGGCGGGTGCCGTTTCTGTTATCGGCTTTTCTGGTCGGGGTTTCCATTTACATCCGGCTGCGCATGTCGGAGTCACCTATTTTTCAAAAAATTAAGGAAGAAGGCAAGATTTCGACCAATCCTCTGAAGGAAAGTTTCGGCAGAAAAGCCAACCTGAAAATGGTGTTGCTGGCCCTGTTCGGGGCCACGGCGGGGCAGGGGGTGATCTGGTACACCGGTCAATTCTACGCGCTGTCATTTATTCAGAAAATCTGTAACGTCGAGTTCGCTCAGTCGAACTACATCATTGCTCTGGCGCTGCTGGTCGCCACCCCATTTTTCGTGATTTTCGGCGGGTTGTCCGACAAAATCGGCCGCCGGAACATCATGCTGGCCGGAATGTTTCTGGGCGTCCTGACCTACCGGCCGATTTACCGCGCCATGTACAGCCTGGCCGATCCCGAGCAGAAATTCGAATTAACCTTCCGCCGGAGCATCGAAACCAAGCAGGAACGCATCGAGGGAACCAGCGAATTCAAAACCACCAACTCAACCGTCCGTTACTTCGACGACGGAACGGTGTACCGGGAAATCCAGCCCCAGGCCGGTTCGGCATCGACCGCCGTAGTCAAGGAAGTGACGTTGGGCAATGAAGCCTTCTGGCTCATGACGGTTCTGGTTCTGGCGCAGGTTCTGTACGTAACGATGGTCTACGGCCCGATTGCGGCTTTTCTGGTAGAATTATTTCCGGCCCGGATTCGGTACACGTCTATGTCGCTGCCCTACCACATCGGCAACGGGGTTTTTGGCGGGCTGACACCGTTTATTGCGACGAGTCTGGTGGAAACGGCGAAGAAAACGGGTTCAATCGATGCGTATTTACAGGGGCTTTGGTACCCAATCGGGATTGCCGCGGTTTGCCTGGTAATTGGCGCCCTGTACATTGACAAAAAACAGTATAAAACCGTAGAAGACTAAGCCGGACATGAACGCACTGAAAAAAACACTCGGTCTGCTCTGGATGCTGGCCGGAATTGCCCTGACGCTTGGATTGCCCTATGAAACCATTCGGCGACTTACGTCGGCAACTGCCACGGCGGAAGACTATGTTTTCTGGCTCGTGATTGTTGTCATCTTCCTGCCGATCACCATCGGACTGGCCTTGTTTGGCCGGTATGCTTGGCAGGGAGAATACGACAAAAATGACTAAGAAAAAGGTTCGTTAGTTCTGCGGGAGTTACCGTTTTCCGTTGTTTTTGGCCGTTTTCCGTCCAAAAAAATACGGTATAAAACAAATAATCGTAGTTTAGCGGCCTGAACTATAGTTTCTCAATACAATGAATTTTCGAATCCGAACCTTTGACGAATATCAGGAGGCCTACCGCTATAGTGTTGAGGACCCCGAAGGCTTTTGGGCCGAAATTGCCCAGAATTTTCAGTGGCGCAAGCCGTGGAAGAAAACCCTCCAGTGGAATTTTGAAGAACCCAACGTTCAGTGGTTTGCCGGTGGCAAACTGAATATCACCGAGAATTGCCTCGACCGGCATCTGGCCGAGCGGGGGGATCAACCCGCCATCATCTGGGAGCCCAACGACCCGAACGAAGCCGGGGTTACGCTCACCTATCGCATGCTGCACGATCAGGTTTGCCGGATGGCCAATGTGCTCAAACGCAACGGTGTTGGCAAAGGCGACCGGGTTTGTATTTACCTGCCGATGGTTCCTGAACTGGCGATTGCGGTGCTGGCCTGCGCCCGCATTGGAGCCATTCACTCGGTCGTGTTTGGCGGTTTTTCGGCCCGTTCCATCGCCGACCGGATCAACGACGCCCAGTGCCGCCTGGTCATCACGTCCGATGGCGCTTACCGGGGCAACAAGGAAATTCCGATGAAGGAAACCGTCGATGACGCCCTCGTGCAGTGTCCGAGCGTGGAAAAGGTGATTGTCCTGACGCGGACGCGCACACCGGTTTCGATGATCAAGGGCCGGGATGTGTGGATGGAGCAGGAACTGAAGCTGGTGACGGCCGAGTGCCCCGCCGAAGAAATGGATTCCGAAGACATGCTCTTCATCCTGTACACCTCCGGCTCGACGGGCAAGCCCAAGGGCGTGGTGCACACCTGCGGAGGGTACATGATTTATGCCGCTTACACGTTCCAGAACGTATTTCAGTACGAACCGGGTCAGGTCCATTTCTGTACGGCTGACATCGGCTGGATTACCGGTCACAGCTACATCGTTTACGGACCGCTGGCCTGCGGAGCGACCAGCCTGTTGTTTGAGGGTGTTCCGACCTGGCCGGATTGCGGACGGTTCTGGGATATTGTCGATAAATACAAGGTAGATATTCTATACACCGCCCCGACGGCCATCCGCTCGCTGATGAGCTTCGGCCTGGAAAAAGTGGAAAACCACGACCTGAGTTCGCTGAAAGTGCTGGGTTCGGTGGGTGAGCCGATCAACGAAGAAGCCTGGCACTGGTACGACGATCACATTGGAAAAAACCGTTGTCCGATTGTTGACACCTGGTGGCAGACCGAAACGGGCGGTATTCTGATTTCACCGATTGCCGGTCTAACGAAAACCAAACCGACGTACGCAACGCTGCCTTTGCCGGGTGTTCAGCCGGTATTGGTGGACGAAAACGGGCAGGAAATCGAGGGCAATGGCGTGAGCGGAAACCTGTGCATTAAATTCCCGTGGCCGGGCATCATCCGCACGACCTACGGCGACCACGAACGGTGCCGTCAAACGTATTTCAGTACCTACAAGAACCTGTATTTCACGGGTGATGGCTGTCTGCGCGACGAAGACGGGTATTACCGCATCACGGGCCGGGTCGACGACGTTCTGAACGTATCGGGCCACCGGATCGGAACCGCCGAAGTTGAAAACGCCATCAACATGCACACGGGCGTGGTCGAGAGCGCAGTAGTGGGTTATCCGCACGACATCAAAGGCCAGGGCATTTACGCCTACGTGATTGCCGAAAGCACGGTTACGCACGAAGACGGCGATCTGATGAAGCGTGACATTCTGGCCACCGTCAGCCGGATTATTGGGCCGATTGCCAAACCCGATAAGATTCAGTTTGTCAGCGGCTTGCCCAAAACCCGTTCCGGAAAGATCATGCGTCGGATTCTGCGCAAAATTGCCGAGGGCGAAACTTCCAACCTGGGCGACACCTCGACGCTGCTCGATCCGTCGGTCGTGGAAGAGATTAAAAATGGCGCCCTGATCGGCGTGAAATAACAAAACAAACCCCCGGACTGCACGCTGGGGGTTTGTTTTTATTGACTCATTCCAACGAATCCGCTCTTCCAGGAGTCCTATCAAAAAACGTATTTTTTATGTTACGAGGACTACTGATTGGACTACTGATGATTGGATGGCTGGGCGGGGCTACCAGTGCCCGAGCCTGTAGCTGCACGGATGGCGGTGCTTTTCTGACCATCGCCGAAAAAGCCGCCTGGACACCCGGTACGCTGATGGTGCGGGCGGAGGTTCGCGACCACGAAGCACACGGCATGGATGTAAAAGTCTTGGAGGTCCTGAACGGAAGCGAAGAGAAATCGGTACTCCGCGTCTGGGGCGACCCGGGGTTTATGTGCCGGTTGTACACCCATGGCTTTAAAAAAGGCGATAAGCTGGTGCTGATTCTGCAACGGATTGAGAACGCCTACTACGAGAATGAGCGGAACGGCGATTATTTGCTGAACGGCTGCGGAACGTATGTATTGCAGGAGAACAAGAGCATTACGGGCCGCATTACCGCGTCGGATAAGGAGATGACCAAAAACCGGTTTTACAGCGAACTGGACAACATTCTGGGTAAAAGCCGGCCGGATATGGCCAAGATTTACCCCAGTCCGGTCGTGGATAAGCTGCTGACTGTCAGCGTCCCCGCGCTTCCTCAGTCGACTATATCAGTCCAGGTCGTCACAACCGCGGGCCAGACGCTGCAAACCCGGCAGCTGGAATCCGGAAAGCAGCACGAGTTGGATGTGTCGACGCTGGCTCAGGGCATCTACCTCATCCGGTTCCGCAGTGAGCATCAGGTGTACACCCGACGGTTTGTTAAACAATAACCGGGAAACAGCGCAAGAATCGGGTTTTTGGAGCGGGTTGCGCGGGGTACCTTTGTTCCATGCAAACGACAAAAGCCATGAACGCAACGGAAACCCATCCTACCTACCAGCAAATTGCCCGGTCGATTGAATTTCTAACCGAAAACTTCCGGCAACAACCATCGCTGGCCGAGGTGGCCGATCGCGCCAACCTGAGCGAATACCATTTCCAGCGGTTGTTTTCCGACTGGGCGGGGGTAAGCCCCAAGAAGTTTTTGCAGTATCTGACCCTCGCCTTTGCCAAGGAGCGGCTACGCCGTGGCCTGACGCTGGCCGAGGTTGCCGACGGAGCCGGACTCTCCAGCACGGGACGGCTTCACGATCTGTTTGTGGTACTTGAAGGCATGACCCCGGGCCAGTTTAAGCAGGGGGGCGGGGGCGTCACGATCCAATACGCGGTTTTCGAAAGTCCGTTTGGTCCGTATCTATTGGGGGCTATCGGCGATAAAATTTGCAAACTTGAATTTCTGGACGAAGCGGAAGCCACCGATCAAGCCCGCATGACGGCCCGTTTTGCCACCGACTGGTCCGACGCCCGGCTAATCCGGGATGCTGATTCGCTCCGGCCGCTGGCCCACCAGATTTTTACCCGGACCGCCCGCCAGCCGTTGCGGATTGCCGTAAAGGCGTCACCGTTTCAATTGAAAGTCTGGGAAGCCCTGCTGCGGATTCCCGAGGGGCAGGTGGTGAGCTACGACCAGATTGCCGCGGCCATCGGAATGCCCTCGGCGTCGCGGGCGGTGGGAACGGCCATCGGGTCCAATCCGGTGGGATACCTGATTCCCTGCCACCGCGTGATCCGAAAAACCGGATTATTTGGTAATTACCGCTGGGGAGCAACCCGGAAAGTGGCCCTGCTCGGCTGGGAAGCGGCCTGCCGGGAGCATTGATCCACCACGGCCAAAGGGAAGGAGTTGGCCAACTCGCTCCCTATCTCTCCCCTTATATCTTCTCAATAGAACCGTATGAACACCGATCAACTGGATTGGAAAGCCGTGCGGGCCTCGCTCGTCGAGCGTGGATTTGCCCAGCTCAACGGGCTGGTGGACCGGGCCGCGTGTCAGCAGCTCATGGCGCTGTATGCTGAACCCCGGCATTTCCAGAAAACGATTTCGATGGAGCGTTACCGCTTTGGTCAAGGCGAATACAAGTACTTTAATTATCCCTTGCCCGGTTTCCTGCAAACGCTGCGCACCGGCTTGTACGAGGAGCTTCACCCAGTGGCCAATCAATGGATGAAAAACCTGAACCGTGCCATAACGTACCCGGCTACACACGCGGACTTTTTACAAACATGCCGGGAGAACGGCCAGCTACTGGCTACGCCGTTGTTGCTAAGGTACGGTGTCGGTGGTTACAACACGCTGCACCAGGATTTGTACGGTGAGGTCTATTTTCCCTTGCAGGCCGTTGTTTTCCTGAACAAACCGGGTATTGATTATACGGGCGGGGAGTTTGTCTTGACGGAGCAGGTTCCCCGGGCGCAGTCGAAAGCCACGGTATTGACGCCCGGGCAGGGCGATGTGCTGATCTTCACGACGCAGTTTCGGCCACAGAAGGGAACGAAAGGCTATTTCCGGGTCGCGATGAAACACGGTGTCAGTACCGTTCATTCCGGAACCCGCTACACCCTTGGCATCATTTTTCACGACGCGCAGTGATTCGGCACACCGATTTTCCCGATGATGATTCAGGAAAGAGGGCGCTTTTCCGGCTGATGAAAACCGGAACCCTGGTGTGGGGTGGCCATGCAGCCTGGCAACTCTACGGCACCCTGTGGGTCCGGGAAACGGATGCTGCGGAAAAACCGGGTCTTTTTTCAATTCGAGCAGGAAGCCGTTCTGCTCGGATTCTGGCCCTGCGCCCATTGTTTGCGGGAAAAATACCGGCAGGCGTTTTGGGTCACCCGACTGCCGGTTTGAAAGCCGCCGGGCTACCCGTTTGTCATCTTTCCGCCAGTTGCACGTCGGCGCTCTTTTTTGCGATGTCGTGGTGGATTTTCGGAACGGTTTTCAGGTACTCGTAAATAGCACCTGCTTCATGGTCCGACAGCATGGGGCGTGGAAACATGGGCTGCCTCAAAATCGAGCCATCGGGCCGGACGCCGAGCTTGACGACCCGGATAAACTGCTCTTTTGTGTATTTTTTGGCAATGCCGGTCTGCTCATCAAACGTCAGGTTGGCGGTTACCACGGTTTTTCCGGCTTCGTCTTTCATTTCGATGCCACCGCCGTAATAGCCCTTACTTTTTTCCGGGTGCGTTTTGCTTTGGTCGATCATGTCGCCGGAATGACAACCGTAACAGTCGCCAATGGCGTCGGCGGTGTAGCGGCCCAGTGCCACCGGATCGGTGCTGTCGGGCAGGGCGATCGGTTCGGGCGAATAGGCAAGCGGTTTCATCAGCGTATGGGTCAGCAACAGCGACACGAAGCTCAGTTCGGTTGGGGGCGCTTCCTGCCTGGTGGGTTGTACCGGGAAACGATCGGACCGCAGCCAGGCAACCACCGACTTGAGGTCTTCGTCGGCCATGTTTGGGTACTGCGGCATAATGGGGGCATACGTGCCATCGCGCCGAACGCCGGTGCGCAGGAAGTACATCAGTTCGCCGTCGGTCCAGCTACCGATTCCTTTTTCCTGGTCCTGCGTAATGTTTTTCGAATAGAGTTTGCCAAAAAGAGAGGGTGCTTCGGCCAAGTGCTTGCCCGTCAGCCGGTTTTCGCTGTCGGCGTGGCAGGCCATGCACTGAATCTGGGCGATTACCTCCCCACGGGCAACGCGGGCCGGCGTTCGTTCAACCGTCACTTCGGGAATCGTAGGAGGGTCGTAGGTGGGTACACCCACGGCGACGACGTAAGCGCAGAATCCGGCCAGCAAAAGCACAAGGCCGCCCAGCCCAAAGCCGATAATTTTCAGGACTTTTTTCATGAATGAGTTGTGTAGAATGATGGTGTGGATACGTGTTACAGACTTGGTGGCCGGGCGGTTAGGTAGCCCAACTGAAACAAAAATGTCATCCTTTCATTCATGAATTCAATTCGCAACTCGTTGAAGCGTAACAACTTTGCTATGAAGTGTCAAATTTGGGAAATGAAAAAGGGAACTCGTTTTTGCTGAAATAGGGGAGGGAATTATAAAAGCGAAAGCGTGCAGAAATGCGTATTCCTGCCGATCTTTAGGTGAGACGAATGAACAGCCAGAACGTTGCCCATGCCAATTCAGCACCTCTCCAAGGACGCGATCCTGAAACAGATTATTGAGTCTACGCCCGCGCCTAAAATTGCCTTTGAATATGTCGAAGATCCGGCCAGAAACCGGATTTACCTGGCGCTGCTGGAGAGCATTGTTTCCCAGCAAATTTCCGTAAAAGCCGCCGACTCCATCTTCGCTCGTTTTCTGGCGTTGTTTCCCGACGGCTATCCGCATCCGGAACAACTCCTGGCCAAAACGCCCGAGGAACTGCGCACGGCCGGGCTTTCGGGGCAGAAGGGGCGGTATCTGCAAAGTGTGGCCGAATTTGCGCTGCAAAACCCGATGACCAACGCCCACCTGGACCCCATGACCGATGAGGAAATTGTGCAGTACCTGCTGCCGATCAAGGGCGTAGGCCGCTGGACGGTCGAAATGCTGCTGATGTTTGTGCTGGACCGCCCCGACGTTTTTCCGATCGACGATCTGGTGATTCGCCAGAAGATGGTTTTGGCCTACGGGCTGACCGAAACCGGGCGGCCGCTCTACAAACGGCTGCACGAAATCGCCGGAGCCTGGCGCCCCCATCGCTCCCTGGCCTCCCGCTATCTGTGGCGCTGGAAGCCCGGGGGAGGCACGAGGGAAGCGTTATGAATGATGAGTTAGGGTATAGCCCAAAAATCGTCACCCATAACTTTTCACTTTTTCACTCTTCACTTGTCATTCATATTTCGTCACTTCCGGGTGTACTTCCAGGATTTCCGAGGACAGTGTACCCATCGGGTCTACGGTCCAGCGTTCGGCGATAACGGTGTGGTTGTTCTGGTCAATATACTTGATGTCGATGGCCGGTCCCTGGATCGAAAGCAGGGCAAAACCGTTGTAACCCACGTCCCGACGGCGAATGCGCTCGCGAATCCGCTGGTCGTAGAACAGCAGTTGTCCCAAGTGGCCGCGGTCGGGTGGGTTGGTTTCGACGGGCATCCCGCCGTGGCCCACGCAGCGCCCCCAGGCCTGAATGCCGTCCGAAAAGCCGTATTTGTTGTAAAAAGAAAGCCGGTGTTCGTGCCCCCAGAACCACAAAACCGGCCGTTCGGCTGCCCCAAACGCCTTTTTCAATTGCCGCCCCACCACCGGGTGATCATCGCGGAAGGACGAAAAATAGGGGTGATGACTCAGAAAAATAATGCCGCGTTTGTCGTTCGGGTCGTTTAGCTTTACAACTTCCGTCAGCCAGTTAAGGTGCTCATCGCGCAGGTTGCAGTCGGGTTTGAACAGCACTTCCAGCAAGGGCCGGTTGGTTGAGTTGTAACCTGTATCGAGGCCAATAATCCGCCAGTGTTCATTTTCCAGGCAAAAGAAACCCGCCTGCTGCGTGGCTATCTGAGGGCCTTTCCGGATTTTCATGGCGGGCAGGAGCTTCTTGAAAAAAGCCGTTCCGTTGGAGTACATCTCGTGGTTGCCCGACAGGGCCAGGCTACCGTGCTTGCCAAAGTGCCACGACGCGTCCGGATCGGTGAAGTTGGTCGCGATTTCCTCGGGTGTGCCGACGAAGTACACATCGCCGAGGTGGATCGTATAGTCCGGATCGTGATCGCGGATCAGATAACCGATCTGGTCGGATTCCCGCGTGTCGGTGGCCCAATCGGATACCAGCGCCAGGGTCACGGTATCACTGTAAGTGTGCATGGGGTAAATACCGTCGTCGCCGTTGCTGGGGTAAAACTGATAGGCGGCCTTGGGACCAAACCGGCTTTTGAGGTAATGGTAGGCAAAGCCTAGGAGGTTGGTGGCAAAAAACGCGGCTACCTTATTGGCGGCCGTTCCTTCCTTGAGCCGTTTTTCGTACAGGGCGGCCTGTGTTTTGAGGTGGTTTTCCAGCTCGGAATGGCCTAAATCGACGTACTGCTCCGGTTCTCTTTTTTCTGTTTTCATCAACACGAAGGGCGAAAGCGCGAAAGATGGAATGAGTTCAAATCATTCTCTGAATCGCGGTTTCGGATTAAACGAATGCGCTACAATTTAACCACTTCCAATTTCATGGCTGCGTCGGCGTGCAGCAAAATCTGCAAACCGTCGGGCCGGACGGCAATGGCTTTGGGACTTAACTGAAACTTGGGAATATCAATGCGTGCTTTTTTGCCCACTTTCGCCCGCGCAAAAGCGGATTCAATTTTGTTCGGTAGCAGCGTAAAATGCTCTTCCAGCGGCACGCGCAGGGTCGATTGCAGCGTGTCTTTCAGGGTGTCGTGCAGCATCCAGTCGGCCACCTTCGCCAGGGATTGTTCCGTTTGAATATCATAGTCGAGGTTTTGCATCACCAGCTCCTTCCGGACGGTATCAAAGGTGGGCCGTCCCCGGAAATACAACGTACCGCCAAGCGCCCCCTTGATGTCAGCTTGCACAATCAGGGCGTGTTCACCCCCGTACACGCTGATTTTTTTAACGTTGATCAAATGATTGATCACGTCGAGTTTGGCGCCGGAAACGTAGGCGTTCAGAACCGTACTAAGCTGGCTGTAAGGCACGCGGCTCAGCAGGCTGACGTGGGAATTCATAGGGAGCGAAGCCACTTTCTGGAGCCGGGGCAGTGGCAAATTCAGGGCGTAAGTGGGCTTGGGGCCAAACAGCGATTCCATTTTGAGCTTAATACGCATCGGAATCACGAGTTCTGTCGGGTTGCCACGAATCGGTCCTACCAGCACGGCAAACGGTTTGGGCCGTAGCCAGACCTCCTGAAAGTTGCGATTGATCAACAACGGTTTCTGGATGCTCTGCCAGATCTTGGTCACTTCGCGGTCGAGCCGAAGTTCGTTGAAAATGGCCCGGTCGATGGCGTTCTCGATGCCGTTTTCGCGCTTTTGCAGAATCTGGTCGGCCAGGTTGGTCACCGGAACCTTAATTCCCAGCATCCGAATTTGGGGTTCGGTAATCCAGCGGTAATTTTCCAGTTCGACGTTGGTCTGCATACGCCAGTCGTCGCGCACCACCAGCGGGCTGCGAAACTGGACATGGAGGGCGCTGTATACGCGGTCGGAGGTGTCTTGCACACTAAGCCGGAACGGGTTGCTCAGCCAGATGCGAAGCGATGCGCTAAAGGCCAGCCGCTGTCCGTCGAACGCCAGCCGAATGGGACCCGAACGCTCGATGCGCAGGTTCAGGGGGCGGGCAATACCGTTTTTGATCGTTGCGTTCTGGACCAGGACGACGCCAAGCGCCCGGTTAATTTTTTCTTCGAGTTCGGAAATTTCAAATAGGATGGGCGCGCTGACGTAGGAACTATCGGCCGTCAGGGAGTCGTCAAAATTCTGGGCAGAAGGTGGTTTAGGATCCACCCGTTTACAGGCAAATACACCCGCCAGCATGAAGGCAAAAAAGGCGGTACAGATCAGAAAATAAGGGAGACGGTTTTGCTCACTCTCTTCTCGCATGTTGGTTGGGACAGGAATAGTGTTACCATTTCAATTAAACTGGTAACCGCCCTGATTTGTTGGCCGACGCTGCTTTTGCATCCGTGGCGCAACCGCATCCCTTCTCACAACCGGCTTTTTTTCGAAACAGACTCTTCCAGGTGCGCCAGCCCAGATACGCCAGCGCGGCAACAAAGAGCAGTCCAATAATCAGTTCCTGAACCATAAAAAGTTAACAATTAAAAATGAAAAGTTAAAAACAGGCTGGCGCATTCCTCCGGCGGAGCCATTACTTTTAACTTTTCATTTTTAACTTTTAATTAGACCCATTGGTTCCGGAGGGCGAGCTGGTAGATGTGCTGGTAATGGTGTTCGCCGTGCCAGGCGTAATTGGCCAGGGCTTCGGCAAGGGGTACCTGTTTCTGACTTTCCGGGTGAAAATAAGGCCGCTGAAACTGCTCTTCCGTCAGGGCGTCCAGGACGGTTACCCAGCGCTGGTGCATGTTGCTCAGGATAACCAGCGAGGGCGCAACCGAAAGGGTGTAGTCCGGCAGTTGAGACCAGGCGTTTTCGTCGTAAGGTTTCACGGTCGGCACGGATTCCGTCAGGGCCAGCTTGGTCCGGATATAGGCATTCATGTGGCTGTCGGCTACGTGGTGGACCAGCTGCCGGACCGTCCAGCCGCCGGGCCGGTAAGGCGTATCGAGCCGGTCGTCGCCCCACTTACCCACCAGTTCGGTCAGGTTGTGCGGAAAGACGGCGATGGCGGCAAGGTGTTCCTTTGTCTGTTCGAGTGTATAGCTGGCCGCGGCTGTAAAGGGGCCAATCGGGTATTGAAGCGGTTGCAGATCGTGCATCAGGTTAGTGGTTTAAAGTACGTTTTAACCCATCCTTCAGGCGGTATAACGGTTTCAGCAAAGGCGAAAGGGTATAGCTCGCTTCCTGGCCCAACTGGTGAAGCCGCAG
This sequence comes from Larkinella insperata, assembly GCF_026248825.1. Lineage (NCBI taxonomy): Bacteria > Pseudomonadati > Bacteroidota > Cytophagia > Cytophagales > Spirosomataceae > Larkinella > Larkinella insperata. Next base: position 5,942,163 of record NZ_CP110973.1, on the reverse strand, counting down.
ATCGGTTCCCTGGTAGTACCGGTGCATATACCGTTTGCTCAGGCCCTGAAAATGGAGGGTGTTAAAGATACAATTTTCGCCCAGAACCCGGTTATACGCGACGTAATTCGGCGGCTCCCAGCGGACTTTTTTAAGCGAACGGGGCCCCAACTCAAATTCGCCGTCAACCTGATTGTCGGGAATACCGATGTTTACATCGAACACTTCCCGCAGCGGCTGGCCGGAGGCACCGGATGGTTGCAGCAGGTTGATCACCCGGCCCCTGCGGTCGGCCTCGTAGAGATAGAGCAGCGCCATGTCGGACACTCCGCCCATTGAGCCGGTTTCCTGGTGAACCTGCCACTTTTCTTCCAGCCGTGCCCGCCGTTCCGGGATTTGATACATCTCCAGAAGATATTCACAAAAATCGGCAATGCCCGGCCGGGTCCAGAACGACGAATGGGCCGAAGCGATCCAGCTAAACGGCCCCATCGGCTCACTTTCGGCAATGCAAAAGGCTGACTGCTGGTTCGGCGACCGGTTTTTCCAGGCCGCGTACTGATCCAGGTTCTTGTACAGCATGATATCCGAATCGGCCACAAACACCTCGTCCAGCCGCCGTTGTTCCATGAACGTCAGCAGGTAAAACCAGCGCATGAAACAGATCAGTTCATACCACTCGGGGTTGGTCGATAGGTGGACGTAATGGTGCCTGAAATCCGCGGACTTTGCCGAATTTAAGGTGGTAATTGAAACGTGGGCGACAAACGGGAACCGGTGCTGGTTGGCATCGTCGCCCAGAAGAAAAACCGTCGATTCCGGATTGGAAAGCCGACTCTGGCGCAGGCTGTACTCCAGGTAAGCATTGTAACCGGAATGGATAAAAACAATCGGGATCATGAAATGACCGGTGGCGGTATCGGCAGCGGGCCTTCGTTGTTCCAGTACTGTTCGATAATGGCCAGCAATTCGGGCTGCATGCCGCAACCGGCCAGGATGTCGCCCCGGAACAGGAAGTCGTCCCCGCCGTTGAAGTCGGTTACAATACCGCCCGCTTCGCGCACCAGCAGCACCCCGGCGGCCATGTCCCAGCAGTTGAGGTTGAATTCATAATACGCTTCAAACCGTCCGCAGGCTACGTACGACAGGTCGATGGCCGCCGAACCCATCCGGCGCAGGCCGTGGGTACGCAGCATGAGCGACGCCAGAATAGCCAGATACCGTTCGATACGGTCCATGCTCGCGTACGGAAAGCCCGTGGCCACCATGCTTTCCTGAAGCTGCGTAGCGGGCGAAACCCGGATGCGTTCGGCAGTTCCGCTGGAACCCGTACACCAGGCACCCCCGCCCGCGCTGGCGTGAAAACACTCGTCGCGCATGATGTCGTACACCACCCCGGCAATCGGCGTTTTGCCTTCGGCCAGACCAATGCTGACCGAAAAAACGGGCAGTTTGTGCATGAAGTTGGCCGTACCGTCGAGCGGGTCAATGATCCAGTTCAGGGCTGAGCGGTCGGCAATCTGGCCCGTTGTACCTTCCTCCGTGATGAAACCGACTTCTGGCAGCAGGTTGTGCAGAGCCTCAACGAGTTGTTTTTCGGCTTCCTTGTCGACGTACGAAACCAGGTTGTTATAGCCCTTGTACTCAATCTGTTCCCGCGTGAACGAACGGCTTTGCTGCCGGATGAAATCGCCGGTCTGCCGGGCAATTTTCGTTATCTGCTCACTAATTTCAACCAATTGAAGATCACGACCTGGCATACGTTAATTTTTCGGTTTGGGTGGAAGCAAAACGGTACTGGTAAAACGCGCGGTACAGTAACGTCAGCAGAAAAAAGTTGAATCCGTAGAGGTAATCCTGATAAAAGGCGTATAAAAAGAAGGCCACCAGCCCCACAATCGTCAGCAGAAAATAGGTACGGACGGCTTTCGGGCTGGCCTGGCGCGTTACCCAGAAAATGAGCGGCATGTGCAGCGGCATCAGAAACAGCACCGCCGGGTTCCAGGTCGTTACGCCGTGGTCGGTGAAGAACCACAGGAAAATCAACAACCAGCCCCAGACGCCCGAGAATCCGAACAGCCAGCGGTCGAGCCAGAAGCCCCGCGTCCGCCGTTTCTGCTGCCGACGGGTAATCAGGAAAACCACCACCAGCAGGACGGCAAAGACGAAATCCGGCGAAACCAGGTACAACAGAAACGCGCTGGTTTCTTCGATGGTAACGGCCCGGAACAGAAACAGACTGTTGGCGACCAGGGGGGTATCCTGGCCCTGGGGCGTTTTGAGCTGGGCGCGTTGTACTTCTTCAAACACATTGTCGGGCAGGTACATGGCCTCCCAGGACGATGCCGTCCTGTCGGCTGGGTAGCCGATGCCGAGGTTCATGCCCATCCGCGCCCAGGGCTGGGTGGTTAGGTATTCGTTCATCCAGTCGCGGTACGACTTGGTGGAATCAACCACGTTCACAAACCGCAGGCTGTCGCCACAGGCTTTGACGAGCATGTCGCGCGGGCGGGTGGCACAATTGTCGTAGTAGAACCGGTACCGGTATTCCCGGTTTTCGGGTCGCGCGTTGGTTTCCAGCATGGTATACAGCCGTTGCTTCTGCGCATCCGACAGGTTCAGGATCTGCTCCTTCACGCTGCGGTTTTCCAGCTGCGACGCATAAAGCTGGTTGGGCATCGGATACACCGATACGTAGTAGGGCAAGGTGCCCTGAAGAAATTTTATGTAGTAATTGTCCGTGTAGGAAGCAAACGTGCCGTAGTTGTAGACCTTATCGATGCCGTACATCGGATCGCTGACCCACAAAGCCGTGTGCCCGAACGACGTATAAACCTCATCGCCCGGTGCTATGGTGATCAGGCTGATTTTGGCCTGGGGAGACAGCGTTTGGGCGACGGAAGAACAGACACTGATTACGAGACAGTGAAGCAGGAAAACCGCCCGGGCGAGTCCTTTTTTATTTGCCCTGAACAACAATGACAATTTCACCTTTGATCGTTTTTTCGGCAAAGTACGCAATTATTTCCTGGATTGAACCGCGAACCGTTTCTTCAAATAATTTGGTGAGCTCGCGTGAGACGCTGGCGGGCCGGTCGGGGCCGAAGACCTCGCCAAACTGCGTCAGGGTTTTCAGCAGCCGGTGGGGCGATTCGTAGAAAATCATGGTCCGTTCTTCCCCGGCCAGTTCGGTCAGGCGGGTCTGGCGGCCTTTCTTGTGGGGCAGAAACCCCTCAAACGTAAAGCGGTCGGCGGGCAGACCCGAATTGACCAGCGCGGGCACAAAAGCCGTAGCCCCGGGCAGGCATTCCACCGGAATCTCGTTTTTGAGGCACTCGCGCACCAACAGAAAACCGGGGTCGGAGATGGCGGGCGTACCGGCATCCGACACCAGCGCCAGGGTTTTGCCCGCTTTCAGTTGGGCAATGATGCGCTGAACAGTCTGGTGCTCGTTAAAAATATGGTAACTGTGGAGTGGTTTGCTGATCTCGAGGTGTTTCAGCAGGATGCCCGACGTGCGGGTATCTTCCGCCAGAATACCGTCCACCGACTTCAGCACATTCACCGCCCGCAGCGTAATATCGTCCAGGTTGCCGATGGGGGTGGGTACGAGGTAAAGCTTCATGGGTTGAATGATGAATTAGACGTGATAAAGGATGACGGGGCTGCCCGGCGGTTGGCTGGTGCGGCTAGTGATTCATCGTTCATCCTTCACCCAGCAACTGGTCAATCGCATCCGCCAGTTTCCGATCTTTCTCCGTGACTGTATCGCCCGCGTCGTGGGTACTGAGCCGGCACCAGACTTTGTTGTAAGTGTTGGTCCAGGTGGGGTGATGGTCCATTTTTTCGGCGATGAGGGCCACGCGGGTCATGAACGCGAAGGCTTCGCTGAAGTCCCGAAACTCGAAGGTTCGGGTGAGCTGGTTGTTTTGTTCCTGCCACATAACGGTTGAGATGGGGTTGGGTCCGGCGGTTTGTGTGGTGGCAAGTTAGGGGATGGAAACGAAAAAATTGAGGAAAATTTGCTGGAGTATTGACAAGAATCAAAAAGTCTCTTACTTTTGCACCCACAATAAGTGACCAATAGAGGGATGGCGGAGTGGTCGATCGCGGCAGTCTTGAAAACTGTTGACTGTAACAGGTCCGGGGGTTCGAATCCCTCTCCCTCTGCAAAGTGTCTGTAAATTGACCGTGTGCCCTGACGTCGAAACCCGTCAGGGTTTTTTTTGTGCCTTGTCTTTCCTGCTTTCCCGCCTATTAACACATGTCTGACAATTCGCCAGGTACTTCTGGTGGCACCATAATCGTCTGGTGGCACTCTCTCCGCTACATGTAGGTATAATTATCGTATGAACATGCACTCAACCAAACATTTGAGTGCTTTAATGAACTTAGTGCGTATGGAAGTGAGCTTTTGGCGACACAAAAGCAAAAAGAAGGGTTATGCCCAAATTTATTGTCGGATCTCCGTGAACGGGGAACGGCAGGACATTGGTTCAACAGGAATTACCATTTGGTACAACGACTGGGATGCCACCAGTGAACGAGTCCTGGACAATGATCCACATTCTCACTTTAAAAATGAGCAGTTGCTCATCTTAAAATCCCACCTGTCGGCAATTTTCAACGATCTATTCAGGAAGAAAGAAAAGATTACAGCCGGCAAAATCAAACGACTGCATCTTAATGGCCAGCAATCCCTTTCGATGACTAGCATCTTCGATCTGTACATTAAAGATTGTAAAGAGGACCGAGAGCGCAATCTAAATGGTAGCAGCGTAACGGTGTACAACAACGTTCGCAAAAAAGTGATCGATTTTTTGATTGCTAAAAAAGCTCTGGATCTGCCGGCGGAAGATTTCGATTTAGCCTGGCTAAAAAAGTACCGCTCGTGGATGGCACAAGTGCAGGTCAATGCCACACAGAAGGGGCACTCCGACAGCTACATTTCCAAGCACAGCCAGACGATTAAAAACGTGCTGACGTGGGCCAGACTCAAAAAACTGATCGACACCAACCCACTCGAAGGGCATAGGGTGAAAGGAGCCGAGTACGGCGATCCGGTCTTTTTGACTCCGGAGCAATTTGGGCAGCTCAGCCGACACAAATTTAAAAACAGCAAACTGCAACAGACCGCTGACATCATGGTAATCCTCTGCCGAACTGGCTATCATTACGGCGATCTGGAGGACTTTGTAAAGGAGCACAAAACTGCGCTCCAGCAAGGAATCGACGGGAAGCCCTGGTTGATTAAAAAACGTATCAAAACCAAGGTAGCTGCTCGAGTTCCTCAGTTTAACGAAGTAAAACAGATCGTCGAGAAGTACGGGGGGTGGGAGCATCTCCCGATCCGGCCACTATCTAAATTTAATGATCTACTGAAGCTGGTGGCGGCAGCTCTGGACTTGCCTCCAGAGCTATCTTCAAAAGCTGGATGTAAAACGTTTACGGACTGGTGTTTCAATGAACTGCACCTGACCACCGACGCGGTGATGGTGCTACTCGGGAGAAAGTCCAGCAAAGGGCTAGAGGTGTACGGTCGTCCGGATGAGCGCCGGGTGATCCACGAGTTAGAAAAAACTTCAATAAAAAAATGAAGATAAGGTAGAATGACAGCTAAGTATAAAGCAGAGAATATTCTCTGCTTTATACTTAAGATATGCCTAGTGGGTGTAGGAAATTTTTCTTATTGAGAAAATCTAATATAGTTTCTAACTGATGAAATAAAATCTTGTAATCTGACGCTGTACTTTCTTCAGCAGACCCCCATTTATTCAATTCATCAATTATATTATGAAAGTAGCTCAAGCTCGGGTCATAAGGATTTCTGTTGTTCCAGCCGGTAGGTACTATATAATCTAAGGATAGAAAATTGTTTGTTGGAAACCCGATCCACTTTCCATTACCACGTGGGTCAGCCTCAATCCTATATACTAAATCATTATGATTTTGGTCATTGCAAATTAGATGGTAAAGAGGCATTATCGCTTTAATTAAAATAATTGTGGTTGGAGGATCAATAGGTGCTGATTCTTTTTTTATCCTATCAATTGCCTCCATTAAATTGTCATAACTTCCAAAAATTATTGTTAAAGATTTTATTATTTGTAAAAAGGGAAAATCATTCGTTTGGAAGAAAAATTGAACTTTTGAAGGTTCAAATGAATATACATTTGTTCGTTTGAAAAAATCTCCCGGTGGATCCATAAACCACCCTGAGGGTATCGTACAGGTATAGGGTCCGAAAGAGAAGCTTTTAAAGCTTATTCCTATATTCTGCTTTACAATTTGTCTCATTGTAATGATTTTGTGCTTTACAAATTGTGAGAGCAATAACCCTAATGTCTTCTTACAAGCGTCGTGTTTAAAACTTAAAACGTCTGCTAACTGATTCTCACAATAATATGATATTGCCCCTTCATTGGTAAAGTGAAAAATATCATTGGAATAAAATTTATTTATATATCCCTTGTAGTCTACTTCAGGTCCGTACTTATACTGATATATTTTTCTTATATTGTGATAGTCACACACAATAATAATTTTGTCAAAATCAAATTTATTATTAGTTTCAAAGTAATCATTATGAACGCTTAAAATATTTAGAATTCTGAAAATGTGTTCTGGGTCTAAACGGTCAAAATCATCAATTATTAAGATATTTTGTCTGTTTTCAGCTTTGCATCGATGCAATATTGCACGAATAGATTGGGAAATTATATCATCTTCGAATATAGAGCCTTTTATATTGACAATTTGCTTAAGATATTTAGTTATGCTTTGCTCTTCATTTTGTAAATTATCTTTTAATTTTTCTGAATATTCACCATAATTTTTCAATGTATCAAGAACCTTTTCTACCGGGCCAGTAGTAACTCCTAATGCCTCCACACAGGATACTAAGAGTTTTACTATTTCTAGTGGTTTGTTTTTAATATATTCAAATATAAAAAGATCTTCATCATATTTTTCTTTAACAATTGGCAATATTTCAGGCCTTTTTAATAACTGTAAAGCAATATTTATTTTAATATATTCTATAATATCTTCATTTTGACCTATAGAATACTTGACAGGTGATAGCCAAAATGTATTTATATTTTCTTTCCTAGCTTCAAAAAAGTGATTTAAGAAATATGTTTTTCCGCATCCAAATTCTCCTGAAAATAATATCCTTTTGTTGCTAGATTCATTGAAATGATTTTCAAATAAAATCTCTGGACTTTCGACATCAATGTGGCTAATCATTTGTTATATAAATTATATTATGATAGTAAAGAAATGACACAATAAATTAACATGGATGATTTATGATCTATTGCTTTCTAATTACAAGTGTTTAGGGAAAGGTATTTAAGTACTTTCTCAATTTGCTAGGTACAGAACTTTTATTTGAAAAAGCACCCTGCTATCTCTTGAAGCTTTTTGTATTTGGTGGCGTGAATATCTATATCATAGCCGTTAACCATCTTCGCTGCATTCATTTCAACACCAGTTAAACGGATCTGCTTAATTGGCGTGGATACCAATTTTTTGAGTTGATCAGTTTTTAGAATTCCGTTTACTGCTAAAGGGCCGTTTGCAGTCTGGTAGTACGTTCTATTGGGAAGCTCCATAACTGTTTCATCCGACAGCAGGACCATAACCCGGCTTGCAGTATCGGCTACGTAGGACGCATTACCTAAAAATGCAACACTAAGGGTTGTATCACCTTTGCTAGAAGTGGCCAAACTAACTATATGGACCATGCGATTATCGACATAACCTAGTTTAGTCTCCACCTTGGTGAAGGGGTCTTTTGTAGTAGTCAGTTTACACTGGGCTGCACTGAGAAAAGGAATCGAAATAAACAGAAGTATAAATACGTGTTTCATAATTACGAATTTTCGTAATGGCAAATATATAGGAATGGCCAGAATTTTATTTCTCTTTTAGCTGATCCTCTCGCCACTGGATATTGAGCCGCTCCAGTAAACTATAAAAATCTTTGACGGCCTTATCAGTGGGCCAGGTGGTGGAATCGTCTGATGAGGTAGCAAACCGGTTTTCGTGAAATCGCCGTCCAACCGTGGTCAAGGTGTTTACATCCTCCACGCTGAGACGGTGTTGCCATAGTTCCTTAAAAACTTTTTCCTTTAAATCCGCCAAGTAATGCAAGGTTGGGTGAATAGTGACCAATAATTTTTGCCGCTTTAAGGCTGGATCGGGCATTTCATGTAGTATAAAGGTTTCTTCCCCTGGTCGCAATATTTTAATAACATCTTCGTAAAGCCTTGTCCAGTTGGCAAAGCCCCGGGGTGGGTGTGAGGGTAGGGGAGTAATTTTCATAAAGCCTAATATTCAATTCCTCGATGCTTAAGATATGAATAGACGGTGGTACGACTGATTTTTAGCTGCCGGGCAACCTCCGCGACAGATACTCCATCTTTGTGAAGTGACTCTACAACCCGGGCCTGCTTCTTAGCGTCGGCTGATAATCCCTCTGGCCGACCCAGAATGACCCCTTTCGCTTTGGCTGCAGCAACGCCGGCCAGTGTGCGCTCACGAATCAGCTCCCGCTCGAACTCGGCCAAGCTGGCGAAGATTCGGAATACGAGTCTACCTTGAGCAGTGGTGGTATCGACCGGGTCGTTCAGGCTGATCAGGCCGGCGTCCTTCTTTTCCAGATTGCCCACCAATTCGATCAGGTGCTGTAGGCTCCGGCCGAGCCGATCCAGTTTCCAAACGACAACGGTATCACCGGCCCGGACGTGCTCGAGCATTTTGTCGAGCTGGGGGCGTTGGACTTTGGAGCCACTTATTTTTTCTTGGAAGATTTTTTCACAGCCGACTTTTTGAAGGGCATCGATCTGTAGGGTAAGATTCTGGTCGAGGGTCGAAACCCGGGCGTAGCCAATTTTCATGATATTCGCCTAATAATCTAGTTGTATTCTTTCTGACGTTTTCACCCTAGTAAGTAAAATTTGTATTTGGTCATTCGTAAGCCCTTTATCTTTACAAATTATTGTAAATTCTTTAATAAAATCCGGTACTTCAGCGTCTTTACTTAATATAATATACTGTATATCAGACCAATTTCTAACGAAGACTGACAAAGAAAATTTCTCAGCCTTTTTGTTGATCTTGTTTCTTTTAATTGGGTCAGAATAGGTCGAGATGTCCACTACAGTATCTAAGATCCCATGCACTAGACGAAAGTCGGGTACAATTCTCCATTCCCTTTCTCTATAAAACGGTGTCAACTTGGTGTCCCAATCGTTTCTTTCCTTAATAAATACAGGACCTTCAATCAATTTAACAAGACTTGGTAATTGTAGTAATTTTGCAAAACCCATCACGAAAGCTACATCATCCTTTAGGCCCCATTTCTTAATCTTATTATTGTCTAAGCCAGCTTTTTCTAGCTGTCTATACATGGGCATAATATCTCCAATAGCTTCATGTACAAACGCATCCTGTTGACAATAAATAACTGGATTTAAATTGAAATACCGTCGCCAGGCTTTTGACATACCTATGCCATACGTACCATATGTTTGCTGATGTATTGAGATTTGCGATAAGGGAATATCACAAAAACAGACCATAGGATGTGCGGCACATTGTAAAACTTTGAATGGATCTTCCTGCCATACATGCACTTCTGGGCAATAGTAGGGGTAAAATCCATTTCTGAGTATTCCGAGTAGACCATCAATGCTTCGAGTAAAATGGAATAGTGATTCTGAATGAACAGCCATATTTTATGAATTGTAATAACGTTTAATAAAAGGACCGGTTTCCTGAACATTAACGAGGTCACCAAAACCGGTCGGCAGTATTAAAGATACCTGTTCAAAGAAGCTGTTCAAAAAAATGTGTACAGTTTCTGGAGGGTAAAGGCGATTTTCTGAACAGTATAAAAAATAACCCTCGACCTAGTTAAGATCGGGGGCTAAAATATGGTGGTATGGTCGGAAAGAAAAGGGGCGGTGCTGGCGGCCGGTCGCTCAAGTTCCTTACACATAGGTTCCGCCTATATCATTATAATATAGGCACCGGCGCACAGCACCGCCCTCCGGAGTTGGCGATGCTGGCACCTATGCATTTTTGAACTTGAGCACTGCAAAGCTACTATATTAATACGTGGTTTCCTCGCGGATCTGGGCCAGAAAGGCTTGCGTGTCCTCGAACTGGTGGAAGTTAAACGCCACCGGCCGTGCACCGGCCTCCTGGGTCACCTGGCGAACCTGTTGCAGCTCCCGCCGGTTAGCCTGCAGCTCGGCTAGAATGGCTCCCAGCATTTCAGTGCTCGGGCCACCCATCGCGCCGGCCATCATGCTGCCGGCGGCTCCGAAATTCCCGGTTTTCTGCACCGTGTCTAGGATTCCCGCAATATTGGCGATGGCCGGCGTCCGGAGGGCCGGATTGCTGATCACAAATTCCCGGCCGGCCTCCCCAGCGACGAATGACCGTTTGCCCTGGGCAAACAGGGTAGGCCCATCGACGAAGCCGGAAGGGTTGCCGTACATCGTCTCCACGTCGGTAAAACCCCCGGCCGCTTTCATGGCCACGCCCTGGATGGTTTGCCCGGCGATGGTGGCGATGCTCATCCCCGCCTGCACCTTTGCGGCCAGGGCATTTTTAATTCCGGCCGCTTTGGCGGCTGCCGCCAGGGCCGGCCCCACAATCGGGATTGCGCTGGCCTGCGCGGCCTGCTCAGCAGCGGCCAGGCTGATTGCGGCCAGTTGCTTCTGGAGTGACACGATAATCCCGCCGATCGCAAACGCCTTCTCCGCTACAAACAAGGCTTTTTGAATCCCGGAAGATTCTTTGAAGAAACTCGACAGGATGGCCAGGCCCTGGGCGGCTGCTTCGCGTTTGGCGGCCACCAGGTCAAACTCGGCCTCCTTGACGTAGGTGTTAACCTCCAGCGTTTTCTGTTTGTAGGATTCGGCCGCATCCATTCGGCTCAGCGTCTGGTCCGTCGTGGACTGAGCAATGTCCTGGTCGATCTTGGCCAGGTTGGCCTTTTTTTCTTCGGCGATGGCCGTCTGTTTTTCCTTATCGGTAAACCCGAGGGCTTCAAGCTGCTGGTAATAGCCCTCATACAGCAGGCGCTTGGCCTCCAGGTAAGTCTGCTCCAGCTCCAGCTCCCGGGTCTTGGCATCCTCGGCCGTTACTTTTTTACCCGCCACGTCCAGGGCCAGTTCGGATTTTTTATTCTCCATCACCAGCTCCAGGGCTTCTTCCGACGCCTTGACTTTGGCTTTCATTTCAGCCTCGCGCTTGACCTTTTGGCGCTCAGCCTCGCGGGCCTCAATGTCGGCCAGCTCCTTGTACATCAGCTCGGTAATCTGGGCCATCTGGTCCTTATTGCCCTTGGCCAGCTCGTACATTTTCGAATATTTCTGCCCAAACAGCAGCTGCTCTTTGCCGAACTCGTTGTGCAGGGATTCTTCGTGTTTCGCCCGGGCGGTGGCCAACATTTTCTCCAGATCGTCTTCGGCTTTTTCGGCGGCTTTGATTTTAGACTTCCGGGCTGATTCCTGCTCTTTGGTTTCCAAGGTTGAGGTGCCGGTTTTGGGCTGGCCAGGTGTGGGCTTTCCAGCACCCGGAGCAGGAGCGGCCGCTGTCTCCAGCATTTCACCTTTCAAACCCTTGAGCCGCGCCCGGACGTTATCCGCTTCGGCGGACACCTTGGTTAAATCTTTGACGTAGCCGGCGATCTGCTCGTTGGTCATCGTCGACTCGACAATGCCGCCGGTGGTAGTGTAGCTCTCCTTCCCGGATTTTAGCTTCGCCTGGAGGGTTTTCTGCCGACGTTCGAGCCGCTCCAGTTCCGACTCTGATTCCTCGATTGCATCACGGTTTTGATACTCCAGCAGCGCGCGCTGCGTCTTGATAAATTCCCGGGCTTTCTGGGTGTTGACGCCCAGCGCCCGGCCGTATTCATCCCACTCGGTGACGGCTGAGGGAACGGTCTCGGCGATCTGGGCCACCACCTTTTTCAGTTCCTCCTGCTCTTCTTTATTCAACTTGGATTTGCTTTTCAGCTCGTCGTGGCGTTTGGCCAGGCCAGGCAACGTTTTTTCTAGGTTTTCAACCTCCGATTTCTGCCGGTTAAATTCTTTCGTGGCCGCTTCGCTGGCCGTCGTCAGGCCCAGTACTCGGGTGGTCGCTTCCACAAAAGCAGCCGCCAGGCCCTGAATGCCGTCGCCCTGCAAAAGATTATCTACCCACTCCCGGATGCGCTTTAAATTAACCGCCAGGTCAAAATTCTTTTTATTGAACTCATTGGTCAAACTGGTGCCCTCGGCCATTGCCTTGCTGGCCAGCTCCTGCTTCTGGCGGACCATATCGGTCTGGTTGGCTAAGAGCGACATTACCTTCGTAGCCTCCTGGGATTTGATGCCCAGGGCGTCGAGGGCCTTGGCCTGCTGATCCGCCGGCAGGTTCTTCAGCGACTCGGCTAGTTTCAGTAAAAATTCGTTGGGGTTGGTGTTGATCAGCTCCTTCATGGCCTGCTCCGACAGACCGAGCTGCTTAGCAAACGTAGCGGTGTCTTTAGCCGCGGTTAACAAAATATTCGATAAACCGCCAGCACCAATTTCAGCACTCAGGCCCAGCTCCTGCAGGGCGGCACCCAGGCCCATCGTCTCGCTGATCTGGGGGGATAGATCGCCGAGCTGCCCCATGCGAGTCGTGAACTCGGCCACCACCGGAGCGGTCGCTGATCCGGCGGCTCCCAGTTCGTTGAGGGCGCTACCGATGTTGTTGATGGCCGGCCCGATGTCCATGTCCTTGGTTTCCTTGAATAGCTTTGCCATCCCACCGATCGACTTGGAAACCTCCTCAACGCCACCACTGAATTCATCGCCCAGGGCGACGACGGCTTTGTCGGCGTTTTCCACAAAGCCCAGCAGCTGATCATTGGTCACCCCGAGCTGGCCACCCACCACCGCAATGTTGCGCAGCTCCTCGGTGGCCGTGCGGGTGTTGATCTGTTTCAGACTCTCATTGAGCTTTTTAACCTCCCCGTCCGATAGCCCGGTGGCCTTGCCAATGTCGGCAAAACTGTCCTTGATCTTCATGCCCTGGTCGAGCACTTTGGGACCGACTGACAACAGCATATTGAAACCAGCCGTCAGGGCATTTCCCCCGAGCACGCCCTGGGCAATGCTTTTCCAGCTCAGCCCCCAGTCGTCGGTGGCTTTGCGCGTCGCCCGCAGCTTCTCGTTGTGGTCGGCCATCGCCTGGTTGAGGGCTTTGACCTGGGCAACTTTGGCGGCATACGCCTGTGGGTTGTCGCTTTCCCGCATTTTGTTCAGCTCTTTGCGAGCATTGACGGCCGCGGTGGCTACTTCTTTCAGGGTGGTTTCGGACTGTTTGCCATTAATGACTAAGTCGATAACGGCTCGTTCGTTCTGGTTGGCCATGAGGTGGCTAGACGGATAAGTTTACGGAGAAAGTGAGGGCGTTTTCGATCGCGTCGACGGGGATCGAAACGTGCATTTGGGTGAGAATTTCGCGCAGGCGTCGGATCTCGTAGCCTTTGCGTTTACTATACCAGGGCTTTCTGCGCCGGCCCGGGGCGTCATCGCGGATCAGGCGGCTGACCACCCGATCCGTGTGACTGACGCCCTTGCCCACGCCCATATCGACGTAGCGGCCGTACTGCAGAAATAGAAGGGTGACGCGGTCGCCCTGGACGGACGTCCACCAGGATTTGCGCAGGGCTCCGGAACGGCGGGGAGGAGCGGAGGTAAACCGCCCTTTGCTATCGCGACCCCCTTTTTTACGGGTGAGCACCTTACTCCGGTATACCTTTTTATCCAGCTCGTCCTGGAAGTGATCAACCGAATACTTCGCCCAGGCCCGAAGGGCGGCTTTCAGGTTAATTTTTGCGTTGATGTCCAGATCACTATAATTCATGACAAAGGATTGTAACCCGGGCCGAGTTCGAGCGAATACGTGACGGTTTCGTCCTCGAGCACTTCGCCGGAGCGGTTGTCGGTAGTATGCCGGTAGGTGATCACATCCTTAAAGGCGACCGCCGAGCCGTTGCCGGTAACGGTGGCCGTCAGGACGTTGGAGGTATAGCCGCCGATCTGTGAGGTGGTCTCGATGTAGAAATTGATCGGCTGGCCGGTGACGTTGGCCGGGATGGTAGCGGCCCGGTCCTTGAAGAAATACACCACGATCTGAGCGACGGTCTGGGTCGTCGTGGAGCTGCCGGTATCGACCGAGGTCGCGGCCCCTTCCTGAATCTCCAGGCGAATCCAGAGTGCGGTTTCCTCCTCCACGTAGCCCAGCGAGTCGGTGCTCTCGGGCAGTGGCGGGAGCGTCTGCATCTCCAGGCGCACTTTCACCTGGCTGCTGCTGCCCGCTTCGAACGTTAATTTCTGGATGAGGTAGCCGGCCAGGATGTTACTCTCCAGGCGCAGGCCCACCCGCTCATCAAGTTTTAGCCGGCTTAATTCAGAAACGGGCAACAGCAGGTTTGCCGTGATTTTGCGGGAATTGTTGCGGAAAAAATAATACCGCTTTAAGCGCTGCTCCCAGAGGCCGAACTGCCCATCGAATTCCGTCGCCGGACCCACCCGGGCCAGCAGCGAATCCAGGCCATCCGAAAGCGCCTGGGGGTAGAGGTTGCCCACAAAATCGGGCTGCATTCCTCTATAGCTGACAAACCGCAGGGACGGCAGGTTGGGGCGCTTGCCGTCTTTGAGATAACGACTCGAGCCGTTGTAAATTATATCGAGCAGGTTGCCCGGATCACCGGTGTAGGGCGTGCGCCAGATCCCGCCGTTTATAAACTCGTTGGCCTCCCGGATCATCTTCGGAGCGCCCGCGCGGAGCTGCACGTCGGTTTTGCCCGTCCCCACGATTTTGGGCGTGACGCGGGTGTTTGCAAACAGGCGGTCCTTTTCGTCGATGAAATCCCGCACGCTGTAGCCCTGCTGCTCGGCCCCCTCCACACTGTAGCCCTGGAGCTGGTAAGTGGACAGATCGACAATATTGCTTTTTAGAATACTGGTAAACGTGCGAATCCGGGCGCAGCTGGAGTTGGCGTCGTAAAGCACGATCAGGCCAAACCGCTGGCAGACGGCTTTTAAGAAATCGCCGGCGGTCATTTCCGGTACCGACAGCCCGGGGTTAACCTTGTACACTGCGCCGGTTTTGATGTTGGCCACCATCGCCGTGTTGTTCATCACCACCAGGCGCTGGGTCTCGGGATCTTCGATCCAGTCGCCCTCCAGTTGGTAGCCCAGGCCGGCCATGATCTGCTTTAAGATGTAGACCAGGTAAAACTGGGGCACCGCGTGCAGGCCGTAGTTGCCTGGCGAATCCGTCCGGAAGCCCGATCGGCCGAAGCTGTTGAGGTAAAAGCGCTGCACGTAGCCGGGCATCTTCTCGCTGTTGAACTCCTTGATGTCGTCCATGAAACCGTCCGCCCGGATTGGAAAGAACGTAAACGGCTCCAGGCCCGGGGCCTGGCTGGCGTAGTATTGCATCCACGTGCCCAACTCCTGACGCACAAAGGGCAGGTTCATCCCGAAGGGCATTTCCGCCGGCAGCAGCTCGGCCAGCGTGGTTTTCTTCAGCCGATCGGCTACTTCCCCCGAATCAATCACCAGGTACCCATCGCCCACCATATCGCTGATTCGGTAGCGCATGGTGCACCGCCGGTACAAATGGCCCTGCAGGTTTACCTGCACCGGCAGCTCCATTTTAACGTTGAGCACGTCCGGCCGGTAAGCGTATCCTAAAAAGCGCTGGTTATGATCATCCAGGGGAAAACGGATCGGGTAGGAGAAGGAGCCGGGCGTCTTCTCATCGTCAATCAGCAGGGTAGACGCCTGCTCGATGGTCAGGCGCTGCCCTGGGCTGAGGTGAAGGTATTCGCCCTGCTGGTTGCGGATTTGAATCATGGATTAGTTATTCGGCGCGGTCACCACGACGGTGTTGGTGCTTCCAATGGTGCCTCCTACGCCCGATGAGAGATCCGGCTTGATATCCTGGCTGGCCTGGTAGACGGGAGAATTGATGTAAATCGGGTAGGCAATCACCGTATTGGCCACGCCGGAGGATAGTTGAAACGAGGGGCTGACATTGTCCTGCACCGAGCAGCTCTCAAAGGAGGTGTTCAGGACTACCTTGGCCGGTGAATTGAAATTGAAATGGGCACCGGACGCCCGGTTGTACTGCTGGTGGGCGTAGATCGAGGGCTGGAACGGGTCAATCGCCGTTTTTTCCGCGAAGCGAGTCGGCGCGGAGTTTTTCAGGCTGCACCGGCGAAACGTGGAGTTCAGCGCCTGGGGTCCCCAGGTATCGGGAATTTTCTCCTGATTACAGCGCAGCCCGATCACACCATCATTTACCGCATCGGTCGATCCGTCGACCTCCACGTCCTCGACCACCAGGTTCCGGCCCGGCGTGTACTTAGGCTTGGTTGTCAGGTTGTCGGTATACCGCTGGATCTGGACAATGGCCACACCCTGCGAATTTTTAATCAGACCGCCGTAGATCCTTACGTTCGAGTAGGGGGCAAAATAGATGAAGTACGCCCGCTGCTGGTTGGAAAAGTTGTTGTTGTAAAAATTCACATTTTTCAATCCCAGCGGCAAGGTCGCATAGCCCGAAGTACCATCGGGAATCACTTTCAGCGGTTCGGCCAGCGTAATGGTATTGGCGGTTCGGGAAACGGCCCGCACCAATTGCCCTTCCCCCTTGCCGTAGGTGATTTGCAGCCAGGTGTCCTCCGTAACGTCAGTCGTAAACGAAGTGGCTCCCGAGCGGGAATTGACCGTCAGCACCGTGGCGGTGGCGCTGGTGATGGTACCGGTGTCCCCGTTGGGATATTTGGCCCCGCCGGCCTCGCAGATGATCGTTTCGCCGTCGTCCTGAAACAGTGATCCATCCGATTTCCGGCTCGGCCCGTTGATCATCGGAAATTCGTTCTCGCCGATGTAGCTATTCCAGCAGAAATCCAGCGTCAGCGAGTGGTAAATAACGTTGTCGATCTTCGGCTTGGCGATGTCCCGCATTACCACATTGCGATAGATAAACAGCTCCCGGCAGTTGTAGGTGCTCCAGCTCTGGGTGACGGGAATCTCGGAATCCCGCACAACGGCTTTGGAAGTTTCAAACAGCCGGAAGGGGCCGCGTATACCGTTCGATCCACTCTGGCCCACCCGCGAGCGGATAAACGCAAAGTGCTCCGCGCCGTTGACTTCCATCGTCCGGCCCAGGCCGAGCTGAATATCACAGTCATTAAAAAAGATGTTGTCGCCCTCGATGTCGGAGAACGTCAGGTCACTGGCCCCGGTGTCGGTGTTTTTAAAGGTGATGCCCACAAAGCCCACCCGGGCGTCCCCACTCGCAATGGAGAGAAAATACTGGGTGGCGCTGGCCGCGCTGTAGAGGATCGTGGTTCGGCCCCGGCCCGCGCCCCGAAAGACAATCCCATCGGGTACGTTCAGGTTTATGTTTGAGCTGGAGGTGGTCAAATTGAAGGTCCCTTCCCCTAAGTCAAGCACCGCGCCCCCATCAGCCGCCCCATCGGCCATCGCTTCCAGGAAGGCCGAGCGTTCGTTGGCAACCCCGTCACCCGTCGCTTTCGTCGTTAGTCGGCTGTCGGTTTTCAGGTTATAGACGTTGTCGTAGAGCGATTTGGGGAAATAAGCCGCCCAGCCGGTTCCGATGTCGAAATAGTCCCTCGCCGGAGCCGTGACAGCACTAACGGTTTGCGCCATTTTCGTTTCGGCACTGTAGCCATTGCTGACCCACAGCTCATACGTCCGGCCAACCGTGACGCCCAGCGGCATTTTCCAGTTGGTGGCCGCGCGGTTCGACCGGGCCGCAACAAACGTAGCGGGCAGGTAGCTGCCCGAAACCACGTCCCGAAGCCGGAGCGTCGGCCGCCGGTCACCCAGCGTCAGGTTGTCGCCGGTGATCATAAACTTGGTGCCGGCGTAAATCACCTTGGAGTCCATGCCCCAGCCCTCCGCCTGGTTGATGCACACGAATTCCGAGCGGCCCGAGCCGTCCTTTATAAACAGCTTGTACTCGCCCAGGGGCGTCATGACCGGGATCTGGACGGTCAGGTTGTTTTTATTTTTTACGTAGCCCACCGGCGGCAGCAACTGGGAAAACCGGGTGCCCCCGTTCACGTAGAAGTGCGCGGTGGCCGTCGTGTCAAACTGGCCGTGGATGTGCACAAACTCGCCGGGCTTAGCCACTTTCGTGTAGTCGAAAATGTGCAGACCGTTCTGACCGTTGGAAACCGGCAGCTCCCCGGCCACGCTGGTGTTGGCCTGGTTAATCGTTCCGGGCAGCGACGCATCGAAGTCACCGACGACGGTCGCACTGCCCGGGCCGCTGACAATGGTCACATTACGCTGGCCTTGTTTGATAGCGCCAGTCATTTTATACCCGATCTGGGCAACCGAAAGCTGCGTATAAAGCAGCCCTAAAAGCAAAAGAAACTTTCTCATCGTTACGGGTTGGGGCTTAGATAGAGCGAACTATTCCACCGGGTGGGATCAGCGACCAATTCGCTGAGTGTGTAAGAAGCGGCAATCGAGGTACCGGGCTTGGTATAAAACAGGGACATGCCCAGGGCATCGACCCGGTTGGTGGCGGCGGTACCGGCCGTTATGACGCGGAACTGCGCCCGGTTTCCCGAGGAGACCGTGCCGGTGTAGGAGTGCAGAACCGCCACTGCATAGAGGCCCGGTTGCAGGATCGTGCGCGACTGAAACGCCGTTTTTCGATACTCTGTCGTTCCGCCCCGGAACATGGCCGCGGCCGTATCCGTCTGGGCTACCCGGGTCAGGGTCGTCCGATCGGCGCTGAATTTGAACAGGGCTCCCCGGTTTTCCCGGCCGCTCAAGGTTTGGAAGTTACCCACCTGGCTGAGGTAGGTACCCATACCATCGGCCGTATCGACTTTGGTGATCGGCAGCAGGGCGAAGTAAATCGTGTCCGAGCGGATCGCCGTGCCGGCGTTGAGCAGGTAGTGCGGAATGTTCTCGGCAATCTTGGGGCTGCCGTAATAGTCCCGCTGGATCTGGATGTGCTCCGGCCGCCGGGCGACGGGCTTCATCGCATTGAGAAGCGACTCCACCGAGGTTAAAATCGATTGCTTCAGCTTGGTTAAAAACGACTCCTTAATCCGGGGGGCGTTATTCTGCTGAAAGATATTGCCTTCAAACTGGGCCGAATCCAGGTACAGCTCCATGTCCAGGGGCATTTTGGCAATCTTGTCGTCGATCAGCCGGTTCGTTTGCTGAGCGTCGAGCAGATTGGTGGCCAGCGTATCGGCGAGCGTGGAGGCTTTGTTCAAGGTTGACCCCGTTCCCACGCCCAGCGTCGCCCGGGCTTGGGCCGCGTTGGCGTCATCCATCAGGCTCAGGGCAAACGGTGAAGCAGCGGCCGCATCGAGTTTAGCCGCAAAGGCGTTAAACAGGGTACCCGACCGGAGCAGCTTGGTGCTGCTGGCGGTGGGGGCCGTGTCGAAGCTGAGCGAAAACTGACCATTGCCCGAGTTGAAACCCAACCCGTCGCCGGTGGCCGAAATACCGCCCCGCACATCGACCAGGAAGGTGCCCACCGTGCCATCAGCTTTGCGGTACTGAGTTGCGGTACCGGCCGCTCCGGAGAGCACGCCCACGCCGTTGATGGTGGGCTGCATTCCGAAGTTGTACAGGTTGGTGATGTTGGCCGGCTGGTTTTTCAGCACGACGTTATCCGTCAGCAGGCCGTCGTTGACCTTCCCCGTAACCAGGTCGGAGGCGTTGCCAGAAACGACCGTGCCCGAACCGCCGGACGAGGTGATGGGTACGCCGTTCACGGTGGGGATATTGGCAAAATCAACGGTACCGCCTAGGTACGACTTTCCTAACAGGACGTACAGCGCGTAGGCGTTGTTAAACGTCACGTTGTTGCCCGGTGAGGGCGCTCCCCCGATAAAGAAGTTGATCGCCTTGTCAATCACCTGGCCCGGGTTGGTCGCCGAGAAGGTGGGCGGCTGAAACGAGTGGTTAACACTGAACGGGGTGATTGTTCCGGCCAGGCTGGAGTTATCCCGGATCTCCCGGCTCTCCGAGCGGTAGCCGTAGCCGGCCAGGCCACCCTGGCCCTGGATGGAAAGACCGTTTGCCGTGCGGAAGCGGTCGGCCAGCACGTAGACATCCGCGCCCGGGTTGGTCACCACCAGGTTGCCCGTCATGGTGCCGCCGGTGCGGTCCAGCTTGCCGTTCAGCCCGTTGAGGTAGCCCGTCTCGGGTAGGGCAGGCATCACCGTCAGGCCCACCGGCTTCATGCCGTAGCCGATGGTCAATTTGCCGGGGTCACCGATGGCGTTATACCCCTCCACCCGCATGTTGTCGATGCTGGTGTTGAAGTTGTCCAGGTTCAGCGTAATGGCGTTTTTAGTGTTGTCGGTCGTGTAGAACGCACCGCCAGAGAAACGGGCGTACATCGTCCGGGCACCCACCGCCACCGAGTTGTTGAAGAAACAGTTGGTGGCCGTCAGGCGCAGGCCCACGTTGTTGTACCATTCGAGGCTCGTGTTATCCAGCCGGCAGCGCTCCAGGTTCATAAAGTAGGAGCCGACGTTCGTCGAAGAGGCCGAAACCTTCCGGTCAAATACGCAGTCGATCAGCTCGACCGGCTCAGAGACCGACTGGGTGGGATCGCCGTTGTAGTTGCTGAAGGCCAGGTTCGCCTGGGTGCCGATAAACCGCAGGTTTTTGTACCGCCCGGATTTAGAGTTTAACACCACCCCATCGGTCAAACTCGACATCAGATCAGGCGCACCGCAGTTGATAATGTCGATGTTTTCAAACGACGGCCGGTACACCGAGTAGGCCCGGATCGCCTGGCGGCTATCCCGGATTGTGTTCTGGCCGACCATCGTCAGACGGCTGTTTTCCGAGACGCTGACGCCGATCGTATGGCCCACCGCCAGGAAGTTTTCGACCGTGGTGTACATATTGTCGTAAGCCTCCCCGCCTTCCAGGTGCAGACCCGAGCCGGAGTTTTTCACCGCCCCGTTGCGGATGGCTTTGATGTTTTTTAGCGTGGTGAACACCGCGTGGTCAACGCCGAAATAATCGCCCGTTTCGCCTAAGAAACAGTCCTCCACCAGCACGTCGTCGATGGTCGTATACACCGCCGAGTCAGCCGCTAAAACGGCCCCATTTCCACCCGTCGAGTGGTAATACTTCTGGCCCCGCACCGTTAAGTGCCGGCCCTGGTTGTGCTGGGTCAAACCGGGCACAAAGGTCACCCCGTTGCTATACCGGCCGGATACCGTATAGGAGAAGGAGTTCCCGTTCACCAGCTCGACGCGCTCCACCAGGTTGCCCGAACCGTTGATCCGGATCAAACCCGTAGGCTTGTTACCAGCCGTCCCGTCGAGGGTCATCTCGCGGATCGTCACGCCCCGCACCTGCTTGAGGTTGAAAATGGCGTCGCCGGTGGTCGCGGCCGTTTGCAAGAGGACAGTTTTGCCCTGGCCCCAGCCCCGGAATTCCACCGAGTCGACGCTGACGCCCCCGGCCATGTCCCAGTTATCGACCGGCATGCGGCCGATGGGCAGAATAACGACTTTCGATCCGACCACCTTGGAGCGGGCAGCCGCAGCAATCAGGGCCGCTTTGTTCTGGGCACCCGTCCGGCCCGGGCCACCGCCGAAGTCGCTGACGAAAATCGGCAGCTTTGTTTTTAAGATATCCGTCAGCAGCGCCGGCATGCCCTGGGGGGCAATCGAAACCTGCTGGTTGGGTTTGCCCTTGCGGATCAGGTGCAGACCCGATTTGGTGGGGTCGGTGGGGTTGACCTCGTAAACCATCTCGCGGATGGTCGTGTCGTTTTTGGGGGCCGCCAGGGGCGGGGAGTTGACACCCTTCCGGATGGTGGACTGAGCACTGGCGGTGAGCGTTGCCGCCAGCACGGAGAAAATTAAAAGGAGCTTTTTCATGCTTGGTTATTAGGGTACACGCGTTCGGTGAGGGCACGGTCGATGGTCCCGTCAGAATTTTTCCAGTAGCGGCCGGGGAGGAAGGTTTCGCCATCAATGACCGTGGGTTCGGCGATGGTGAAGAGGACCGATTCCATCGGGTTGGGCAGGTTCGCCATCTGGTTGAAATCCGTGGCCTGGTCGGTTTTCTGCCGGCCGGTGACCATCTGATACAGACCGTCGTAAATGGCCGTGGGGTCGGCGAGCTGGCCCTGGTATTCGCCCGTGCCCAGATCGATCTCCAGGACGAAGACTTCGGGGTCCAGCGGGCCGTTTCGGTAGACATCACCGTCCGGCGTGGGGTCGATGTTCATCCGCACCCGGGCGAGCAGTTTGCGGCCCACCGACCCGGCCCGGCTGAGCCACAGAATGAAGGTGCGGTTGTCGGCGTCGGAGCCATCGGTCAGACCCGCCAGGCGCGGGGTTTGCGCCAGGCAGATCAGCTCGTCGTTGGTGCCCGGGCCGGTCGACTGCAGCATCGTGGCCATGAGGTAGGAGAAGGAAGGGGAGCCGGATTCCGAGGTCGCCCGGAGCTGCAGTCCCCAGGCCGAAACGTTGATCGGCTCGCCGGTGATTTTGTTCCGGAACCGGAAACGCGCACTGAACTCGTACTGAGCCAGGCGGTTTCCGTCATATTCGAGGATGTTAGGTGCTGAAAACATTTTCTAAGCGGCTAGGGGCCAGGGAGAATTGACTTGGACACAGTTGGTACCTGGGGCTTTCCAGGCGTTGAGGTTTTTGTAGGAGTAGGGGTCGCGGTATTCTTCGGATGAATACGTGATCGTCGATGTGTTGTAAATCGTGACGAAATCCGACCCGATGATGCCCCGGGCTTTGAGAATGCGCAGGGCGGGATAAAACAGGTTGATGTCCCCAAACACGCCCACGTAGCCATTGCCCTGCAGCAGCTGCAGCATCATCATGGCGATGTCGTTGTGCGAGAGACTGCCCGGAATGCCGTAACCCCGACGCCAGAGCTGCAGGATATCGTCCCACAACGAACCGTCCGCATCGCCCGTAAACCGGATTTTTAGGCCGCGTCCGACGTCCGCTTTCAGGCCCCAGTTATCCGACCAGGTGGGGTTTTCCTTGACGATGTCAGCCGTTGAAGCGATGGTCAGCGTCTCGGTGGTGCCGTTGATATTCGCCTGGTTACCCGCAAACGTGCCGGCCTCGAAGGCGACAGGAATGTTGGGGTTGGTCGATCTACAGTACCATTCGAACATTTTCTGGTCCTGCTCGACGCGCCGGCTTCTAAACTCAAACCACGCCTGGCGCAGGCCACCGCCTTTGAGCGTGCTCCAGAAGGCGTCCCAACTGCCCCGACTGGGGACGAGGAAAGTCAGGTCGGCATCGGTCAGCGACTGGTTGCCCAGCAGGTTGCGGACGCCCTGGATGGTTCCTCCGCCCAAAACGTACAGCCAGGCTTTGAAGGCCGCTTTTTCCGAATCTTCGTTGCCGCCGAATTTGGCATCCGACAGTGAATCTACCCGGCTGTTGTAGCCGCCCTCGCCGGTGTGCGTTCTGCCCTGGGCTAAAAACCAGATCGGCGCAATGGCCTCCAGCACCTGGATGGCGGGAACCACCAGCTCGTCGTAGAGGATGCGCTTGGGCGTGTTGGGGTTCCAGTTGGTGGTGTCGCCGTTAAGCCGCCAGGCGGTAAATCCGTCATTTTGACTAAACGACGGCGTGAAATAATACTGCTCGGTGGAGTTGCCGTTGGTGTACAGCTCCGAAGTGGACTCGCCCACGCTGGCCGGCATCGGGTGATTCTTTTCGAACTTCATGTCGAAATGAATCGCGCATTTTTTGCGCTTGACGACCGTAATCCAGGTGTACAGGTTGATGAAAGCCGCCCGGCTGGCCGGGTTTTTCCACGTCGCGTAGGTGAGCGTCAGCTTAACCCCCGTCAGCAGGCCCTCATCAAAACCGATCGAGAGCTGCTGCTTGCGCTCGGTCATTTCCCCCTCGTAGCTCACGTAGTGATACACCGCGTACACGTCCCGCACCGGAGCCAGCCGGGCCGAGGCGTTGGGGCTGGTGGTGGGGGTTCCGGCGCTGAGCACCTGGATACCCTGCGACCAGGCGGCTCCCAGCTTGGCGTTGCCCGAATCGTTCAGGTGGGTTTTATCCGACAGGTCGGCCGTCGTCAGCGAAGAGGCTGCACCCACATACTCCAGGTACCGGCCGTGGGCCTTCCGGGAAGCCACGACCGCCGGGATCTGCTCGTTGAGCGTGTTGACGCGCTGCTGGGCGAAAAACTCGTCCCGGGGCGGCACGTTGGAGACCAATAACTTCACGTTGGACTTGGTGGCGTAAATCTTATCGAGCAGCGCTCCCAGATCCTGCGCCACATTGGCCATGTTGTAGCCCCCATCGTTGACGTTGTTGGTCCCGATCATCAGCAGGATCATGTCCGGATTGGCCGCGTTGATCCAGCCGGCCACCCCGTCCGTAATCTGACTGATTTTGTAGCCCGGGTGGCCTTCGTGACGCGGATCGGCCGCGTTACCCGCTCCCTGGCTGCCCACGAACGTTACGGCCTGGCCGGCGGCTGTCAGGCCCTGGCTTAAGGCAATTCGCCAGCGCGAATCGGTCGTGATCGAATCGCCGAGCACCATGATTTTGGTCCCAACGACCGGCGTGGGGGTCGTCGTCCCGCCGTCTTGTTCCGTGCTTCCGGCGATCGGCAGCACCTTGACGCTGTCCTGGGACGATTCGGGGGTGAAGATGATCGTCTGCACCGGCGACTCGGTGTTTTTCTCCCGGACTTTTAATTTGTGGGCCACCTCGGCCACACCCGAGCCGGACCCCCTCTCGAACCGCCGGCGGAAGCTGTAACCCACCTGGCTGCTGTCGCCAATCAGATCGTACCAGACCCCGGTTTTCCAGATGCCCGAGTCGCGGTTGGGCAGGATCTCGCCGTAGTTGACGCCGTTTTCCGAAGGGATCAGGTGCAGGTTGTCGGCTTCGAGCAGCACCTGGAGCGTTTTACCCGCCTTCGGCTCGACGTACAAATACATCGAATCGTTGTTGGGATCGTAGGTGTAGCCCAGGCGCTGCAAAAGGCTGGCCTGCGACCAGATCGAATGCCACTGGCCATCATCGGTCGCCGTTCCGGCCGGAACGGTCACGTTGATCACCTGGGTGGTGCCCGTTTTGCGGAACTGCAGCGTGCGCTCGCTGGTGGCGACGGGGATGTAATCCCCCAGCACGTACACCTTGGCCCCCGGCAGGGGCTTGCTGGCATTCTCAAAATAGTTGAGCGTGCGCCAGTTCTCTTCGTTGGCCCACTTCAGCTCGACCCCGGTCTGGGTGACCACCTGGGCGCGAATGTTGAGGTAGCCCACCCCGCCGTTACTCCAGTCGATTTGCATGAAGTAATCCGTGGCGGTGGCTCCAATCGTAAATGTTCCGGACTGCACGATGTCGGTACCGGTGATCTTGACATCGTAGCGGTAGGAGCCGGCCGGCGCGGCCTGGGTGTAGGCCCGCTGGTAATTGGTTTTGCTGCCGTTGACGCCGGCAGCGGCTCCGAAGCCGGTTTGGTTCCAGCCGCCCCCGTTGATCTGCACCAGGGCCACTTCCACGCTCGTCGTGACGTTCTGCGTGACGGTATTGACCACCGGTTTGCCGTTGCTGTCAATCGTGTGCGAGATAGAAACGATCGCCGGTTGGGGCGTCGGGGTGGGGTTATTCGGGTTGGTGGGCGTGGTGGGCGTTCCCGTATCGGCCGCTTTGTAGATTTCCTTCGGCCCCATGTTTTCGGCCGGAACCGTCAACGCCCGGCGGATCTCCGGTCCTCCTTCAAATTCCTGGTAGATCACCGTGTATTCCCCGGGCTGTACGTTGGAGAAGCCTTCCGGCGATTTGGCGTTCAGGAGCTTGTTGGTACCGGCGGGAAAATCATCCCGGGTGCCGTTGGGCATCACTTTTTTGCCCGAGCCGCCGTACACAAACCCGTTACCCTGCAGATCCACGAGCATCGGACCCGCATCCTTCACGGTGGCCCCGATGACCAGGCGCTTTTCGGAGCTGAGAAAATCGTACTGCGCACTGGACGAGATCAGACTGGAGAGCGTGCCCACGCGCTGGATCTTCAGCTTCAGGCCCAGGGACGTGGACGATCCGTGCTCATCGGTGGCCGTCAGGACCAGGTTGTATTCGTAGAGCGTCACCAGGCTACCACCCTCCCAGGGCAGGGCCGTGGCTTTGAGGCTGGTTCCGTCAAATGTTAGCCAGGCGGGCAGACCCGTTCCGCCGGCCATCGTCAGCTTCAGGGTGAAGGCATCGCCGTCGACGTCGGAGACAAAATTCTTCAGCACATAATCCAGCGACTGACCCTCCGTGCGCACGATGTCCGGAATGGTGGCAATGACGGGCGGGTGATTTTCCGCCGGGCGGTCGCCGACCAATTGCCATTCGGACAGGCGCAGCGCCCGGGTGTCGGGAGCCTGCAGGACGGCCGAGGACCCGAAGTGATCGCCCAGGTCGATGGCGATCGGTGAGGTGAGGTTGGCCCCGATCTGCACTTTCTTTACACCGGAGCGGTTGAGGTTGGTTTGCAGATCCCCGCCGGCCGCTGCCAGGTTGTCGCCTACAATTACCCAGGCGTTGGCAAAATCAGCTGGGTAATTGGTATAAATGTAGGCCATTTTCACCCGCGCCCGGGTGAAGTTAGCGCGGATCACCGGCTGAGCGCTGCTCGGCATGCTGAACTCGTTGTCGAGCACCAGGTCGTTGATGCTGACCAGGCCACTGCCCGAGCTGGCCACGATCGTGGTGCCGGCTTCGGTTAACAGGTTGGTCTGGCCCGGGTAGATCCGGCCTTTCTGGCCCGGCTGATCCAGCACAAAACCGCCCTGGCGGAACCCCTCACCCACCTGCACGCGGGCGAAATAATCGCCGTCCGAAACGTTCAGGTAGGTATACTGGTAAGTCTTCTCGGCTACTTTGACCAGGTCGACGTAGGCGGCATTGTCAAAACCGGAGCCCTGCAGGCCCATCTTGATCTTCGCGCCCTCCAGGCCGGCTTCGCCCTTGAAGGTCCAGACCAGGCTTGATCCATCCCGAGTAAAGGAGACCTCATCGAAATACGTCGAAACCGGAGCTTCCTGGCCGGTCATCGAGGTGGTGATGGAGTTGCGCAGGCCGGCCGGGGAAATGCCCACGACCACAACGTTGTACTGGCCCGAAGTGGTGCCGGTACCGGAAATGACCCGGGTGCTGGCGTTGAAGCTAAAGCCCGCCGGCAGATCCTTGACTTCGTACTCCGAAGCGCCCGTCCAGGGCAGCAGTGTGTAAGAAAACGGCACACCGACCGTAAAGGTCAGGGGGGGCACGCCAATGCTCGGCGGAATCGGGAGCTGGCCTCCGCCGGTACTGCCCTGCAGCAGCTCCTTGGGCAGGGCCATCGGCATAAACACACCGTTCTGGATTTTGCCCACGACGTGGTGGGTGTAATCCTCCGGAGAGCTGGCGATCGGCATGTTTTTGGTATACCAGCCCAGGCTAGTGTAGTAGCCCTCCAGCGAGGTGCAGGGCATCGACTTGCAGCAGCTCCCGTTGTCAGTGCTGCGGAAGGTAAACGTGCGCTGGTTAAACACCTGGCTCACCGGATCGTCCGGACGCCATTGGTAGAGGGTGTACTCCTTGAATTCCTCGAAGGGTAGCCCATCGCCGTCGACCGTGCGGGTCTTGCTGGAGGAGCGGTCCGCGCCATCGGCCCGAAATCCAAACAGCCAGTTGCCGGTCGGCTTGGTGATAATTACTTTTTTATTCATTAGGTGGTTGTTTACTGAAAGCGGGAGAAGATGACATTGCGGCCCAGCAGCACGTCGCCGATCGAGAACCGGCGGTTGTTCATTTCCAGCTCCAGCTCCAGCTCGCTGCCCACTGGGTGATTGGGCATGATGACCTCGATGTCCTGGGGCACGAACATCCCCTCCAGATCCGGCTTGCCCTGGATCTCGTTCCAGGTGTGGGTGTGCTTGAGGGGGGAAAACAGGGGAGCCGCACTCTGCTGAGTCAGATAGCCGGCGGCTGAGGGATCAGGGCGGGAGGCCGCTTCGTTCCAGTTGGTGATATCGTCGGGTTTGATGTTGCGGACGACATCGGGAACCGTGCGGTCGTAATTGGAGGTGGTGGTAACGGGGGTGATCGTCACCGAGCCGGCGGGGCGGAAATTCAGTGGAGGCAGGGGATCACCCTCCTCGGTATCGAAGTAAAACTCGTCTTTAAAAAGAAAAACGTAATCAAACTTATGGGCAAAAGCCGTGTCGCCGTCCTTGGCCTGCTTGATGGATTTGGCGGTAACCCCAATGGGCAGCTCCCGATCCGCCAGCAGCAGCCAGCGCCGGTCGGCCCGGTAGAAGTCGTTCAACTGGCGCAGCTCGGACTGGCTCCGCCAGCCGGTCGCTACTTCAAACTGCTGCTGGTAGCCGGTATTGTACTCGACGAACTGGCCGTCGCTTAATTCGTAATGCTGAGGTAAAACCCGCTCGGCTTCTTCCCGAAACAGCGCCAGCTCCGAGCTGCCCTTCCCGAAGGTGCTCATCGTGTCGGGAGCGCCCAGGGAGCTGATAAACGCAAAATACCGCACGTGCGGCTGGTATTGCTGGTTGACCACAAACCGGTAGGGCTGGGACAGAAAGCCGCCCTCGTGAACGATCCGGAGGGTGTATTCCCGCACCTGGCGGCCTTGCGCAATCGGCAGTTTTAATTGGGGCAGACCGGCCGGAAAAATTACCTTTTCGTTTTGGGCGATATCCAGGGCCGGCACGCGGTTGTTGTACGAGGCTTTCTGGCCGTTGTCGAGGGTCACGGCAATGGAAAGACCCACCTGCAGGCGGTCTTCGCGCAAATTCAGGTAGGTCAAATACTGGCACTCATCCGGCCGCACGTAACGAAGGGCCGGGCCGTTTCTGAGCAGTTTGTCCTGGGCCGCATCGTCGTCCGATGGCATGACCAGTTTGTCGAGCTGCAAACGGCCCTGCTGCTCGTAGGGCATTCCGCCCCAGTAAACCCGCAGGGGTTCCAGTTTGGTGATCCGGGCCGGCTCCAGGGGTTCGCCCCAGGCTTCGGCGTAGCGGATGTAGTAGCTCGCTGCGGAATTTTCCGCCGGCTTGGCAACGGCCGTGCGCCAGTGGGGCAGATCGGGGGAAAGGTGGGAATGAAGGGTGGTGGAAAGATCGAACTCGGCGCGGCCCTGCTCGTTTAGCTCCAGCGCCCCCGAATAGATCATGGCATAATCCGGATCAGCGTCGCGCTGGCAGTGCACCTCCACGTAAACGCTGTAGCGGTTGCGGTAGGTGGGGGCCACGCCCGGGGTTCCGTTCGCGATGGCGTAAAAGGCAGGAGCGCCACCGACGGCCGCAAAGTTATATTCGGGGCCAGGCTTGCGAGCCGTAAACGTCAGGCCATGAAACAGACCCTCGGCCAGCATCGCTTCGACAACAAAGTCGGATTCAATCGGGAAATAATCGCGGAAATACGGGAGGATACTGGCGATGTAGGCGTTCGAGCCGTCACCAGCCGGAAATTCGTAGGGGTGGACGGGGTTGGCCCGGGCCACCATTTTCAGGGTTTTGCCCTTCCAGGACAGGGTAAAGGTTTGGCCGGGAACCACCGCTCCCGCCAGAAAGATGAAATTCACGGCCAGCACGCCCGTATTCACCAGCCGTCCATTTCCGGAGAAAATATACTGCAGGCGACCACCTTTGGTGAGCGCGATGGGATCGGGGGATTGGAGAACAGTAATGGCCATAACAGGCCAAAATTCCGGCGAACGGGCGCGGGAAAACAGGACATCAGACGACCATAGCGGTTAGACCAGGTCGTCGTCGGAAAGCTGCATGTTAAGGGGAACCAGCCAGTCGAAGGTAAACCCGTAGCCGGCCCAGCCCCCGGAAATAATGAATTTCTCGCCGTCGTGATTAAACTGGGGCACAATACCCTGGCTCTCCAGCTCCCCGTCGAGGCCGTCCTGGCGCATCAGAGCGATCACTTTCAAGGCGGTCGCCCGGGCCGTCCGGATGGACAATTTACGGGATACATTGTCGGTACCGTCCTTTCTGACGACCGCCAGGGTGCCCTGAATGCGGGTGTTGTAGTTGTCGCGGCCCCCATCCCCGAGCTGCTCGACGAAGGTTTCCCAGATCAGCACGTTAACGCCCTGGGGGAATTTGGAAACCGCTTTACTCACCAGCTCCGCCGGGTTCTCGACATCGTCAACGAAAACAAACCGGCCGTTCGCTTCAGTATAACCGATCGCGGCCAGGCGCGTGGCCAGGCTTTTTCCGTATGCCTCGTAAAACTCTTCTAAATTGATCATTGGGATTGTTGAGCTTTAGCCTCCAGCTCCTTGGCTTCGCGTTGCATGGTGTCCAGCGTCGAGAGCACCAGGTATAAGTTGGTGCTCTCTAACTGGTGATAAGTGCCGAAAACGGAGCTTTGCCGGGCTAGATTCAAACCGACATCCAGCCAGGTGCCGCCGGATTCGGTGGAGGTTTTTTTGGGAGGTTCAAACAGGTTCGGGAACTGGGTCGGCAGCACGTCGACGCAGCCCAGGTAGTTGATCAGCGTCGCCTGGTGAATCGCGTCGGGCAATTTGTCCAGGGCTTTGCAGGCTGAGTCGAGGGTGGAGCGGTCAAACGCCGTGCGGGCCCCATCAATTTTCTTCTGCCAGGGCCAGGCGGAGGCCCGGTATAAAACGGCCGTCAACTCGACCAGATCAGCCCGGATGTTGGTGTCTAAGTAGCGGCTCCGGGCTGCTTCGGCAAAGATGAACTCGCCGAAGCTGAGGTGCTGGAGCTGATCACCCGGGCCGACGTACTGCCGTCCCAAGCGCGTTCTGAAATTCGGAAGCATCCAGCGCGATGGGCGTGAGTTGGACCAGTCCAACAGGGCCAGCAGCTGCACTTTCTGATCTTCCGAAAACCGCCGGATCATGGCCGGCGTAAAACCGTACCAAAGCTGCAGCAGTAAAAAAATAGCACTGTCAGCACCGCCAAATCCCATCTGCCAGCGCACCCACTGCAGCCACTGTTTGGGCGTTACTTCTTCCCAGGTATTGGGGCCAGTGAGCTGAGCCGGCTGGCCATCGATGGTGAATTTGACGGTGTGCATTTTTAGAGTAGTTCGGGGGCTTCTTCTTTCAGCCAGGCCCGAACGTCGAAGGAGGGGCAGGCTTTTTTCACGCCAGGAAAATCCCGGTGGCCACAGATGGTCGCTTTGGGATATTTGGCTTTGAGTTTCCTCAGCATGCTCAGCATCACAAGTTGCTGATCAAGTGTGCGCGTGTCGTGGGGATTGCCCTGGGCGTCGATGCCGCCCACGTAGGAAAGGTGCACAGAGTGCGCATTGTGACCCGCCACACCATTTGAGACCAGTTCCTCGGACAACAGGTGCTCGACGGTGCCGTCCGCCTTAATGATGTGATGGTAACCGGGATATTTCCAACCCAGCACGGTTTTCCAGTACCGAAGGATCGAGGCGACGGTGGCATTGGGATTGGTCGCCGTGCAGTGCACGACGATGTGGGTGATGGTTCTCATTTGATGATGGCGTCCAGGGCGTATTCGCGGCCGTAGGCGTACCGCTTTTGGAGGATTTCCGGCGACGTGTCCAGCGTGTCGCCCAGCTCGTCGGCCATTGGCTGAATCAGCGTGTAATCAAAATGCCGGTAGGGTTTACCGTTTTCAGAGAGCAGCTCGACCGGGGATTGTTTCACCAGGTGATTGACCTGGAGGAATCGGGCCACGTCGCCCTCAAAAATGGCCGCTAGGGCAACATCGAGCAGCGATCGGGTGGCAATCTGGGCGATGTTCAGATCGGTGCCTACGGTGCCCGTAAAGCCGCATCCGCAATTAGCGATGATGGCGTGCCATTTTTCCGACTTGGGCCGGCTGTTCACAAAATCAATGTAAGCCGACAACGGAGAGTTATCCCACAGACCACCGTCGACCAGGTTGGTCAGGATGCGGCCGTCTTTTAAGCGGACGGAAGCGATCGGTTCCCAGACGATGGGCATTGTCGCACTGGCGCAGATAAACTTGGCCAGCTCGTAGTCATCGTCGAAATCTTCCGGACCCAGCAGGTAGTATTTTCCGTCCGTTAACGAGACGGCCCCGCAGTAAAATGGCCGGACGAAATCTTTAATCCGCACGTGCTGAGCAAGCAGATCCAAAAGTGGTTTGTTGGAGGCCACGGATTTGATCTTAGCGAAGCGCTTTTTGATGTCTTCGCCCAGTCGCTTTTTACCCTTTGGAGTAGCTAGCCGGAACAGAATGGTGGTCAGCGACTCGGGCAAAAGTGCTTCCCGGATCGCACCCATGTCTGGCGACTTCATATCCGCTTTCAGCAGCAGGGGCACGGTGATGCTGGCCGGGCCAGACTCTTCGATGGCTTTCCAGAGCTGGCGATTGACCGCCCGTTTGTTCATGGCCTGCATGGCGCCATCCAGGGCGTTGACGGAGATCCCGAATTCAGCGGCCGGCACGATACCGTTCTCCAGGTAAACATCCCGGATACCCTGGGTAAATGAGCCTTTGAACCCACCACCCGAACCGATGTAAGCGTAATTCGTTTCCTCCTCGGAGAACTGGAACCCTAACAGATGATAGTCGGCAAACTTCATTTTTCAGCCAGGGTAAAGTTTAAACCGTGCTTTTTCTTAATCTGCTGGTAGCGCATGTCCATGCTGGCCCACCGGCGAAATTTGGCGGAGTGAGAAAAACGGGTTTGGCGGAGCTTGCGGGCGTGACGCATTTCTTTCGACGACATTTTACGGGGTTTACTTTTTGGTTGAGGTGAATACTGCCTAGGCAGTGGTGAAGGGGTTTCCGCCTGGCTGGCCCGTAGCCGGCGGAAGAAATGGCGGACGGCATATTTAACCGTCAGATACCAGGATTCCAGGATCAGATACAGCGTGATCAGGGAGGGCAGGGCGTTCAGCAGGTCAATGGCTAACATGGTCCCTGGCGTATAAGTGGAGGATTAAATTTGCGAGGGCCAGAAGAAATTTTCTGTTTTTAACTTTTATCCTCAGAACCCTGTAATGCTTGCCTCTTAGGATTATTAGGCCATAAATGATCTTTTGCAGCAGGTAAAACAGCCCCATAGAAATGAGTACCACAAACGCGAAGAAAAAGAGGGTAAGGGCCGTTACAATCTGAACGCATCGGCAGAGGAATCGGAAAAACTTCATAAAAGCGACGGTGGAATCTTGTGAATGATGACACAAAATTCCACCGTCGTGGGGGGCAAAAACAGGACATCAGGCGACCAGGTTTCTGAAGCCGGAATCAGAATAAGCAGATATATCCTTTAATGCGAATAGGCTCAACTGGCTTTACTGCAGCTAGAAATGTTTTTGCATCTACTTTACGGACTTCAGGCTCATCCATTCTTCTTTTACACCTCTGGCTTTTATTTTTCATTTCGGAGGTTGGTTGTTGATTAAGAACCAGTCTTTCAGCAGCTGCAGGAGTTGACGAGCCAGGGCAATAACCTGGCGGATAAATTTTGTCGGGTTAGCTTCCCACTGGCGAATCCAGTTGATCAAACCGTTGACAACTGTATTGCCAATATTACCGATCAGATACGCGGAAAGTGATGTCATCCAAATTGGTTGACCCGCTTCAGAGAGAGCAAAACCACTGAGGATGGCGGTGATCCCCCCAGCGATCACGTTGACCCAGCGCTGCCAGCCCTTAATAGTAGGGTCTTTTGTAGCCCCATTATAACCGCCCATTAAAGAGATCAGGATGATCAGCAGGGCTTCCCCGGTGGTGTGTTTGGCCAGCCAGGTCAATGCGTTTTCGAGAAATTTCATCAGAAGAAGGAGACAATGGCATCCCCGCGCACGCCCCCGTTGGATTTGGGCGGATCAGTAGGCGGGGGGAGCAGTTCGGAAAGGTCGGCCAGGGTTTCAGAAACCTGGGTGTTTAAATACTCCAGCATCATTTTGATCTGCTCGGTCGAGGCCGGGCGCTGCTGGCGGATGTAGTTGGCAATGGAGTTGACCTGCACGCCCTGATCGGTGATGTTAACGATGCGTTCCTGCACCGCCCGGACCATCGTCAGATAAGCGATCGCGTCCTGAGCCAGACGGAGCTGCTCCTTTTGGTTGGTGGAAAGTTCACCTCCACTGGACAGGTAATTGAAACGACTGCCTAAAAGCCGTTTTACGCGGTCTTCGGCTTTAACCAGGCAAGACTGCAGGGACCAGTACGTTAAGCGGCTGTCGGCAATAAAATAGTGCTTTGAGAAGGTCTGAGCATCTTTGATCAGTAGGCCGGACTGATACTGGTACTGATCCGACGCCAGGTAGTCCGGATAATCCTCCTTTTTATCTTCCAGAAAACGAAGCAGATCTTCCAGACCGTCCCAGGCTTCGGCGTTGAGCTGGCTGGCCATGCGCTCCACTTGCCACTCGAAGGCGTCGGCCTGGCCCGCGCCGGCCGTGCGCATCACGCCCGTATCGGTGAGCTGGCCCGTTTTGACGTTGGCGTATTTTAAACCAGCCAGGTTGCCGACCGGCCGGGCCAGCCGGTCGAGCAGGGCCTGCTGTTGTGCGTTCAATTCATTACCATTCGCCACCACATCCGCCAGGTTGGCAATCAGCAGCTCCCCGGTGAACCGGGCCACAAAGAGCTGGGCGCTGTGGATGTACGGCTCGATCTCGCTGAAGGTCAGATCAGCATTGACGGGCACCACTTTTTTAAGGCTTTGGGCATCACTTATCAGCAGCTTCATCGGTTTTTTTCGGGGGTTTAGACTCGCCGGTGGCCGTAGTGGCCGTGTTGGAGGTGGCCGTGGATTTTCCTGTATCCAAGGTCGTTAAGAAGGTGTCGCGGAAGCGGAAGGTCAGCTCCGGATACTTTTTCTTCCAGCCGTTATACTGGGCCGTAAATTCGAGCGGTTCGAGTATCCGATCGCGCCAGGGCTTACAGCCCGATATAAAGATCCAGAAGGCTTCCCTTTTATCACTTCCGCCACTTCTCGGACCCATCCCGGCAAAACCGCCCAGCGTCGGGTCAAAATCCAGGGCATAGTACAGGTTGGCCAGCCCCTCGGTATAATCTTCGTTGTATTTGCCTTCTTTGTGCTTGTCGTCGAGGACGTTGATCTTAATCCCGACTTCATTTTTGGAACCCCGGTCGATCCAGGTCTCGGTTAAAATACCCTTGTTGGCGTTCTGAACATTGGAAAGTTTGTCCATCAGCGCCTTCAAAAACTCGTCCCGGATGGCCGTTCGGGCTTCAATACTGCCCTGTTCCCACCGGTCGCCGTACACCTGGGGCCAGTAATCCGATGGAACCTCGATGTGATATTTAATCTGCATCTGGTTCTGCATGGAAAACTTCTTGAACTGAGGGATGGCGTCGAGCACTTCGAGCCATCCACTGGAGCGGGCGCTGTCCCAGTTGGCTAATTGGTAGTAGGAACGGCCCGGGCTGGGGAAGCTCAGCGGGTAGCTGTATTTGTAGGCTTTTCCCTTGCGGACCTTCTCGACGCGGTCCCAGGAGTAGGGATTGATGGCCGGGATAACGATCGTCTGGGGATCAGCAGCCGAAGCCCCCTCCCAGTTGGCGTTTAGATACAGCTTATCGATCTCCCCGGTCTGCTCATTCATCCGGCCGAAGCGGCAATAAGCGGCTTCATTCGAGTGCAATTGCACCACTTTCTCCCGGTTTTTTGACAGGATAAACTCGGGAAACGAGTTGGCAAACCAGTTGATGTCCAGGGCCGTCTCCAGCAAATACCGTTTGGTGGTGATATCGTTGAGAAAACGCCGAATTTCCGGGTCCTTTACCGGGGTTTCGTCTTCCTCATCGGCCGAAGCGTACACCCCGCCACCGATCCAGAGGGCCGCTTTTTTGCTGAGTGTGGTGGGGATGATGGTGTTTTTACTGGCCAGCTTGATGATTTGCTGAGGAAAGTCGTTGCCATCGCCCCAGTAGGCGATGTGATCGTCGCCGGGCTGCAGCTCCCGACGCCGAACCGGTTCGGTGGGGCTGGCCCCCAGGGCGACCGGGGCCTGACCGTTGGGGCCGGCCGTACCCACGCCGGGCAGGTTCACAACGGCGTGGACGGTGGGCAGGTAGGCGACCGATCCAGTATCATTTAGATGAATTGGATTCATTATTTGACGGGCTGGCCGTTTATTTCGAGGATAAGGTGGATGTTCAGCCGGCGGATCTGGTCGGAGTCGACGGCCCGAATGTTGCGCGTCCACTTGGAAGCGCCCTGGCGGGGTTTTACGGTAGCCTTAATGGCCGACTGGCCTTTGTTGATCCGGCCGTTTTTGACGTGCCAGACGGCTTTTTCGTAGTGGATGATCTGGCCGCCGGTCTGCTTTTGCTGATCGGCCGTACAAAAAAAGATGGAGAAGGGTTTGGGGACCCCTCTCGCATCGGTCGCTTCCAGAATGGCCAGACATTCTTTCCACGACAGCATTCGCAGAGGTTGATTCCGCATGGGACTGGCGTTAGAGAAGGTGCGCAAATTGCACCGATCCAGCCCCGAAAAACAGGACATCAGGCGACCAGGCACCGGCCCGGGCGGAAATCAGAATTTTAAAATCAGGGGGCGAAAAGGGAAGTGCAATTCCGAAATTTTAGTCGATTTTTCGCCGTGATTCCGGATTTTTGGACAGGCCGAGTACTGCCCCGTAAGTGGCTGATAGTTACCGGAATTGCACCCCGCTTTTCGGAGTAAAAAAAGAGGGCAGAATTTGAGCGGAATTATCAACGTTTTGGGGTTAAGTGCCTGAAAACAAGGCTAAATTTTTGAAAAATTGATTTTAAGCCTTTTTTATGGGAAAGCGAACCCCGCCACGCACTAAGCTGAGGTGCAATTGCACCGTCTCAAAGGCCCGCAGTATATGAATGGGGCACAAAAAAAGCCCGCCGGGTATTGCGGGCTAAAAACGGGACCGTTGCCTTGTTTGATACAACTAAATAATGAGATTATTCACGTTGCTTGTTTTGTAAGAAGGCTCAACTTCTTGCCTTTTATTATGGTGACACAAATCAAATTTAAAGATCTGAATACCTTCACAGTTCTTACACCTTCTTTGGAGTCAAGTTTAGATATTATTTCTAATTTCATTGCTAATGGTCGACCCATTTATTCTGCCATACTTGTTGATTCTGACGGCAGTCGCATTAAATTGCCTCTGGAGGCTCTTGATGGCGAGCAAATAGGGCATCACCTGAAAGAAATAGAATTAGCCTACCAAGAAGCATTAGTAGATAAAGTGTTGGACATGAAAGATACGACTAAGCGTGCCATTCTGCTGAAGGCGAAGGTTGATACTCAAATGGGAAAGGTAGATCAAATCAACAAGGATAGAATAGTATGGCGAAGTAAGGTTGATCAACTACTGCAGAAAATCGATGTTCTTCTACATAAAATTCGTACCTATAGATAGATGGGTCGGACAATTGGATGATTAGTTTAGTTCGTTGCCATTGGTAGCATATCCTTTAGCCCCGTCTCCTCAACTGTGAGCTGCCAGAATACCTCATCGCAGGCATCGGTTAAGTGCGTGGTGGTGGACTGGTCTATCTCTTTCTTGCCCTCATCGGTCTTGTCCTTTTTGAAACCATCCCGACCGCCATCCTTGGTGCCGGCATCATGCATGGCATCGACCATGACGTGGGTGTTTTCGCGGTTGAAGCGCTGGCGGGGAAAACGGTCATCCTCTTCGCTCAGCGCCACGCCCCAGGCCAGGTAACGCCCCATGTGGGATTCAGTTTGGCCCGTATAGATTTCAGTAACGTGCCAGCCATTGTCTTTGAGCACTTTGATGACCTCATCAGCATAGGTTACATCCGACTTACCATCCGTACCAATGGCGGTGTGGTTAAACACGTACTTAACCCGCTTTTTGTAGAAATACCGGTAGTAGTCGCAAAACTCCTGCACAACGCTCTGGATCTTCTTCTCACCAGGTGCATAGAAGATCTTCAGATAGCGTACCTCCCGGCCTACTCGTTGACCCACCACCATACAGTTAAAACTTGAACCGTAGTCCATTCCGATCGTTAACGGCTGGTCGTGGTCGATATCGGCATCCTTGCGGCAATCATTGAAGCCTTTTTCGCCAAAATGATTGTCAACGAAGCCATAGTCAACCGAGTCGTAATAGTGCAGCTCATCGCGCAGGTGGGGGTAAAAGCCGTCTTGCACGCCTTTCACCCGAATGTTCAAAACGTTGGCTTTCCAGTAGCTCGGCCGAAGCGTCCGGAACAGGGTTTTGAAATACTGAAAGCCCAGGGCGTGAATATTAGCGAAGCTACTGGCCTCGGCAAAATGCACCAGGCCGACGCGTAGCTCTCTGAGCATCCCCTCGTATTTTTTGATACGCAGTTGGGCCGAAACATTGCCCGGGCGCTTGGCCAATTTCTGCTTTTCCTTGTAAATCTCCAGTTGAACCGCCAGGATCAGTTTGATGGCCTCCTGGTGGTGGGGTTTGTTGCACTCCTTCTCCGCGTCCAAGATCCACCGGCTCGACTTCGTGGTCGGCATGTCGGTGGTAAACATCGTGGAATGGTGCAGCGCAGAGTGCCCAAATCGCTCATTTTCACCCCGGTTAATGGCCATTACCTCACTGTCTAGTTTCTCTTTGTTGAGGAACTTGGCTTCATCCCCAAAAATGGCGTTAACGCTCAAACCGTTCGCGGTCCCGGGGCGGTCCTGGCCCACGAGCCGCAAAACCGAAACAGTATTGCCGTTCCGGATGAAAATGGAGTGCTGCGGGTCGAGGGGGCAGTTGTGGGGTAGATCGAGTTTAAACTTCTTATCGGGAAAACGCCGGACCCAGTAGTCCACGTCGCGCTGGTAGCCCATGCGCTGCAGCCCGTTCCAGAGCGCCGGCAACGTGCGGTCCAGGAGCTGGATGTACGTGGTTCCCACGCAAACAAAGCTGCCCCGGGGCATTTCATTCACCAGGTCATGCACGTAGGGCGCCAGCACGCCCTCACTTTTCCCGGTTCCCCGGCCGGCCACGCAGGTGGTGTACTGTGCCCGGATCAGCAGGGCAATGAGCTGCAGGTAATTGAAGTGCAGCTCCCGGATCTCCTGTTCGGATAGTACGCCATCGACGTCATCGGATTGGTTGACGTGCACCAGGCTAGGGTTGATCTTGCTGAGCGCTTTGGTCATCGTCCTTCTCGTTTACGGGTTCAAAATCAACGTCTTCAATCATCAGCTCCCGTTTTGCTTTCTCGCCGATGTAGGCGGCCACTTTAGCCTCCAGGTTCGGGATTGGCTTGGCGCCAATTCGCGCCGGGTTAAAGTCGATCGATACTTTGATCTGGCGGGGAGCCTGGTCAGTATCTTGGGGCTGATCGAAGTGGTTTAGCTTGATGAGGTTGTCGTCACATTTAGCGGCCGTCTTCAGATCTCCGTTAAAGAGCGCCGTCGTTCGGAGGCTTTTGATCTGGGCGATGAGCATCACCTTTTCAAATTCCTTATTGGTAGCCTCCATCGTCGCAAAAAACCGTTTGGTGTCACGAATGTCACGCCAGGCTTGCGGCTCAGATACCTGGTAGGTTGAGACCAGGTATTTCACCGTTTCGGAATCGGTGAGGGGCCGAATGGCCACCATCCACTCGCGGGCAGCAATCCACCGCTGCCGTCTCCCCTCCAGGGAAGCCGACAGCGGTGTTTCGCCGTCTGATTTGTACCATTTCAGAATGGCATCGAACGCATCTTCAAAGCGTTCATTCTCGCTTTTCATAGTTGGTTAGCAGGATTTCCATCCGGCGGTTGCTGAGGTTGCGCCGTTCTCCGATTTCATGCACAAATAGCCCCCGCCGGCTGGCTTCAGCCAAGACAAAGGGGTGATCAAATTCAGACATGGCGAACGGGATCTGGCGCGACTCCAGGGCATCGAGCAGATCGACCAGGTCCTGTTTGGTCCAGGTCGAGCGCTTACCGCCGGCGTAGGTGTTGTCGGTATCGAGATACGGGGGATCAGCGTAGCAAAACGCCCGGGTGAGTCGGGCCGGGAGGGCAAATTGTTTGAAGAATTTACGGAAGTCGGTCGAGGCAAAGATGACATCTTCCAGGGCCTGGGCGCACGCTGGTAAACGGTTGTACGTCGTGAATTTCGTGTTGTCGATGCCCATCTTCATGCTGGTGGGCCTACCCATAAAGCCGTAATTGCTGAGGTAGAGAAACCGGGCGGCTTTCAGTACGGGGTCGGTTTCCGAATGGGTTTTCCAGTGCTGGAAAAGTTTGTCGTGTTGGGGGGCCATGCGCCAGAAAGCCTCCAGCTCGGCCAGTTGGTGCTGCACAACGTGAAACAGGTTATAAACCTCCTCATCGGCGTCGTTGACAACATTGTACTTTACCTTGGGTTTGGAAAAAAACATACCGCCGGCACCGAAAAACGGTTCGAGGTATAGGTCGTGTTCGGGGAAATAGGATTGAATCCTGGCCGCAATGGCCCGTTTGTTCCCCATGCGTGTTAAAATCATGTTGCTCAGTTCAATTACACGGTGGTGAGTTAGATTAATTGCTCCAATCGTTTCCTTTCGGCTTCGTAATGCTGGAGCAGTTGCATACACGAATCCTTCTCCTGATCACTCGTAGCCTGTTTGAGTTTCTTCCGGTACCGGCTGATATACGTGCGCACGTTCATCAGGCTCAGGCGGTCGTCCCTGGTCTCCTCGGGATCTTTATCGCTGGGCAGGTAGCCATTCTCCTGGGCAAAATCAATCCGGCTGTACAGTTCGTCAACTTCCCGGATGATGGCCAGAATGCGCAGTGCCCAGATCCGGCGGTCCTCTTCAGCCTCAGCCTCGACATCGTACATACGGTAGCGAAGCCGGGCTTTCAGTTCGGTGCGCTCATCCATCAGGCGGTAGATCTGCTGCTGGAGGGGCGCAATCAAACCGGTCGCGTCGACGCTCGCCGGAGGGGGAGCTGAGACCGGAGCCGGGGCCGGTACCTGGCCGGCCAGCCAGGTCTGCAGCAGCTCGAACAGCCGGGGCCGGGTGAAGGAGTCAGCGCCCCGGGATAGAATGCGGAGGTTTAGGCTGCTAAGCGATCCGGTGGCTTCCAGGAGCTGCAGGCCGGCGACGTAGTCCTGGGGATTCTTTAGCCAGGCACGAATCAGATCAGGTAGGTTCATAAAAAAAATAGCGACTAGGAAACCCAGTCGCTATTCTGATTTTGAAAAGATTTAACCAAAAGATTGGTTACAAAAGTCGTCTGACGGTGACCCGAAAAACAGGACATCAGGCGACCGGCTTAGGCTCGATGCGTTCAATGTGGGGCCAGCCCACCCGGACGAGCTGCTCACACTGGCCGGCGGTGAGATCCGCTAACACATAGCTGCGGTTAGTGGCCGGAACAAACACGTGCGTAACGTGGGCAGGCACGCCAACAAGTTGATAAGGCAAAGCCGGCAGCTCACGAGCGGCCGGCTTTTTCGTTGATTTATTCATAATTGGGTTAGGGGGTGACGGGTTTCAGCGGAATCGTCGATGCCGTGTATTTGATCAAATACGGCATGTAGGAGCTGAAGGTAAACGGCCAGCCCCGACCATCGTCACCGTTCTTGGTGGTGTCGTAAGACGGCGTCAGCTCCACCTGGAATTCATCCGAACCGATCTGGATCAGCTCATCGCTGCCTGGCAGGGGAGCCAGGATGATAAACCGGTCGTGGATGGCCTGGTTGCCAAAAGCGACGATTTCATCACCTTCGCCCGGGTGGTAGAATTCGCCCTCGGCGTTGAAGCTGTGACGATCCGGGCCACCGATCGGCGAGAACTTTACAAAACCGGTGTTTTTGGTAATGTAAATTTCGACAAAGCCCTTTCCTGCCTTGAACGTGTGTGGCTCTTTGATCTTAAACCGATCGGCCACGTTGGCAGCAGCTTTGTCCGGCATCTCGATCGTTTCGAAGTCGTCATAAGCAGCAATATAAATCTTCTGCTTAAGACCACCCTGCAAGCTGACGGCAGGAGTTGATTTGATTGAATTGTAGGTTCCTGCCATGATTATTCAGCGATTTCGACGAGGAATCCGAAGCCTTTCTCAACCGCTTTGTGCTGCAGCTCTTCGTCAGCCAGCAGCTCGTCAACGGTAATGACTTCTTTTCCTAATTGGAAAGATTTGACCTGGACTTCGTAGCGTTTTCCGCCGACGGTAATCACCGGAAATTGGGCCGGGCTTTTCTCAAGGCTGGCGACTTTCGCTTCCAGCTCAGTGATGGTTTTGCCCTGGGCTTCGATGATGGTAGTGGCCTCCAGGATTTCGGCCTTTTTTTCGGCCAGTTCGGCCTGAAGCGACTCGACGGTCACTTCTTTTTCTTGGTCTTTTGCCATGTTGGTGGGGCGCTTTCAGCACAAGCCGAATGGCGAGTTCCATTCGGCTTCGTAGCTTATAGTCAGCGGGTTTGAGGTATCAAAGGGGAGTTTAAAGGGGCTGCTTATGCCTGGTCGTTGCAGAAAACGATTTCCGGGATGATGAAGCCCGTACCCATCCACCAGTCGGTTAAGAATTTCACCAGACGATCCACCGTTTGGATATCGACCAGTTTCTGGTTTTGGGTTTTCTTTTTCAACAGGACGGCGTTGCCCTTCGGCGTACACCAGATGCGGCCTGATCCGTTGTGGCTTGGCAAACCTTTCACCGTTAGGTTAGTCGATTTTACGATCAGATCCTGGGCGTTGTCGACCGTGTTTTTGCCGTACTTCTTCCGCTGGCCCCGTTCGAACCGGCGCTGCAGATCCTGGGCCATGTTGAGCTGCATCGCTCCGTTCCAGTAGCGTTTGTCGATCAAATCGCCGAAGTCTTCAACGTAATCAACAAACTCCTCCGGATCAGTTGGAATAACGCCCATTGTGATCGGGGTAATCCGGCCGGCGGTGATGTGGCCAGCGAAGATTTTCTTCAGACCGTCCATCGACGTGGAGATCGCACCCGGGGTGCCATCGGCAGGAGCAGCGTGGACGCCTTTAAAAATCTCGTTCAATTCCAGATCCTCCTGGATTTTTGGAAAGAACAACGACTCCAGGTAATAGCGGATGTAAGGCCACTCAGAGCGTTTTAAGTTACCACTCGCCAAAAAGCCGAGCCAGGTAGCCTCCAGGTCATCCGGAGCCTCTTCCGAGTCAGCTTTCATGTGCTGCATCTCGATTTTTACCGGTTTGAACTCAGCCTGGCCCAGTGGTGTAAACTTCTTCTGGAACGGTTGTACCAGGCGCGAAATCGTGGATTTGGCGGCCGTCCAGACCGTGTCATCCGTGATGACCGGCGTTAAGGCGGATTCTGTCTCAAAAGGAACGCGGGCAACCTGGTGGAGACGGCTCAGGTTCTGCCCTTGGTTTTGGTAATACGCACCGTACTCGGTGACAATGTCAGCGATTTGCATTGGATTTGTTGTTTACTGGGGACTAGGAGGTGGGAAAGGCGAAGGGTTGAGCCCGGGTGGATTAGTAGGGGAAAAGTGGGTTGTTGTCCAGGGATTTGTTGTGAGCCAGGCCAGCAACCACTTGTTCGGCCGTGAGCTGGCCTTCGGTGCTCGGAATGGTTTCCGTTGTGGTGCGGGTGGGGTTGCTGGGCGTTTCGCCTGGCTGCTCACCGAGTTCGGCCACTTTGGCCGCTAATTGCGTTTTTTCGGTCGTCAGCGTGGAGACCTGGCTACGCAACGTGGCCAGCTCTTTCGTCGCGGCCGTGAGCTGCGTTTGAACCGGCGTGAGTTGGTTGGAGGAGG
The DNA here is from genome assembly GCF_026248825.1 of Larkinella insperata. NCBI lineage: Bacteria > Pseudomonadati > Bacteroidota > Cytophagia > Cytophagales > Spirosomataceae > Larkinella > Larkinella insperata. Next base: position 5,898,439 of record NZ_CP110973.1, on the reverse strand, counting down.
CGACGGCAGCGTCGAATTGTGCCTGACTGACAACGGCCAGTCCAGTAAAGCCAGCAGCCGTCAGCTCGGCATTGATAGCGTCGATTTGTTCGGGCGTAATCTGTTCAGCAGTTACACCCTTGACCGCCATCAGGGCGGCCAGCTTCAGGTATCCAAACATGGAATCGGAGGGGGGATTGGTTGAGGGAGAAGAATCGGCCAGCAGGGTGAGCGTAGTGGCCATTAAGTCGCTGAGGTTGCCGATCGAATTGATCAGGCCCATTTCCAGAGCGATGTCGGCGGTGAAGAGACCGCCGGCTGTGGGGTCGCCGGCGTCCGTGGCTTTCACCCCAGGACGGCGGCTAGTAACATCATCGATAAACCGCTGAGCCTTGCGGGTCATCAGGGCCTGCATCGGCTTGAAGTTGCCCTTCTTGGCCTGGCGGTATTCGTAATTTTTCTCTTTGGATTGGTCGGCGTAAATGTCCTCTTCCTTAATGCCCATCGCCTGCAGTTGGGCGCTGTTATCGCGGAAGGAGGTGTAAACACCAATGGAGCCGATTTCGTCAGTCGGCCGGGAAGCAATAATCTGGGCGCAGTGGATCGCCACCAGGTACCAGGCAGAACCCGCCACACCATGGTCGCAGTAAAAGACAACCGGTTTGTCCAGGTTGTCAATCGCATCGCCCACCCGGTAGGCTGCGTGCTCCAGGCCGCCGGGGCCGTTTACTTTTAAGACGACGGCCAGGATTTCAGGAATACGGCCGGCCCATTTCAGTTCAGCCTCGATCCAGCGGGACGTGTGATTATACAGCAGCCCTTCGTACTCCAGTACCAAAATGCCGGCACCCTGGGGCGTTTCGCTTAAACTGAGCGTGGCCATCATTTCCTCCGGCAGCTCGATTGCTTCCAGGGGTACAAAGCCCATTTTCCGGTCGGCTGGCCGGGCCACAGAGTCAACCGGTGCACCGTGCTCCAGAAGCGTCTGAAACGCCAATTGTCCAGCCTGGGCGTCGATGAGCCAGGGGCCGGATGTTAATTCAGAAAGCGCGATCGAAAAACGGTCATTCATACGCGGCAGGGGCGGTGAGAGTGCCCGAGAAGGAAAGGTTATAGCCCCGGGAGCCGGGGACATCGCTATCGGTCGATAGCTCAAATTCGAGGAGGAGGGGTTCGATCTTCGTGCCGGCTAAACGGGTCAGCCCGGCGGTGTCCTGGAAGCGAACCAAAAACGTTTGATACTGCGCGAGATTTTCAATCTGGGCGCGTTTGTCGGGGGAGTCGTCGGGCGAAAAGCCCTTGATTTCTAGATCATGGAGAAAGCCGTTATCGGTGTTTTTTTTGGATTCACGGTACTGGAGCGTGCCTGGCGTGCAGTAGATCCGGGTAAAGCTCCAGGAAGGAGAAAGAACAACGGTGGGGGCGCTGGCTACCGATGATATCGTATACGAAGCAAGGGCGACAGCCGGGACGATCTCGATCCAGCGTCCTCCACCGGGGTTCCATTTTCCTGTTCGGTTTAGAGACATATTAGGCACAAAAGTCGCCTACAAGCCCCCCGAAAAACAGGACATCAGGCGACCAGTGCGATGTCCGGCGTTACCGGCATCGAAAGAATTTTAGAGGTTGCTCCCGGGCGTTGGCGTACCGGTTTGGCGGTTTTCAGCCAGGCCGGCCGGTTGCGGGTGTAGTAGCGAATGGCGGTTTCCAGCGACATTTCCGACTCATCCAGGTCGTAACGTTTGAGGAAATTTTCGATTGATTCCGAAACGAAGCCGCCGTAGGATTCGCGCACGGCCGTTTCGTGGACCATCTGTTCCAGAAAAGTCTTTTTAACGAACTGGTTAAAGGAAACTACCTTCTCGGGAGAGAGACTGGAGCCGAAGCCGTGTGCGGCCATCCAGCGCTTTGTTCCCACCGTCATGGTATCGGTTAAACGCATGTAGGCTTTGGGTTCTTCCTTGCGGGGGTAGCGGTCCAGACAGGCCCACAAATAGGCGCTGAACGAGTTGGTGAACGTCCCATTGATTTCTGCACCAATGAGGAAAGGAGCAGTTGGGAAGTGAAAGCACAGGAATTTCCGCACGAGCGGAAAAACCCGGATGTCGGTCGTTACATAAGGCGGCATGTACAATTAATACAAGTTACGGTCTATTGCGTTGGCAAAATTCAGCCCAGTTTGCCGCGAAAAACAGGACATCAGGCGACCAGATGAGTATCAAGGCCAGAAATTGACAAGGAACTGAGCACCATAAAGATAAGTACATTTACGGGGTAAATATGCTCAGTTAGTAACAATTATCAGACAAAACATTGCTGATTGATGATCATAGGCTTGATTTTGCTAAAAATGGACCTGTTAGCTAGTTAAATGTTAGATTTCGGTAGCTTTGCGGCAGAGATATACATCTCATTGTAGAATAATAAAATCACCCGCCTGGTATCCAAGCGGGTGATTTTGTTTATAGGTTTAGTCTGGACTTAACTGACTGCAATCTGTAGTCGAGAACGCAGCACATAATTGATATTTGCCGCTTACGAAGTTTGAAATTTCATCTGTCACTATATTATCTATCTTGGCAGTTCACCATTAAATCTTTCTGCAATGAGTTACCAAGAAATTTTTGAATCCTACAAGGTCATGGTATGTGGCTACTATAGCTATAAAATTAGGGACATTATTCAAGAGGCAGAAGAAATTGTTGATCGTCAGATTAGGGGAGCAATGGAGGTTCCCAGAATCATTAAGTGGGTTAATGATGAAGGTGAAAGGACTGTAGATACAGACATGAAGTATGCCGGGGATCTATTCACCGCATTGGTGAATAGAGGTTATATGGATAAAAAGTATGAGGAAGTGTACCGGAGACTCCTCAATGTGAGACCTTCCGAGGTTACTTTAGAAAATCGCAGGACACTTTTGGACGAGGCTTTAGATTTGCTTTCTGCTGTAAAAGCCCTTAGAGATGAAGCCTATGCAGTGAAAGGCATAGATCTTCCTAAAGAATCATAACAAAAAAGGTCCGGCGTTGTAACGCCGGACCTTTCTGTTAAAACTAAAGCGCGGGCTGTAATTGGATAAATGGCGCGTCGTAAAAATCTTCCGGATTAACTTTCGCCTCGGTTAATCCCAAGCACCTGGGATGATACCGGAATTCCGAGATCTTATTGGGCCAGAGCCGGATCGGCAGGGTGTTCTCCCCAATCACATCACCACATCTACTGCACAGGCAAAATTGGTCGCCAGCCTCGGGAGAATCTGTAAATTTTCTGTCGGTAGTTAGAATGTAGAGTGGCATAAAACAGCGAGTTATTGCAGGGTGATAGCGTCCAGGGGAAAAGGGGTGGGCTTCTCCGGATCGTCCCCGGTAAGCACGATGTATGCCTGCTGCTGCTCACTGTTCAGGTAGCCCTCGATCTACTGTTGGTTAAGACGGTAGATGGTGCCGAGGGCAGTCCCTACGGACAAGTCAACACTGACCGGCTTGCCGAAATTTTGGATGATTTGTGCTTTGGTGATAGCCATTTTAGGTAGAGAATTAGAAGTGGTACATCACGAAGTTATACGTACTCAATTACGCTGACTTGTCGGCATTCTCTAAGGCCCCAATAGTTCCATTGGCCATTCTCCTTTGTCCCATCGATCATTAGGAACACGTTGTGGTCTACTAAGTGATAAACTTGCGTCTCATTCTCGAATTCATCCTCTGTTTCATTACGATGCTCGTAACGCTTATCCACAACCTTGCCTACCCATTCAGGGAAACCGTCTTCAATAATTTGTGCATTAGAAATGCCTTCAGCTTCCAGTCGGTCAATAATTTCTTGAGAGGTCATACATTAAAAATTAGTCGTTAAAACTTTGTGATAGATGTAAACGGGAAGGCCGAAAAGCGTCCAGGTTGTGACCAGGTGCTTCTCCAGATGCTCGATGCCGGTGCCAGCTCGGACGCGGACTTTTTCATGGTGCTCTACTCTGCGTAACATGGTTATAAAGCGTTAAGAATTTTGCGTGAATAGATTCCAGACTCGGTAATTCTTGCCGTACTTCCTGCGAAGGTTATTATCCTTCCGGTCGTGCGCCAGGTGGCAGCGCTGGCAGAGCGCTTTTAAATTCACCAGGTCGTTGTTCTTCGGATCGTGATCCAGGTGCGCTACCGTCAGCACGATTTTGACAAAACGGTCTTCCATGTATTCGCTCCCCCGGGCCATGCCCAAATACTCCCCGGTTTCTTCGTTAAATACCTCACCATCGATATTCATATACGTGCCGTCTTTGGCCCTGGCGATGGTCTCCAGGTGCGGTGCCCCGCACTGCTCACATTTGTTTTTCGCCCTGATCAGTCGGACAAACCGGCTGATCCGCTTCCACATGGGATGGTAGTCTTTGTAGTTGACTGGCATCGCTAAAAGTGAGTTTTAGTGGTGTCCTGACTTCCTGACCGCTTTTAATCCTATTTTTAACGTAACTCGCTGATAATCAAATCTGCTCTTGGTCAGGGCAAGTCAGGATTTTTCTGTTTTTGACTTGATTAACTTGCTGATAATCAGTAGTGAGTCGTCAGGTTGAACACCCTGACCCGTCCTTACTTTCGGTCAGGGTCGGTCAGGGCACTATACCTGACATCCTACCTTTGATTATCAATTACTTACGTGAGTTATAAACACTAAAATCCTGACCGGCCCTGACCACTTATCTGTCTATTTATCAGACACTTAGCAAAAAAATAGGACTAAAAACGGTCAGGAAGTCAGGGTTCTATGAATTTTTAGCTTGGAAAGCGGCCGGATACTTATCCATATACCGCTTGAGCTTTTCGTTAACCGACTGCTTGGTAATGCCCAGGTGATCGGCCAGAGCTTTCTGGTTGTACTGGAAACCCTTCAACAGGGCGGCAAACTCCAACACGTTGGGCGGAATCAAGACCTTGCTTTTGGCCGTCTGGTAGGCTTCATAACCAGAGTGCATAAAGTAGTCGCAAACCTTCAGCGCCCGGTAGATGTACTCGTCCTCGATCGTGTCGGGTTTTAGTTTAGGGTGGCTGTGGCACATATCCATCACTTTCAGAATCAGGGCAATGCGCAGGCCGTATTCTTTGATCTTCCCGAAGATCCCGGCTTTGACGTTCTTATCGGTGAGGTTATCCATCCGGTTGATGGCCATCGTGTGTTTGTCCTGCCATTCCTGAAACCGTAGAATGCCCGGTCGGCTGACCTTGGACACGTGCGGCTCGTCGGTCTCGTAGTTCATCGGCAGCTCGTGGTACATCCGTTGGATCATCCGGTTATAGCCCTCCAGCAGCTCCTCCGGGATGCGATAGGACAAGTCCGGAGAAATTACCCGATCGGTTTCGGCAAACGCCCACAGCATCCTGAAAATGTAGCCGGTCGCCAGGCGGTTCTGCTCGTAAAAGCGGTAGATTACATCGGGCTGCGTTGATCCCATTACGCTGGCCACCAGGTGGTGCTTACGGATATACGTCAGTTTCCCGCCGGCCCGGCGCATCGTGAAAGAGGAGGAGGGTGACCAGCTTGCTGTCCAAAAGGAGGCCTCCGATTTCCCGGTTTTGTAACGGTCCATGTCATCGATCCACTTCAGCAGCTCATCAGCGTAGCGGGTTACGCCCTTGTAATTGTGCTGCAGCACGTCCTTAATCAGGGCCTCGAAGGTGATATCCTCGAACATGACCACTTTCTGTTTGACTGGCTCGCTATTACTGCCAAAGAAAAAGGTCTCTTCAACAGCGTCGGGTTCGTCTTCCTTAAGCGGATTTTTCTTAGACTTCACCTTGATGGCATATTCCCGTTCCTGTTCCTTGAGCTTGTCGAAGTACTGCTCGTTGTAATCGTCCTGGATCTTGTTGAGGGGGCGAAGTAAAACGCCCTGGATCATCGACTTTCCCGAGGAGCTGATCCCCACCGAGCAACCCCACATCGAAAGACAAACCTCCCAGTCACCCATCCGGGCACGAAGGGCCGAGCCAATCGCGGTGCTGGCAGCCTGCAACAGCGACATGCCGATAAAGGCCCGCTCACCCTGCATTTTATCGACCAGGACGGCGATTAAGGGTTTGATGTGTTCGGGAAAGACATCGAGGGGGAAAACGTGGCCTTTGCGCCGTTTAATGGCTTCTGTTTCCAGATCATCTTCAGCCAGTACCGACGCGTAGGCGCTGGGGTTAACCGGGTTAGGTTTTGGATCTCGCTCACCAAAAGGTTGATACACTCTCATACGCCGAAGTCAGTTTTAAGGAATGACTGCAGGCGCGACAGCTCCGTATCGCTCAGGTCGATTTCTCCGACCGCAGTAAGAAGTTTTTTTGATTCGGGCCGGATCACCATGTGCCCCGAACTACTAATGATCAGATCCTTGCTGAGTTTGTAAAACAGGTCACGCCCCACCTCCACGTGCACGCTGTTTTCCAGGGCGTGACCGTTGACGTTATACGAAGTCTGATTAGCCACGTATACGTTTGACTGGATTTCCTTTCGATCGTAGTGGTTGTTTGTGGGACCGTGCTGGTGCTGGTGGCGTGGGGTATCGGCTTTAACTTCCAGGGCGCTGATCAGGTCGATGGCATCATCGATGGCCTGGGCGACGAGCTTGACCGTTTCTGCGTTATCTTCTGTTTTTGCCCACTCATAAACCAGGCCACTGCTATTGGCGAAGGCGGCTTTTCTACTTGCCAGGGTATCTTTATTTGTTGGGGTCATGCCTTCTTGTTCGTTGTGGCCGCCCCGGGGTCGGGACGGCCGGTTAAATGGTCATCCCGGCTAATTGCCGAGTTTAAATACAATTTTGGATGGCTCACCCATTGTCAGCAGCAGACGACCCAGCGCATCAATGAGCTGGCGTGGTTCAATGTCCGGATGGAGCCGGCATTCTGTATTGCGTTGCTGCTGGAGCTGGAGCCGGATGTAGCGAGCCAGGTCGCTAAGCGGATCAATCGTGCTCACCAGGTTAGCCGGCTGATCGGGAACAAAAACCGATAGGGCAATAATCTCGGTGCGGCTAAATCCCGCCGGCGGTGGATCGCCGGCGAAAGTGCCAATTACCTGGTGATTGAGTAACCGATTGAGACAGTCGAGATCCGCCGAATTATCAAAAGTTACGGCAAGTTGACGGTACTGGTTGCGATTTTTACGAGCTGGCGTCAATGCCAGGCTGCGAAAGATTACATTTACATTCATTGTAGAATAAATAAAAGGGTGAAAATGAATTAATTAACTAGTAAGTAGATTCTTCCTGCATCCAGGGACTTAGGTCTTCATAAATGGTGGCCATATGATCCAGGACAGTCGTGATCTGGGACATTTCCTCATACTCGAGGTCGGTTTTGGGGACTTTCGCCTGCAGTTCTTCGTGGCGTTCTCTCAGGACCACATCGCCCCCCATCAATTCGCCTAGTGTCCAGCCAGCCAGGGCGTTGTCGGCGTATTCTTCAAGAATTTCTGTGACATTCATTTTGGTATTGCAGTTAGCTCGTTAAACTCGGTTTTAATCATTATCAGAATCGTCTGGGCCTGGGACATCTGAAAGCCGAGCTGGTTGCGCAGAATATCATCCCCTAGAAGCGGGCCATCGATGCACTGGCGTAGATCCAGGATGAAAGCCATCAAGAATACTTGGAAATTCATCAGGCCCTCAGCCTGGCTCTTGAAATCGTCGCTGGAGATCAGCGAGACGAACGGTTGCTGCTGGAAGTAGCAAAGCAGGAGCTGGTTATAGCTCATTGTTTATCACGCTTGTTGTTGCGGTAATTCAAGATGAACAGAGAGATGGTACAGAGGACGACGATGATTTGTCCCCAGATTTCGAACGTCATGCAATTGGACAGGAATAGGTGAAAACGTGTTCAGCTCTGCGTTCCGCTGTCGAGGGTCTCCTGCTGTAAGAGAAAGCCGGATACCTTTTGGGGTGAATGGTGATGTTCGTATGAGCGTCCATTTTCACTTCCCAGTTCTCAAATCCTGACTGGCGCTTTACTCTTACGTAGACCGTCGCCGTTGGCAGCGCTTTGAGTTCATTGATTAGAAAATTGACGACCGGTGGGGCGTTTTCTGCGGAGGTGGTAGAGGTTTGCCAGTCAAAAACCGGTTCAGGACTGTCCTGCATCGCCAGCACCTCCCTTAGAACGTCTTGCTGACTCTCGATTAGCCTTTCGTAATGATCAATCATTTCATCCACTAGGTGCGGCAGCAGATCATCCGTCAGTATATGAAGAAAAGAGGGTGTGTTTGGATCGAAAGCAGGCAGGCTTGGTTTCGCTGACATAAAAAACGCCAGCATTTTAACCGTATCGTCCGGCCGTCCGTGAGGCATAATAGCGATGGTGGCTAGTTTATTATCATACTGGGCGACGTAGTCCCGCAACTTGATAAGTCTGACCAGTACTTCCTGATACTTCTTCATTAAGAAGGTAATCTCCGATTTGCGCGATTCGAGGTTTGGTGAAACCATGTTAGTTGAAGAATAAAAAGGTGAAAAGTGAATAAAGAAGCCAGGCGGTACCGGCGGCAGAGAGCAACACTCCGGACCAGACGCGGATGTTTAGCCAGTCCCAGCTATGAATGGGTTTCGATTGATTCATCGGATTGAGAGGTTGAAGGGAAAGTTTTGATTGGATGGACAATTTTGGAAATACCCGGCCACGGTTCGGGCAGGCCCAACTGCTGGCATTCTTCATTGGTTTCCAGCATTAGTTTGTGAACTGCTGCAATTTTGGTTTGCAGGTTAACTCCGATGTCGCAACCGCCGAAACAGATTACGTCGATCTCGCGCTCGATGGTGACCATCATAATGCCATCTACCTCTAGCTGTTGTTTCGCGTATTCGGCGACCATTTTTACTTGAATAGCCATAATTCATGCAGCTTGAGGTGAGAGGGTAATGCCGAATATTTTGGCCGTTTCAGGCATGTGTTTTAGGAAGATATCCCGGAGCGGGGCCTTCGCTTTCGTTAAGTCGTAGCCTCCCTTAGATGCTGTCTCGTACCAGTGGCGGAACAGCGCGACTTCCTTCAAATCCAGTTGAATCCTGGTGCGCACGACTGGGTCTGCATCTGCATATATATCCCAGAGCGCATTTTTAGAATGTGAAATTTTTTTTGCCGTTGGCATAGTAAAACTTGCTTTTACGTTAGTCGATACGTTATTTCGTAATGTCTATTACGAATTTTCGTAATGCAATACTAAACTATTGAGTTGTATCAGTCAAGTTTTACATAACTATTTTTTTTCTATGGAAGATAGACTAGAAAAAGTTAAGCGGAGGGTAAGAGATATAGACTCTCCGTTAAAGACAGTAAAATCAGTTGCGGAATCGCTAGGAATGACGGAAACGGGCTTTTATAAGATGGTTAGGCGTGATAAAGTTAAGCCTAGTCAATTGCTGGCATTAGCTCAGGTTCTTAATGTAGAACCTAACTATTTTGGAGAAGAGTTTAGTGGTGGTATGGATTTAGTTGCGCAAAACCGAACTGTTGAAGAGGCTAGTTTTGGAGAAGGGGTGATTTCTCGGTTGGTCTCTGAGTTCCATCAATTTAAAATGACGATGGAAAAGCAGTTGGAAACAAAAGACCGACAACTGGAAGCAAAGGATAATCAGATTAACGCTTTACTAGGTCTACTGGGAAAGCTTGAGGGTGGCGCCATTCGACCGCTTTATCCATACTTCATGCCGACAATTGAGGCAGAACTGGTTCAATGTAAATAGGTGGTTAACGCCCCTATTTTTTTGGGCACGAAATGGTAAAGTAGGTGGCACCCAATTAGCCCAAGCGGCTAATGTGGTCAATTTCAGTAACTTAAACGATACGGGGTAAATCCCTCTCCCTCTGCAAGGCTCTAGCATAACCCGCTCAACCTGAGCGGGTTATTTGCTTTTTAGGGAGGTGGGGTGAAATAAAGGTAAAAAACACCCTAGTTCCCTGTTTTTATGCGGTCGATTCGAAAGGCAACATCTTTATTGCCGATACGGATAACTTCCGCATTCGAAAGGTAACCCCTGATGGCGTTATCACTACCGTTGTGGGTACTGGCAGCCGGGGCTTCAGTGGTGACGGTGGCGTGGCTATTCAGGCTCAAATTGCACTGCCTACCCGGGTGACGTTGGACTTGCAGGGAAATCTTTTGATTGCCGATGCGGAGAATAACCGCATTCGGAAAGTAACCCCAACGGCATCATTCATACCATTGCTGGAAATGGGGGCGGTGGCTATAACGGCGATGGGATGCTGGCTACTGATGCCAACCTGTCTAATCCGGAGGGCATCACCACCGATGCTCAGGGTAACCTCTACATTGCCGACGGCAATTCCAACCGCATTCGCCGGGTCGATAAAGAGGGGATCATCAGCACACTGGCGGGCAACGGCGTTTATGCCTACGGGGGCGATGGCGGACCGGCCACGGAGGCTAGCCTGGCGCTGCCTGAAGGGTTGGCCGTCGATCCCCAGGGAAATGTCTACATTGCCGATCCGGTCAATTACCGCATTCGTAAAGTGGTGGTGCCAACCACTCCGCTGACGGTGGTCAGCTTTAGTTTAATGAATGCCGAAACCAATCAGGAAATTAAGCTACTTAAGGCGGGGGAGGTGGTCAATCTGGCGACCTTGCCCACTAATAAGCTCAATATACGGGCCAATACCTGGCCCTATGTGGTTGGGTCGGTGGTTTTGAAGCTGAGCGGAGACCAAAGCCGTACTCAGACAGAGAATCAGTCTCCCTATGCTCTGTTTGGGGATGACGATAGAAACTACCGACCCTGGACACCTACCGTGGGCAGCTATAGCCTGACGGCAACGGCTTACAGCGGGGCAGGAGCCACCGGTGGTGCCGGACAACCGCTAACGCTGGCCTTTTCATTCGTTGATCAACCGACGCTGATGAGCTTCAGCCTGATTGACGCCGACACCGACGAGGAAATCATTCAACTCCGGTCCACGGATGAGCTTAACCTGTATTGGGTGGGCGAGCAGAAATTCAACATCCGGGCCAACACGGGGCTATCTGCGGTTGGGTCGGTCGTCATGCAGCTGAGCGGACCGCAAAACCGGAGGCAGACGGAAAACCAGGCCCCCTACGCGCTGTTTGGGGATGCCGAAGGAAATTACAATCCCTGGCTGCCCAAGGTTGGTAATTATACGCTGACCGGCACCATTTATTCTGAACCCGATGGCCAGGGTGTTGCTGCTACACCCTTGACGATTAATCTCAAGGTGGTCAATTATCATCCCGAAAGCCGCCTGGGTACAGAGGGCACTGCCAAGGTTGAGGAGTTGCAGATTCGTAGTTTTCCCAACCCCTTCACGGAATCTTTCCGCTTAAAGGTAACGGGCAAAAGGCCCCGGAATCTTCCGGTGGTTATTTATGATGGGTATGGCCGGACGGTTCAGCAACTGGAAAATATCCAGGACGACCAACTCTTCTCGCTGGGCAGCGGCTACACCCCCGGTTTGTATGTCGTCAAAGTGGGAGAGGGTAAACTAGCTCGCCGGTTTAAAATGGTGAAAAGACCGTAAGTAAACCGTCAATGTAGAAGAACAGCAGCACAAAGTCGTTGCTTTATGATTAAATCAGATTGGCCTGAAAATAAAGTACGGTGATTGCCAACAAACACAAAATCCGGCCCACTCAGGCCGGATTTTGGTTTATACACGATGGCGCATTCGGCATTAAGGAGCTTTAACTACCTTGATGGTTTCGGCCTTTTCACCCCCGCCAACCCGAAGCACATAGGTACCGGTCGATAGCTGGCTTCCTACGGGCACCACCTGCTTATCGCCCGTTGTCACGCCCTGCCACACCCGGCGGCCCAGCAGATCATATAATTCCACCGCCTGTGGGCCGGACCGAACTCCTGTGGGTTCAATGGTGAACGAGTCAGTAAACGGGTTGGGGAATATCCGGACCGAGCCGGATTCTGACTCCGCGTCGGCGGCCTGCCGGGCGGCAGGGGATGAGCGAATGACTTGAAAGTTGATGGTTTTTGAAACGTGCGCTTTCCCCGTGCCGTTTGGACCTGAGTAGGGCGTCGCTGTCAAGGTATAGGAGCCCACCTTGGGTGTCCAGGGGCGGTAGTCACCATCATCATCCTTGAAGAGCGCATACGGCGCTTCATTCTCGATCTGGGTCAGTGTCTGGGCACCGCTTAACTGAAAGACCACCGATCCGATCGAACTAACTCCGGCATTCGGAATGGTATTGGCCCGGATGTTATAAATAGGATACGAAGTGCTGGCCAGATCCAGAACCGAACCGTCTGACATAGTTCTAAGGGTACTCCCCCACAATGCCTCAACTAAGGAAAAGTCCTTAATTGAAATCAGGTCGATCACGGTAAAGCTGACCTTGTAGGTGGCACCGGCCGTGCCCGTGCCGTTGGGCCCCGAGTAGGGCGTAGCAATCAGCGTATAGCTGCCCGGTTCAGGGGTCCAGTTCTTAAAATCCCCGTTGTTGTCCTCAAACAAAGCGAAGGGAGCCGAATTCTCAATGTGGGTGCGCGACTGCTGACCACTCAGTTCAAAGACCACTGAACCAGGGGGCGTGGTTTTAAAATTAGCCCGGATGTTAAGTTTTCGGGTCGAAAAAGCTGCCAGATTAACCTCTTTGCCTTCCGTGCCTTCCTCCTCCAGGGGCGTAATCGCCTGGTCGGTGTCAGCGTTGATAATATCGAAGTTCGTAATCGCCGTCGGCTCTAGTTTGTAAAAGGCGATGGTCACCGAGCCATCCTGGTACTGCGTGCCGCTCGTGCTACCCGGAGTGATGGTTGTCATCGTGGCCAATGGGTTAACGTAAGAGTAGCCCCCATGGCTAGTGTTGGGCGGTTGTGTGCTATTATTGAGGCCACCACCCTGGCCACCACCGTAGCCACCACCTCCGCCACCGCCGGAAGTGCCACTTAAACCGCTGCCGCCCCCACCGCCGAAGCCTGCACCTCCATTCGCTCTATTTTCATAGCTGTATCCTCCGGCACTAATTTCCTCAATACGGGCCTGTCCGCCCCCACCGCCCGCTAGCCAGGGCCGCCCTTCATGAGGTCTTGGTGAATAATCACCCATCCGACCCGGTCCATCCAGACCGCCACCGCCACCACCCCCTTCTGAATCTTCTGGAGTATCATAGGAGCCACCCCGACCTCCGCTGGACGGGCCCAGACCTTGGCCACCGCCACCGGCAAATTCACCGCTACCGCCACCGCCACCACCGGCGACCACCAATAAGGAGCGTCTACCAGAGTATTCCTCCACGCTGACGGCCGACCCACCACCGCCACCACCATACGAATACCAGGTGCCTCCGGCCTGGCCTACAACGATGGTAAATTGTCCTTCGGGTTGAGCTCGTATTCGAAAGGTGGTCTGAACCGTTGCCCCATTGCCTCCTTTGTGGTTGTACTCTCCCACCTGCCCGCCCCCATCGGCTCCCTTGGCGGTAATGGTGACCAGGTAGGATTCATATTCGGAAAAGCCTTCAAATGGAATGCGCACATTATAAACTCCTGCCGTAGTGAAGCTTGCTGGCGAGGAATAAGGAATCTGAGCGCTTGCAGAGAAGCTGGCCACAACCAAGAGCAGCCAAAGAGTAAAGAAGTGTTTCATACGTTTACGTCAGGATTGGGTGGAAATTTAAGTAGACTGTTTACTAACGTACTTATCGGAATTGTGCAGTAATTTATTGACTTATTGCCATCTATACTGCGGGAAAATTACCCGAATTATGCAACGGGACATTGAAAAGAAGAAAAACAGAATGACCGGTCTCCCTAGGTGTCTTGCTTACGCTATAATATATACGCGAATGGTTGATGCGAACACCCTATTCTTAACATCCAAATGCCGAATCTTGGCCAACTAGATATTTGTTGTTAAAAATTTACTGTACTTAAATGCGCACGAATTATCCGCTTATCACCCGCCTTTTAATGCCTCTGCTGAAACCCTGAAGACCAAAGTTGTAAGGACTATTTTTGTGTACTAATTAAATCAAATTGTCGCTGGCCGGCTAAAGATTTTTACTTGCCACTCGATAGTTCAGAAACTAAACGCGATTCATCACACTTGAAGCCGATAAAATCATTGATTGTGGCTCCTTCAATCAACCAGTCTTGCCCGGTAAGCGGGCACTTTCGGGCATGATCTTTAGTTCTTCCCCAATTACGGTAATTTAACAGAAAATAGTAGGTTGGAATACCCGTCGATTCTACAATGCGTTGACTTGGTAATGATTTGCCGGGAGTCAAACAGGCTGATCAAGTAGTGAGAAAACTTTTCCAGAAACCAGGCACTCTCAACGTCGGGTTTGGAGAAATCTGTGCCGGTAATAGCGAATCGAATATCAAACGTATACATAATTGGTTACCCGTTTAGAGTTTAAGGATTATGCTATTTTATGAGTGTGATTGCACAGTTAGTATGACCGATGCAGGAGCAGAAACACTTTTGTTAGATTTCTAACGATGCATCGTACACCTTTTTGACCTGCACGGTTTTTGACCAAAAGAAAGTACTGAAATTTAGTCATTTCTGGGTAGTGCTTTTATAAGTGAAAATACTAACAAAGTATGCTTGGGTCAAGTGTTTGTTTGTGCTGCCGGTAATGTATTGATAGCTAGCGGTGTAAGGCTTATTTCTGTTGTTTTTATGCCAGTCTGGCCAAAGATTTGGCGATAAAATTTCTACTCAAAAACGCGTATACTTCTAATTAACATTTGTTTCTTTGTGCAATTGTTACCACCGTGCCTGTATGAAGAAACGTTACCGTGTTTTAATTGCCTGCTTTTTCCTTTTTCAAACCGTTCTTGCTTCCGCTCAAACCATCGCGCTCAGTTACCCCCCGAGTTCCATCTGTACCGCAACGCCCGTCTCACTGACTGTAACGACAAACGCCACCTTTGAGGCCACGAACAAACTCGCCCTGCAAGTCCGCAACGACTACAGCAACCAGTTTACCAGCCTTCCGTTTACCCAGGCGGGGAACGTCCTGACCTTTCAGTTTCCGGCTTCGCTGATTCAGAACGACAACCGGCGGTTCTATTTCCGGGTCGTCAGCACCGCCCCGGCCCTGGAAAGTGAGTGGTCCGGTAGCGTGGAGGTTGTCGTGCCGGCCGAGGTTAAACTGACCGGGGCAATACCCGACGTTTCAAACCGTACCGAGCCTTTTTTGCTGAAGTATCGTGCCGTCGGGACGAGCCCCGTCACCGTTACCCTGTCGGATAGTTCCCGGGTTACTCTCTCGTATTACACCGGTGAGTACAATGGGACGATTCCTTTTTATGCGTCCACCAGCCGGACAGTCCGGCTGGTGTCGGCCCGAAATGAGTGCGGAATCGGCAAAGCCAGTGGCGAGGTGGCCCTGACCGTGAATCCGGTATCGCTGCGAACCGTGTCCGCAACGCCCGCCGTCATCTGCCGCGGGGGAACGTTAACGGTATCCTATTCCAAGGCGAACGGTACTTTCGGGGCATCCAACCGCTTCAAAATCCGGCTCACGGAATACAACCGTTATTCCGATCAGCCCGGCAACCCCGTTGTTCACACCCTCGATGCCAAAGAAGAAAACGGTCTGTTGCAGGCTGTAATTCCGGAAACCCTCGCCAACGGCGCGTATAACAATGCTCTTTTTAGCGTGGCGGTTGTTACCACCGATCCGGCAACGGTGGGTTACCCGAACCAGGTGTACGTGGAACTGCAGCCCCGGGGAACCGCGGAACTTACAACGCCCAGCACCACGATTGAATACGGAGAATGGATTAGCCTGGGGTTGAAGTTCCAGGGTCAGGCTCCCTTCCATGCAACGCTGAGCGACGGTACGAAAGTCTACTCCCCGCGAGGAGATTCCTACGGCACCATTATTTATCCCAAAAAATCCACTACCTACCGGATTGAACGGTTTGAGTCAGGCTGTGCCAACAACGAAATACCGCCAACCAGCACCGTCGTGAACGTTAAAACGGGAATCGCCATCGACTCCATCCCCGGTCTTCAGAAGGCATTCTGCGAAGGGCAGACGGTCCGGATCAAATTCAGTACCAACGCGGAACTGAGCAGCAGCACGGAGTTTTCGGTAGTTCTGCAGGGGACAAATAACGCTTGGACCAGCAGCCCCATTCCGGTCCGGCGAGAAAACGATGGCTATCTGGCGTTTGAAATACCGGCCCTGGACCCCAGCACCAGCAGCGAATCCCGGTACTACAGCGCAACGCTGCAGACGACATCACCCTCCCTGCGCAGTCTGCCCAGTAGCCGGTGGAATTTTCAGGTCAACAGCAAACCGACCTTTGCCCGCTTCAACGACAACTCCCGGAACATCACGCTGGAAGAGCCGGGTGGCATTAGCCTCTACCTGGAAACCAACGGGGGCGGGCCGTACCGAATCATCTCGAACGACGGCGTGCGGGATTATACCACAGACATGGGGTGGCCCCACGTCTCGGCCACGGTTTTTAAGAACGCTACCTTTACGGTCCGGTCGGTCGCCAATGCCTGTGGGACGCTGGAAAACCCCGGGGCGGTGGCCACGGTTAACGTCAAAAAACCGACTCCCGCCCAGATTTACCTCCACCCGGTGACCGAGTACCGGTGTGAAACCGACAGCATAACGGCTACGTTTGAAACAACCGGCGAGTTTCTGCCGGGAAACGAATTCCGGATTCAGGCCAGCAGCAGCAGTCTGGGCTACGGCTACTGGGGCGATGTGGTTGTGGTGGGGAGCGGCACCAAAAGTCCGATCCGCATTAAAGTGCCGTCCTCTTCAAAAATTCGGATTATTTCGACCAATCCGGTGGTTGTCAGCAACGAGCAGTATGCCCCCACGGGTTACCGGCTCCGGGCAACCATTCAACGGTCGCATTACAGTCAGTATGCGGTGGTCGAAAACGAAGCCGTGGTGCCCCGCAGCATTCTGCCGGGCGAAACCGTCACCCTGCCGATTGAAGTAAACTCACCCCGCTGGACAGGGCCTTACTCCCTGACGTATACCGACGGCACCCAGAATTATACGTACGACGGCACCGACTGGCCAGCGAGTCAGCCGGGACTGAAACCGCTCCGAACGACTACTTACCGGCTGGTGGGCGTTTCCAATGTGTGCGGCCCCGGCAGCATCGACGGGGAGGCCACCTTTACGGTCGTTCCGTTTCGTATCAGTATGCCGGTACCCGCGCTGTATGAAAACGGGCAGGAGTATTCCTATGCGGTCTGTCAGGATGGCAGTTTAAGCATTCCCTTTTTGACGGATGTTGCGCCCCCGGCGGGAACAACCTTTGCTCTGCAACTGGCTTCCCTGAAAGATTCTGTGTACAGCGACCTGGTCACCGGCACAGGCAGTCCGCTGGTAGCCCGGTTTTCGTCCGGTCTGGAGCCGGGCTTTTACTGGCTGCGTGTGGTTGCCAAAGAAGCCGAAGCCCGGACTGAGCCTGTGGTGGTGAAGGTCCAGCAACTGCCCGGCGCTATCCTGCGCCCCCCGGCAAACGGAACGTCTATTAATCCCGGCGAAACGTTCCGGCCCACGGTTTCCCTTACCGGTACGGGGCCGTGGAATGTCCTGTTCAGTGACAATACGGCGGGGCAATATTATTACTCCCCCTACACGCTCGATCTTACACCAACCCGGGCAACAACCTACACCATTCAAGCCGTCACGAACGCGTGCGGCTACGGAACGGTTTCCGGCGAAGCCAGCGTCCGGGTACAACCGATGCTGTTTATCGAGCGCGTTGATCCGCAATACCGATCGGATGCCTGCGCCGGTGAAACGATAACCGTGTCGTACCGGGCGCTGGGGGATTTTGAGGCAGGTACCCAACTGACCATTCAGCTGAAAGATAATCAGGGGAAATTGATTCGCAACCTGGGCCAGCCAACCGGCCTGATCGGGCAGCTACGGTTCAGTTTGCCTACGGATTTAGCCGCCGGAAATTACCAGGTTAACATACAGGCCAGCACGACGGCCCTCGTATCTTCCTCGCCCGTTCATTTGTTCGTGAAGACACCGCCCCGTGTGACGCTGAGCGGATCGACCACCATCAACGCCGGGCAGTCCGTTTACCTGTCCCTGCGCAACGAAGGAAACCGTGATCAATACCTGGGCGAACCGATCGCCTACGGGCTTTCCAACGGAGCCAGCGGACAGGTGACGTTGTTTGGTTCCCAGTCGGCTTCTTTGGCCGTCAATCCCGTCCAGACCACGACCTACACTTTGACGAGCGTGTCGGGAAGCTGCGGAGCAGGACAGGCTCGCGGATCGGCCACGGTGACGGTTAACCCCAAGCAGGAGCGGAGCGTCAACACGGAAAATGTCCCGAAACTGCAATTTTGTACCGGGGAGTCGGTGTCGGTGCCGTACACCACCAGCGGGACGTTCAGCGCCACGAATCAGTTTCAGGTGCAGCTTCTCGATTCGACGGGCCGACTGGTGAGCACGCTGCCTTCGTCGACCACGGTCAGTCCGTTGCAGATCACGCTCCCCGACGATCTGCCCGCGGGCGGGGGGTACCGGTTTCGGGTAACGGCCAGTGATGCCAACACCAGCAGCGGGGCGGGGCCTAATCCCTTCCAGATGAATCAGAGGGTGCGGGCGGCTTTTGATTCGGCCATGCTGGTTCGCCAGCCCGGCCAGCCCGTCATCCTGACGCTTCGGTTTGAGGGGCCGGGGCCGTGGTCTTACACCATCAGCAGCAATCCCGGGGTGTTTTACGGGTTGGCAACCACCAACCCGATGCGCATCCTCCCACCGATTGAATCCAATCTGTACACCCTGGTCAACGTCAGCAACGCGCTCTGCGGCAACGGCGCCGTGATGGCCCCGGCTTCCGTGAAAGTTGAGCTGCTGACGGCGGTCGATCCGGCCCTGCAGGTTAGCGTCGGCCCCAACCCAACCCACGATCAGGTGCACATCAACCTGCCGTCGGCGCCCGGCTCCATGACGATTCGGGTAACGGATCTGAGCGGCAGAACCTGGCTGACCAAACAGGTTAAAACGGCTCCGACGTGGCTGAGCCTGGCGTCGTTTCCGGTCGGAACCTACCTGTTGTCGGTGGAGGTCAACCAGCAACGAAGCACGTACCGGCTGATACGGAATTAGAGGTTGTATAGAAAATATTAAAAAGGACCCTGAGAAATACAGGGTCCTTTTTTGCTTTTAACGACGGATTTTGGGTCGTCAGCGGGCAAGTCATGCTGAGACAGACCCTGCTCGGCAACGGGATCAACTCAAAGAAAACCGCTTTGCGACCAGGAGTCCTTTTTATCTGTAGGACGCGCGGGACCCCGGTTGGGGTGCCGGTTGCCCACTTTGTCGGGGTTCAAAAGACACCGGCCGAGATCGGATAAAACTTGCCATCACAACCCTTTTCGGAAAGGCCGTTTCCTTATTTTAACAGATTTTGGTTTAGGTTTCTGATAAACAGAACGGCATAGACGACATCAATTTGGGATGCAATCAGTCAGCAACGTGATCTTTCAGGAATTTGAGAGTTAAATTTGTATTTTTTGTAGGAGCGTTCCCACAAAGATGGGGTGTGGGTTACCCACCGGGTGCGAGCCGGAAAATGAGCAAACGGGAAAAACAATTTCAGCAAAATCAAGCCGTCTGTTTTAGTCCAAACCGGTTTAAGTCTGGAATGGAGACCAATGAGCTTATCCTGATAAAGTCCAATTTTACTGATTCGAATTTGGTTTTAAAAAAGTAAAAAATAGGGCTTCTGACGGCTGGCATTCCTATTTCTTGTTCATCGGTGTCGGGTTGAAATGTTGTCCGACAAAAAGGCACGTATGAATATGAAGGCGAGGGTAGTGATGCTAGTAATCTGGTTAAATGCTGTGGGAGGCAGTGTTTCGGCCATTGAACCAACTGAATGGAACGAGGGGGAGCTCTGGTTGCGGAATGGAACGGAATTGAAAGGGGAAATGAATTTTAACTGGGCCGCTCAAGTTGTACAATTCCGGGCGGGCTCCCAGATCAAAGCGTACTCGGCAAATCAGGTCGAACGGTTTACCTATCTCGACCGGCAAGCCAACACCATCCGTAAGTTTGCCACGGTTAGCTGTCCGGCAAAGTCCGGTCTTCGTCAGCCGCAGATTTTTGAAGAAGTTTTCCAGGGAACGCTGCCGGTCTACCGGAAATTAACGACCAGTCAGGGACTGATAAAATTTGGCAACCTGTCGGGGTTCAGCTCAGACGCTGAATTGGTGAGAGACTTAAATAATTATACGTACCTGGTTTATTTTCAGGATGAACTAGTGCCGCTGACGGCTTTTTATCGACAGATATGGCCGTCTTTGCGGGCAGTTTTTAAGAAGGAATTTACGGAATACCGGATCAACCGCGCCACCAATGTAGTGGGGCAACTGCGGCTCATCAGCCGGTACAATTACCTGGCTGAAAAACCGGTTTCCGCGTCGCTGGCCGAAGAACAGGCGCAAATATCCGTCGGCGGTAAGTAAACCGGCCCAAAAAACCGAACCCGTGTAAGTTGCACGGGTTCGGTTTTTGGGCCAGCCGGGACGTCAAGGCCGATCAGGGCGTTCGGGAAATGACCAGAATCTGGGTTGCGTAATTGGCGCTGATCACCACATTTTCCGGGACCGCCGTGATCCGGATGGGCAGGGCGTACGGCCCGCCGGAAGCGGGAACCTGCGCACCCAGGAGATTGACCGTGACCGTCGCTATCCGCTGGCCCGCTGGGACGGTGACGGTCGGGTTGGTCAGTTGGTAAGCCGTCGCGGGCAGCATGACGTAAGCCGACCCCCGGGCGGTATTGTAGGCGGTCAGGGCTGCGGTATCAACGGCCACCGTGACGGCCATATCCTGCGTGGGCGGCTGGGGGGAGGCAATGTTGATGTCGATCGGCGCGACAGTGGAAGTAGCGCTGGCGGGTACCGATACGGTCTTGAGGATATCCCGGTTGGCGGCATACGGTAGTTCAGCCACGTAACCCGCCCCGGCGAAATCGACAAAATGTTCGTCGTCGTTCAGGCAGGCGATCAGACCAACGGCCAGAACCGCGGCTACGGCATAATGGATGACTTGTTTCATAGGAATGGAGTCGATGAACGGTTTTACTTCATCCAGAAAATCTTGCTGGTGAATTGATTGATGGTTCCCTGCGTGCCAACATTGGTGGCGTTGTTGCTGTATTCGCTGGTGGGGTAGAGCAACCGGACGGGAATCTGCCGCACCGTTACGCTCGGGTCTTGGGAAATCGGGATGGTGCCCGGCAACCCCAGCCGGCGGTAATCCGACCAGGCTTCGAATGGAGCCGTGCCGTTTTCCGAAGCCCATTTCTGGGTAATGATGGCTTCCAGCTTGTTGGGCGATGCGTCCCAGTTTACGTTGGGTTCGTTGGACTGGGAGTAATACGCTACGGCTTCGGCGGCCGTACGGCCCACGTTGATGAACGATTCGGTAATGGCCGACTGGTACAACGCTTTCGGGTCGCCCGGGATCCACCCGCGCAGGGCTGCTTCCGACTGCATGAAGAGACTTTCGTGCGATTGCAGGATGGGCGACGCCTGGCTGACATTCCGCAGAACCCCCGGCCCGACATTCGACACCTGGCTGTTGACCAGCGGTTCGGTTGTGCCGAAATAGGTGCCGTTGAACGTATTGGTCGTTCCCGGCACGGGCGTGTAAAAGGCGCCTATTCGGGGATCGTTGGTCTGCTGGTAAAACTGAATGCCGTACCGGTTGGCCTTGTACTGGTTGTTGAGCGACGTAGGGTTGCCGTTGATGGCGTAAAAGGCTCCGTACAGCGGATTCTGCTGGTTCTGGGAGTTGCTGTAGCCCGGATTGACGCTCGCGTTTTCCCGCGGACCGAGAAAGCCGTACCCCGACGCGTTGAGGGCTGCCAGCTGGGTCTGAATGAACGGCGCCCGTTCGGGTTTTTCGGATTGCCGCAGCAACATGCGGAGCTTCAGGGTATTCCCGAATTTCAGCCACTTGCTGACGTCGCCCCCGAACAGAATGTCGTTGGTACCCGGGTTGAGCGTACCGGTGCCGGCGTTGAGCAGAACCTGGGCCGAATCGAGCTGCCGGAACAAATCCTCGTAAATGACCTGCCCGCTTTCGTAGGTGGGCAAAATGTTGGTCGTACCCTGCAGGGCCGACGTGTACGGAACGTTGCCGTACGTATCCACCAGAATCTGAAAATGCAGGGCTTTCATGATTTTCGCCATGCCCCGAAGGATGGGCTGATTTTGCGCGGCAGCTTGGTTGTCAATGTATTGGTAGTTGTTCAGGATGAGGTAGGCGCTGGACCAGATGCTGTTGTTGAACGACTGCGTAAACAGGTAATTTTTGTCGGAGGTGGCAATCGAAAAGTTGCCGCTCCAGTTCCAGTAGCCCATCCATAAATTCAGAAAATAGAAATTTCCGGTATTTCCGCTGGGCGCATTGCCGGTGAGGTACCAGCCCGTCGCGGCCAGCGCACCGGGCAGGACCAACTGCGGAGTCGCGGCTGTCACCTGGTTGGGGTTGTTGTTGACGTCGAGGTAATTTTTGCACCCCGTCACCAGGATGACCAGGCCCATCAGCAGGCCCGCCGTTCGTTTTTTTATGGAGTTCATGATGTTTGCTGATCGAAGTGATTAAAAACCGAAGCTGAGCCGAAAACCGTAAAACCGGGTGGGGGGCGTCTGGTATTCGGTGGTGGTTCCGACGGCGTTGCTGGTGTCGTTGGCGTTGGCACCGCCCGAAAATTCGGGGTCGGAAAAGACGTTGGTTTTGGGGCGCAGCATGAGCAGATTCCGGCCCGTCAGCGCCACGTTCACCGATTTAACGACCCGGGTGCGGGCCAGTATGGACGTGGGAATGGTGTAACTCAGGGCCACTTCCCGGAGCTTCCAGAAATCGGCGCTCGTTACGTAGCTGTAGCCCGCGTTGTTGAAGCCCGAATTGGTCCAGAGCACCAGGTTGCCGTCCCGCGTGGTCACGTTGGTGTTGGGGGCGTAGATGTTCGTACCGTCCGTATTTTGCCCCGTCACCAGAACGGAACTGGGAAAAACGAAATTCTGCCGACCGGCGTAAGTGGTCCGAATTCCCGCTCCCGTAAATTCCAGCGCGTCTCCGATGGCGTTGTAGATCACGGCCCCACCGCGGTATTCAACCACCGCCGACAAACTGATGCTTCTGTATTTGAAGGTGTTGTTCAGGCCAAAGCGGTATTTGGGCTGGGTCGTACCGGCGTACCGGAGCGTGGGGTCCAGGATGGGGTAGCCCGTTGCATCCACCACGGGCCGCCCGGCAAACTGGCCGCTGGGATCGTAATTGGCGGCAGTCGGGTCGGTGGTCTGCACGCGTTGAATGTCGCTGACAAACAAAGCCGGGTAGGGGAGACCTTTGCCCGCGTAGACGTTCGAGGCCGTGGGAGACAGGGCCGGCCGGTAGGGGTCGGTGCCGTACGGAATGTTTATGCGATCCAAACCCTGGTACACATCCGTCACCAGGCTTTGCAGGTAGGTAAAGTTGGCGTTCAGATCCCAGCTAAAATCACCGGCGTTGACCAGCGGGCGGATGGTCCGCAGATCCAGCTCAACCCCCCGGTTTCGCATGGACCCCGTGTTGACCAGCGCCGATGAATAGCCGGTGGCCCGCGAAACTTCGATGGGAACGGTCTGGTTGGTTGTGCGGGTGTTGTAGTAAACGGCTTCCAGGTTAAACCGGTCGAACAACCCCACTTCCAGCCCCACTTCGGTGCTGGTCGTAAACTCGGGGCGCAGGTTTGGGTCGTTCTGCTGCGTACTTTGCCCAAAACCCGCCTGCCCGCCAAACGGAAAACCCGTGCCGGGGTTGAAGACGTTTTGCAATTGATAGGGCGCAACGTTGACCTGCCCAACCCGCGACCAGCCCGCCCGAACCTTGGCGTAACCGATGGCCTGGCTGTTTTTCAGCGCCGGAAGAACCTCCGACAGAATCACCGACGCATCAACGCTGGGGTAAAAAAACGAGCGGTTGCTCGGCGCCAGCAGGGTGGTCCAGTCATTGCGGCCCGTCGCGTGAAGAAACGCAAAATCCTGGTAGCCTACGGTCACATCACCGAATACTCCGATCAGCCGGTTTTGGCTGTTGTATTCCGATACGGTCGGGTTTCCGAGTCGGTTGGCAATGTTGTACGTGCCGGGAACAACGAGGGCTCCGGCGTAATCGTACATCGACCGCCCGAACTCCTGCCGGGTTTGCTGGCCCAGAATCAGCTTGGTGGTGAAATCGCCGAATTTGGGGCTGAGCGTAACCAGCAGATCGCCCGTAAACCGGGTTCGCAGCTGCATAGCGTCCTGAACGGTGGCGTTGGTATGCCCGCCCGCCGACGACGCGATGTTACCCGCTTCCCAGGGATCACCGGTGGCATATTCCGAAAAGATGACGTCGGCAATGTGGGCCTTCAACTGCGAATTATAAACCTGCCCGCCAATCCGGTAGAGGACATTAATCCAGTTATTGACCTGGTAGCCCGCGTCGACGGAACCCTGGATGGTGTAAATATTCGTTACCCGGCGGGAGTTATTGTCGGTAACCTGCCAGTGCGGATTGGGGTAATAGGCGTTGTAGAATCCGTTTACGTTGCCGTACGGCGACGTGATGTCGTTCAGCGGATAATCGTTGAGGGGAGCGTGGGCCTGCTGGTTCAGCACGTTCCAGTACACGGGCCGGTTCTGGTTAAAATCGCCGTTCTCGGTATTAAGGCTCTGGTAAGCGAACTGAATGCTGGCGTTGGTCGTAATTTTATCAACCGAGCGTCCACCTCGCACGCTGATGGTGCTGCGCTGGTAGTGATCGTTCGGAACCACGCCGGTCTGATCGACGCGCTGCAAGCTCAGGCCAAAAAAGTTCTGGGCATCCCCGATCCGGTACGAAACGTCGTGCTGCTGGGTAACGCCGGTGTTGAAAAACGCCCGGCGAGGGTCTTTGCGAGGGGCCGCGTAGGGCACCATCAGGGTATCAATCGCTACGTTTCCGTTGGCATCCCATACCTGAACGCCGTAGCCGAGGGGTTGCAGGGAGCCGTCGTAGGCCGGGCCAAACTGCTGGTTTTCGTAGGGAACGTACAGCCGGTTGTAATTGCGGTTGTAGTACGGAGCGCCTTCCCCCCCGTTGCCGCCAAACTGGGTTTGCAGGCCGGGCATGTACGAAATGCTCTCGAACTGCGTGTTGTTGGTGTAGGTAATCTGCGGTTTGTTGTTTTGGGTGCCCCGCTTGGTGGTTACAATCAGCGCCCCGTTGGAGGCATCCGAACCGTAGAGGGCGGCCGCGCTGGGGCCTTTCAAAACCGTGGTACTTTCAATGTCGTTGGGGTTGATGGAAGTCAGAAACCCGATGTCCGATACCACACCGTCGACAACCAGCAGGGGCTGGTTGTTGCCCAGAAAAGAGCGGTTTCCCCGGAGCGTGATGCGCACCCCGGCCCCTACGGCGTTGTTGGTGGTGCTGATCTGCAAACCGGATACTTTAGCCGCTAATCCGTTTGCGACGTTGACCGGGGCCGCCTGGTTGATCTGTGCGCTGTTGATGCGGGCGACCGACGTACCGATTTCCCGCTCCGTCCGCTGAATCCCAAACCCGGTCACGACGACCTCATTCAGCAGGGCGGCATCAGCGGCCAGTACAACATTCAGCGTCCGCCGGTTTCCTACGACAATGTCCTGTGACCGGAACCCGACGAAGGAAAACGTCAGTGTTGTCGATGGGGGCGCTGTAAGTCGGTAATTCCCTTCCACATCCGTTGTGGTTCCCCGGGTGGTTCCCTTCACGACAATGCTCACCCCCGGCAGCGGGGAGCCGTCGTCTGAGGACGTCACTTTTCCGGTAATGGCAACGTCCTGCGCCAGCAACGGCACACCACAAAACAGGATAAAGCAGGTGATCAATAATATGGGCCACTTTTTAAAGGGCATCCATCGGGTAGTTTTTCTCATAAGAGTTGAGTTGGGGTAAACAATGAATCCGTCGGTACGCGGTAGAAGCAGGCTGGTTCGGGATGTGAAGGGCAACCGGGTTGGACGCTGTTGACCACACCACCCGCCCGGCCTAGCGGGCACGACGGGTGGGTGCCGACCCCGGCCGGGTCGGCAATCGTTTCTCGTTAAGACAGGTTTCCGCGGAAGTTGTCGGAATCTGCCAGGTGGCTATTCGGAGTAGCGTTGAGTTTCGTCATCATCAGGGAGTCGTTGCGTGAAAGCTAACTGCTGACCCTTTAAGGCAAACGCCCGGCATTTGCTTACCCGAACGGAGAAAAGTAAGGAAACGGGTCCGTGCAGCCGGCCCCGTCGCGCCGGGAGCGTCCGCCGGAATGTCCGGTAAACCGCCCTGACGGCATCCACCAGACGCCCAAGGCCGACTTTCCCGAAAACAGTGCCCCGGCGAGTTGGGTTGTAACGGAAACGTAAACGAGTCAGAAACCATGAACCTCTTGTTGAATGCGCTAGTTGTCAGTGGATTGCTTAGTTTATCAGCCTTTCAGACGGGCCAGACACCTGCCGGAACCGCCCAGAAATCGGTACGGGTAGCGCAGGGTGAGGTGGGCCGCTGGGCGGGGAACTGCCTCCGATGCAGTCTGGAAAAGCGGGTCTGGCCAGCCGTCAATGGCACCTGCTACTACCCGATTGACATGGAAATGAAAGCCGGGAGTTACACCATATCCCGCCGAACCACCGGGGGCAAGCTGGAAACGGCCCAGCTCATTGTGACCGAAAAGCCCTGCCGACCGGAAGACTTTCCCAATTTCCCCAAGAAAGAGTACATCAACGTTTCGCCGGAAAACCGGAAGAGAGCCACCCGCGAAGCGGCAGAGGTAAAACCGCTGATTAGTTACCAGGCCAGCGTTCGGCCGGCGGTTTTCGACCTGCCCATCGGCAAACCGGCCAGTCCGCTGCCAAGGGGCGAGGGGAATTTTGGCGCCTGCCGCACGTTCAACGGCCAGGCCCGCGACCGGCATACCGGCCAGGACTATCCGCTCACCGAGAGCAAACCCGTGCTGAGTGTCGCCAACGGCCGGGTGCGGCTGGCGGCCAATCAGTTCTACAGCGGAAATGCCGTTTACATCGACCACGGCAATGGCCTTATTTCGGAGTATTTTCACCTGAAAAGTTTCTCGGTAAAACCCGGTCAGACGGTTCAGAAGGGGCAGGAGATTGGCCGCGTCGGGCAAACCGGGCGGGTGACCGGCCCTCACCTGCATTTTGGCGTTCGCTGGCACGGAGCCTGCATCAATCCCGGTTTTCTACTAATCGACCCGGCTGATTTGCCGGAGGTAAAATAACCCGGCAATACGGGTCCGTTACCGACGGACAAGCGCAACATTTGTGCGGCCGGGCATTGAATTTTCAGCGGCTATTCCCGTTCTTGCCAGCCTATGAAAGTGTATTGGTGGAGTCTGCTGTGGCTGCTGACGGGCAGCCCGCTTCTTGCTCAAAATCATGCCCGGAATCTGCGCACCCTGGCCGCCGTCAAAGAGGCTGAAAAGCAGATCGTTCTGCTCAATAATCAATCCAGGCTGGTTCCGCTGGCGGATCTTCGGGATGTCAGAATAGCCAGCGTCCATTGCGGAGGCAGTCATCCGGCGGTTTTTGACAGCATTGCGTCGAAGTATGCGCCGGTAACGGGTTTTTCGCTGGGGTCTTCGCCAAACGACTCCGCTTTTTTTGCCCTGCACGACCGCCTGAAACTCCATAACCTCATCCTCATTACGTTATCGGAGTCGTCGCCTTTTGGGCCGGGGTTGCTGAACTTCATCCGGGAACAGCAGGCCAGCAACCGGGTTTTGGTTGTTTTGACCGGGAGCGGCCAGAATCTGGCTTTTCTGGACCCGTTGACGGCGCCCGTCATCTGGTCGCCGGGTAACACGGTGGAAGGAACTGCGGCCGCGGCCCAGTTGATTTTCGGGGGCATCGGGACTGCCAACCGGCTGCCGGTTTCCTACAGCAAACCGTTTCAGCAGGGCAGCGGATTTACCACCCCCAAAACGCGGCTGGGGTATTCGGTTCCGGAAGCCGTTGCCGTGAACAGCGACCGGTTGGCGGTTATTGATTCGCTGGTAGAAGTCAGTATTGCCCAGCACGTTACGCCCGGAGCGGTGGTGCTGCTGGCCAAAGACGGGCAGGTTATTTTCCACAAAGCCTACGGCCATCACACCTATACCAACGAGGAGGTAACCAAACTCGACGACATTTTCGACCTGGCTTCGGTTACCAAAGTCAGCGCCACGACCCCGGCCATCATGCGGCTGTATGACCAAAAACGGGTCGATCTGAATGCGCCGATCAGCAAATACGTGGCCCAAACCCGCCTGATTCCGGATAAAGCAACCCTCACCGTCCGCGAGGCCCTGCTCCACGAAGCCGGTTATACCCCGTATATCAAGTTTTACGAGCAACTCAAACCGCTGGACCTGAGCGCCGATTCCTCCGCCGACTTCCCCACCAAGGTGGCCGACCGGTATTTTCTGCGGAAGAATTACTTCGAGGAGGTCATGTGGCCGGTGACGTTGAAGTCGAAGGTGGAAACCCGGGGGCGATACGTGTACAGCGACGTTAGCATGTACATGATGAAGGAAGTGATCGAAACCGCTACGCACCAAAAACTGAACGACTTCGTTCTGAACGAACTGTACCGACCGCTGGGGCTACAGGCCACCGGTTTTCTGCCCCGCAACCGCTTTCCCCGTTCGCGGATTGTTCCCACGACCGAGAACGACAACTGGTTCCGCAACATGCGGGTTCAAGGGTACGTTAACGATCCGGGCGCGGCCATGGCCGGGGGCGTTGAAGGCCATGCCGGGCTTTTCGGTACCGCCAACGATCTGGCGATTCTGTACCAGATGTACCTCAACAAGGGAACGTACGGCGGGGTGGGCTACATCGACCCCGCGACGATAACCCTTTTTACGGCGGAGCAATCGGCGGCAAGCGGCCGGGGCTATGGCTTTGCCCGCGCCACAAAACCCGTCACCAAACCGTATCCGTCCGCCCAGGCTTACGGCCACAGCGGCTACACGGGCACCTACGTCTGGGTCGATCCCCGCTACAACATGGTCTACATCTGCCTGACCAACCGGGTGTATCCGGATGACGGAAAAACATACGGCAAACCCGCCCTGAATTTGCGGGGACTCATTCTGGACAAGTTTTACGAAGCTGTGCTTCAGGGTAACTAAACCGGCGCCATTCCCTTCTCAACGAAGTACTTAGCTCTGCACTGTATCCAACAAACCCAGCCCATCAGGGCTGGGTTTGTTGGTGTTGTTTGGTTTTTGCCAAATTTTAAACGGCAAAACTGCTGCAAAACGATTTTTTATTTCTCTTTAATTCCCTTACTTACTAGCAGGAAGGCCATTTTGGGCTTTTTATCCGTTTTTATCAACATGCTATGAAAATACCTTTCTTACGTTGCCGAAGTAGTTTCGTCAGGCTACTCTTCATTTTTTCGTTGCTCGCTGGCCGGGAAATCCGGGCTCAGGGCACGGCCTACACCTTTCAGGGGACCATTACTTCCAAAGCCGACGGAAAGCCCATGCCAGGTGCGTCCGTCGGGATTCCCGGAACGTCTTTCGGGGGCATTACCCAACTCAACGGCGAATACCGCTTCACGGCCACCCTGTCGCCCGGAACCTATACGCTTCAGATTAGCTCAGTGGGCTACCAGACGCAAAGCCAGCGCGTTACGCTGGGGCCGCCAACGACCGTGACCACCAACGTCAGTCTTTCGGAAGACGCCCTGGGGCTGGATGAGGTGGTCGTCACGGGAACGTCCGGGGCCACCAGCCGGAAGCAACTCGGAAATACCATCGCAACCGTGCAGGCCAAAGACCTTCAACTGTCAGCCGCCACCTCGATTGACCAGGCGCTGGCCGGGAAGGTTTCGGGGGCCCAGATTACCCAGAACTCCGGGAACCCGGCCGGGGGCATCAGCGTCCGCTTGCGCGGGCCGAGCACCATCGTCGGCTCGTCCGATCCGCTGTACATCGTCGACGGCGTGATTATCAACAACGATTCGCGGGAGCTGATCGACCTGGGGGGGTATTCGCAGAACCGGCTGGTCGACATCAACCCGAACGACATTGAACGCATCGAAATCATCAAGGGCGCGGCCGCAGCGGCTATCTACGGGTCGCGGGCCAACAACGGGGTGGTGCAGATTTTTACCAAACGCGGGCAGGAGGGCCGGCCGACTGTAAATTTTTCGACCCAGTTTCGCCTGAGCGACATCCGGAAAACGCTGCCGTACAACCAGTACCCCGCCGTGTTTACCAACACCACCGTGACCGACCAGACCCAGACGCCGGTAACGCGTTACGATTTGCAGAAGGATATTTTCCGGACGGCCACCGGGCACGAACAATACCTGTCGGTGTCGGGGGGCACGCCCACGACGCAGTATTTTTTCTCCGGTTCACTGTTTGCCAACCAGGGCATCGTCCGGGGGGCGGAGTTTAGCCGGGCGTCGAGCCGGATGCGCATTCAGCAGACGCTGACCAAATGGGCTACCCTGAGCATCGGTTCGGCCTACACCTACAGCAGCAGCCGCGAGATTCCCAACGGCGGGCTGAACGAAGCTTACGGGGCGCTGACCGGTTTTATTTTCAGCAACAACTTCATCAACCCCCAGCCAGACCCCGTCACGGGAGCTTATCCTTCCACGGCGCCCACGGCCCTGCTCCGCCGGACCAACCCGCTCGAAGCCATCGCCCGGTTTGATTTTCGCCAGCGGACCAGCCGGTTCATCGGCGATGCGCAGCTAAACCTGACCCCCCTGCCGGGTCTGGGCATCGACTTTACGTTTGGGGTCGATACGTACTCGCAGCTGGCCACGGGCTACATTCCGCCCAACAACACAACGCCTTCCTACAACGCCGGGTATTCCCGCAAAAGCGAAGCCGCCGTTTTGCAACTCAACAACGACCTGAACATCCGCTACCAGGCCAGCCCCACCGAATGGCTGAAATCCACCACGGGCGTCGGCGCGACCGTGCAGTACGACCGCAGTTTTGTTACGAACATCACGGCGCAGCAACTGGGCGTTTTCGGCCAGACCATCAACAACGGAGCCAACATCGTCGCGGGTGAAACCCGGACCGAGCGGAGCTTTATCGGGGTTTTTGCGCAGCAGACCTTTGGGCTTTTCAACCGGTTTTTCGTGACGGCGGCCGGACGGTTTGATGCGGCCTCGGTGTACGGGGTGGACAACCGCTGGCAGTTTTACCCCAAACTCAGCGGTTCCTACGTAATTTCGGAAGAGTCGTTCTGGAAGGGTTCGTCGCTGGCAACGGTATTACCGGACTTTAAAATCCGGGCGGCCTGGGGGCAGGCGGGTAACCTGACGGCCATCGGGCCTTACGACCGATTTACCAATTATTCCCCCGTTACGGTGGGCGGGCTGGTGGGCTATCTGGCACCTGCTCAGTTGGGAAATTTCAGCGTAAAACCCGAGCGACAGACCGAACTCGAAATCGGCACGGATTTCAGCCTGGCGAAAAACCGCATCGGCGTGGAATTTACGTACTACAACAAGCAGGTGAAAGACCTGATTCTGAACCGTACGCTTTCGCCGAGTACGGGGTACAACAACCGGTTTGTTAACATCGGTACGATGACCAACCGCGGCTTTGAAGTGCTGGTGCGCGCCATTCCGCTGGAAACCAAAAAGGTGCGCTGGAACATCACGGCGACCTACACCCACAACAAAAACGTGACCGATGGCGTGGAAGGCAACGGCGTACTGCCCTTCGCCGGGGGCTTCGGTCAGGTGGCGGCTGTCAACGGGTATGCCCTGGGCGCCTTTTACGCAACGTTTTTTGCCCGCAACCCCGACGGAAGTCTGTTGCTGACGCCGGGCGGTTTGCCGCAGCGCGAACGCGGTATTCAGGGGCCAAACGGAACCTATACCGTGCAGCGGGGGGCCGACGGCCAGCCGAGCGGCACGATTCTGAGCAAGGTGATCGGCAACCCGAACCCGGCTTCGATCTATTCGCTCATCAACGAGGTAGCGGTGGGTTCGCGTTGGTCGTTCCGGATGCAGTGGGACGCCATGCAGAATTTTGACGTGTTTAACTTCACCAGACGCGTGGGCGACCGCGACCTTTACGGCGGTCTGGCCGGTTACGAACCCGAACTGCGCGGGGAGGTGCCGAAAGGAACGAGTGCCGCCCTGTTCAGCATTTTCGAGAACTGGATTGAAGACGGTTCGTTTATAAAACTCCGGGAACTCTCGGCGGCCTATACCGTCGCGCCGAAGTTCTGGGGCTTCCGCAACGTGCGGTTCAGCGTTGCCGGGCGTAACCTGCTGTCGATCGACAACTACAGCGGGTACGACCCGGAAACCAACGCGGCTGGTCAGTCCAACGCCGTGCGCGGGTTCGACTTCGTGGAGGTGCCCATTCCGCGAACGCTCACGGTGGGCATCAACGCAACCTTCTGATACCGGTTTTCCGGGGCAAGCCGCACCTAGCCGGTGCGGGCTTTGTTTCCTTCAACTCATTTGATACCTTATGAACTTGACACGACTTTTTTTCCTCATAGCCGCCCTGTCACTGGCGGGTTGTAAGCTCGACGTGACCAACCCCAACGGCCCGACCGACGAACAGGTACTCAACACCCGCGACGGCATGATTACCCTCAGCATCGGGATGCGGCAGTTTTACTCCACCTCCGGCCTGGAATCGCTTATTCTGACAACTGGCACCACCGCCCGGGAAGTGAAGGGAATCACCACCTTTACCAACATTCTGGAACTGGAAGCGGGCGGGACGGGCCTGCCCACCTTCAACGGCAACGTGCTGAGCCTCTGGCTGCGGCTGCTGCGGGTGATGGGCATGGCTGAAGACCTGCAAGCCAACGCGCCAACGGTTCTGGCGGGCGAACCCGCTTTGCGCAGCGGTGTCCTGGCCCACGCCAACCTGTTTAAGGCAATGGCGCTGGGCGGACTCGCTACGGCTTTTGAACAACTGCCGCTCCAGACCAACCGCACCGGGCAGGCGACATTTTCGGACCGCAAAGCCGCCGTGGCCGAAGCCATCCGGTTGCTGGACGAAGCCCTGGCACTGGTAACGGCCACACCTCCTTCGACCGTGTTTACATCGCAGGTGGCCGGACCCGATTTCGACCTGATCAATACCATTCAGGCGTACCGGGCGCGGTACAACCTGGTCGCGGGTAACTATACCGCGGCCCTGACGGCGGCCAATGCCGTAAACCTGACGGCCCGGTCGCAGTTCGTTTACAACACCCAGAGCCCGAACCCGGTGTACCAGCAGGTTCAGATTTCGGCCAACTACGCCCCGCGCGACAATTTCGGTTTACCGGCCACGCTGGTTGAAGCAACCGACGCCCGGCGGACTTTTTACCTGACTACGCCCGACAAAACCGTTAACGGCGAGCCCCTGAAAACTTTGCGGGGCTTCTTTGACGCCATCGACCGCCCGATTCCGGTGTACTTGCCCGACGAAGTGCGCCTGATCCGGGCCGAAGCCCTCGTTCGGAGCAACGGGGATCTGACGGCGGCCGTGGCCGACATCAACGCCGTGCGCACGCAAACCACCGGCGACCCCTTTGGGGTTTACGCCGGATTACCCGCCTATAGCGGCCCCGTTACGGCGGAGGCCCTGTTGCAGGAGATTTACCGGCAGCGCGGGGCCGAATTGTTTCTGACGGGGCAGCGACTGGAGGACAGCCGCCGGTTTGGGCGACCCGCCCCCCCAGCCAACCTGACGGAACGAAACCGGAATTTTTATCCGTACCCTGATCAGGAACGGTTGACCAACCCCAACACGCCCGCCGATCCCGTTGTCTAATCAATGAGTGTAAAAACCCGGAGACACTTCCGGGTTTTTCGTTTTTTACCAAACAAAGGCCGTTTACGAAATAGGATTCGTAAATCTGATCAGGATGTTACTATTTTTATAACAAGCTACGGTCAGCCCCATCGGGACACTTGAGCGGAGCTTCCCTACCCGGAAACGATGGAAACTTCAGCTACCTCCGCAACAGACAATCAGAACGAATTTTACCGGAAATACCTCATTCAGCTTAATCTAAATGCGGGTTTCTTTTACGGCGTATGGGGAACGGACATGAGCGAAGAAGAACATCCGGATTACCTGCTGCTCGACCATCAGGATCGGATTCTGCTGGTTACCGCGGGCGAACAGCTACTTCCCCTGATCACCCAGGGCGGGGCAAAGCTGTTTGATGCCGACAACCTGACGGCCTGGATTCAATCGCTCACGGATTTTACGCCCGATGCCGCTCATGATCTGGACTACATGGGTTCTATTTTACGAAGCGAACTGCGGCAGGAACAAATTCTAAACAGCCCAAGTCTGACGAAGGAACTGATCGATTTTATCAACCTGTACGGGGATTACGCCTATTCGCTGGACGACGATTTTCTGGTTGGACTTCACCGGAAGCCGCAAATCCGGCTGTTCTTTGATTACTGCTACGACACCTACTTCTGGACCATTCCGCCCGCCGAACTGGAGCGTCGGCAGGCGTCTTACCTGAAGAAATTTCGGTTTGCAAAATTTAAGTCCGACATGCTGCGGATGCTGACGGTTTTTATCGACCACTGTTCCATCGTGCACTAAACGGCTGGGGCGGGGTTTTTCCTTTTTACGGGGCAAATAAGGCCGTTGAACATAATACCGGAGGCTGAGTTGCCAAGAACGATTACTTTTGGGGTTTGTTTCTGGTGAAAACGACCAGGCGGTTTGATACCCGCCCGCACTAAGCTTCTGGTTCCGAAAGCAGCCAGCAAGTAACATCTTTGCCCGGGTCAAAAGAAAAACTTTAGAATTTTCGTTAAAAAGGCAGGAATCACCCCATTCTGATACACATGGCAGATCAACCCACCGGCTGGTTAGGTAAATTAAGTAATTTCTTGGTGCCCCCGAGTCGGCCCCAAACCCCGGTCGACACCCGGGCGACCAACACGCAGATTCTAAACGAACTGGTGGCGTCGTTTGAGGAATCGATTCCCCGCGAGTCGGTAGGGTCAAGTATGCTGTTCAACGCGCACTTCCTGATTATCCTGCACCCGGATGTCTACGAGGAGCGCGAAAACGCTTTTCCGGTGATTGTCAATGAAGCCGTAAACAACTTCCACACCATCATCAAGGCGCAGAAAGAACAGTTCAAGCAGATTGCGCCGGTGGCTTCAAGCTGGTATTTCAAGTTTGGCGGAGGTCGGGAGTTTGGCGGAGAAACCGTCAACCCGGAAGATGTGAAGGTGGTGGGGGCACTGACGGGGATTCTGCCGGGCAACAATCCCGTTCAGTCGCCGGACAGCGTGCGGGTGACGCGCCGGGTAAAACAAACCAACCGGTACGAAAAAATGGACGTTGATCCGCATACGTTTCAGCACATCGATTTCCGCGAACCGGGCGCTTTTGTGGTTAAGTTTGCGTTTGAAACCCAGGCCACCGCACCCAAATCCGCGCCCGCGGCCCAGGCTGCCAATCCTGTGGCGCCGGAGATACCCCGGAACTTGAACGCCAATACCGGGCTGGCCCAGATTGACTACTACATTGCCGAACTAAACAAGGAAGCGGTTTACCAGATGCGCGACCGGGAAATTGTGGTGGCCCGCAAGGAAATCGACAACCAGCATTTTCCGAATTATTTGCTCGTCGAATCGGCTTACGTGTCCAATCCGCACGCCCGGATTCGCTTCAATGACGCGCAGCAGACTTTTCAGATTGCCTCGTTCAGCCGCAACGAAACCCGGGTCAATGAGCTGCTCATTCCCCGCAGTGAACCCGCCAATCCGCAGTGGTATACGCTCCCGGACAAGGCCCAGATCCTGCTGAACAGCATGGTTACGTTACACTTTCAAAGCCGTCTATAATTCCATGATCGACGCTCTGCTTGTTTTTCTGCTGCTGCTGTTTGTGGCCTTTCTGGTGATCCGCCATTTTCAGGATTTGCCCCGGTAAGGAAACAACAATCGTTTCTGCGAGTTGCTTTTTTAGGCAATTCAATGTGTTAAACCCGTTTCTACGCTACAATGAGTCTGTTAGTAATCGCCGGAAAAACCGATGTTGGCCAGCGCCGACAGGATAATCAGGATACCTTTATCTGCACCCCGATCTGGTCGGACGACAGCGTTTTGCTGGCCGCCATTGACGGGGTGGGCGGTTATGCCGGGGGCGACCGGGCCGCGGCCATCGCCAAGGAGTCTATTGAAAAATACATGGCTACCCCCAACGGCGACCCGCTTTCCATGCTGCGCGAAGCCGTGGTGTTTGCCAACAACCAGATCCACCAGGAGCGGCAGCAGACGCCCCCGCTGGCCCAGATGGCCTGCGTTCTGACAACCGCCGTGGCCGACAGCCGGTTGCGGAAAGTGTATTACGTACACGTGGGCGACACCCGGATGTACCGGTTTCGTGGGGGTACACTCGAAAAATTAACCCGTGATCATTCGCTGGTCGGGATTCGGGAGGATGCCAACGAACTGACCGAAGCCGAAGCCATGCAGCACCCGCGCCGGAACGAGATTTTGCGCGACGTGGGGTCGCTGGCGCACCGGGTTGATGATCCGGATTTTCTGGAGTCGGGTGAAACGGACTTCGAGCCGGGCGACGTACTGCTGCTGTGCAGCGACGGCTTGACGGATATGATTACGCAGGCTCAAATCCGGGCGGTGCTGGGCCGTAAACTGTCGCTCGAAGCGCAAGCTGCGGAATTGATTCGGGTTGCCAATCAGCAGGGCGGTAAGGATAACATTACGGTGGTTCTGGCCCAGAATGGCACGTCCGCCAACCCGGCTACTGCGGTTGCCGACAAAACCGTTACGCAACCAGTGCCGCCCGTCGTGGTCGCGGATAAAACCGTTACGGCGGACCCTAAACCGGCTAAGCGAGGGTCGTCCGGCTTGTGGATTTTGCTGTTTCTGCTCCTGGCGGGGGCCGTCGCCGGAATCTGGTGGTACCAGGACCAGCCGTCCAGCGTTCATCAGGAAGCCGCCATGGATAGTGTGAATACCGTCAGTTCCCAGCCCGATACCCTGGCCACCGCGTCGGATTCCCGGCTGGATTCGTTACTGCAGCAGGCTTACCGGACCCCCGACCATCTGTTGACGCTTCCGGCCGATACGTTTCGGCTCACCGGACCGCTGGTGCTGACGGATTCGTTGCAGCGAATCGTGGGGGGGAATCCGCTCACGGTATTGATGCCCGCCGACACGAGCCGGGCGCCGGTGGCCCTGCAAATCACCCGGTCGGGACCCGTGCAATTGCAAAATATGGTGATTACTGGTTTTAAAAAAGGCATTGAGACCACGCAGGAGGCCCGGATACAACTTTCAAATGTGTACTTTCGTAATGTGGAAACACCCGTTAGTGCGGCTGTTCGGCAGGATACGTTCCGCAATGCCGTGCTGGGTGTTTCCGTTCAAAATTTACTGGAATCTCCCCAACCCCCTCGTCGTTAATGGCTACCGTTCGATTTGATACACGTTTCCCCGGCTATGAAGTGCTCAGTGAATTAGGGCGCAGTAACGCCCGCATTCTCAAGGCGCGTCACCTGGCTACGGGCGATCTGGTGGCCATCAAACATTTTGCGCTCAACACCGACGCTGAAACGCTCCGGCGGTTTCAGCGGGAATCGGCCATTATGACCAGCATTGCCCACCCCAACATTGTAAAAGTTCGGGAAGTGCAACTGGAGGCCGAACTGCCGTACATCGTCATGGAGCTGATTGAGGGAGGGAGCCTGAAAAGTCTCATTACGGGCCAGCACCGGCTGAGCATACCGACCGTCATTCGGCTGGGGCTGCAAATGTCCGAAGCCTTCAAGGCCATTCACCCGCAGGGCATTGTTCACCGCGACATCAAGCCCGAAAACATCCTGTTCCGACCGCTGGCCAGCGGAGAGCTGCACTTTCTGCTGACGGACTTTGGCGTGGCGCGGCTGCACGAACAGTCGAGTACGCTGACGGGCCAGTCGCTGATGACCTACGAATACGCGTCGCCCGAGCAATTCAACGATCCCAAAGCGGTGAATACCGCCACGGATTACTATTCGCTGGGGGTGGTACTCTACGAGTGCCTGCACGGGAGCGTTCCGTTTGCCCTGTCCGATCACTCGGGCATTGTGACGTTTATGAACAAGGTGCTGAACGATGCGCCCCCCGCCCTGACGATTTCTAACCAGGACCCGACGCTGGTTCCGTTTACCGAACTGCTCCAGAACCTGCTGCAAAAAAAGGCGAGTGAGCGTCTGAGCGATCCGGATGAGCTGACGTGGCAGTTGAAGCAGGCCGAACTGAATTACCTGCAGGTGAGTCGGACGGGGTTTGCGCCCCGAACCACGGTACCCACACCCAACGTACCCGTCGTGGACGTGGAAGCGCCCAAACCAAACGTGACGGCCCCGTTGCCGCCCGAGGTTCGCGCTGAAACACCGGCACCCGCTCCCCTGCCGCCCAGGAGCTCGTCCGGAGGTGGCTGGAAGTGGGCGGTACTGGCCCTGGTGGTACTGCTGGCCGGAGCCGGTCTGTATTACGCGTTTACCAAGCCGGGTGCAGAACCGGGAACCCAGCCGACCCAAACCGCCCGCCCAACCGCCGACTCCACCGCGGCCCCAACCGAAACGGCGGAGGCCACGGAATCGGATGCCGATACAGATACGCCGGTTGTGCCGGAAGTGGACACCATGCAGCAACGGCTGGAGGCCGAAGCCAAACGGCGGGAGCAGGTCCGGACTCAGGCCCAGGCTGCTGCCCGATCGTTGAATGCCGAGGTTATCGATTACAGCGTGGGCCTGCTCGGCGGCATCCGCAACGTGCGCGTGCAACTCGATAATCCCAGCGACATTACCTTTCCGTCCATTGCCGTCCAGATTAGCTATTATAAGGACAATGGCGGACTTTATACAACGCAAAAGATTTTTTTCAACAACGTCAAACCCAATTCATCGCGCATTCAGAAAGCACCGTCCAGCGACCGGGGAACCCGGGTCACCTGCAAAATCCTGAAATACGATTTGCCCAAGGAGCTGGATTCATCGATGAATTTGGTACCGATCGACTCGATAAACTAATTTGGCAATGCCAACCGTCAGCGTTAACACTCACTTTCCAGGCTACGAAATTATCGGCGAAATAGGCCGCTCCAACGCGCGCGTCCTGAAGGCCCGGCACCTGGCATCGGGTGAACTCGTAGCCATCAAACATTTTGCGCTCAATACCGATGCTGAAACGCTCCGGCGGTTTCGGCTCGAATCCGAATTAATGACCAACATCCGGCACCCGAACGTTGTCAGTGTTCGGGAAGTAGCGCTGGATCTGGCCATGCCCTTCATCGTGATGGAGTGGGTGGAAGGAGGCAGTCTGCGGACGCTCCTGAAAGAAAAAGGGCATCTGGACGTTCCGGGCACAATCCGGCTGGGATTGCAGATGGCCGAAGCCTTTAAGGCCATTCACCCGCAGGGCATTATTCACCGCGACATCAAGCCCGAAAACATTCTGTACCGGCTTCTGCCGAGTGGCGAATACCACTTTCTGCTGACAGATTTTGGCGTAGCCCGGCTGCGCGAACAGACCCAGACCATGACGGGCCAGTCGCTGATGACCTACGAGTACGCGTCACCGGAGCAGTTTGATAATCCCCGGGGCGTCGATGTGGCCACGGATTATTACTCGCTGGGGGTGGTGCTCTACGAGTGTCTGGCGGGCCGGGTGCCGTTTGCCATGACCGACAGTGCGGGCATCGCGTCGTTTATGACCCAGGTGCTGCGCACCGATCCGCCCGCTTTAATCACGTCAGAACCCTATCTTCCGCCCAGCCTCGAAACGCTCATCAACTGGATGCTGACCAAAGACCCGGCCCAGCGCCTGAGCGACGGCAATGAGCTGCGGCTCTTACTGGGGCAGGCCAATGTGGAGCAGTTGCAGGCCAGCCGTTCGGGCGTCCGTTCGGCCCCCGCTCCGAAGCGGACCCTGGTGGCTCCGGCACCCGTAACTCCGCCCGTTCAGCCCGAACCGTACGCGTACGAAGAAGAAGCAAAACCGGGCGTAAACTGGTCGTGGGTGGCGTTGGGAGCGGCTGTGGTCATTGCGCTGATTGGCGTTTACTTTTTCTACCGAAGCCAGCAGGCGACAACGGGTTCTGGTATGGCCGCGGATTCCACCGGTATGGTCGCGGATTCGCTGAATTCGGGGCTTATGCCGGTTGATTCGGCTTCGGAGTATCAGGAAGACGTCACGACCGAGGAACCGGCCGTCGATTCCACTGCTGCCGACACCAGCCGGGCGGTCCCTGCCGATACAGTGAAGCGGACAACGGCGCCTACACCGCCCCCCACGACGGCTCCGGATTCAACCCAAACGGTTACCGACACGACCCGAACCACCAACTAATTGTTTTTCAAGCTTAGTTCGTAACGAATGAAATCAGCCCCTGTGTCGTCCGGCCGGTTGTACCTGGCCGGGGCAACGGTTATGTTGCTCCTGCTGTTTATCCGGCTGTATGTCAACCTGCTGCCCAATCTAAATCAGGCCCAGGAAGCGCTTGCCAGTGGACGGGCCCTGACGCTCACGCCGGGCGTCAAATCGGCCGCCCTCCAACGGCTTCTCACCACGGGTAACTACTACTCGGATGAGAAGGACCGGGCGCTGGTGGCCGACTCGCTGGCCGCTAAACTGGCGCTAAATGATTCGCCGGAAAATCTGGGGGCTATCAACAAACGGCAGTTTTCGGTGCTGGCTCCGCTGCCCTGGCGCAGTTCAGTGGGCGGGGCCGATTTTCAGAGCCGGTTGCAACTGTCCCGGCAGCAAATGGGTTTCGACTCGGTGCTGTACGTCCGGGAGCGCACGAACCCGAAAGCGTATGCCCCCACGCTGGCAATTGGTGGCGGAACCCGTTCGATCGGTGGCCGGGTAACCCGGGAGGACGAGCCCATGTCGGGGGTGCTGGTACAGCTCAAACGCCACCCGCCCACGGCCCAGCCTGACACCTTGCAGGACCGGTTTTTCTACACCCGCACCGACGCCGACGGTCAGTTTTCGTTTACCGGTCTCAAGGTGGATTCGGCCTACAGCGTGGTGCCCCTCAAACCCGGATTTGAATTCGGAAGCCGCCGGGGAACGAGTCAGCTGACGAGCGATCAAACGTTTACTTTCTCGGCGCGCCCGCACCAGCTTCGGCTGATCGGTTCCGTCGCCTACGGCCAACTGAAAGCCG
Source organism: Larkinella insperata (assembly GCF_026248825.1). Lineage (NCBI taxonomy): Bacteria > Pseudomonadati > Bacteroidota > Cytophagia > Cytophagales > Spirosomataceae > Larkinella > Larkinella insperata. Next base: position 5,857,290 of record NZ_CP110973.1, on the reverse strand, counting down.
ACCAGGCCCTGGTGGTGCGGACACCCACGGCTTTTACGTGGCAATTCTGGGGCATCGTTGCCTTGTTCATTATGTCCTTCTGGGCGGTGCAGGGCTTCTGGTCCCTCCGACGGTTTAACTCCGATCCGTTGCTGTTGCCGGTGCTGATGTTGCTCACCGGCATCTCCGTTCTGACGCTGCTGGCTATTCAGGACCCCTTGCAGGACACGCTTTACGCCTGGCAAACGTTTCAGGGCGTGGCGATGGGCCTGATTGGGATGACGGTTTTATCTCAACTAAACGTCGGCCGTTTTTACGCCGACTGGCGGTTCGACTGGCTGTTTGCCTTTGCAAACCGGTCGTCCGTGCGGCTGTCGGGCTGGACCTGGCTGGTGTTGGCAATCGGTCTGGCCGTGCTGACCCTGCTCATCGGTACTGGTCCGGAAGGCAGTGGCGTTCGGGTGAACCTGTCGCTGCTCGGCCTGACGTTTCAACCCAGCGAGATCACCAAATACCTGTTGTTGCTGTTTTTTGCCGGTTTTTTTGCCGCCAACGAACAGCAAATCCGGGAATTACCCGATTTGCGCTGGCGGTTTTCGGTCAGTTTCGGGGCGCTGGCGGGAGCCGGTTTGCTCATGTTGCTGTACCTGCTGCTGGGCGACATGGGACCGGCCCTCGTCGTCTGTTTTACGTTCCTGTTGTTCTACAGCATTGCCCGGGGCAACTTAGGGATCACGCTCGCAACGGGCGTGGGCTATAGCGTTGCGCTCTGGCTGTTGCCCGGCTGGCTGGCGTTGTTGCTTAGTTTCGGCGTTTTAGTGGGCTACCTGTTCTGGCGGGGCGATGCCCGTTCGACGACGGGCCTGGGCTGGGCGGCTTTGCTGACGGAAGCACCCGTGCTGCTGCTGCTGATTATGGCAATGTTTTCCTTCGGTGATTTGCTGCCCTACGTGGGCGACCGGCTGGCCGACCGCAAAGCCATGTGGCTAAGTCCCTGGAACAACGACGTGTACGGTGGTGACCACCTGGCGCACGGTTTCTGGACCCTGGCCTCCGGCGGCTGGACCGGGCAGGGTCTGGGCAAGGGCTTCGCGGCTGCCATGCCCGCAGCCCATACCGATATGATTCTGCCGAGCGTGGGCGAAGAGCTGGGTGGTCTGGGCGTCATTGCTGTATTTCTGCTGTTTGGCATTTTGCTGCACCGGGTTTTCCTGCAAGCCCGTCGAGCGGGTCAGCCGTTTAGCTTTTTTCTGGTGGCCGGTATTGCCATCGCGACGGGTGTTCAGTTTCTGATTATTGCGGGCGGGTCCATTGGTCTGCTGCCGCTGACGGGAATCAGCGTTCCGTTTCTGAGTTACGGCAAGATTTCGCTTATTTTTAACCTGACGGCGATGGGGGCGGTTTTCAGCGTCGCCCACCGGCCCGGTCAGGTTGCCCAACGGGAGTACCTTGAAAAGCATTACGACGCGGTTTTGATGGCTGGTATTTCGGGCTTTCTACTGGGTGTCGTCATGCTGATCGGGCGGCTGTTGCCGGTGATTGGCTGGCGCGGAGATGAATACATTGTACGACCGGTGCGGGTCGTAACGCGCTTCGGCGATCCCGTTTACAGCTACAACCCGCGCATCGAGCGACTGACCCGCAAACTGGCTTCGGGTACCATTTACGACCGCAACGGTTTGGTGCTGGCCACCAGCGAGCCGGAGGTAGTGGCTCAACAGGCCGGGAAACTGCGGCAAAGTGGTCTGAAATCGGACGACCTAAACACCCTCGTTCAGAAGCGGCTGCGACGGTATTACCCCTTCGGCGACCACCTGTTTTTCTGGGTCGGCGACCTCAATACGCAACTATTTTGGGGGCAAAGCAACGGCTACTACGCGGAGGCCACGCATTTCAGTGAGCTACGCGGTTTCAACAGTCGACCGCGTAAAACGGATATTGTAACGACCGAGTACCGCGCCGACCGGTTCAGCCAGCCGGTTGAGCAAACCCGGACGCTGACGGTATACGACTACCGGGAACTGGCACCGGCGCTGCGGGCGGGCATCGACAGCCGGGAGGTGGAAGAACGCAAGGCCAAAAACCGGGATCTGAAGCTGAGCATCAACGCTGAATTACAGGTGGCGCTGCAAAAAGGGCTGGCAACATCGGACTACCGCAATCACCGGCTTTCGGTGGTGGTCATGGATGCCGCTTCGGGCGATGTGATGGCGTCGGCGCTGTATCCGCTGCCCAATCTGAAAACGCCCGAACCCATGCTGCTGGGCGATCGCGACCGGCTGAAACTGCCTTACCTGGTCACGGAGCGTGATCTGGGCATGACGTACGCGACCGCCCCGGGGTCCACGGCGAAAATCTTGACGGCGATGGCCGCCTTTAACAAACTGGGTGCTTCGGCTTCCGGCGTCAGTTACCCCGTCACCTGTCAGGAAATCATCCGGCGCGGTGTCCGCGAGTCGGAACCCTGCGGGGAATCCGTGGACATGAAACGGGCCATCGTCCGGTCGAGCAACGTCTACTTCATCCGACTGGCGAACGAAAACAAACTGGACGATCAACTCGCCGACTTGTATCTGAAAACGGGCATGAACGTCGACCTGATCGGGGGGTATTCGTACGCCGATACGCACACGGAGCCGGAACAAAAGCAGATTCGGCAGCACTGGCGCGATTCATCGTTTGTGGTCCGGCGGAATCTTTACCAGAGCAACCGGTATCCCCGGCGTTACCGGGGTGAATTCTCGGGGCTGGCCTGGGGACAGGGGCAGCTTACGTCCACCCCCGCGTCGATGGCCCGGATGGCCGGTTCCATTGCTAATGGGGGCGTGTTGCAGCCCTCGCGGTATGTGCTGAATCTGGCCGGAAAACCGCAGCCGGTTCCGCAGGGCGAAACCATCGGTCGGCCAGCGTACGCGGAACAACTCGAAGAATTCATGATCGAACAGTCGAACCCGCGGGGTGGGCGCAACAAGATCAGCGCGGTTAAGGTAGCCGGTAAAACGGGAACGCCCGAACGAATTGTGCTTGGCGAGAAAGTTAACGATGGCTGGTACGTGTTTTTTGCCCCCACCCCCGACCGCCGGTCCAAAACCATCGTCTGCGTCCGGATCGAACTGGGCGATTCGTCGGGCGATGCCGTGCAATTGGCCAATACCGTTGTGGCACCGATCTTACAAAAACGGGGTTATTTAGGGAGTTTTTGATCAACCAACCGTCACGCATCATGGGTATTCTGGAAACCGTTAAAAACTTGTTTGGCTTTTCGTCGAGTCCTTCCGCGCCGTCGACCACTCCCCCGGTGGAGCAGGAGCGTGCGCCCGTGGCACCCAAACCCAGGCCGTCGGGACCTCCGCCAGCCGCGCAGCGACGCAACCAGATCATCCGGTTTGTGATCGAGAAGCTGCGGGCGTATCAGAACGAACCCGACAACGCGCCCATCGGTCTGCGGCTGTTTGTGCTGAGCGAAAACACTGAAGATGAGGAAGTTTTTCGCGTGGCGCTGTGGGCCGGCCAGCCGGGTAAATTCCGGAGTGAACTGAATCGGCACCTGGCCGACAATTACATCACGCTGGCGAAAGACTGGCTGTTTGAGGTGGAATTCTTCCGGGATCAGTTGCCAAACAGCACCTACCGGGAAGGGAATCTGGGGCTGGTGGTCCTGGACCTGAAAAAATCCGATGGTCCGGTGCAATTGGCGTCGGTCAGAACCCTGGTGGGGCAGACGGAACAGGAAGTATACGCGCTCGATCCCGCCCAAAAGGCGCTGTTTTACATTGGTCGGGGACAGTCGACCCAGACGGCTTCGGGGCGGGTTCGGGTCAACGACATTGTAATTCTGCCCGACGACGCCCCCGGTTTTGACCCGCAGAAAGGCGCCGGGAACGGGGCCGTAAGCCGGGCGCACGCAACAATTCAGTACAACCCGGCTCAGCGGAAATACGCGCTGCTGGTTGATCCGGGCGGTCTGCCTGCCAACGGCAACAAAACCAAAATCATGCACCCGGACGATACCATCGAGCGGGCGGATATTCTGGGCGTGACGTACCCTCTTCAGTCGGGCGACCAGATTGAGCTGGGCGGGGAGGTGACGCTTCTGTTCGAGCTTCGTTAAACGGTTTTTGCTTCTCACTTCCGTTAACCGGATGCATAATTTGGAAGCTGATTTCCCTGGGACCTCCGGAAAAAAAGAATCCGGCTTACAAGGTGAATTCGCGTGTTTTACTGGCGGTATAGGCAGCGATGTGCACCTGGGTACCAAGTTGTTGAATCGTCTGGTGGTTTTCATCCAGCGAAAAGCCGTCATACGGACCGGCGGGTAAGACAAAATTCGGAATGGCTGACGGTCGTATAGCCAAACGGCCGGATGAGCGCCTGTGTGCCAAGCGCTACCTGGGTGTTTAAGTGACAAGACAGGCGGCTGAAAATCAAAGTAGAATAGCGGCTGCACCTAACTTTTCTCGGCCCGATCGGAGCGCGATCGCATCAGGAGCAATTAATCCGGACCCTCCAAGTACTGTGACCGTCAGCTTCTTTCGACGGATTTGGAAGAGGGGTGCGGCTGTACTCATTCGTTCACGGGTCCTTGTGACTCCGGCGCATCACCTGCTCGGACGATTTAGCCGTTTTCAGTTCCTGGAATTACGACGATGGCTCTCCATCCACCAGCCTGTACCGACACCGCATCTGGTTTCGGTGCGGGCCGAGGAAATAGAAAGGCTGGCTCGCGTTGTCCGACAAAACACAGCGTCGGGATCGTTGCTGGCCCTGGACGCCCGGGGAACGCTCGGGGCGCATTTGCTCCATGCAGCCGTGTTTGAGGGTTCGTTTTATCGGCTTATTTTGCTGAATTAGCTGGTGTCGTACCAGTCGGTAATCGACGAACGATTTTACAAGAGCAAATCCATGCCCTCGGCGGCCGGCAGTGCCCTGCTGGTGTACGATCTGCCGGTACTGGTAGCTGCATTGGCTAACCGAAAGCGCTTGCTGGTGAATCCGGTTGATGCCACTAACCCGGGAATCAGTCCTGAGAGAGCCCAGATTATTTATGGGAAAGCAGCTGCCAAAACCAGCTAACCATTCTCCACGCTGTCAAGCCGGAGCAGTACACCAGCACCATTACTTACTGGTTCAAAAAAAATTACCAAACTGCATGGGAGGTAGCAGAGCGAATAAATCCTCAGCCTTCCGATGCTCGAACACGCTAGTCATAAAGTACTAACCGGAGTGTAGGTAAGGGGTTGAAAAAGAGTAAACTCTGACCGTTAAAAAGATCATTGTTTTTTCTCTGTCAAGATGATGTAAACCGTTGTAACTTTATATCATCGTAAGCAGATTTATCCAGTGTTATTTAAACCTTATTTTCAACGTGTATGGATCGGAAACGTATACCTTTCTTTTCACAGGCAGGACTCTTTGTTCTCTCATTTTCCTGCTTTCTATGTCTTAATACGACGAAAGCTTTGTCTGGCAAAACAACTATAAAAGTCTTCGCTATTTTGCAATCGCAGCCTGCCGCCGGACCGGTGGTGGCACGCATCAACGCGGGCGGTCCGGCGGTGGTCAGCAACGGGGTTTCCTGGAGCGGGAGCCAGTACTTCACCGGGGGCAAAACCTACACCAATACCAAGGTGACATCCATTGCCGACACCGAGGACGACGTGCTTTACCTGACCGAGTACAGCGCCACGAGCAACCTGGGCAGTTTTGGGTTTGCCCTGCCGGTGGCGGTGGCGGGACAGTACACGGTGCGGCTGCACTTTGCCGAGATCTACTGGGGAGCCACTGGGGGCAAAGCCGGAGGTGCGGGTCAGCGGGTGTTCAGCGCGAACCTGGAAGGAGGAGCTGTGGAGCTGGCCAACTACGACATCCTGGGGGAGGTGGGCAGCATGAGGGCGGTGGTCAAGACGTTTGAGGTGGGGGTAAATGATGGGGTGCTCAACATCGACTTCACGGCCTCGGCCAACCAGCCCAAGGTCTCGGCCATCGAGGTCTTCGGACCGGCTGTTAGCACGAACAACCCGCCGGTTTTAGCAAGCATCGGCAACCAGGCCGTCAATGCGGGCAGTGTGCTGAACGTACCGCTGTCGGCGACGGACGTGGACGGGGATGCGGTGACGATCACGGCCAGCACCCTGCCAGCTTTTGCCAGTTTGAGCAACAACGTGCTGACGTTTGCCCCGGGCGCCCAGGTGTCGGGCAGTTACTCGATTACGGTGCGGGCCACGGATAGCCGACTGGCCACGGCTGAGCAAACCTTTACGCTGCTGGTCAACGCGGTCCCAGCCACGGGAGTGACCGTTACCCATTTTACCCTGATCAATGCCACCACAGACCAGGAAATACGCACCCTGGCGAATAACGAAGTAATCAACCTGGCTACCTTGCCAACGACGAATCTAAACATCCGGGCTAATACCAATCCGACCCTGATCGGAAGCGTCCGAATGGTCCTGAGTGGTCAGCAGAGCCGCACGCAGACCGAAACGGGTGCGCCCTATGCCTTATTTGGGGATAGCAATGGTAATTTTAACAACTGGACGCCCGCTTTAGGGAATTATACCTTACAAGGAACGCCGTATACCGGAGCCAGTGCAACAGGCACGGCCGGGCCGGTTTTAACCGTCAATTTTTCCGTTGTTAACCAATCGGTGAGCAACCAGCCGCCGACGCTGGCGACGCCGATACCCGATCAGACCGCTAGCATTGGCACGGCTTTCTCGTACAGCTTTGGATCTACCACCTTTACGGACGCCAACGGAGATGTTCTTACCTATTCCGCTACGCTGGAAAATAACACGGCGCTGCCCGGCTGGCTCACGTTCGCGAGTGCCACCCGCACCTTCAGTGGAACCCCGCCCGCGGGAAGTCCGGCCAGCCTTGCCGTGAAGGTAACCGCCAGCGATGACAAGGGAGGAACCGCCAGCGACAGCTTTTTGATCACCATCTCTTCGGCCATCGGTACCTGGCAGACTGTGGTGCCTACTTCGGGGCAACCAACGGCCCGGCAGGAGGGAGCTTATGTGCAGGCCGGGGATCGCTTTTACCTGATGGGAGGGCGCGGTATCAAACCCGTTCAGGTCTATGATCCCGTCAACCGAACCTGGGTGAACGCGGCCGCTACACCCATCAATCTGCACCATTTTCAGGCGGTAACGCTGGACGGTCTTATTTACGCCATCGGCGCAATGACCGGTAATTACCCCGCCGAACCATCTGTTCCCCAGATCTATATTTACGACCCAAGAGCGAATAAATGGCTGGTTGGACCCGAAATACCGGTAGCCCGGCAGCGCGGATCGGTCGGTCTGGCGCTGTATAACAACAAATTTTACCTGGTGGGCGGGAACACGAAAGGGCACAGCGGGGGATACGTCAACTGGTTTGATGAGTACGATCCGGCGACAAACACCTGGCGGGTTTTACCGGATGCCCCCCACGCTCGGGACCACTTTCAGGCCGCGGTTGTGGGGACTAAATTATACGCAGCGGGTGGTCGGCGCAGTTCGTACAACACCGGTCAGACGTTCACGCTAACGGTGCCGGATGTGGATGTGTATGATTTCACGACGGGCCAGTGGTCTACGCTCGCCAATCCCATCCCAACCCAACGGGCGGGTACTTCAACCGTCGTGTTAGACAATGAAGTGATTGTGATCGGTGGGGAAAGTCCCCAACCCACGGCGCACAAGGAAACCGAAGCCCTGAACGTTACAACGGGCGTCTGGCGTCGGCTGGCCGACCTGCAGCAAGGGCGGCACGCGACCCAGGCGATTGCCAATAACGGCTCCATTTACATAACGGCGGGTTCGGGGGCACAGGGCGGCAGTCCGGTTCTTTCTTCGCAGGAGGTATTTTACAAAACCGTACCCACTACGCCAACGGGGCTACCGGTTGCCCAGGGCCAATTGACCACGCCGGCCAGTGCCTCGTTGGGTCAGGTCCAACTCAACACCACCAAAAATGCGGTCGTTACGGTATCCAACAGCAGCGGCAACCAGGCCATTCTGCTTTCGTCGCTCACGGTTTCCGGCAGCACGGAATTTACGGTTCAATCGCCGTATAAGCTGCCATTTGTTGTGCCGCCCGGCAAAAGTGTGGCGGTTACGGTAAGTTTCAAACCGTTGTCGACGGGCAGTAAAACCGGGACGTTAACCATCCTGCATTCGGGAACTGGCGGCAGCAAGGCCGTATCCCTCGGTGGTACGGGAGTGACGACCGCAGCTAGTGCCAGAACCCTGTCAACGCCGGATGGCCGAGGTCCATCCCTGCACGCTGATGGGCTGAACCTGGATGATTTGCTCGAAAAAGCGGAGCGGCCAATTACGTATTATCCAAATCCGTTCACGCATTCTTTAACGATTCAGACCGATGGGCAGGGCTCCGTACCGGTGGCGCTCTACGATTTGTACGGGCGGGTGGTTATGCCGCCTGCCGATGTACAATCGGGCCAGCGCGTTAATCTGGGTAGTGAGCTGGAAGCGGGGGTCTACATCCTACAGGTAGGCACCGGTCCGAAGGCAAAACGGTATAAGCTGGTGAAAGTCCGGTAAGCGGTTTGCGGTGAACACTGAAGCCACCCGGCTTTCGGCAGAAATGCGGGTTTGTTTTGACTTTTCTTCGTCAGAAGGTGTACGTCACGGCAAACCCGCGTGCGCCGGTGCCCAACCATTCCGGGCGGAAGGATAGGTTTCGGGTTCTCTGACGGAGTTTATGCAATTCAGGAACGCCAATTCCGCAGGCTGCCCCCACCACAAAACCCGTCAGGACATCGGTGCGGAAGTGCTTGCCGGCCTGCATCCGGTTGACCCCGACCAAAATGGGTGGTAGGGCTGCTGCCGTAAAAATTGCCGCCCGTTTCCAGCCTTTGAGGTGGTAGTAGTCCGTTAACACTTTCGCGCCGAAGAATGTCGCCGTGGTGCTGAACGACACGTGTCCGCTGTAAAAAGAGTTGCTTTTTGCATAACCGATCTTATCCTGAAGCGGAACCGCCGGGTTATAGGTCAGGGGGCGGGCACGCCGGATCGAGAACGTCGTGGCAAAGTAAATCAGGTTGTTGACGGCATGCGCCGTCGTGTAAATCGTCAATAAATCCAATGCCTCTTTTCGGAGGTCCTTACTCAGCATGAGTAGGAGGGGGCTGGCAATTGAAAGGTTCAGAAACTGGTCGGACCGTTTTTGGGCCCGGTCAAAACCGGCTGGATCGGCGTACGCAATCGGTCGGTCGAACGCATTGAGGTGGACTGGATTAAGTTTCGTAATGTCTTCAGTCGTAAAGCTGGCATAACGGTCCAGTTGCCGAAAGCCAAAAATAGAAGTGCCCAATACCGCCAAGGACGCCGGAAGTTCGTAGGTTTTATACACCCGGTAAGGCGAACGGCTGAGCGTATCCACTTGCCCGAACGAAGCCAGGGAGTAGAATAAAAAAACAAGGAGCGGCAGATAGACTTTCATTCGTTACAGTGGAACGCGGCTGGACAGCAAGTATACTATTTTTGAACAAGCAAACGACAATCTTATCTCAGAAACGGTGTGTAATCCTCGGATATTGTCTGGCTGTCGGAAGCAGTGCCGTGCGATTAAAACTGACCTTCCGGAAGTAGGCCCGCCCTCAATCAGCAGGCATTTTTCGATATCAATCACCCATTTTTCTCAAGCGGGAGCCAGGATAGGAGTTTTCAATTCTGCGATTTTTGTCTTTTAATTAATTTCTTTCGAGTGCAATTTCAATGCAAAGCTCGATGATTTTCAGGAAGATGGGGGAAAAGGGGTACAGGCATAAATAGGGGGTACATACCGATAACTCAGATTTATGAAAAAACGCTAAAATCTGGCATTATTATGGATGTTATTCGTGTAGAACTGCAAAGGATTTGAATCGGATGATTCGAAAATCTGTGGCTTCCTCCAGCTCCTATCCACCTGAATTTGTTCTGTCTGGCGATTCACATCGTAAGGCGACAAGCTATTGATTGCTCAGCTGCCAGTTTGGCTACTTGTATACATTATTTTCCTCTGTCCAAAAACTGATTTAACGATGAAAAACCACCGTAACTTGTCACAGGTATGGACCTGGTGGCGCAAAAAACATGAGAAAAGCCCCCAAAATCTTGGTTGTTGACGATGACGCTGCGCATCGAAAATTATTGACGTATCAATTAACCAAAAACGGTTATCAGGTATTAATTGCCAACGACGGCCTGGAAGCTCTCGACTGGCTGCGATCTCCTACCCAGCAGCCGGATCTGATCGTGCTGGATATGCTGATGCCCCGCTTCAGCGGCCTGGATGTGTTACGGAATCTAAAGGCGTCCTCTTCTAAATTACCCGTTATCCTAATGTCAGCCGCCGAATGGCCCATTGCCCATGAAGGCGTTAATCTGTCCAAACCGGACGCATTCTTTCCCAAACCTTTTAGTTTAGAGAAATTAGTCGCAAAAATTGAAGCTTTACTTCAGCCGGACCCCGTGTTTTAGGTAGTAAGCAAGCAAAGCATTTTTATAGTAGTGTTGGTTTATTGGTACTAACTCAAGGTCTGTGTCCTGCACGGGCCTTTTTTTGTGGTCTTACCCTAACGCTGCGTGCAGACTGGTAAAGTACTCCGCCTAGATTGTTCAGCAGGCGCTGTGCAATTAAGTCGTCCAGTAAAGCAACCGAATAGGGCAGGTACAAATTATTTCAGTATCGGGGCGAAGTGATTAATTCGATATTATTCAAAGAGTATTCCACTGTAAGAATATCTCTTTCAGCAAGTGCGTCACGCATTAGAGCCCGGACCAAGTGTTTGAGTTAAAAATTTATCAATATAAAATTAATATTATTAGTCTGATAATTAACGGGCATTGTAAGTATAAGGAATAATATCAGCATTATTTACCCAACAAATTAGTATTTTATTTGTCTGATAAATAAGAAGGTGTTTCTATACTAAATTAGTTATCGTTGACTTGTGAAATAATCTTGAAGAATTATCTTACTTCAAAGGCGAATAGAAGATCTTTAAAATGATTGTCTGATAATTGAGGGTGGGAGCTTTACAGAGGAAGTTTTTACCACAAAAAGCGGAATTTAAATCAGTCTCGTTCGCTAACTAAATAGCTCGTATTACTGCTCAATCGCGGGAATTACCTTAATTTTGAATGCATTGTCCGATTGATAAGGAAATTGAATAAATTATAGAAATTTCCTTATCAACTATTGACTGGCTATCTTCATCAACCTATATTTCATGAAAATATGCAACTCAACGTACAATTAACTGTAAAGATACATGCCGTAATTTGATCGCTGCATGGAGGAAGAACGGTTTAATAAAATGCTTATAAGAGCATTTTATTGATTAAAAAATCAGCGTATTTACTCAGTGTTATATCTCCTACCTGTAAACTAAAGTTATGAAACAAAAATTTACTATAATCAATTTATAAATGAAAATACTTGTAAGTAGTATGACCTTTGCCCCTGACCACAGCGGCATTTCTTTGTACTCCACCGATTTTGCAACCTATGCCTCTGAAATAGGTCATGATGTTACCGTAGTAACGGGCTTTTCCTGGTATCCAAATTGGGTGAAGCGCCCAGAAGACAAAGGCAAACTGTTCCAAACCGATTCTTATAAAGGGATTAAGGTGTTACGGGGGTACTTGTATGTGCCTAAAAAAGTGACCTCGATAACCCGGATGCTGCAGGAAATCACCTTTCTGATCTTCGTATTCTTCAACTTTCTGCGCGCCGGCCGGCAGGATGCAATTGTTCTCTTCACGACCCCAATTAACCTGGGCCTGATCGGAGTTTTTTTTCAAAAGCTTTGGAAAGCCAAACTGATTATAAATGTCCAGGATTTGCAGCTGGAAGCCGCACAATCGCTTGGAATGCTGGGCAAATTGCCCATCGTCGAAGTCATGGGAAAAGCCGAACGTTATAGCTACCAAAAAGCCGATCTGGTGACTTCCATCTCGCACGCTATGGTTAACATCATTAAACAAAAGGGCGCCCTGGATGATAAAGTTTATCTCTGGCCCAACTGGATTGATGTAAAAGACGCGAGCAACAAGGGTATCAAGGGGAATTTTATTAAAAAGTATCCGGAGTATAAGGATAAGATCATTATTGGTTACGCCGGAAATGTTGGCGTAAAACAAAGCTTGTCATCCCTGGTAGACCTGAGTGAACAGTTTAAGGATCGGGATGACCTGGCTTTCTTGATCATCGGCTCGGGGGGAGACCGGGATAATTTAAAGGAATATGCGGCTAAAAAGGCGGGCAGTAACCTTCACTTCATCGATTTTTTGTCCCAGGAAGATTACTACAGCTTCCTCAGCGATGCTGACATTGTGTATCTGTCGCAGAAAAAAGATTCTGGTGACGCTTATTTCCCGTCGAAATTGCTGGGGATTATGGCCAAAGCTAAACTGACGTTTGTGGCGGCCTGCAGAAATTCCGAAATTTATAAAGTGGTCACCGAAAATTCGCTGGGAATGTCGTCGGACATTGAAGATTTAACCCACATGAAGGAGTTGCTGACCGAATACTTAAAGAACCGGGATGAGTTCAAAAAGTATGAGGTAAATTCTTTCCGGTTTGTCCACCAGTTTGACAGAAAAATAGTTTTAGAATCGCTCTTCAACGAAATTGATAATCTGAATCTCCGGGACGCTTATCAGCCCGCCCTGGCTTAGTACCAACAATCCTTGATCCGTGAATCAGGTGATTTAGTTTATTCGGCAATTTACCGGTTAACACGGGTTTCTGAGCCGAATCGAGCGGTAGCCATCTAATTCACGGATCGATCTTTAGGATGGTTACCACCGCGTTTATTTCCTTTCGGAATTCTCTTCGTAGCCAAGTCGATTCCCGTTGTTATCTCATCTTTTCTCCGGATTAGAAGTCGGTCTTGCGAAAAAAAGACAGCCTGACGGCGTTTGCACCCGGCATTGTAGGATCGATTCATAATCGGTTAAATGTTCAATGGAAATCTTTTATGTAGTATTTCGGATGATCAGCGGTTCACTGCGACGTAACCTCACCTGATGGGCATTGCATCCGGGAAATTGGCTAACTTTTTAAGGCCGTTTGAATCCTTAAAAGGTTGTGAGAGAAACACAGAAGCCGATGGAAAAAACACGGAAGACCCGAATCGATATTCAGGTCGGCAATCTGGAAAAAAAGCAGGGACTCCCGCCCGGCACCATTCGCAACCCGGATGGCAGTGACGCCCGCAGCGATAAAGAACTCGGAACCCTGCTGATCGAATTTGGCGAATTGCATTTAGGGCGCCAGGAACCGTTGCCCACAACCGACTACCTGAAGGTTGTGCTGGTTACGCTTGATGCTGCCGTACGGCAAACCACGGATTCGCGGCAACTTCACGCCCTTGAAAATCTGATGACCCAGACGCAGCAGGCTATTGCTGCCTTGGACCCAGGCGAAAAATAATGAAACCGTATTGAATTCAGAACGGGTGCATGAATGGGGGCTTCCGATCCACAATACCGCATTTTCGTGCCGGGTAATAACGAAAAATCGACTGGTAAGTTAATCTGTGAATCAGAAATTCAATCCATCACCTGGAAGCTTCCAGGTCTCTCAGGTTTCTGACCGTTTTCTGGCGCAGGGTTTCCAGGGACTGCACCCGGGCGTACCGGCTTTGCAGCAGAAATTTTTGCCGCTCTGAGGCCACCTGTTCCAATCCGTTCGTTGACGGAGGTGTACTTTGTCGGATCTGGTATTCCAGACGCAAGATTCCTTCAATGACCAGATTAATTTGCCGGTCGTAGTACCGAACCAGGCGCCGGTTCCAGTTGATATACACTTGCCTGTGCAGTTTCGAGGGCGAAATTGGCCGTTCCCGCAGGACTTGTTCCCATTCCCACCGCAAGCTTTCAAACGGACAGTGCTCCGAATGAGGATTAAAAACATCCGCTGGCAGATCAATCTGAATACCACGCTCAAACAACCGGGCGTGGTTGATCCGGAATCCGCGTGCTGCGTAACTGGTGATTAGATCAAAGGCAGCGATAGGATCAGATACCGGACACGTAAAGTTGGCCCAACCCACTCCGTGAAGTGTTCCGTCAACAATGAGAATCATGTGTGTAGACTGTTACGTGTTAACCTGGAAACTGCAATAACGGACCTGTAAACGTTCCTGATTCTAAACGGAGTTGTCGGAAAAAAGTTATGAAAATAGGAAATGGTATGAAAGGAAAAGAAGATGCGGTTTTGGTGTAAAATTGTACTTTAACTTGCATTTAGAGCAGAAATGGTTTTTATTTAATAAAATAAATAGGTTCGTGAAATTTTAATTAACAGACCAAATAAGGGAATGGAAAGCATGGGTTGATTTCAGATGAAGCACCGAGATAGGAGGTGTTTTGTACACTAATTAGTTGGGGAAACCGTAAAGAACGGTTTTTAGAGTCCTGTATACGTCAGGACCAGCGTAGTCGTGTAATTACCGGACGGCTTGAGAAAGGGCGCTCCCCCGCGGGCGCGGTACCGGATCGTAACGTTGGTGTTGAGCAGCAGGTTGGCAATTCCGGAGGCAATGGTTTGGCTGGTCGTGCTCAGAAAAACTTCCGGACGGGTTCCAATGTTGGTCACCTGAACGCCAATCGCCGATGCGGGAATTGAATACGACTGGTAGCGCAGGTCATCCAGCACCCGCATTTGTAAGCTCCAGGTAACGCCCAGGGCTACTGAAAGCCGGACGGTATTGTGATCGACGGAAACGCCATTGACGTAATCGCTGACGGTCGAAAATTTGAGGGTGGGATTACCCAGAGCGGTAATCCCGATAAACATCGGGGCGGCTGCAACGGGCGTCCGGGGACCTTCGGCGGGTCCGTTTTTGGCCTGTAGCTGGGGCTCCCAGAGCAGCACCGCGCCGATCAGCAGCAGCGTTCGAAGTGCATTCATTTCAATACCGTTTCCAGTTCAGCCACTTTCAGGGTCTGACTCGGACCGCTGTCAAGGACCGCCACAATCAGGTATTTGCCCGACGTAAGTTTAGCGGGAATATCGGCCGTCACCTTGAAGGCATCCTTCGGCATGGTGTTAACCGCAATGGGCTCCGCTTTTATTTCTTCCATTGTTTCCAGATTTAGGTATTCGAGCCGTAGGTGGCTTTCGAGCAGTGTACCGCCACCGTTCTCAATCTGCACTTTCACTTGCCGCTGGTTTTCCGATTTTACCACGTCCAGCCCCGTAATAGCAATGTCTGGCTGAGCGCTTCCTTCGGGCAATACGTACACGTGCACGCCAATCTGCATTTTAATGACAAACTGCGGGGCACTACTCCGGGCTCGCGCCAGTTCCTGTTCGTTAGACTGGGTCAGAAACAGCATCGAATTGCGGATTTGTCCCGGAGTCAACGGTTTCGATGCGGTAAAAGTGACCAGCACATCCCTTTCCTCACCCGGCGCCAGATCGATCACGCTGGGTGTCACCTTAATCATCGAACTGCAGGAATTGGGCAGAGCCCCCGGCGCGAAGTACACTTTGGAACCCGTCGAATCCCGTCGCCAATCGGCGAAAGTGGCCTGAAGCGTCAGGCGGGAGTCAGTCGGGTTGTTAACGTGCAGCTTGGCCGTTTGAACGGTGTTGCCTTCCGGGTGGAAATACAGGCGGGCCGGCGAAACCTGGAATCCAGACTGTGCCTGAACCGGCTGGAAACCCAACCCGGTCAGACACAGAAGGAAACCCATCGCCCACCCACGGCAAATTGTTAGACGGGAAATGTTACGTAGGAGCATTGGCGGTTACAGCGAGGAGATTGAATAGACCAGGGTTGAGGTATAGTTGCTGGCTGCTTTCAAAAACGCCGGGTTGTCGCCGGAAGTTGAATACTTAAGGCCAACACTTTTCAGAATGGCCGCCGGTGCGTTGGAGGCCAGAACCTGCTCACTGGTTTCGATGGCCCGCGCCGTTGTCGTACCCATGTTATCGGTACCGTCGATTTGCACGGTGATGTTATTCACCGGAATGGTGGCCGACCCGTTGCTCAGATCAGCCAGAGCTTTTACTTTCAGATCATACGGTTTGTTGCTGGTAATGACCAACTGACCCGATTTAGCGTCACTCACCCCCGTATGGTAGGCATCCGCCGAATTGAAGGCAAGCGATGCCGTTGCGTTGTTTACGGTCAACGCCAATACGTCTACTAAAGTAACCGTCAGGGTCACGTTCTGGCTGGATTGAGCCTGGGCTGAAGACGTCGGGAGAAGGGAGGTCACACAACCCATTACAGCTACACACGCGAATGATTTCAAAAAGTTTTTCATGATTAATAATTGCAAGTTACATTGATTGTTTTAAAGAATTAAATCGTTTGATTTGGTTACAACTACCTTGCCATATTTGTCTGATAAATAAAATTTTTTCAAACAATTTTAGCCTGAAATTCTCCCTTTATTCATTTAATATAAATTTTATGTGTTCCATTTTTTGGTATCAAAATTGTAACGCGTCTATAGCGTATACATGACCGTGACGTATTTAAAAATTAGATAAGCGAATGATTTTCAGAATGAAATTTTGGGTCTGTCTAGCAGTGCTTTGTGGCAGTCTATCAGCCGGAAGCGCGCAGGATATCCAACTTACAATCTGGAAAGAAATGGTAAACTCATCCGTTGGTACAACTTTTACAAATCGTCTGACAATTGCGAATACGGGCAAAAAAGAAAGCGAAGTAAAGCTCTCCGTACAGTCTTCTTCTGCGGTCGAAATATTGTCGGTTATTCCGAAAGATTTCGCCGTAAAACCGGGCGAAATAAAGATGATTCCTTTCAAGGGTTTTGTCAGCCAGCAGCCCGATTCACTAATCAGTGAGGTGGTGTTCCAACTCCAAGATGCGCGGGATGCGCTGGTGCAGAAAATAGCGTTTCGGGTCATGGTGGAAGATAAAAAACAGGCTGCCTTTTCCTTATATACGTCAAACGATCAGGTGGTGCTCTATTCCATTTCGGAGCCGGCCGGGCTGCCGCTCCACCTGGTTCATAATCGGGCCCGTCGCCAAAAAATAACGCTCGAAGTAGCGTCTCTGCCCGAAGGCATCGACCGCACGGGTTTTCCGCTCAGCCTGGAACTGGCACCCCGCCAGGATACCGTATTCTCACTTTCGGTGCTGCCCGCCCGGTATTGGTCCACCAGTATGCCTTATCAGGTCACCGTCACTGTGCGGGATGAAAGCGGCTCGGTGCTGGGCAACGTGCTGTACACGATTGTTGTGGCGACGTCCGCCAAACGGTTCAGCGGAACGGATCTTTACCAGAAAGAAGGCTACGGGGTAAGTGCCGCGGTGACGAAGCTGAGTAACAACCAGTGGGCCCGGGAAGGCCGCATCTGGGGCAGCGACTCGGTGGGGAAGGCCCAGGTCGATTTTCAGCTTCATTACCTGGATTACGCAGCCGATCATTTCCAGCAACTGCAGAACTCGTATCTGTCGGTCCGCACCGCCCGGACGAAGCTTCACCTTGGCAGCCTTCAGGATTACCACGAGTTGCCCCTGCTGGGCCGTGGCCTGAAGGTAAACCTGCTCCGGCCGGATCACCAATGGACGTTCTGGGCCGTTAACAGCAATCCCAACTGGCTTAACCCGCTGGCAGATGCGATGTCGGGAAATGTCTTGTCGGTGCGCTACGATCACGGGTTTCCCCTGATGCTGGGAAGTTCCTGGTCGTTCAGCAGCAATTATTTTACAAACTCGGCGACCCAGCGGGCGGGGTTTCTCAATTTTGGCTCCGTGCAATTTTACCGGGCCAATCGTCATTCGCTGGAAATCATGGGCGGCCACAGCGTTGAATACGCCCGGCAGGGGGCCGAACGGGCACAGACGATGGGATGGGCCGGGCAGCTTAATTACACGTTTCAAAAGTCGAATTTCCTCTGGAACCTGCGGTCTTACTTCAGCAGCCCGGTTTATGCCGGTTTGCAGAAAGGCGCATCGATTGTTCAAGGCCAGGCCACCTGGAAAGCGTCCGAGGGCACGGCCCTCACGGCCCGGTTCAACCATGTCTACTACAAGCAGGTACTTTTTACGTCGCCGGTAGAGCGCAGTCAGCGGGTGTTTGGCAACACCGTCGCTGAAGTGAGTCTGAACCGTCGCTGGTCGAGTTTCGCGCTGGGGCTACGGCCTTTCTGGCACGCGCAAGCCGATTTTACCAACCCCTACGCCCAGCAAGCCGTTGCCTACCGGTTTTCGCCCACGGTCTCCTACCGGCAGGGCATGAGCCAATACCTTGAGCTCAGTTACGACGTCGGTAGGCTCCACAACCGAAGTGCCGCAACGCCCGGTCGGGGTCTTTTGAGCCAGCGGATTTTGTCGTCGTGGGTGATGCGGCCGTTCAGTCTCTGGGCGTATTGGCAAAAAGGGCCTTATTTCCTGAACGATTTGCGCGCCGATCAGTCGGCCCGGTACCAAACTGCTTCGGTGATGCCAATGGTTGATTTCGCCCTGCTGAACCGCCGGTTGGTGGGGTCGGTGGGGGTGAATTACCTGTACGACTCCCAAACCAGCGGAGCGCGCTGCCTGGCCGTGGGCCGGGTGCGCTATGACATCACGCCCGATCTGTGGCTGAAAGCCGAAGGCAACGCGACGCCCTACAGCCAGGTGCCCGATCTGGCTTACAGCCAATACCGGCTGGAACTGACCAAGCGATTTAGCCATCTGCGGTTTAACCGGCGGGGCGAGCTGCGGCTGAGCTTTTTTGAAGATGAAAACGGCAACGGCAGCCGGGATTCGGGGGAACGCTGGGCCGATAGCCTGCTGGTGACCATTAATGACAACACGCTGCTGACCAATTCGAAAGGCACCCTGGTGTACCGGAATCTGCCGCCCGGCACCTACACGGTTTCGGCTGTGAGCCTGGGCCGGATTGGCGAGCCCGTGCAGTATACCGAAAAAATTACCGTTGGCCGGGCCGTATCCCGAACCATTCCGCTGACCCGGTCTTTCCGGGTAAAGGGGCAGCTTCAGTGTCAGGCGAATGCCTACGACCGGCAGCCGTGCCAGTACAGCCGGTTTACGGTGGACATTCAGCGGGGCGACAAGACGGTTTTTAGCCACAGCCCCCAGCCCGACGGCGGCTTTGCGTTTCATTTGCCCCCGGGTACTTACACCCTATTGCTTCACGATTACGCCCGCCAGCCCCAGACGGTGATCCAGAAAGTCCCTTTTACGCTCACCACGGCGGGCCAGTACCCGGAATTTCAGTTACCGGTCGATGGATCAACGCGGGCCGTGGAAGTTAAGCGGTTTGGCAGCCGGGCCAGCAAATAAAGCCCGGCCTTCCCGGGTCAGACCCAACTGGACTGGAGAGCCGCAGCCGCCCGTTCTGGATCTCCTTGGTGCTCGTGCAGCGCATCCTGAATGGTTTCGCAGAAGGTAAAGAAATCGAGTTTTTCCAGGAGAACTTCCGGGTCGGTTGGGGTTTGGTAATGACCTTCCGCCAGCAGCCGTTCGATGAACGAACGCCCCCGTTCGGCGTACAGATACTTCAGGTCCAGGTCCGGATCGCCCACGGCCACGTCGCCGAAATCAATCACACTCCGGGGCACGCCCGTGGCCGGATCGCACAAGATGTGGTCCGAGCTGAAGTCGTCGTGAATCAGGGCGTTGGTGTATCGGAAATGCCGGGGATTCGCCAGGAAAGCCCTAAATCGCCGGTCGATGAAGGTCCGCAGCGAGGGGGTGAGAAAGGGAAACAGGTCGGTCTGGATTTCCTGGTACGTTTCCCGGTAATCCTGAAAGCTGTCGTTGATTTCAACGCCCAGCCGCATCGCCGTTGCTACGTCAAACCGATGAAGTTCGGTTAAAAAACTTCCAAGCAGCCGGAGGGTCAGCGTCTGATTTGCCGGGGGTTGTTCCGGGAAGTGATTTGCCTGCCATTCGACACCCCGGAGTAGCGGATAGCCCACGAACGGTAGGCCCGTTTCCGGATGCTGGCCCAGAAACTGAAAGTCGGGTACACGGAGCGGCAGGTGTTGCAGATGCGGCAAAAGCGCTATCTCTTTCGTCAGATTCCGGGCGACCTCTTCGCGCTTCGGAAACCGGAACACGTAGCCTTCGTCGACCAGATACGTTTGGCTGTCCATCCCTTCACCCAGATATCGGGCGCTCTGAAAATTCTGATCGGGAAAAACCGTGGTTAAAAGTTCGGCAACAAGCATCGGGATCAGGAACGGGGAGCAAAGAAAATGATTCCGGCGCCGATCAGTGCGACAGCAGCCCCCAGCAGGTCATAGCGGTCGGGTTTAAAACCGTCGACCCACCAGGCCCATAGCACGGACAGGGCAATGAAGATACCGCCGTAGGCCGCATAGACCCGCCCGAAACCGGCAGGCTGGAAGGTGGCAACCACCCCGTACAGAACCAGAATAATGCCGCCCGCGACGCCGTAAATAGGCGGTCTATCTTCTCTGAGCCAGAGCCAAACCAGGTACCCGCCCCCGATTTCGCACAACCCCGCCAGGATGAAAATGAAAAGTGCTTGGATCATGGTGGTGCTATCTGATGGAGAGATAAACAGGATGGCCGCTTACTTTTTCCGGTTCTGTAACTGCAAAGGTGCCCGCCAGATGAACGGCTTGCTGTTGTCGAGTAGGTGGTAGATCCAGGACGATCTTGTAATCACCTTTTGCCTGATACAAAAAAGCAATGTTGAAGAAATCCTGGTAATGCTCATGGGCTTTCAGAAGGGTAAAAAAAGCTCTATCAGTACTGCCACTCGCCGTTTTAAAGTATTGAACTTCGGTCTCCTGGATTTGCTTTGAGTACTGCTCACTTCGAGTGATATAATCAAACCAGAGGGAATCGCTTTCCGTGAATTCGAGATAAAGGGTTGATTTTGAATTGTAGTTTTTACTGTCGAGAAAATCGACAATCATTTGTGATGCCTTAAAAATGCTGTCTTTGAAAGCCATCTGATCCCGCGGCTCCTGAACCAAAGGATGAATAATTTCCTGGTATTGGTGCGTTTTACCGTCGAGTTTGTAATACTTGATGTAATTAACCAGGCTACCTGAGGGAGTGTAAAGCGCAATATCGTGGCCCGTTGTATTTTTCACATCCACCAAAAGCCCTACATCCTTATTGACATCCTGGCCCGCCTGTCTGCTAACGACGGTCAATTGGACAACTATTTGGGGTTGGGCAAAAGCTGCATGGTCCACAGAAACTAGGACGAATAAACAGATGATCAAGGCAATCTTTTTAGGAGTCATAGTATCTGGACTAGTTACCGAACCAACTGCTCAAACAACCGATCCAGCGTCTCGGCGGCCTCCTCACACAGACCTGTGTGCATGGGCGAGGTCTGGATGATGGTGCTGCGGTTGGCGGCCAGCCAGCGAAACCGGGCCGCAATCGGCAGCTGGCCGATGGGACCGCCTTCCCGCCGACCGGCGCAGATTTTTTGAAAAACCAGTAGTCGTTCCCGCAAATCCGGCAGGTCGATGTCGGGGCAAAAAGCCCGCAAACGGTCTTCGTTCAGTTCAAAAACCGTTTGCAGAAACCCCTGCGCCGGGCAGTAGACAATAACGCCGACGTTCATAAATTCTTCGCGCTCCACGCGCGGTACCACGCGGACGACGGCGTACTCAAACAAGTGCTTTGGCATGCTGGGCTTCCTTAACAAAAATCTCAGAATGGGCGAGTCGGGTTTCTAAAAAGCCGCTGTACATCTGACGGCGTTCTTCAACGGAGTCGGAAGAATCTTCACTGATCAGCCACCCATCGGGCACCAGATCGACAATAGACCGTATTTTCTCCGGGGTCAGCAACTGGCGGAATTCGGCATCGACGGTGTCGAGTTCGGTCGCCCAGGGCAGTAGTACGTGGTCTTTTACCGCTCCAAACGGCTTTTTTGCCTGCTCCTGCCAGTTTTGCCCCCCGTGGTGAAAATACAGAGAAGCGCCGTGATCGATCAGCCACAGTTCCCGGTGCCACATCAGCAGGTTGGTGTTACGGGCGGTGCGGTCAACGTTCGTGATGAAGCAGTCCAGCCAGACAATCTGCGACGCTAGCCGGGCGCCGACCGTGTTCAGCACCGGGTCGAAGGTGGTGGCGCGGGAGAGAAAATGCAGGCCCAGGTTCAGCCCTCCGCTGGCGCGCAGCAAATCCTGGATTTCCTCGTCGGGCTCCGTCCGGGCCATCGCCGGGTCGAGCGTTGCAAACACGATTTCGGGAATTTTGAGGCCCAGGGCGCGGGCCACCTCACCGGCAATCAGCTCAGCGATCAGGGCCTTCACGCCCTGACCAGCGCCCCGAAATTTCAGGACGTACAAGAAATCATCGTCGGCTTCCACGATGGCGGGCAACGAGCCGCCCTCGCGCAGGGGCGTCACGTAACGGATCACTTCGACCGTTCGGAGTTGGGGTTCGCGGGTACTCACAAGGCATTTTCGATTAAAGGAAGTCTGCGTTCAGGGGGAAACAAACTTCCGGGTTCCAACGGGACTGGCGGGAAATTTAGGCCAATTTTTCGAGAAATCAGGCCGGATTCAGCGAATCGTTCATGCGGTGGGCCTAAAGGCTAGCGCTCGCGCCAATAAACGTCTGGGTCCGACGGTAGTTATGCCCAATTGACTCAGCCGCCGGGGGGTGTGGTTCCTGCGTCCCAAAATTGGTAGAAAACCAAAATCATAAAATGCAAGCGGGTTGTTCAAGCCATTTCATGGTTCGGTTTAGAGGGCAAAAAGGCGGCTACGGCCCGAAACGGATTCGTCGTTGAAAGAGAGAATGCGCACCAAGAACACTTGCTGCACGACGGTTTTCTGCCTCGGGGCGTTACTTTTGTACCCTATGCGCTATTTTATCCAACTTTCGTACCGGGGAACGGCCTATAACGGCTGGCAGATTCAGCCCAACGGTATCACGGTGCAGGAAGTTCTTGAACAGAAACTGAGTACGCTGCTGCGGGAACCGATTTCCATCATTGGCAGCGGCCGGACCGATACCGGCGTTCACGCCGAGCAGCAGTTTGCCCACTTTGAGATTGACCGCTCGCTCGAACTGACCGACGGGTTTCTTCACGCCCTGAACTGCATCCTGCCGCCCGATATTGCGGTTCAAACCATTTTTCCGGTTGAACCCCGCGTCCACGCCCGGTTTTCGGCCGTTTCGCGCTACTACCAATACCGCATTCGGAAGCAGAAAAGCCCGTTTCTGGATATGCTGCTTTACGTTTTTCGGCCCGATCTGGACGTTGAGAAAATGAACGAAGCGGCCGCTTTGCTGTTTAAATACGACGATTTCGAGAGTTTCAGCAAGGTTCGAACCAAGGTTTCGCACTTTCGCTGCGACCTCTACCGGGCCGAGTGGGTGGTGGAAGGCCAACAACTGACCTTTCACATCAAGGCCAACCGGTTTTTGTACGGCATGGTGCGCACGCTGGTAGGAACGATGCTGGAAGTGGGGCAGGGGCGAATGACGGTGGCCGAATTCGAACGGATCATTCAGGCCAAAGACCGGACCCAGGCCGGACGGTCGGCGCCCGCCAGTGGGCTGTTTCTGGTGGAAGTGGGCTATCCGCCCGATCTTTTCGTAAGAAAATGAGGAATCATAAACGATGAATGATGAATTAAAGTTACCTTAGAAGTATTCATCGTCTATCACTCATTATTCGAATACCGTGATCAACGAATTTCAACAACTGATCCGCGCTTACCGAACTACCGATTTCAGCCAACGCAAAGCCGCCTTGGCAACCGTCGTCGGCCTGACCGGGTCGGGGTACCGCCGACCGGGAGCCCGCATGTACATTACTGACGATGGGCAGTGGATGGGGGCCATCAGTGGCGGTTGCCTGGAAGGTGACGCCCTGCGCAAAGCCCGCGAAGTGATGCAAAGCCGGCAGGCGCGGTTGGTTACCTACGACACCACCGACCCCGAAGGCGAAAATTTTGGCATTGGCCTGGGCTGCAACGGTATTCTGGACGTTTTGATCCAGGCCATCGACCCCAACGACCTGGACAATCCCCTCGAAACGCTCGACCGGGTGATGCAGCAACGGCGACCGCTGACGTTTGAAACGACCCTGCCCGATGGGGCGGGTGTTTTCGTGGAAGAACTCAAACCTGACATTCAACTGCTGGTTTTCGGCGGAGGGTACGATGCCGTGCCGCTGGTGAAACTGGCCAAGCAGATCGGCTGGCGGGTGGTGGTCACCGACGATTGCGTGGCGCACCTGCAACCCCGGCGGTTTGGCGAAGCCGACGAAATGCTGGCCGTGCAGCGCGACGACATCAGGCGGCAGGTTCCGATCGACCGTTATTCGGCGGCCGTGCTGATTTCCCATAATTTCAAATACGACAAGGCGGTTTTGCGGGAATTGCTGCAAACCGACATTCGCTATATTGGTCTGCTGGGTCCCAAAAAACGGGGGGATGCCCTGCTGGAGGAAGTGGCCGACTTGGTGAAGTTGCAGGATGAGGAACGGCTTTTCTGGCCGGTAGGGCTCGATGTCGGGGCCGATAATCCGCAGGAAATCGCCCTGTCGATTCTGGCCGAAATCCAGGCCGTGTTCCGCACCGCAACGGCGCAGCCGCTGAAGTTTAAAAACGCCCCGATTCATCAGCCGGTGCAGTCGATTAGCGCGCCGGTCGATCTGGATTGACCGTAAAACGTATGAACATTGCAATCGTCATTTTAGCGGCCGGTTCGTCGTCGCGGCTCGAACACCAGCCCAAGCAACTCATTCAGTGGGAGGGCCGCACGCTGCTCCGCCGGGTGGTCGATACGGCCTTGGATACGGCCTTCCGGCCGGTGGTGGTGGTGCTGGGCGCGCACAAAAAACAGGTAGCTCCCGAACTCGATGGGTTACCCGTGACGATTATCGACAATCAGCACTGGCAGCAGGGGCTGGCAAGTTCCGTAAAAACCGGTCTGGCGGCCGTCTACCTGACGCAAAAAGACATCGACGCCGTGCTTTTTTTGCTGACTGATCAGCCCCATGTCGACGGTGTGTTGGTGCAGCGACTGGTACAGGTGTACGAAGAAAGCGGGAAGGGCATTGTGGCCGCCAGCTACGGCGGTAGCCTGGGCGTACCGGCCTTGTTCGACCGAAAATACATCCACGAACTGCTTGGACTGGAGGGCGATGCGGGCGCCAAAAAGGTAATCATGGAGCATCTGGATGACTGCGTCGAAGTGCCTTTCTCCCTGGGCAGTATTGATTTGGACACCCGTCAGGACGTTTCCCGGTTTTTGGGGACCGAAAGCGAGGAGCAGTAATTTGACGTTTCTGCCAGTCGCTGCTTCAGTGTTTTTGCCAGATTCGGTCAAGGTAAGGGTCCAGATGGTCTAAGTCACATTCCGACGTGATGGCTGCAACCGGCAGACTGGCGATTGTCAGCCTGGAAACCTGCTCCGGCTGGCAGCGGTCGTTGTAGCCGGTGGCGTGGATGGCCAGCGCCCGAATCGATCCGCGTTCCCAGCGGGTGCTCTTCAACACCTGGCGTTTTGATTCTCTCCCTTCATGGCACAAAACAATTGAGTCGTTGATGTTGGAATGCCCGATACCGTGTTGCCGCATGAAGGCGTTTTGTAGAGGTTCACCGTAATCGCAGGTGATCCGAAACAGGCGGTTTTCGTAAAAAACCAGATGCACATTGGCAATCGGAACGCCCTGCATCTCAATGGATCTGGCCCGCAGAATCCGAATGCCCGTGCACGGTAAAGCCAGGGTTCCCTTCACAACGACCAGTTCCTGTTCCTGAAAGTCGTACGGATGGAGAGAATCCGGAGTCGTGACTCCCAGTACAAACGGCCCCAAGCCGGTCAGGGCCGACTGGCCGTAGAGGGGGCAGGTCAGCGCAAACAGAATCAGGTAGTTGAGGACGCGATTCACGTTTTTAGGGTTCCGTAGCTGTTGTTATACGTTTTTCCCGCTTTGGGATGGGTGAATTTAATGGCCGACCAGACGGGGTTAACGCTGAGCGTTTTACTTTCAACCAGACCGTAATCGTAGCCAATTTCAATGACTTTGGTGAGAGTCAGATCCGTTCCGAGTTGCCCGGCTTTCGGCCACGATACCCAGAGCATACCGGTGGGCTTTAGGTACGTCTTCAACGGTGGGAAGTGCTCGTGCAGCTCAGACTGGCTCCTGACAAACAGGTGAATATAATCAAATTCGCCGTCGAGCGCCGGAGCCGGAACCAGCCCGGGCAGCTCGAGCGCTTCGAGGGCATCGGCGGGAGCGTTGAGGAGAAAGGCACGAACGCCGGGGCGAATGCCCATTTTTGCAGATACGGTTTTAGTCATCGAATGTAGCGTAAACAAGTGTTTCGGGTTGTAAAGTCCGCCTTCCGGCTGAATCAGGCGAAAAGATACACACTACTTCAGGGTCCCCAATCCGGCGCGTAAAATCATCCAGCGATTCGATGGCGCTTACAGCCTAAGTAGCCGAAACGGGCACGATCAGTTGTCGACATCTTTCACCACGGGCCGGGCATCAGCTCGGCGCTTCTCATAGGTGATCTGAAACTCCTTCAGATCCGGACGGTATTGGCGGGGCCGTTTCAATTCATGCTGGTAGATGGTTTGCCCCAGTTGGTACAGAAACGGGTGCGCCACGCTCTCGTACTCGTATTTGTTATCATTCAGAATCTCATCCCGGTTCACATAAAGCGTTGCCGACAGCATGTACTCTACCTGGTTCTTGAAATCGGCCACGTACGACGCGTCGGTCATAAATCCGTAAGCCCAGCCCACTTTGTTGAACACCCGAACCCCTTCGGGCAGCGTTCGGTGCAGGCTGTCGCGGAAAAAGAACTTCACGTACGTGTCGTAATACTGCTCTGCGTCGTACTTGGGGTAATTGGTTTCGCCGGGAAACTGGGCGAGGTATTGGCGCACCAGGGCGTAATCATCCCCGGTTAGGGCAAACCGCTGGCGGGCCGGAACGGAACGCGGAAACAGCACCGATTGCAACGTTTGCTGGAACGCTTCCAGCGGATACTTGTTGCGCATCGTAAAATCAAACGGTTCATTGACCAGGCTGTCGTTTGCCGTCAGATAGGCTTTCCCAATTTTGGCGGTTCGGCGGAAGTCAAAAGCGTCGGGATTGATGGCGGCTGGCTGGGCGTAGAGCAGGGTTCCGTCTTCGCGAATAAACCGGACCGGATTGGTATGCCGGTTTTCCTCCGGCGTCATCCGGACAAACCGGTGCGTGATGCGGGTATCGGCATAGCCTTTGGCGTGCAGGGAGCGGTTGATGGTTTGCTGCCCGACAAACTCGTACATCCGGCTGTAGGCGTCGTTGTCGCTCACCAGAAACGCTTTTCTAATGAAATGAGCAATTGCCGGTAGCCCGTTTTCGGCGGTGTTGTCACGCCACTCTTTCGTTTGGCCCCGAAAGGCGCTGTCGAATTGCATGGCCGTAAATTTGGTCACCTCCGGCTTTTTCAACCCGTTCAGCTTTTCGAGCGACAGCAGCGCCAGCGGTAACTTGACGGTCGACGCCGGGTTGAAGTATTCCGTACTGTCGACGTGAAAATAGTACTGGGTGAAGGTGGGAAGGTTGCGTTTATCGCGGTCGATGCGGGTATAAATAATTTGCAGCCGGTACGTGTCCGGGTGCAGGATCACTTCCTGAAAAAGGGGGTTCTGATTCCGGGAAAACAGATCAGTCAGAAAAGCATCAGTTCGGGGTTGGGCCTGAGCAACGGTCGTTACCAGGCCCAATGCCAGAAAACGGAGGAGTTTGTTCATGAAAAAACCAGTAAGTCGAGTCGACAAAAGGCAAATCTATGACCTCTTGCTGTTTTTCGTTCATGAGAAGTTAAAAATCAACCCGGTAAAAGAACACCGGCAGAAAGCCCAGCTGGTATTCGCGTTTGATGAACGAACCGTCGGGCTGGGGCGCATAGCTCAGCGTCAGGATGTTCTGAATGCCCAGCACGTTGACAAAGTCCACGGCGATGGTGTGGGTCAGCCGGTTGCGGTTGATTTTGTAATCGACTTTCAGGTCAAACCGCCGGTAGTCGGGAAACTGGAGGGTATTGCGCCCGGCACTTTGGTAAATGATCTCCTGCGTAGCCTGCGACCGGGCTTCGTCGACCGGCCCATACCAGCGCCCACCGACCGCCGTAAACTTCGCACCCAGGTTCAGGCTGGTTTTTCGGAACGTAAATTCCTTGGCAAAAACCGCGTTGAAAGCGTATTTTCCGTTGAAATCCGTATTGCGCAGCACGCCGTCGGAACCCCGGTACTTGGCGTCGAACAGCGAACCGGTCACCAGGAAATAATAACCGTCGCTGAAAAATTTCTCCAGCGTCAGCTCGGCCCCGTAATTCCGCCCGGTTCCGGTGTTGACCATTTTGCCCGGAAAAACCCGGGTAAAGCCGGAGCCGGTATTCAGAATCGAAAACGAACTGCGTTGCTCTTCCACCGGCACGTTGAATAGTTTCTGGTAGTAGGCTTCCACTTTCAGCCGCAGGTTACGGCCCAGCAGCCGGTCGTAGGAGGTAACATAATGCCAGCTTTTGGTCAGGCCCACACTCCGGTTCAACAGCAAACGGTTGCTGGCGGGGTTGCGCAGGTCTTCGCCGTAGAAGTAAACGTACGTCGGCTGAATCTGGCTGTGCAGGCCGGCGGCAACGCTCAGTTTCTGGCGGTTGCCCATGTCCCAGGCCAGACCGGCGCGGGGTTCGACGGGCGAGACGCTGTTTCTGTTCAGGGAGAAATACAGACTCGTCAGGCCCGCGCTCAGTGTCAGCCGTTCGGACAGATTGACGCGCCATTGTACGTAAGGTTGCAGCAGCAAAGCCGTTTGCCGCGAATCCCAGCGGTATTGCCAGGGGCCGAGCAGGGTCGGAGCGGAGGGAGAGGTACTAACAACCCGCGCACTATCGAGGAAATTGAAAAAGAACACATCGGCATTCACTCCCGCTTTCAGCGTGCTGCGCGAACTGAATTTGTGGTTGACCGAAGCGGCCAGCGAAGTTCTGGTTTCGGCAAAACGGTAGTCGAGAATGGAAGCTTTACTGAGAATTTTGTAGCGGTTGTTCTCGACAACCGGCAAGCCCTGCGCATCGTACTGGAAAAACAGGTAATCGTGATTGGCGTCCTGGGCGTTGCCCGAAACAGCCAGGGTGGTCTTCAAAAATGTCTGGCGGCTGAGCGGTTTTTCGTAGGTGACACCGACAACGGCCATGCGGGAGGTGTAGTACTGATCGCGGTCGTTCTGGCCAAAAATGTTGCGGTCCGACACTTCCTGCTTGCTGATCAGTAGGTCGATGGTGCTGGTGCCGCCGAAGCCCCAAAGGGCAATCCGGGCGTTGTTTTTCAGCGGAAAGTTCAGCCGGAATGCCGCATCCTGGTAGGTCGGAACAGCCTGCGTCCCGATATCGATCCCGGCTTTGTTGAACAGCCAGAGGTTGGCGTAGCGGTAGGTAACAAAATACGACGATTCGGCCTTGCGGGAAATCGGTCCTTCCAGGGCGCCTTCGGTGCCTAAAAAGCCGAATTGGAGCATCCGCTGGTGTTTTTCGTTGTTGCCGTTGCGCAGCCGCAGGTCGAACACTCCGGCAATACCGTTGCCGAATTCCGCCGGAAACGCACCCGTAAAGAAGTCGGAATTAGCCAGCATTTTGTTGCTGATGATGCTGACGGGGCCGCCCGTTGTTCCGGCAATGGCGAAGTGGTTGGGGTTGGTAATCGTGATGCCTTCCACCCGCCAGAGAACCCCGCTGGGCGAATTGCCCCGGATGACGATGTCGTTGCGGGAGTCGTCGGCGCCCTGCACCCCGGCGAAGTTGGACGCCATCCGGGCGGGTTCTCCCCGGCTTCCGGCGTAGCGGTCGGCTTCATCGACGGTAAACTGCCGGGCCGACACCACGGCCATTTCGTTGCGGGCGTCGCCGGTCCGCTGCGCCTTGACGGTCACGGTCGTTAGTTCCGTGATGGTTTCTTCCAGTTCAACATCCAGTATGGTTTCGCGGCCCGCATCGACGATGATGTTATTCAATACGGCTTCTTTGTAGCCAATCCGGCTGATCCGGACGGTACGCCGACCTACCAGAACCGACGGAATGCGGTAACGGCCCAGCGAGTCGGTGATCGTGCCGCTGCCGGAAGCGGTGGCGTTGTTTTGCAGCACCTGAACCGTAACATCGCCCAACGGGTATTTGGATTCTTTGTCGATGATCCGTCCGCGAACGGTTTGCGTGGGAGTCGTCTGGGCAAACGAAGTGAAGAGGAAACTGGTGTAAAAAATCAGACCGTAAAAGTATTGCATACGTGTTGTTGCTCGAAAATCGGCTCTATAAAATGGTACCCAGGAAGAAAAACAGAACCGTTCCGGCCAGGGTTATCAGCAGGGTGCGCCCCAGGCGTCGTTTCTCCCGCTGGCGCTCGGTTCGGGTCATTTCCCGGTAAAGTTTCATGTTTTTGGTGAAAGCCCGACCTAGAAAATAAATTCCGCCCGCCAGGATTCCTGCTCCCAGCAAACCAACCATAACCGCGGCAAACCCGTGATTTGAGCAGGCTAGACGACAGGCCAACCCGCTGGACAAGAGGGCTAAAAAAGCACCCGCCAGAAACAGGAGGACGTAAACGACTTTGGTCCCGGTGTGGGGGGCTTCTCGGGGCGTCGGGTCCGTTTGGCTGAGCGGTGCCACCGAACTGGTTTTTGTTAGGGAGTCTTTTCGACTGCTTTCAGAAAAATAAACCGCTTTACTCGACAAGCTAACCGACGGCTCAGGGTGAATAACGGCCCGGCCACTGATGCCACCGGCAACACCATAAACCAGGAAGTTGATGACGAAAAGAAGGAAAAAACTCGATTTTTGAAACCGGAACCGAGCCCTCGAAGGCAGATCGGGACGCTGACAGGCCACGTACTGGCTGAATAAAGCCCGACTGGCAACCAGGCCCGCCAGCAGAGCCGCCAGCCGCCAGCCCGGTTGTTCGGCCAGCAGCGAACTGCCCATGATCAGGCCGATTGCGGCATTGCTTAGTTCGAAGAAAACAATGAAACCGGCCGCAAGGGGCGGATATCGGCTAGCAAATGCCGCTAGTTCTGCCTGTTTCATGAAAATGAATTTTGGTCACACGAACGAAGTATAGTATAAAAAAGTCGTCCGGTCGTCAAAAACGAAGCAGGAATTAGTTACCGGTTGTGCACCAGCTTATTGTCAGGGTTCTTTCAGGTAGTGCATGGCGCGCTCAAGGATTTCATCCCTACCCTGCCGGATGCCTTCGATGGTTGGGGCAACAGCCCGGTCCGCAACAATGCCGATGCGCTGGGTCGGCCGCATATCGGGGTAATAAATACCCGAGCCCGTCATGAGGACACGGTAGCCGCCGGGCAGCGGAATGGTCGTAATATCGCCGTCTGCGCCCGCCGTTTGGCTGCCGATTATGGTTGATCGCGGCAGCGTTCGGAAAGCCATCGCGAAAAATTCGCCCATGCTTTGGGTGTATTCATTAACGAGAATTGCAATTTTACCCGCGTAGGGCGGACGATCCCGTTGCTGTCCGCAGTAGTTTACCGAAGCCCGGAAAGTGCCCGGGTAACTCAGATTGGGATAGAGGTACTTGACAAAGCGAGTCGAAGCTGTACTCAGGCAGTTGCAGAGTTTGGGGTAACTCAAGAACGATTTCGGATAGGTGCGCAG
Organism: Larkinella insperata; assembly: GCF_026248825.1. Taxonomy (NCBI): domain Bacteria; kingdom Pseudomonadati; phylum Bacteroidota; class Cytophagia; order Cytophagales; family Spirosomataceae; genus Larkinella; species Larkinella insperata. Next base: position 5,825,700 of record NZ_CP110973.1, on the reverse strand, counting down.
GTCGATGATCAGTCCCTGGGTTTTCTTCAGTTTGCGGAAAATTTTCTTGACCTGGGAAGCCTCCAGCTGGCCGATGTTGATGTAGCCAACGTTTTCTGCTAGAATAGAATAGGCGGGTTTGGAGGAAACCGGATTGCCTTCATCCCGGAACTCCCCAAGAGTGGCCAGCCGAACGGTCCGGTTTAGAAGCTGATTGCCCCGCTGGAAAGTAACCACTGCGCTGTCAGTGGCCTGCCAGATTAGATACTCCGCAACATCCCGGTGAACGACGGCCTGGTTGGAAGCGCCAAGCAAAGGAGCATACCGGGCAATTCGGGACGGAATGGAGTCCTGATCAATTGTCAGAATGGCATCACCGGGCTGCAACCCCAGCGACTCAGCTGTCGCCGGATGCCTGAAACCGGTAATAACCAGTTTTCGGTCGATGACCGTCGCCTGGATGGGCAGATAGAAATTAGCCTCTTCAAGCACCTTCACCCGGTGCGGGTTGCCAATCATTCGGGAGTGGCTGTCGTTCACCTTGGCCGCCAGGACGCGCAGGGTTTGCAGGTACGCCGTTGCGTTTTTAGCGTCCCGGATCGGCGGAATCAGGGTTGTCAGCACCTCGTTCCAGGGTTGATCGGTCAGGTACCGGTACGGAAAAAAGTATGCAATGATGTTCCAGTAACGGGCCAGAGCCAGTAAACGGTAGCTTTCGGTGGGATAGGCGATATCAGCGTAAGGCTGTTCGTTTTGCACGACGGCAATCCCTGGTGATTGAATTTTAACGTACTGTTTTGGGCCGGTATGGCGGTAACGGACCACGTCCTTCAGGAGCGCAACGGTTGCGGTTGACAGAATCGGCGTGGATGCAAACCAGTCGTGGGGTTGATTAAAGTTAATTTGCCGGTCGTATTCTGTCGGGAGAGCCGGGCGGGTGCTTAGATCGCCCAGCGAACGAATCCAGTCGGTCATTTGCTGGTTGAACTGATCCGGGGAGGTCGCGGTGGTGACCTGTGGAAGCTGGGCGACGAAAACCGAATCCCAGTTGAGCGAACCTGCGCAGACGGTGGGGTGATAATACTTGAGCAATCCCCAGATTTTGATATAAGCGTCCGTTTGTTCGAGGGAGCCGGGCGATTGGGCGTGGGCGGTGAATGAAACGAGGACAAAGCAGAACCAGACGGAAATGACTCTCATGGAACCTAGGCAGGCTTTACAAAAAAAATAGGAGAGACTAGAAAAACGATAGCCGCTGTGGTTTGTAAAGACCCGTCAGCGGCTACCGGCAAGAATGAAAAAATGGGATGTAAACCAGAAGAGCGCACGGTGTGCTCCCGTTTTACAGAAGTCGTTTGATCAGCTGATCGATGGAAATGCCCTCGGCTTCGGCCTTGAAGTTCCGGACAACCCGGTGACGAAGAATGGGGTAGGTCACCGCCCGCACGTCTTCAATATCGGGCGAATATTTGCCGTTTAGCAGGGCATTGCATTTAGCTGCCAGAATCAGCGACTGCGACGCCCGCGGACCCGCTCCCCATTCCAAATACGTATTGGCATCCGGAGACGCCAGTTCGGTATTCGGGCGGGTTTTGTGCACCAGTTTCACGGCGTACTCGACCACATTATCAACTACCGGCACCCGGCGAACAAGGTGCTGGAAGGCCATAATTTCGTCGCCGGAAATCACTTTCTTGACCTGATACCGTTCGTCGGATGTCGTGGATTTAACAATATCCAGCTCCGACTGGTACGAGGGATAATCCAGAAAAACATTGAACATAAACCGGTCCAGCTGCGCTTCGGGCAGGGGATAGGTTCCTTCCTGTTCGATGGGGTTCTGAGTTGCCAGAACAAAGAACGGGCGGCTGAGCGGATACTTTTGCCCGGCAATGGTCACGGCGTATTCCTGCATGGCTTCCAGCAGCGCCGACTGCGTTTTAGGCGGGGTCCGGTTGATCTCATCGGCCAGAATGATATTGGCAAAAACCGGCCCCTGAATAAACTTGAAACGGCGGTCCTGATCGAGCGTTTCGGAACCCAGAATGTCGGACGGCATCAGGTCCGGCGTAAACTGAATCCGGTTGAAGCTCAGATCGAGCGCCCCGGCGATGGTTTGAATCAGCAGGGTTTTGGCCAGACCCGGCACCCCTACGAGCAAACAATGCCCCTGACAGAAGATGGCCGTCAGCAGAAGCCGGACGGTTTCCTCCTGTCCAATGACCACTTTCGAAATTTCTCCGGTTAATTTTTTATACGCTTCATTCAGCGCTTCAGCAGCCGCAACGTCAGAATTATACTGTACCACAAGCAGAGGAGTTAAGAGTTATGAGTTACGAGTTAAAAGGTAAGAGTTAGCGCGCTTCATCCAACTCATAGCTTTTAATTTTCAACTTTTACTTCTTTTACGGTCCTTCGGTTCGATCCGAACCAAAAATTCGACAGCTCTGGTATTCGGGGTCAACGTTGATGTAGACATCGCTGACGGCTTTCTTGAACCATTCGTCGATGGCTTTATTCTTCTTGTTGGCCATGACGATGTTGGCGATTTTTTCGTAATCATCTTTTAGACTGGCCGTGTGCGGAGGAACTTTCCGCTTGAAGTACAGCAGCCGCACCGCCGTTTTACCATCTTCCAGACGGTAGTCCATCGGCTGGCTGATGGTGCCAACTTTCATGGTGTCGAGCGTCATGTACAACGTATAGTCCATGTTTTGATCCAGCGGCTGAAGCGCGCTGTTGGACTGCGGATCGCGGATGATACCGCCCGCGTCGGCCGTGGCTTTGTCTTCCGAGAAGTCCTTGGCGGCTTTTTCGAATTTGACGGTATCGGCCTGAATCAGCGTGCGCAGGCTATCCAGAAACCGCCGGGGTTCGGTCAGGTCGAGCCGGTTGTAATCGGGCCGCAGCAGGATGTGCCGGGCGTGGTATTCTGCCCCGCGCACCTCAATAAGCTGGATCAGGTGAAGACCAAATTCCGACTCGATAATGTCCGACATTTCGTTGGGTTTCAGCTTCAGGGCGGCTCCTTCAAATTCGGAAACCATCTGGCCCCGTTTGGCAAACCCGAGGTCACCGCCTTTCTGGGCCGAGCCTACGTCTTCCGAAAACTCCGTGGCCAGCTTGGCAAAGTCTTCGCCTTTTTCAACGCGTTCTTTCAGCGCCAGCAGGCGTTTGCGCAGGTCTTCACGCTGTTCTTTGGTGACTTTCGCCAAGCGGACAATGTGCCCGATTTCAACTTCCGCCGGGATATAGGGCAGGCTGTCTTTCGGGATACCGTTGAAAAACTTCCGGACTTCGTTCGGGCTTACCTTTACTTCATCGGTAATTTTGGACTGCATCCGCTGACCGAGCATCTGCTCTTTCACTTCCGAGCGCAATTCGCTTTTGAGGGCTTCGATGCTTTTTCCGTAGGCTTCCACCAGGTTTTTCTCCGAACCGAACTGTTGAATCATGTACGACATCCGGCTGTCCATCTGGTTGTCGATGATCTTGTCTTCGACGGCTACGGAGTCAATTTCGGCTTTTGCCAGCAGCACCTTCTGAACCACCAGACTTTCCAGAATCTGGCAGTCGGCCGGGGCCTTCTGGTTTTGCTGCGCGTATGACTGGCGGGTTTGCTCCAGATCCGATTTCAGCACGTAGTAGTTGTCAATTTTCGCAATGATCTTGTTCAAACTGACCCCTTTTCCCTGCGAGAAACCGGTCGACGTTACCAGAGCCAGCAACACCGTCAGCGCAAAGGAGGAGAGAATGGTTGATTTCATTAAAAACTTTATTCAGGTTTATTATTCAATATTACGTATTTCGGCAGGATTTATTGACATGCCCAACGCGCGAAACTGTTAAATGATGTTAATCAGCGGCTTATTTGGCAAGCTTACGCACTTCCTCCTCGTTCAGCTGCACCGGATATTGTTGTCTCAGCCGGTCGAGCCACTGCTTTTCCAGGATGGCCTGGTATTCGTTAATCACCGCCCCACGGGCTTCCTCGAAGGTTTTAATCCGGGGTGGGTCAATCCGGTCAATGGTGACCTTCACCACCTTCCCGTCGCGCCGGAGCGTGGTGCTACCCGGCTTCCATTCTACGGCATCCAGGTACGGATTCGTGCCTTTGGCAAAAATGCCTTCCGTTAGCTTAACGGCCCCCGGTTCTTTCGAGTTCAATACCTTTTCAACGTCCTGTTTAGATGTTGAGAACAGTTGAAAAGTCACCCGCCGGGCCTTATCATTTTTGCCTTTGCCACCCAGGGCTCCGGGCCGGAACTTGCCATAATCCTTTTCCATAATCCGGACAATCGGGATGCGGTTCGTCGTCAGGAAATTAACGACTGTCCGAACCCGGCTGGCCGAAACCGTGTCCCGCTCCGTGCCATCCGCCGAACCCGATACCTCAACGAGGTATTCCGGGTTTTTAATCATCAGCACCAGCAGATCAAACAGCGATTCCCGCTGCTGGGTCGTCAGGGCGCTTTGGTTGACGCCGTAATTCAATTCGGCCACCGACCGCCGGAGCTGGTACGGGCTTTTGGCCAGCATTTCCGACGCCTGCTTCAGCATCTCGTCGTTGGGCGTTACCAGTACCGAGGCTACCGCCCGCTGATCGTAGCGGAATTTTTCCTTGCTGGCTTCGTAGTGAGCCCGTTGGCCGAGTGAGTCCGTCAGCGATTTTTCCCAGACGTTGGTTTCCATGACCTGCGAAAGCAACACACCATCCCGGATGTCGTTCATGAGCGCCCGGAATTCCGGGTATTTCTTCTCCAGACCGGCTTCTTCCTGCTCAATCAGCTTGTCGTCGACAAACCGCCGGAACAGCCGTTCCATCTGGACCGCTGCCGACGAGGTCGGGCCCCGACGCGGTTGCTGCCGCCGGACGACGGTTTCCAGAAATTCGTTGGCCGTGTAGGGCTGTTTATTGACGAGCACGATCGGTTTTTTATCAATTACCGGATCAAGGGTCGCCGATACTTTCCATTTACCCGCCAGCAAACTGCTGTCGGCCAGCGCCAGCGTTTTAGCCAGCACCTCCGGCGATTCGGTTACCGTATAAGTTTTGCGCAGCCGTTCCACCAGGGTTTTCCGGACGATTTCGCCCCGCGTGTCAGTCACTACTTTCTGCCGCAAGGTGGACGCCAGGGATTCAAACGGTTCCAGTGGCTGGCGTTCGATCAGCCGGACAATGTGCCAGCCATAATTGCTCTGGAACGGCTTCGAATAACTGCCGGGACGGGTCAGGCTGTAGGCGGCTTCCTCAAACGGCTGAACCATCTGTCCCACTCCAAAGACCGGCAAAACGCCCCCGGCGTTGCGCGATTCACGATCGTCGGAGAATTCTTTGGCCAGCAGATCAAACGATTCCCCTTTTTCCAGTCGGTCATACACTTCGTCGATCCGGGCTTTGGCGGCTTTTTGCCCTTCGTCGCCACTCCCCGAAGCGGCCGCGCTGGGGCTCACCCGCACCAAAATGTGGGCTACCTGGACTTTGCCCCGGCTGGGTCGTTTGTCGATCACTTTAACCAGGTGGTAGCCCGAGCGGGAGCGGACCGGCGTGGAGATGTTGCCGACCGGGGTGGTGTACGCTGCGGTTTCGATGGGATACACCACCTGAAAAGCCGTCAGATACCCCAGATTGCCGCCGTTCGTGGCCGCTGTCGGGTCTTTGGAGTATTGCCGGGCGGCCGTTGAAAAGTCGGTTCCGCCGAGCAGTTGTTTGCGCGCGTCGAGTGCCGCCTGGTAAGCGGCCAGCGTGTCGGCCGGAGCCGCATCTTCGGCCACCGCGAACAGGATATGGGAAACGTTAATTTCTTCCTTCAGCCGTTCGTAGGCTTCGGCCGTCAGGTGTTCAATGATCTCTTTGTCGTTGAGATACGACTGAGCCAGTTGTTTGCGGTAACTGGCAATTTCCTCCCGAAATCCTTCCGTCGTGTCACGGCCTTCCTGTTCGGCAGCCAGTACTTTGAGTTTCAGGTTCGTGAACAAATCGATGTATTCCCGCAGATCCGTCCGCCGGGTTGAATCGCCGTTGATCTGATTTTTGGTAAAGGACTGAAAAAAATCGTCCGTGGTAAACGACTTGTTTCCCAGTTTAAGAATAACCGGTTCGGGGGCTTTGGTGACAACCGGAGCCGAAGGTTTACAGCCTGCCAGCAGCCCGCTGACGACCAAAATACCCGATGCTTTTTTAATGAAATGCGTTGAAGTCAAAACAGGTATGAATTGCGGTGAATGGTTTTTACGGCGATCCAGACGCATGAAAAGTTGGATAAGATTCTATTCAGAAACAGATATTTACCGGAAAACGTTACGTTTTTAACGACCGGATACCGGCTTTATTTTCATTCGTTTGAGCTGAATATCGTATTGAACTTCGTATTCAAACGAATCGCGAAGGTGGCGCCCCGTAAACCGGGCCGGGATGTGCATCACCGATTCTCCTTTTTTTCGGGTTTCGGGAGTGTCGCGCAATTCCACACTGCTCTGGCCCAGCACGTCGTCTTTGTCCAGCCGATCGGTGAACTGAATTCCCAGTCCGGCCGCTGTCAGGGCGGTGGTGATGTACTTCAACGGCGTGAGCAGTTCGACGCCCAGTTCGAAGAATCCAACCGGCACCTGAATCCAGCCGTTCACGTCGCGGATGCGCTTGATCAACTGCTGCGTCTGGCTGTAATCATCCACTTCAATCAGAACCAGCGAAGCGACAACCTTGCCGCCCTTGGGAATGGTCACCTGCACCGGGGTCTGCTGGTCGAACGACCGAACCGCCCCCTTCTTCACCGTTTCGACACCCCAGGCACTGGAGGCCACACCCACCAGGTTGTTGCCGCTATCAAACGCCGTCAGCGACCAGGTCATCATCAGCTCATCCCGGCGGGTGATGGTTTCTTCCAGATTGATGGCCTTCAGGCTGCCTGGTTTCATAACCGCCGTGAGCGGTTTCTGGCTTGAGCAGGCCGAAATGGCCAGAACCAACAGCAAAAGATACGGTTTCATACGCAATCAGACAACTTCTTCAATAACGGATGCGCCTTCCGAGCCGTCGCCGTTGGTCCAGCGCCAGCGTTCGTGCAGACGAATCCGACCGTCGGCCAGCACTTCGGGCGTTGAATGACAAAGGCCGGTTCGGAACTGTCCGTCGGTGTTCAGGTGCTGGTAGGTCATGTCCAGCACCCCCTCAGGCAGCATTTTGGCAATCAGAAACCCTTTGACTACCGAGCCTCCCCGGTATTCGGCCCAGACCACTTCGCCCTCCTGCTGGTACCAGAAGGTAGTGGCTGCGCTTACTTCGCCGTTGTCGGTATTGGCCACCGAGCGGAAAATTTTCTTGTCGTAGTTCATGCTTCGATGGCGGGTTCTTGTTGACTCAGGCAGTGAAATGTTCCCAGTCCCCAGACGATATCCGTCGCGTCGATGCCCACCACTTTCCGGTCCGGAAAACAGCTTTCGAGAATGTCGATGGCCGTCTGGTCTTTGGCGCACCGGAACGTCGGAACAATAACCGCGCCGTTGCTGATGTAAAAATTGGCGTAGGAAGCCGGTAGTCGCTGGCCGTCGCTGATCACGGGGTCGGGCATGGGTAGTTCGACGATGTTGAGCTGCTTGCCACTGACCAGCCGCATCTCATTCAGTTCCCGGCGGATTTCCTGCAAAAAAGGGTAGTTGTCGTCGTTGGGGTTCGGTTCGGTAGCCACCACCACGGTATCTTCATTGACAAACCGTACGGTATCGTCGATGTGTCCGTCGGTGTCGTCGCCCACAATGCCTTCTTCCACCCACAGCACCTGCTGAACGCCGTAGTAGTCGCAGAGAAACTGCTCGATCTGGGCCTGCGTCAGGTGCGAGTTGCGGTTCTGGTTCAGCAGACAGGCCCGGCTGGTGAGCACGGTTCCCTTGCCGTTGAATTCTACCGCGCCCCCTTCCATGACGATGCCGGGGTTGACGTATGGGAGTTTCCGGTAGTGCGCAATTTCGACCGGGATCAGGCCGTCCCGGTCATACGGTGGATACTTGCCACCCCAGGCGTTGTATTCCCAATTGACGATCATGCGTTCTTTCGAGGCCGGATTGATCAGGAACGCCGGGCCGTGGTCGCGGCACCACGAATCGTTGGTCGCGTGGGGGAGCAGGGTCACCTTGTCCAGGTTCACCCCAGCCATCAGCAGGCGCATTTTGGCCGTCTGGATAACGATTTCGTTGTGGGCGTTAATGCAGACCTGCTCGCTTTCGCTGATGGTCCGGATGAAGTCGATGTAGGCCGGAAACATTTTTTCCTGCCGTTCGCTGGACCACGAGGCTTCGGTATGCGGCCAGCTTAGCCAGGTGGCTACGTGGGGATGCCACTCGGCCGGGAAGAAAAAGCCGTTCTGGGCGGGAATGAACTGGGTGTTTGTCGGATGAGGTTGAGATTGTATATTCATGCAATTTTTTCGATCACGCCACAAAACTACAAAAATATGTCGGCTTGCGGGATGCGAATCTTTTTAGGGTTGGCCTTCTATTGTCTGGTTGTACGGGTTTCGGCCCAGGACCGTCTGTTGAGTGATTCCGAACTGGACGTCCTGGTAACCTGGAATCCGGTTTATAAACCCAAAACGGCGCCGGAGGAGGATTTCTACCAGAAATACCCATCACCAACGAGCTACAAAAATCTGGCGGAACTGGTCGGTAAAGCGGACAGGCAGCCCATTCAGTCGTTGCAAGTCAACCTCGACGTATTGAAAGCAGGAAATGTGGAACGGCTGGCGGAGTTGAAAGACGTGCGGGTGTTGAGTTTGGAGGTCGATTCCCTCACGTCTACCGAGGCTTTATGGCGGGCGGTGAGTCAGCTGAAGCGGTTGCAGCGCCTGTCGATTGCCCAGGTCAATTCGGGGAAAGTGGGCCGCGTTCCCGCCATTTCGCTACCCGCTTCGTTGCAGCAACTCGCCGAAGTGGAGCGGCTGGAGGTAACGCTGTGGGAAATTGATCGGCAACAAACCTTTGCCGCGCTGGCCGGGATGCCCAAGCTCCGCAAGTTGATTTTTTCGGGCTACGGTGACCTGGGCGCTATTCCGTCGGAACTCGGCAACGTAAGGCAGCTAACTTCCCTGACCATTCACACGGGCAGAAGTTCGGTTTCGCTGCCAGCCTCACTGGGCGACTTAACGAAGCTTAGGGAATTGACATTAAATTATCTGCCACTGAACCCGGATCAGAACTGGACGTTTCTGGGCAAGCTAACCGAACTGGAAATTCTGAAACTGGCCGGAACCAACCTGCAAACCGTGCCGGATTTAGGGCAGTTGAAGAAGCTAAAAGAGGTTGATCTCCAGATGAACCGACAGCTAACTTTCGGAAAGGAAACGCTGAACGGACTGAGTGCGCTTGAAAAACTTAACCTGGCGGAGTGCCAGCTCCGGGAACTGCCTTCCGCGATGACCGAATGGAAGAGTCTCAAAGAGTTAATCTTAAATAACAATCCGCTGGGTGAATTGCCCGTCCAATTGGGGTCATTAAAGCAGTTGAACGTCTTACAGGCAACCGGGTGTCAGCTGCGAAAAGTACCCGGATCGTTGGGGGAGTTAACCCAGTTGAAATCTCTGATGTTGGCTGGAAATCAACTGGATACACTCGGTTTCGATTTTGACAAGTTGGGCGGAATTACCCTGCTGACCATTTACAGCAACCAGTTGCGGTATCTGCCTCCCTCGATCGGTCGGCTAACGGCTTTGGTTGAACTCGATCTGTCGAATAACAAACTCGTGCAATTGCCGGAAACCATTGGCGATCTGACGAATTTGACCAACTTGTCACTCCAGCTGAATCCGTTAACGGCCTTACCTGCCCGGCTTGGCAAGTTGGAGAAACTCCGGCGGCTGGATGTGGCCGAAAATCAGTTGCAGCGACTTCCCGCCGAGATAGGCCAGCTGCGAAAATTGCAACAACTGGCCTTGAGCTCCAATAAATTGACCCAACTGCCGGAGTCCATGAGCGGGCTGGATTCGTTGCAATGGGTTGACTTGTCGTCGAACCAGTTGGAAGAGGTGCCCGGCGTTTTGTTCCGGATGACGGGTTTGCGGGAACTGAACCTGAATAACAACAAGCTGTCGTCCATCCCCGCTGCGTTGGGTCAGCTTTCCAAACTGACTTACCTGGCCTTAAATTCAAATCGAATAGCGGTTTTACCCCGGGAGTTGGGCAAGCTGACAAAACTCCAGACGCTTCTGGTCGGCCAGAATCCGCTGGAGCTTTTGCCGGAAAGCATCGGGCAATGCCGGGAGCTTACCTTTCTTCACGCCGGAAATACAAAGTTGAAGGTCCTGCCTTCCGGACTGGGGCAACTTACTAAATTACAAAACCTCGAACTTTTCGGCAATGAACTGACAATTCTGCCCGCGTCGCTGGGGAATCTGACCAAACTGCAATCCCTGTATCTGGGCCGGACCAGGCTGCTGGCTTTACCGGAATCCATCGGACGGTTGACTCAGTTGCACACGCTGCAGATCGGGGATTTTGAAAATGCATCCGAAACCGAGTATGCCGGTCTACAGCAATTGCCCGATAGCATCGTCTATTGCCAGAACCTCAAAAACCTATTCCTGGCCAATCAGACCGGTCTCGACGGCGACGATACGTTTGCCAAAGTGCGTCAGCTCAAAAAGTTATTCCATTTAACGCTATTCCATTGCAATCTGGAACGATTGCCGGCAATTGACTGGAAGAGTTTTCCGGTCCATAATCTAAATCTTGGGCAAAACCGCCTGACCGAACTTCCAGTCGACTTGTTGGAAAGTCCGAATTTACGCCGAATTGAACTGAATGATAACCTACTGCCTAAACCGCTGAATACTAACTTTCACTTCAAAGAACACCTGCGGCTGGCGATGGCAGAAGCGGGTTTGATTCCTATGGAAAAAATTGCCAAGCCTAACCAGGGTGTGGCATCCACGTATGTTCAGAATGCATTTCGGATGGCCGGGCAGCGGAACTGGACCGAAGCGTTTGCTAATTTTGACAAGGCCATTGAGTATGCCCCGGACACCATGCAGATTGTGCTCTTTGCCCAACGGGCCGATATGCACGCTTTTCGGCAAAACTTCCCGGAAGCCGTGGCCGATTATAACCGAAGCATTCAGCTAAACAATAAACTAACCGGGGGCGTGCCGTCGCAGGACCCGCTTCAGAAATTACAATTTGATCAGCCCTTCCAACTGGCGCTGCGGGGGCGGGCCAACGCAAAAGCCAAATTAGGTCAGATTGATGCTGCACTAGTCGATATAACTGTGGCGGTACAGCGATTTACGGCCGTCAAAGGCGATCCGCAACTGGGTGGCAGCCTGCTGACGGAACAGGGACGGTATCTGATGCTGAAAAATAAAGTGGCCGAAGCGAAGACCAGCTACCGGAAAGCGATTGAGGAATACGGAAAGGCTTCCCATGCCCACGTCGCCGTAAAACTGACGGTGGTTGAATTAAACCTGATGGTTGGGCAGCCCGACCAGGCCCGGATTGAGCTGCAACGCATCGAAAAGCGCGAACTCGGGCAAGGGTTTGCCACACTGGAAAAATATTTGGAAAGCAGTATCCAGGTGTTGAAGCGCGAAAAGCCCAATGTGGAAATTCTGACGGAGATGAGCAACTTTGTGTCCAGTCACGCGGCCCCCATCTATGGCTGGAGTTTCGAGTTGTACGAAAACTGGCTGACCCACTCGGGATTGCCGCCGGAGCAGCAGACGGCGTTGCAGCAACTGACGCAACTCACAAAAGGACGGTTGCCCAAACTGGAATAAGTCAGAATAATTTGCTCCAGGCAAACCGGATGAGCAGCAATACCCCAACAAAGCCAACGGCAATGTAAGCAAACGGAATGTAAGTGACAGCGTAGATCCGGGTGCGGTCGATGAACCAGAGAATACCGATCACGGCCGCAATGAGCGTCATGAAGCCCGACAGCTTACCAAAACCGGGAATGTAGGCGAAGGGAAGCTTGCGTTTGATCAGCATCAGGGTGGCTATCATCGTGATAACCGGCAGAACCTGCGTGACCAGGTTCATTTGCCAGATGCTTTGCCGCTCGAAGAGAAACAGATAAATGTTGAGCGTAACGGCGAATATGCCGGGGATGCAGGCCAGGTACACCAGCGTTGCATACACAAACCGCCACCGCCAGATTTCTTCCGCCTGCCCGCCCGACCACAGGTTGACAAGAAAGGCCAGCGCCGGAACGGACAACAGCAATACCGTCAGCAGGGCGGGGTTGGAAGAAACCGATTGGAAGAAGTCCTGTAGAGTCATTGAGAAGGTCAAGGGGTTATTTCGCGGAGGTAAGCAGAGGGGTTCAGAGCTTAGCAGAGGCTCCGCTTACCTCCGGAAAACTCCACTTACCTCCGCGAAATAACCCATTCTATTACAACGTCAGCAAGTAACCAATGGTAAAGTTAGCATCCCAGTCGAAAACAAACTGATTGCAGTTTGTTCCATCGGCGATGGCTTTGTAAATGTTGACCCCGGCTTTGGTTTTGGCTTCGGTCGATTTGTAAGCCGAGGGGGTGTTCAGAACCGTGTAGCGTTCTTTGCCGTTGCGCACCTCTTTCGCCAGTTCGAACGGAACCCCGCCGATGATGAAGCAGGTTTTGCGGTTCGAAGCCGGGACCTCAGCCGCTTTGGCTTTTACTTCGCTGTACACCTTCGCATCGTCGTCGCCGTTCTGGAAATACTTGGCTCCGTAGCTCTCCAGAGCGGAGGTTTGGCCGCCGTTTTTCCACGAAATTTTAGTGTTCCCCGAGCCAATGTCCACCACGAATGCGTTGCTTTCAAAATCCTTCGGCAGCACCGACCGCAGCGCCAGCTTTCCTTCCTGCTCGGGCGTAACGGTATTGACTACGTAATTCAGCGATTTCAGCGCCCGGATGATTTTTTGCGTGTTCTCGGCTTTCACAGCCCCCGAACTAACCACAAAGTGGATGTCCCGCCCGGCGACGCCAAAGTTCAGCATCTGGGCAATGTACTTTTTCAGGCCCTCGCGGATGTCCTGATCGGTCGCCATGTTCTCGAGCACCAGGCTGTTGCCGAATTCGGATTTCTCCAGCTTCCAGTTTTTCTTGGGGTCAACTGTGATGATAAACGAGTTGAAACCGCTGGCTCCCAGTTCCACCACGCCTTTCAGCTTGCCATTTTCCGGGGCGGGCGGGGTGTAGCTAAACGTCGGTCGGGAACCCGCTTCGTCGGTGGCCTCCGTGTCCGTACTTGCCGTTGATTCCGACGAAGCCTGGTCTTCCGATTCCGAAGACGCCGACGGCATGGAAGGCGAGTCGGAAGCCTGCTCCGTGTTGCTTTTAGGCGAAAGCTTTTTCAGTAAGTCCACTCCGCCGATGTATTTGAAACCAAAGTAAATCGCGGCTAAAATCAGGGCCGTAATCAGGAGCCTTCCGGCTACGGTTAAACGTTGCATATTTTTATTAAGTGAAGTAGTGAATGAGCGATTTTTATTATTAAGTGAATTGTGATTGCGTGAACAGGTAACCAGATCCGGTTATGAAGTCCTCAATCACAATTCCTCACTTATTCCAGCAGGCTCCGGTAGCCTTCGTCTTTGGGCGGATTGATGGAACGGCCGGGCACCGGGGGCGGAGTCGTATCGGTAGTCTGGATGATTTTAAATTCACCGTGGTTGTAGGCTTCCAGCAGCGCCTGCCCTTTGTCCGACAGAATACCGTTCTGGATGTCCACCGAGTTGATGAAGTCCATCGACATATCCATCGCCCGCTTCATTTCGCCCAGTTTTTTGCTCATGTCATCCTGAATGTACTCCATCGACTCGTCGAAGTAAAACTTCTTGTCCGGATTTCCCTTGAAGATGCTGATGGCGGTCCGCAGCGCGTTGGAGCTTTCCTTGACAATCTGGTATTCGGCTTCCTTCAGTTTGACCTTGATTTCGGTTTCCTTGATGATGTAGTCGGCGCTTTTGTTCACCTTTTCCATAAACTCCAGCACCGTCCGCATGTTCCGCTGGAGGGGTTGCAGCTTTTCGTTCATTTCCTGCAAACCGGCGCCTTCGATGGTGGCCAGCTGGGCGGCTTCGCGCATACCGGGGCGGTCGGCCATGTTGTTGGCTTTGTTGGCTTCGGCGAATTTCTGCTTGATGTTTTCGTTGTTTTCGGCAATCTTCCGGTTCAGCTTCACCAGTTGTCCGGCCAGCGTGTCAATCTGACCCTGCATCTTCCGCCGTTTATCCTTCAGGTCGTCCACGTAAATCTTCATGATCGCAATGGGGTCGAGCTGGATGACAACGCCCGTCAGCTTACGCATCAGCGTTTTGTACAGGAAGAAAACCGCCGTCCGAACGTCCTTGCTGGTAAACAGAAAGATCAGGAGGCCCAGTACGGCCAGCAAACCCGCCAGGTACAGCGTATTTTCGGTCACCCGAATCAGAAATTCGACTATCCGATTGAAGTAGACCAAGCCCAGCGCACCGATGGCGGCCAGAAAAAACATGCCGGTGAGGCCTTCCGGGCGGCTCCAAAACGAGCGCTTGTCGCCGTCGTCGGTTCGGCCACCCACTTGTGAAAAATCAGGTGTTGATGCCATGCTGTAAGTTGAAGTTTAAGGTTTTATAAAATTCGCCTTTCGTTTTTCCAGGGCCATTTTTTTATAAACCGCCAAGTATACGAAAAACTATAAACTGTTGACTATTGCTTAATATATTCTCCGAGTTTTAGCAAATCCCGCTTGATCTGCCCGACGAACACGGCCAGCGTGGCCTCGTAATTGCCTTTGTTCTGGGCAATTTTGCGGCTTTGCTCGTCAATTTCGCCCCCAATCTGCGCCAGCCGCCCGTTGTTGGCGTCGATCTTGCGCTGAAGCTCCAGAATCTGTTTGGCAATCTGCTCGTTTTCTGCCTGTAACTGTTTCTGTTCGTTCGACAGGCCGCCGACTTTTTCGTTCACCGCCGAATCGACGGTTCGGGAGAAAGCCTGCTGGTCGTTGTTGAGCGCCGTCAGGTACTGATTGGCCGAATTGATCAGCGCCGAAACGTCCGCCGAGCCGCCCATGGCCCGGAAGCTGGCCCAGGCCGCCTGGTACTGCTGGTCTTCGCTCAGGTTGAGATTCGACAGGTTTTTCAGGGTTTCCCGAAACTCAAAGTAATCCGGTCCCGGCTGGTTGGCCTTCGACAACACCGACGCGAAGTGATCGACAAACCTGGTGTCGACCGAACCTTCCGCTGGGGGCGTTGGCGACGGCATGACCGGAGTCACGGGTGCCGAAACCGGCGCATTTTGCGAAACCGGCGCGGTAACCGGATTGTTTTGGGGCGCAGAGGGGATCGGTCTCGGCTGATTTTCCGGAGCGTCTTTGATAAAGAGACTTAAAAGTTTTTTTCCGAAGCCCTCCAGCCCGGAATTTGTTTCTTGTTCTGCCATCGTGTTTTCGTTAAAACGTTCGCTCGCGCGGATGAAAGACGCTACAATACTAGAAAGCTGCGCGATGATACTATAACTGTTTTAAGCCAAACGGTTCCCTGATGGCCTGTAAGGATAAAAACCGGGCCGAACTGCGTTATCGCACAAAAAGCCGGTTTTTCCGGCTTTTTGTGCGATAACGAGCTGTAAAAGCCGTGTTCTTTTAAACTTTTTTGCGCGCTCCGACGGCTTTGGGCATGGTAGCCCGGCCCAGAAAAATTTCGTCACCGGCCAGGTCGATGGTTGTGTAAAACTGGTAACCGTCCTCAACATACCGCAGCATCACCGACTTGCGCTCACCCGCTTTGCCGTATGGCTGGGTAGCCGCCACCAGAATCTGGTTGCCGTTGACGATGGCCCGCACAAACGGCTTTTCGTCCGTTTTGAGCTGATTGGCGTTGAATTTGTACCAAGTTTTGCCGCCATCGACGGAACACTCGGTTTGTTCGTTCAGGTATTTTTCCCGCCCGTTGAACAGGTCGCCGTGGTGTTTGAACAGACGCCAGAGGCCGTGGAGGTAGTGTTCGTAGCAGGCATAAACCCGGTCGTTGCCCAGCCCCTGCTGGTTGACATCGGTGGGCGTGGGCTGGTCGGGTTTCAAATCGTTGGCGTCATCCCAGAAAAGTACGCCGTAGGCCCCCGTAAACCAGTAAAAAACCGCCATTCCTTCGGCAATGGCGGGCGGGGCGGCATTTTTGGCTTTCTCGCTATTCGGAAAATCACTGCTTTGGGTATTGAACAGCCAGTGCCACGCAATCCGTTTTTTAGGCGACAACTTCATGTTTACTTCCTGTTCGCCCAGCAAAGCTGCCAGCCAGTGGCGTGCCCCGTCGTCGGTATGCGGAATGGAGTAATCAAATTCCGGATACAGGTAATACGTGCCGGGCATCTGGAAATCGGCGTAATCCGCGAAAGTTTTGCCAACGATGTCGTCGGGCATACCGCGCTGGCGGGAAATGTCGGTTTGCTGGGCGGGCATGTCCCAAAGCCAGTCGGGCGACGCGTTGTAATCCCGGGCGCGGGAATAACCGAAACTGTTGTGCGGAACCGGCGCAATGGACCCTACCTCGGTGTACGGGCTAATCCACTGCCGGAGCGTCTTCATCATAAAGACGTACAGATTGGCCTGCTCCTGACGGTTTAGGGGGTTGTTGAGTCCTTCGTTTTCAATATCGAAGAAAATCTTGCCGTAAGTGTTCAGGTGCTTGTCGGGCGGGCAGTCCCCAAAGTTTTCGCACTCGCCACTGAGTTCCTGCATCGCCACCGAGACGCTATTCTTAAAATCCTTGTCACCCCACGGGCGAATGTACCAGGTTCCGGGGGCGTTGTCGCCCGCCCGCGACCAGCTAATGTTAAACGGCGGATCGGCCATGTAGCCCTGCCCAATGGTTAGTGCCCGCTGCGACGGCTTCAGGCGGCTCGTCCAGCCGGGCGGTTTGGGGTTCCAGGGGCTGCGAAACTCCTCCGGTACCATGCGGCTTTTGTCGATGGACGAAAATCCCCGGCGAAACAGTTTCGACCAATCCTGATCGACGTGCAGGTTCCGGCCGGCGGCATGAAATGTAACGGTTTTGGTCGCGGGAAGGGTGAAATCATCCACCACATCCGGATTCCAAAAGCCTTTACGGGTGGTGGGCGTGAAGGGGTGTCGGGGCGTCGGGGTCAGGGCGGTAGAAGGAGGGAGGGCGCCCTGATGAACGACAACGATGGGTTCCGGGCCGCGCACGTACTTGAAATACCACAACCCGGTGCCCATCGTTACAGCCACAAATGAAATCAACAAAAACTTCATGCGGCTCGTCATTCGTCAATATACCGTTTGGTGATCGGCTGGTACGAATCGATCCGCCGATCCCGGAAATAAGGCCAGGTGGTCCGGTACCGGTCCGTCAGGGCCAGATCAACCTCCTGAACGTGAACCACCTCCTGGTCGTGGGGGGCCAGGTACAGCAGTGATCCGTGCGGATTGGCCACGAACGATCCGCCCCAGAATTGCTGTCCGTTTTCCGTGCCCACGCGGTTGACCGAAACCACGTGAATGCCGTTGGCAATGGCGTGGCTGCGCTGGATGGTTTGCCAGGCTCCGTATTGTTCCTCGTTCACTTTCGGGTCGGTTTCTTCCGTATCCCAGCCAATGGCCGTGGGGTAAAAAAGAACTTCGGCACCCATCAGGGACGTAATCCGGGCGGGTTCGGGATACCACTGATCCCAGCAAATCAGGACCCCAATTTTGGCGTATTTGGTTTCGAAAACCTTGTAGCCTAAATCGCCGGGCGTGAAGTAAAACTTCTCGTAATAGCCCGGATCGTCGGGGATGTGCATCTTCCGGTATTTGCCCAGGTAGGTGCCATCGGCATCCAGCACCGCCGTGGTGTTGTGGTATAAACCGGCCGTTCGTTTCTCGAACAGCGACGCAATGATGACGGTATTGGTTTCGCGGGCCACGTCGGCCAGCCGGTCGGTGGTGGGACCGGGGATGGCTTCGGCCAGGCTGAAATTATGGTGATCTTCAACGTCACAAAAATACAGGGAGCGAAACAGTTCCTGCAAACAAACGATCTGCGCTCCTTTGGCGGCTGCTTCCCGGATGCCGTTGATGGCTTTTTCGAGATTAGCGTCCAGGTCGGCCGTGCAGGACATCTGCACCAGGCCAATGTTTACTTTTTTTGACATGTGATTAAGAAATTAACGTTCCGGACCCAGTCGGTGTGTCGACGGACCCGCGCCCCGCTTCAATTCGTTCAGATCGAAGTCAAACGGCAGTTCGTTCATGCATTTGAAATGACCCAACGGGCAGCGTTCGTACCCAATTTTAGAACACGGACGGCAGCCTAAGGGTTTATTTTCGAGGGCAACAAATTGCGTTTTATAGGGGTACATCCCCAGTTGGGGCGTGGTACTGCCCCAGATCGAGTACACTTTTTTCCGCAGGGCGGCCGCAATGTGCATCAGGCCCGTATCGTGGCTGAACACCAGCGCCGACTGATCCAGCAGCGAGGCCGACTGGTTGAGGTTGTATTGGCCGCAGGCGTTGTAAATCAGCGTGTCGCCCAGGGCCTGACGGATTTCTTCCCCCGCCTGCGCGTCTTCCTTGCCCCCCAGCAGCACAATTGGAAAGTTTATCTTTCGGCACAACTCAATCATCCGGGCTACGGGTAGCTTTTTGGTATTGTGCTGACCGCCAATGGCGTAGGTGACAAACTGGCGCCGGTGGGAAGCCGGAAGCCACTCCCGCTCCACGATGTCGCGGTACGGTATAAAATAATCCAGCCCTTTTAGGTCATTCACCACGCCGAAGGTTTCAACGGTTTTCATGTACCGGTCAACCACGTGCACGTTCGGCATGGTGTTGAGCTTGAAGCGCACGTACAGCCATTTTTCCCAGTTCAGCTTGTCGAAGCTGTAGGAGGGGCGGTCCAGCCGGAGCTTGATGATCCGGGTACGGAGGTTGTTGTGCAGGTCGATGATGTAGTCGTAGCGCTCGGCCCGCAGGTCGCCGATGAGGTCGGCCAGCTTGTCGCCCAGGTAAATCCGTTTGTCGATGTACGGGTTCGACTCGATAACCGACTGGTAAGCCCGCTTGGTGCAGAAATGGATTTCCGCCCCCGGCACCTGTTGTTTCAGGCACCGAACAACCGGCGTTGTCAACACAATGTCACCAATGGAAGAAAACCGGAGAATCAAAAATTTAACGGGCGTCGTCTGCATCTGAAGGCAAAATTACGATAAGCCCGGGAGATTTTGAAGGAATGGTCTAAAACGACTCCGTTCCGACCGGATAAATGATTGGACGGTCCCGGAAAGATATTGCCAAATTTTTATCCTGATTTCCCGCTGAGTTTTTCCGAACTGCTTCAATCGTTACTTCATTATTATCAAATTGTTAAGATTGTGTAAACGTTACAGCGGTTTCATTACGCCATTGTAAATTTGAAGACTCAATTCAATCTCTTCTATGAAGCGGCTCTTAGTCGTTATTGGTTTAACACTCAGCTTATTTTTAGTTCTTTGTTCGACATCGTTCGCTCAAACGTCACTCACGCCGTCAACGCCCTGGGGCACCTGGTTTATCGGCACGGTCCAGTTACCGGGTGGTAGTGATAAATGGGGTGGTTTTGCCGAAGTACAGGCGCGCGGAAATGCCGTCATGCAGCAGTTTTTCTACCGGGAATTAAAAGGCGGTATCAGTTATGATTTAAGTCAGCACTTTACCTTTACGCTGGCGGGTGGTCACTACGCCACGTACGATTTCCGCGAACTGTCGGACGGTCCGCTGAATACCGAAAAACGGTTCTGGCAGCAATTGGTAATCAACCAGCATCTTTCCCGGATCAAGTTCGAACAACGGTACCGCATTGAACAGCGCTGGTTCAATAACCGCGACGGTTCCACGCCGTTCCGTAACCGGATTCGGTACAGGCTGAACGCGTTTATACCGCTCAACAAACCGACGATTACGGCCAAGACGGCTTTTCTGTCTCTTTTTGACGAAATTTTCATCAACCCCAAAGGCCCCACCTTCGAGCGAAACCGGGTGTACGGCGGGGTTGGCTACCAGGTCGACAAACACTGGATTGTACAAATGGGATGGGTCAATCAAACCAACTACAGCCCGGCAAGTTTTGAAAAAGGGATTTTTACACCCCAGTCTGCCACTGGGAAAAACAACATTCTGCTGTCGCTGACCTATAGGATCGGGCAGGGCAAAAACGCCGGTTCGTCCAACAAACTGCCGTCGCAGGCTGACTAATCAATTCAGTCTTCCCGGTCGTTGCAGATCCCGGGGCTGGTACGAAGGACCCCGATCCGGACGGGCTTGCGGGCCGCTGCCAAATCGGCGCAGGTTGTAGGTAAACGTCAAGAGAAAATACCGGTTCAGGACCCGGCTGGTGGTTTCTTCCGTGTACGTTTCGGTGACGTTTCGGTTGATGCTCCGGTTCTGATTCAGCAGGTCGTATACCTGTAACCGTAACTCGCCCTGTTTATTCCGGAAAAACTGCCGCGCCAGCGCCACGTTCCAGAGCGCGAAGTTCTGCACCGACCCCGCCGATTTTCCCGAATAGTTGTTGTAGGTGATATCGGTCGTAACCACCAGCCGGAACGGTAATTGATAATACAGATCCCCGCTGAGCGATTTGTTGAAAAACTCCGTGTTCTGCGACGACTGAAGCGAGTACAGGGCCGTCTGGTAGCTGATGTTTCCGCTCAGGCCAAACTCCAGTTTCTCGTTGAAGTTCGAATTCATGCGGGCACCCTGGCTGAGCGTCCAGTTCTGTGAGCGGTTGGTCTGGCTGTTCACCAGACTGACGCCCCGGTTAAAATTCACGTGACTCGTCAGGTTGACATTCGCTTTCAACGGCTGAATCCGCCGACCGATTGTCAGAAACCCGTTCATGTTGTAATACCCATTGGTGTTAACGGGTTGGGTAGTCTGCGCTCCCTGCTTGTTGAATGATGTGGCGTTGACGATTTTGTTGCTTGTCTGGCTGGCGTTCAGCATCGCAAACACCGAGCGGAAGGTCGTTTGCTGGAAGTTGTTGTAATTCAGTGAGACGGTATGGGTAAACTCCTGTTTCAGGTTTGGATTTCCCAGCCGGATGTTCAGCGGATTGGTGTTGTCGGGCACGGGTTGCAACTGCGAAACCGAAGGGGCGTGGGTCTGGCTGCGGTAATTCAGTCGCAGAGTACGGCTTTTGCTGAACGTATACGTGAATACCGCATTCGGCAGCACGTTGGTGAAATTCTTCCGCAGTTCGGTGTCTGTCGTCCGGTTGTCGCTGCGCAGGCTGGCCTGCTGTACGTCGAAACCAAGGGCGTAAGTATATTTCAAGCGCTTGGTTTGCAGCGTCGACCCCACGCGGTTGGTCTGGTAGGTATTGACGAAGTTGTTGCTCAGGGCCGGATTGAACGCCGAGTAGGTACCGGTGGATTCATCGTAGTTGTTTACAGTTCGGTCGGAGGTGTTGCGGTTCAGGGAATAATTGTAATGAAATTCCAGCGATTTGCTCAGCGACAACGGCTCGGTGTAGGCCAGATTAACGGTATTGGTGACCGACTTACTGGTCTGCTCATTCCGTTGGTTGATGTTTTGATTGCGCCCGCCGGTTTGCCCGAAAAATTCGTTGGTCGATTGGTTGATACCATCCGTACGCTGGTTGTTGACGGCCGTGTTCCAGTTGAGCGAAAGCGTGCGACCTTTGCGCTTAAACTTCCGCATCAGCAGGGCGTTATTATTGCCCGAAATCCCGTTTCCGGTTGAGTTGTACCGCGTAAGGCTGGTGTTGATCAGGTTGGTGGAATCTACGGGGCCACCCGTACCAACGGCGTCACTGGTCAGCGTCTGCGACTGGTTGAGGCTCTGAAATAAGGAGTTTTGCACCGTGAAACCCGGCTCAATCCGCAGCGTCGTCAGCGAGTCGAGCTGGTAAGTGAACCGCACGTTGAACCGGTGGCTGGAGGTCTGGTTGCGCGACGTGCTGTTCTGATTGACCTGGTAAGAAGTATCGGGCAGGGCGTACTGCCGACGGCTTTGCTGATCGGTAATGGTATGGAGGTCGTTCAGGAAATAACTGGCGGAAAGATCCGCTTTCTTGCCCCAGGCATTACGGTAATTCAGCCCCCCGGCGAGCGTCCGGGTGATGGCGTTCGAGCTGCCCCCGAAGCCGCCCCCACTTCTTCCACCGCGTCCATCCGCAACGATGATACCGCCCCCGCCGAAGTTGGCGCCCAGTCCGGCCCCCCCGCCAAAAATGCTCTGCCCCGTAAAACCCTGCGAATTTACGTTGTTGGCCTGACCGATGATCGAAATCTGCTGCTCACCGTTGAAGCGGTTGAGATTCAGCCGGGCGGCATAGCGCATGTCGTCTGTTTCGTTGGGGCCAGCGCCGATAGTTTGCTGGCCAAAATAGCCTTTGCGCTTTTCTTTCTTCGTAACCAGGTTGATGGCTTTGTTCCGGTTGCCGTCATCAATACCGGTAAATTGCGCCTGGTCGGATTGCTGATCAACAAGTTGAACCTTGTCGATGATGTCGGCGGGGAGGTTGCGGGTCGCCATTTTCGGGTCGTCGCCGAAAAACGGTTTGCCGTCCACCAGCACCTTTTTCACTTCCTGCCCCTGCGCCTTGATGGTGCCGTCGCGGTCGACTTCCACGCCCGGCAGTTTCTTCAACATGCTTTCCACCATCGCGTTGGGTTGCGTTTTAAACGAGTTGGCGTTGAACTCGACGGTATCCTGTTTGATCGTGATGGGGGGCGCTTCCTGCTTCACCACCACTTCATGCAGATCAACGGCCTGAGTCATCAGTTCAAACGTGCCGGCATCGAGCGTCGGCTTGTCGGGGCTGACCGAAATTCGCTTCGATTTGTTGCGGTAGCCAACATACGTAATCAGAATGCGGTAGTTACCAGCCGTCACTTTATTGAACGCAAACGCCCCCTCGCCGTTGGTGATCATGAACGTAACCACCGATGAATCCCGCGCCGACAGCAGCGAAACGGTGGCTTCCATGAGCGGTTTTCGCGTGGTCGAATCAACCACGAGGCCCCGCACCTGCGATTGAGCCACTGCGGTTGTGCCGCTGATCAGAAGCAGGGAGAAAAGGAAAAGTTGGCGCATACGGGGGCTTGGTTTCGGTAATCTAGTTCCGGTTCTGGAAGTCGTTCATTACTTTCTGACGCATGTCGGCCATTGCTTTCTGCCGGATCAAGGCCAGTTCGTCGGGCGTCACCATCTGCGCGGTTTTGGGCGGCATCACGTCGCTTTCGGCTACGTTTTGCTCCGCAATTTTCGTCGCTTTGTACGCTTCCTGATCGCTTTCGATTTGCAGTACCACGCCTTTTTCGGGCGTCAGGCTCGGCACGGGCGAATACGTAAAAGGCAGGTCGGTGGTGTACCATACCGTATAAGTCACATTTCGGTACGCAACCGTTGCTTTCTGACAGGTGAAACCCGCAATTTTTTTCGATTTGCCGGATTCCTGCCAACCCGTTGCCCGGTTTAGGGGTAGCTCGGTCTGGTAGTGTTTCGTCACCGAATCTTTTTTAATGGTTACGACTTCAACGGTTTTTTGGGCCGCGAGATCGATGAAGACGCTCCGCTCAAACGGGCGGCCACTGAAATTCCGGCTTCTCCGTCCTTCCGGACCACCCGGACCTGACTCGGGTCCGCTATCTGGAGAAAACTGCCGGATGGTGATACCGCCCGTGCTGCCGTCCTGTTCTTCCTTGCCGTGGTTTCCGGCAAAAACAAAATACTGGAGGAAAGACCGGGTCTCGGGAAGATCGACAGCGGGCGCATCGGGGCTGCCCGGCCGGACTTCCTGCCCGTTGATGACGATCCGCATCTGCGAAAGGTCGACTTTTTGCATGACTTCATACGTGATTTTGCCGGATTTGGGCTGAGCAAAAGCCGTCTGGGCGGCCAAAATCCCAACGGCGATCAATGGGAAGGTCTTCATACGGAAAATGGATTAAAAAGAACGGAGCAAAGATGCGGATCGGGCTTGTAAAGCACTGTTATTTAGTGTTAAACAGTGTTAACGAGCTTGGGAAGCCAGCCGAAAAACGGGTATTTTTGAGCCCTATGAAACAGCGCATTCGGTCGATCTTTATCCTGATGACGGTTTGCATCCTGGGCGTCGTGGCGTTTCAGGGGTATTGGCTCTTTACCAGCTACCAAATCAACGAGCAGCAGTTTCGGCGGACGGTGCGGGGGGCGTTCATCTCGGCGGTGGAAAAGCAGCAGTTCAACGATGCCCGACAGTTGTTTCGGGCCGAAGCTACCGTCGACAAAAAGCGCGGACAGCGCCGTTTTCGGGAAATGGAGTCCGACGATGCTTCGACAGAGCGAATGATTGTCAACCACCTGAATGACAGTATTTTCATCCGGACCGATGGGCCGCGCATCAACGTGCGCGTACTGCGACAACCCCGCCACCGAATTCTGATCGACACCCTGGCCCGTAAAATTTCCGACCGGTTGATTGTCGATTGGGCGGGCGGACACCGTTTCAACCTCAAAAAGTTTGATTCAACCTACCAGGCGGAATTGCAGCTGCGCGATGTGTACGCCGTATACCAACTGGACACAATTCAGTTGAAGCCGGAGTTGTTCCGGACACTGATGGACAGCCAGGACCCCGCCGAGTGGCCCATTAAAACCGCGCCGATGCCAATTAACCCGGTGAAAAACCAGTTTCTGCAGGCGTCTTTCGGAAGCCCGACGGGTTATATTCTGCGGAAGATGAGCGGGACGCTGGCGGGATCGGCGCTGCTGCTGGTCCTGACGACCTGGTGTTTTCTTTACACGATGTCGACCATTCTGAAGCAGAAAAAGCTGTCGGAAATCAAGAACGATTTCATTAATAATATGACCCACGAGTTGAAAACGCCCATTGCCACGGTGTCGGCGGCCGTGGAAGCCCTCCAGCATTTTGGCGCGCTGAACGATCCGCAGAAAACGCAGACGTATCTGGGCATTTCCAAGAATGAACTGCAACGGCTTTCGGACCTGGTCGAAAAGGTGCTGAACATGGCGGTTGATGAAAAAAAAGAGCTGGAACTGCACCGCGAATGGCTCCGGCCCGCCGGACTGATCCGTGAAGTGGTGGAAAACCAGCAGTTGAAAGCGCAGGCTGGCGCTCCGGCCCGGTCGGTCGAGATCGAAGTCGTACACGAACCGGGAAACGCGCCGGTGCAGGCCGACCGGTTGCACATGGAAAACGCGATCAACAACCTGATTGACAACGCCATCAAGTACTCGTCGGATTCGGTACGGATTCGGGTTTACAGCCGGATTGATGAGCAGGGCTGGCAACTAACGGTGCTGGACAACGGCCACGGTATTCCGAAGGCCTACCACGAAGCCATTTTCGAGCGGTTTTTCCGGGTACCGACGGGTAATCTGCACCCGGTGAAAGGCTTTGGGCTGGGGTTGTCGTACGTCCGGCAGGTGGTGGAGAAACACGGTGGCCGCATCCACGTGGCGAGTGAGCTGGGGCAGGGGAGCGAATTTACAATCTGGATTCCAACTTGCTGATTAAGGCTATTTCGCAGAGTTGATCGGAGCGTAAAAGAGTGTAGCCGAGGCTCCGCTTCTCTCCAAAAGCCTCGGCCACACTCCGCGAAACAACTTTCCTGATAACATGCCAACCATACTACTCATTGAAGATGAACTCGCCCTGGGCATGATCGTCCGCGACAGCCTGGAAGTACGGGGTTTTACGGTTTTGTATGCCGCCGACGGCGAGGAAGGGTATGCCATGTTCCGGAAGCAGCCGCCGGATGCGGTGGTGGCCGATGTGATGATGCCCAAGCTCGACGGGTTTACGCTAGCCGAGCGCATCCGGCAGACCGATCCTGATGTGCCCATTATTTTTCTGACGGCCCGTTCGCAAACCGCCGATGTGGTGCGCGGGTTTGAGCTGGGCGGCAACGATTACCTCAAAAAACCGTTCAGCATCGACGAGCTGATTGTACGCATTAAAGCCCTTCTGACCCGCAACCGGGCGGTTCGCACTGCTGCGCCAGATCGCTTGCCGATTGGCCGTTATTACTTCGATTATCCCAAGCAGAAGCTGGCGTTAAACGGCCAGGAAATAGCCATGTCGCACCGCGAAGCCGAATTGCTGAAAAGGCTGTATGAGCAGCGCAACCAGGTGCTGGAACGCTCCGCCGTGTTGCTCGATCTGTGGGGCAACGACAGTTTTTTCAACGGCCGGAGCCTGGATGTGTTCATCACCCGGTTGCGCCGGTACCTGAAAGACGACCCGCAGGTGCAGATTGTGAACGTGCGGGGTGTGGGGTATAAGCTGATTGTTTGAGGCAGCTATTTATTTTCGAATATATTTCTTAAAAGTTTTAGTTCTTTTTTTATACTATCAAGTTCTTTTGGGAGTTTTTGTAGTTCAAAAAGAGTTTTAGGGAGTTCGCTTTCCGAAATTAAGGTCTTGGAGTATTGTTCAAACGAAAATTGAAAATTGTAAGATGTTTTCTTATTACTAGTTAAGGATTCTTGAAAAGAAATTATTCCAGAGTAATACATACTATTGTCTTTGAAGTGCTTGTAAAACCTATTTATCTCATCGATCATAACTGAAACTTTTTCTTTTGAATTTAAAACAGGAATTTCACAATCAACTATTTCCGGGCTTGGCTTAAATGTTATAAGGGTTTCATTTGAGTCTTTTAATGGCCTATTCCATGAAATGTCAATGTTGAATGCTGGTTTTTCGCCTAAATTTTGACAAACAAGTTGAAGTAAGCTATGGCGGCTCTGGGAGTCTATAGTAAGAACAATTTGTGGCCTTTTAGATTGGTTTTGAATATAGAAGGTTTCATAGGCGACCCAAGCAGAAATAATTGCAATTGTTAAAGATATAAAGGCCGTTAATGTTTCCCATTCTCTACTAATGAATGAAACATAAGAGATAAATAAAGAAGCAATTATTAGTGAGATAAATGCTAATAATAGTATACTTCTATTCATGTTGATTCACTTTTAGCTACTAAATTATTCCTCCGCCGACGATAACTGCTGGGGTTTGTCGCCCTGCTCGTTTAGCCAGTGGCTGGCGTCGGCGTTCGGGTTTTCGCGGAGGTAGCGGGCCAGGCGGTGGGCGGTTTCGAAGGAAAATTGCGGCACCAGATCGACAATCGGATACTGGTAGACCATCCCCGGTTTATTGGACTTCACCTTCTTGACTTTCAGCAAAAACGGCAGGTATTGTACGCTACCAAATAGCTTGATGTACTCGTCAAATTTGTTGCGCAGGTTCGGAATGGTGGTCTGTACGGCGCGGGTGCTGAACTGCCAGTAGCCCAGCAGCGGGATGTCCCGAATCACAAACCGGAGCGTCAGAACCGGCAGCCAGCGGATGAGCCTGGCTTTGGACGGATGCAGGTTCTTCTGCAGAAACGCCACGGTTTCGTCCATGATCTGGGGCCGCCGGTCGGTGGTGGTGACGGCGTATTTTTTCAGCTCGTCGTTCCAGATGTGAAATGTGTGGTTGTCGCCGTAGCCAAACAGTTTGCCGTCGATGGTACGGATTTCAAGCCGTTCGTTGCAGACAATCTCTTCCTGATCGGAATAGAACAGGATAGGCAGCTCGGTAATGGTTTCGCCGTATACTTTATGAACCACTTCGGCATGGTCGCCCCGAATCCGAAAGCTGTCGATGCTGCTGGGAACAACCTGGCCCGACCGTTCTACTCTTTCGCCCACGGCAATTCGCCCGAGTTCCGTCAGCGCTGATTGCCGCGATGGGGTGTTGTCCGATTGAATACGCATCTAGTTGTTTACATTCGATTCTATGGACAAATATAGGCATTCCGACCCAAGGAAACCTCATGTAAAAACGGAACCTGGCCTGTTCGGAGGCAGTCTGTCTTTCCGGCGGATTGGCAACCCGTTTGCCGCTGATTGAGGTCTGTTTCGGTAGAGGTCCTGCGAGTCATACTGAAAGCCGTGCTTCTTTTACCGCAGGTTCTCACTCACTACTTCTTTTTCCGGCCCGTTACGCCGGATGCACAGCCGAAAAAATAATCTTTATACGTTACTTCAAGCCCCTGCTGTTGCAGACAATCGGCAAACTTTTTACAGTTTCCAAACTTCTGACAATAAACACCCAGCATCCGGTATTCATCGGCGCTGTTGAGGAATAATTTGCCAATTAAAGGAATGACGGTTTTTAGATAAAAGAGATATAAACCGTAAAAAAGCCAGCCCTTAGGGGCCGATATTTCTACAAACGAAAACGACCCGCCGGGTTTTAACAACCGATTGACTTCCCGCGCAAGCGCTGCGGTTTGGGAGTCGTTAAACGTTTTTAAACCAAACGTAGAGACGATGAAATCAGCGGTATTGGGTTCAAAGGGGTTGTTCAAAACATCGCACTGAACAAGGTCTACCGTCCGGTTTCGGATTTTCTGGCGGTGCGCAACGGCTTTTTGGACCATTACCGGAGAAATGTCAACGGCAATCAATCGCCCGTCGGCAGTTAGTTTGGGAAGAATATGCCCCCAGGCTTCGCCCATTCCCGTCATCAAATCATACCCCGTTGCTTCCGGACGAACAGCGGGCAGGTTTTTTAGGCAGGCGGCCCGCCAGCGTTCCGTGAAACCAAAAGATGAAACGTAATTGGCCAAACCGTAGGTTTTGGACATTTTATCGAATAACGATTTTATATAATCTGGTTCGTAAATGGGATCGGTCGGATGGCTCACGGGTGCTTACTACAGGGCGTGGAAAATAGAATACTCGTTGTCTTTTTTAAGTTTACTTTTGCTTTTTATGAATTAAAAATCATTTGTTGTATTAATTAAAGCAATGATTTTAACGATAGGCGTTCCTGTCGGGCGCGATTTGAGGAAAGCAGCCGTAAAAACCATAATTGGCAGCGACAACGACCGCAGACGCAACTCCGCGAATATAGTTTTCATCCTTTTTAACTAGGTCAGGAAGTGCAAACAAAATCAGAAACCGTCCCCCAGCGCATCGTTTCCGTCGTCCCTTCCCAAACCGAATTGCTCTTCGATCTGGGCCTGGATCAGGCGATTGTGGGCGTTACCAAATTTTGTATTCATCCGGCAGAGAAGGTAAAAGGCAAGACCGTGGTGGGCGGCACCAAAACGCTGCATCTCGACCGGATTCACGACCTAAAGCCCGATTTGATTCTGGCTAACAAAGAAGAAAATACCCGCGAACAAATCGAAGAATTACAGCGACACTACCCCGTTCACGTGACGGATATGCATACCGTGGCCGACGCGCTGGCGATGATTCGGGAGGTGGGAGCGCTGGTCGGTCGCGGACCACAGGCCGGGCAAATGGCGGAACGGATTGCTGCGTCGTTTCAGCGTCTTCGTGCGGCTGTCCGGGATTCGGGGCCCTTGGTGGCTTATTTCATCTGGCGGAAACCGTATATGGTGGCGGCTCATGGAACGTTTATTCATTCCATGCTGGAAATGGCCGGTTTTCGGAACGCCTTGGCCGACCAGACCCGCTATCCCGAACTGACCGTAGCCGACCTGCAATTGGCCCGGCCCGACCTGATTTTTCTGTCGTCGGAACCGTATCCTTTTGCGGAGAAACACCGGATTGAACTACAGCGGATCTGCCCCACGGCGCGGGTGCTGCTCGTGGACGGGGAGATGTTTAGCTGGTACGGCAGCCGGATGCTGCAAGCGGCCGAATACATCCAGCAGCTGCGGCAGGAACTGGGCTTAGAGTAATACCGTCTTGGTCCTGCCGTCGGAAAAGCGGGCGGATTTGACGGCACCCGTTCCCTGAAAATAATACCGTAGGCCCACGATCTTGCCCGGATCGCGGCTAAACTGCCCGGTATAGACCCGTTGGCCGTTCACCCAGACCGTCACTTGTTTGTCGTTGACCGCGCAGCGCACCGTCGCCCAGTCCGAAAAGTCGACGCCGAAGCCGGAGAGGTCGGTGGTTTGGCCCGAAATCCCTTTCTCGGCAAACGAAAGATACAATTGCCCCACGCAACCTTTGACCGATAGCGGAATCAGGTGCATCCCGTTGGAACACAAGATCATAATGCCCGTCTGCTGGCACACGGCCTCATTGCGGCTGTAGGTACTTTTCAGTTCGGTTTCAAACTCGAAGTTGCTGCCCGACAAATCGCCCAGCGGCTGAACGTAGTGCAGACTGACCGTGGGAACGGTCCGCTGAAGACTAACGCCCTGCCCGCGCAGATCGGCTTCGGTCAGGGAGACGGTTTGGCCCCGGTAAATCTGGCCATGCGGGAAATAAACCGGAATGGAGTCGTAGTTGACGGTTCCAAGCCAGCCGTCGGTGGTGATGTAAAGGTCGTGTTCGCGAACGATGGAATCATTCAGCACCAGTTTGGCGCGGAAATAACCGGGGTAGTAGTAGGTGCTGGCGTACTGATGACCGGCCTTGTCGACCCGAAATCGGAGCTTCGGATTCCAGCTCTGCTGAATAAAGACGCTGTCGGCGTTGGAATTACTGGCATCGTAACGGAACAAAACCGTATTGGGCAACCCCTTCGCCACCGGGCGGCTGGTGAACGATACCGCGCCGTACTGCAGCGGTTTAACCCGGTCCTCGAACGCCCAGATGCCGGCCAGACCCGTCACCAGCAAAAGGCCAACGACCCACGGCCAGCGCCGGGCGCCCCGGCGTTCGGGGGTTGCCGAAGCAGGTGGTTCGGGCAGGGGGCGAATCGGTTCGGCGGTCTGGACCGCCACGGGTGGTTGCCGAAAGGCCCGCCAGTTTTCGTGGCCCACAAACTGCGCCAGCGTGTTGAGCGTCGTGGCCGTGGGGGCGCTGTCGTAGCGAACTTTGCCCCAGATTCGTTTCAGGGTACTGACGCTGAGCGAAACGCCGGTTTCGGCAAAAATGCGCTCGCTCAGGGCTTCAAAATCCCCGTTCTGCCACTGTTGGCCGTCGCCCCAACCGACTTTTTCTTCGATCAGGAACCGGCACCGTTGCAAACTGTCGTCGTCGGAGTGCATTGATAGTCAGGGTGAATCAACTTGAACAGATTTGAACAAGGCTCGTGTTTTCAACTTTTAGCGGCATTCGGCACCTTTGTCCGGTTCAATATTCCTTCAACCAAAGTTACGTAAACCATCATGAAAAAATTGCTCATTTTCACAACATTACTGATGATCGCTCAAGGGACGTTTGCGCAGGAAGACAAGGCCAAACGGCCCAGTCCGCCCGCGCAGGCCCGGCAAACCGTGGGCGGCAAAACCATCACGATCGACTACAGCCAGCCGTCGGTGAAAGGCCGGAACGTCTGGGACCCGGCAGGGAAGGTAGCCCCAGCCGGGCAGGTATGGCGAACCGGTGCGAACGAGACGACGTCCATCGAGTTTTCCCAGAATGTAAAACTGGAAGGCAAGGCGGTTCCGAAAGGTAAATACGCCCTGTTCACCATTCCGGGCGAAAAAGACTGGACGATTATTCTCAACAAAACCATCAAATGGGGCGCGTTCAGTTACAAACCGGAGGAGGACGTTCTGCGCGTGACGGTTCCGGCCCGAAAAGCACCGGCCTTCCAGGAAAAATTCACCATTGATATCACCCCAAAAGGCGTTGTTTCGCTGGCCTGGGCTGATACGAGCGTCCATTTTAACGTGCAGTAAACCATGCGGTACATTCTGTTCTGGCTGTTTCTGCACGTTGCGGGGATTACCAAAAGCCAGTCGGTCGGCAAGATTCCGTACGGTTCCAACCCCCAGGCGGGCCGGTATCTGCAGGTTGACGACGCCAAAATCTATTACGAGGTCTACGGACAGGGCCGGCCGGTGGTGTTGCTGCACGGTGGGCTGCTCGGGTACATCGACGAATACAGCGATCTGATTCCGCGTTTAAGCAAGGAGTTTCAGGTCATTGCCGTGGCGACGCGGGGCCACGGCAAATCCGAGGTGGGCACCAAACCGTATTCGTACCGGCTTTTTGCGGAAGACGCTCACGCGGTGATCCGGGCCGTCACGCAGGACAGTGTAATTGTAGTCGGGTTCAGCGACGGGGCCATTGCGTCCTACATTCTGGCGGTTGAACACCCGGAACGGGTGCGGAAAAATGTCGCTATTGGTGGAGGAGTTCTGGGCATTGGTGATTACACCGACGAACAACGGGATTTTTGGCTACGGCTAACGGATGAAAAGCTGGACAAAGCCGTCCCGGGGTTTATGGAGCAACGCAAGAAACTGATGCCCCAGCCGCAGCAGTGGAGCCGGTTTCTGAGCGAGCTGCAAAAAGCCTGGGGGCAATCAACCTACCTCGACAAAGCGGCCCTGAAAACCATTAAATGCCCGGTGCTGATCGCGGCCGGGGATCGTGACGGTTCGACGCAGCGGTTTTTGGATATTTACAAGTCACTGTCCAACGCTCAGCTGGCCATTATTCCCGGTTCGGGGCATGTTGTTTTGAACACGAAGCCGCAGTTGATGTACGACATTATTCACCCCTTTATCCACCAAAAATGAAACACGGTAAGGACAAATTTCACCTCGTTTTGCTGCTGATGGTCCTCCTTCAGGCGTCATCCGTCCTGGCTCAGGATGAAAAAGCGGCCCTTGATCTGGTCCAGGTTGCCAACCAAAACGGATTCCGACTCGAAAACCGGACGGTGCAGGTACTGACGGATGGTAGCCGCTCCGGGGTTCGGCTGGACGAGAAACCGAATGCAAACGAGGGCGTTGCGTGGTTGCCCAACACGGTATTTAGTCAGGGAACCATCGAGGTCGACATGCGGGGCAAGGATGTGTTGCAGCGGAGTTTTGTCGGGATTGCCTTTCACGGTTCCAGCGAACGAAACTACGACGCCATCTACTTCCGGCCGTTCAATTTCCGGTCGGCTGATCCGGTTCGGCGGGTTCATGCCGTGCAGTACATTTCGCTTCCGAAGCACGACTGGCCCGTTCTGCGCAAGGAATTTCCGGATCACTACGAGAAAGGCATCGACCCGGCCCCCGATCCGAACGACTGGTTTCACGCCCGGATTGTGGTAGCCAACGAAACCATTCAGGTGTTTGTGAACGGTAATCCCACGCCCAGCCTGACCGTCAAAAAGCTGAGCGACCGCCAGGAGGGAAACATCGGTTTATGGGTCGGCGCTTCGTCCGGGGGCGATTTTGCCAACCTGAAAATCACCCCAAAGCAAAGCCGCTAACCCCGCAAGTCCAGCGGACTTGACTTTGGATAATTCCAGGTGCAACCCGGGGGATGCGGCCCGAACTCCTGCCGATCGCTCAAACCCGGAGGAATGAGGGTAGAGCAGGCCGTATATCGCCTAGCCCCGGGTTGTCCCGATCTTATCCACTAGCAGGTCTTTTCAGCTTTTGGGGAAGACGGTTTTACCTGTATCTTCGTGGCAGATGGCGACGAATAACACACTCTCGGCGGGTTCCTTTAATCTGGTTTTGTTTGCGGCTCAGCAAAAAGGCGCCGATGTTACGGCCTTGTGCCGTGCGGTGGGCGTCGATCCGGCCGTGCTCCGTAACCCCGACGGACGCATACCGATTCGGACGGTGCAGGCGCTCTGGCGCGAAGTTATTGCCGTAACCAACGACCCTTATCTTTCTCTGCGCATCGGCGAAATGATCAATCCGACGGCAGTAGGGGTGCTGGCCTACGTGATGATGCACTGCCCGACGCTGGGGGAAGCCCTCGAGAAATTGTGTCAGTATCAGGCTATTGTCTGCGAAGGAGTCAAAACCGTGGGGCAGCGGGAAGGAGATCGCTTTCGGTTTTCGCTGCACATCACCTGCGATGACATTATCTACCCCGAGCACGCGCTGAACTCCGAGCTGGTCATGTATCTGGCGGCTATGCGGGCGCTGACGGGGCATCATCTGACGCCTACTGCGGTTTCGTTTGCCTATCCGCGTCCGATCGACACCACCGAACACGAGCGGGTATTTGCGCCGGTCAAACCCGTGTTCGATGCCGAAGAAACGGCTTTGGCGCTGGATGTAGCCTGGCTGGATGCGCCGGTGCTGAACGCCAACCCCGGTTTGTTTCCGCTCTTTGAACAGCACGCGGCCGAACTGCTCCGGAAACTTCAGGAACAGGCGCTGGTGGGGCGGGTGAAAGGGGAAATTGTGGCCCTGCTGAAGGGGGAAGAACCTACGCTGGCGACCGTGGCCGACCGATTGGCCATGGGCGTCCGGACCCTGCAACTGCATCTGAAAGAAGAGGGCG
This sequence comes from Larkinella insperata, assembly GCF_026248825.1. Lineage (NCBI taxonomy): Bacteria > Pseudomonadati > Bacteroidota > Cytophagia > Cytophagales > Spirosomataceae > Larkinella > Larkinella insperata. Next base: position 5,791,599 of record NZ_CP110973.1, on the reverse strand, counting down.
TCACGTATCAGCAGTTGCTGGACGAAGTACGGCACGATCTGGCTGTCCGGCACCTTCGCGAACCGCATTTCAGCACCACCGACATTGCCTACCTGCTGGGCTTCTCCGAACCCAGCGTGTTTTACCGTACCTTCAAGAAATGGACGGGTTCGACACCCGGGGCTTACCGGACGGAAGTTCTTCGCCAGTCGGCCTGACGGCATTTTTGCCAATGCGGCCCAGGTGCGTGTGGTCAAATCCGTCGGCGTATTTCAACCCGTAGCCGAACAGTCGGTCCATCGCCGAATGCCCGAACAGCAGCACGCCGGTCAGCATCAACACCGGACTGACCAGCAAAAAACCGGTAGCTCCAACAACTACGGCCACGGCTTTGTGGTGGAAGAAATTGTACGCATAAGCCCCGATTCGCGGGTTGACCAAGTAGCCGAGCATACTCAGATCGGGCAGGAGCAGCAGGGCCGGAAACCACCACCAGGCAAAGGGCAGTTGGTTGAACAGAACGAGGGCAAGGGCAAACTGGGCGGCTTCCTCGAGTTTCAAAAGCAATTTCATGGCAGTATTTGAGTGTTTGTGTATTACAAAGGTCCGCCGAAAATGCCGGAGCCGAGGTGACCAAATGTGAAAACCGCAGTGACCAAAAACGAATTAGTAGACGATCTGCACACCTTTCATAATACCGCGCCGGATGTGTCATCGCCGTTGTAGGGAACGCAGCCCGTCGTTCAGTATACTTCCAGTCCAACGGGGCTTCGTCGTGGCCCGTGAACAAATAAACCGTACCCTGATCAACCCGCGCCGTTGGGCCGGTGATAAACGGGTGAGGGATGCTGAGATTGCCCGTGAAAATTGGAATCGGCCTGTTCTCCGTAGCCTAACCCCGAACCGCTGGGCATTCAGTCCGTCAGCGTAACGCTCAACCCCTTGCGCAGGGTGTTATGAACTTCAGCAATTTGGTCGGTATGCCGGATCAACTCGGCAATGTCGTCGGCGGGTTCGTCGGAAGTGACGCGGGTTTTGTACGTAAAGTTGGAGCCGGGTTCGCCGTCGGCCCCGAATTCGCCGGTCACTTCGACTTCCACGCCCGAAACCGTCAGGTTCCGTTTGGCGGCTTCCCGGTAAATGTCGTTGCAGAAGCAGGTTGCCAGCGCCAGCAGCAACAGTTCTCCGCCGTTGACCGCCGAGCCATAGCCCGATGGTTTGGGGGCAATCTGGACGGTCTTGGCCGCGCCGTTGGTCTGCACAACGACATCGTGCTGATTCAGTGTACTTTGGATGCGGGCCGATAGTTTCATGGTGAAGGGCGTTTGGATTACAGCAACAGGCTACTCACTTTCTGGGTCTCGGTATCGAACAGCAGCATACCCTCGCCGGTGTCGCTGAGTTGAGCCAGCAAGTCGCCCCGGGTGCTCCAGATGGCCGTTTTGCCGCCCGAAACAAAATCATCGCTCGGCCCGACGCTGTTGGCCATTAATACCGTCATGGCGTACGTTTTTGCAATATCCGACAGGATTTGCGCGGCTTTCTGGACCCCGCTGGCGGTTTTGGCAATGCTGGCAAGGTAGAGGGTCGCACCGGTCTGGTGGGCGTCTGCCGCGTGTTCGGGAACCGATAGTTCGTAGCAGATGGCGAGGGCCACCTCCGGTTTGTTACGCAGGACAACCGACGCGTTCCGACCGCTGACAAAAAACGGTTCCTCATCGGCGTGCAGGTATTTTTTGGCGTACGTTTGCCAGGGTTGGTTGGGGTGAAAAAGCACCATCGTGATGCAGACGCCCGCTTCGTTGCGGGTTGGAACGCCGATGCCAAGCGTCAGGTTATGGGCGTCGCTCCGTTGCTGAAAAACCGCAAACCGGGGGTCGTCCGGCGTCGTGGCCAGCTCACCGGCCAGGGTTGGTTCGTAGCCGGTAATGGATAGCTCGGGGAAGACAAGGACATCGGCGCCGTGGGCAGCAGCCAAGTCAATGAATCGTTGGTGATGGTCGATATTCCTCGAAATATCACCTTTCACAGGCCGGGTTTGGGCAACGCTTATTCTCATAGTCAGGACAGTTTGCGAAAAAAGCGGGTTACCAATCGATGAAGGAAACACCGAGGCCAAACGTGTTTTGGGCGTGGTTGTAATCAAGCAGTGTCTCACCATAGCCGCTTGATAGTTGCACCTGGCCTTTGATGTGCCCGTGAATCTGGAAAACCCAGTTTAACTGGGCGCTGCCCCGGTTAAGGTGCTGAGCCGTAAAGGGGTGCGTACCGACCAGATAAAACTGGTGCCGTTTGCTGCCGTAGACGACGGTTATTTCTCCTCGTCCAATGTAATTCATAATTTCCGGATTCTCATCGTCGGCATCTTTCAGCCGAATCCAGGGGCGCAGCGTGACCTGCCAGTTTTTTCGTTCGAATGAAGTGTGAAACATGATTCGGTTCCAACTCCGCGATCGGGGCAATTCCTGACCGTTCGACTGGTGATTAAAGGCGACGCCAATCGTACGGCTTTCAAATCCGAGGAACTTGTACGTAATCGGGACGTTGAAAATCAGCTCCGGTTCGTAATTCAATTCCCGAAACGGTCTGGAAATTTCGGTGTTGTAAATCTGCCAATGCGCTTTTTGGGTATATCCAACCCATAGGTCGCCCACGCCCCCGAAAATGCCCTGCAACACTTTCGTTTTAAAGCTAAGGTGAAACTTTGCTTCGTTGTTGTTGTAGGCCACCGGTGTGGCTACGGTATAAGCCGGATTCTCGCTGCGCGGTTGCTGGTTCGGGTGGCTCGACCACCGGCCCAGCGTCACATAAAAAGGTTTGTACGAAGTGAGTAGAAACGTGCCGCGCCGGGTCGAATCGGCCAGTTCCCACCGTTCGGAGATGCTTTTGATGCGGACCGACTGATCGGTAAGAACTTGGGCGCTGGCGAATAAGGGCGTCAGGCAAAGCAGGAACGGGACGTAGATTTTGGGCATAGAGTCAGCGAAATGTGCGTAGATGAAAACGATGAAAGAAGCTAAATAAAAGAACCCGTCTCACTTTTACGAGTGAACCAAGACCGCTTACCGCTACTTTCAATCAATTTTCAACGGTGGCCCCACCACCTGCATCTCGTTGTCGCTGAAGGTTTTGGCCACCTCGGCCGGCGTGGGGTCATGATCCATCGCAGCCATGGTGACGAAGAAATCCTCCAGCTTGCCCGCTGGTTGAAGGATCACAAGCATCTTGCCGGTTTGGGCGACCTGCGTCCAGGCGTGGGGCACCTTCCGGGGCAGAAAAATGCTGTCACCTACGTTCAGACGGTATTTTTCGTCACCGACCTGAAAAGAATACGCTCCCTCCAGCACGTAAAAAATCTCGTCCTGCGCCGGGTGGACGTGCAGGGGCGTTCCCCGGCCCGGCGACAGCGAGGTCTGTTCAAAAATCGCCAGATCGCCGTCGGTATCACTACCCGAAATCTTGACGTCCAGCACGTTCGAATTGACGCCTTTGAGCCGAAGGTGGCCGTGCTTGCGACCTTCCCCGGCGTTGATTTTGAAGCCTTTGCTCCGCTGGAACGTTTTTTTTAGGTGGGTAACGGCCAGCGTAGGTACCGTTGACATACTCAGCAGGGCTGCCATAAAACGGGTTCTTTTCATGGTGTTCGTCCGTTGTGTTTCGAATGAAAAGGCAAACCGGATTAATTCCCAGAACAGGATAAAATCAGGGCGAATCTGCCGACGAAACGAATACTAACCAGCCAGCAGGACGCCGTATCCTAAGGTAGCGGTAAGTTACTAATTGCTACGGCTTTAGACCACTAAGAATTGACGGAACGGTTGTTGGCCACTACCCTGAAAGCGTTTAATTCGCTTCCACCATGCGCTTTACCCCTTCGGCCGGGCTGGTGGGCCGGAAATCAAACGCTTTCTCGAATTTACTGCTGTCAAAAAAGTAGTCGCGGTCGTATTGATACGCCATTTCCGGAAACTCGCTCATGATGGGCACAAAAATTCCAATCAGGCGAATCATCCAGGTGGGCAGCGCCATGATTTTGGGCTTTACATTCATTTCCCGGGCAACCAATTCGATCCATTGTTGGCCGGTCAGGCGACTGTGATCGGTGGGTAGGTGCCAGACCTGGTTGTAGGCGCTGGCGGTGTTGCCGAGCAGGGCCGTGGCTTTGGCGGCATCGGGCGTGTAGGTAAACGAGTGGACCTTGTCGGTCCGGGCAAACCAGTTGGCGGCTTTGCCTTTCTGGAAGTTCTGCACAACGGTTTGCACCATCAGGCTCTTGTCGTTGTGCGGCCCGTAGAAGTCGGCGGCCCGGGCAATCAGGGCGGTCAGGGTGCCCCGCTTCACTTCCTCCATCAGCATTTCGGCGACGGACGCCCGGACTTTCCCTTTCTGGCTGATCGGATTGACGGGATTCTCCTCGGTCATGTGTCCCACGGAGTGGGCATCATACAGGTACACATTGTCGAAAAACACCAGTTTTGCCCCGTACTGCTTGCAGGCATCCATGACGTTTTGCATCAGAGACGGCCAGTTTTTTCGCCAGATTTTGATGCTGTATTCAAAACCAACGGTCAGGTAGACCACCTCAGAGCCTTCGACGGCTTTAAACACCTGGTCGCGGTCGGTTAGGTCGGCAGGGAAGAGTTCGTCGGTTGGGTTGACTTGTTTGGGGGAACGGCTGACGAGCCGGATGCGGTCGGTATAGGGGAGAAGTTCTTTCGCTAAATCGCTGCCGATGGTTCCGCCGGCGCCCAAAATCGTTTGCATGTGCTGATTTTGTTAGGTACAGCACAAAGGTCGGTACCGGGCACCGGCGGGGATATGACCGGAAATGAAAATAAAAATGACGAAACGCGAAAAACCGTCCCTGATACCCGGATAACCCCGGGGCGGCATGGGAGGGGTGGTGCCCCGCGGAGCAGTATGAGATGCCTCCCTCGTCACCCGGCTGTCCGAGGCCAGGCTGGATTCCCTCCGCGTGATGGCATCCTCTCCGACACTGCGTCCTCCCCGCACTACGTACGGGGTTATCCAGCGTCAACCCCTGGCGGGGTTGGAGGGTCAACCGGCGAATTGTACGTCGGCGACCTTCGCCATATCGTCCCAGAAGGAGGGATACGATTTGGCTACCACACCCGGTTCTTCGATGACAACTTCCCGGCGCATGGCAACTGGGGCAAACGCCATCGCCATACGGTGATCGTCGTAAGTTGCAAACGTCGGGGTATCGGACACTTCGACAATTTGACGGACTTCGTAGCGGGTGTTTTTCTCGACCTCCACCAGTTCGGCGCCGACCTTTTTCAACTCGGTCTGCAGGGCCAGAACGCGGTCGGTTTCCTTGATTTTCAGGCTTTCGATGCCCGTCAGCGTCAGCGGAATATTTTTAACGGCGCAGCAAACAGCCACGGTCTGGGCCAGATCCGGGCAGTCCGTAAAGTCCCACGCCAGGGAGGACTGGGCCGGAATTTTCGTCAGCTGGACCCCCTGGCTGGTGAAGGTGCTTTCCACACCCAGTGGCCGCATGATGTCGACGATGGCACTGTCGCCCTGCAACGAGTCTTCTTTCAACCCGAGCAGTTCGATTTCCGAGGATTCGTCTTCCGCCAGCGCCAGCATACTAAACCAGTAGCTCGCCCCCGACCAGTCGGATTCGACGGCGTAATCGGTCGGGGTGTACGGTGTTGGGGGAACGGTAATGGTTTTATGGGTCCAGTCGGCCACGCTCGTGACTCCAAAGTGCTCCATCTGCCGCAGCGTCATTTCGATGTACGGGCGGGAACCCACCTCGCCGGTTAGCTCGAGCGTCAGGCCGTCGGGCAGGGTGGGGGCAATCATCAGCAGGGCCGAAATATACTGGCTGCTCACGTCGCCCCGGATGGCCAGCCGGTTGGTGCCGTTGGCGGCAAAGCCGTTGGTTTTCAGGGGCGGAAAGCCTTCGTTTTTCAGGTATTCAATGTCCGCACCCAGGGTCCGCAGCGCATCGACCAGGATGCCGATGGGTCGCTCGCACATGCGGGGCGTTCCGGTGAGGGTTTTGTGCTGACCCGTTGCGGCAAAGTAAGCCGTCAGAAACCGCATGGTCGTTCCGGCATCCAGGACATCGGCCACGGGGTCTTCCGATTTCAGCAACCGGATCATGGTCTGTGAGTCGCGGGCGGCCGAAACATTGTGCAGCGTACCGCGAAACCCGGTCAGCGCGTTGATGATCAGGGCGCGGTTGCTTTCACTTTTGGAAGAAGCCAACGGGATGGTAGCCCGGATAGGCCCGGCAGGAGGGGTCAGACGTACAGCGTTCAAATCGGAAACGAATTAGTTAATTTTTCCGCAAAACTACGGAGAGAAACGAATAAGTGAATCAGGAGTTGAGAATTATGAGTGAGGAGTTAAAAACGGTCATTTACCTGGTTACAGCTAGTAACCCTCTTCATCGGCCGATTTTTATTATCTATAATTTCCTGATAATTAATAGGTTTCCAAGACTTTAAGCTGGTGATTCTGGTTGATTCGGTAGCGCGGAAAGCTTAATTTGTAGCAAATGGCTGCCAGCCCAAACATAACGGCGGGGGCTTTCAGGGCGCGGGTGTCGGCAGTGAGTTGTTGCTCCCGGCGAGACGTATTGATCACGTCGGCAATAAAGAAAACCGTTCCGGCGATGGGAAACAGGTAAGTGCCCTGGGTGACAAACGGGATTTGACGGTTAATGTAGATTTTTTCAATGCGGTCAATCCGGAAATGAACGGCTTCATCCAGAAACGTATTTGGATCTTCCAGGATCAGCACGAGCGACGAATCCGTCACCTGATAAATCTTTTCCCGGTATTTGCGGCCTTCGTACCGGAACTTGATTTCTTCGTTGGGAAAAAAACGGTGCCGGTGAAATCCACCAAACCGCCCCATTACGTCCAGGGCCAGGTATTTTTGGCCCGGTTTAATCATGGCTGCGTAGGGGGATCTCTGCTTGATCATCAGCGAATCAACCGAGAGGGTATCGCTCTGAGCCCAAAGGGTTTGGGTGATAAACAGCAGAAAAACCGTAGCAAACAGGCGGTGCATCATACTCTATAAAACGGCAAATAGAACAAATATACTTTTGATGGAATCCTGATTTTTTGCTTTGCAGCAAAAACCAAATCAAGGTAATAACCAAAAAATAGCCAGTTGGGTATGCCGTTTTTTACGTAAATAATGTTAACCCCGGCCAGTTTTCTACCGCTGACCGGGGTTGGCGACTTACTGCGCATTCACGAGTTGTTTGCCTTTCGGGTATTTGACCGTGTATCGAAACACCAGATCCCGGCTTTCGCCCGGTTTGAGGGCCAGGTTCCAGGTCAGGCGACCGGTTTCGGCATTATGTTCGGCCCCCGAGCGTTCGTCCAGTTCTACCTCAATCCGGCTGTCGGTCGAGATCGGAATCTGGTCGAAAAGCATCAGATCGACGGCTTCCGGCTTCGTATTGCGAACCGTAATTTTATAGCTGTAGCTGTCACGGACGGACGAACTCAGGCTTTTGCGGCTGCTAAAATCCTGGGTTTTCTCCCGTTTCACCACAATCTTCTTATCCCGGCCAAGCCCGAGCGCCAGCGTGTCGCCGGCCTGTTGCAAATTTACCTGCGATTCGCCGACGTAAGTCTCTTCAAAATACGTGCGGGCCGTGCCGTTCAGCAGGTTGAGCTTTTCCCAGCCGCTCAGGGTTGCCACTAGAAACGCATCCGTGTCCAGTTTGGGCGTGGCGGTGTAGCGGTAGGTGGCCGGTAGCTCACCAGTCTGAATGTCGACCACCTGCGGGCGGTTGTTGGACAGAACCGTGTAGGGAACCGAAATGTCAAAAACAACACTGGTGGGCTGCTCAACGACCTGCGTAAAATTGGCGGTCGTGGCCATATCGGCGGCTGGTGCGGAGGGAGTAGCTTCTTTCTTTAAAACCTGCATGCCCATTACTTTTCCTTGCAAATTTGATCGCAAAGATTCCATCGATGGAACCGGGCGCGGTTCGTAAAAGCCCACAAACTGCGTTTCCAGTTGCGGTTGAGTACCGGGCAGAGCGGGGTTGGAGGTCGAAAGCGTCAGACGGACGTTCTGCCAGTCGAAACCGGTGTTCTGGTACACGTTGGCTTTGTAGGCCAGCGTGGCCGGGTTTTTGGTATTCTTTACCCGAATGTCGTAAAAGGGCGTCCAGCCCGCGTCGTTCACCACGTAGCTCAGCGCCAGATCAACGGCGGTGCGGTTTTTGGCCGTCAGCGTCACCTCAATTTCGCCCACGGGCCGTTCGCGTTTGGCGTTCTGTTCTTTAACCTGCCCCTCCAGCCGGTCTACTTTCTTTTTCTGTTCCTGAAGGTCTTTTTCCAGTGCCAGCAGCTTTTTACCCACATCGGTCAGGCGCTGACGGAAAAAATCGGCCATGTCGGACACCTCCTTCACGGAAGTGCCTTTTTCCGAGCCGACTTTCTGGTTGGCCAGCACCATCTTCTTTTCGTTCTCCAGCACGTCTTTCTGGAGGTTCAACGCGTCGAACGTCTCGCGGGCCAGCCGCAGCGAATCTTCCAGCCGTTGCAGGGAAACGGGTTTGGGTATTTTGGTCAGGAAATTAGTGCGAAACTGAATGCCCTGAATGGTGGCGTCGCCCTTGCCGCTGACCTGAATGCTCTGCGGGTCGGTCTGGGCCGATGCGTTGTCGATAATCAGCCGTGTGACGCCGGGGCCGATGGTAGTCCGGGCCTGGGCGTTGATCTGGGCGCGGTTCAGAAAAACCGTTACGTGCTGAATGGTGGAGTTAACCCGTAGTTCATCATCCTGCGCCAAGGTGGCCGAAAACGACAGGCAGGCAGCTATAAAGATGTGGATTGTTTTCATGAAAGCAGTGGTGGAAAATGATACATCGAGAATATAGATACGATCGGGGGCGGTTTCGTTTAATCTGACCCCTATTTTTGCAGAAAAAATCGAAGTCCTTTTCGGGTTCGATTCCTGAGTTTTCCGTGAAAACCGTCGGGCTGGGCGTCAATGTCCGGTCTGTAGCCCCAAGCAAATGATTTCAGTTCAGCAAGTTAAAGCGTTTACCAAACAAGTTTTCCTTAAAATCGGCTTTTCCGAAGCGGATGCCGAAGTAGCCACGACGGTGCTGGTCCAGGCCGACCTGCGCGGGGTTGATTCGCACGGGGTGGCCCGGCTGGCGGGGTATGTTCGTCTGTACGACCACGGGCGTCTGAATCCGACGCCGAGCATTCAGGTCGTTCACGAAACCCCGTCGACGGCGGTGATCGATGGCGACCGGGGTGTCGGGCTGGTTGTGGGGCCGCAAGCCATGCAGATAGCCATCGAAAAGGCGCAGGTCGCCGGAACGGGCTGGGTCGCCGTCCGTAATTCCAACCACTTCGGAATTGCCGGATACCACGCCATGCTGGCCCTCGAACACGATATGATCGGGATGACGATGACCAACGCGGCTCCGCTCGTGGCTCCGACTTTTTCACTTGACAAATTGCTGGGCACCAATCCGATTGCCGTGGCCGTTCCCGCGCTGACCCAACCGCCTTTTGTGGCCGATTTTGCCTCTACAGCGGTAGCTTACGGCAAGATGGAAATTTTGCAGCGCAAGGGGCTGGCCGCTCCGCTGGGCTGGGCGCAGGATGCTGAGGGCCAGCCGTCGACCGATTCGAATCCAATCCGGAACGGCGGGGCCCTGCTGCCGCTGGGCTCCGACCGCGAGCACGGCAGTCATAAGGGGTACGGTCTGGGGGCCATCGTCGATATTTTCTCCGGCGTGTTGTCGGGGGCCAACTACGGGCCGTGGGTGCCGCCCTTTGCCACGGCTGGTTTCATGGCCGCGCAGGAAGGCGTCGGGGCCGGAACGGGCCACTTTTTCGGGGCCATGCGCATCGATGCATTCCGGCCCGCCGACGAGTTCAAGCGGCACATGGACACCTGGATTGGGGCCTTCCGCAACGCCCGCGCCGTGGAGGGGCAACAGGTTCTGATTCCCGGCGATCCGGAGCGCGCAATGGAAGCCGAACGCGAACAGAACGGCTTGCCGCTGATCGAACCGGTTGTGCAAAGCCTGCGCGAACTGGCCGAGCGGTTTGACCTGACGTGGGCGTAAAATAAGCTGAACGCGACAAACAAATGAGCCAAACCCCACCGAAACCGTTGCCGGTCCTGCTGGCTTTTACGGCTATTTACATCATCTGGGGCTCTACTTACCTGGCGGCTTTGCTGGGTCTGGAGAGCATTCCGCCGTTTCTGATGGCGTCGTTGCGGTTTCTGATTGCCGGATTGCTGCTGTACGGCTGGTGTCTGGTGAAAGGAGAAGCCCGGCTGACGGCGCAGACGGTGAGCCGCAATGCCCTGAGCGGTATTTTGATGCTGTTTGGCGGAACGGTTTCGGTGATCTGGGCCGAGCAGTACATTCCCTCGGGTCTGGCGGCCATCCTGGTGACGACCATGCCGTTCTGGTTTGTGCTGCTCGACCGGCGGCAGTGGGCTACCTATTTCGCCAGCTGGCTGATTCCCGGCGGTCTGGTCATTGGGTTTGTGGGGGTGGTGTTGCTGCTGGCGCAACCGGAGCAGACGGCGCCGGTGCGGTCGCCGGACGGACACTACGGATTGAGCATCGTCGTTTTGCTCGCGGGGGGTATTTTCTGGACGGTGGGTTCGTTATTTGCCAAATACAAACCGTCGACGGCCTCCAACACCTTCAACGGCAGCCTGCAGTTGCTGGCAGCGGGGAGTTTCAGCGGTTTGGCCAGCCTGATTTCCGGCGAACTGGCTACCTTCCAGCCGGCTGCCGTAACGCCGACATCCTGGCTGGCTCTGGTGTACATGATTGTGATGGGGTCCATCGTTACGTATCTGGCTTATTTGTGGCTGCTGAAAGTTCGTCCGCCGGCCATTGTCAGCACCTACGCGTACGTTAATCCGGTGATTGCGGTTTTGCTGGGGTGGCTGTTTGCCAACGAATCGCTTTCCGGGCGGCAGTTGCTGGCGTTGGTGGTGATTCTGGCGGGGGTGCTGCTGGTCAATTTGCCAAAATACCGGGTGGTACCAAAGCCGTCGGAGGCAACCGGTTAATTTGTTGGCAGAGAACCGCTGCGGTTGCTACCTTTGCAGTCCTAATTCATCTAAAAGGTAATCGTTTGTGCGATCGGGACGACTCAACCCGGACCGTATCCCGTGAACGGACTCACTTATTCTATGTCTCGTAAGGTTGTTGCTGGTATTCTGATTACCATTTCTGTGTTATTGGCTACGCTGTCGTTTTACGCGTGGCAAATTTTTAAAACGCCGAATCTCCAGGTGGGGGACGGTGACAAAGACTTTGCCTTGCTGATTCCGCGCGGGGCCACCTTCGAAACCGTCATGGATTCGCTCCAGAAGCATGACGTGGTGAATGACAAAATGTCGTTCCGGTTTCTGGCCCGTTTCATGAACTACACTGATCACGTGAAGCACGGCCGGTACGTTATCGAGAAGGAAATGACGAACCAGGAGGCCATTCGCAAACTACGGTCGGGAGCGCAGGATCCCATGAAGCTGACTTTCAACAACATCCGGTTGAAAGACGAACTGATTGCCAAACTCGGCAGCAAATTTGAATTCGGTCCGCAGACGCTGGATTCGCTGCTGAAAAATCCGGCAGTTTGCCAACGCTACGGTTTCGACACCACCACCATCATGTGCATGTTTCTGCCGAACACGTACGAGTTTTTCTGGACCACCAGCGCCGACAATTTTCTGGACCGCATGGGCAAGGAATACAAGAAATTCTGGACCCCCGAGCGCCAGCAGAAAGCCCGGGAGCTGGGCCTGACCCAAACGCAGGTGCAGACGCTGGCGTCCATTGTGGAATCGGAAAGTAAGAAAAATGACGAAAAACCGCGCGTGGCGGGGGTTTACCTGAACCGCCTGCAACGGGGCATGTTGCTGGAAGCCGACCCGACGCTGGTGTTTGCCCACCGCGATTTTACCATCCGCCGGGTGCTGAACGTTCACAAACTCATCGACTCGCCCTACAACACGTACCGGTTTAAGGGCCTGCCGCCCGGCCCGATCAACCTGCCAACGCTGAGTTCGATTGATGCGGTGCTGAACCACGAAAACCACGACTACCTGTACTTTGTGGCCCGCGCCGACTTCTCCGGTTACCACACGTTCGCCAAAACGTACGCAGAGCACCTGAACAACGCCCGGATTTACCACGCCGAGTTGACCAAACGCGGAATCATGAAATAAAAAGGCCCGTGATGCCCGCGAGCGAAAAGACAAAATCGCTGGTGCTCGTTCTTTCGGTCGTGGGTTGTCTTGAGTCTATTGGCTGTTGTCTACTGTCCAAAGCAGATGTTTATCTACGATGTTCCGCCCATCCGGGTCCGCTACGCCGATACCGATCAGATGGGGTACGTTTATTACGGCAATTACGCCCGCTACTACGAAATTGGGCGGGTTGAGGCCCTGCGAAGCCTGGGGTTTCATTACAAGGACATGGAAGCGTCGGGGGTGATGATGCCGGTGTACGAAAACCGTTCGCGCTACCTGCGCCCGGCCCGCTACGACGACCTGCTGACGATCCGGGTGACGATTCGGGAGCTGCCCAGCGTCCGGATTGTGTTTCATTACGACATCTACAACCAGCACGGTGAACACCTGAACACGGGCGAAACCACGCTGGTGTTCATGCAGTCGGGCACGGGGCGGATTACGAAAGCGCCCGCCGATCTGAGGGCTCTGCTCAAACCTTTTTTCGAGCCAGCGGTTTAATTTCTGTCCAGAAAATGATCCGTATCCTGTATGTTGGAGAAATTGATGCAGTATAACGCGGTTCAGCGCGCTATTATCTTCCTGCAAAAACGCCGGGCTTTTGATTCGAAACAGAACTGGTTTGACTTCCTCCGGCATTTCTTGCCGAAAGTAACCGACAACGACACCAGTGAACGGGCCGCTTCCGTGGCCTACAGCCTGATTCTGGCGGTCTTTCCGGCCATCATCTTCCTGTTTACCCTCATTCCGCTGATTCCGATTCCAAACATGGAGAATCAGGTGATGGATTTTTTCGCGCAGGTCTTGCCCGCGTCGACCTACGATACCGTCAAAGCAACCATCTACGATATCATCAGCCGCCCGCGGGGGAATGTCCTGTCGTTCGGTTTTTTGCTGGCGTTATACGCGGCTACGAACGGAATCCTGTCGTTGATGATGGCGTTTAATTCCTCCCACAAAACCGACGAGGGGCGGGGTTTTCTCAAAACCCGGCTTATTGCCTTTGGCCTGACGATTATGCTGGCCTTTGCGCTGTTTCTGGCCATTGCGGTGCTGGTCATTGGAGGGGTTATTACGGATTACCTTCAGCAGATCCAGATTCTGGACAATGTGGTAGTGGCGACGCTCCTGAACATTGGCCGTTATCTGGTGGTTTTCGCGGTGTTTGTGGCGGCCATTTCGGTGATTTATAAATTCGGCCCGGACATGGACATGAAGTGGAAATTTGTCAATCCGGGTGGGATCATCGCTTCGGTACTGGTAGTCGTAACGACCTTTGGCTTCTCCTATTACGTTTCCAATTTTGGCTCCTACAACAAACTTTACGGCTCCATCGGTACGTTGATTGTCCTGATGATCTGGATTAATCTGGTCTGTTTATTACTGATTCTCGGGTTTGATATGAACGTTGCGCTGTACAAACTCGAAGGCGACAAAAATCCGCAGGTTGCTGATAAAACAATAAATGCTCCCCAAACCGCTTAGAGAGCATTTATGATAACCCTAACCCAAAAAATCACAAGCCTAGCTCTCGGCAGAGGCTTAGACTGTTTCTTGCTTAAGAATAGTAATAAAAACCGTGCCAAAAATAAAAGTGGCCTGGAATGTGATTTTTAGGTTTGGTCTGATTTATGCTCACCGTTTGCTAAATACTATGGCGCTTATCTGTTGATTAATTTTTAGTATTGTCTACGAAAGAGTTGCAGTCTCTTGTCCGATAACCGCCTGTTTTTATCATTTGTATGGCTGAAACTCTTGGAACCATACCGTCCGGCCTGCTGGCAGATTACCTGTCGTCGATCAGGCCCCTGGTATCCGTAATCTGTATCAGTTACAACCACGAGCGTTTTATCACCGCTGCGCTGCAATCCGTACTGGATCAAACCTACCCGGCGGTTGAACTACTGGTTATTGACAACAACAGCACCGACAGCTCCGTGGCGCGGGTAGAGACCCTGATGCAGCAACACCCGAAAATTCAGCTGATCCGAAACTGCGAAAACGTCGGCATCTGCCGGGCGTTCAATCAGGGGTTGAAGCTGGCGCAGGGGCGGTACGTAATCGATCTATCGGCCGACGACGTGATGCACCGGGAGCGGATTGCCCGGCAGGTGGCCGGTTTTGAACGGCTGGCGGGCGATTACGCCGTCATCTTCAGCAATGCCGCCTTTATCGATGAAAATGATCACCTGACCGGCTATCACTTCCCCGTCAGCCCGAACGGAATGACCACCCGGCCCGTGCCGTCGGGCTGGGTCTTTAAGGAAATCCTGGCTTCTTATTTTGTGTCTACACCCACGATGATGATGCGAAAAGATGTACTCGAGAGCCTGGGCGGCTACGACGAATCGCTGAGTTACGAAGATTTTGACTTCTGGGTCCGGTCGGCGCGGAATTACCGGTATTACTATCAGGACGAAGTGCTGACCAGCAAACGGGTCGTTCAAAAATCCCTTTCCTCCCAGTTTCAGGACCGCAACAGTGCGTTGCTCGGTTCAACCCTGAAAGTTTGTTACAAAGCCTTCGACCAATGTCAGACGGCGGAAGAATACCGGGCGTTGGCGGGCCGTATTCGCTGGTTTATCCGGCAATGTTTTTATACCGAGCAATTTGAACTGGCCTTTCAGTTTGGGGAATTGCTGGAATTTATGGAAAAGCCCGACTGGCCGACCGCCCTGGTTTTACGGCTTTGTAAATGGCGTCTTCCGGTCAACGGGCTGTACCGACGGTATGCGCAGTGGCAGCAAAACCGGCAGCTCCGCCAGGGTGAGGTTCGGCCGGTGGTTTAAACTCTTGGAAGGCAGAAGAGCCTTGTTACCCGTTTATACGGAGGCCGCAGGTTGGAACCAAATGGCCGCAGGTTAGTTACCTTAACTAATTAACCGAAGCCTATGCCAGCCGAATTTTTGCGAATTCATCCCGATACGCCCGAGGAGCGGAAGATCCAGCACGTTGTCAGTGTCCTGCGCGACGGCGGGGTCATCATCTACCCAACCGACACCATTTACGGTCTGGGTTGCGATATTCACAACACGCGGGCCATTGAGCGAATTGCCCGCTTGAAGGGCATCAAGCCGCAGAAAAATGATTTTTCATTTATCTGCCACGACCTCAGCCACATTGCTGATTACGCCCGGGTGGGCAATCAGGCGTTTAAAACCATGAAGCGGCTGTTGCCCGGGCCGTACACGTTTATTCTGGACGTCAGCCACCGGGTGCCGAAAATTCTGCACACGAACAAGCGAACGGTCGGCATCCGGATTCCTGATCACGCCATTCCCCGCGAGATTGTGAAGGAACTGGGCAACCCGATTATCACGACGACCATCAAGGACATCGAAGACGATTTCGACCCGTATATTACCGACCCGGAGGTTATTTTCGAACGGTTTCAACATCAGGTAGATCTCGTAATCGACGGCGGTATGGGGGGGAATGTACCCTCTACGATCATCAATGCCACATCCGACGATTTTGAAATTGTCCGTCAGGGATTGGGCGTCTTTGAAGAATAAGGGAACAAACGGGCGGCCGTCAATTTAGAAATCCACCCGCTCATTATTTCTCAAATCCTGTTTTGATTTACAGGAGAGTTTCTATTTTTGGCAGAACGTACCCCCGTTGCGGGTACGAGTCGATTCTATTCACATTCAACAAAAGAACAAAAACACTGTGGTAAACGGAGGGAGTAAGTCGTGCCTAACGGCATGGAAAATGGTTGCAGTTGCTTCAATTCTCATTCAATTCAACGCGTTAACCGGTTGCTCGTCCAGCAACGGAGACAGCAAGGCCAGCACCGCCACCGACAGTTCAGCCGCTCAGGCCGCAACCCCGGTAGCCGACTCCGCCCGGAAAACGACTCCAGTGTCGACCGCAGCGGCCGACACAACCACGGAAACGGACCCGCTGAAAGCCGACTCCCTGAAATTTACGGGCAACCTGCCCGACACCCTGCTACCCAAACACCGGATTTTGGCGTATTACGGCAATCCGCATTCCACCCGTATGGGAATATTGGGCGAGTACCCCCGCAAGGAAATGCTCCGGCGGCTTGATCAGGAAGCGGCCCGGTGGCAGAAGGCCGATCCGTCGAAACCGGTTTTGAAAGCACTTCATCTGGTGGCTATTTCGGCGCAGGGAACTCCTCAGAAAGACGGTAAATACCGGCTGCGGATGAGCGATAAAACCATCCGGAAAGTCATTAGCTGGGGAGCGCAACACGGCGCCGTTGTGTTTCTGGATATTCAGGTGGGGCTGGCCAATCTGGAAGGAGAACTGGAGTTTCTTGAAAAGTATCTGAAACTGCCCTACGTACACCTCGGTATTGATCCGGAGTTTTCGATGAAAACGGGGGCCAAACCGGGTACCAAGATCGGAACCTACGATGCGGCTGATGTCAACAAAGCGATTCAGTTTTTAAGCCGGGTTGTGAAGGAGAATAACCTGCCGCCCAAAGTGCTCGTTGTCCACCGGTTTACCCAGCGAATGGTAACCAACTACCAGAACATCAAACTCGACCCGCGGGTGGCCGTCGTGATGGACATGGATGGCTGGGGACCCCCTTCCCTGAAAATCGACTCGTACCGGGATTACATCGTGAAAGAACCGGTTCAGTACACGGGTTTCAAGCTGTTTTATAAAAACGATCTGAAGAAGGTTGACAAACGCTCCAAGCACAAGGTTCCGCACCTGATGGAACCCGAAGAAGTGCTGGCGCTCGACCCCAAGCCGTTGTATATTCAGTATCAATAAGCATAATCGCAAGTTGCCCGCCAACCAAGCCCGCCAGGCTTGTCGCACTGCCAGTCCCGGATGCAACCCGGGACTGGCAGTGCAGACCATCACTGCCAGCCCGCAGAGTCCGTAACTCCTGCGGGCTGGCGTCAGACGAGCGATCTCCTCGCTACCAGCCCCATCAGCCCCAGATCGCACCCGGGGTTATCCAGTGTCAAGCCCTGTTGGGCTTGCAGGGTCAGGGGCGTTTTTACCATTTTACCTGCGTTCTTTCGTACTGGGAGCGTTTATGCTTCCAGCGTTTGTGGGACCAAAGCCAGTCCGAGGGAGCTTTCCGGATGGTTTTTTCCAGCAAATCCCGGTACCGGTTTAACAGTTCCCCATTCGGAAGTTGGTCGTAGGGCGGTTCGGCGATGGGGTAGAAGGTCATTGAATAATGACCCCGCCGAACCCGTTCCATCTCGATGTAGAAAACCGGAATTTTAAAGGTACGGGCCAGCCGCTCCGTACCCGGGTAGAAGGGGGTTTCCTGGTGCAGAAAGGACGTCCAGTAACCGTATTCCGGCTGATCGGGAATCTGGTCGGCCACCAGGGCAATCAGGCGGGGTTCGTGGCGTCGGCTGGCCATTTCGCGCAGCAAAGACTTCATGGGCACCGGTTTGGCCCCGAACCGGGAACGGATGTAACGGACCACATGCTCCGAAAGCTCATTGTTTAACTTTTTATAGACGGCATCGGCGGGCATCCCGTTCACGACCGACGCGGAAGGAGCCCACTCCCAGTTGCACTGGTGAGACGCCATAATCAGCACCGGCTGACCGGTAGCCAGTTTGTCCAGCACCAACTCCTTGTTGGTGAACTGCACCCGTTCTTGCAGCGCTTCCGTCGACAATCCCGGCAGTTTGACGGTTTCGACGAGTACGTCGGCGAAGTTGCGGTAAAATTTTTTAGCGATCCGGCGACGCTCAGCATCCGATTTTTCCGGAAAAGATCGTTTTAAATTCGTAAGGATAACTTCTTTTCGGTAACCAATCACATGCGCCAGCAAGTAGTACAGGAAGTCGGCAATGGCGTAAAATACGGTAATCGGTAATCGGGAGAGAATGCGAAAAAAGTAAAGTGTCATCGGAAAATTGAGAAACTGGTCGGCAAAACCATACCGCAAATTAAAATTTTGCTAAACCGTTTGCTTGTTCAAATCGAAATTCATTTATTTGGTCCCATCAACATGTCGAGTATATTGGAAAAGTACCACGTTGACCGTGTAAATCAGGGTATTCGGATTGAATTGCACTATCTGCCGAGCCTGACTTATTTCACCGCACTTTTACCCTTCGATACCGTTTGGCTGGAAGCAGCCGAGCATTATGGAAAGCAAAGTTACAGAAATCGGTGTTATGTCCTGACGGCAAATGGCCCCGACCGGCTGACGGTTCCGGTACTGAATGGTACGCATAAGCAGTTAATCCGCGATGTTCGGATCGACGACCGGCAAGCCTGGACCGACCGTCACTGGCGGTGTTTGGTAACGGCTTACAGCAAAGCTCCTTTTTTTGAGTTCTACGCTGATGATTTAGAGACGGTATTTCGCCGGAAGTGGGTGTATCTGTTTGAGCTAAACCTTGAACTGCTGACATTATGTCTGAAGTGGCTGGGCTGGAAAAAAAACATTGCTTTGACGGAAATATTTGAAAGGCAGGTAGTTAGTCAGGTTCTGGACGCTCGTTCCCAAATTAATGCCCGGGGAGATACACAAAATGGCAGGTTTTATCGTCCGGTCGCGTATCAACAAAACTTTGGCAATGTATTTGTACCAGATTTAAGCATTCTGGATTTAATTTTCTGCCAAGGGACCGAAGCCTCTAATGTTTTACAGCAGTCGTTAATACAGTGAACAATACCGAAAAAATTTTCGTTAGTTAGATAAGACGCAATTACAATACAACCCTAAGCGAATGGAAGCTAAATTTTCGAACCGAGTTAAAGAAGTTATCTCGCTCAGCAGAGAGGAAGCCCTGCGTCTGGGTCATGATTACATAGGTACAGAGCATCTGCTGCTGGGTATGATTCGGGAAGGCGAAGGGGTAGCCGTTGGGTTATTGAAAAAATTGGGCATTTCATTGGACGAACTCCGTGTAACAATCGAACAGGCGACCAAGGGAACAGCAACCAACAATGTCAAAAATCTGGCCAATATTCCACTGACCCGCCAGTCTGAGAAAGTCCTGAAAATTACGTACCTGGAGGCTAAAATCTTCAAAAGTCCGCTGATTGGCACCGAGCACCTGCTGTTGTCGATTCTGCGCGATGAAGATAATGTGGCCACCCAGATCCTAAACAAATTTAACGTCAACTACGAGGTAATCAAGGAGATGCTGGAATATCAATCTTCTGGTACACGTCCGCACATGGGCCCCGAAACTGACGACGACGACAACGACCGCGGCATGTTTGGTAGCAGCAGCTCCGGCTCGGGCAAAGATCCGAAAGGTTCTGAGAAGTCGCGGACGCCGGTTTTGGACAACTTCGGACGTGACCTGACTAAGCTGGCCGAATTAGGCAAACTCGACCCGATTGTTGGTCGTGAAAAAGAAATTGAGCGCGTGGCCCAGATCCTGAGCCGCCGGAAAAAGAACAACCCGATCCTGATTGGTGAACCGGGCGTTGGTAAAACCGCCATTGCGGAAGGTCTGGCGCTGCGGATCGTTCAGAAAAAAGTATCGCGGGTGCTGTTTGGCAAACGCGTGGTGACGCTGGACCTGGCTTCGTTGGTGGCCGGTACCAAATACCGCGGTCAGTTTGAAGAACGCATGAAAGCGGTCATGAACGAGCTGGAAAAGTCACCGGAAGTGATTCTGTTCATTGACGAGTTGCACACCATTGTGGGTGCGGGTGGCGCTTCGGGTTCGCTCGATGCCTCCAACATGTTCAAACCAGCACTGGCCCGGGGCGATATCCAATGCATTGGTGCCACGACGCTGGATGAATACCGGCAATATATCGAAAAAGACGGCGCACTGGCCCGTCGGTTCCAGGTAGTGATGGTCGACGCTACGTCAGTGGAAGAAACCATCGAAATCCTGAATAACATTAAAGATAAGTACGAAGATCACCACCACGTCAACTACACGCCCGAAGCGGTAGAAGCGGCCGTGAAACTTTCGGAGCGTTACATCTCTGACCGGTTCCTGCCCGACAAAGCCATCGATGTTCTGGATGAAGTAGGTGCCCGCGTACACATCTCCAACATCTCGGTTCCGGAAGATATCTTGAAGCTGGAAGAAAGCATCGAGAACATTAAGAAGGAGAAAAACCAGGTGGTGAAAAGCCAGAAATACGAAGAAGCCGCTCAACTGCGCGACAAGGAAAAACGTCTGATCGATCAGTTGGACCGTGCGAAACTGGCCTGGGAAGAAGAAACCAAGAAAAAACGCTACACGGTAACGGAAGAAAATGTGGCCGAAGTCGTTGCCATGATGACGGGCATCCCGACCAACCGCGTAGCCACCAACGAAGGCGCTAAGCTGCTGAACATGTCAGACCAATTGACCGGTCGCGTGATTGGTCAGGACAAAGCCGTACAGAAACTGGTGAAAGCCATTCAACGGACCCGTGTTGGTTTGAAAGATCCCAAAAAACCAATCGGTTCGTTTATCTTCCTCGGCCCGACCGGGGTTGGTAAAACCGAGTTGGCGAAGGTTTTGGCTTCGTATCTGTTCGACAAAGAAGATGCGCTGGTGCGGATTGATATGTCGGAATACATGGAGAAATTCAGCGTAAGCCGTCTGGTCGGAGCTCCTCCGGGCTACGTCGGTTACGAAGAAGGGGGGCAGTTGACGGAAAAAATCCGCCGGAAACCCTACTCTGTCGTTCTGTTGGATGAGATCGAGAAAGCCCACCCGGATGTGTTCAACATCCTGCTGCAAGTGCTTGACGATGGTATCCTGACCGACGGTCTGGGTCGCCGGGTTGACTTCCGGAACACCATCATCATCATGACCTCGAACATCGGGGTTCGTGACCTGAAAGATTTCGGTACCGGTATTGGTTTCGCCACCCGTGGCAAAACGGAGAACCAGGACGAGATCATGAAGAGTACGATTCAGAACGCGTTGCGGAAAGCCTTCTCTCCGGAGTTCCTGAACCGTCTGGACGATGTGATCGTGTTCAATTCGCTGCAACGCGAAGACATCCACAAGATCATTGACCTGATGCTGGGCAAACTGCTGGGTCGGGTAACGAGCCTGGGCTACAAAGTCGAACTGACCGAAAAAGCGAAAGATTTCCTGTCAGACAAAGGCTACGATCCACAATACGGTGCTCGTCCGCTAAGCCGGGCTATCCAGAAATACCTGGAGGATCCCGTGGCGGAAGAAATCCTGAAAGGTGATCTGAAAGAAGGCGATGTGATTCAGGCCGACTACGATGATAACGGTGAAAACCTGATCATCACGGTGAAGAAACCGGAGCCGGTAACCGAATCAGAATAACTTCTGACTAAATAGAATACCGATAGGCTGGACGAAAGTTCAGCCTATTTTTTTACTTAGGGGAGTCAAAAGCAGTCTAGCAAAATTCTCCGCCACTGCATCAACTCAACGACGATGAAAATCACAACTACCCTAAGCCTTCTTTTTCTATCGACCGGCTGCGCCCTTGCCCAAACTGAAGCGGGACGGGCGCTGTGGAGTGGAACTCTGCAAATCAACACTACCCAACTGACGGGTGAATATCCCAATGGCTACATCCGGCGCAGCCCGCAGCTCAACGGCTCCATCAACCACGGGGTGTTTTTGCCGAATAACTGGCTGATGGGACTAGCGGTCAGCGGTTCGTATTACAAGCAGCGGAATACCAGCGGGATTGCTCTCGATCGGCAGTACTGGCAGGGCGGTTTGTCGGTTTTTACACGCAAATATTGGGGTAACAGCAACTGGCGGGTTTTTGTCGGGGGCGGCCTTGGGGGCCGTCTGGATCAGCTTCGGCAGGAAGTGTACACGGCCCAGAACGAGCGTTCCTGGCGAAAACCGGACCCATATCTACCGGTTTGCCCCGTTCTCTTTTATAGTTGACATTTCCGGGTAACTGGCTGACCGGTCTTTTCCTTCTAATAAGTTATCGATGGTTTTTAAGGCTACTTAAGGAATTTTAACAAGAATTAGCATACATATGTGGATAGCATCCGCTATATTTTTAACGGATTAACTATCTACATCATGAGAAACCTCCTACTCTTAGCCGGCCTGGCTGCGGTCTCCACCCTTGCTCAGGCACAAACCGAAAAAGGCCAGGGCATCTGGACCGGAAACTTGTCTGTTGAGTATTCATCCCAAAAGAATGACATAACTCCAAATACGTACAGAAGTCACTCAATCCAAAGCGGTTTAGCCTTGAATCGGGGTGCTTTTTTTAAAGATAACTGGCTAATAGGTGTGGGAGTAAGTGCCGGTTTAAATGCAAACCGTTCGAGTCGGGCCTATTTAAACCAACGAGAAAAAGATAAAACTACAGAACTTTCTACTGGGCTAAATGGGTATATCCGGCGGTATTGGGGACGGGATAGATGGCGGGTATTCCTGGGTGGTGGTTTGACATTAAACTATAACACGATCAATCACGAAGGTGAAAATGTACAAAGCCCCGATGGAAACAGCTTTACCGCTTCACCCATTTTCCAAGTTGGCGCTAATTACTACCTAACCGACCGCATTGGCCTGGAAGCATCGACAAACACGGGTTCTTATCCCTTCTCACTGAGTGGCGTTGGAGTTGGGTTAGTCATTTTAACGGGCGTTAATTCGTCCAGCAGTGCAGAGTCATATGAGGCTCCCCAGACGGCAAAAGGACGATGGATAGTCGGTGGTGGTTTCAGCTTCATTACAACGGGAGGCAGGGATAACCAACCAGGAGCACAAGAAGAACGATCCAATACGTTTACAATCTCACCGTCGATTGGATGGTTTGTTCAAAAGAATCTTCTCCTGGGTGTTTCGGTGCCGTTAGGTTTAAGCAGCTCGGATGACGGTTCTGCTTTTGTTTACGGTATTAATCCTTACGTAAAAAAGTATATTTCGGATAACCGGTTGCGGCCTTATGTTTCCGGCGATTTATTATACGCAGCTACTCGAAACAAGTCCAGCGTCAATGACACCAAGACCACAAACCACCAGGCGGGTGTTGCTGTCGGTGCCGGTTTAGCGTATTTGCTTGGCGAGCGATTTATTGTAGAAGCAACATTGGGAAGCGTATATTTTAACAAACAATTCTATCCGGAAAATTCCGACTACAAATCCTGGAATGGCGGTCTGTCAGCTACATTACAACCCGGCTTTACGATCAATTACGTGTTCGACTGAGATCACTTGATCACCTTCGCGCATTCCTCTACGCTGTCGGTATTGATGAAATCGACGCCGATTTTGTCGAGTTGTTTCCAGGTGTTGGCGTTGTCGGGGGCGGCCCAGAACCGGATGGGCTTCTCCTGGCTGTGCGCCCGTTTGATAAACCGTTTCAGTGTTTCGCGGTCTTTTTCCGGCATCTCGCCCTCGCCGTTCCAGCGGGAATAGTTCCGAAAAGAATCGCTGAAGAGCGCTACGTGCTTGATCGTCTCGTCGTCGTACAACTCGCTGGGCCGACCGTCGAACAGAATGTAGGCCGGATAATCAATCCAGTCGGCAATGGGCGGACGGTTACCGCTGATCACCAGTTGAATAGCCATCGGGTTCATGGACCGGTCGAAGCAGGTGCGGTAAGGGGCTACGGCTTTTTCCAGCAGTTTAATGCCTTCCACGCCGTTGTCCTTCATGTCAATCATCAACTGAAAAGTATACTTCCGGTCGTCACTGACGGACCCGGATGAGTACCGGTTTTTGTGCCTGGCGAACAGATCGGCAATCGGCTTTAAATACAGGGAATCCAGCGTACGGCCAGGTTTTATTTGGGATTTCTCATGGGCAACTAGTAATTTACCGTCAACCACGTACACGTCCGCTTCGATAGACCCGGCGCGGTGACGAACGGCGTTTGTGAGCGGCTCTGACTTCTCGTAATCGTTGTGGGCGTGAATTTGCTGGGCGATACTCTGCAAGCTGGAACAGATGGTCAGGCACGTCAGTGCAAAACGTATCATGAGTATAGACGGAGTTACGATGATAAAATCAAAGATTGTTTGGCAACCAAAACTTTCGCCAATCTTCACACGATGCGTTGGGAACTACGCGTTTCGGAGAAAGAACGACGCAAAAAGTCGCGCAACTCTTTATCAGGTTTCGAGCAAAAGTAGTCGGATGATCGAATATATACTACTATTTTTGCGGCCAATCTTATAAACCTTCGTTATTCTCAAATCTACTTCATGAGTTTACTTCAAGGAAAAGTTGCGCTGATTACCGGAGCCTCACGCGGCATCGGCCGGGCCATTGCCACCCGTTTCGCTCAGGAAGGCGCTGCCATTGCATTCACCTACCTCTCAAGTGTTGAAAAAGGACAGGCGCTGGAAGCCGAACTAGCGGCTTTCGGGGGTAAAGTCAAAGGCTACCGGTCTGACGCTTCGGACTTTAAAGCCGCCGAAGAACTGGTGAATCAGGTCATCGCTGATTTTGGTACCATTGACACGGTGATCAACAACGCTGGTATTACCCGCGACGGTCTGCTGATGCGGATGAGCGAAGAACAATGGGATGCCGTGATCAACGTTAATCTAAAGTCGGTCTTTAACCTGACCAAAGCCGTAATCAAACCGATGATGAAAGCCAAAAGTGGTTCGATCATCAACCTGACGTCGGTAGTCGGTTTGCGGGGTAACGCCGGGCAGGCCAATTACGCGGCTTCCAAAGCGGGCATCATCGGCTTTACCAAGTCGGTGGCGCTGGAGCTGGGCTCGCGCAACATCCGTTCAAACGCCATTGCTCCGGGTTTCATCGAAACCGAAATGACCGGCGAAATCAACGAGAAAGCCATGGAAGAATGGAAGCAGTCCATCCCACTTAAGCGTGGTGGACAACCGGAAGAGGTGGCCGATTGTGCCCTGTTCCTGGCTTCCGACCTGTCGCGCTACATCACCGGCCAAGTGCTGCAGGTCGACGGGGGAATGCTTACGTAATAATGATGAGTTTGGCGTGAAGAATGAAGAGTTGCCTGACGCCGTTAACTCTTCATTCTTCACGCCAAACTCTTAACTGAAAAAGATGCGCTCCGAACTGTATTTTCAATCGTCGCCCTGGTGGCTGCTGGTTTGTCTGGCGGTCGGGGCGGTTTATGCATTTGCCCTGTACCAATCAAATGCCGGATGGAGCCAGCGGATGAATCTGGCGCTGGCGGCATTCCGGTTTCTGGTCGTCAGTATGGTGTGCTTCCTGCTGCTCAATCCGCTGATTCGCAGCATCCAGACCGTCACTGAAAAGCCCAAGGTGGTATTGGCGATTGATAACTCAGAGTCGATGACGGCGGGTGGACGGGCGCAGCTCGACCGGGCGCTCGAAGCCGCCAGCCAGCTACGCGAACGGCTGACGGGCGAAGATATTGATGTGTCGGTGCAAACCCTGGGCGATAGCCTGGTTGCGGGGGATCTGAAAACCGTTGCCTTCAACCGGCGAACCACGGACTTGTCAAACCTGCTGGGCGGCATCCGGACGGCCTACGAGGGGCGCAACCTGACCGACGTGGTGCTGATCTCGGACGGTATTGCCAACCAGGGCCTGTCACCGACGTTCGGGCGCTACAACTTCGCGGTGCATACCGTCGGGGTGGGCGACACCATCCCGAAGCGGGATGTGCAGTTGAAGGATGCCGTTGCCAACAAGATTGCGTACCTGGGGAATCAGTTTCCCATTCAGGCCGACGTGGCCAGCTTTGGCTTTCAGGGCCAGACGGGAACGGTGGTTTTGCGGCAGAACGGCCGGGAACTGAGTCGGCAAACCGTGAATTTCAACCGGCCCGAAACCTTTCAGCAACTGACGTTTCAGACTTCCTCCAACCAGAAAGGAATGCAGCACTACGTGGTGGAAGTGCTGCCGCTAAGTGGTGAATTTTCCCCCCGAAACAACCGCCGGGATGTTTACATTGACATCATTGACGGAAAGGAAAAAATTCTGCTGCTGGCCCTGAGCCCGCATCCCGACATCAAGGCCTTTCGCAACATCATCGAGAAAAATCAGAATTACGAACTTGATATCCGCATCCTGAACGGAGGCACCGCCGATATTCCGGACAAGGTCTACGATCTGGTAATTCTCCACCAGCTGCCCGATAACCAGAATGCCGGGGCCGCGGTTGTTCAGAAAGCGCTGCAAAAAAATACGCCCGTGCTTTTCGTGCTGGGCAACCAGTCGGGCTTGCAGTCGTTCAACGGCCTGAATCCGGTGATGCAGATCGTGGCCGGGGGCGGGCAGACTGACAAAGTGACGGGACGGTTTAACCCCGATTTCCGCCAGCTGAATCTGGACGCGCAAAAACTGACCCTGCTGGACCGTTTGCCGCCCATGCTCGTGCCGTTCGGTGATTTCAAACTGTCGCCGGGCAGCGAAGTGGTGCTGTGGCAGCAGGTCGGGAGCGTACGGACGAACAAACCGTTGCTGGCGCTCAACATTTCTTCCCAGCGCAAAGCCGCCGTGCTGGCGGGCGAAGGGCTGTGGGAGTGGCGTCTGGAAGAATTCGCCCTGACCGACAATCAGGCCGTCGTGGATGAGTTGCTTCAGAAGGTGATGCAGCTGGTGTCGATCAAGGAAGACCGTCGGAAGCTACGGGTGTACCCAATCCGCAACGAATTTCTGGCGGGAGAAAAAGTGGTGTTCGAGACGGAGATGTACAACGACATTTACGAGAAGCTGTACGACCGCCCGGTGCGGCTGGAAATCACCAACGAACGGGACGTGCCCCGGAGTTTTAATTACACACCGACCGCCAGCAACTCCCGTTTCGAAGTCAGCAGCCTGCCCGAAGGGGTGTACCGGTTCCGGGCGACGGCTTCACTGAACGGCCGGACCGAGACGGCTACGGGCGAGTTTATTGTTCGGGAGCAGCAACTGGAAGCCATCAACACCACCGCCGATCACCTGATGCTGCGGCAACTGGCCCAGCAAACCGGTGGCCGGTTCTACAATGCCGCCACGCTGGCCGCGCTGGCCGACGATCTGGTCAGTCGCAAACCCGCCGGACGCCTGAGCAGCAACGAAGCCCTCAACGAATTGATTAACCTGCGGTGGATCTTCTTCCTGATCCTCCTGTTAATCAGCGCCGAGTGGGGTCTGCGAAAATACCATGGAGCGTATTAAACAAAGGAAAGGAAGTAGCGTGAAGGGAATTGCTGTACTGAAAGCCGTTTTGCTTTTTTTTCTGCTTCACTCCCTCGTCCCCTCCGCCGTTGCGCAGGATACCACCAGCCGGGCCACCGAACCCTGTTACCGCTGCCGGCTTCGGGGTTTGCTCATCGGTGAATCCGTCGTTTATGCCGGTACGCTGTACGGGTTGAGCCGGGCCTGGTACAACAATCCGCTGACAAACTTCAAGTTTTTTAACGACAACCGGGAGTGGCTTCAAATCGACAAAGTGGGTCACATGGTAACGGCCTACCAGATTGCCCGGGTTTCGGCGCAGGCGTATGAATGGGCGGGTCTTTCAGAACGCAAAGCCGCGCTCTACGCCGGTCTGACCGGGGTCATCTTCCAAACCCCAATTGAGATTCTGGACGGTTTTTCGCCGGAATACGGTTTTTCGGTGGGCGATATGATCGCAAACGTCGCCGGTCCGGCGCTGTATACCGCACAATACCTGACCTGGGGTGAATTGCGGATTCAGCCCAAATTCTCGTTTCACTACACGGCGCTGGCCAGAGAGCGCCCGAACCTGCTGGGAAAACACTGGAACGATCGCTGGCTGAAAGACTACAACGGGCAGACGTACTGGTTATCGGTCAATCCCTCGTCGTTTGCCGGGCGCGACACCCGGCTTCCCAAGTGGCTGAACGTGGCCGTTGGGTACGGAATTCACGACATGGTATCGGCCGAGGTGGCCGGGAGCATGGAGCGCGGGTTTCGACCGTACCGGCAGTATTACCTCTCACTCGATGTGGATTTTACCCGGATAAAAACCCGGAAAAAGACGTTGAAAACCGTGTTCTTTCTGTTGAATACGCTGAAAATGCCCGCGCCGACGCTGGAGTACAACGGCCGGAACGGTTTTCGTTTTCACACGTTATATTATTAACGTACCTAGAACGTACTTGCGGACCTTGCTCCGTAACGGCGTGGTAGGACATCATCATTACATATGAATATCGGAGATAAAGTACGAATGCTGCGGGCGAAGGAACAGGGAATCGTAACCCGGTTTCTGCCCGGTAATCAAGTAGAAATTGAAATTGAAGACGGGTTTCGGATACCCGTCCTGCGTTCGGAGATCGTGGTGGTGTCGCCAATGGAGGCCACCCGCTTCAAGCCCGAACCGATCGTTGATCCAAAAAAACCGGCCAAACCCGAAATTGTCGGTCATGTCGGTTTTTACCTGGCGTTTGTCCCGCTGAGCGAACGCGGGAGTGTCAAAGAACTGGAGGTTTTCCTGGTGAACAACACGGATTGGGACCTTCCGTTTACGATCGGTGAAGAACGGGAAGCGCGCTATACCGGCCTGCATTCGGAAGTGCTGAAAGCGCGGTCTTTCACGCGTCTGGGCCAACGGTATTCGCTGTCGACCTTCGAAAACTGGCCGACTTTTCTAATTCAGGCAATCTGGCACCGGCGGGGTGCAATGACCTTGCGGCCACCGCTGGTGAAACGGATCAAGTGCCGGGCGCAGACGTTTCAGTCCCACAGCGGTCCGGTTCCGGTGGTGAACCAGCCGGGGCACCTGTATCAACTGGACGTGGAGGACACCGTTCGGGAAGAGCCCGCCAAGCCCAAAGCGGAGAAACCCGTGAATGCCACGGCACTTCGGGAAAGCTTAATGGGTATGACCGATAAAACGCAGCCAACCCCGGTTGAGCGGCCGTCGGCGGAGGTGGATCTGCACATCGAGAAACTTTTGCCCACCGGCTTTGGAGGTCGGACCAGCGCAGATCTGCTTCAGATTCAACTTCAGGCGTTTGAGAAAAATCTGGAAAATGCCATTGCCAGCGGAATGGACGACATCACCTTTATCCACGGGGTGGGCAACGGGGTTTTGCGCAATGAACTGCACCGGCGGCTGGGCAAAAATCCGAACGTTGCTTATTTTGAAGATGCCCAGAAGGAAAAATTTGGTTATGGCGCGACCAAGGTTAAGATCAAATAAAAATATTTTCACTACATTGACCCCATTCCGATGCCTGTTGCTGGCCCTGCTGCTGGTTCAGGCATGTAAACCCACGGCCACGACCAATCCGAAGGCCCCGAAAGCGGCCTATCAGGTAACTAAGATGGAAGTACAGAACGACAAATTCTTATCCACAGTAAACGTTCCTCTATCCATTGCGCTGGCCGATGTCGAGCGTCAGATCAATAGTCAGGTAAACGGGCTGATTTACGAAGACAACAGCCTGACCGACAATGACAACGATCTGTTTATGACCAAGGTTTGGAAACGGGCTCCCATCCATGTTACCGCTCAGGACAGTCTTTTTCACTTTCAGGTTCCCCTGAAAATCTGGGCCAAAGCCGGTGTGAAAGTGCTGGGCTTTACGCAGTTTCAGGAGACGGAATTCGAAATGAACCTGCGGTTTGCCACGCGTTTTTCCATCGCTAAAGACTGGACGGCCCAGACCCAGACCACCGCTGAAGGGTACGAATGGGTGAAGAAACCCGCCCTGAGGATTGCCGGTATCGAAATTCCGGTGGCGAGTATTGTGGGCCGTCAGATCGACAAAAATCTGGGTAAAATCAGCAAGGCGCTGGATGAGCAGGTTCAAAAGCAGGTCGACCTGCGAACGCCGGTCCTGAAAGCCTGGAACACCATTCGGCAGCCGTATCTGGTTTCCGAAAAATACCGTACCTGGCTGCTGGTGGTGCCCAAACGGATTCTGATTACCCCCTTTCGGTTTGAAAAAGGGGCCATCCGCTCCACAATTGGAATCGAAGCCTACACGCTGACCCAAACCGGGGCCAAACCCGAGGTGAAGCCGGCGGTTGCCGTTCCGGAGCTGGTCGTCTCCAGGTCCATTCCCGATCAGTTCCGCATTGGTTTGCTGAGCGAAGCCACGTACGGGGAAGCCGCCCGACTTGTTGCCGAAGAGTTTGTGGGCCAATCGTACGAGTTTCGTGACGGTCGCTACAAGATTACCATCGCCGGAATTGATCTGTACGGACAGAACAACACCCTGATTGTCAAAGCCGATCTGAAAGGTAGCCTGAACGGAACGGTTTACCTGCGGGGACAGCCGTATTACGACGCTCAGGCCCGGACCATTTCGCTGCGGGATTTGCATTATGATCTGGACACAAAAAATATTCTGTATCGAACGGCGAATTGGTTATTGCAAGGTAGTTTTGCGCGCACGTTGGAGAAACAGCTAACAATTCCGGTGGGGGATCAGATCGACGAAGCGCGAAAATCGCTTCAGGAACGATTAACGAACAATCAGATAACAAAAGGAGTTGTTATCAACGGCAAACTTGAACAAGTTACGCCCGATCAGGTTTACTTGACACGGGAGTCGATGCTGGCGGTGGTTTATGCGTCCGGAAAAATCAATTTAAAGGTCGAAGGATTGTAGTTAGCCCCCGTTTACCTATTTTTTTAGACAACAGGCTCGAAAAATTTGCAGTTTTTCGGTACCAGGTTTTTAAAGAACCTAAGTATTTATAGATTTGCGGTAATCACGGAATGGCAACCAAAGCGAAGTAAATTGTCTTATCGCTCCGGAACGGATAATCGAACCGGGGAGGAAAGTCCGGACAGCGTAGAGTACCATACTTCCTAACGGGAAGGCAGCGAAGAGGAGACGCCCGGCGTCGTACGACCCGCTGACAGAAAGTGCCGCAGAAAATATACCGCCGCAGGCCGTTGGATAAACAGTTTGCGGTAAGGGTGAAAAGGTAGGGTAAGAGCCTACCGCCCGGCTGGTGACAGACGGGGCAGGGTAAACCTTATGGGCTGAAAGATCAAATAGGCATCGGAATGGGGGCGACTCGTTCCTGTAGTTTCGGCGAAAGCCGCAACGACGCCGGTGCGGGTAGATCGATAGAGTTTCGGAGTGATCCGGAATCGAGATAAATGATAAGAGTCTGAAAAGCTGGCTTCGGCCATCGGATCGGAAACAGAATCCGGCTTATAGATTTACTTCGCGGAGGCTGCCGCTAAAGGAATAGTTTAAAAACGGTTTGCCGAACCGGCGGCCGACCGGGCGATTGTTCAACGTAAAAGGCTTATGAATTAAACCTGAGTTCTCATGAAGAAAATTTCCATTTTCGCTTCTCTGACGCTTCTGTTACTAACGCAGGCCGTCGGGTATGCCCAAACTGACACCACCACCACCACTAGTTCCTCGTCTGGAACATCGACCCGTAACCGGTCTTACGAGGGCGACTACAAGATGAACACCTGGTCAGTGACCGTCACACCCGCGCTTACGCGTTTCTTTGGCGACCTGGATAATTACGGTATCTACAAAGCTTTTCCGGAAAGAGGGCCCCGTTCAAAGGTAACTGGCGCCGTGGGCGTGTCCATCAATAAACAATTAACTCACCTTTTTGGTGCTTCAGCGGAGTTTAACATCGGTTCGCTGCGTGGCTCGAAACAGGCGCTTTACAATGCCTGGTTCCGTTCTAACTTCCTGCAGGGAACATTGAACGCCAATGTTAACATGAAATCTCTTCTGTTCGGAACCCGCAAGCTGAAACGCTGGAAATGGGATATTCAGGCAGGAGCTGGTCTGATGTGGTTTGATACCCGGGTGTATGACCTGACGACCGACCAGATGATTCGTTACTCCAATGACCGGCGCGACTACAGCTCGGTTACGCAGGGACGCTGGGAAGCCGACGGATCGGTGTACACCCGCGAATTTGTGTTCCCAATTGGTACGGCGCTGCACTACGAACTGACGCCCCGTCTGGATCTGGGTCTTGATGTTACCCTCTACAATGTCAACACCGAGAAATTGGATATGACGGTCGGTGGAGTTGACAACTCGAAAGCCAACAACGTATACGGTTGGAGACGCGGAAATTCAGGGCTGGATAAGTGGTCACGGCTTGGTCTGTCGATTACCTACAAAATCGGCAAGAGCGCGGTGAAAGTCGGCAAAGACGGTGTTTACGATCCGGCGAAAGGCCGCTACCACCTGCGTTGGGCCGATCCGAAAGATCTGATCAAAGAACCGTATAACCCGACGATGAACGATGCGGATTCAATCGCCAAAGCGAACATGCCGAAGCCGGTTGATCCTCGTCTGTACACCGACTCGGACAACGACGGTGTTGCTGACCTGTTTGATAAAGAAGCCAACACCCCTGCGGGTAGTGTAGTTTCGGGTGCCGGGGTCGCCATGAACCTCGACAGCATCATCAGCTCGATTCTGCGCGGCAAATTCGCTCCTGAGTGCGAAGCCCTGTTCAGCAATATCGAATTTGATACCGACAAAGCAACGATTCGTCCGGCTTCTCAGGAAATCATGCGGAAAGTGATTGAACTGTTGAACGTAAAAACCAACTGCGGTATCATCCTGGTTGGTCACGCCGACCACCGGGCCTCCTACGGTTACAACCTACAGTTGTCGAAACGTCGGGTGGATGCCGCTAAACGCTTCCTGACCCGCGCTGGTTTAACTGACCCGAGTCGGGTAACGGTTGAATACTACGGTGAGTACCGGCCAATTGCGCCGAACACCACCGGCGACAATCTACAGCGAAACCGTCGGGTAGAAATCAAAATCGTTCCGATGAACATGCTCCGGTCGCCGTACCAGTCTGGTCAGCGTTTCGACCGATAAGGAAGACCTTCCTGCTCAAAACCCCGGCCTACGTCGGGGTTTTGTTGTTTTATGGGTACGGGGTCGGAAGGTTACTGAAAGCCGATAAAAAACGTCCTGAAAGCGGTTTTACTTGGGGTATGATGACGATTCTTTCTAAAAATATTTGTACCTTTGCCCCCTAATTCCATTGAAGGGCGGTTTACAACAC
This sequence comes from Larkinella insperata, assembly GCF_026248825.1. Classification (NCBI taxonomy): domain Bacteria; kingdom Pseudomonadati; phylum Bacteroidota; class Cytophagia; order Cytophagales; family Spirosomataceae; genus Larkinella; species Larkinella insperata. Next base: position 5,758,549 of record NZ_CP110973.1, on the reverse strand, counting down.
CGTAGGCCGGGGCCTTCACGTAAAACAAACCAATAAAATGGCAGTTAAAATCCGTTTATCGCGTCGGGGACGCAAAAAACTGGCTATTTACGACATCGTAATAGCCGATGCCAGAGCACCACGGGATGGTCGCTTTATTGAAAAGATCGGTTCGTACAACCCAAACACGGATCCCTCAACGGTGGTGCTGAAAAACGACCGCGCTGTGGAGTGGCTGTTGAATGGAGCACAACCGACTGATACGGCCCGCTCAATCCTGTCGCACGAAGGTATCATGCTGAAAAAACACCTGCAGGTAGGTGTTCTCAAAGGTGCCATCACGCAGGAGCAGGCCGATACCAAGTTTGAAGACTGGAAACAAGGTAAAGAAGGCCGTAAGCAGGGAACTGCCGATGCTAAAACGCAGCAACAGACCGCGGCCAAACAAGCCCGTCTGGATGCTGAGAAGAAAGTAAACGAAGCGCGTGCTCAGGCGATTGCGAAGAAAAACACGGTTGAAGAACCTGTTGCTGAAGCACCCGCCGAAGAAGCGGCTGAAGCGCCAGAAGCCCCAGCTACTGAAGAAGGCGAAGCGCAGGAGTAATCCGTTTGTAACGGCTTGAATGAACAACTGATGGGGGTTTGTTTCTCGAAACAGATTACTGTCAGTTGTTCTTTTATACGGATCTGTCCCGAAGAAACTGCGGGATGTAAAAAGAGAGAATCGTGACGAAAGACGACTGCTTCCAGCTTGGAAAAATAACGAAAACGCACGGCGTACAGGGGGAATTGGTTTTCTTCCTAGATGTCGATTCGCCGGAGCTGTACGAAACGATGGACTCGGTTCTGATCGAGGTAAAAGGCGATCTGGTGCCTTATTTTATTGAATCCATCTCCGTTAACCGTAATCGGGGCATTGTGGCGCTGGAAGGCGTTGAAACGATTGAAGAAGCGCAGAAGCTGGTCAATTGCGACTTGTATCTGCCGCTGGATAACCTGGACGAACTGGAAGAAGGCCAATTTTACTTTCACGACATTGTCGGCTATCAGGTGCGGGATGAAAACCTCGGCGATCTGGGAACGGTCCGGACGGTTTACAATGTTCCGCCCCAGGACCTGATTGCGATGGATTATCAGGGTAAGGAGATCCTGATTCCGATCAATGACGAGCTGACCCCCTCAGCGGATAAAGAACAGCGAATTCTGCACGTTCGGCTGCCGGATGGTCTGATCGATGTTTACCTGAACGAACCATCGGCCAAGTCCGGGAAGGATACGGACGAAGACGACGAAGCACTTGATGAGGATTGATATTTTAACCTGCCTGCCCCGGCTGCTGGACAGCTTTTTTGGGCATTCCATTTTACAACGGGCGCAGCAGGGCGGTTTTGTGGAGGTGGTTGTTCACGATTTGCGCGATTATTCGCTCGACAAACACCGCCGGGTGGATGATTACGCGTTTGGCGGTGGGGCCGGGATGGTCATGTCCATCGAGCCGATCGCCCGGTGTATTCGCGCGTTGCAAGCCGAACGGACCTACGATGAGGTGATTTATGTTACCCCGGACGGCGAACAGTTTAATCAGCGAACGGCCAACCGGCTTTCGCTGGCTCAGAACCTGATTATTCTCTGCGGCCACTACAAAGGCGTTGATGAGCGGGTGCGGGAAATCTTCGTTACAAAAGAAATCAGCGTGGGCGACTACGTTTTATCCGGGGGCGAGTTGCCCGCGGCCATTATATCCGACGCCATCATTCGGTTGTTACCGGGTGTGCTGAACGACGAAACTTCCGCCTTAACGGATTCTTTTCAGGACGATCTGCTGGCTCCACCGGTCTATACCCGTCCGGCAGAATTCGAAGGGCACACTGTGCCCGAAATCCTTTTGTCGGGCCACGAAGCCAAAATCAACGAATGGCGATTTGAGAAGGCACTGGAACGAACCCGCCAGCGACGGCCGGATTTGCTGCCCTGACGGGTTCGTTTCGGCTTATTGAGTGGAACTTTCTTCCTGCTGCTCCCGCTCACGACGGCGTTGCTCGCGTCGTTCCCGGCGCAATTGACGGCGGCTCTTGGGCACCGAATCGGTTTGAATGACCGCGCCGTTGGCGGGTTCCTGCTGGGGCGATACCACCTCCGGTTCTCCCCGATCCCGCCCAAAGACGCGCCGGAAGAAATCATTGATGCCGTTGACCCCGTCTTCCGTTTGATCACCATCTGGCGCCATCAGCGAATCGATCTCGATGGAATCCACCGGCGCAATTTCCTGCCGCAGGCCCTCACGAAGCCGGACCCCGTAAAAACCGTAAGCCGTCGTGTCGTAAGGCGTTAAACCGCGGGAGGCCATGATGCGGCCAATCAGCCTGAAATAACCGCGCACATACGTTTTCACTGACCCATCGGGGTAAAAACGGCTGAGCGTTAGTTTCGGCGACGGAACAACGTATGAAAGCAGAATACTCTCACCAATGGACAGGTTGGACGGTCTTTTGGCAAAATAATACCGGGAGGCTTCCCCGATTCCGTAAATATTGCGACCCCATTCGATGAAGTTGAGGTAGATCTCGTACATCCGTTCTTTGCTGATGATGCGCTGGTTTTCAATCAACCACACAATCAGGATTTCTTCCACTTTCCGGGATAATGTTTTATTCCGGTTCAGGAAGGCATTCTTTACAAACTGCATTGAGATGGTACTGGCCCCCCGCGTAAATTTCTTGGTTTTGAAATTGGTCGCGATTGACATTCGAAACGCTTTTTCGTTAAAGCCGTGGTGCGTGAAAAAGTTGTAATCTTCGGCCGTCAGCACGGCGTTGCGCAGGTTGGAGGAGATTGAGTTGAGCGGAGTGAAATCCGGATTCGCCGGGCCAACCATGAACTTGCGTACCAGCTTATCTTTCTCGTACACCTCGTGTTCAAACGGCTGATTGACCCGGCTGAAATCTTCCTTGCCAAATTTCAGAATTTTGAATCCATCGGGGGTCAATCCCGAATAAAACCGTACCGAATCGGGCAGGGAACTGTCCAGGTGCAGCCCCATATCATATTTCAGTGTTCCAGCCACTTTCATGCCCTCCAGCGACTCGAACAGCCCCTGCGGAAACGAATCGAACAGATCCTGGGCCACGAGTGGATCGGTATGCAGCTGAACCTCGTAAATTTTGTCGGGTGAAAGCGTGTATTTGACAAACGGCCGCGCCTTAACTTTGCCCAGATAAATTGTCGAGGAGCTATCGATACCGACGTAATTTTCGCCCACAAACACGTTGGCATCCATGGCCGCGTTGGGCACCAGCACCTCGCTCAGGGCCACCGCCGGGTGATTGATGCGCAGGTTCCGGACAGCTCCGGTTCCTTCAATCTTGAATTCTCCCCCCGAACTGGCAACGTCCCGCAGTTCGGCGCGGAGGGTATCGGCCTGAAGTTTAAGCTTAAAACGATCTTCCAGATACGGTAATTCGAGCGGCTTACCGTCGGCGTACAGCGAAACGTTGGCTTCCTGATCGGAGGCATCCACTGTACCCGTCAGGTGCCAGACCGACTCGTCGCCGTTCACGAGGATGGTCGAAGTCAGTTCTTCGTCGTCGATGATGGCGGTTTCGGTCAGGAAGCGAAGTTGCCGTTCGTTGTCGGTCAGGCGAAGTTCCAGGTTCTGGATATTCATGTTGTCCGGAATCTTCGCCAGCAGGTTATCAACCAGATTTTCGGCCACCACCGACAGGTCCACCCGCCGGCTGCTGCTTTCGGTTGGTTCGGAGGCAGCGGTGGAATCTTTTTTCTGCGATTTCGTGAGAAAATCGACGTTCGTGGTGCTGTCGCGCCGGACTACGTGGGCCAGGCCGTTTTGCAAGGTGAGCGACGAAACCGCCACCCGGCCCACAAACAGGGGCCAGATGCTGACGCCGACCTCCGTTTTTTCAACCCGAAACAGGCTGTCCCGGTCTTGTGGCACGATCGCAACGTCGGAAAAAGCAACTGTCGACAGGCCGGTAAACCGGGCGTTTCCGATGGTAACAGTCAGGCCGTAGTCCCGTTTGGCTTTGCGGATGGCTCGTTCGAGACCTTCTTTCAACAGGGCTTCCCGTTTGGTATAAGCAATACCGGCACCGATGCCACCCAGCACCACGATTCCCAGTAAGACCCAGCCTGCAATAATCAGTATTCGTTTTTTGTCGACTTGCATTGATTGTATCCCATAAAGTGTCCGAAAAACCGGCACTTTCGTAGTGAGGTGCGAATTTAAGGCTATTTATCAAAATCCAGGTGGCAATTCCACCATTCCGTATCGAAGCGGGTACCAAACTGTTTGTAAAAGTTGATGGCGGGCTCGTTCCAGTCGAGCACCTGCCACATCATCCCGGTACAGTTGGTTTGGTGAGCTTCTTCAATGGTGGCATTAAACAATGCCTTTCCCAATCCCCGACCCCGATAGGCCTCCTTCACGATAATGTCCTCCAGATACAGCCGCTTGCCTTTCCAGGTCGAATACCGGAAATAATATAACGACATGGCTACGATCTTGTTTTCGAGTTCGGCCACGAGTACGCCGTAAAGTGGCTGCTCGCCGAAACCGTCTTTCAGCATCTGCTCGGGGGTATTGGTGACTTCGTGGGGCGCTTTTTCGTATAAAGCCAGTTCCTGAACCAGTTCAAACAACTGCGGAACATCGGTAGGGACACCTTTACGGATGATCATGGGTACGCTATTTATCGTTTTTGGTAATTGGTTTACCGGTTATCCAGGTAGTTTTCCCATTTCGTCAAAACCGCCCGGAAATCGTCCGGAAATTCCGAGTCGAACTGGAGCCACTGCCGGGTGCGCGGGTGCTCGAAGCCGAGCGACTTGGCGTGCAGCGCCTGACGGGGAATGAGGGCAAAACAATTCTGGACAAAAGACTTGTAGGAGCCCACGGAATTGCCGCGCAGGATACGGTCACCGCCATACGTGGCGTCGTTGAAAAGCGGGTGACCCAGGTACTGCATGTGCGCCCGGATCTGGTGCGTCCGGCCGGTTTCGAGCTTGCATTCCACCAGTGAAACGTAGTGAAGCGGCTTTAACACCGTGTAATGCGTAACGGCGTGTTTACCCTGGCTGCCATCGGGAAAAACCGCCTGTACCTTACGGTCGCGGAGGCTGCGGCCAATGTTGCCCCGGATGGTTCCGGCAGCTTCCTTGGGTTCTCCCCAGACGAGCGCGTTGTAAGTTCGCTCGATGGTGTGTTCGAAAAACTGCCGGGCCAGGTGCGTCATGGCGAATTCCGTTTTGGCGATCACCATCAGACCCGAGGTGTCTTTATCAATGCGGTGCACCAGACCCGGGCGAATGGCGCCGTTGCGCGAGGTGGGCAGGTTCTGGAAGTGATACACCAGCGCGTTGACCAGCGTACCCGACCAGTTGCTGTAGGCCGGATGCACCACCATGCCCGCCGGTTTGTTCAACACCAGCAGTTCATCGTCTTCGTAAACAATGTTAAGCGGAATATTTTCCGGCAAAATATCGGTTTCGCGGGGCGGGTGGGGGAGCGAAACCGAGATGATATCCCGCGGTTTGATTTTGTAACTGGCCTTGACGGGCTTTCCGTTTACCTTAACGGATTCCGTATCAATGGCGTTCTGAACCTTCGTGCGCGTTGCGTTCGGTAACCGTTCGGTCAGAAAGCGGTCGATGCGCATCAGATTTTGACCGGGATCAACGCTGATGCGGTAATGTTCGTAAAGTTCGTCTTCATCCGGGTCCGCCAGCACGGGTTCCTCGTCTGGCAGATCCATATGCTCAGGTGGTAACATCTTGCAAAAGTACCAAGAATTGGAGGTTTTTAGCGAACGGTCACCCGTTTTTGTCAAAATATTGGTAGATCATGCTTATTTTTGTATAGTAAAATGACCTCTGTAACTGTACTACCTGAAAGTATGAAAAACTATATCCTACCAAGCCGGTGGCCGGGGAAGGCTGCCCATGTCAAAAAGAGTTTTCTTGTATCCGCCCTGCTGCTGTCCCTGAGTAGTTGCGAAACCGAGCAGATCGCAAAGCCGATACTCGTGGATTTCGACGGCACGTATACGGTCCAGGAAGCTAAATCCGATGACAACTACCTGCTGATTCTGCACAAGAAGGAAGATAAGTCTAATACACTGCTGATTGAAAATCTGGCAAATCTGGTAAAAAGCCCGCTCGAAGCCAGAACGTCCGGCAACCGATTGATCATTGGCGAGCAGACCTTCACCAACACCCTCGGGGCGCGATACACCATCTTGGGCGATGGTAAAATCGTGGACAACGTGCTGACGCTGCACTACAAAATTAAGGGCTATAACGGATACAACGGAGCCGTTTACGCCAAAAAGCAGGTAGCTGGTACTAATCAGATGAGTGGGAAATAACGCATTGTGACGCACTTGCTGACGGTTTCAACACCCTCTTCACTCCAGTTTTTGCCCGATCCGTTTCCAGAGCCCGTACCGATTCGGTTGTATCTGAAACGGGATGACGAACTGCACCCGGCCATTTCCGGTAACAAGTGGCGGAAACTCAAGTATAATCTGGCCGAAGCCCGGCGTTTGCACCAGCAGAGCCTGCTGACGTACGGGGGAGCCTGGTCGAACCACATTTACGCCGTGGCGGCCGCCGGAAAAGAGTTTGGCTTTTCGACCATTGGCGTCATCCGGGGGGAAGATCACCGCGAGCGCGACACCCCAACGCTGGCATTTGCCCGCCAGCAGGGGATGCACCTTCATTTTATTACCCGGCAGCAATACCGAAACCGGACAGACCCGGTTTTTCAGCAGGAACTTCAGCACCGGTTTGGCATTTATTATGAATTGCCGGAAGGGGGCACCAACGAACTGGCCATTCGGGGAACGGCCGAAATCATTCCTGAAATTCTGGAGCAACTGGGTCGACGACCGGATGCGGTTTGTTGCCCCGTCGGCACGGGCGGTACGCTGGCCGGTCTGGAACGTGCGGCACCGGAGGGCGTCAGCGTGCTGGGCTTTCCGGCCCTGAAACGGTTTATTTCCAGTGACCACCCGGGCGCTCAACTCATAACCGACTACCATTTTGGCGGTTATGCCAAAACAACCCCCGACTTATTGACTTTCATCCGTACTTTTGAGCAGCGAACCGGCGTCCGGATCGAGCAGGTCTATACCGGCAAGATGCTATACGGCATTTATGACCTAGCCCGGCACGGCTTTTTTCGGCCCGATGCCACCGTTGTTGCCGTTCATACGGGCGGTTTGCAGGGCCGAAGCGCTTCTTTGGATGCGAATGATTGAAGTAGATACTCATCTTCGCAGGTACTATAAAAGGGCATAAGCAACCTGAAAAGTACATCCGTACCGAGAACCGTAAAAATTAGTAATATTGAACCCGCAAGCAAAATCAGCATGAGAATTGTATTTATTACGCAGGACGATCCTTTTTATCTGGCAAAAAATCTGGATTACTTACTAAAGAAAATGCCGCCCTATGCCAAGGTAGTAGGAACCGTCGTGGCGGATGTATCGCCGTTTGGGAAAAAGGAAACGATGACCGAGAAAGCCAAAAAAACCTACGACATCTTTGGCTTGCCTTTTTTCATACGCTACGGTCTGAAGTTCGTCACTTCGAAAATGAGTAAACAGAACAGTGTAAAATATGTGCTGGAACAGCATCAAATTCCACTGATTCATCTGGAAAGCAACATTAACAAACCGGATAGTTTAGACAAGATTCGGGCCTATAAGCCCGATTTACTGATTTCCATTGCCGGAAACCAGATTTTCAAGCGGCCCCTGCTTGACCTGGCTCCGCTGGGCTGCCTGAACCTGCACACGGCCTTGCTGCCCAAATACCGCGGACTGATGCCGTCGTTCTGGGTAATGCGCTACAACGAAAAATACACGGGCGTTTCGGTGTTTTTTGTTGATGAGGGGATCGACAGCGGCCCGATTCTGGTGCAGAAGAAAGTGGAAATCGGCAACCGTTCGCAGGCGGAACTGATCGAGTATACCAAACAACTCGGCATGGATTGCATCATCGAATGCATCGAGAAAATCCACGCCGGTAATTACGAACTAATTGAAAACGATGCGTCGCAGATGACGTACTTCTCATTTCCGACGCGCGAGGATGTGAAAGCCTTTCTGGCCGCCGGAAAGCGCTTCTATTGATGAATATTCTAACATTTGATATTGAAGAGTGGTTTCACCTGCTCGACAATCCGTCGACCAAAACCGAGCAGGACTGGGGGAAGTACGAATCCCGCATTCACCACAACATGGACCGGATTTTCCAGTTGCTGGACGAAACCAACTCCCGCGCTACGTTCTTCTGCCTGGGTTGGGTGGCCCGGAAATACCCCGAGGTAATTCGGCGGATCGACGAAGCCGGGTACGAAGTAGCCACGCACTCGGATCTGCACCAACTCGCCTACGAGCAATCCCCGTCCGAATACCGCGCCGATCTGGAACGGTCAATCAAATCGTTGCAGGACGTGACGGGTAAAAAAGTCCGGTCGTACCGCGCCCCGGGCTTTTCGATCAAAGAACAAAACCGTTGGGTGTTTCCCACGTTAGTAGAGTTAGGGGTTGAAATCGACTGCTCCATGTTTCCGGCCCGGCGGGCGCACGGGGGCGATTCGTCATTCGGAATTGCCGAGCCCTGTTACATCGACGTAAACGGGACATTGTTGAAAGAATTTCCGATCAATACCGTCGGGATGCTGGGCAAAGACATGATTTTTTCGGGTGGGGGCTATTTTCGGCTCTTTCCCTTGCCGGTACTGCGGTATTTCATGCAGAAATCGCCCTACGTGATGACGTATTTTCACCCCCGGGATTTCGACCCTGGTCAGCCGATGGTGCCGGGATTAAGCCGGGTGCGTCAGTTCAAATCGTACTACGGTCTGGGCGGCTGCTGGGGGAAGTTGAAGCAATTGCTGCTGGATTATGAGTTCGTTGATCTGGTCGAAGCCGAAAAACGCATTGATTGGTCGGGCAGTCAGGTTCAGCGGTTTAAAGTGACTGTATAACCATACCTAACAGAGTAAAAATGGACTATCGCAAACTAGGAGAGTCGGAGGTAACGGTTTCGGCCATTGCGTTTGGCGCGTGGGCAGCCGGGGGCTGGATGTGGGGCGGAACCGAGCGCAAAGATGCCGTAGAAGCCATCCGGGCGTCGTACGACCAGGGCGTAACCTCGATTGACACCGCCCCGATTTACGGGCAGGGAACCAGCGAAGAAATTGTGGGAGAAGCCATCAAAGACCTGCCGCGCGACCGGGTGCAGATTCTGACCAAGTACGGTATGCGCTGGGATCTGGCGAAAGGAACGCTGGCCTTCCCCAGCAAGGACAACGCGGGCAATGCCATTGACGTTTATAAATACGCCGGTAAGGAAAGCATCATTCAGGAGTGCGAAGACAGTCTGAAGCGCCTGGGAACCGACTACATCGACCTTTATCAGATTCACTGGCCGGACGTAACCACGCCGATTTCGGAGACGATGGAAGCCGTGGAACGCTTGATAGCGCAGGGGAAAGTGCGGGCGGCTGGGGTATCCAATTACAGCCTGGAACAGGTAAAAGAAGCCGAGCAAACGCTGAAACTGGCATCGAATCAGGTTCCGTACAGCATGGTTAAGCGCGACATTGAAGCGGATCTGGTACCTTATTGTCTCGAAAACCATAAATCCATTCTGGCGTATAGCCCGATGGAGCGCGGTTTGCTGACGGGAAAAATCAAACCCGGTCACCAGTTTGCCGAAGGGGACCACCGGGCGACATACAAAGCCTTCAAGGACGGTAATATTGAGCGGGTGTGGGCCTTCCTGGAAAAAATTAAGCCGATCGCCGAGCAAAAGCAGGTTTCGCTGGGGCAACTGGTCATCCGCTGGACCATCGACCAGCCCGGCATCACCGTTGCTCTGGTGGGCGCCCGCAACGCCGAGCAGGCGGTGCAGAATGCCAAAGCCATTGACGTTCGGCTAACGGCTGAAGAAATGACGTTTATCAACCAGCAGCTGGAAACGGTGCAGTTGGTGTAACACCTAGCACAGAAAACAAAAAAAGCCCCGCCGGGGCTTTTTTTGTTAATCCAGGTACTTCCTATAATACGGTTTGTAGCCCATCAGACGGGCCACCGGTGTCAGAAAGAAAAAAATGACCCGTTGAACCGGGTAGGGTGGTTGGGCGAGCCGGAATACATGATTGTAATGCGTCATCATCAACGCTACCTGCAGCAGGTTCGGAATCCCGTCTTTATTCGTCTTGCCGTCGTTGACCAGCCCGGCGTTTAATTCCAGCAAATGTTCGGTGTCGAGGGCCGGTATGGTACGCCAGCAAACCACTGTTTTATCCTTGGTGGCGTTCCACATGGCGTGGACGGTATTCTTCGTAATATGGATTAGATCGCCGGGCTTAAAAATCTGTAACTTGCCGTTTGAGCGTACGGACAATTCGCCTTGTAACACGTCAAAAAATTCATCCTGGTGGGGATGATAATGCGGAAATGGTTCTTTTGAACCGGGTTCATACGTGGTAATCAATTCAAGGAGCTCCCCTTTTGTATCTTCCTTGGTTTTTATAAATTGAATAAGTTGCCCGGTTTTTGGGTTATAAATTTCTTTTCCTTGACGTGCCATCTCGTGTAGTTCCGTTGACGGCAAAATAGAAATTGATAAATCAAATTTCCAGCTATTGTTACTTTATGGTTTCTATCTTTATGGAACGGCTAGTTTTTTCCGCGGCCCAGCCACAAAAGTCCTTCCAGGATAAGCTTATTCTGCGTTTCGTTATCGAAGGTAAACGATAATTCTTTGTTTGTTTTATTGTCGTAATCTATATCGTTATGACCCATGTTGATATAGAGCATCCGGTACTTTTTATTGGTCCAGACAACTGGATAATAACCGCTGTGCCAGATCTCGTGTAGCTTCGGCCCGGTTCCGAGCGGAAAGCTGGTCGAATCGATAGATAAAAGAATTTTTATATCCGGATTCGCCTTCAGATCGTACGTCCAGCGGTACCATTCATTGGGTGATGATTTAAATGTAACGGGCAGGTGCTTTGTCGCGGGATGCGAACGGTCTTCTACCCGAAGAATGGCGGATGTAGGTCGCCAGGTGTTGCTTTTATAGGAGCCAGCTCCCAAAAACTGGTTGTGATACCAGTCCCAATTCTGCGGATAGGCGGATGGTGTCAGCGCAAAAGCCGCAAAGTGGAAGCCCATCCAGGCCCCTCCATGCTCCATATAGTGCTGAAAAGCATCCCGTTGTTCGGAGGCTTCGGGCCGGGTATCCAGAAAGATAACTACCTGATAGTTTTTAAGAAACGCAGCGTTGAGCTTGCTCCAGTCGGAAGTAGAATCGTACGTGAAGTTATGCTGGTCGGCCATTTTTGGAAACCACCGGTTCGCTTCGTGAACGTAACTGATGTGGGCTTTGTCGTTCTTTCCCGTATAAAACGCAATTACGTTAAAATGACCCGCTCGATGTTGGGACTGGCTACTGAAAGCCAGTAGAAAGAGGGTGAAAAAGTTGAGAAGGAATTTATTTTTAATAAAGTAAAGCATATTTAAGATTAGATCGTTTGAGCAAAGGTGAATTTAGTGTGCATATTGATCGTGAAATACGGTGGTTCAAGCTTAAATTCAACAGGATGTGCGCCATTTAGCCGCTCAGACAGGTAGATAAATTGTAAAAGAAGCACCCTGGCCGGGAGCGCTCTGGGCGTAAATGTGACCTTTATGGTTTTCAACAATTTTCTTGCATAAGGCCAGTCCAATACCGGTTCCGCTGTATGATTTCTGCCCATTTAAACGGTGGAAGATCGTAAATATCTGGGCCGCGTACTGTTGCTCAAAGCCAATGCCGTTGTCTTTGAAAACTACTTTAAGATAAGTCCTGTCCGGATTTAATTCGGGGTGCATTTTCGCACTTTCCGGGGGCAGTATTTCTGAAAATAGTTGGATGATAGGTGCCCGCTCTGAAAATTTAAGTGAGTTTCCAATCAGATTAGAAAACAATTGATTCAACTGAAGTGGAATGGCCTTAATAACCGGTAATTCAGGGTAAATAATGAGGGCTCCTTTCTGCTCAATCAAAAGTTCAAAGTCCGTTTTAATGTTTTCGATAATCTGACCTAAATCCGTTTCAACGAATTGTTCGTCGGTTCGGGATAGGCGCGAATAATTCAGCACATCCCGGATTAACGTCGACATCCGCTGGGCCGATGAATTAACCTTCTGCAGCAGAATGGTTGTTTTTTCTCTATCCATCGTACTGTCCTGGAGCAATTCGGTAAAGGTCTGAATCTTGCGAAGTGGCTCCTGTAAATCATGGCTGGCGATGTACGCGAACTGCTCCAGCTCGTGGTTGGTGCGCATCAGCTCCCGGTTGGTGTTCTGAAGTTCCAGGGTCCGTTCGGCAACCCGTTTTTCCAGTTCCTCAGCGGTGTCCTCCAGATTCTTTCGGGCTTCCACCTGCTGGGTAATGTCAAGGGCCGTGCCCAGTAACCGCGCTGGTTTCTGATTGGCATCGAAGATCATCTTACCCACCACCCGAATCCAATGAACCGACTCGTCGGGCCAGAGCAGCCGGGCTTCGTACAGCAGGCGGCCCGTGATCAGCATGGCTTCGTGGGCCGTGGCTCGAATGGATTTATCGTCGGGATGGATAACACCGCTAAACTCTTTTTGCGGGTGCGGCTGGCCGGGAGCCAGCCCGAAAATAGTGGACAGCCGTTCGTTGTGAATAAACACCTGCGTGGCCAGATTCCAGTCGTACGTTCCCATTTCGGCGGCTTCAATGGCCAGCCGCGACCGCTGCTCGGCTTCGTTGATTAGAATTCGGGCCGTTACTTTTTCGGTAACATTACTGATCGTAACCATGATCCCGGACACGCTGCCGTCGGTTTCAAACAAGGGCGAGTACTCAACATCCAGGTAAAACGTGTTCATACCCTCCTTCGAGTTGACGTAGGCCAGTGCCTCTTTTTCGCTGTAGGCAATACCTGTCTGCAGAACAGAAGCCAGCAGTTTGGGGTATTGCTGATCGTTCAGTTCCGGAAAAATGGTCAGCAGCTTTTTGCCCTGTACTTCAGATAATTCGCGCTTCCAGATTGTTTTAAGCAGCGTCTCATTGGCAACTTCAATGATGTGCTCCGGCCCCCGGAAAATAGCCATTGAAATGGGCGACTTAATAACCAGATTTCGGAACTGACGTTCGCTTTCCTCAATAGCGTGTCGGGATTTTACCAGGGAAGTGACTTCGGTGGCGATCACGATAATGCCGCTGACTGATTGATCGGCTTCCCGAAGCGGCTGGTAAACAAAATTGAAATAAACAATCTCTTCTTTGCCGAACCGGTGGAGGGTAACCGGAAATTCATTGCCGGAAAAAGCTTCGTTGGTTTCCACGACATGCTTCAGGAGCTCAAAAATACCCTGATTCTGTAACTCCGGCAAAGCCTCCAGAATGGGCTTCCCAACTACCTCCTGCTGACTTTTATCAACCAACAACAGGTAAGTTGCGTTGGCGGCTTCGAAAACAAACTGCTCCCCCTGCAAAACGGCAATACCGACGGGAGCCTGTTCGATGATGCTGCGAACGTGCTCTTCGGCCTGCTGCCGGCTTTGGGCAACCTGAAGCTGGGCCTTCCGGTCAATCTCTGCCACCTCGATGGCCCGTTTGAGCTCGGATTCGTAGGCGTCAAGGGTGCCAATCGCAGTGCCAATCTGAACACCGGCCAGGTCCAGAAAATTGCGGTAGGCGTCGTCAAAGTCCCGGTGCGGACTCAGGCCGACGATCAAGATTCCCACGGGTTTATCCGGTCCGGTTTTCTGGACCGGCAGAACATACGCCCGGTCGGGCAGCCGGTTGGTCAGCGATTGAACTAAACCCGTAATCCGTTTTGCCACGCCTTCCACGACCAGCGGCTGCCGGGTTTCGGTAACGGTGTGCAGTTGCCAGAAATTTCCGGCGGTGTCGTGGGCCAACGGAACGGTTTTTTCAAACGGCTGATCGCCCGGCACAATGCCCGACTGGTTGATCAAATGGGCTTTTTCCCCCGTGGAATCAAGCAGATAAAAAGCCGCAAAAGGGATATCTTTAAAGTTTTTACCCAGAAGATCGACAGCTACCTGACCCGCCATCTGAACCGTATTTTCAAGCAGTAAACCACTGTTGAGTTCGTTGATCGTTTGCAAACGCCGTTGCTGCAAAACCCGGGCGGTTTCTTCGTGACAGGCGCAGAACAAGCCGCCGACCTGACCATTTTCGTCGATAATCGGGCTGTACGAAAAATTGAAATAGCCTTCTTCCGGAAATGCTTTGCGTTCCAGCAGCAGCATCAAATCCTGGCCGTAAATCGATTCCTGCTGATCAAAAACCTGATTCTTCATGGGTAACAAACTGCTCTCCCAGATTTCAGACCAGAGCTCGTTGGCCGGTTTGCCCAGAAACGCCGGGTGTTTGTTGCCCATCAGCGGTACGTAGGCGTCGTTGTAGACGGTAATCAACTCCGGACCCCACCAGATAAACATGGGATAGCTGGACCGAAGCACGATGCTGACGGCGGTTTTTAAACTTTGGGGCCATTGCTCGGGCGGACCAAGCGGGGTCGATGACCAGTCGTAGGCCCGCATCAATTTGCCGACTTCACCGCCACCGGAAAGAAAGACAGGTACTGCTCGATCCAGGAAACTCATGTACGTATACGCGCTATGGAATTGTAATTAAATGATCGAACCCTGCTGGCGAAAACGTCCCCCGACTTATTTACTGATTTCTTTAAAATCGAGTTGCTGAATCAGCGCCGGCACCTCGGGCGTCAGCGTAAAGAACACGTCGATGTTGGCTTTTTCGCCTTCCAGCAGAAAATGACCCCGCAACTGATTCTCGGGTACCAGTTCGCCAATGCGCACAATGGTTCCGGCCTTGGCGTACAGGGCCTGGATCCCTTTCCGGCGGTTTTCGAGGGATTGATCCGGGAAGAAGTTCTCCGCAAAAATCGTGCTTTGTTCCGCGTTCGTCCAGTTCGGCAGCAATTGGACCAGCTCCGCCTTGCGTTGCGCCAGGATGCCGGAAACGGGCAGGGCGCGCGGTTTTAAGCCTGCCGTACGAATCAGGGTGTCGAGCACCGCCCAGTTGACCGGCGCCATGCCCGCGTAGGTCAGGTTGCCGTAGGCCACCACCCCAATTCCGTATTCGGGCATGATCCACCACTGGCTGCCAAAACCGGGCAATCCACCGGTATGCCCGACATACACCCGACCTTCACAATCGCGGGTCCAGCGCAGGCCGTAGCCGTAACCGCTGGCCGTCGGACAGGCCCGGCCACTCGGGTATTTGAAGCTGGCCGTCAGGTTGTGAAACGTCCAGGGTTGTTGCATCTCGCGGACCGAGCTCCGTTTAACCGGCCCGGTTTCGGCGTCGC
Organism: Larkinella insperata; assembly: GCF_026248825.1. Taxonomy (NCBI): domain Bacteria; kingdom Pseudomonadati; phylum Bacteroidota; class Cytophagia; order Cytophagales; family Spirosomataceae; genus Larkinella; species Larkinella insperata. The sequence continues at coordinate 5,743,158 of NZ_CP110973.1, read as the reverse complement.
TGCGGGGTGGCCAGGCCGACTCGTGAAAAGCCATGTACTTGCTAAAATCTTCAATCGACGTAATCAATCCGCCCATCGCACCGTGCGAACCGTCGTGCAGCAGCGGTTCTTCCACCCAGCTGTTGTCCAGCCACCGGTACCCGTGCGCCAGCTCGTTGGCCGGAACCTTGGTGTACTCCCAAACCGTGTGCGTCATGCCCAGCGGTTTGAAAATGGCTTCGTTGATGTATTGCTGGTACGGTTTTCCGGAAACTTTGGTAATGATGGCACCGAGCATCGCAAAAGCCAGGTTGCTGTATTCGTACGTTACGCCCGGAGCGTTGGACAGCGAAAGACCGCCCGCGATGAGCTTCGTCAGGTCGGCGGGGCTGTCGGCCAGTTGCCGGTCACCCCAGGGGTTGTCTTCCGGAAATCCGGCGGAATGCGTCATCAGGTGACGAACGGTGATGAGCGGGGAATCGGCCGTCAGGTACCGAAGTTTTTTGAGTTCCGGGATGTAGAGGTGTGCCGGGTCATCGAGCCGCAGTTTGCCTTCGTCGCGCAGTTTCAGAACGGCCATCGTCGTTACACTCTTGGTCATCGACGCAATCCGGAACCCTGATTTCGGCGTCACGGCGGTTTTCTTGGCGACATCCGTGTAGCCAAACCCGCCGGCATGAACTAGTTGCCCGTCGACCACCACGCCAAACGCCAGGCCCGGAAAGTTGTTTTTGAGGGCGTGGTTGCGGTACAGGCTGTCGATGATCGGGAAAACCTGCCTGATTTTTTCCGGCCGCTGCGGGTCGGTAAAAGCCGGGGCTTGGTAAGTTGTCGAGTAGGTCACCGGCAGGCGGTCGTCCGCTGCGGGTTTGGGCTGACCGTGGGCCGCCAGGGCAAGAAGGAGGGCGAGGGGTAGGAGAGGTTTCTTCATGGCTGTATTCAGTTACGCTAAAATAGAGCGCATTTCTGAAAAGAGCTATTTCTGCCAAACAAGAAGTACCTTTGTAGAAAACAAAGCTCCGGCCGACTTTTGGAACCAACGATTCTTTTTATTACTCCGCCTTTCACGCAGCTCAACACGCCGTATCCGGCCACGGCTTACCTGAAAGGGTTCCTCAATACGAAGGGATTCCGCTCGTACCAGGCCGACCTGGGCATTGACGTGATTCTGGAGCTGTTTTCCCGGAAGGGGCTGCGCGAGCTGTTTGCCGAACTCGACGCTTCCGATGCTGAATTGACCGAAAACAGTTTCCGGATTTTCTCGCTCCGTGACGAGTATAGCAGCACCATCGACCCGGTCATCCGGTTTCTCCAAAACAAGAACCCGACACTGGCCCACAGCATTTGCGACCGTTCGTATCTGCCCGAAGCCGGTCGTTTTGCCGAACTCGACGACCTGGAGTGGGCATTCGGCACGATGGGCATCCACGATAAAGCCCGGCACCTGGCCACGCTGTACCTCGAAGACCTGGGCGACCTGATCACCGAAGCCGTCGATCCGCATTTTGGATTCAGCCGTTACGCCGAACGGCTGGGGCGCTCGGCCACGCACTTCGACGAGCTGCACGCGGCTCTGCTGGTCCCCGACACCCGAATTTCGCGGATTTTGACCCGCCAGCTTGAACAACGGATTCAGCAGTGGAAACCGTCGGTCGTGTGCCTGACGGTGCCCTTCCCGGGCAACCTGTACGGGGCGCTCAAGTGCGGGCAATACCTGAAAAAACACCATCCGGACGTGGCCATCATCATGGGCGGAGGTTACGCCAATACGGAGCTGCGTTCCCTGAAAGAACCCCGGGTGTTTGACTACGTCGATTACATTTGCCTCGACGACGGCGAAGCGCCTTTGCTGTCGCTGCTGGATTTTTTAGCCGGAAAGCGCGGGCGCGATGGCCTCAAACGGGTTTATTCCCGTATTGAAGGTGTGGTGACGTACCATAACCAGAACCGCGAGCGCGATATTGCCCAACGCGATACCGGCACGCCCGACTACCGCGATCTGCGGCTGGACGAGTATTTGTCGGTAATTGAGCTGGTCAATCCGATGCACCGGCTTTGGAGCGACGGCCGCTGGAACAAGCTGACCCTGGCGCACGGCTGCTATTGGGGGAAATGCTCGTTTTGCGATATTTCGCTGGATTACATCAAGCGTTACGAACCGCTGACGGCGGCTCTGCTCTGCGACCGCATCGAGGAAATCATTGAGCAGACCGGCCAGAACGGTTTCCATTTCGTGGACGAAGCGGCCCCGCCCGCCCTGATGCGCGATCTGGCGCTGGAAATCATCCGGCGGAAGCTGACGGTGACCTGGTGGACCAACATCCGGTTTGAGAAAAACTTTACGCCCGACCTCTGCCAGTTGTTGAAGGCATCGGGTTGCATTGCGGTGTCGGGCGGTCTGGAGGTGGCATCGGACCGGCTGCTCGAGCGCATGAAAAAAGGAGTGACCGTGGCGCAGGTGGCCCGCGTGGCCGACGGATTTACGCAGGCCGGTATCATGGTTCATGCCTACCTGATGTACGGTTTTCCGACCCAGACGGCCCAGGAAACGATTGATTCGCTGGAAATGGTGCGGCAACTGTTTGAAACCGGGGTGGTGCAGTCGGGTTTCTGGCACCGGTTTGCCATGACCGCCCACAGCCCCGTAGGAATGCATCCGGCGGGTTTTGATGTCATGCGCATTGGTCCCGAAACGGGCTTGTTTGCCGACAATGACCTGGATCACGACGATCCGCTGGGCTGCGATCACGGGCAGTTTTCGGAAGGCTTGCGCAAGTCGCTGTTTAATTACATGCACGGGGTGGGGTTTGAGTTTCCGCTCAAAAGCTGGTTTAATTTCCGGACGCCCCCGACGAGCATTCCACCGAACTACATCGAGAAAAGCATCCGCCAAACATCGGAGGCTGACTTTCGACCCAACGCCGTTGCGATCTGGCTGGGAAGCCGGCCGACGGTTTCGGTGCTGGAAGTGAGGAAGGGTAAAAAAGTTAGTGAGGTAGCCGAGCTGGTTTTTTATTCGAAAAAAAGCGAATGGGCGCTGGAAACCAGTTTGCCGGTGGGGGAGTGGCTGGAAAACGTAATGCCGAAACTGATCATCGGCAGGCACGAACCGTACTCCCTCGGCAGCTTCAAAGAGGACTTCGAAGCCGCCGGTTTGGGGAGTTTCGGAACGTTTATGCAGTCGGCAACCTGGCACAGTTTGCGGCAGAACGGGCTGCTGATCGTCTAAAATCAGTAATCTTTTTTACTGTCGCGTTTGGCCTGCTTATCGGCCCGTTTCTCCTTCAGCGTCTTCGCTGCCTCTTTTTTTGCGCTGCCTTTTGTGGGTGCTTTCTGCTGAGCCATGATAATACGGGTTATGGTTAGGAAGTAAGTTACCGCTTATAAATGAGATAAAGAATAAAACCTGGCATTAAAAGTAGGGTCTTGGCAGAAACGGCCCCGCCCGCAACGCGACCTATTCTATTTATGCCCGATCAAGACCATAGCCATGAACACACCCCAGCCCAATAACCCGCTGCACGGGAAAACCCTGGAGAACATCCTGACGGAACTGGTGGACCGATACGGATGGGAAAAGCTCGGGCAACGCATTCCTATCCGCTGTTTTACCTACGATCCGAGCATCAAGTCGAGCCTGACGTTCCTGCGAAAAACGCCCTGGGCACGTCAGAAAGTGGAAGAACTGTACCTACGAACCATCGCAAAATAACGCCCTGACTGGTGGTTCAGAACGATAAAAGTCCGAACAAAAACCCTTATGAAAAAAGCCCTCCTAACCCTCTTGAGTATCCCCTTTTTTTTCGCCGGAACAGGCTCCGGGAAAAACGATTCTGATCCGGAGTTTCCGGCGGAACTCACCCAGTTCAAACCGTACGCAGGCAACCCGGTTTTTGCGGGAACCGGAGCCGCCACCTGGGACCAGCGCATTCGGGAGCGGGGCTATATTCTGAAGGAAGGGAAAGAGTGGTTTATGTGGTATACGGGGTATCAGAAGGGCGAGGACAACACCAAATACCTCGGATACGCCACCTCAACGGACGGCTTAACCTGGAAACGGTACGAACACAACCCGATTCACAAAGCGCACTGGGTGGAGGATGTATCGGTGCTGAAGGTCGGCAAAACGTACTACATGTTTGCGGAAGGCAAAGACGATATCGCCCACCTGCTCACCTCGACCGACCGCGTCAACTGGCAGGAGCAGGGGCCAATTGTCATTCACTACACCAACGGCAAACCGCTTAGCCAGGGACCGTACGGCACCCCGGCGATCTGGAAAGAAGGCGCAACCTGGTACCTGTTTTACGAACGGAACGATGCCGCCGTCTGGCTGGCAACGTCAAAAGACCTCAAAACCTGGACAAACGTGCAGGATGAACCCGTGCTGAAATGCGGTCCGGAAACGTACGACCAGTTTGCCGTTGCCACCAACCAGATCATCCGGCACAAGGGGCGGTATTATATGTATTACCACGCATCGGCATTCAAGGACTGGCGGGAATGGTCGACCAACATTGCGGTTTCCAACGACCTGATTCACTGGAAGAAGTACGAAAACAACCCCATCCTGGGCAATAATACGTCGAGCGGAGTTGTGGTGCCGGACGGCGGCCAATACCGTCTCTACACCATGCACCCGGAGGTGAAGGTGTTTCTGCCGGCGGGGCAGCCGGCCCACTGAGGTTCGGCCGGGCTGGGAAAAGAAGAGCATAACGGGCCTAACGTAAAGCAGAGTAGTAAAAGGAGTTTGTCGGCTTTAAGGGTTATATTCATGTTCATATTATCAGTTGCCGTAGGATCTTGTGTTGCTCTTAAACTTGAGAAAAATGCTGCACCAGTTCACTAAAGTTGGTCTGGCCAATCTGTTCGGTCTGGGCCTGTCCGTAGCGATCTTTTTTTCCTGCTCCAAACCAGCAAAAGTTGAACCCGAAGTTGTTGTGCCTCCTGCCGAATACGAGCTGAAAGACGTACGGTATTTTCTGGAAGCTGGCGATCGGTTGGATACGGTGATTGTGCAGTTGAAAGGCGTTAGTCTTCAGAATCCCACGCCTACGCTCACGACCCAGCCGTTTGAGGGTCAGTATGATGAACTGGTGAAAACCTCCCGGTTTGAGGTGGACCGGAGCACGCTTCCCCAAGACGTAAAGCTGGACAAAATAGAGGTACGCGTACCGGAACGATGGTATCCGGATGACACCTACGGGTATTTTTCCGAACCGTTTTCTCTCAGTTCCGGCGAGCAGCAAAAACCGTACGGGGTGTATAAAAAGGAGGTAATGGATATTAAAATTCCGCCTAAATCTAAAATTGTTATTGACCGGCAAATTGATGCGCACCACCTGAATTGTTCCTTCACCGGAATTATAGTAAACAAAACTACGGGTCAGCGGTATTCCCTGAAAGGCAAATGGATAGGCATCTTGTCTTACAACAACCTGTCGGTCAGTCTAAACCAATCCGCGTTACCTGAGTAGGGTTCCTGCGGGAGAGAGACAAATCGGTGGGCGCTGGATGAGGCTTCTGATTTTCGAGTTTGTGGAAAGTGCCCGTAAGCGTGAAATAAGGGATCAATGCCTAACTTAGCGGTGTTAATCGTAGTAAAAACGACCTTCATGAAAAAAACGCTTCTGATTGCAGTGCTGCTGAGTTCAACGCTAACGGCTTTTTCACAAACGACTAAAAAATCGAGCCAGAAAACCCTATCCGGTAACCCCGTTTTTCCGGGCTGGTACGCCGACCCTGAGGCCGTGATTTTCGACAAGAAATACTGGATTTACCCAACCTATTCCGCTCCTTACAACCAACAGGTGTTTATGGACGCCTTTTCGTCGCCCGACCTGGTGAACTGGACCAAACACCCGCGCATCATCGACACGACGGCGATCAAGTGGGCCTGGCGGGCCATGTGGGCACCGGCCATCGTCGAGAAAGAGGGCAAGTATTACCTGTTCTTCGGCGCTAATGACATTCAGGACGATAAAAAAGACGTGGGCGGCATCGGCATCGGCGTGGCCGACAGCCCCGCCGGACCGTTCAAAGATTACCTGGGCAAGCCGCTGGTGGACAAGATCATCAACGGTGCGCAGCCCATCGACCAGTATGTTTTCAAGGACAAAGACGGCCAGTATTACCTGATCTACGGCGGCTGGCGGCACTGCAACATCGCCAAACTGAAGGATGACTTTACGGGTTTTGTGCCGTTTCCGGACGGAACGACCTTCAAGGAAATAACGCCCGAGGGCTACGTTGAAGGGCCAATTATGTTTATCCGCAACGGCAAATATTACTTCATGTGGTCGGAGGGGGGCTGGACCGGCCCGAATTACTCCGTCGCCTACGCCGTGGCCGACTCGCCGTTTGGACCGTTTAAGCGCATCGATAAAATTCTGCAGCAGGACCCCACCGTAGCAAGGGGCGCGGGCCACCATTCGGTTATCCAGGTGCCGGGCAAAGATCAGTGGTACATTGTGTACCACCGCCGTCCGTTGACAGAAACCGACGGCAACCACCGCGAAACCTGCATCGACCGGATGGAATTCGACGAAAAAGGCTTGATCAAGCCGGTGAAAATAACCGTGGAAGGCGTGAAGGCTCAGCCGTTGCGCTAACGGTTTTAAGGAGTTAGTTTGGCTCGTCGGGCAGGCGGCTGACGAGCCAGACCATCATCACGCCCAGCAGCGACATCAGGCCGAACGACCACCGCAGGTTGAACGATTCGGCAATGAAGCCCACCACCGGCGGCACAATCAGAAAACCGAAATAGGCAATCGTAGAAACGGCGGCAATGACCGAGCCCGTGCCCGCCAACTTTGACTGACTGGCCAGACTCATCACGAGCGGAACGACGCAGGACGAACCCAGGCCGACCAGAACAAAGCCCAAACCGGCCCCGAAAACCGTCGGCACCCCGACCGCCAGCAAAAGGCCGGTGGTCATGAAAAGGCCGCTGAAAGTCAGAACCGTTTTCTTGCTGAACCGGTTGACCAGCCAGTCGCCGGAAAACCGTCCGAGGGTCATGGCGACCATGAAAACCACAAAACCGGCGGCAATGAGTTCTTTGGGAGCGTGGACCACTTTCTGAAAGTAAATACCGCTCCAGTCGTATAGAATGCCCTCAAAAGCCATCGACGTAAACGACATCATCCCGAATTTGAGCAGCGACCGGTCCGGCAGCACGAAGCCGGTGCGGGCCGTTGATGGCGTGGCAGGTTCGGCAATGGAGTTGGGAAACAAGACGAGGGCGAGGGCCGTCAGGGCAACGCTGACGATGACAAAATGCCAGGCTGGTAAAATGTTGGCCGAAATCATTACCGATCCCAGAGCCGCCCCCGCAAAGCCCGCGATGCTCCAGATGCCGTGAAATGAAGTGAGAATCGACCGCTCGTACAGCGCCTGCACGCCAATCGACTGGGCATTGACGGAAATGCTCAGCTGGTTGCGGGCGGCCCCAAAGCAGAACAACACCACCGCCAGTTGCCAGGTTTGATGGACCTGCCCCAGTACCACCAGAATCACGTTCAGCAACACCGCCCCGACCAGCATCATGATGCGGCTGCTGAACCGGCCAATGAGCGCACCGGTCAGCGGGAGCGTTAGGATGAGGCCCATCGGCAGGGCAAACAAAACCGCACCCAATTCGGCCTCGTTCAGCCGTAACTGGTGTTGCAGCGACGGAATGCGCGAAGCCCAGGTGGCAAAGCCAAAGCCGGAAATAAAGAAAAATCCGGCCACTGACAGCCGGGTTTTTCCGGGTGACTTGGTGGAGGTAGTCAGTCGAACGTTCAAGTTTTTCGAGAGTAAAGAAGGGAGACAAGGGACAAGAGGCAATAGAAAAGAGGTGCTTAGATACGCTCGTGAGCAATCTTTCTCTCTTGTCAATAGTCTCGCTTCTTTCTTCTTTTACAGTCCAAAATTACGCGCAATCGCCGTCCGGTGTGCAGGCCGGTCCCTCATTCGTGACGGGTACGGCGGCATCTTCCCATTCGCCGAAGGATTTGTTCAGCGCACCGAGGAAGGTTTCGGGTGCCTGCGCCCCGGAAACGGCATACTTCTGGTTGAATACAAAAAACGGCACGCCCGTAACCCCGATCTGGCGGGATTCGCTGATGTCCCGTTTCACGTCGGCGGTGTACTGATCGCTGGCGAGCACCTGCTGCACGTCGTCGGCATCCAGGCCAATGTCGGTACCCAGCTTCAGCAGCGTTTGGTGGTCGGCGGTGTTGAGCCCTTCCGTGAAATAGGCTTTAAAAAGCTGCTCTTCCATCGCGTCGCCTTTACCGTGCTTTTTGGCCAGCTGCACGAGCCGGTGGGCGTTGAACGAATTGGCCACCACGGCTTTGTCGAAGTCGTAGTGCAGGCCCACTTCCGCGGCCATGTTCGTCACATAGTCGTTCATCTGCCGGGCGTAGCCAATGGTCCAGCCTTTGGTTTCAGCCAAGTATTCAGAAATATTCTTGTCCGGCTGCGTTTCCATGGCCGGATTGAGCTGGAAGCTTTTCCAGACGACCTCGATGGCGTCTTTGTGGGGAAACTGCTCCAAGGCAGCTTCGAATTTACGCTTGCCGATGTAGCAAAACGGACACATCACGTCCGACCAGATTTCAACTTTCATTTTTGTACGGTCTTTTTCCAAAAATCGGGATTCAGCCCAACCAACGGACAAACGTCGTCCGTTTGCCGCGTTCGTGTTGGTACTTCCATAAGGATTTGAATTCTGATTTGGTTCAGGCCGTTGGCTGACTTTCGGGTTGTCAGGCAAAAAAGCTGGGGCGCCGAAAACGGTCGGCTGGGTGCCAGCTGGCGTCACGACGGCGCAGGGCCTGGGCAATCGAGATGATTTCGTTCCCCTGACTGCCCTGTTCGCTGATCGAAGCCTGGTCCATGTGCTGCTGGTAGCTGGGCGTCCACTCGAATAATTCGGTTTTGGAGTCAAAAATACCGATGGGCGTCCGGCGCGCGTCGTTGGCCAGGATCTGCAAGGTGGTGCGGGCTTCGGCCTGGGTGTCCCGCCCGATGTGGTGATACTGACCTTTGAATTGATATAAAACTGAAAAACGGTTCATAATTTGATGCTTTTAGAGTGGTTGATACGCCAGATAAATCGTTAAGAATTTGCCCGCAACGCCCGGAAGCGGTTGATGCCAATCTCGGTTTTGCGATTTTCGGATTGCGCAGCAAGCGCGTTGTTCTGGGCTCTCAGCCGGGTAATTTCCTTGGTTAGTCCGTCAACCTGCTGTTGCAGTGTAGTCAGTTGTTCCTGCGTCGCCTGGGCATTGAGTGCCCGGCGGTTTTCCGGTAGCCAGTTGCCGCCAAAAGGCGTTGCCTGCCGGCTCAGCGATTCAAACACCCCGTCGTGCCGGTCGATGAAGGACAGCAGCGAAGCGAAAAAGGGCGTTTTGGATGACTTGTTTTTAGTATTCAGATTCTGTGTCATTGTCTGTTGTTATTTTTTGAATTTCCAAAGAGCCTGGTGGGGCGGTTAGCCTGCTCTCCGGTTAGCTACGGCATTTTACCACGCCAGTAGCTGTTCTATTCGAACACAAAAGTACAGAAATTGGTTTAAACGTTTAAATTAAAAAAGTGCAATTAAGTTGAATTTCTTTAGAAATTATCTTATTAATGTTCAAATAGTACCATGTAAATAGTATTATTTATATAGAAATGTCGAAGTGTGCTATTTGAAAAATTAAATACCGGAACTAATTAATTTAAACGTTTAAATCAATAATTGACTTTTTCCTATATTTGCCCGGTATGGCAAAGAAGACTTCGTTAAAGGATATTGCGCAGGAAGTGGGGGTTTCAACGGCGTTGGTATCCTACGTGCTGAATAATAAAAAGGAAAACAAGATCAGTAAGCAGGTCGCTCAGAAGATCAGGGCGGTGGCCAAAGCACTGAATTACCGGCCCAACCAGATCGCCAAAAGCCTGAAGACCAACAAGACGTTCACCCTCGGGCTGGTCGTTGCGGATATCTCCAATCCTTTTTCTTCCTCGCTCACCCGCATCATCGAAGACGAAGCCGATCAGCAGCAGTATACGGTTCTGGTGGGCAGCTCGGACGAGCAGCCGCAGAAAGCCCGAAAACTCATCGAGACGCTCCTGAACCGGCAGGTCGACGGGCTGCTGATTGTACCCACGGAGGGCATGGAAAAACAACTGGCCGACCTGCAAAAGCAAGGCGTTCCGTTTGTCCTGATCGACCGGTATTTTCCCGATCTGAAAACCAATTACGTTGCGCTGGACAATTACGGCGCCATTTACAAAGCCACCCAGCACCTGATCGACTCGGGCTACCGGCGCATTGGAATGATCACATTTCAAACCACGCTGTATACCATCACCGAGCGGAAGCGGGGGTATCTGGAGGCTCTGAAAGCCAACAACATTACTTTCTCGAAAAGCTGGCTGAAAGAAGTCCGGCGCGCTACCTACAAAACCGATATTGAAAAAGCCGTCCGGGAGTTGTTGGGGGGCAAAAATCCCGTTGAGGCCATTCTGTTTGCTTCCAACACCCTGGCCCTCTTCGGCTTGAAGCCCATCAAAGAACTCCAGAAGCGCGTGCCGGACGACGTTGCCATCATCACCCTCGATCAGGCCGACGCTTATGACCTGTTTCACACCCCAGTGACGTACATCCGTCAACCGTTACCCGAGATGGGGCAGCTGGCCACCCGGATTCTGCTGGAAAGCATCCCCAAAAACAACGCCATCACCCAAACCAATCTGGACGGCGAACTGGTCATTCGGGCTTCCACCCGGTCCACTTAACGCTTCGTTTTTGAGTCTGGCGATCAGAAACTCACGTCTTTGAATGCTTTTTTGTACATTTACAGCGTAGCATTGATCGTTAGCGCGTAGTTGATTTTTCCCATTCAAATGACGTACGAAGCCCTGTCGCCGTTCTTCTGGGGTATGGTGGTGGCCATGTTTCTGGCCAATTCCATCCAGTGGTTTATGTACCGTGAGCGGATCTATGGGCTGTACACGATTTACACCCTGATCTGGGCTTTCTATTTTGTCATCAACCACCTGGGTTTACCGACCAATCTGGGTAGTTTTTTTAAGCTCTCTTCCTACCTCGGTTACATCTTTTACCTGGAGCTGGCCAAGATTTTCCTGAACCTGCGCGAGCGGCCCCGGTTTTTGCGCTCGGTGGTGGTCGTGCAGTGGATGCTCGTTTTCTATTGTGCCGTTAAAACCTACGTTTACCTGTTCACGGATTTCTGGCAGTCGACGATGCACACCATTTTGCTGCAACCCATCCGGTTTGCCATGCTGGCCGTGGGCGGTTACATTGTCTTTTCTTTTTTTCGGTCCAAGGACGTGGTGGCCCGGTTTTTTGTGGCCGGAACGGCTTCGCTGCTCATCAACCACGCCATTACGGCGGCCCTGCTGATTCACTCACCGAACCTTAGCCTGTCGCTGCCCTTCTGGCAACACCCGGATTTGTTTCTCCAGGTTGGCGTGGTGCTGGACCTGATCTTTTTTTCGCTGGGAATTTCGTACCGGCACCGGCGGGAGGCCGTTCGGAAAGCCGTGGTAGAAAAAGACCTGGAGCGCGAACGCGAGCAGCGCCACCGCGAAAACCTGGAAGCCGACCTGGCGATCCAGCGGATGCAGCACGAAAAAACCGAAGTGCAGATGCGGGCGTTGCAGAGCCAGGTGAACCCGCATTTTCTGTTCAACGGCCTGAACACCCTCTCCTCACTGATCGACGAAAGCCCCGGGCAGGCCAGCAAGTTTGTGGATGAACTTTCCAATGTGTACCGGTATCTGCTGCGAAGTAACGAAAACGAACTGGTGACGCTCAGCGACGAACTGCGCTTTATCCGTTCGTATTTCCACCTGCTGCAAACCCGTTTCGGTACAAGCGTCGACTTGCAGGTGTCGGTAACCGAGGAGTACCAAAAGGCCCTGCTTCCTCCGCTGACGCTGCAACTGCTGGTCGAGAATGCCGTCAAACACAACGTGGTGTTGCCCGATCAGCCGCTCCGAATCCGGATTCGCACCAGCAGCCAGGATTTGTTGATTGTTGAAAATAACCTGCAACGCAAAAACCTGCGGATTGAATCCAACGGGGTAGGGCTCTCCAACATCGACACAAAATACCGGTTGCTGAACCAGCCCACGCCCCTGGTTGGCGAAGCCGACGGCTGGTTTCAGGTGATCCTGGTCTTAATCAACCTACCACAAACGCAGACGGCTCGGCCGGTTGGACACGGGTATGAATAAACGGGCAACGGCGCTGGAGCGGCTCAAGCAGGTCGTATTGCCGGTCGCCGACCTCACCGAAGGGGAGTGGAACGCGTTCGCGGCCTGCTGGCATCTGGTCGAGTACAAACGCAAAACCATTCTGACGTCGGCGGGTGAAGTGGAGCGCTACCTCTACTTTGTCGTCGACGGGGTTCAGCGGGCGTATTACCTGGGCGAAAAAAAACGGGATGCCACGCTGATCTTTTCGTACGCCGGCTCGATGTCGGGCATTATCGACTCGTTTCAGTTGCAGCAGCCTTCGCGATACTACCTCGAAACGCTGACCGCCAGCCAGTTACTCCGCCTTTCGTTTACCGACTTCGACCGGTTGCTGGCTACCTATCCGGCACTGGAGCGCTGGGGACGCATCGGCACGGCGGCCGCCCTGTCGGGCCTGATGGAGCGGTACATTGAACTGATGACGTTCAGCGCCGAAGAGAAATTTCGGATTTTGCTAACGCGCAGTCCGCACGTTTTGCAACTGATTCCGCACAAATACCTGGCGTCGTACCTGGGGCTGGACCCGACAACCTTTAGCAAACTGCTGGCGTCCGTCCGGTTGTAGCGCTTGCTAAAATCTTGGGCCAGACCAAGATTGTTTTTCAAAAACCGCCTTAGGTTTGCTGACCCAATCGCTACCGCCATGCCAACGTTCACCCCCAGCGCCCTGCTCGATCAATTGACCGCCGAGACCCATGCGTTAATCCAGATTGTTGAGAACGAGTTTAGTACGTTGCCAAACGATGCCTTGAACTGGCCGCCCGCCCCCGAGCGCTGGAGCATCGCGCAGTGTCTGGAACACCTGAACAGCTACGGACAGTATTACCTTCCAAAGCTCAAAAGGGCGATTGAGCGGGGTGAGCAGGAGCCTATCCCGGCGACCGAAAGGTTCCGCAGCGGCTGGCTGGGCAACTACTTCGCCAATTCCATGCGCCCCAAAGCCGACGGTTCCATCGGGCTGAAAGCCAAGGCCGTGAAAGAACATACCCCCGCTGCCGAACTGGATGCGAAAGCGGTAATGGCCGTCTTTCAGGGCCAGCAGCGCGAACTGTTGAGTCTGCTGGAACGAGCCCGGCGGGTGGATATGCAAAAGCTTCGGGTGCCCATTTCCATCGCCAGGTTCATCCGGTTGTCGGTGGGCGACACCTTGCGGTTTTTGATTGCCCACGAGCAGCGGCATATTCTGCAGGCGCAACGGGTGGCCGCAGCGTCAAATCTTTGTTCTGATTCTTCGATTAAATTGTAATAATTTTTATGTTTGGTGATGCTCCTAACCATCACCTTCCTCGCTATTCTGGCCCTGATCGGGTTAATTTCCGTTGTTCGTTTACACACCTTCCTGGCTTTTCTGGCGGTCTCCCTCGGGGCGGGGCTGGCCCTGGGTCTTCAGCCGCTGGCGATCCTGGATTCGATTCAGAAGGGTATCGGAGGAACGCTCGGGTCCATTACGGCCATCATTGCGCTGGGGGCCATGCTCGGTAAACTCGTGGCCCAGAGCGGAGCCGCTCAGCGCATCGCTACCCAACTCATGGATTTGGTGGGTACACACCACGCCCGATGGGCATTTCTGGTAACCGGATTCATCGTCGGTTTGCCGCTGTTTTATTCAGTTGGTTTTCTGCTGCTGGCTCCGCTGGTCATTACGGTTTCCTACCGGTACAAACTACCTGCCTTGTATTTAGGGCTGCCCATGCTGGCGTCGCTGTCGGTTACGCAGGGCTATTTGCCGCCCCACCCGGCTCCGCTGGCGATTCTGAAGCAGTTTAACGCCAACATGGGACTGACGCTCTTCTACGGAATCATCGTTTCCATTCCGGCCATCCTGATTTCCGGGGCCCTGTTTGGCGCAACCGTGAAACGCTACACAACGCTGGCAAATCCGGCGTTTATTGCGCCCGATCTGCGCGAAGACCAGATGCCCTCCGCGGTCAACAGTTTCCTGACGGTTTTGCTCCCCATTCTGCTCATCGGTCTCAGCACCTTTCTGGGGCCGTTTTTACCGGCTGGATCAACCGGGCAGCAGATCCTTGTTTTTGCGGGGGAACCCGTGGTGAGCATGTTTCTGTCGGTTCTGGTTGCTACCTACACGCTGGGCATCCGGCGGGGAAAAACCGTGCCCGAGGTAACGGTCCTGTTCGGCGACGCGGTCAAGGATGTGGCCATGCTGTTTCTGATTTTCGGCGGGGCCGGGGCGCTGAAGCAGGTGCTGACCGATGGCGGGGTCAGCGAGTCCATTGCCGGGATGATGGAGGATTCGACCTTGCATCCCTACGTGCTGGCCTGGGGCATGGCCGCGCTCATTCGGGTCTGCACGGGCTCATCAACGGTTTCGGGAATCACCACCGCCGGGTTTGTTGCACCGATGCTGGCCACGACGGGCGTGGAGCCCAACCTGATGGTGCTGAGCATCGGCGCCGGCAGCATGATGTTCTCGCACGTTAATGACACGGGTTTCTGGCTGTTTCGGGAGTACTTCCAGTTATCCATGGTCGATACGCTCAAAACCTGGTCGGTAATGGAAACGCTGGTTTCGGTGACGGGGTTGCTGGGTGTGCTGGCCCTGAGTTGGGTGCTGGGGTAGGCGAGTCCCCAAAAAAATTCGATTTTCTCGATAAGCCGAAATCTCAAGCGTGTCTTTGCTCGTATGTATGGTCACCGAAGCGATGGCATCGGTGACACTGTCCTCCCCATCCGAATGAAACGCTTTTTATCTCTGTCCGTTCTTTTACTCTTAGTGCTTGGTCCCGTGCTGGCTCAGAAAGCGACCAGCACGGCCCAGGCAATTCAGTACATCAAACTGGCCAACACCTTACGGGCACTGGATAAACCGCAGGATGCCATCAACCTGCTGGAACGGGCCCTGCCGGCGGTGAGGGGAAAAGACCGGTACTGGGAAGCCGTGACGTACGAACTGCTGGGACTGGCCTACTACGAAAACAACAGCAACGACAACGCCGATTATTACCTGAAACTGGCCCGGGGCCGGTACGAGAAGTTGCGGTACGTTGCCAGTGCCTGGGGCGTTAACGAGTTGATTCGGGAGCTGTCCGGTAAGAACCTGTACGCCGGGATTCAGTTTGGCGCGTCGGATGTTAAACTGGCGATTTTCAAAACCCGCTACGAAAGTGATTTCTACGAAAAAGATATAAAAACCCGCATTCAGGTTCCAAACGTTAGCTTTGTGGCTGATGCCTCCAACTCACTGAAAGCCGGGCAGGATGCGCTGAAGGTATGTCTGGATTCGATCAGTCATTACAACATCCCGGCCGAACGGATTTTCATCGTGTTCAGCAACGAGATGAAGGAAGGGCTCGCCAAAACCCCGGCGACCAAAAAAATGCTGTATGACCAGCTTTCGCGGGCTTTGCCGAGCAGCAACCTGCGCATCGATACCACGCTCTCGACTGACCGCGAAGCCGAACTTTTTACCGTTGGCTCAATTCCCCGCAAAGTCTGGCCGACAACTTCTTCGCTCAACATCGGTAGCGATGCAACCGTCGGGGGGTATTTTGAATCAAACAAGACTTTCCACCCCGTTGAGTTACCCGTGGGCGTTCAATCGCTGGTGAGTCAGATTGAAAGCAAGCGGTCGCTGAATACCGAAGCGTTCAAACGGGAAGCGCAGCGGGTCGTCAAAACCGTCGCTGATACGGCGCTGACTCCTCGTTTCAAAACCAGCAGTACGGGGCTGCAAAACCGTCGGACGGTCGGGCTGGGGGGCGATGTGGCCTGGGCGCTCGTCACGTACCTGCACCCCGAAAAAAGCGGTACCACAGCCGTTGCCATCTCGATGGACGATGTCGAACGGTTCAAGAAACTAGTGATGGATGAGTACCAGACGCTGACTCATCCGGACGTAAAGGGCATTGCGGATGCGGCTATCCGGGCAAAAGCCGAGCAGGAGATTCGCACGGTGCGTGATCAGGTGAGCGAAAAACAATTGATTGCCGGGGCGTTGTGGCTGGAAGCCATCATGAAAACATACTCGACCCCTACTGCGCCGAAACGGTTCGTGTTTATCCGTAACTCCGACATCGGCTGGGTGACGGGCAAGTTTCTGGAAACCATTAGCGGAGAATACGAATCGACCATTGCCAAGGGAGCGTTATATACACGGTAAGGGTAAATCCAGGTTTGAATAGGCGGCTCCTTTACACCAAGTGGTGTAAAGGAGCTTTTTGTTTCAGCGCTTTTGCGTGATGCAGAAAACGCAAATCCGGCCTCGTCAATCAAGGAGGTGGGTTGAGGGCGGAGAAAAGCCGCTACACCGGAATAGTATAAAATATATGAAAAATGCCGGGTGGGTTTAAGAGAGCGTAAAGTGTTTATTCTGCACGGCTCTGCCTAATTTTTGCCAGGTCAACCCCGGCATTCGCCAAATAACATGCGCGGCAGGAGGTGGGATTTATCCCGTAAAATTCTAACTTTACAGACTTAATCTTCCGTTTTAACTTACCCAAAATTAACCTTATGCATTCCAATCGTCGCGACTTTATCAAGGGACTGACAGCCGCTTCGGCGCTGGTGGCTACCCAGAGCGTCGCCGAGCCTTTCGTGGCCCGACCTTTCAATATTATTAAGGATCTGAAGAAAATTAGCCCCAACGACAAAATCCGGATTGCCACCATCGGGATGGGGATTCAGGGGAACTACGACACCCAGGCGGCCCTGCGCAACCCTGATGTGGAACTGGTGGCCGTGGCCGATCTGTATTCCGGTCGTTTGGAACACGCCCGGACGGCTTTCGGACAGCAACTGTTTACAACCCGCGATTACCGTGAAATTCTGAACCGTTCGGACGTGGATGCCGTGCTGGTGGTAACACCCGACCACTGGCACGACCACATCACCATTGCGGCCCTGAAAGCCGGTAAGCACGTGTACTGCGAAAAACCGATGGTGCAGCACCTGAACGAAGGCAAAGCCGTGATCGATGCCTGGAAAAAGTCGGGAAAAACCATGCAGGTGGGTAGCCAGCGCATCAGCAGCGCGGCTTTCCAGGAGGCCAAACGGCTGATTCAGGCCGGTGAAATCGGCGCCATCAATTACATTGAGTCCAACAACGACCGGTTCAATGCCATCGGGGCCTGGAACTATTCCGTGCCACCGGATGCCACGCCCCAAACCGTTGACTGGGACCGCTTCCTGGGCGATGCGCCCAAGCGCCCCTTCGATCCGGTCCGGTTTTTCCGCTGGCGGAACTTTAAAGACTACGGTACGGGCGTGGCCGGTGACTTGTTCGTCCACCTGATTACGGGCGTGCATTTCGTCACCAATACGCTGGGCCCAACCCGGATTTATTCGTCGGGCAACCTGGCTTACTGGAAAGAGCACCGCGATGTGCCCGACGTGATGACCAGCATCATGGATTACCCCAAAACCGAGCAGCACGACGCCTTCCAGATGGTGTTGCGGGTGAACTTCGCCAATGCCGGTAAAATCAGCAACGTCACCCGGATCATCGGCAACGAAGGAACCGTCGAGTTCTCGGAAAATAACCTGATTCTGACCAAGAAAAAACTGCCCATCGCCCCGGGTTACGGCAACTACGATAGCTTCTTTACGTTTACGGAAGACGTTCAGAAGAAGTTTGTGGAAGAGTACGACGCCAAATATCCGCCCGAAACCCGCACGGCGGAACCGGTGAAGGAAGTGAAGTTTGAAGCGTCGAAAGACGATGATGCACACGCCAAACATTTTGGCGACTTCTTCACAAATGTTCGGAACGGCAGCCAGGGCACCATCGAAGACCCCGTGTTCGGGTTCCGCGCGGCTGCTCCGGTACTGGCCTGCAACGAAAGCTACTTCGAAAACAAAGTGGTGCATTGGGACCCGGTGACGATGACCCAAAAGAACCCCGGCGCTACGAAAAGTAAACCGGCCGGCTCGGGCACCAAGAAGTCGATTCCGGCTAAAAAAGCGGTTGCAACCGTGACGAAAAAAGCCTGAGATAAGACGGTTTTTAATTTTTAAGGTACCAATGGCTCGTATGGGAATACGGGCCATTGGTATATTTGGGGATCTGTTGCGATCCAATTTGTGCATTAACCGGCAATCTGGCGTGGAACATTACAGTATTGTTTTATTCATCATGGCGATCATGCTCGTGCTATCGGCCGTCGCCAACCGCATCAAATTACCGTATCCCATTCTGCTGGTGCTGGCGGGAATCGGCATTGGCTACCTGCCCGGCATTCCGTCCATTACGCTGAGTCCGGAGGTGATTTTCCTGATTTTTCTGCCGCCCCTGCTTTACGATGCATCGTTCAATATTTCGTTTCGGGAACTGAAAAGCAACTGGGCCACGGTCAGTTCCCTGGCGATTTCGCTGGTTTTTCTGACCACGACAGCCATTGCCGTAACCACTTATTTTCTGATTCCCGGCCTGAACTGGCCAATGGCGTTTGCACTAGGGGCCATCCTTTCCCCGCCCGATGCCGTTGCGGCTACCAACGTGACGAAAGGGCTGGGCCTGTCGCACCGGACTCTGACGATTCTGGAAGGGGAGAGCCTGGTCAACGATGCCTCCGGGCTCATTGCCTACCGGCTGGCGGTGGCGGCCATTGCCGGTGATGGGTTTAAATTCTTTAATGCCTACGGACAATTTCTGATCGTAGCGGCCGGTGGAGTTGGGGTTGGAATCCTGTTCGGCAAGGTGCTGATCTATTTTCTGAAGCGGGTCTACGGCAACAGTGCGTTGGCGATCAGCGCAATGGTGCTGGCTCCGTTTGTGGTGTACCTGCTGGCCGAAGAACTGCACGTTTCGGGCGTTCTGGCGGTGGTGGTGCTGGGTATTGGCTTGTCGAAATACACCAGCAGGCTTTTTCCAACAACCGTTAAAAATCAAAACAAGGCGTTTTGGGAAGTCTTTATTTTCCTGCTCAACGGTCTGGTGTTTATCCTGATCGGCTTGCAGTTTCCACAAGTCGTCAAAAGCATTGATCGAACCGAAATTCTGCCGCTGATTGGCTACAGCTTCCTGATCAGCTTGATCATGCTGGTCATTCGAATTCTCTGGATTTTTGGGCACAACAACAACCTGGAAAAAGCCATCGCCCGGCGCAACCTGTTTCCGAACCAACGACGGTTTCAGTTTTATTCAGACGAGAAAATTGATTGGCGCGATGCGCTGGTCATTGGTTGGGCGGGCATGCGGGGGATCGTCTCGCTGGCAACGGCCCTGGCGCTGCCGCTCACACTGGCCGACGAAGGGGCTTTTCCGCAGCGCAATACGCTGATTTTTGTCTCCGTCGTGGTGGTGCTGATCACGCTGGTGGTCCAGGGCCTGAGTTTGCCCGCGCTGGTCCGGGCGCTGAGGGCCAGCGAACAAAAACCGGCCTGAAACCGGCGGGTGTCAATCGCGGGCGTGTTTCACCGGCATGTTTTCTCCCTGCCAGATTCGTTTGGTCGTCCAGGCTTTGTCCGGCCCGGTCCAGAAGGCGTCGTTGGGCGGTAAACCCAGCATCAGAAACGCTTCCGCGCAGAGGTACAGGCTGCCCGTAGAGATGTAATTTTCGCCGATCAGCGGCTGGTGACCGTACAGCCCGATCTGCAACCAGCCATTTTTGTCGAAGGTGCCGGGCGCTTCCACCTGCCGTTTGATGAGCGTGTACAGGGCCGCCCGAACCTGCTGCGGTTCCAGACCCTCGGGCAACGCCTTCAGGTAAGCAATCTGCGAGAGCAGTTGAAACGCCCCGAAGCGGTAGGCCAGCGATCGGCCGATGGGCGGATAAGTGCCCTCCGGAGAAATGAGCGTTTCCTGCACTTCCGCGTACCGCTGGGCTCGCCCCAAAACCGTCTCGTATTCCTTTTTTAGGTATTGGCTTGGAGCGGCTTCGACCAGCGTTTTCAGTACGTCGAGCATCATCGGCTGAATAACAAAGCTGTTGTAGTAATCCCAGTGGTAGCTCGGGCCATCGCCGTAGGTGCCGTCGCCTTTATACCAAAGCTGGTGGGATTTCAGGGCGTAATCAATCCGCATCCGGTCACAGGAACCGTCGAATTTCAGCAGAGCGGCTTCCACTTCGGCGCTGAAAAGCAGCCAGTTGTTGTAGCCGGGCGTAACCACCCGGGTCGATTTGAGGGCGGTTATGATGTTGGCCTTGGTGACGGCATCCAGCCGGTTCCAGAGCTGAGTGGGCGCCCGCAGCAGGCCCTGTGCCAGAAAAGCCGCATCAACCAGCGTCTGACCACCCTTGTTGAAATTCATAAAATCAGGTGACTTCGGATCGGTGGCGTTGCGCAGCGACAATACCGTCAGGTCAATGTATTTTTTGCGCAGCTTACCTTCGGGCGTTTCATCCGGACCCAGTTCAAGCCAGGGGGCGATACCGGCCAGCAGTCGGCCAAACGCTTCCAGGTGGGAGTAGTCCTTGCGGTCGGCCGTTTTGCCTTCCACGGGCATGTTCTGGTGCAGCTTGTTCTGGCTGAGCGAAACCAGAACCGGGTCGGCGATGCGCACCAGCGTCTGGACCAGATACTGTCGTTCCTGGGCACCGGGATCGTCCGCCGGGGGAGAGACGGCCCCGACGGACTGGGTGATGAAAAGAAAAAGAATGCCCAACGCCGTTCTTTTCAGCGACGTCAGGCTTTTCGAAGAACCGGAATGCTCCATTCTCATATACTTATCGACCGTTGACGGTATAGAACCGTGTTGGGTAAATAAGCAGTTCGGGCCACGGTTTTAACCATAGATTCGACGAAATAATGGCAATTATACGATTTCTCCGCCCATCGCCGGATCGGTGAAGCTCGCTTTGCCGGTTTCGACGCGTCCGGCGTATCGCTTCTCAAACACCGAATTTCCGGCCACCCGGACGCTGAAATCATACCAGCCGAAGCTCTTATTCAACTCCAGCACCAGACTCGCCTGTCCGCCCTTCGGAACGGTTTTGGTTCTGGTCGGGGCTTTGTACGCATTGTCTTTGACTTCGATGGTGATCGGATTGGCTTTGTCCAGATTGGTGATTTTCAGCTCCACCGAACCGGTCAGCGTTTTCGACTGGGACGTTTTGCGCTGGTAGTCGCACTGGATGTCGAGGTGGGGATCGTTGGCGTTACCGATGAATTCCCGGAAAAAACCGTTGGGACCGTTGACCCGGAACTGGTAGGTTCCCTTTTCAAAATCGGTGAGGTTCCAGCGGTCGGTCAGGCTGTCCCCGGCGGATACGGCATAATCCCGGACAGCGAGGCCGCGCTCCGGTTTTTCAGCCGCCGATGCGTAGTTGTCAAGGGCGTAAACCGTGAACGGCGAACCGGCGGACTGGTTGCCAAAAACCTCGTTTTTAGCCTGCATGGTGATGCCAAACGATTTTTTGTCGGCGCTCAGTTGGCCATCGGCGTACAACTGATAGGGAAGCGCACAAGCCGCCCGAATGCCTTTTTCCTGCCGCGGAACCACCGCTGAAGCGCCCCGTTTTGCCTGTTCAATGTCGTCTGTCGTTAGTTTTTTGTAGCCCGACGGCAGATCTTTAAACTGCGCTTTGTGGATGCTCTCGACAAATTCATTTTTGGCTACAAACGCGGGCAGCGGTATTTTTTCGCCGTTATAGGGCCGGAAGACCGAGGTGAGGTCCCCGCAAACCGTCCGGCGCCAGGCGGTGATGTTGGGCTCTTCCACTTTTTTGCCGGTTTTCTGGCTCAGAAATACCTCCAGAAATTGCAGGATGGACGTGTGATCAAACACCTCCGACGATACCATACCGCCCCGGCTCCAGGGCGAGGCAATGACGAGTGGCACGCGGTACCCCAGCCCAATCGCGCTTGCGCGGGCTTCCTTTTGGGCATTGGAGCTCTTGCGCTGCAATTCGTGCTCCATATAAACGTGCTCCACGCTCGTGTCGATGCCTTTGGACACCAGACCAGTTTCGGGTTTGTCGGGATGCGGGGCCACGAAAGGCGGCACGTGATCGAAATAACCGTCGTTTTCGTCGTAGCACAGAATGAAAACCGTTTTCTTCCAGACGTCCGGGTTCTGCGTCAGAATGTCGAGCATTTCCGAGATGTACCACGCGCCGTACCAGGCTGCGCTGGGGTGATCCGAGAAGTTTTCGGGCGCTACGACCCACGAAACCGTCGGCAGGGTTTTGTTTTTTACGTCCGCCCGAAACTGGTGCAGCACGTCACCTTTCGGAATTTCAACTTCCCGCTCCGTGCTGCCGTCGTGGTAGGTCAGCTTCGTCAGGGCGTGATAATCCGGGTCGTTTTTGTTCGTCGTAAATGCTTTTTCGTGCAGGTTTTTCCCCCGCTGCGGGAGTTGCTCGAACTTCTCGCGGCTGTATTTCTCCCGGTGTTCGCGGCCCATTTTCAGCTCCGCTTCCTTGCGAGCCAGGTCTTTTTTGATCTTTTCGGTTTCTGCGCCGGTTTCGGGCAGGGTTTTGAGTTTATCGGTCAGCGCCTGAATTTCACCCGGCAGGGCATCGATGCGTTTGACCAGGTGCTTCTGGTAGGCTTCCGAAAAACCGACGTTGTATTGCTCAAACCATTCAATCGGGTTGTCCGTAAAATTGGCCAGCCAGCCTTCCTGTTCGCCCTCAAAGCCAACGGGCAGGCTCAGTTCGTTCTGGTAAATTTTCCACGAAATACCGTGGTCTTCCAGCCGTTCGGGGAAGGTGGTCCAGCGGGCCGTATCGCCGTAATCCACGTCTTCGTTGCGGACGTTGGCCTTGGCCGAGCGGTCAGGTTTTTCCCGGATGGTGCCGGTCCAGAGGTAGAGCCGGTTGGGCGTCGTACCGGTCAGCGAGGAACAGAAATTCTGGTCGCAAACCGTAAAGGCGTCGGCCAGGGCGTAGTAAAACGGAATGTCGTCGCGGTTGTAATAGCCCATCGTCAAGGGCATTTTGGCGTACTCTTTGTTGCCGGAGCGCTTGGAGTCCAGCCATTTGTCGTACTTACCGTTGTTGCGGGCGTCCACCTGGTTGGTCCAGGAGTGGGGCAGCGAACTCATCCAGGTCGCTTTGGTATCTTTCAGATTCAGCCGAAACGGCGCGTAGGTTTCGCCAAGGCCGTTGGTCTGGAGCCAGACCGGATGCTGGTTGGGCAGCGTCATAGCCCGTGGATCGTTGAAACCCCGAACGCCCTGTAGCATCCCGTAGCAGTGGTCGAAGGACCGGTTTTCCTGCATCAGAATCACCACGTGCTCGGCGTCAAAAACCGTACTGCCCGGCTGGGGGTCAATGGCGAGGGCTTTCTGGATCGATTCAGGAAAGACCTGAAAAAGGCTCGTGCCACCGGCGAGCAGGGCGGCTTTCTTGAGGAATTCTCTGCGGGTATCTAACATGTCGGGCTGAATAGGGAGTACTTAGTAAAGTTACTCCGTTTTTCAGCCCGATGCTACAAAATGCCGCTCAATTTAACAGAATGATAACTTTTTGGGCATTACCGATACAGTTTTGGCAGATCGTTTTCGAAGAGCGTGTACGGGTCCTGGTAGAATTTCAGAAAGTCGGGGGCGCTGGCCTGGCCCGGAAACGGCGCGTAGTAATGCGTCGGGGAGCGGGTGTCGTTGCGCCAGACGAGCACGTAGCAGAGTCGCATTTTTTCGGCCCGCAGGGCCCGCAGCAGCGTGGCGGTCCACCAGGTGGTATCGGGAATGGATTCCAGACCGGTTTCCGTAAAGGCCGCCAGCTTCCCGGCTTTTTTGGCGTAATCGGAAACGATTTTGAGCTTCTGAATTCCGGCTTCGACGTTGTACCGACCGTTGCGGCCAAAATCGGCGTAATTGTCCATGCCAACCAGATCCACCCATTCGTCGCCCGGATACCGTTCCAGAAACTCGGCTTCGGTTTTAAATAAACAGTCGGGCGAGTAAGCGTAGAGGAAATTGTGAACGCCCACACTGTCGCGCAGGTACGACACCGTAAACTGCCAGAGCTGAATGAACTCTTCGCGGGTGCAGTGCGGTTTGCCCCACCAGAACCAGCCGCCGTCGAACTCGTGGTAGGGCCGGAAAATCATCGGTACCAGTTTGCCGTCGTTGCCGCGGACGGACTGGGCAAACTCGCCCACCGTGCGCAGAATCTGCTTGTAGGTTTCGTGGTGCGAACCGCCCGGAATAATCATCGAAACCGCCGGCGCCGAGACCGAATCCACCCAGTAAAAACCGCCTTTTGAAACCGGGTTCGAAAAATGCCAGGCCACCGTTGTCACCCCGCCCCGGTTGTAGGTGTCGGCAAGGTTTTGGCGGAGTGCAATCTTGGTTTTCTCGATGGCTTCCTGTGGGCGACCCGACAAACCGCTGAAATCGACGCCAATGACGGCCGGATGCGAACCCGTTACGGATTTAACGTCCGAGCGGTCGGCGTCACCCGCCCAGCCGTGGCCGTACTCCGTTGCGTGCTGGTGGCCGAACAGGGTGTGTTTTCTGGCGAGTTTCCTTAAATTCTTGTGAAGTGCAACGGTCTCTTCCGTGGCATTGGGATCGACCCGTTTCTTGCCGGGACGACCCGGTTTGGAAAAGCCGCATACGGTATACAGGCTCAGGAACGTTAAAATCAGGGTAAAACGGAAAACCAGGTTCATTAGGAACGCAAAGGTGAAAATCGGGACGTAAATTAATAGAATAAACCGAAGCCTGGCCCGGGAAGGGCCGAAAAAGACGCAAGCTCCGGCGGAGTGTCCTCGAAAATCATCCAGGACGCTCCACCAGAGCTTGCGGTATTTTGAAGAAAATTAACCCTAACCGGGTGCCTGTCTAAGATGGGCAGACAGGATCATTTGGGTTTGTCTTCTTTGGGTTTGAGCATGCCGCGGGCAATGGGTTCCGGTTTGGCTTTCGGGTCCGCATACCGGAGCAGCGTCGCCGTTGAAAATTCGTCTTTGGGGGCTTTGGTGATCAGCAACTGGTACGAACGCGTGCCTACAACCAGATTGTAATACGTCATCGCGCCGGATGCCTGCGCCACCCCCCAGTTGGCAATTGGCTCTTTGGCCAGCACCCGCTGATCTTCCGCCGACAAAGCCGCGTAGACCGTATCCGGCTGAAAATTTTTGTTTGTAATGCCCTCAATGGCCGAGACCACCGCCGGAGGTGTGGTTGCTGCGGGTTTGGTCTGGGCCGCTGCTGACAGTCCTGCCAGCAGCAAGCCAACAACGAGCGCTTTCATGATTTTTCGGCAACGGGTTCGCTCTGGACTTCCACCACCAGTTTGCCCTTAACGTGTTCGGCTTCGCTGGCGGCATGGGCCAGGGCCAGTTCCTCCAGGCGGTAGGTCCGTTCAATGACCGGAACCAGGTTGCCGTCCGTGACCTGCTTCAGCAACCAGTTCATGTCATCATGGTTGAACGTGAAAATCAGCGACTCCGCTTTTTTGCCGGTAAACGTGGTGATGGCCTGGTTCAAAACCTGTTTGGCCGACGGCAGGGTCGTGATGTACACCCCGTCTTCTTTGAGGATGTTCTGCGAATCGTCGAACGAGCTGTTGCCGATGGCGTCGAAAACCACGTCGTATTTCTCAAGTCCGTTGGTAAAGTCGCTGGTCGTGTAATCGATCACCTGATCGGCGCCCAACTGGCGAGCCAGGGCGGCTCCTTCCGCGCTGCAAACTGCCGTCACGTAGGCGCCCAGAATTTTGGCAATCTGGATGGCAAACGTACCGACGCCCCCCGTAGCTCCGTTGATGAGCACGCGATCATTCGGCCGGAGCTGGCCTTTGTTGAGCAGGGCCTGCAACGCGGTTCCGGCCGCAATGGGCAGGGCGGCCGCCTGAACGAACGTTACGCCATCGGGCAGTTTAACTATGTTGGTGTCTTTGGCAACGGCGTATTCGGCATAACCGCCCCCTTCGGCTCCCAGAGAAGCCACCACACGGTCGCCGGGTTGTATGTCTTTCACCATCAGGCCCACTTCTTCCACGATTCCCGCGCACTCGCCCCCCAGAATCTTCGGAAAATTATCCGATAACAGGGGGTTCATGGCACCACTGCGGACTTTGGTGTCCATTGGATTGATACCAGCCGCGTAGACGCGGATCAGGACTTTGTGCGGGTCGTCGATGCGGTCGACGAGTGGTTTGGGCACTTCTTCTGCGTGTAATTCGTGACTTGAGCCGTATTGATGAATAATGGCAGCTTTCATAAGATGAGTGTTTTAGTAAATAGGTTTCAGCATGAAGTGAGTTGCGCGAGAGCCGAAAAAATGGGAACCGGCCGGCTGCAATAGGCGGAACGGGCATGGTTTGGCGTTGCGTTTGTTTTCATTTCGTCCCGGCTGGTTCGCTATTCCGGATAATAAGTCGATCTACTTCCAGTTCGCCGATGTGTAACTTCCGGATCGATCCCCGTCCGACGCTCAGCCGCCCGATGGCGAGGGCACCCACCGCCAGCGCACCCGCAGCAAAGGCACCAATGGCCAGTGCGCCCAGACCCAGCCGACCCAGGGCCAATCCGCCCACAGCGAGTTGCCCGACGGCGGCCTTGCCGATGCGTTGTTTCCCGATGCGCAGGGGAAACGAGAAGTTTTTTGATGACATAACGTTGCGTTGTTTAACGGTCTCGTACGAATCAACACCCCGGTGGGGCATCGCCTTTTGGATAAACCGGTTAGCCGGGGGAGAGGTTTGCCCGTCTTAGGCTACGGGATAAAGACGGTCCGCCGGGAAACCGGCTAATACCGTGAGAGGGACGGCTTTGAAAACATTTTTTCTCCACACGCCGTTAAGCGCTTTTCAACTAAATCACACAACGTTATGGTTAAGAAAGGAGATTCGGTGCGCTGGAAATACGCCAGCGGTCACGCTGAAGGAAAGGTGATAGAAGTGCACAAGGAAGAAGTGGAAAAGACCATCAAAGGGTCCAAGATAAAACGAAACGGTTCAAAGGAAGATCCGGCGCTGGTGATTGAGCAGGAGGACAAGGATCTGGTTTTGAAACTGGAAAGTGAAGTAGAAAAAGTAGGAAAATAAGCAAACGTTATGAACGAGGAAGAAAAAAAAGACGTGCTCAACGAATTTAACGACCTGGTGAACATGAGCCCGTCGGAACTGGAAAAATGGCTGGACACGGAAGAGTCGAAGTCTGTGGGCTGGGACAGTGGCGATGGCGAATCTGTCGGCCACAAGTCGGGCGAGAAAATCATTGATATCAAGCGCAAGAAACAGGCTGACCTGACCGACCGCGATTTTGAACACATGCGCAAAGTGGTGGGCTACATCAAACGCCACAGCGCCCAGCGGCCCAAAGAAGTGAAAGGCAGCAACTGGGAATACTCCCTCAAAAATTGGGGGCATAACCCGGAATAAAAGAGCAGGACGGTTTTCGGGCGTATGATCCCGAAAGCCGTCCTGGCAAAACCGTTTCTGCGGTTAGGTTACTTATCGCGTACCAGCCGGATGGGAAGGTAGGGCGGGTTGTAGCCGACCGGATAACCGCCAAATTTAGCGTAGGTATCACTCGGCAACTGGATGAGTTGGAAGGCAAGCGGAATCTCTTCTTCGTTCAGGTCCGAGGTCCAGAGCAGGCAATTGGTGCCTTCGCCGTGGGGGTTGCCGTTCAACACCCGGAGGTTGCCGGGAACGGCGTTAAAACCCGACCGGTTGTTGGCGTAGCCATCCTGTTTGGTCCAGCCCTTTGCCGCCATCAGCTGACCCAGCTTTTTCTTTGAAGCCAGATCTTCACCGTCGGTTGAGCCCCATTCGTTTAGTTCCAGACCCTGCGATTTGAGCAGTTGAACAAAATCTTCCCGCGAGGGCAGCCGCCAGCCCGCCGGAATCTTGATTACATTGGGGAGATCCGCGTATTTATAATAAGTGCCGTACTGCGGTTTGTTGTTGTCTTTCAGGCCGCCCGCGCCCCCATCGTAATTGACCGACATCCATTCCTGGGAGCCGATGGTGACGGTCGGGTAATATTGTTTGCCAATCTGAACGTAGGTGCCGGAGGTCGGTGGCTTGGAGTAGCTTCCGTCACCGCCCGGCGTGGTAGGAACGTCGTTGCCTACTTTGGTGTATTCCACCGAAAACTGGTTGCCGCCGTCAAACCGCTGGGCTTTCAGATAGTTGGTTTCGTTGGGAAACGTGGTGCCGTGCGGATTCCGCAAAACACTGTAGTAGCTTTTCAGATCGTCTGCCTTGATGGGCGATTCCTTGTAACCCGTTGTCAGGTTGCTGTAAACCCGCATGACGCCAGACTGGGCGTGAAAGGTCAACTGCGCCGGATTGGACTTGTATTCGAGCGTCCCCGTTATTTTGTAGAGATACCGCTTTTCTTCCCCAGCACTCAGGTTATACACCTCCGACGTGTACTCAACCGCGTTTCTGCCGTCTTTGGTAAAAATCATGGTGCGGAATTCGCGGAAACCCTGCTCCCCCTGAAACGTCCCGTTTTTCCAGTTTTCCGTCAGCGGACCTTCGTTGTGGCTGGCGTACCAGGTGCCAACCAGTTCGTCGGGGATGGAGGAAAACGGTGTGTTGGGAACCTCTACCGGTGATTCGCCCCCTTCGCCGGGTTCGGGCGTTACGGGTTCTTTGTTGCAACTGGTCAATGCACTGACCACCAGGGCCAGCAAGGCTGCTTTCGACAGCAAACGGTGTACGGACTTCATCTTGGTTCTTGCGTATTTGTTGTTTTAAGCCCGAAACGGTGATCGGGTCCTGCAAAATTGCGGGCTTGGCGGGTAGAATCGGAGCCCCTTATGCGCCAATTGCGAAAGGCCCGGAATCAATTGCGCAAAAACAGGACTAAAGTGGTTTTTGAGTAAGTTTGTGAATTCATAATTCCCGTCCCTGTATGCAACGCAGAACATTTATCCAACATACCGGCCTGCTGGCGGCTGCCGTTAGTGCGTCCGGTCCCGCGGTTTTGGCGTCTACTCCGGCTCCAGCGGCCAAAAACAAACTGCCCAAATGGAAGGGGTTCAACCTGCTGGATTTCTTTTCGCCAAATCCGGCCCAGAGCCGTCCGGCCACCCGGGAGGAGTACTTTAAATGGATGCGGGACTGGGGCTTTGATTTTGTCCGGATTCCCATTGCCTATCCGGCTTACCTCAAATTCGACCGCAGCCGGAACATTACGCCCGAAGAAGTCTACCAGATTGACGAGCAGGCCGTGGAGCGGATTGATAACCTGGTGGCGATGGCCCACAAACACGGCCTGCACGTAAGCCTGAACCTGCACCGCGCGCCCGGCTACTGCATCAATGCCGGTTTTCACGAACCGTATAACCTCTGGCGCGATCAGCAGGCGCAGGATGCGTTTAATTTTCACTGGAACATGTGGGCTAAGCGCTATAAAAACACCTCGTCGGACAAAATCAGCTTTGACCTGGTGAACGAACCGAGTATGCGCGAAGACATGAACGACCAGCATTCCAAAAGCGGGCCGGTGCCGGGCGAGGTGTATCGGAAAGTCGCCAAAGCCGCTGCGGAGGCCATTCGGAAAGAAAACCCCAAGCACCTGGTGATTGCCGACGGCAACAGTGGCGGTTCGACGGTTATTCCCGAAATCACGGACCTGAACATCGGTCAGAGCTGCCGGGGGTATCATCCGGGCATTATTTCGCACTACAAAGCGCCCTGGGCCAACAAAGACCCCGAAAACCTGCCGATGCCCAAATGGCCGGGGCAGGTGGGCGACAAATACCTCAGCCGCGCGATGCTGGAAGAGTTCTATAAACCGTGGATCAAGCTGGTCAATCAGGGGGTGGGCGTCCACTGTGGCGAGTGCGGCTGCTGGAATAAAACGCCCCACGATGTATTTCTGGCCTGGTTTGGCGACGTCCTCGACATCCTGACCAGCAACGGCATCGGCTTTGCGCTCTGGGAATTCAGCGGCTCGTTTGGCGTGCTGGATTCTGAGCGTACGGATGTGGCGTACGAAAACTGGCACGGCCACAAGCTGGACCGGAAATTGTTGAATCTGATGGCAAAATATTGATGGAAACCGAGCAGCCGGCGACGGGCGCAATTCCTTCCGGGCGGGAACTTGAAATTCTTTACCAATCCGACGATCTGGTGGCGGTAAATAAACCGCACGGTTTGCTGGTGCACCGGTCCATCATCGCCAGCGACGCCAGTGAGTTTGCCGTGCAACTGCTGCGCGACCAGTTGGGCCGGCGCGTCTATCCCGTTCACCGGCTCGACCGCAAAACCGGGGGTGTGCTGTTGTTTGCGCTGGATGAAACCATGAATTCGCTCATGCAGCAGCAGTTTGCCGAGGGCCAGGTGGACAAAGCCTACCTCGCCATCGTGCGCGGGTATACCCCCGACGAACTGGACATTGATTATCCGCTGCGGGTCGACGAACGTTCGGCGGGGTCGTCGAACGCCAAAGTGGGCACGGTACAGGATGCATTTACGCGCCTGAAAACCCTCCGGCGCACCGAAATTCCGTTGCCGTTTGGCAAACACGCCACCTCCCGGTATTCGCTCGTGGAGTTGACGCCCACCACCGGGCGACTGCACCAGCTTCGCAAACACATGGCGCATGTTTTCCACCCGATCATTGGCGACCGGCCCCACGGCTGCAACAAGCAAAACCGGTTGTTTAAGGATCATTTCGGGATGGAAACCATGCTGCTGCACGCCCAGCGCATCCACTTCCGGCATCCGCTGACCCAGGACGAAATTTTCATTACGGCACCCTGGCAGACCGAATTCAGCCGGATGCTGACAGTCTTGTTCAACACT
Organism: Larkinella insperata; assembly: GCF_026248825.1. Lineage (NCBI taxonomy): Bacteria > Pseudomonadati > Bacteroidota > Cytophagia > Cytophagales > Spirosomataceae > Larkinella > Larkinella insperata. Next base: position 5,712,301 of record NZ_CP110973.1, on the reverse strand, counting down.
CCGGCTTTGAGCGAAAACACGACCCCATCATGAACATCGCCGTTCTGGGAGCCACGGGGCTGATCGGGAAGCCCGTTACGGAGCAACTGATTGCGGCCGGGTATACCGTTACGATTCTGGCGCGCAACCCCGATAAAGCCAAAGCCCTGTTTCCCAAGGCCCGGATCGTCCGGGCCGATTTGCGGAACCCGGAAAGCCTGCGGGCCGGACTGCAAAACCAGCAGGCCGTTTACCTGAACCTGTCCGTCCGGCAGGCCGAAAAACCGGGCGACTTTCACACCGAAACCGACGGGATGAAAATTCTGCTGGACGAGGCCCGGCGGGCGGGGGTCCGGCGCATCGGCTATATGTCGTCGCTCGTGATGCGCTATCAGGGCATGAACGGTTTTGACTGGTGGGTGTTCGAGGTAAAGCACGAAGCGGTGCGGTTGTTGAAGCAGTCGGGGCTCCCGGTCACCATTTTTTACCCGTCCACGTTCATGGAGAGTTTCTCGATGCAGACGCAGGGTCCGGTTTTGCCGCTGGCGGGGCAGTCCGACGTTCGCATGTGGTTTGTGGCCGGGCAGGACTACGGTCGGCAGGTGGCGCGGGCCCTGCAACTGCCGGGCGATCAAAACCGCGAGTACGTTGTTCAGGGGCCGGAAGCCCACACCTACGAAGCCGGTGCGAAGCTGTTTGTCGATCAGTACGCGAAGCGAAAACTAACCCTGGTTAAAGCCCCGCTGGGCGTTTTGAAATTCCTGGGGCGGTTTAGCCGAACGGTCAACTATGGCGCGCACATCGTGGAAGCACTAAACAGGTATCCCGAAAGCTTCGAAGCCGAACAAACCTGGACCGACCTGGGCCCGCCGACCCTGACCATCGGTGATTACGCCCAGCAGGCTCCCTGAAAAGTCCTCAAAATTAAATTGATCCGCCGTCGATTGGACGAATTTTGATCGTTCCTATTTGGGCGGGGCCAGGTACGTCAGCGCCGGGATGATCTTATACGCCGGATTGTCTTTGACCAGATCCTGTAACACGCCGATGTGCGTCTGGCCCATCATGACGAGCAATTTCCGACCCCGGTTTCTGAGCTGCGTAGTTAAAATATTCGAATAAATCTTGAGATTCCGGTTGTAAAACAGGCTGATGAATTCGGCCCCGATGTACGCTTTGTCAAGTTTACTGAGGTCAGCGCTGTGCGTGCCCGATTCCGAAAATTCGCCGTTGACGACCAGGGCGGGGGTGTTGTAAAACAGCCGGTGGGTTAGCTGAATCATCTCGGGCCGGTTGATGGCGACCACGTAATCGTACAGCGAAAGACTGTCTTGCTGCACGGCTTTTTTAAGCGGTCGGGCGGTTTTCTGAAGAGTTTGCAGGCCCTGCCGGTAAATTTCAATGTTTTCGCCTTGGCTCAGCAGCGATTGCGACGTGGCGTCGTAGTGATCAATCCCGTAAATACGCTGGTGGTTGAGCAGTTTGCCGAGCGCAAAACCCACCTGATACGTTTCGCTGCGGCCTCCCTCCAGGTTGGCCAGGTTAAGCGAACCGGCCCGGTACAACCGGAACAGACTGTCCAGACGCGCTTGTCCTTTGGGATCTACTTCCACCATGATCATATCCGGGGCAAATCGCTTCAGGGCCGCGTTGAGTTTGGCGAGTTCGGCTTGTTTTTTCGGGCTCAGTACCTCGGACTCGGGGGTGCCGTTTGCCAGTTGGTTGAGGTGATCGAAGCCGATAAACAGGATTTCAACCGGCTCGGTTTGCTGGGCCGAAACGGTTGTTGCGGTAAGTAAAAGAACAAAAAGGAGGATAGCCGTAAATCTCATGCGTAAACAGGTTGGAAAGGAGCAGGTTGTTGAAAACAATAGCGCAACATAAAAACCAAACAAGCGGCACGTTGCCAGAAAATGATAGCCGGTTTTGGCGCGGGTTAATTCCGAAAAAATGGCCCATTACGGGCCATTTTTTTGGGGAGTTGCTACGAATTTACTCAAAAATCTTAAACCGCTCGTGGGCCTGCCGTTCCAGCGTTTCGCGGTGGTCGGGGTGGGCAATGTCGATCAGCGCCCGGGCGCGCTGGCGGAGGTTTTTGCCGTAGAGATACGCCACTCCGTATTCCGTAACGATGTAGTGAACGTGGGCGCGGGTGGTGGTAACACCGGCTCCTTCTTTCAGAAACGGCACAATCTTGCTTTCCCCGTATTTGGTTACCGATGGCAGGGCAATGATCGGCTTGCCGCCTTCCGAGAGCGACGCCCCCCGCACAAAGTCCATCTGCCCGCCCACGCCCGAGTACTGGAACGTTCCGATGGTGTCGGCGCAGACCTGACCCGTCAGATCCACCTCGATGGCGCTGTTGATGGCCGTCACTTTTGGATTGCGCCGGATGATGGCCGTGTCGTTGGTGTAGGTCACCGACTTCATGGCAATTCCGGGGTTATCGTGCATAAAATCGTACAACCGCCGGGTGCCCATCGCGAAGCAGGAAACCAGCTTGTAGGGAATGGCTTTCTTGTTTTCGTTGGTGATAACGCCCCGCTCCACCAGGTCAATCACGCCGTCGGAAAACATTTCGGTATGAATGCCCAGCCTTTGGTGGTGCACCAGTTCGGCCAGTACCGCATTCGGAATTCCGCCGATGCCCATTTGCAGCGTAGCGCCGTCTTCCACCAGTTCGGCCACGTACCGGCCAATTCGCTGTTCGGTGGCGGAAGCGGTTTTGAGCGGCATTTCGTACAGCGGGTCGTCGCACTCAATGGCCGCGTGCAGGGTTTTGATGTGAATAATGCCGTCGCCGTGCGTACGGGGCACGTTTGGGTTAATCTGTGCAATGACATATTTGGCATTCTTAACGGCGCTCAGGGAAATGTCAACCGACGGCCCGAGGGAACAGAACCCGTGTTGATCGGGCGGGGAAACCTGAATCAGGGCCACATCCAGGGGCAGGATGTTCCGCTCGAAAAGCAACGGAATCTCGCTCAGGAAAATGGGGACGTAGTCGGCAATACCGGCGTTGACCTGTTTGCGCATGTTGGCCCCGATGAAAAACGCGTTGGGGTTAAAGTGTTTCGCATATTGTTCTTCGCAGTAAGGCAGGTGACCTTCCGTGTGCATGTGGCAAACTTCAACGTCACGCAGGTCCTCGTTAACGGCCCGTTCAACCATCGCCTTGATAAGCCGGTGGGGTGTCTGGGCAACGCTGTGAATAAAAACGCGGTTTCCGGAATGAATGACCTGAACGGCCTGCTCCGGGCTGATGATGGGAACCAGATTATGCATGGGTGGAACGTATGACCAGAGTCGATGTTGAGTGATTCGGCAAATCTACGGTCTAATCGGATTGGAGCGGGTGAGCAAGATCATAACTCGGGCAATTACTTATCCTGGGGTTTTTCCGGAAGGTAATCCGGTAACCCGACCGCTGACGTTGCCTCACCACAACAACGGCGTTACCGGGGAGGGAGCGATGAGTGATGAATTGGCGGCTCATCACTCACCGGTTTGTCATTTCACCACTTTGAGGGTTTTAATCTGGTTGCGGCCGGCAATTTTGAGAACGTATAGGCCCGCTGACTGCGTGCTGAATGGCAGACGGATTCGTTCGGAAGCCTGCTGCATATCCCGCGACTGGCCGCTGATCAGACGCCCATTCAGGTCGGTTAGCTCGAACCGCAACGCCTGGCCCTGCGCGTCGGTGATCTCCACGTCCACATCGTCGCCCACGACGGGGTTGCCCAAAACCACTGCGGTCCATTCACGCGGTGTTTCGGCGGATTCTCCGGCGATGCGGGCGTTGCTGGTTGCGGGTGGGGCTGAAGCCGTGACGGTGAACGTAAAACTTACGCTGCTCAACAGTCCTTTGCTGTCTTTCCCGATGTAGTGTAACGTAGATACGCCGGTCTTTTTGGGTGTCCCGTAGAGTTTGCGGTCGCCGGGCTTGAAGCTGAGTCCTTCGGGCAGCTGATAATTGGCGCCAACCAGCGTCAGGGTGACCGGGTCGCTTTCGGGATCGATGAAGACCGGCAGATGCACCTCCATCGGCTTGTTGACCTGGTACGTCAGGTTCTTCACCACGGGTGCTTTGGGCGGGTTATTTTTGCGGACCGTCACTTTAAATTGTACGGCACTCTCGTTGAGCGCATCCCGCGCCCGGTACGACAGCAGGAAGCTTTCTTCATACGGGGGGGGCGTGCCGGAAACCGTCCGGGTGTTAAGGTCAACGTGCATCCAGCTCGGAAAGAAATCTGTCGTAGAGCTGACGCCAAGGCCAAGCCCCAGAAAGCTCATCATCGGGTCATTTTCCGGATCGGTAAACCTGGGAAGCTGGAATTGGAACGGTTTGCCGGGTTCGAGTACCTGCGATTGAAGAGCGGGGGCCACCGGCATGGCATTGGCTTCCACGACCAGCGAAAAACACACGCTGACTCCCTGTTGGTTGGCATCTTCCCCTTTGTACTGCATCTTGTAGACGCCAGCCTGGGCCGGAACACCGGTAATTTTCCGGGTGGCGGGGTCAAAACTCAAGCCATTGGGCATCTGGCCGTACGGTGCGTCATCGTTGGCATTGATCAGACTATACGTGAGTGGCTTGTTTTGCGGATCGGTGAATTTGGGCAGTTGAAGCGTAACCGGAATTCCCTCTTTGCCGTACTGCGGAGTAATTTTAGGGCCGTACGGATGCCGAAAGTGTACGGGCGGATTGCCGGTTTGCGGTTTGACTACCAGGCCAAACCATATGCTGTTGCGTTTTCCCTGTTCATCCGTCGCTTCGTAAATACCCATCACGCGCTGGTCAACATACCAATTTGCGGGTGGAATGCCCACGAGCTTGCGCGTGCTGGGGTCAAACACAATCCAGGAAGGCTGGATCAGGTTGCCCCCTCCCTCTACGGCCATAAAACCGCACTTGTAGGTAAGCGACGTGTTTTCCGGGTCGGTAAATTCCGGAAGCTGAATGGAAAAGGATTGCCCTGCTTTTACTTCCTGCGGACCCACCGAGGGCGCCACCGGCATTAGATTCGGTTTGATGATCAGCGTAAAGGTCACCATGCCCACATTCCCGCTGCGGGCTTTGGCCGCGTAGGTGAATGTATATTTTCCGGCTTTTTTGGGCCAACCGTACAGATTCCGCAGGGATGGGTTAAAGCTGATTCCCGCCGGCATCGAAGCGCCCGGATCGTTGTGCGGGGAGCCGGAAAACCGGCGTAACGTGTAATCCAGGTACACCGAACCACCCCCGCTGAACGTGGGCAGAATCACCGACAGCCATTGGCCCTCCTGGCCAACGATGGGTTGAATAACCGGCGGAACGGGGAGCTTATCAATAGGGAGATCGGCCCGGACCGAAGTAAAAAAGCCGGGAACCAGCAGACAAAGCAGGAATACAAACTTTTTCATGAGCGTGTCAATTAGATTTGCTGTTTGAGTAGAAATAATTACGTCGGCAAAACTAATCGAGCAGGCTGGGGTGGGGTTAACACGGCCGTAACATTGTTTAACACGGATGTAACAGCCAGTTATTTGGGTGGAATAATCATAAAAAGAGACGATGAATTGGATTATAAATGCAGGGCAGTTGAAAAAAGAAGTGCCATTCAATCAATTCGTTAAGTAACATATACACCTATACGTGTAAATTGCTTCAGAAAAATCGGTGCGTTGATGGGAAAAATTTTACTTCTTCTTTTTTGTGGTATTGGGCTTTGTGCGGTAGCGCAGCCAAGCAAGCGCGATAGTCTGGAAACCCTCCTGAGAAAAGCCGGACCGGATACCAACCGGGTCCGGCTCCTGAACGATGCCGCTGCTATCTATTGGAGCAGCGACCCGGAAAGACTGAAGCGCTACGCCGAAGAAGCCATGAAGCTTTCCCGCCAACTGGACTTTAACGTCGGCATCGGCCGCAGTTACGTTAGTCTGGGAATTTACCACTGGACAAAGGGGAAATACCGGGAAGCCATCGAGTCGGCCAAAACGGGCCTGCCGTACCTCGAAAAGGGAAAGAACAACCGGGCCATTGCGGGCACCCACCATAACATCGGAATGAATTATGCCGCTTTGGGCGATTTTCCCCAAGCCATTGACTATTACTACAAAGCGCTGAAGGTCTATGAGAAGATGGGCGACGGCACGCAGGCAGACTTAGCGGGTACGTACAACGCCATCGGCGTCATTTTTGAACACCAGCAGAAATACGATCAGGCGCTGCAGCACTACTGGCAGTCGTACCGTAAAAACGCGGGCAGTGATCCGCGCGGACAGGCGGGGGTGCTGATCAACATCGGAACAATTTACCAGCTAAAAGGCGATTTGCGCAAAGCCGTATTCTACCTGAATCAGTCCCGCAGCAATTTTGAAAAAATTAAGGAGCCGATTGGGGTGGCCATGAGCCTGAACCATCTGGGTGCGGTGTACCTGAAAATGAAGCAGCCTGACCGGGCCGAAACCCATTACCAGCAGGCGCTCAAACTGGCCGAACAGAAAAATTACCCGTCGAGCATCCTGACGAGTTTGCTGGGCCTGGGTAAGGTTCGCTCCGAAACCGGTCAGGCCGCTCAGAGCCTCGGATATTACGAAAAAGCCCGGCAACTGGCGGAACAACTGCACCAGCGGGAAGACCGGCTGTCGGCCTACAAAGGGCTGGCGGCTGCCTATGCGGCCACCGGTAATTTCCCGAAAGCCTACGGTTTTCAGGGGAAATGGGTGGCGCTCAACGACTCAGTTTTCAACGAGGAAAGTGCCAAAAAAATCGCCAGGGTACAGGCCGAATACCAGTCGGAAAAGAAGCAGGCCGAAATTGAACTGCTAAAAAAAAACCAGGAGGTGTCGGTCTTGTGGCGCAATACCGTCGGGGCCGGGTTGCTGCTGACGCTCGTGGTCGGGGCACTCGTGGTAAGCCGTCAGCGCCTGAAAATTCAGAAGAATCAGGCGTTGCTGGCGCAAAGCCGGGTGGTGTCCGAAAAAAACGAACAACTCGAGCGGCAGACCCGCCAACTGGAAGGCCAGGCCGAAACGCTGGCTACGCAGGCCCGCCAACTTCAGGAACTTGACGAGGTAAAATCCCGGTTTTTTGCCAACATCTCCCACGAGTTCCGGACTCCCTTGACCTTGATTATTGGTCCACTGGCCGAGAAAATGCGTTCACTGACCGATGCCACCGACGTTGATTTTCGCTGGAACGAGGTGGCCGTCATGCACCGGAACGCCCAGCGACTTTTGCAGCTCATTAACCAGCTGCTCGATTTGTCGAAGATTGAATCCGGGAAGATGAACCTTCAGCTCCAGCCGGGCGCCATCAACGACCTCCTGACGGTAGCGGCCGCTTCGTTTTCGTCGATGGCCGAGCAACGGAGCATTCAGTACACCGTCCAGCTGCCGACCGAACGGCTTTTGGTGCGTTACCACGCCGATCAACTGGAAAAAGTGGTGACCAACTTACTGTCCAACGCCTTCAAGTTTACGCCCAACGGCGGTTCGGTTACGCTCACCGCTCAACGGGTTGAGAAGCAGGGCAAACCGCTGGTGCAGATTTGGGTCGACGACACCGGCATGGGCATTGCCCCCGAGCAGGTTGAACGGGTATTCGAGCGGTTCTACCAGGGCACTACCTCGCTGGTGGGCGACCAACCCGGCACGGGCATCGGTCTTTCGCTCGTCAAAGAAGTCATTCAACTGCATAACGGCACCATTCGGGTGGAAACGAAAGCCGAACCGGGGGCGCGGTTTGTCGTAGAACTGCCGTTTGAGGAGCTGGCGGAAACCGTGATTGAGGTTAGTTCGCCCAGAAGCCGGTCGGAAGGAGCGCTTTTCGTCGGGGGCAAAACCGTTGCCAACGAACCGGAAAGTGGCACGGAAGGGACGGAGGTGCGCCCAACCCTGCTGATTGTGGAAGATAACGACGACCTAAGGATGTTTATCCGCAACCAGCTGGGGCGGCACTACCGCGTGCTGGAACGCGAGAACGGCGCGCGCGGGCTGGAAGCCGCCCTAGAGCTGTCGCCCGACCTGATAATCAGCGACTGGATGATGCCCGAAATGGACGGGGCCGAACTCTGTCGGCGCATCAAAACCGACGAGCGCACCAGCCACATTCCAATGATTATGCTGACGGCCCTGGCCACGCAGGACAATAAACTGACCGGTCTGGAAACCGGTGCGGACGATTACCTGACCAAGCCGTTCGATTCGCGTGAGCTGCTGGTACGGGTGCAGAATCTGATCGAAAGCCGCCGGAAGCTCCGCGAACGGTTTGGCCGCGAGCTGCGGATTGGCCCCACGGACATTGCCGTGACCTCCGCCGACGAGAAATTCCTGATGCGGGTCATGAAAATCGTGGAAGATAACCTGGGAAATTCGCAGTTTAGCGCCGAGGAGTTTGGCCGGGAAGCGGGCCTGAGCCGGATGCAGCTCCACCGTAAGCTGACGGCGCTGACCGGGCAGTCGGCGGGGGATTTCATCCGCGTCATGCGCCTGAAACGGGCGGCTCAGTTGCTGGAAGGTCAGGCGGCTACGGTATCCGAAATTGCCTACGAAGTCGGCTTTAATTCGCTTTCCTACTTTTCTAAAGTCTTCCGGGAGCAGTTTGGCGTCCTGCCAACCGAATACGCCAACCGGTCGAATGCGTCGGTGTGAATAGCATAGTCTTCATTGTGCCGGTTTTGAGAAACCGGTAATAAAAACGCGGATTGAATCTTCTATTCAATCCGCGTTTCTGGTATTGGGCGCAGACGAGGGCATCAAGCCGTTACTTCAAGAAACTTTTTGGCGCTGTCCTGGTCAATAAATAGCTGGGTGTTGCCGTGTGACCGCAAAATGGTGGAAGGAAACGCTTCCGTAACCGAATCCACCAGCGTGTGATAAATCGCTTCGGCTTTGTGGCTCGCCGGAACCATGCAGAACAGGTGTTTTCCGCGCACCAACGCCGGAATGGTCAGCGTCAGGGCGTATTCGGGCACCTGTTCCAGCGATTCAAAACATTCGTCGTGGACCTGCTGCATCCGGCTGGTCAGGTCCAGTTGCACGCGTTTGACCAGCACCGGATCGTTGAAATCCGCGACGTGGGGGTCATTAAAGGCAATGTGGCAATTCTCGCCGATGCCCAGGCAGACGATGTCCGTCGGATATTGTTCGAGCAGCGCGCTGTAACGCCCGCATTCCTGCTCCGGATCTGCGGTATTGCCGTCCAGGTAATACACATCGGTGATGCCTACCTTGTCGAAAAGCTGCACTTTGAGATAAAGCCCAAAACTCTTAGGTGCATCGGCGGGCAGCCCCACGTATTCGTCCATGTGGAAAGCCCGGATGCGCGACCAGTCAATGCCGGACTCCTGCGCGAGCGTCGCCAGAAATTCATTCTGTGAGGGCGCGGAAGCGAATATGATGTTAACAAAATCCTGGTTCTGTTGTAACTCCCTGATTTGGCTGGCGACGGCCTGGGCGGCACTTAGTCCCAGTTCCTGCCGGTTTTCGAAGAGATTAACCCGAAGCTGGTCGATGTTAAACGTGTGGTTGGGAGACGTTAAAGAGGTCGTCATGCGTTTTAAAAAGTTGATTTGAGTAGACAAGTTTTCCGTTGACAAGCGTTGCCGAAACGGTCACATTTTCGTCGAAAATGACCAGATCGGCGTCCTTGCCCGGCGTCAGTGAACCTTTGCGGGATTCAACGCCCATGATGCGCGCGGGGGTGGTGCTGGCCATCCGGACGGCGTCCAGCAGCGGTACGTCGGCTAGTCGGACCATGTTGCGCACGAGTTGATTCGTCGTAGCCACGCTGCCCGCAAACGAACTGCGGTCTGGCAGTTTGGCCACGCCATCCTCCACGATCACCTTCAGGCCGTTTTTGAGCGACCCGAGTGTGCTTTCGCCTTCGGGCATTCCGGCGGCCCGCATGGCATCCGTAATCAGGGCGGTTCGGTCGGCCCCTTTGATTTTATAGACCAGCTTGAGCAGGGGCGGGGGCAGGTGAACACCGTCGGTAATGATCTCCACGTCCATATCCAGCAGGTAAGCGCTTTCAATCACGCCCGCGTACCGGAAGGCGTTCCGGCGCGTCACGCCCGACATGGCCGAGTACAGGTGCGTCGCCAGCGAGTAGCCGTTTTCGTACGCTTCCAGCACATCCTCGTAAATGGCGTCGGTATGGGCCACAGCCGCCAGAATGCCTTTTTCGCGCAGCCGCCGACCGAACGGAATGGCGCCTTCCAGCTCCGGGGCGGCACTCCAGCGCACGATGGACGACGAATACGCCAAGATTTCTTCGTATTCCTGCGGGTCCGGGTTGCGGATATAGCGGGGGTCCTGGGCTCCCCGCTGACTGAGCGCGAAATACGGTCCTTCCAGGTGAATGCCCAGAAAAGCCGCCCCTCGGTGGTTGATGCGGTTGGCCGCTTCGTAGGCATCCAGCGTTTGCAGTAGGTCTTCCTTTTCGGCGGTTAACGTCGTCGGTACCAGGGCGGTCGTGCCGTAGCGGGCGTGGAGTTCGGCGATGTTCAGGAAGGCTTCTTCCGTGCCGTCCATGAAGTCGTACCCCCCGCCCCCGTGGACGTGAATGTCGATGAAGCCGGGTGCGATGTACTGCCCGCCCGCGTCGATTTCTTCGGCATCCGGCACCTCCACCTCCCGTTCGTGAATCCCCCGGATGAGGCCGTTTTCGATCACGATGGTGCCGCCCCGGATCAGCCGGTACGGTGTGATCAAGACGCCGTTCGTTATTTTCAGAATCCCCATTTGCGCAGTTGGTGGCCTTTTACGGCGTAATAAACGAGATAGAGGTAACAGGGAAAAAGAACCCAGTAGGCCACGCGCAGGTCATACACATCGGCCAGATACCCGTAGATCAGCGGCATGATGGCGTTGCCGCACAGACCCATGATCAGGATGGAAGCGCCCAGTTTCGTAAACCGTCCCAGACCGTCCAGCGCCAGCGGCCAGATGCCCGCCCAAACCAGCGAATTCGCCAGCCCCAGCAGCACCACAAACCAGATGGAAACGTCGGTTGCGTGGCCCAGAAAGATGAACGAACCCTTTGCAAAGATGATGAGCAGCGTAAAAACCGCGCCCAATACCGTGCAAATCCGCAGGGCGTTTACCTGGCTGATGAAGCGGGGAATGGTAACGATGCCGATCAGGTAGCCGCAGATGGTGCAAAACAGCGTGTAGGAAGGGAAAACCTTGGCTTCCAGCAGGTCGATGCCCATCGAACCGGCGTAACTGATGATTGTGTCGATGGCGATCACCTGCGTACCGACGTGCAGGAAAATGGCCACCGCGCCCAGAATCAGGTGCGGAAACTGAAAGATGCTGGTTTTACCGGCGTTGGCCGTGGCCACCTCGGGCGTTTCGTGTTCCGTGTTGAGTTCGGGCAGGGGGGAGCGGTACACCAGATAGCCCAGCACGAACAGGAAGGTTCCCAGCACGGCGTAGGGCGGAATCACCCGGCGAATCAGCTCATCCAGGGCCGCGCTCCGCTGCACCTCGGTCATCGTGCCAAGCTGGGCAAACAGGTCGGTATCCGTGGGGCGTAAAATCACGGCGGCAAACACAATCGGCGACAGAATACCGGCGGCTTTGTTGCAAATACCCATGAGGCTGATGCGCTGCGCGGCCCGTTCTTTCGGCCCCAGAATGGTGATGTACGGGTTGGAAGCCGTTTGCAGAATGGCCAGGCCAATGCCGATGGTGAACAACCCCATCAGGAAAATGCCGTACGTCCGCGTGTAAGCCGCCGGAATGAAGATAAACGCCCCCAGCGCCATCGCCCAGAAGCCAACCATCATGCCCTTCTTGAAACCCGCCACCTTCAGCAGGTAGGAAGCGGGCACCGACATGATGAAGTAGGCAATGTAAAAAGCAAACGCCACCAGATACGCCTGAAAGCTCGTCAGTTCACAGGCAATTTTGAAGTACGGAATCAGGATGGAGTTTACCCAGGAAATGAATCCGAAGATAAAAAACATCAGTCCGATCAACAGAATGGAAATGGTGGTATCCCGCTTGTCGAGGCTGCTGACGTCGATGGCGATGGTATTCGATTTCATTCGTTCGTTGGTTAGATTTCTAATTAAACCGTTGGCTCCCAGCCCTTCTCATACTCGCGTTTCCACAGTTTCTGGGCTTCCTTGTTATTTTTGATGTGGCCGTTGGCCGGGTCCGTTTGCAGCGCCCCGCCCGAACGCAGGGCAATGTTGCCCAACTGAACCAGCAGGGTGCTTTGGTGACCGCTTTCAATGTTGGAAGCCAGGGGAGCGCCCTTCTTAATGCCGTCGAAGAAGTTCTGAATGTGGATCGCATCCAGCGCCTGCGAGGGGTTCATGCGGTCGCGGGCGTTGATCGTAATGTCGTTTTTGACATCTTTCACCAGTTTGTTTTCCAGGTCAAAGACTTTGTACGAATTACCGCTGTCGATCAGTACGGAACCCGAATCGCCGTAAAAAACGATGCCCGTGCTGGTGTCTTCAACGGTTTTTCCGTTGCAGCTCCGACCTTCCCAGGTCATACCGGTGTTGTTGGCAAACTCCCAGTTGATCACCTGCGTGTCGGGGGTTTCCCAGTCGTCTTTGTAGCGGTAGCGGCCGCCCGACGAGGTAACCTGCGTGGGGTAATCGACGCCCAGCCCCCAGCGCATCAGGTCCACCATGTGGGTGCCGTTGTTGAGCGCTTCGCCGGTGCCCCAGTTCCAGAGCCAGTGCCAGTTGTAGTGAATCAGGTTGTCTTTATAAGGCCGCCGGGGCGCGGGTCCCTGCCACAGATCGTAGTTCAGCCAGGTCGGAACGGGCGCTTCTTTCCCGACGCCGATCGACGCCCGGTTATTGGTGTACCAGCCTTTGGCGAAGTAGGGCCGACCGATGAGGCCATTCTGGACTTCCTTGATGGCCTGCGCCACCTTGGGCCACGACCGGCGCTGGTTGCCCATCTGAATCACAGTCTTGTACTTTTTCTGAACGGCCATCAGCAGTTCGCCCTCGTGCGGGTTGTGGCTGCACGGTTTTTCGAGGTACACGTGCTTGCCGGCTTTCGACGCCAGAATAGCCGCCGGAGCGTGCCAGTGGTCGGGAGCGGCCACGACCAGCGCATCCAGGTCTTTGTCTTCCAGCGCCTTCCGGAAATCCGGCTGATTTTTCGGCTTCGACTTTTGCAGCCCTTCTACCGTGGTGATGCATTTCTCCGCGGCCCGCGTATCAACGTCCGAAACTGAAATGACTTCGCAATTGGGTTGCAGGGCGTAGTTGCTCGCCAGCGCCAGACCCCGGCTATTGACGCCCATCATACCGACTCGGACCTTCTCGTTGGCCCCCAGGATGCGGGCGTAGCTTTTCGGACTGAAACCGGGCAGAACGCCACCCGCCCAGAGCACGGCGGTGCCAGCAACGGATTTTCGAATGAAGTCTCTGCGGTTTTCGTGGGAGGTGTTGCCTTTGGTGTTTTTCATTGTTTATCAGGAAATAAAAGCGTTCTAATAGGAGAGGGTTTCGAACCCTCAATTGATAAATTAGGCGAAAGGAGCCGGAATTTTTACTAAATCCTGAATTTCTTTCCCCTGGTGTTCGAACCGGGCCAGCGTGTACACCGTGCCGTCGGAGCCGATGGCGATGGAATTAACGTAGGTCGGGCGCGAACCGTCGGCGTAGAAAATCGGGCCGTGGTCGCAGTACGTCCCTGACGGAATGTGAAACGTAATCAGGTGCAGGTTTTCGAGTCCTTTGGCGGCTCCCTTGGCAATCTGGTCGGCGCCTTTCAGCCGTTTTCCGTCGATGTAAATCGGGCCACCGGTCAGGTAATAGATGGTTTCGCCATCCGGCCCCGGTTGAAACCCGAGGTAGCCGTAGCTGAACTGATCAAACATACCGCTTCGCTTCGATGGCTCGGAGGCAATCCGCTCCACCAGTTCAATGTTGGGCGTGCGCGGGTCAAAACGGAACAGATACCCCGAATTGCCGTGCACCCCGTAGGCCACGGCTTCGGGGGCATACCAGAAAATTTTCCGCCAGTTGTAGCCCATACTGCCGGGCCGGGTCGGGTCGTATTTTCCGAAATAATCCAGCCGCAAATCCACGCCCTCCAGCTTGCTTAAGGTGGCGGTGTCTGGTCCATACGTGAGTACGTCGCCTTCCGCCGTGGACAGGTACAGCGAACCGCTGCCCGGGTCTACGAACATCGAACGGCAGATCACCCGGTAGTCGTCACCCACTGTGCCCGCTTCCCCGCGTCCGCAAGTCAGGCCCGCGTTCACGAGCTGACCCGTGTTCAGATCGTAGTGCAGCAGGTAGCCCAGCGGCCAGGTAAGTGCGTAGAGGTGGCCCCGCTCGCGGTCGATGGTCATCGTGAGCACGCCCTCGCCGTCGGGGGCCAGGGCCAGGTCTTCAAATTGTCCGCTGATCAGGTCGTACGACAGCAGGTGACCGCCGGGGTAGAGGCCGTAGCCTTCCGGGGCGTTTTGGGGCAGGCGCTCCATGCCGTCGATCATCTCGTACACGCCCACGTGCGTGGCAAAGTAGAGCTTGCCGTTGTGTTCATAAAACCGGACGTGGCTCTTACCCTGCGGAATGGATTTTTTGCCCTTCTCCCCGCACACGTCGGTCAGGTCCGCAATAAACTGAATGGTATCCGTCTGCGGATCGTAGGCATATAGCTGGCCGCCCACTTCGTAGGATTCCGACGAGAGGACGTAATAAATTTTGCCGTCGCTGGCGGCCGAAATCGCGTTGTAGGTATCGTGCGCTAATTCAAAACCGGAGAAATACGGTTTTCCTTTCAGAAAGCGGCTTTCGGTAACGGCGGTTGTTGGGTCAGCGGTGGTGTGTAGCGTTACTCCGTTCATGGCAATGATCAATTGGGTCAGGGTGTTGGCAGTCCGGCCTGCCGGGCAACTTTAATGACTTCAGCCAAAATGGTGGCTTCGATGGTGGACGACCAGACGCTCGGCAAACCGTATACCATCTGCGACGAATCGCCTTCGTAGCCGCCCTCCCGCAACACCGTGGTCGACGGAATGTAGCCCATCACATCGTTGGAATAAGCCGCCACAAACGTATCCGGGCCGAAAATCTGTTTCAGTTTGATGGCGTATTCAATCACCACTTCGCCCCCCAGGCTAATCAACGGCTGCTCGCCTAGTTGCCAGACCTGCACCGGGTAGGCGTAGGATTTGGGAAACGGTTCACCCCGTTTGAGTTGGGCCAGCATCCGTTCGGCATACCGTTTCTGATACGGTACGTCGGATTTCGTAATGGCTTGTAAATCGGCTTCCGTGGGCGACTTGGCAAAAGTAAGGTCAACTTCGGAATAGGCGGTTGTCAGCCGGGCCGACAGGTTGCGCATGGGTTCGGCCAGCACCCGTTCAACCGCAGCGGCCAGTTCGCGCCCGTACTGCTGCGCCAGCGGCACTGTGTGCCGAGGCAGGGCGTTCTGGTCGGCCCCGGCGCCCTGAAAAAACAGGGCCGTCACGCCCGGATGGGCTTTTTCCAGTTCGAGTTGGGCAAACCCAGCGTAATCGCCCGACCACTGGTAACTATCCAATACCGTTGGGTGGCAGGCGTACCCGAAGGTTACGGCTTTGAGGTCGCCTTTCGCGTTCAGCACCTTGAGCACCGGCACGGCGTATTCGTTCGGACCCCGGAGTTCTGGCAGGCGGTGGAGCACGGCCGCGTTGTTGTTGCGCCGGTTGACCTGAAACCGGGTGACGCCGTTCTGCGCGTGCAGCGTGACGGCTTCCCGGTTTTTCAGGGCGTTGCCGACCAGTTCGACGATCTGGGTTTCCAGCGTGGCGGAATACTGCGCGATTTTAGCGACCTGATCGGATTCAAAAGGGTATATGTCCGTCAGCGCATCCTGCAGGACCGGCCCCGAGTGCGTATGCGACCCGTTGAGAATAATCTGCGCCTTTGACAACTTGTATTTCGCTGTCAATTGCGTCCGGATGCGTTCCGAAAGTTTCTGGGGAAAGCCCAGCAAATCCGTCGTGACGAGCACAGCCTGCTTTCCACTTTCGTCTTCCAGCACCAGCGCCTTGGCCCAGAGGTCGTGCAGCGTGCCGTCGGCCGGGCGGTTGCGGACGGCAAACCCGGCCATCCACAGGCCGGGTTTGGGGGTGATGACGGTTCGGGCAACTCCGGCTTTCCAGCCCGTCGCCAACCCCGGCGGCTTTCCGCCCGCTTTGGCGACGAAGATCAGCAGGAAGCCGACCACCAGTAAATAGGGCCACGTTTGTTTCATTTTTGATTCAACTTAACCAGTTGATCCGCGTTTTTATGGACTTTTTCGATGGCTGCGGCAATTTCGTCCATGTCCGACCGGGGGCCGAGCAGCATATTCTGCGTAAACCAGACGGCTTCCTCGTTGCACAGGTTGTCGTTCTGCGGGCAATGATTCCGGGCGACGTACTGCTTGAAATCGAGCATTTCCTTCGGATAGGTTTTTCGGAAATTCTTGGACTGAAACGCGTCGTTGAGGTACTGCTGGTTGTTTAGCGTGGCGTATCCGCTCGAACACGGAATGCCTTCGGCCTGCAACGCCTTCAGGAAACTGGCTCTGGGCAGTCCCTTGAATCCCTCTTTCTGGTAGCGGAACGGAAACAGGTGAAAAGCCGCCCGCGTCACGTTGTCGTAGAGCTTGTAGGGAACAATGCCCGGAATATCCTTGATTTTCGCTTTCAGGTAAGCCGCGTTTTCGTTGCGTGTCGTGGTTTCGCCGTCGAGCCGTTTCAACAGGGCCAGACCGATGGCGGCCTGATACTCGGTGGTGCGGAGTTTGGTGCCCTGCATAACACTGCCGGTACTGACCGACCCGACCGCCGTGCCGTACGGATTTCCGTAGTTCTGGTAGGAGAAACAACGGTCCATGAAGCCGTCGTCGTTGCTGACCACGGCCCCGCCTTCACCGATGGCGAGGTTCTTCGAATTCTGAAAGCTGAAGCATCCGGCGTTGCCGATGGTGCCCACTTTCTGGTGATTGATTTCGGCCAGGTGGGCCTGACAGGCGTCTTCAATCACCACCAGGTTGTGTTTTTTGGCAATCGGCATAATCCGGGTCATGTCGGCGGGCAGGCCCAGGATGTGAACCGGAATGATGGCTTTGGTGCGGGGGGTGATTTTGGCTTCAATTTTGGCCGGATCGATCTGAAACGTTTCGGGGTCGACGTCCACAAAAACCGGCATGGCACCCGTGGCCAGCACCGCCGATACCGTGGCAATGAAGGTGTACGGGGGCACGATGACTTCATCGCCGGCCCGGACGTTCAACTGGTTCAGGGCGATGATCAGGGCGTTGGTGCCGTTGACCACCAGCAAGCTCCGTTTGGCACCCAGGGCTTGCGCCCATTTCTGCTCAAATTCCGTGGCCACCTTTGCCCGCGACCAGACCCCGCTTCGGATCACTTCCAGCAATTGCTGCTCATCGGTTTCAGGCTTCCAGATTGGCCAGGTCGGCCACGCTTTCGTCCGGATGGGATTACCGCCCAGCAGCGCGGCTTGACCCGACGAACTGGGCAGCACTGTGGGGGTGGAAGGCAGCCCGGCAGCCGCCGGATGGTCGATTCCGGAAGCCAGCAGCGCGGGCGTCAGCACGGCGCCCAGTCCGGTCAATGAATTCCGTCTGATGAACTCACGTCTTGAAACGTTCTTTTTCATGCGCTTACGGTTTAAAGCCTAACGAGTTGATCAATCTGCCCGACTCCGCTTGACGACTGGCCGGGTGCGTACCCATAACCTAAAGCATCAAACCGGAGTCGGGTTACTCTTCCCGGTCATTATTCGATGGTTTCCAGCGGAGGAACGTTCCGCTCGGCTCCGTCGTAGCCCTTGTTCTGGTTGATGATCCCCAGCGTGTTGGCGGTGATGACGCTCGACGGAATGGGCCACAACACGTGGAAGGGCGCGATGTCGGCCGTGTTGCCGATGTACTGGACCTTCCGGTCGTAGAAGTTGTTGAGCTTCCGGACGCGGTCGTAGTAATAGTTTTTCTGACTGAAATTGTCCAGTGAGTACCCCGACTTGTTTTGTTTCGCCAGGATGTACGACGCCCGCACGAGTTCGGAGTGCCGGGGTTCTTCGGCGAACAGTTCCCGGGCGCGTTCGTCGAAAATGAAGTCGACCGTTACCTCACTTGCCGTAATGGGTAAAGCTTTGGCCCGCTCGCGAACCACATTCAAATCCTCAGCGGCTGCGGCCAGGTTACCCTTCCAGTACTGGGCTTCGGCCCGGATCAGGTAGGTTTCGGCCAGTCGGTACACGTACCAGTCGCCGTTGCCGCCCATTGGAATGGCCAGCGCGTCGTCCTGCGGCACGTACACGATGTAATGCGGCATGGCGTAAAACGCGTAGAAGGTGTCGGCGGGGGCGGCCAGGTACGAAACGTTGATCGGTTTGCCGTAATCGACCGAGGCCGGGTTGTTGTACTTGATTTCGTGCAGGTCCACCCAGTTGTTGTTGCTCCGGCGCAGGTCGGGCGTGTTGCGCCAGTTGGTGTTTTTGTAGTTCCAGAGCGAATACTGGTAGAACGCATCCAGCCGCACGTTGCCGTTGCCGCGCCCCAGCGAATCGTACATCGGACCGCTGGCGACCATGCCGGCCTTGCCCTGGCTGTCGCGCACGATGGTGTTCCACCAGGCGCAGTTGTAATGCCGCATGGTGTACAAGCCCTGCGAGCGCGCCCCCGGTGGCGCTTCAAACCGGTCGACAATCGCCAGGATGGTTTCGGTGTTGGTTGCCAGGTTAAAGTTTTTGGGGCGGTGCAAATCCCACATCAAATCCCGTTTTGCATCACCCGCCGACACGCCAAACCGGCTTTTCATCAGGGCGTACGGGCCGTTGATGACGCGGCTGGAGGCTTCGATGGCTTTGTCAAATTCCAGATTGGCCAGATACACTTTTGCCAGCAAATGATCGCCCGCGCCCTTCGAAATCACGCCGGGGCTGGCTTTGACGGGCAGGTTCTGAACGGCAAATTCCAGGTCGGTCTGAATCTTTTTGAGAATCGCCCAGCGGCTGTGGGTGGCAAAGTCGAGTTTGGCCCCGGTGAGTTCCTGGCTGATAAAGGGCACGTCGCCGTACGAGTTCACCAGCCGGTAATACCAGTAGGCGCGGTGCCAGAGGGCTTCGGACAGGATGGCGTTGCGCTCCTCCGGGTTGCTCCACGTAATGTCGTCGATGCGGGAAATCAGCACGTTCGCGTTTTTGATCGACGCGTAGGCCGAGGTAAACATGGCCAGGTACTTGTAATACCGGTCGGTGTTCGGCGTCAGTTTGTAAAAGTCGAGCTGCACGCTGGCCACGGCCAGGTCCGATGCGGCAAATTCATTGATCAGAAAGTTGATGGGACCCGTGTTTTCACTTTTCAGGTCTTTCCGCATCGTAATCAGCAGTGACTCAAATCCGGCTTTGTCAACGTACACGTTTTCGGGCGCGAAAAACGAAAGCGGCTTGGGCTTCAGCCATTCTTCCTTACAGGAGGAAAGCGACAGCAGCACGAACAACGCCGAACATAGGGTGATAATCCGTTTCATTGTTTTCTTCTTATCCGTTTTCGTGAGAGCTTACAGGGAGAAATCGATACCGACCGTGGTGATGCGGGGCATCGGCGCAAAGCCCGATTCGGGATCCCAGCCGGGCCATTTGCTGAACGTGAGCAGGTTGCGGGCCGAAACAAACGCGCGGGCGTTGTTCAGTTTCAGGCGCTTCGACAGGGCGGGCGGCAGGTTGTAGGCCAGCGACACATCCTGAACGCGCACAAACGAACGGGATTTGTAGATCATGATACCACCCCCGTAGGCGTTGTAATTGACCATCGGGCGGGCCCACTCGTTGTTCTGATTTTCGGGCGTCCAGTAGGGCAGGGCGTAGGAGCTTCGGCGGTCGTAGGTTTCCGAACTGTTGTGCAGGGCATCCATGAAAGGTCCCATGTGGCCCAGGTCGGCGCGCACGAAAACCGAAGCCGTGAAGTTCCGGAAAAACGTCAGATCGTTGCGCAGACCGAGCCGGTAGCGGGGCTGGGTGTAGCCGATGAACGTTTTGTCTTTCAGGGCTTCGTAAACGCCGTTGTTGTCCAGGTCGGTGGCTTTAAAATCGCCGGGCACCATCCGGTACTTGGCGGCTTCGGCGGCTTCCGTGGTTTGCCAGATGCCCGTCACGTCGTAGTTCCAGACGCGGTCTACGGCCTGGCCGGGAAACCACTGGTTGGTATAATCCGGCAGCTCCTGCCGGACGGTCTGGCCGTTTACCTCCACTTCCCGGTAGTCGCCAAAGAGATTTTTGATCTTGTTGCGGTTCAGTGAAAAGACCAGGTTCGACTTCCAGTTCAGGTTCCGCTGGTTGACATTGACGGTGTTGATGGTCAGTTCGATGCCCTTGTTGCCGAGCCGGCCCAGGTTGGAGACGATGCTTCTGAAACCCGTCAGCTCGGGCAGCAGGCGGTTCATGAGCAGGTCCGTTGTGTTGGTGTTGTAATAATCGGCGCTCACATCGATCCGGTTGTTGAGCAGACCCATGTCAAAACCCACGTTGACCGACTCGGTTTTCTCCCAGACCAGATCTGGATTCGATAACGTACTGTTGTATACGCCGACCTGCACGTTCGAACCGTTGTAGTAGAGGTTGGACTGCAGTTGCGCCAGAGCCGCGTAGGCGCCAATGGCCCGGTTGCCGTTTACGCCCCAGGAAAGCCGCAGTTTCAGCCGGTTAATGGCCCGAACATTGAAAAACTTTTCGTCCGACACCACCCAGCCAAAGGCCGCAGCCGGGAAAAAGGCCCGCGGGTTTTTCTGACCAAACGCCGAGTAGCCGTCGCGCCGGAGCGAAGCCGTAAAAAGGTATTTGTCCATCAGCGTGTAATTGACCCGTCCCATGGCCGCATCGCCGTTGATCTGCGTGTCGTTGTTGTTGAGCGACGGGTTGGAGCCGAATTGCAGGGCGTGGTAGCCCAGGTTCTGATTCGGCACGAAGGTCTGGTTGGTAATGAACGAAAACCACGTACGGTTCTGCTCCGTGCTGTAGAGCAGCGTCACGTCAAACTGATGGGCGCCAAACTTCTGGTTCCAGTGCAGCAGGTTGTCGATAAACCGTTCATAGAGAGACGTTTCTTCCCGCGTGCCGTAGCCGTTCGAGCGGGTAGCGCCCCCGTTAATGGTCTGCGACGACCAGAAGTTATAGTCTTTGGCAAATTCGTAACGCGGCTGGAATGATACTTTGTAATCGATGCCAAAGGGCAGGTTGATTTTGGCGTAGATCGACGCAAACAGGCTATTTGTTTTCCGAAACCGGTCCTGGCCGTAGTAGTTGATGAGGGGGTGTTGAGCGCCCCCGCCCGCGTAGTCGTGCGGATACCATTTCAACCGGCCATCGGTTTCATACTCCGAACCGTAGGGGCTGTTGCGATACATCCCGATGGTATCGGCCGGAACCGTGCTTTCGTCGCGGTCGGCAAACTGGGCGTTGACGCCCGCGTGCAGCCAGTTGGTTACCTGGAAATCCACGTTCAGGCGGCTGCGAATGGTGGCAAATTTATCCCCTTTAATCACGCCTTCGTTGTTGTCGTAACCCAGCGACCAGTAGTAATTGACGCGCTCGGCTCCTCCGCCGATGCTCACGTCGTGGCTCTGTCGCAGACCGGGGTTGATGACCATGCCGTACCAGTCGACGGTTTTGCCCGCCAGGTAGTTGTCGATTTCAACCGGAAACAGGCGCAGACGGCCTAGCCATTCGTTGGTGTTGTCGGCCTGGGGGTTGTTGCTGGCCGCCCGCCATTGCTGGAGCGTCACGCCGGACGGCAGGTTGTTGGGGTCATAAAAATAAAAGCTGGGCAGGGTCGGATTGGCCTGTTGGAGCACATCCCGGCGAAAGTTCAGATAACCGGCCGCGTCGTACGGTTTGTAGTTGTTGGTGACCCCAGCCACGCCAATTTTGGTCGACAGGTTGATGGTGGGTTTGCCGGTTTTGCCTTTTTTGGTGGTGACAATCACCACCCCGGAAGCGGCCCGGGCGCCGTATACGGCCGCCGAACTGGCGTCTTTCAGAATGTCAATCGCTTCAATGTCCGACGGGTTGATGTCCCGGATGCTGCCGTTGAAAATCACACCATCCAAAACAATCAGCGGGTCGGTGGAAGCATTCAGGGAGTTGGGCCCCCGGATTTCCATCGAACCTCCGCCCGCAGCCGACGCGCTCTGGTTGGACTGAAACCCGGCGATGGTTCCCGTCAGCATGTCGGTGAGCTGCGTCATGGGCTGGTTTTTAAACGTTTCCGCGTTGATGCGCACCACCGAGCCGGTCAGATCGCTCTTTTTAGCCGTACCGTACCCGATCACCACCACTTCGTCGAGGTTGGAGGCACTGGCTTTCAACTCCACGTTCAGGGCCGTACGGTTGCCCACGGTTTCTTCGTGACTTTCGTAGCCGATGAAGGTAAAAACCAACACATCGGCTGGCTGGGCCTGGATCGTGAACGCCCCTTCGGCATCGGTGACCACCCCTTTGGTAGTCCCTTTAATTACTACGTTCGTGCCCGGAATACCTTCCTGAGTTCGGGCATCGGTTATTTTCCCTTTTACCTCCCTAGGAGCCTGCGCAAAAGCATCGCCGGTTTTTAGATAAAAAAGTGTCAGCAATAAGGCCACAATGAGCCTCAATCGTAGATTTTTCTCCATGATGATGGTTCGTAAAGAATGAAAATGAGAAAAACGCGTACTGGCAATTCAGGGGATGAAATGCATCCGGGTACGTACCCGGATGCTGGGCAAGACAATTCGGGCTACTCGAAAAGGTAAGCTTATTGTTTGGTGTTTTTCAGGACGCTTTCCAGACTCACGGGGGCACCGTTCCGCCGTTTGCTCTCATCGGCGGCTTCCATAAAGGCAAAAATCTCGATTGTTTCTTCGGGAGTAACCGGCACGTTTCCGGTTTCAAAATACTTGATAATTTCTCTCAGCAGCGGTTCGTAGCCCGCGTAGGGGCCCAGCCGAACGTTACCGGTTTGGGTAAAAACCGTTCCGCCGTAATCGTGTTTGCCCGACCGGGTTCCCCGGAAGGTTCCCACGCGTCCGTCGGCCCAGGTGCCCACTACGATGTCCGTATCCTTGTTGGTAACCCGTACTACCTGCTGGCAGCCGGTTCCCATTACGGCAAAGAGGGCTTCAACGCCGTGGATACCGTACCAGAACAGGTCCGGGTGGGTCTTTTCCAGCACGGCGGGGCTAAAGGTGTCCGCACCCACCACCTGGCTTTTGTCGAGCCCTTCAACGCCTTTGATGTAACGCAGCGATGAAGCCGAAAACGTGGGGATTTTATACTTCTTCGAATCGGCAAAAATACCGACCACATCGGCCAGCGAAGCCGCAATGGGCTTGTCGATAAACACGCGTTTGCCCGCTTTCATGACCTGAGCGGCCTGTTCGCGGTGCAGACGCCCGTCGTTGGTTTCCAGCAACACCACGTCGACTTTCTTGAGCAGATCGGCGATGGAGTCAACAATTTCGACATTCTGCTTTTTAACTTCCTCGATGTAGCCGGGAATGCGCTTGGTGCTGCTTTCAATGTCTTTGCTGCCGTAGGGATAAGCCGCCACCACTTTGTAACCGGCGTATTCGGCACTAGCATCGGCGGCATTAAGCACTTTGGTAAAAGCCGTGCTGTGGGAGGTATCCAGCCCAATGATGCCTACGCGTTTGCCGGCAGCAACGGTTGAAGCAGAGGACCATGACCAGGCAGGCTCCGGGACGCTCAGGGCCAGGCTTCCCAGAGCTGCCTTTTTTAGAAAACTTCTACGGTCATTATTCAGGTTAGTCATCGGAACAGTCATTTGGCCCCTAAAAAGAGCAGGTTAAAAGTAGGTTTCGGGTACGTACCCGTAAATGTACTAACTTTTTTTAAAAGTCAAGCTTACGGGCCTAAAAGTTGTATAAAATTTTGCGGTTTCTCCTTCCTGAAATAGATTATATGGTACAATTTCAGCGGCTACAGCGCTTTAATTGCGGTAAAAAGTCTGGTTCTCGCGGGTAACGATGTCGATGGGCATGTAGTAATCTTTCGCAACCGGCGTTGAAAAAACCAGAAATTGATACAGCGTCATGATGCTGCGGTAACCTTGGTCTTCCGGCTGGTGGCAAATGAGAAAGTCGATCAACCCACTGGCCAGGTAACGCGTGTTTTCGCTGACAAAATCGTAGCCGATTAACAGCGGCTTGCGGGGCAGGCCGGCACTTTCCAGAAACCGGGCGACCGAGAAGGCCCGCGAGTTGCTGACAAAGACGGCATCAATGGACGGGTTGGCGTCGAACTGTTCCTGAAGCTGCCGGGCTACCGATGAAAAGTCCGTCTGGTGAATATCCGCCCGGATGATCGGGTAGTGCTGACGATGATCGGTAAAGTAGGTCCGGAAGCCTTCCTCAATCTCTTTGTAGGTGTAGCTGTCCATGGCCGTAGCAATGTTGACGACCAGCAATTTGCTGTGATCCCTGAGTACATACGTGCACAGTTTGGCCGCCAGATAGCCGCTTTGAAACAGGGGAGGGCCGATGTACGACAGACTGGGCTGGTCGGGCAGGTTGGAGTCAATAAAAATGCAAGGCTTTCTGGCCTGCTGGCAGGCGGTGGCAAACTTACGGGCTTCGTCGATAAAAGCCGGTGCCAGTACAATCCCATCTACGGAAGCCTCCAGCAGGCGGTTGGCCTGAGCAACGAACGAACCGGGGTCGCGCAGGTCAAAAAAGAAAAGCTCGACTTTAATGCCGTACTGCCGAATCTCGTTTTCGGCCCGTTGGATGCCTCGCAGGGGAGCCTCCCAGAAATCGGTTTCTTCGGTAACGGAGGGAATCAATACGCCCAGGGTAATGATCTTGCCCGAAGCCAGCCGACTCGCCAGCAGATTGGGCTGGTAGTTGAGCTCCGCAATAATTTTGTTGATCTTTTCCCGGGTTTTCTCCGAAACGCCGGGGCGGTTGTGAATCACCCGGTCAACCGTTGCAATGGCCACATTGGCCCGGCGGGCAATCTCTTTCACCCCCTGCAGTTCCTTTTTCTTCATAGTATAATGCGTAATCTGAATGCAAGTTAAGTCCCGGTGCTCCTCTGGTCGCTGTGATCCATGAAGATAATTCGGAGTACTTTTTACCCTGTATGATGGAAAGCGGCCCGAAGTCACCAGGGTGCTTGTGCCGTGGCTGATGCTGTCTGGTTATTAGTAATGAAAAGTGTACCGCCGGGTTCGGGCAACCGCTGCAACCAGGCAAACGATAGAACCGGGAGCCGGAATCCGGGTGCGATTCTGCGGATTTTTTTAAATCACGCAGGTTTATAATCACACAATCTTCAAAGATAAAACCAAAATGATTTTAACTTGCCGGGAAGAAATTTCTGCGCAATTCGTGTCCTTTCACGAAGAATTTTTTAAGTATCCGGGTCCGCTGGCTCATTCATGGTAAAGTTTCGAAAAAAAGGGGATATTTCCCCTTGACTGCGATTCCACAAAATATGCACATTAGAGCCGCTAACGCTCCTCAACGTTCTGCTATCACAATATGCCCACCTTAATGACAGTAGAAGTTAGCCCGTAAATAACTTGTGCGTATGGTGAATAATTTATGACTGGCCACCGGTGGAAACACCACTGCGGTGCCGATAGGATAATCTGTTTTCAACACTAACCTTTTCATTACTAATGCTCTACTTTCTGCGCTACAACAGTATTCACTTAAGCGCATGCCTTTGCTTAGCTCTGGGACTACTTTTCCCACAGTTCTCTGTTCAAACTTATGCCGGTACCACCAGGGGTACAACTTTTTTGAAAGAATATGGAAAAACTGTTACTCACTCAAAATTAAATAAAGACTTATTAGCTACGACAAAAACAGCGCCCAACGACGAATACTTGGCTTTAGCGGATCTCTATAACAGTACCAACGGAATCGGCTGGGTTCAGAAAGACAACTGGCTCACCGGAGAATCGCCCTGCGGCTGGTACGGGGTTACCTGCAACGAAGCCGGACAGGTCACTCAGCTTCAATTGCCCAGCAATCAGCTGGCTGGTCCGCTTCCGGCCAGTCTGTCGGCGCTGACCAATTTACAGGTGCTGGATTTGAGTGACAACCAGTTAAACGGTTCGATTCCGGACAGCTTTTCCGCGCTGACCAGCCTGAAACGATTGGTTTTAATTTATAACCAATTGAGCGGCTTAATCCCGGCTAAACTCTTCAGCCTAACCCAACTGGAGTTTATTTATTTAAGTCACAACCAGCTGAGTGGATCAATTCCCGATAGCCTGTCGGCATTAACCAACTTGGTAAACCTGTATCTGGGTAGTAACCGGTTGAGTGGTTCGATTCCGGCAAGTTTGTCGACGCTGGGCAAATTGCAGGGGCTGGACTTGAGCGAAAATCAATTGAGTGGTCCGATCCCCGACAACCTGTCGGGCCTGCGTAGCCTGAAACGCTTGGCTTTGTTTTATAACCAACTGAGCGGAAGCATCCCCGCGAGTCTGGCAACGCTGGTCAATCTGGAATACCTTCACTTAGCTTATAACCAGTTGAGCGGTTCGGTTCCGGACATGCTGATGGAGTTGAGTAAGCTGCAAACCTTTAACCTGAACAATAACCAGTTGAGCGGGACCATTCCCGACAAGTTCCTGACCCTGCCAACGCTGGAATTTTTGGATTTTTCCAACAACCAGTTCACCGGTTCAATTCCGGCAAGTCTGGGGGATTTGCCTAATCTGCGGAGTTGCGAACTACAAAACAATCTACTGAGTGGTTGCCTGCCCGCGACCCTGGGTAAATTTTGTGGGCGGTCTATTCTGGTGATGCTGGGTGGCAATCCGGATCTGATCGGCGGAGGGAATTTTGGAGCTTTCTGCAGCACGGGCGTTGGCCGGTGTGATCCCCAGTCCAATACGGTTAGTTTCTGGTTGATGAACGCCGAAACGGGCCAGCCCATTCAGCAACTCATCGACGGGGCGGAAGTGAATCTATCCACCCTTCTAACTCGTAATCTCAATGTTCAGGCGTTAACCAGCCCGGTTGCCGTCGACTCAATTGTGTTCGCCCTGACTGGCCGGCAAAATCGCACGCAAATCGAGCGCGAAGCTCCGTACTCGTTGTTTAAGGATATCGAAGGGGTTTACAAGAGCTGGACGCCGTCGTTGGGCAGCTATAACCTGACGGCTACCCCGTACACCAGTCTGTCGGGAGTTGCCACGGCGGGTGCCCCGCTCTCCATTAACTTCACCGTCGTTGAGATGCCAACGGTTTTGGGGTTCCAGTGGATCAATTGCGAAACTGGCCTGCCCCTGGGAGAATTACGGGAGGGCGATGTGGTGGATTTAACCAGTTTGCCAACGCGTAATCTGAACATTATGGTCAATACCGGTCCGGCTACGGGTGGGTCGATGGCGCTGGAGCTGAGTGGTCAGCAAATTTATTCCCACATCGAATCCAAAGCACCTTTTACCTTGGCTGGCAATACCGGCAGCACCTACCGGAGCTGGGTACCGGCGGCTGGTACCTACCAGCTAAAAGCAACTCCGTACACCGGAACGAGCGGTTCGGGTACGCCAGGAAAGCCTATTATGCTGACCTTCACCGTTGTAGACCCGGCCCCGTTGGCCAGACGGGGAACGGAAACAAACGCTGAATTGGTCGAATCTCGGGTGCTCTATTATCCCAACCCGTTCCAGGAATCATTTACGCTGAAGATGCAGGGAACGAAACCGCAAGCAGTGCGCGTATATGACCTCAGTGGACGACTGGTTTACCAGCGGGCCGACAGCCCGTCGGAGCAGCGGATTGAAGTGGATCAAAAATGGAGTGCCGGCATGTACATGCTTCAGGTTGGCGAGGGACCAAAATCCAAATGGTATAAATTGATCAAGGTTCCCTGATCTTAGGCCTGCAATGCTCCGGAGAAAACCCGATTAAATGCGATAATTTGGCTAATTCTACAGCCGCAATAAGCTAACTTAACAGAAAGCAGAACCACTCGTTGGTTCTGCTTTTTTCATGTTTACAAGAAGTAACCGAACGGCCCTATCCATAAAATAACCTTTCATTTTTTGGCAAATTAAAATCCCTTCCCGATCTTTTCACCGCAAATAATCTCTTGTTACCTCCTAATTAACTGGCTCATAAGCCTGTAAGCCCGTAAACCAGTCAGCAAGAGCGCGTTGTAAACCCGATTACCTCAAAGGTTTTCCGCGAATACCAAGCTCTCGAACGTAAGAGCCTTATGAATCTGATTTTATGCTGTTTGTGCAGCACAAAATTCTATTGCCCGCATTTCGGTATTCATTTCCCTATCCCATCTATAACACGAGTATGAAGCATACGTTTACGCAGATTCAAGTGGTGATCCGACAGATTTGCCTGGGACTCCTGATCAGTACCATTTTAAGTTCAACGGAGGCCTGGAGTCAAAAAAAAGGCCCGGATAAAAATTTATTTCAGGGCCTCTACAAACTTACCAAGAAGTTGGTCAAGGCCAAGCCCTCCAAAGAGCAGGTCAAAAATGCGGGCTTTAACTTCAAGTCCAGCCTCTTGAAGGGCGACCGCAACGGGCGACTCGACATCACCGCCGGCCTGAAAAACCCCACCTCCCTGCAGTTTGGACCCGACGGCAGACTCTACGTGGCCCAGCAGAACGGCCTGATCAAGGTCCTGACCATCGTCAAAAACGGCCCCAACGACTACGCCATCGCCAGCCAGGAGACCATCAGCCTCATCAACACCATCCCCAACCACAACGACGACGGCTCGCTGGCCCCTGCGGTCACCACCCGACAGGTCACCGGCCTGCTGGTCAGCGGCACCGCCAGCAGCCCCATCCTCTACGTCTCCTCCAGCGACAGCCGCATCGGCGGACCCGAAGGCGATCTGAACCTGGACACCAACTCGGGCATCGTCTCCAAGCTGACCAAAACCACCACGGGCTGGGTGAAGGTCGACCTGGTGCGGGGGCTGCCCCGCTCCGAGGAGAACCACGCCACCAACGGCTTGCAGCTGGACGGCACCCGGCTCTACCTGGTGGTGGGGGGGCACACCAACGCGGGGTCTCCCTCGACCAACTTTGCCTACACGCCCGAGTATGCCCTGGCGGCCTGTGTGCTGTCGATTGACCTGGCGGTGATCGAAGCGCTGCCCACCAGGGGCAGTGGCAACACGGCTTACAAGTATGACCTGCCCACGCTGGATGACCCCGACCGGCCAGGCAACCCTGACGCCAACGATCCGTTCGGGGGCAACGACGGTTTGAATCAGGCTAAGATCGTACCCGGTGGTCCGGTGCAGGTGTTTGCCAGCGGGTTTCGCAACGCCTATGATCTGGTGATCACCCGGTCCCGCAAGATGTACGTGACCGACAACGGGGCCAACCCGGGCTGGGGCGGTCATCCGGCCAGTGAGGGGGTGGGTACGGCCACCAACAACTACGTGGCCGGCGAGCCGGGCTCGACGGGCCCCGGCCCGAATGATCCAAAGGTGAACAACCTGGACAACTTCCACTACGTGGGCGACCTTCGCTCGTACGTTTCCGGCAGTTATTACGGAGGGCATCCGCACCCGATCCGGGCCAACCCGGCGGGGGCGGGATTGTACACCCACAACGGCACCAGCGGGGTGTGGCGCACCAGCACGAGCGGGGCTAACCCGTTGCCATCGGACTGGCCGCCGGTGCCCCTGAGCATGGCGCACCCCATTGAGGGGGACTTTCAGAATCCGGGGGAAACCAACAGCGCTTTACTGACCTTTGTGGCCTCTACCAACGGCATTACGGAGTACACGGCTTCGGGGTTCAACAACGGCTTGAAAGGCAACCTGCTGGTGGCTTCCTTCGACGGGACCATTCAGAAAATCACCCTGAATGAGGCTGGTACCGATGTGACCAACAGCCGGGGAGCCAAGAAGAAGAACCTGGATTTGCCGTTTGCTTCCAACTTCGGTTCGCAGCCCTTGGACATCACCGCTCAGGGCGACAATGACATCTTTCCCGGTACGGTCTGGGTGGTGTGTTATTTGCAGAATCAGATTTACGTTTTCGAACCCGAAGGCGGTGGTGGGAACTGTTCGGCGGCCTACAGCACGGCGTTTGACGACGACGGGGATGGCTACAGCAATGCCGATGAAATTGACAATGGCAGTAATCCCTGTTCGATTTCGAGTCGGCCCAGCGACGCGGACGGCGACAAGTTGTCGGATCTTAACGATCCGGACGATGACAACGACGGGCTGAACGACGATGTCGACTACTTTGCGCTCGATGCAAGCAATGGGACCAATACCAACCTGCCGATCGACTACGAATTATTTAATAACGATCCGGGCACGGGTCTGTTCGGCTTGGGCTTCACGGGGTTGATGCTGCCCAACCAGACGGGAATCAACTACCTGGACTTGTTTGATGAAGACAACCTGATTGCCGGTGGAGCCGTGGGGGCCTTTTCGGTCGTCAACACCACCCCCGGCGATGCCCACCAGGCGCTGAACAACCAGGAGAACGGGTTTCAGTTTGGGATCAACACCGATAAAAATACGGGTCCCTTTACGGTGCAGACCCGGCTGCTGGGTCCTTTTTTCAACAATCAAACGCCGAAATATTGGCAGGCGCTGGGCCAATACATCGGCATTGGTGATCAGGACAACTACCTGAAAATTGTGATGGGGGCCGACGGTGGTACGGGAGGCATTGAAGTGCTGTACGAAAACAACGGCGTCGAAAACAGCACCCGGTATTCGTTGCCGGGTGGGTTGCCCGGCAGTACGATGGATTTGTATTTGTCGGTTAACCCGGCGACGGGAATGGTGCAGCCCAAATACGCGAAAGACGGCGGAACGATTACTAATCTGGGGTTACCCATTCAGGTTGGCGGGAAGCTGCTGGAGGCCATTCAGGGCCCGCCCGCCCTGGCGGTGGGTCTTATTTCCACCAGCTTGGCTTCCACACCGTTTACCGCCACCTGGGACCGAATTCGGGTGACAAAAGATAATGCCGGCAACACCGCCCCAGCACTGTCGGCCATTACCAATCAAACGGCGATAATCGGCCAGGCGCTGACGTTGACGGCCCAGGCTAGCGACAGCGATGTGCCCGCCCAGACATTGACCTACAGCGTCAGCGGTCCGGCCGGGACCAGCATCAACGCCAGCACCGGCGCCTTTAGCTGGACGCCCACCACCACGGGCACCTTCAGCCTGACCATTAAGGCAACTGATAGCGGTTCGCCAGCCCTGTCGGCCCAGCGGGTCTTTAGCGTTCTGGTTAATCCGGCTGCTTCCGCCGGTATTCGGGTGAACGCAGGAGGCCCGGCCTATTCCGCTTCCGGCAACCGGCCGTTTGGGGCGGATGCCCACTTTACAGGGGGCAGCACGAGCAATGCGGGTAATGTGCCGATCGACAACACGGTGGATGACGCGCTTTACCAAACCGAGCGTTACGGGAACTTCAGCTATAACGTGCCCGTCAGCAACGGCTACTACAACGTGATTCTGCACTTTGCCGAGACGTTTGGCAAAGTCATCGATGGCACCGCCAGCCGCAAGTTTCATGTGGATGTGGAGGGGGTTCGGCGCTTGACCGAGTATGACATTGCTCAGAAAGCGGGGGGCACGCTCAAGGCTGTGCAGGAAACGCTGGGGGTGAATGTCACCGACGGCACGTTGACGGTGGTCTTCAGTGCAGGCAGTGCCCAGAATCCCAAGGTTAACGCCATCGAGGTGGTGGCGGCCACGGCACCCCCCAATCAGTCGCCGGTTGTAGCCTCGGCGCTACCCGATCAGAATGCCACCCTCGGAAGAGACTTTTCATTTACATTCAGTGCGACGGCTTTCAGCGATCCCAA
The DNA here is from genome assembly GCF_026248825.1 of Larkinella insperata. Classification (NCBI taxonomy): domain Bacteria; kingdom Pseudomonadati; phylum Bacteroidota; class Cytophagia; order Cytophagales; family Spirosomataceae; genus Larkinella; species Larkinella insperata. Next base: position 5,680,519 of record NZ_CP110973.1, on the reverse strand, counting down.
CGGTGATCCGCTAACCTATACCGCCACGTTGGGCGACAACTCGGCCCTGCCCGCCTGGCTCAGTTTCAACGCCAGCACCCGCACCTTCAGCGGTAAACCCACCAGTGCGGGAAACCTGACCGTGAAGGTGACGGCCCGCGACGGACAGGGGGGCAGCGTTAGCGACAGCTTCGTAATCAATACCTCGGCCCCCGCTAACACGGCTCCGGTACTGGCGGCCATCGGCAACAAAACCGCCAACATTGGCCAGGCGTTGACGTTGACGGCCCAGGCCAGCGACAGCGATGCGCCCGCCCAGACATTGACTTACAGCGTCAGCGGTCCAGCCGGGGCCAGCATCAACGCCAGCACCGGCGCCTTTAGCTGGACGCCCACCACCACGGGCACCTTCAGCCTGACCATTAAGGCAACTGATAGCGGTTCGCCAGCCCTGTCGGCCCAGCGGGTCTTTAGCGTTCTGGTTAATCCGGCCATCACACCGGGGGTACGCATCAATGCGGGCGGTCCGGCTTTCCAGATGGCGGACGGTCGGCCGTTCGGAGCGGATGCCAACTTTACGGGGGGCGGTACGAGCAATGCGGGTAATGTGCCGATCGACAACACGGTGGATGACGCGCTTTACCAAACCGAGCGTTACGGGAACTTCAGCTATAACGTGCCCGTCAGCAACGGCTACTACAACGTGATTCTGCACTTTGCCGAGACGTTTGGCAAAGTCATCGATGGCACCGCCAGCCGCAAGTTTCATGTGGATGTGGAGGGGGTTCGGCGCTTGACCGAGTATGACATTGCTCAGAAAGCGGGGGGCACGCTCAAGGCTGTGCAGGAAACGCTGGGGGTGAATGTCACCGACGGCACGTTGACGGTGGTCTTCAGTGCAGGCAGTGCCCAGAATCCCAAGGTTAACGCCATCGAGGTGGTGGCGGCCACGGCGCCCCCCAACCGGGCGCCGGTGCAAACAAAGCGCTTACCCGATCAGCGGGCAACGGAATGGTCAACGTTTAGCTACGTTATTGATGAGAACACGTTCCGCGACCCCAACGAAGACCCGTTGACCTATACCGCCACGCTGTGGGACAATTCGGCCCTGCCCGCCTGGCTCAGCTTTGACGGGGCAACCCGCCGTTTCCGGGGTATGCCTCCCTCCAATAGTCCGCTCAGTCTGATCATTAGGGTAACGGCCAGCGACGGTCGGGGCGGAAGCGTCAGTGACCGTTTCCTGATGCTGATCACCCGGGCCACCGGCACGGGATCCTGGCGGGCGGTTACCCCCCGGACCGGGAAACCGACGGCGCGGCTTGAAAATGGCTACGTGCAGGCCGGAGACCGGTTTTACCTGATCGGAGGACGCGGGATAAAACCCGTACAGGTCTACGACCCGGTGGCCCGGAGCTGGACAAACGCGGCTGCTCCGCCCATTGATATGCATCATTTTCAGGCCGTAACGCTCGAGGGACTGGTTTATGTAGCGGGAGCGCTTACCGGCACTTACCCCGCTGAACCATCGGTTCCCCGGATTTACATCTACGACCCGAAAGGAAACAAATGGCTGGAAGGTCCCGAAATTCCGTCTGCCCGACGGCGTGGCAGTGCCGCCCTTGCCGTTTACGATAATAAATTGTATTTGGTGGGAGGCAATACCAAAGGCCACAATAATGGGTATGTAGCCTGGTTCGACGAATACAATCCGGCAACCAACACCTGGCGAACCCTGCCGGATGCGCCCCATTCGCGGGATCACTTTCAGGCGGTTATCATGGGTGATAAACTCTATGCGGCCGGGGGTCGACGAACCTCCGCCAATACGGGGCAGACCTTCATGCTTACGGTTCCGGAGGTGGATGTGTACGATTTCAAGTCGGGCCAGTGGACTACCCTGTCCGAACCGATTCCGACCCCGCGGGCGGGGGCCGCTGCCGTAGTTCTGAACAATGAACTGGTTGTCATCGGTGGGGAAAGTCCGCAGCCTGCGGCCCACCAGGAAACCGAAGTGCTGAACCCCGCGACGGGGATGTGGCGCCGGCTGGCTAACTTACAACAATCACGGCATGCAAGTCAGGCCATTTCCAACAACGGAACTCTTTACGTGGTAGCGGGCAGTGGCGCCCAGGGTGGTACTCCGGCCCTTTCTTCTCAGGAGGTGTACGCCAGAACAAGCCCCACAAACCCGACCGGAAGGCCCCTAACCCAAAGCCAGCTCAATGCGCCTGCCAGTGTGACGGTTGGGCAGGTCACGACCAAAACAACCAAGGGGGCGGGGGTTACCGTGACGAACACGAGCGGCAACCAGGCTATTTTGCTGTCAAATATTTCACTGGCGGGTAGTACGGAGTTTTCGTTTCAGGCTCCGTTTGCGCTTCCCTTTGTGATTCCGGTTGGCAAAAGCGTGACGATACCGATCAACTTTACACCCTCGTCGGTGGGCAGCAAAACGGCAACGCTCACGGTTTTGCATTCGGGCCAGGGCGGAACGGCTTCTGTAGCGCTCAATGGTCAGGGCGTTGGCAATACCGTTAGCGCCGTTGCCGAGCCATCGAATGAAGCCCGTACAACAGCGGGAGAACCGTTGGTTGAACTCGTAAAAACCGCTGAAGGACGCCTGTCTACCCAGAACCAGCCGGACACTGAGCCGATACGGGTGGTGTATTTCCCCAACCCTTTTACCGACTCCTTTACGGTCCGGGTGGTGGGCAAACCCGCCGGTCCGGTTTCGCTGGCACTCTACGATCTGTCCGGTCGCCGGGTCTGGCAGGGTACCGACGGAGCCGCCGAGCAGGTCATTCGTCTGAGCGAGGAGCTTGGCGATGGAGTATATAGCCTGGAGGTTCGGATGGGGCAGTTTGTTAAGCACTATCAGCTCGTCCGGGTTCGGTAACGCAGGCTTAAATACTCTTCAAAAACAAACAGCGGCCCCTCAAGGCCGCTGTTTGTTTTTTATAGCAAAATGGGTGCAGGTAGCCACCCGGTTATTCCACCCGGTCGATGAGCTGCACCCGTTCAATGGCGGGACCCCGCTTGGAGAGGATCGTCATTTCGTAGTCGGATAAAACTGCGGTTTCGCCCACGTCGGGCAGCCGGCCAAATTCGTGGAGCAGCAAACCGGCCAGCGTCTCGTAATCGCCCGCTTTCTGCAACGGGCGGGGCAAAAATGCGTTGATTTCATCCAGCGGATTTGCGGCCTGAACCACGTACGTTCCCGGCGCTTTTTGTTCTACAAACGGAACCTCCTCATCAGATTCGTCCTGGATTTCGCCCACCAGTTCTTCCAGAATATCTTCCATTGTGATAAGTCCTTCGGTGCCGCCGTATTCGTTGACCACAATGGCCATCTGCCGACGCTGCCGCTGAAAATCTTTCAGCAGGGGCCGGATTCGACGGGTTTCCGGCACAAACATAACCGGTTTGATGAACTGATGGATATCAACCTTGGGCGACTGGTGCAGGGCAATGAGCAGTTCTTTGAGGTGAATCACGCCCAGAATGGTGTCAAAATCATCCTGGTAGCAGGGCACCCGCGAATACCGTTCCTGCAGCAGCTCATACAGCATTGCTTCGCTGAACGTATTGATATCGATTCCAAACATCTGAGTACGCGGAACCATGATCTGCCGCACGGTTTTCTCCGAAAATTCAAAAGCCCGTTCTACCAGCGTCAGGTCGGTGGCGTCGTTGCTGTCCTCAATGTGGCCTTCTTCGCTGCTCTGGTGGACCAGGTATTTCAGCTCATCGGCGCTATGGACTTCGCTGCTGTGGGCGGCTTCAATCCCAAAACCGCGCAGCAGCAGGGCCGCAATGTTGTTCAGAACCCAGATAAAGGGGCGAAACAGAAAATAAAAAACCTGTAACGGATAGGCAATAACCAGGGTGGTGGACTCCGCGCGCTGGATCGCCAGCGATTTGGGGGCCAGTTCGCCGAAAACGATGTGGAGCACGGTGATCAGCGTAAAAGCCACCGGCAGGGAAATCTGGTGAGCGGTTTCGGCGCTCAGTTGCAGCCCCACCAGGTCGAACAGCGCGGAGAGCAACGCGGCCACCACCGGTTCGCCAATCCAGCCCAGGCCGAGGCTGGCCAGCGTAATGCCGAGTTGGGTTGCCGCCAGATAACCGTCCAGGTTGGCCACGATCTGCACCGACAGCCGGGCTGCGGGATTGCCCGCCAGGGCTTTCATTTCCAGCTGCGAAGACCGCACTTTCACAATGGCGAATTCGGCCGCCACAAAAAAACCGTTCAACGCGACCAACAGGAGCGTAATAAGAACATTGACAATCATAAGACTAGAAAAATAGGGGTAAACCGGGCCGTAACGGCGGTTTGCGAACGTAACCAGCGTTTGGTGAATCAGTTGGAAAAAGGGCCGCTAACTCTTCACAACCGTCCGGACACGGAGGGCGGTCGGGGAAAAGGGGCCGGATGTCGTCAGAAGCAGCAGTTTTCCTCGGGTGGAAGCGCCAGGACTTCGGCCGTCATGGAGTGGTAAAGAGTGGCGGTAAAAGGAATGGAAACCGGTAAATAATCGCTGATTGTTACGGCAAACCGGTAACAGACCGTTGGTGCGGGCAGCAGCCACATGAAAAAGGATTTGGTCAGGGTGCCGTCTTCGTCCGGTTCGTCGTGCTCCGGAATAACATCGGTCAGCCCGAGCCACTTTTCCAGCACCAGCTCGCCAACGCTTTCAATTTCGTTGATGGTTAAATCGTCGTGGTACTGACCGTATACATCGACCCGGCTGTAGTCGGGTGCATCGATGCTGAGGTTAATGACGTAGAAAGCCATCAGCAGGCAAAACAGCCGGTGGAACAAGGAAGAGTATGTGTGTTTGTTTCTCATTAATCCGTAGACGGACTTATGCGGGCAAAGATAAGCGGTATGGGTGTAAACCCGATTTTATTCTATTTGTGTTGCGTAGACCGCGATTTTATGGTAAAATGTTAGGATAAATGGCAAATCCGCCCGCAAACTCCGACTTGCAAAACCATGAAACCGATGTACGTTCTCCTGCTGCTTCTGGCTAACCTGGCTGCCCGGGCGCAGGAACAGAACCCCGAAGCCAAAAGACTGGTTCAGTACAGCCTGCGTAATTTCGACGAGTTTGTCTTTACCAAACTGAGTGAATCAACGATCCAGCAACTTGTCGGGGCGCTAAACGCCGATACGCTGCGGTCGGAGGAAAAGCACTACCACGAACCGGACCGGATGCTGGTCCTGACTGATTTCGAACGTCAATTCATTACCAGCGAGTTGCTTAAGCCACGAACGGCGGAAGACTACAGCCGCTTGCTGGAAACGGAAACGGTCCGGGCGGCCGATAGCCTGAAAACGATCTATTACCGCGACAAAGGGCGTACCTGGGCGAAGTTTAAAAACAAGGGAAACGATAACTGGTGCGGTTTTTCAATCCCCGTTTTCATCCGCGACAATTCCCTGGGCATTTTTTACAGCCACTCCGGCCGGCAGGGAAAATTCGCCATCTATAAAAAAACCAGGGATGCCACCTGGCTTCCCTGGCTAATTGTGTACACCTGGATCAGCTAGTCAAAAAACACGTGAACCGCTACTCTTTCTGTTGCCGGAGCAGCGCTACCCCCACGGCCAGGGGGATGGCTAAAAACGGGAATCGGTAGTCGGCCCAGGCTTCGTCAAACGGCCTGCCTTTGAGCAACGGATACCCCAACTGGATCAGCGCGTGAATCCCCGCAAAGAGGACCACCGTCGTTATTAGACTTTTGAAAAACGTTTTTAGGCTGAAATTCATGGTCAATCCAGGTTAAAACTCCCAACGGTAATTTAAAATCGGAATCAGACCCAACTGGTACTTCTGAACCACTTTCCCCTGATACGCGTCGAAATAACTGTAAGCGGCATTCTGGGTGCCGGTCAGGTTTTGCAGATCGAGCGAGAGCGTACGGCTGTACCGGGTTTTGCTTTTTTTCCAGTAAATCCGCAGGTCGGTCCGGAAATAAGCCGGGAGCTGCACGTTGAAGTCATCGCTGGTGTAAACCGTGGTGCTCTGCTGCTGCGACCGGGCCACGTCGATGGTGCGGTCGCGGAAACCGCCCGCGTAGGTAATCCGTCCGTTCAGGCCCCAGATGCGGCTGCGGTTTTCGCGGCTGCGGGTCCATTCCTTGCCGGCGGTCAGGTTGCTGGTGAACTTGCCGTTGAACCGCGTATCGCGCCAGATGCCGTCGGTGGCCTGGTACTGCGAATCGTACACAGAACCGGACGCGAGCAGGTAATACGTTTTGGCCAGGTATTTCTGAAGCGTTAGTTCGATACCCCGGTTGCGGCCCTTCCCGGCGTTGGTCAGCGGTTCGTTGACGTAGGCTTCGATGACATTCAGCGCCGAAAACGTGCGGCCCGCCAGCGAACTGACCGGCACGTCGAACAGCATCTGGGAGTAGGCTTCAATCTTTCCGTAACTATCCGGACCAAACTGGTGACTATACCCCAGAACGACGTGGTGGGCTTTGGTAAAATCGAGGGAGCGGTTGTCAAACGTGGGCGGCATCGGAAAGGCGCTTTTCGACAAATACACCTGCGGCAGTTGCTGCTGGCTGTGCAGCCCGTAGGCCAGCGTCACGGCTTTGCCCGGTAGCAGTTCCCAGCGGACGGAAGCGCGTGGTTCCAGCGACTGGCTTTGGTTATACGTAAAACTGTTGTAGAATAAGCCCGCATTAACCGTCAGGTTATCAACGGGTAGCCATTGGTAATTGACATACGGCTGAATCATCCAGCCCGCCAGCGAACCCGTCATCAGCATACCCGTTGGCGGGTTGGGAAGGAGCGGCCGGTCGGCGCGCCAGAGTTCCAGGGAGTTTTCGGCGCGGGTCACGTAAAGGCCGGCTTTCACGCTGTTTCTTCCGTTGATCCGGTAGTTCAGCGAGGTCGTCAGGGTGTACCGTGCGCCGTTCTGGTCGTCGTTTTCGTAATTGGCCCGGAAGCGGGCGTCGCCCGGAAAGCTTTGTTCGCGGCTGCTGTTGTTGGCCGACAGAACCAGGGCGGTTTTCCATAAAAGACGCGTGCCCAGCGGCTGGGTCAGGGTCAGGCCCCCGGCGGCCATGCGGGTCGTAAAGGAAATGTTGTTGCGGTCTTTGTCTTCGGTTTGCTCCTCGGTGGCTTTGGCCACAAAATCATTGCTGCTGTTTCCGGCGACCCCAAAAGCCGTCAATCGGCCTCCTTTGCGGTTGGGAAAGGTCAGGTTGAACGACAGATCCTGAAACCGTATGTCTTCCCCGCCGAACGAAACACCCATTGCCCCCAGCAACCCGGTAAACGAATACCGGTAATTGACCAGGTACGACGATCCTTTCTGCTTCGAAATTGGCCCTTCCGCGGCCAGGTCCAGACCAATCAAACCGGCCTGCGCGATGAATTCATGGCGTTCGTTGTTGCCCGGTCGCAGGCTCATGTCCAGCACCCCCCCGACAGTATTACCGTATTCGGGCGTGTAGGCTCCGGTCAGAAACCGGGTGGTGCCGAGCAGTTGCGCACTCAGCATGTTGACCCCCCCGCCCGCAGCCGTCGGGCGGTCGCCGATGGTTCCGGCGTTGCTCTGGTGGTTGGGATTTACAATTTCAACGCCTTCGAGCCGCCAGATGAGGCTGTTGGGCGAATTACCCCGGACGGACATGTTGTTGGTGCCGTCGTAGGCATTCACCACGCCCGCGTAAGCCGTGGCCAGCCGGGCCGGGTCGAGGTAGGTGGCCGGAAACCGCAGGACCTGTTCGGTGGTAATGTATTCGGTGCTGAGGTTACGGTCGGTGCGGGTGCCGATGGCCGTGGCCTCGCTCAGTTGCTGAACCCCGGGTTGCAGCTGAATATCAAGTACCTGTTCCTTGCCGGATTCCACCAGGATCTCGTTGATGATTGTTGGTTCGTAGCCCACAAACGAAACGCTGAGCTGCTGACGGCCTACCGGCACGTTGGTCAGGCGAAAACGGCCCTGGTCGTCGGTAGTTGTTCCCGCGTTGGCTGAGCCGGAATTTTGGAGTTGTATGGAGGCTCCGGCCAGCGGGCGGCCCTGACTGGCGTCGGTGACGGTTCCGCGAATGGTTTGGGTCGGGGTTTGGGCCAGACCTGCCAGCGCCAGCAGGCAAAGAAGACTAAGGGAAAAATATCTCGTAACTAAAGCGGTCGTCATCGGATCGTGCACGGTATGAAAGCATAAAAATACGATGACATTTAACCAAGTCCATCAACATTGGGTTGTTCTGACAAAAATCATTTTTCAATGACAACGTTGGATGCGACCCAGAAGACGGTTTTGGTGCACGAAATTCTCAACCAGCACTACGGTATACAGGAAATTTACGCGCGGCTCGATCCGATGCACGAGCTAATTGCCACGGTTCTGTCGCACCGGACCACGCACGCCAACGAGGTGACGGCGTTTCGCCGGATGCGGGAGCGCTTCGGTTCCTGGGAAGCCATCCGCGACGCCCCGGTGGAAGACCTGACCGACGCCATCCAGACCGCCAATTACCCGGAAGTGAAAGCGCCTTACATCAAGCAAATCCTGGCCCGCATCATCGCCGAGCGCGGAGAAGCCAACATTGACTTCCTGCGGGAGATGACCACCGACGACGCGATGGCTTGGCTGACGGCTCTGCCGGGGGTGGGGCTCAAAACCTCCACGCTTTTGCTGCTGTTTAATTTTCAAAAACCGGTGTTGCCCGTCGATACGCACGTTCACAGGGTGACGCAGCGGCTGGGCATCATTGGCCCGAAGGTCAGCGCGGAAAAGGCCCACGCCATTCTGCTGGCGTACCTGCCGCAGGATGCGCTGGTGCTCTTCAACTTTCACAAACATTTCTATTGGCATGGCCAGCGGGTGTGCACCTGGAGTTATCCCAAATGCCACCAGTGCGTGCTGCGGGAGTATTGCGATTACTACACGGAGCGCAAAGGACCGAGGGCCTGAAAAGGGCTTACGGCTTCTTTTAAGACATTTTTCGGCAAACGTTACATCCGTGCTAAACGATGTTACAACCGTGTTAGCCTGCCAGCCGCCCGGTGCGCTACCTTTGTTCCGTCGATCAGCCAATTGACTGCGCCGTCCTTAACAACAAATACCGTCATGAATGCTAAACCTGCTACACTGTCCACCTACGCTCCTTTTTCAGTCCGTTGGTTCCTGTTCACTACCCTGGCACTTTGCGCAATGATGCTGGTGGGTTATGAAAAGTCCCGGCCCCACAAAAAACGGTTGCGCCGGTTGCTGCTTGCTAAACCGGGCAAAGCTGTTTTTGCCCAACCGGCCTACCGATTGGCGTTCCGGCGACCGGCCGTATTAACTTTTTATTTACAACGGCGCGTGTTATTAAGTGGGAAATAAAGTTTACCCAGAATGCTCTATCTTGCTCAGGAATTGTCGTCGACCGTGTTTTTGGTACCTGAAATGAGCAACATTGAGTACATTTTGATTGGTTACGCATTATTTATCACTACCATCTCGTTCATACACCTCATTCGGGTTGATGCCTGGTGGATTCGCATCTGGGATTTCCCGCACCTGCAACTGACGGTGCTCTCGGCGCTGGGGCTGTTGGGCTGGGCGGTATTCAGCCGAAATACCGACTGGCCGATGATGGTGGCGGTAGGAGGATTGCTGGTGGCCATGCTCTACGAGGGCTGGCTGATCTACCCGTTTACCCCCCTGCACCGCAAGCAGGTTAAGTATTTGCGCAAACGGAAGGCTGGTGAAAAAGAGCAGAACCTGATCCGGATTCTGAACGCCAACGTGTACATGGATAACACCCACTGCCCGGATGTGCTCAAACTGGTGCAGAAATACGAACCCGATGTCGTGATGATTCTGGAAGCCAACCAGCGCTGGCAGGATGCCATGCAGCCGCTCGAAACCTCGTTCCCCTACCAAATTCTGCATCCGCTCGAAAATACCTACGGCCTGTTGTTTTATTCCCGGCTGCCCATCCGTCACCAGGAGGTCCGGTTTCTGATTCAGGACGACATCCCGTCTATCTACGTGCAACTGGAGATGGCTTCGGGTCAGTTGGTCCATTTTTACGGAATCCACCCGATGCCGCCCAGCCCGACCGAGCACTACCGCTCAACCGAGCGCGATGCCGAACTGCTGGTGGTGGGCAAGGAAGTCCGGAATCAGAAGGGGCCGGTGATTGTCGCGGGTGATCTGAATGATGTGGCCTGGTCGCATACAACCCGGCTTTTTCAGCGCATCAGCGGGCTGCTGGATCCGCGGGTGGGGCGGGGGCTGTACAACACCTTCCACGCCCGGTATTTCTTTATGCGCTGGCCCCTCGACCATATTTTTGTTTCTCACCACTTCAAACTGCGTAAAATCCGCCGACTGCCCAATTGCGGTTCGGACCATTTTCCGATCCTGATCGCGCTGGTTTACGATCCGGAACCCGTAGCCCGCGAAACGCCCCAGCCGGAACGCGACGATCTGCAGGAAACGGAAGAAATCATTGAGCGGGCCGACGCCGATTGATTCATCCGTCAGGGGGGCGATCATCCGGATAAGAAACCGTCTTAGTTCAGGAGCCTTAGCCCAAAAGAAAAAGCCGCTCGTCGGGAGGGACGGAGCGGCTGGTAAAGGAGTCTGTTGAGAAGCAATTAATGCCGGTTGGTGTAACCAATGCCCATTGTATTGGAGCGGACGGCTGATTCGGTGCCCAGGAAATCTACGGTAACGGATTCCTTGTAGTCATAATCATCACCAAAGGCGTCAATTAGCCGTAATTGTTCACCCGTGGGTTTGTAGGTGGCCGTGACCGTGTAGCGACCGATGGGAATATCTTTGATGAAATCATCGTAGCGCTTTTTGGTCTGGAGTTTCAGCGTTTTACCGGTTGAACCGTCGATCAGCGGCCCAACGGGTTTGAAGGTAAACTCGACTTTATCGTGCTCCAACTCATAAGCGTTCGGATCGCGGTGCAACTCGGCGGTGCCGCCATAGTACAGGTCCAGGCTCAGGTCCGGGATGTGGCCCGTTAGTTTCCACTGAAAATTCCGAACGGGTTTTTCATCTTCCGAAAAGCTGTCGGGGTTTTCGGGGTCAAGCTGGATTTTATAGACCCGGTCGTTATACTGCTTCAGAATGTACCCCTTGGTAGTCCAATGGCCCAGATTTTTGGCCAACTGGATTTTATACATACCGTCTGAATTGGTACTGGTTTCGGCACCGCGGTCTACCCCGAGGGCGCTGGCGACATACACCGTTGCGCGGGGCAGCGGTTTGCCCTGGGGGTCCGTCACTTTGCCAACCACGGAGCCAGCTTGCCCAGATCCGCTGCCCGGAGTCCCGCCATCGGGCTCCGGACCGGCTGATTTGCAGGAGGTGAGGGTGCTGGCGCAACCCATCAGGAAGAGGGCCGCCAGCGATAAGGCTTTCAGAGAAGGTAGAGCGTTCATTAGCTTGTTTGTTGTTTGGATGCAACAAAACTAGCTTATCCGGTACGCTCGGTTCAAGACCTAGTGGCATGGGCGGCAACATGCCCTGTATGAATTGATAAAATGACCACCTGATTTGAAACGCCGGAATTGGATTTGGCCACGATGGCCTTAGACGGGTCAAAGCTAGTTTGACGTTACTTCCGATACAATCACGAAGTTGTCGTGGCGGGTGATGCCGTAGAGAACCAGCTTATTTTTCACGCTCCGGTCGATGGCAAACGCCTGCCCCTCGCTCACGGTCGGAATGGTTTTGACGTAGCGGAGTGTCGAACCGCGATCCGGCAGCTTCAGGACGTAGAGTTCCGGTTTGTCGTGGCCCGTGCAGTAAAGCAAACCGTCGGAGCCCCAGGTGCCGCCCGAGGTACTTTTGGGCGCAAATGCCTGCAACACATTGGCCGGGAAAGCCCAGGATTCCAGCCGTTCCCACGCTTCGTTAAACTTCACCAGCATCGTCCAGCGGTTGTCGCGCCCTTCCGCCGAGGCTTTGTCCGAATAGTTGGCGAAGGCCACCCACCAGAAACCCTGGTGAAAATCGGCCCAGGTGGCCGAGCCGGGGTACATTCCGAAGCTGTGGGTGCCGATGTGCCGGAGCGTTTGCGTATCAAAAATTTCGATGGAACTCAGCATCGGAACGTCCGGGTAGTTGGAATGCACGCAGTACAGTTTTCGGTTGAGCACGACGCCACTGTTCAGGTGTTTGAGCAAACCGGTGGTGTCGCGCCAGGCGGCCACCTGCTTGCCGTCGGTTTTCGTGTGTTTGGTCAGCGCGGTGTTGTTGATCACGTAAAAATGCGTCGCATCGACGGCCACGCCCTGCTTCACTTCCTTCAACTGAAACCGCCGGATTTCCGTCGCCTGTTGAGCCAAAACCGTTCGGGTTATTAACAGAATCATCAGCAGCAGGAGGCCAGAAAACCGCATGGTTGGGTCAGTTGCTTTTTTTGGGAAGATACGATTTGGGATCCAGCGCTTTCGGCGACCAATGCTGCAAAAACTCCGCGACCAGCTTCGGGCTGTGGCCCTTGCCTTCTTCCAGATAGGCCGAGTTCTGGGTATGCAGCCGGTTGCCCTTCCCGTCCAGAATCACAAAAACCGGAAAGCCAAACCGTTGGGGGTACCCCAACTGCGCCAGTGCGGCTTCGTTTTTGTTCTCCGGGCTGTAGTTCACCCGCAGCACTTCGTAATTGTCGTTGAGCAGGCGGTTCAGGGTGCTGTCGGAATGGGTTAGGTTATGAAACCGGATGCACCAGACGCACCAGTTGCCGCCGATTTGCAACAACACGTGTTTTCCTTCCTTACCGGCTTTGGCCACGGCATTCCGGATATCCTGCTGGGCGTCGGCTTTGGGGTCATAAATGCGGGGTTTTTCGGGATTGGTCGCTTCCTGGGCCTTTAGTTCCGGAAGGGCTCCGAGCAGCAGGGCGACGGCGAAAAAGAGGATTTTCATGGTTGATGAAGTCTAAAAAAGACGTTGCCGATAAACCGGTCCGGATGGATTGGCAACGTCTTTTAAATGAAGGTTTACAGCATCACCGGCTGGCCCGTCCGGACGGATTCGTCGCAGGCGAAGGCGATGCGGAGGCTGTTGACGGCATCCTGCAAGTGGTCGGTCAGGTCGACGTTTTCGCGGATGGCTTTCAGGAAATACCGTTGTTCGCGGTTGCACAATTCCTGGTGATCCGGCTCGTCCTGCATGTCGATCCAGGTATCTTCCTGCACAAACTGGTCGTTGGCGTCGAGGGGGGCGTAATGCACCCGCAGCGACTCGGTTTTGGTGTGCGAATCCACATTGTCCGATTTGCCGGTGGCCCCGGCGTTTTTGGCAACAATCGAAACGCAGCCTTTTGGCCCGATTACGTCTTTCACAAAGAACGCGGTTTCGCTGATCATCGGCCCCCAACCGGCTTCGTACCAGCCCACTGAACCGTCTTCGAACCGGATTTGCAACTGGCCGTAATTGTAGTTGCCCGCCGGAATTTCCTCCGTCAACCGGGCGCCGATGGCGTTGACCTGCACGGGCTTGGTCCGGGTCATCTGGCACATCACGTCGATGTAGTGAACTCCGCAGTCGACAATCGGGCTGAGGCTTTTCATCAGGTTCCGGTGCACCGTCCACATGTACCCGTGGCTCTGCTGGTTGAGGTTCATCCGCATCACCAGCGGGCGACCCAGGCCCTGGGCCACTTCGATGAATTTTTCCCAGGAGGGATGCTGACGCAGGATGTAACCGACCACCACTTTTTTACCGGCTTTTTCGGCGGCTGCCACCACGCGCTCGGCCCCTTCAACGGTATCGGCCAGCGGTTTCTCGATGAAAACGTGGCAGCCACTTTCGAGCGACTGGATGGCGAAGGCTTCGTGGGTGTCGGGGTAGGTCGAAATGCAGACGGCATCGGGTTTGGTTTCCTCAAGGGCGGTGGTCAGGTCGCTGAACAGCGGATAACCACCCCCCAGCCGTTCGTTCAGCACTTCCTTGCTTTTGCCGGTGGAAACGATGCCGCAGATTTCGAAACCGTCGATGGTGGAGTAAGCTATGGCGTGCGAAGCCCCCATGTTGCCGCAGCCGACAACCAGAACCCGCACGGAAGAAGTTGGAGTTGACATGGAAAATTTGAGTTAGAAATGGCAAGTTGGGACAGGATCAGGAATAATAAAAGAGCGGATTGACTTTGCCCGAAAATCTTCTCGTATTTGTTGGCGTGTCACCATGCGGAAAGAAAATCGGCGCAGAATGCCGCCCGGGTCCAGAACCGGCCTCGCAGAAACTACAAAACGCGGCTCATTCCAGTTCCTTCCGGCGCGGCTGGCCTACTAGGTATAGTCGAAGGAGGAGCTGTAAAAGGGAGCTTGTCGCAGCCGCTCCAACTGGGCGGGTGTTAGCCCGTGGGCTTTGATCATGACGTGCGTATGCACCGGTTCGAAGCCGCTGAACAGGCCCATGTTGGTGGTGACGGTCGGCAGTAACGGGTCCTGGCTGTCGATTTGAATCAGGGCACTGCTGAGTTGAAAGTGGGCCAGGACACCTTCCAGCAACAGGGGCAAAAGGGCTTCCTTTCCCGGCTGGAGATGAAGACCTTCGAGGGCAATAAACCGGTAGGCCGGGGAAAACAGCCGGTTCAGCCGCGGCAGGTAGGGCAAGACGTGCATCATCAGCCAGCCGCTGGCGCCGGGCATGTTTAAAAATTGCCAGGATACGGGATTGGCCTGCACCCCCGCCACCCACTCGTGGCCTTCCTGCAAGCCGAAATAATTGCCCTGATACCCAATCCGGGCGTCGGTGTAGAGCGCGTAGGAGTGGTAAGCGGCCCGGAGCCGGGGTAAAAAAGCGGGCAAGTCAGCCGCCGGAATCCGGGCGACGCGCGAATCCGGCCGGGGGGATAACCGGCGGAACACAAAGGTCTTTACCTGACCGTACGAGGCAAACCCCTGCTGTTTCGACAGCCGCATGGAACGCACATTCTTTTCTTCGAGATACGAATAGAAAAGGTACGGCGGAGAAACCTGGTTTTCGACGTAACGGACGGCTTCCGATTTTAACAACCGTCCGTAGCCGCGCCCCTGAAAGGCTTCCGTTACGGCCAGATACCGGCCGTAAAAGGCATCAATCGGTCCTGCTGGCCCCGGTACGGTCCGCCGGTCCAGGCAGTAAAAGCCCCGGAGGGTTCCGCTGACGTACAGGTGAAAATAAAGCGGGTTCTTGAATAGCCCAACTTTGAGTTCCTGGCCGGCGTGGCGGTACCGGATACCGTGCGATCCGTAGACGACGGTTTTAAGCAGATCGGCAACGGCCGCATCGGCCACCGATTTGACAACGAGTTCCAGCGTATCGTTTTGGAGAAGTACGGTAGGGCCTGACATACAATGGGCTAGGGGCGGGGCGGATTGGTGGAGCGCCGGACAAAAATACGGTTTGCCCGAGAATTGCCAAACGGTCGTACCGCCGAATCAGTCCGCCCGGCAGGGTGGTAGAATTTGGAGCAAAGGCAGTCTGGCAAAGGAGACTGCCACTTCGTTACGGATGGATAGACTGGCTTGGAATTTGGTTCCCACGACGGCTTCGCGTAGGTTTGTAGGCAGACTTCCCGCACCTACTTTTGCTATGAGCTTACTGCTGGTCAAATGGCTGATTTCGTTTGCTAGTGTGTCGCTGGCCCTGGGGGGCTGGTATTTCGATGCCATCAGGAAGCCGCCGACGCACCTGTTCAATCCGCACTGGCTTCCCCACGCCCGCTACCACAGCGCCTTGTGGTTATTTTCCATCAGTATAGCCAGCGTCGGAACCCTATGGTTGCTGTGGGGCCAGTATCCGGAGCGCGATTCGCAACTGGCCATCTGGGTGGCGGCTTTCCTGTCGGGGCTGTTTTATCTGTCGTTTTTTCCGTCGCTGCTCTTTCGCAACGCATCCGCCTGGGACGACGGGGAGAAGCCTTTTCTGTTCACGGCTCCGCAGGTGCTGATTGCCCTCATCATGACGGTAATTCTGGCGATTGCCCTCTGGATGGACGGGCAGCTTCGGGTCTGAGCCAGCGACCGAACACCCCGGCGGCATTTTCTGAGTCCGATAACCCAACCCTTTCCATGAATAAACTTGGTTTACTGAGTCTGCTGATGGTCGGGCTTCTGACGACCACCTGGGCGCAGGATGTGTCCAACAAACGGTATCCGTATGAACCCGCCCACCAGGCTTTGTCCGACGGGCAGCGGGGCGAAGTGTTCAAGGTGGATTTCCCGAAGTCGAAGCTCTATCCGGGCACCAGCCGTTCCTACTGGGTGTATGTCCCGAAAGCGTACCGACCCGACCAACCGGCCTGCCTGTTTGTGTGCCTGGACGGTGTTCTGTTCAACGCACCGACGGTATTTGACCACCTGATCGCGCAGAAGCAAATGCCCGTCACGATTGGGGTGTTTATTCAGCCCGGCACCCTTCTTAACAAAGACAGTACGGTTCGGCGGTACAACCGCACCAACGAGTTTGATAACCTCAACGACCGGTTTGCGCGCTTCATCGAAGAAGAAATTTTGCCCGACGTTCGAAAACAGAAAACCGCCGACGGCCGGGCCATCAACCTCTCAACCAACCCCAACGACCGCGCCGTTGCCGGGGCCAGCAGCGGGGCTATCTGCGCATTTACCGCTGCCTGGCAACGGCCCGATTTGTTCAGCCGGGTGTTCAGCGCCA
Organism: Larkinella insperata; assembly: GCF_026248825.1. NCBI lineage: Bacteria > Pseudomonadati > Bacteroidota > Cytophagia > Cytophagales > Spirosomataceae > Larkinella > Larkinella insperata. Next base: position 5,663,906 of record NZ_CP110973.1, on the reverse strand, counting down.
TTGGTACCTACATCGGAATGCGGGGCGGAGACCAGTATCCGGTGCTGATCCGAAAAACGGAGCCCAAGCCGATCCGGGTGTATTTGCAGGACAACGACCGGGATACCTGGAACCCCCTGTTTGGAAACTGGTTCAAAGCCAACATCGACATGGAAGCGGCCCTGAATTTTGCCGGTTACGAGGTGACGCACCAATGGCAGGAGGGCGGGCACGACACCCGACAGGCCACGGCAATTTTTGCGGACGCCATGCGCTGGCTCTGGAAAGGCTGGCCCACCCCCGTCCGAAGCGGATGGTCGGCCAACAACACGCTCCAGAGCGTGCTGGATACCAGCGCCCGGTGGCAGGCCGTTGTCACCGCGGACACGGTTCCGCCAACTGCTCCGCACACCGCGTTGCTGCCGGATGGGAATCGGTATTCCGTACAGGGCGGAGTGCTTTCGTACAAACCTCCCAAAGGCAAGGCGCTGGTGGTGGATCGGGACGCTAACCTGGGGGCAGCCCTGGCGGTTTCGCCCGACAAAGGGCAGTTGGTTGTCAGCGGCAGAGGCTCCCACTGGTTGTACGACTACATGATTGAGCCTGACGGGTCGCTGACCAGCAAGCAGCGGCTGTACTGGCTGCACAACCCGGGCAACGAAGATACCGCAGAAGTGGGCAGTCTGGCGTTTGATACCAACGGCAACCTGTACGCGGCCACGGCACTCGGCGTGCAGATCTGCGACCAGAACGGCCGGGTTCGGGCCATTTTAGCCCCGCCGGGCGGAGCCGTAACGGCTTTGTGGTTCGGAGGTGAAAAACTCGGTACGCTCTTTGTTCGCTCGGGCGGTAAGGTTTATCAGCGCAACTTGAATGTAACCGGCGCTCCTTCTTCGCAGAAGGCGGTTACACCCAAATCGCAGGGAGCCGGTTGAGCTTATTCAACCGTTACAAGCCGAAACTGCACAAACCGCTTTAAACAAAACAGGCATTTGTAATAACGGGAAGGCATATAAAAAAACAGGGCTTTCACCAGGGCTGGTCTGGGTTGGCGGTCCAGAGCGTGCATCTGTTTACAGTGCGGGCACTTGGGCCCAAACGTCGGTCGGTAGATTAAAACAGGAAGAATAAAAAGAATTAAAGCAAAGCCGGTCAGCACGAAAATCAGGTTCATAACCGTAATAGGGATTTTTTGGGAAAGAGAAAAAGAACAAAAAAAGACTACCTTCAGGACCCATATCGTCTGGTAAAGGTTGTAACCTTCGTGGGACAAAAGGAGCTATTTGAAGGGGCAAAGAACTGCGTTTTGAATCAAAAATCCTTAATATGTGTCTGAAAAATATTCAGTAGGTAGGACGTTATCAGTACTTTCTAACCACTATACGCATCGGTTAATTACCTCATAGACAAACGCAATAAAACCCTATTACGCGCTGCAATGGAGGTTTACCAGACGATATCTGATTGTTCCCTTACGGCATTGGATCTGACCTAAAAACTGATTGTATGGCCCAACATCAACTGCCTGCCGTCGGACGGTTCGGCGCGGTTTTAGGGCCGCCATCGAAACGGTCTGGTTAGCGGAAAAGGGGGCAGACGAAAAGAAACTGAAGGAGCCGCAAAAGGAATGCGGGATAAAAAGAACGTGAATCCGAACCGCTGCTCATGAAAGCCAGTTGCTGGGTTTTGGTCGCATTAAAATAGCGATTCGGTAGCAATTTTTACGCCGAATCCGGTACCTGGGAATAATTTTGCGCGCTGAGCGGTCTTCAGCGAAACATGGGGGATCGACCCAGCACCCCGACATCGTTGCCAAACTCAAAGCCGTGATGACCCAGACGCGTACCGAACTCCCGGCGTTTCCGCTCACCAAGCGGCAGGCGCTGTACTGAAAACCGATCTTTTAGGAAATAAAAAAAGACTGGCCGAGAGCCCGGCCAGTCTTTTCAGGTATAGACGTGTCAATTTATTCTCCCTTTACTAATTTAAGGTGTTGAAGTTTGGGACCTTCTCCAACATGCAGTAAATACAGGCCCGGCGCGTTTTTGTCCATTCGGATCAATTGGTCGGGCTGGACATCCGCCAGTTGCAGCACCAGTCGACCCTGCGCGTCATAGATCGACACCGGAAGCTTGCCTTCTTCCCGGCCTTTCACCGATATGGTGAACGACTCCACAAACGGGTTCGGGTAGGTGGTAACCGTCAGGCCCGCCGTTTCAGCGCTATTGTCGGCGCCAAACCGGGCACTTGATCGATCAATGACGGTAAATCGCAGTGTGTAAGGGGTTCCGGCCGTTCCCTGACCACTTGCACCGCTGTAGGCAGTACCGGTCAGGGTGTAGCTGCCAACCCTTGGTGTCCAGTTATGGTAGTTGCCGTTGTTGTCGCCATACAGAGCATACGGGGCGCCCGTCTCGGTACGGGTGTTGGTTTGAGCCCCCGTCAATCGCATAACCACCGATCCGACCGTAGACGGATTCGTATTGGCCCGGATGTTCAGGTTGCGCGTCGGCAAGGTAGCCAGGTTGATCTGTTCGCCTTCCGTCAACACCCGGATGGGTTGATCCGTTGTGGCATTAATTAAGCTATAGCTAACCACGGCAAGCTGCGGCTGCGGTGTAGTTGAACCTGAATTTACCGTCAGCGTAAAATCATCGGTGGCTTGTCCGCCCCGGCCGTCGGTGGCCGTTACCCGAATGTTGAAGGTACCGGTGCTGGGCGGTGTTCCGCTAAAAGTGCGGCTGCCGGCATTGAATGACAGCCAGGAGGGCAGCGATGCACCACTGGTCAGGTTAGCGCGGTACGTCAGGGCATCGCCATCGGCGTCGGTGAAGCTGTTGCTGGGGAAGGTATAATTAAAGTTTGAACCGACCGTGGCGCTCTGGTTAGGGATGGCGTTGGCCACTACTGGGGCCCGGTTGGGCGTCGGCGTGGTGCCACCCGTGCACCGGGTTTCGCCATTGCTCAGATTTTGCGCCGTTGAGGAGGATACCGTAGAGTGGTGCATAACAATCCGGTCCAGCAGGTGCCCCTTGGAGCGGGCTGAGATCTGAAGTTTGTAAACACCCGGCTGATCAAATTCTACGTACACCTGCAAACTTTCCCGGTCACTCACCCGGGTAGCCCAGGCCCAGGTTGTTGTTCCGGCGTTGAAGTACACCTTAAACCAGTTGTTGGAGCCGGCACCGTTGGGGTTTGGCGTTTTGCCGCTGCCGTAGGGATACACTTTGCGGCTGCCCTGACCATAGAAGTCGCTGGCGTCGGGGAAGCGCAGCCAGGTATCGTTGTGCTCCGTCAGGACCGTACCGATGCCAACTTTGTTGCGCCACAGGAACGTGTACCGACCAGCCTTATTGATGCGGATGGTGGTTTCGATCAGGCCAATACCGGTCGTGTTGAAATTTTCGGCACCGGTCCAGTCAATGTAACCCGAGCCCGTGTAACCGCTGGCGGCTGTTTTGCGCTGCCAGCTGCTGGGCAGATTAAGGTTCTCGGTTTCGATAACTACCAGGCCGTTTCGCTCTTCGTAGACGGCCGGGCAGGTTTGCGCGAATGACTTCGCTTGGGTAAGGAGGATAACAAGGAGTAGATAGGAGATGTAGTTTTTCATAATGAGCAAATCAGACTGGTTTTGTTGAACGGTTCGTAAAAATTGAGTTAGAGCATAAAAAATGAACAGGTAATTTTAAGTTGACACAAAGCGTCCTCCTGATTCCCCGTGGGAACTAGTAAGCGACCGGAAAAAGAGTGTGACACGGCATTAAAAACGGCACGCTACCCAGCATCAGAACAACAAGTTGCCTACTTGCCTGAGCGGATAGGAAGCCAATCAAATGAGACTAAAAGAAGATTCTTCCAGACTATCGATTTACGTTCTGAAAAGTATCGAAATGGAATACTTAACAGATTCTAAGGAGCTTATGTTTTGGCGCCATTCTCCTAAGATTAAGCGAAATTAAAAAAAACTTAAAACGAAATTAAAAACTTCTTAGAGAAAATAATAAAATAATTTTTGCCTACTACCAAAAAGGGAGTGTCGGTTGTCTGTTATTGGTGGTCGCGTTGATGAGAAATACGGAAAACGAATAAACCAGTATCCTGGGGTGACTGGAACTGTGACGATGCACCTGCGGCATCGCACACCAGATAAAGTGCCGGGCTCGTTAGTCGTTACGGGTAGCAACGAGAAAGAGACGCGGAAAAGGGAGCAAAACCGTTCCGTCTGATAAAACAGGATACTCCAGAGCAAGCGCGTGCTCGTATTGTTCCAAAAAAATTTGCTGCTCTAATTTGGTGAGAGGAGCAAGGTACGGGCGCAGGCCGGTTCCTTTGAACCATTCGACCACCGCGCCTGCCCCGCCCGCCAGCGGATGATAATAGGTTGTTCGCCAGATGTCTAGCGCGTGCACCTGATGCTGAAGCAGGCTGAAATACCACTCGGCCGGTTGGCGTTCCTGGCGGCTGACGGCCCCCTTCAGTTTTTCCGCCCAGGGGCCAGCCGCGGCCGTTTCGCGCATAAGGCGGTGGGCGGGTTCGTCAAAATTATCCGGCATCTGGATCGCCAGGCTACCACCCGGAGCCAGCTTGTTGAGCAACAGGGGCAGTACGGCTTCGTGGTGGGGCACCCACTGCAAAGCCGCATTGGCCAGAATCACGTCAAAAAGACCCGGGTTGGACCAGGTGGCAATATCCGATACCTCAAACTGGATAGCGGGCAGGCGCTGGCGGGCGGCTTCAATCATGTCGGGCGAATTGTCCATACCGGTAATGACCGCTTCTGGAAAGCGTTGCTGAAGCAACTCCGTTGAGTTGCCGGGGCCGCAGCCAAGGTCGGCTGCGGTTCGTACCGAAATGGAGGGAATCCGGGCCAGCAAATCCTGAATGGGACGATTGCGCTCGGTTTCAAAACGGGTATATTGGTGGGCCGACCAGTTCATACGGCATCACGATAGTGGTGTTTGGGTCATTAGCGGGAACAGGCTGATCCAGCTCATTACATTACGGTTTTTGGTTGCCTTCTGTTCAAAAATAACCGTTACTTTTCGCGTTTCGACGAATCATAAGCGCGGTTGTCAGCGTGCAGTTTGGTACAACAATTGCGTGATTCTTAGAACCGTACTTGCAAAAAAATAAGAATTTTCTCTGAATCGAGTTGTATGTTAATTGCTCCGATACCTGCCAATGAAGCGGAACGACTTGAGTCGCTTCAGCATTATTTTCTGTTGGATACCGCGCCGGAAGCCGAATACGACCGGGTTTCCCACATTGCCTCCCAACTCTGCCAGACCCCCATTGCGATGGTTAGTTTGCTTGACCGCGACCGGCAGTGGGTTAAATCGTATTACGGGTTGGCCGTTGATTCGATTCCCCGGGAAATTTCGCTCTGCGCGCATACCGTAGCGGGCGGAAAATTCCTGGTGGTGGAAGACACCCACCAGGATGATCGGTTCTGGGACAACCCGGCCGTCACCGGACCGCCCAATATTATATTTTACGCCGGAGTGCCGCTGCTCTCGTCCGAAGGCTTGCCCATCGGTTCTATTTGCGTGATCGACCATTACCCCCGCCAGTTGGCTAGCTCGCAGCAGATGGCGTTGCAGGCCCTGGCTTCTCAGGTGATGCTTCTGATGGAATTGCGCCGGACCAACTACCAGCTTAGTCAGGCGCGGTCGGAAGCCGAAGAACTGGCCCGGCAGAAGTCGCAACTGCTGGCTACCCTGAGCCACGAAATCCGGACTCCCCTGCACGCGCTGGAAGGATACACCCAGTTGATGGTGGATGAGCAACCCCGCCCGGATCAGCAAAAAAGCATCCAGCGGCTGCAAACCACCAGCCGGACGCTGGTCAATCTGGTTAACAACATTCTTGATTACAGTAAGTTACAGGCGGGCAAGCTGGCGCTGGAAGCCATTCCGTTTTCGGTTCATGAACTCGTTCAGCAGGCCGTGGATATTCAGGCCTGGCGCGCTCAGCAGAAGGATTTACGGCTGGTTACCCAAATCGACGCCCAATTGCCAACCCGTTTGCAGGGAGACGCCACGCGGGTTTTTCAGGTACTGCTTAACCTCATCAGCAATGCGCTCAAATTTACCCAGGTTGGCGAAGTCCGGATCGCAGTAGATGTTCTGGCGAAGAATGCGCAGGAAGTCACGTTCAGGATTGCGGTGATCGACACCGGGATCGGGATACCGCAGGCATCGTTGTCGCTGCTCTTCAACGAATACGCGCAGGTTTCGGCGTCGACTACCCGGCTTTACGGAGGGACGGGCCTGGGGCTGGCCATCAGCCGCCAGTTGCTCGAACTGATGGGCAGCAAACTGGAAGTCCAGAGTCAGGAAGGGCAGGGCTCGGAGTTTAGTTTCAGCCTGTCGCTGCCGGTTTTAGACGAGGTTCCGCGGGAAATGGAAGGCGGTATTTCGTGGGCCACGGGCGTCATTTTAGCCGTCGACGACAACCCCTTGAACACCAAACTGCTGGAGCACTTCATCAACAGGCAAAAGGGGGTGGTGGCCACGTTCAATTCACCGCTCGAAGCCCTGCAGTCGGCCAGCCACACGCCCTACCGGGCCATGCTGCTCGATTTGCACATGCCCGAAATGAATGGGTATGAATTGGCCCGGCAGTTGCAGACCGTTCAGCCCGGTGTTCCGCTGATTGCGCTGTCGGCCGACGATAGTGTGGAGACGCTGGATCGGGTAAAAGAAACCGGGTTTCATTCCTTTCTGCGGAAACCGTTTTTGCCGCACGACCTCCTGCGCATTCTGACGGAACTGGCCTAACGTCGGAATCACCCCCGTTCAACAGACCATACTGGACCGGGGCAATTCCGACGCGTTATTTCTTGATTTTCTCTTCTATTTTGACCAGACTGTACCGCATGCTGGAGCCGTCGGCGGGTGGATTTTTAATTTTTTTCCGTCTGACGGTAAGCCGGTATTCGTACCCTGCTTCGTGGGTGAAATCTTCAATTCCGCTGTAATGATACGTCCAGGAGGTATCGCCTTCCATTTTGACAAGCAGGCATTTTTGCGGCCCCACGCCGGTACAGTCCACCTGGCGGTCGGCCACCCACATGGTCATGGTTTCCGGCTTCAGACCGTCTGTATCACAACTGGCAAAAAGTAGCAGAAAACCCAGCGCAAAAAAATAGAGATAGCGATTCATGATGAATGTATTTGTAATGGTCAACTAATCGGGTAGACCGATTTTGGGGTAGATGGGTTGTAAACCGGTAACAAATTAGCTCGCAGACTTATTTTTCGCGTTTCAACAGGTAGCGTTTGAAGAAATCGACGGTGGCCTGACCGACTTTCAGCGCATTGGCGTGGCGCATCCAGTGGTGTGTATCGTCCGGAATCACCAGCGTTTCCATCGGCACGCCCTTCGCTTCCAACCGCCGGACCAGATCCGCGCTCTGGCTGAAGCCGACGTTACGATCGTCGTCGCCGTGAATCACCAGCACCGGCGAGGTCCAGGTCGGGACGGCCGAAACGGGCGATGATTCCCACGTAATCTGGGCCGCCCGGTCTGCATCCGGAACCTGCTCAATCCGGTTGGAACGGATGCCCGGCCGGTAAACGGCCAGGTTGTGCTCCCCGTGAATATCCACCCCGGCGGCAAACAGCTTCGAGTCGCGGGCCAGTGCCAGGGCCGTCAGGTAGCCACCGTACGAACCGCCGTACACCCCGATGCGGCTGGCGTCTACCCCAGGCTGTCTGGCGAGCCATTCGCCAGCCGCCCGGATGTCCTGGTATTCAGCCGCCCCGTTTTCTCCACCGTCGGCCACCTGATGAAAGTCGTAACCGTATCCGATTCCCAGCCGGTAGTTTACCGACAAGACCGCAAAACCGAGACTCGTCAAGTACTGATTCCAGGCGTAGGCGTTGGCGTAGTAATCCGAGTAATGCCAGCCGAGCAGCATCTGGCGCGAGGGACCGCCATGGATGTAAATAATGGCCGGTTTCTTCCCGGAACCACCCGCCGGTTCGAAAAGCTGTGCATGAACACTAACCCCGTCGGCGGCTTTGAAAACCACCTGTTTGGGCGTCACCAATTGCTGGGTTGGGAAATTGGTCGGTAGCAGGTTCTGGGCCAGCAGCCGGGGCGACCCTTTCGCAAAGGGCATCACGGCGGGGAGCGGAGGGCGCTGGGCGGTGGCGCTGATCAGGGCGAGGGTCGCTCCGTCGCCCGTAACAACCGGCGTCCATTCCAGACCAGCACCCGGAGTCAGCACTTCCACGGCGGCTTTGTCGACGGGCACCCGGACCACGTGTCGCCGGTCGAGGTCGAGTTTGTCGGGACCGGTATTGGCGCTGAAAACGAGCCACTGCCGATCCGCGCTGAGCCGGATGTGTTCGGCCATGAACGAACCGGGCGTCAGCCGCAGCGGGGTGCCCCCGGTCGACGGAATCGAATACAGGTGCGGCCAGCCATCCTGGTACGATACATAAACGATCCGGTCCCTGGCCGCCCAGTGCAAATTGAACCCGCCGTTGGTGGACGGCACCGAACCCGCCAGTGTTTTGGGGGCCTGCCAGATGCGGACGGTTTTTCCGCTGCCAACGTCAACCGTCCAGAGGCCCCAGGGCTGGTGCTTTGGGGTCAGCAGCGAATCCGGCGGGCCACCAACTCCGGGTGTCCGGACAAAGACGATTCTGGAACCGTCGGGCGACCAGCGGGGCGACGCGTCGCGGGAAAAGGAGGGGGCCAGCCAGGTAATGGGGGTTTGGGCATTGGTAAAGATTCCAATGAACGCGTGGTCGCGCCGGTTGGAAACGAACGCCAGCCGGGTACCGTCGGGCGACCACTGAATCGAGCCATTTTCACCCCGGGCCGTAAAAAGCTGGCGGGCCGCCGAGGAACCATCCAGCGGGGCGGCCCAGATTTGCCCGCCTTTGAGAAAGGCGACCTGATCGTTTTTGGGTGAGATGGCGGGTTCGTCGCCTTCGGAAATGGAAGTTGGCGCTCCGCCGTTGAATGGTACGCGCCAGACCTGCACTTTAATGGGGGTAGGGGAAGATAGGGGGTTTACCGGCAGGGCTTCATCCCAATTGGAACCGTGATCGCCCCCGCGAACGAAGACCACCCAGTGGCCGTCCGCCGAAATCGACAGGCTGGTAATCTCCTGTCCGTCGTCTTCCGTGTAATTAGTGAGTTTACGGGGCACAAAATCCGGCCCCTCGGCCACGTACACATTCCGTTTGCCCTGCTCATTAAAGACCCAGGCCAGGCGTGAACCCTGGGCCGAAGCCGTCAGGTCGGACGGAAACGGGTAGCTGCGAACGGATTCTAGCGTAAACGATTGAGCAGAGGTAACTGCGTAAGGGATAAGCAGGAGGCAAAAGAGAATCAGGCGTTTCATAAACTGGGTTTGTATTCTGAAGCCTGAAGGTAAGCAGGGAAAAGGTTATTACAGAGTTCATCAGCGCTTATCAGCGTTGGGCAGCGTCTCTGAGGTGGTGAGATACGCTCCGTTCTTCTCTGCGAAATAACTTTTATAACCAAATCGTAACAAACAAACCGTTTGGCCGTGGGTTTATTAAAGACTGTACCAGGTATATCATCAATTCCCTCCATCTATAATGAAAACCACAACCCAATCTATTGAGCAGTTAAGCATCAATACCGTTCGGGTATTGGCGGCCGACGCCGTGCAGAAAGCCAACTCCGGTCACCCCGGCTTACCCATGGGGGCGGCTCCGATCGGCCACATTCTCTGGACGGAAGCCATGAATTACAACCCACAAAACCCCGATTGGCCCAACCGCGACCGGTTTATTCTGTCGGCGGGGCACGGGTGTATGTTGCAGTATTGTTTCCTGCACCTGACGGGTTACGACCTGAGCATGGAGGACCTCAAGCAGTTTCGGCAACTCGACAGCCAGACGCCCGGCCACCCGGAGTACGGTTTATCGAAGGGCATTGAGATCACCACGGGACCGCTGGGACAGGGGTTTGCCAACGGAGTCGGGTTTGCTGTTGGACAGTGTCACCTGGCGGCCCGCTACAACAAGCCGGATTTTAAACTTTTTGACTATAAAATTTACGCCCTCTGCAGCGACGGCGACATGATGGAGGGCATCACCTCCGAAGCGGCTTCGCTGGCGGCTCACCTGAAGCTGGGCAACCTGATTTATTTCTACGACGACAACCACATTTCCATCGAAGGCAGCACCGATCTGACTTTTACGGAAGATGTGGCCCAGCGGTTTCAGGCCTACGGCTGGCACGTGCAGGTTGTTCCCGATGGCAACGATCTGGAAGCCTTGTATCAGGCCGTTAAAGCCGCGCAGGACGAAACCACCCGCCCTTCGCTGATCAAAGTTCGCACGCATATTGGTTACGGAAGTCCCAACAAAGCCGATACCGCCGACGCCCACGGTTCGCCGTTGGGAGAAGATGAACTCCGGCTCGTGAAAGAAAACTTCGGTTTTGACCCCGATCAGTCCTTTGTGGTGCCCGAAGATGTGCTGCATTATTACCGCGAAATTGGCAAGGAGCGGGCCAAGAAAGAAGAACAGTGGAACGATCTGTATAAGGCCTACAAGGCGAAATACCCCGAACTGGCTGAGGAGTTTGAGTGGGTGACCAACGGAAAATTACCGCAGGGCTGGGAGGAAAAGATTCCGGTTTTTCCGGCGGGCGAAGAAAAAGTGGCCACCCGGAAAGCTTCGGGTAAAGTCCTGAACGCCATTGCCGATTCGTTGCCGCACCTCATCGGCGGTTCGGCCGACCTGTCGCCCTCGACGGATACGGATCTGAAAGACTACAAGTCATTTACGGCCGACAACCGCGAAGGCCGCATCTTTCATTTCGGAATCCGGGAGCACGCGATGGGGGCCATTCTGAACGGGTTGGCGGTCACCAAAGGCATTATTCCGTACGGTGCTACGTTTCTGGTCTTTTCTGATTACCTGCGGCCCACGATTCGGCTGGCGGGAATTATGAAAATCCGGCCAATTTTTATCTTTACGCACGACAGCATCGGTTTGGGGGAAGACGGCACCACGCACCAGCCCATCGAACACCTGATGGCGTTGCGGGCCATTCCCAATCTGGTGGTCATTCGCCCGGCGGACGCCAACGAAACGGCCCAGGCCTGGCGCATAGCCATCGGGCATCCGGGCGGACCCGTTGCCCTCATCCTGACGCGGCAGGGATTACCGGTGATCGACCAGGAGAAATACACGAAAGCAACGGAGCTCGAAAAAGGCGCTTACATCCTGTCCGATTCGGAAAAAGAACCGGATGTGATTCTGCTGGGCACGGGTTCGGAAGTTTCGTTGTTGTTGCAGGCGCAGGAGGAACTGAAGAAAGATTCGATTGCCGCCCGGGTGGTGAGTATGCCGTCGTGGGAACTGTTCGATCGGCAGGATGATTCTTACAAGGAAAAAGTCCTCCCGAAAGCCGTAAAAAAACGGTTGGCGGTTGAAGCGGGGGCCGTGCTGGGCTGGTACAAATACGTCACCGACGAAGGCGATATCATTGGCATGACTTCGTTTGGCGAATCCGCCCCGGCGGCCGATCTGTTCAAGAAATTTGGCTTCACGGTGGAAAATATCGTGAAACGGGCCAAGGCGCTGGTTGGCCAACAGTAATTGAAAGACGGTTTTCGGTGGACGAACATTTTGGTGTATACACCAGAATTTGTAACTAGAGACCCCGAAAACCGCATTCCTCCAACGATAAACCGGAAACCAATGAAAGTAGGTATTGCCGCCGATCATGGCGGGTTCGAACTGAAAGAAACCCTGCGCGATTTTCTGGCCAATCTGGGTCACGAAGTGGTCGATTTTGGTGCTCATGCGTACGAAAGTACCGACGACTATCCCGACAAGATCATTCCGCTGGCGCAGGCGGTTTCCAAAAAAGAGATTGAGCGGGGGGTGGCCGTTTGCGGCAGTGGCGTCGGGGCGGCTATCGTTGCCAACAAGATCCCCGGCGTGCGGGCTGCTCTGATCAACGATCATTTTTCGGCCCATCAGGGTGTAGAAGACGATGATATGAACTTAATTTGCCTCGGCGGACGTATTACAGGCAACCGGGTGGCCGAAGAGTTCGTTCAAACGTTTCTCGACGCCAAGTTCAGCGGTGCCGAACGGCATTTGCGCCGGTTAAACAAAGTAATCGAACTGGAAAAGTGAAGGGTTTTGATACAACAGGGTTAGAAGAATGAAAGGTTGGCGGTGGCGTTTGAAGCGCAGGCCGTCGGTCCCAAAATCATCTACCTGATCAAGTATCATTCCTGAAACCATCCCGTCCTTTTCACCATCTCAACCATTTAAACCATTAACTACAACCCATAAATCAGTATGGCAACCAATCGAGTAAAACAGATTCACGAGTTTGGTCAGAGCATCTGGCTGGATTTCATCGACCGGAAAATCATGGATACCGGCGAACTGCAGAAACTGATCGACGAAGACGGCGTTCGCGGCATTACGTCGAACCCGGCCATTTTCGAGAAGGCCATCAGCAGCAGTTCCGACTACGATGAGGACATCAAAAAACTGGCGAAAGAAGACAAAAGCAACGAAGATATATTTTACGGTCTGGCCGTCAGCGATATTCAGCGGGCGGCTGATTTGTTTAAACCCGTTTACGAAGAAGAAGACGTTCGGGGCGCCGATGGCTACGTGAGTCTGGAGGTTTCTCCGCACCTGGCGCTGGATACCGAAGGCACCATCAGCCAGGCCCGCCAGCTCTGGAAAGCCGTGGACCGCGAGAATGTGATGATCAAAATCCCCGGAACTGCGCCCGGCCTGCCCGCCATTCAGACCGCCATCAGCGACGGCATCAACGTGAATGTAACGCTGCTGTTCGGACTGGATCGCTACGAAGCCGTAACGGATGCTTACATTTCGGGCCTGGAAGCGCGCGTGGAGGCTGGCCAGCCCATTGCTCACATTGCTTCGGTGGCCAGTTTCTTCCTGAGCCGGATTGATGTGATGGTGGACCCGATCCTGGATGAAAAAGGACTCGGTGAACTGAAAGGTCAGGTAGCCATTGCGTCGGCCCGCAAAGCCTACGAAATCTACAAACGGGTGTTCAACAGCGAACGGTTTGCCAAACTGAAGGAAAAAGGCGCTAAACCGCAGCGGTTGCTGTGGGCCAGCACGAGCAGTAAGAACCCGGACATTCCGGATACCAAGTACGTGGAAGAACTGATCGGACCCGATACCGTGGATACCGTTCCGATGGAAACGCTGGAAGCTTTCCGGGATCACGGCGTGGCCGAAAACCGTCTGGAAAACGATCTGGACAAATCGACCGAAATTCTCGAAAAACTGAAAACGGCGGGTATCCAAATCGATGAGATCACCCAGAAGCTGGAAGACGAAGGCATCGAGAAATTCAACAAACCGTACGACAAGCTGCTGGCGGCCATCGATACGCAGAAAAAAGCACTCGAACACGCCTGATTATGGAGTTAGCTCCGATCAAATTTCTCTTTCTGGATGTTGGGGGCGTGCTTCTCACCAACGGGTGGGGGCACGAATCCCGGCAGCGGGCGGCCCAGACGTTCGGGTTCGACTATTCGGAAATGGACGTGCTGCACGACTTTATCTTCAACACCTACGAGATGGGTCGCATCACGCTCGACGAGTATCTGGACACGGTCGTTTTCCACAAGCCGCGCGATTTTACCCGGGAGGATTTCAAATCGTTTCTGTTTGCGCAGTCGGTTGAATTGCCGAACATGCTCGAATGGCTGATTGAGTGGAAAAAAGCCAATCCGCAAATTCGCATTCTGTCGATCAACAACGAAGGGCGCGAACTGAACGATTACCGCATCAAAAAATTCAAGCTGCACCGCTGTTTCGATGCCTTCATTTCGTCGTGCGAAGTGGGCATGCGCAAACCGGACCCCGGTATTTTCCGGCTGGCAATGGGCGTGGCGCAGGCGAGTCCGGAGCAGTGTCTGTACTTCGATGACCGCCTGATGCTGGTGGAGGCTGCCCGCCGACTGGGCATTCAGGCCCAGCACCATCAAACGTTTGAAGCGACCAAAGCCATCCTGGAGAAGCTGAATCAAGAACCGATAAACTTGCAAGAGTTCAATGGCAGAAACGAAGTATAATTTTGGAATGATCGGCCTGGGAACGATGGGCCGCAATTTGCTGCTTAACATGGCGGACCACGGTGTTCCGGTGGCCGGTTACGACATCAATCCTGATCAGGTCGCCGGTTTTGAAAAGGAAGGTGAAGGAAAACCCGTGAAGGGTTTCACCGATCTGGCGGCCATGACGCAGAGCCTGAGCACCCCACGGGCCATCATGATGCTGGTACCCGCCGGTAAGCCGGTTGATAACGTCATCGAAAAGCTGTTGCCGCTGCTCGAGCCCGGCGACATAATCATTGACGGAGGAAACTCTCATTTTACGGATACCGTCATTCGGGACAAGTACCTGGACGAGAAAGGACTCCACTTCTTCGGGATGGGCATCTCGGGTGGCGAAGAAGGTGCCCGCAAAGGGCCGAGCATGATGCCGGGCGGGGACAAGCAGGCGTACCTGACGCTGAAACCCATCTTCGATGCCATTGCCGCCAAGGTAAATGGTGAACCCTGCGTGACCTACATTGGACCGGGTGCTTCGGGCCACTTTGTCAAGATGGTCCACAACGGTATTGAGTACGGTCTGATGCAGCTCATCGCGGAGACTTACGAAATGCTGCGCAAAGGACTCCAGCTTGATAATCAGGAGCTTCATCAGCTCTTCAAAGGCTGGAACGAAGGCCGGTTGCAGTCGTTCCTGATTGAAGTTACGCGCGATATTTTCAATTTCAAGGAAGACGGCGCGGATCAGTATCTGCTCGATCTGATTAAGGATCAGGCCAAATCGAAAGGAACCGGCAAGTGGACCTCGCAGGTGGCGATGGATCTGGAAGTGCCCATTCCGACCATCGATATGGCGGTGGCCATGCGCGACCTATCCAAATACAAAGTTCTGCGCGTGAAAGCCGCGGGCGTGTACGGTGGCGAACCGGCCGCCCTGAACGTGGACAAGGAAGAATTTTTGAAGTCGGTGGAAGAAGCGCTGTATTTCAGCACCGTCATGACCTACGCCCAGGGCCTTGATTTACTCTACCGCTCGTCCATCGCCTACGGGTACAACCTCAATCTGGCCGAAATTGCCAAAATCTGGCGGGGTGGTTGCATCATCCGGGCGGAGCTGCTCAACGATATTTTCGACGCCTACACCAAAGCCCCCAGCCTGGAACACCTGCTGCTCGATGACTCTATTCGCGAACAGGTGGCGCGGAGTCTGGGCAGTATGCGGGCGGTGGTCACCTCGGCCATCACGGCGGGACTGGCCATTCCGGCTTACGCGGCTTCCCTGACCTTCTTCGATGCGTTCCGCAGCGAGAACATGCCGTCGAACCTGATTCAGGCCCAACGCGATTATTTCGGTGCTCACACCTACGAACTCATTGGTAAAGAAGGCGTTTTCCACACCCACTGGATGCCATTACCCAGTAAACCATGAAATCAACCCTCACACCGCAGCCAACCGTATTTATCATTTTTGGCGGCACCGGCGACTTGGCCTGGCGCAAGCTGGCCCCGGCCTTGTACAACCTCTACCTGGACGGTTGGATGCCCGATCATTTTTCGATCATTGGCACCGGCCGTACGCAGCTTAGCGATGAACAGTTTCGCGAAAAACTGCTGGAAGGAATCGACAAGTTTTCGCGCAGCGGCAAAGCGAAACCTGAGCAGTGGGAAACCTTCAGCAAGAATATCTACTATCAGGTTTCGGACCTGAAAGACGAAAAAACCTATCAGGAACTGGGTTCGCGCATCGAATCGTACGAAGCCGAATGGAATCAGAAAGCTGACCTGATTTATTACCTGGCGGTGGCTCCCAACTTCTTCCCGATTATTGCCGAGAACATCGCCAAAAAATGCCCGTCGGAAGGCCTGGACCGCACCCGCATCGTCATTGAAAAGCCGTTTGGTCACGACCTGGAGTCGGCCAAGGCCCTGAATGCGCAATTGCAGAACATCTTCGACGAGAAGCAGATTTACCGCATCGACCACTACCTGGGCAAAGAAACGGTCCAGAACATCATGGCGTTCCGGTTTGCCAACTCGCTGCTCGAACCGATCTGGAATCGCAATTACATCGACCACGTCCAGATCTCGGTCACCGAGCAACTGGGCGTTGAAGACCGGGGCGGGTATTACGACGGTGCCGGAGCCATGCGCGACATGATTCAGAACCACATCCTGCAACTCCTGTGCCTGATTGCGATGGAACCGCCGATCAACCTCGACGCCGATGAAATCCGCAACCGCCGGGTAGACGTGCTGCGGTCGATGCGCCGGTTCGATGCCGACGCCATTCGATTTGGGGCGGTTCGCGGGCAATACGGCCACGGCTGGATTGAAGGCAAGGAAGTACCCGGTTACCGGCAGGAGCCCGAGGTCAATCCCGAATCCAATACCGAGACGTTTGCGGCTGTCAAGTTTTTCGTAGACAACTGGCGCTGGCAGGGCGTGCCGTTCTACGTTCGCACCGGCAAGCATTTGAGCCAGTCGGCGTCCGTGATTTCGATCCAGTTCAAGAATGTACCGCATTCGATCTTCCCGGCCGAGTCGGCCGAAAACTGGCAGCAAAACCGCCTGATTTTCAGCATCCAGCCCGAAATGAGCATTCGGTTGCAGATGCAGGCCAAACGGCCCGGTCTGGAGATGACGCTCAACCCCGTAGACCTGGTGTTCGACTACAGCGGTACCTACGCCGGGAAACCACCGGAAGCCTACGAAACGCTGCTGCTCGACACGATGCTGGGCGACCAGACGCTGTTTATGCGCAGCGATCAGGTGGAAGCCGCCTGGGAACTGATCATGCCGATTCTGCACGCCTGGGGCAACAAGAAAAGCCTGAGCTTCCCGAATTACTCGGCGGGTTCGTGGGGACCAGAAAACGCCGAGGCCCTCATTGCGCAGGACGGTTTTCACTGGTTTACACTTCCCATGAACGGCAAACACGGATGAGCGAGCCTACTCTGCATATTTACGAAACGGCCGACCAGATGCTGGTGGCGCTGGCCGACTTTTTTATCCAGACGGCGAAGCAGTCGATCAGCGACACCGGTCGGTTTTCGGTCTCGCTTTCGGGCGGCAGTTCGCCCAAAAAGCTCTACGAACTGCTGGCAACCCCGGAGTACAGCAGCCGGATTGACTGGGATAAAGTCGATTTCTTTTTCGGTGATGAACGGTATGTGCCCGCCGATCATCCGGACAGCAATGCCCTGATGGTCAAAAAGGCCCTCTTCGATCCGCTGCGGATTCCGGCCGAGCATATTTTTACGGTCGACACCAGCCTGCCGCCCGACGAAGCCGCGCAGCGATACGCCGAAACGATTCAGGACCGCTACCAGGCCGAACATGTCCGGTTTGATCTGATTCTGCTGGGGTTAGGCGACAACTCGCACACGGCCTCGCTCTTTCCGCACACGCCGGTTTTGCACGATACGTCCGTTTCGGTGAAAGCCGTTTTCCTGGAAGATCAGGATGTGTACCGCATCACCATGACCGCCCCGTTGATCAACCTGGGACGAAATCTGGCGTTTCTGGTCTACGGAAAAGGGAAGGCCGAAGCCGTCGAAGCCGTGCTGAACGGTCCGGAAGACATTGTGAATCATCCCGCCCAACTCATTCGGGCTGCGGAAGGTGAGGTGCATTGGTTTCTGGACGAACCCGCAGCTTCTGCTTTATCAAAACAAGCGTAAAATCTATTTTAGTACTAATCACGAATAGCCGGGTTTGGAAACATATCCCGGCTATTTTTTTATTGTTATATATAAGAAACAATAATATAAAAGTTTGATAGTTTTATGGAAAACCCCTTAAACTTTTATCAGTATGAAAACACTGCAAAAAAACTTAATTCTGACGACATTTGGCTTGTGTCTCTCCATCAGTTACCTCTTCGCGCAAAACCTGCCTTCCCTGCTGACGAACGCCGATAATGGTGATTATCAGGAATCGCTGACAGAAGCCGAGCGCAAACTCCGAAAAGCATTTCGGGAAACAGATTTTAAAAAGCTCAAAGATGAGCGCTTCACGAAACCGCAGGAAGTGGAAACGGCTTTTACCCTAAGATTCGACCGGAACCGGCGGGAGCAGACGTTAAACCTCTACTATTTTATTCCCAGACAACATCTGAAATTGAAACCTGATGTCCAGATTTTGAACTGTCAGGGGGCAGCGACCCGACTGAAAAAAGAAATCTTTACGCGGGACGGTATGATAGTTTATGAAGTATTTCCACTGGAAACACCTGCTGAGTTTTCGCAGGATAACGTGCGGTTCAAGGCGTCGGTCCCCGGCAAACTCGTCGCGTTTTTGAATTGAGGCCGTTAAGCCGGAACTTGCAACTGGCTAATTCACGTATTGATGCTTTTCCTGCGGTTGTTCTGGCAAGTTCCGGCTGTTTTGCTGGTTTTTGTTATTCTGGTTTTCCTAGTGAATGAATGCGCGGTTGCCCGGCCCAGTCGGCGGGTGAAGGACGTGCCGTATGTGGCAGCCAGTGAGCCTGATTTTGACGCAAAGCGCCACGTACTGGATGTGTATGTGCCCCGTCGAAATGCCAAAGAGCTCCGGCCCGTCGTGCTTTTTATCCACGGCGGCAACTGGGATAGCGGCAGTAAAAACCTTTACTGGTTCGTCGGGCGTCGGCTGGCCAAGCAGGGCGTGGTGGCGGTGGTCATTAGTTACCGGCTTGCCCCCGCAATCCAGGTGCCCGGCATGGCCGACGATTGCGCCCGGGCCTTGCGATGGGTTCAGCGTCACATTGCGGAATTGCGTGGTGACCCGGCCCGGATTTTTGTGATGGGGCATTCGGCGGGGGGTGGCCTGGCGGCTTTGTTAGCCACCGATCAACGGCTGCTGGATAAATGGCAATTGCCCCGGAATGTGGTCAAAGGCGCGATTCTCGACGACCCGGCGGGACTGGATATGTTTGATTACCTGAAGAAGATGGAGTACCCCGGTGACGATCAATACCTGGTCCCGTTCGGCCAAGATTCAACGGTATGGCGGGCCGTGTCGCCGTATTTTCAGGTTACGGCCCAATGCCCTCCCATGCTGATTTACACCGGAAGCCGCACCTACCCGAGCATTGCCAGCAGCACGCAGAAATTTCACCAGCGGTTACGGGAGTTGGGCGTTAAACACGAATACAAAATTCTGCCCGGCAAAAAACACATTGGCATGGTAACCCAATTATTCTGGCAGAAAAACCTCATTTATCGGGAATTACTGCCGTTTGTTGGCGCATCAAGTGAATAAACATCTTCCGTTGTGATCATCAAATCATCAGCGTTTTAGCCAGAATTGCCATCGTTTCACGCTGGCGTTTTTCCACAAACGCCCGGCCTTGGGCGGCTTTTTCGCGAGCGGCTTTGGGGTCTTGGGCCATCGCCAGGACGGCCGGAACGATGCGGGCCACGTCTTCGGGTTTGTCTACGTCAAACAGCCAGTCGCCCAGGCCAATGTTCTGCCACATGAAGCCTTTGCTGGTCTGTTCGGCAAACCGGCAGACGATGGCCGGAATGCCGTGGCCGATGCATAGGATGGGCGAGTGCATTTCCAGCCCGAACAAACCCGCCGAGCGGACGTAAGTGCTGACGGCTTCGTCGGTGAGCCAGTAACGGTCGCGCCAGACTACTTTTTTCCTGACGTCATCCGGCAGTTTGTCCAGCAGAATCTGCTTACCGAGCTTCACCTGCGTTTCGTCTTCCGGTACAATCAGGATTTTCAGGGGCGTCTGCCGGACCACCGCCGTGATTGCGTCCCGCAGCGGGGCGTGGTCGTGTTCGCGCAGGGCTTCGTTCCGGGCATTGCGCTCCGGGTTGAACGGTGTTTTCTTGCTTGGAATTTCCCAGTAGGGCGTAAAACGCGACCGCGGAATAACGCACAGAAACTGGCCTTCCTTCAGCCCATTCTTTTGCAAAAAATCCGTGGCTGCCGAATCGTTTCGGAAATCCACGGCAAACGCGCCATCCGGGGCAAACTCCATGATCGGGCTAGCAATTCCGGCTTTTTGGGCAATGCCGAGCGAAACCGAATCGCGGAAGAAGACGAACTGTGCCTTATTGAGCAGTTCCACATCCAGCGGATTGATCTGGTTGGCAGCCGCTCCGGGCGCGTACACGCCGGGAAAAGTAATGCCGTAAATGCCGTACGGTTTGCCCGTTTCCTGGCTCCACCGCTTCACATCATTGCGGGCCACCAGCGACGGCCCGGAGCCGTGGAGCAAAAAGCTGCATTCGCTGAAAGCCCGGCTGATGGCGTCCGGCGTCTGGATGATCGGCACCTTGGGAAACCGTTTTTGCAACAATTCGGCCACCCCGTTGTCTACGCTCGACGGCCAGAGCCGCACCTCCACCTCGGGCAGGTATTTTTCCAGCAACGCAATTACGCCGGGTGTATGGCCAATGTCGCCGATGTTGACCGTCTGCCAGGACGACCGCAGAATTATCGATTTTTTGGCCGCCCGACCGGTTTGAGCCAGCGCCGGAAGGCTCATCAGCAGCCCCAGCAGCGACGGAGTTTGGTGGAGAAATTCGCGACGGTTGATCATCGGTAACACGGTTTAGGCGGTAGCCGCGGATGGGCTGAATGATTGAAAAACGTGATTACCGGCAATTCCTACTCATCGCGATGGGCTAGCGCAGGTACGCCGGCAACGGCAACAACTGGCTCGACTCATCCGGAATGGCCGCCCGGCGCACGGTTTCGAGCGGAATGACGCCCGACCAGATGGGCAACTCCTTGTCTTCGGGTTCGTCGTTGGGGCCACCGGTCCGGGTTTTGGCCGAAGCTTCTTCCAGCGAAAACGAAAGCACCGTGGTCTTGCGAATCTCGCTGGCGGTTTCCGGGCGCAGATCCGCCCACCGGTTCGGGATGAGTTGATCCGTGATCAGGGCCAGGGCGCGTACTTTCTGGTCGTAGTCGTCCACTTTTTCGGCCCGCGCAAAAACGATCACGGAGCGGTAATTGACCGAGTGACTGAATCCCGATTTAGCCAGCACCAACCCGTCGAGGAGGGTCACCGAGATGCAGACCGGAATGCCCTTCTCTACCTCCCTGATGAAGTGACTGCCCACCGAACCGTGGATCAGCAGCCGGTCACCGTCGCGGGCAAAAGCCGTGGGCAGCGACCAGGGCTGACCGTCGACGGCGTAGCTGATGGTGCAATACAGGGCTTCGTCCAGGATGGCGTAAATGGATTCGGAGTCGTAGTGGGCGCGTTTGGCCGAGCGGCTGGGCGTGGTTCGTGGCGTTTGCATGGGCGCTATTGGGAAATGATTTTCGTACCTGTTGTTACGGTTCGTGCGGCAAAAGTGCTATTTTGCCGGGCTAGTCAAATCGTCCAGTTTTTGAAAAACCAGTAGTCCGGTATGCTGCCGTTCAAATCCCTGATTGCCCTTGATAAATCCGCCCAAACGGCGGTGTTTCTGCAACTGGCCGGGCAAATCCGGCAACTGATTGGCGAAGGGGTATTGCCAACGGGACAGAAGTTGCCGGGTACGCGCCAGTTGGCTGATTTGCTGAAGCTCCACCGCAAAACCGTCATTGCCGCCTACGATGAACTGCTGGCGGAGGGCTGGCTCGAAGCGCGGGCGGGCAGCGGTACGTTTGTGGCGGGTCAGTTGCCGCTGGTGTTGCCAAAGCCCATTGACAAAAGAAATGACGGGCAAAAAGGCCCAGCGGAACCCGGTTATTCGTTCGTCCGGCGAGCGCACCTGGCCCGGCCCCTGTTGCTCATGAACGACGGCCTGCGGTTGGACGACGGTTTTCCGGATATTCGGATGGCCCCCATGGACGAACTGGCCCGGGCCTACCGCTCGTATTTTCAATGGGGCAATCCGCAGCAGCATTTTGGCTACGGCGACCCGAAAGGCAACCGGCTATTGCGGGAAGAACTATCGGTTTTTCTGAATGAAACCCGGGCGCTCCAGACCACGCCGGACAACATTTTGCTGGTGCGGGGCAGCATCATGGGCATCCATCTGGCGAGCACCTTGCTGCTGGAACCGGGCCAGAGCGCCGTGGTGGGCGAAACCAACTGGTCGGGGGCCAACATGAATTTTTGGCAAACCGGTGCCAACCTGCTGACGGTTCCCGTCGATGAGCACGGGATGGACGTGGAGGCTCTGGCCGACATCTGCGGGCGTCGGTCGGTTCGGCTGGTGTATGTGACGCCCCACCACCATTACCCGACCACCGTAACGATGCCGCCCGACCGCCGGCTGCGGCTCCTGCAACTCAGCCGGCAGCACGGTTTTGCGATTCTGGAAGACGATTATGATTACGAATTTCACTACCTCCGTCGCCCGATTCTGCCGCTGGCCAGTGCCGATCCGCACGGCATGGTGATTTACGTCGGCTCGCTGTCGAAGTCGGTGGCTCCGGCGTTTCGGATTGGGTACGTGGTGGCTCCGGAAGCCGTCATTGATGAACTGGCCCGTCTGCGCCGGATCATCGACCGGCAGGGCGACACCATGCTCGAATTTGCGGTGGGGCAGTTATTTCGCAACGGCGACCTGCGACGGCATCTGAAAAAAGCCCACCTGGCCTACGCGGCCCGTTGTCAACACTTCTGTTCCCTGCTAGAAAACGAATTGAACGGCGTGGTACAGTTCGCCAAACCGGAGGGTGGCCTGGCGGTCTGGGCGCGTTTTGACCCCAACATTGACCTGAAAGAACTGGCCGGAAAAGCCCGGCGGGAAGGGTTGACGTTCGCCGACGGACTGGCCCACAACCCGCCCGGACAATCGCTCAACAGCACGCGGCTGGGCTTCGCGTCGAGTACGGAAACCGAGCTGGAACAAAGCGTCGCGTTGATGCGAAAACTAACGCGGGGATGAGGGAAAGCCGTTACTCGAACTGGAACGCGAAGTAGGTACACGGTTTGGAACCCGTATTCTGGATGCCGTGGGAGACGTTGGATTCCAGGAAAATGATGTCGCCGACTTCGGCCGGATGCAGTACTCCGTCGATGCTTTCCTGGGCGGTATTTTCGATTAGCAGCAGGATTTCGGCGGCCCGGTGGGTGTGGGGCGGGTGGCTCCACAGGCCCGGATTCAGGGTGGTGACGTGCATTTCGAAGCGTTTGCACATGACCGTCGATTGGTCGAACATCCGCCGGATGCCGCCTTTGTCGTGGGGTTTATAGGGCACGGTGGTCCAGTCGATCCAGAACGAGCCGCCCGCCATCCGGGTCAGGTCCAGGTCCGGCACTTCCTTGGAGGTATACCGTATCACGAAGTAGGTCACCGGTTTAGTGCTTTTGTTGGTAAACCGGTGCGCATCGCCCGGTACCACCAGCACCACGCTGCCGGGCCCCAGCGTTTTGATTCGCTCGCCCAGCGTGACGGTCAATTCACCTTCCTTAACAATCACCAGAATTTCGTCGTCCACAATCTGGGCGGGTGGTTCCGGCTGGTTGGCAAAAAGCGTAACGCCGTGGACGCTGAAGTCGTTGAAATCCCGCGTAGTGCCCTCCACCAGCGTCCGTTCTTCGTAACCAGCGTACTTTGTAACCGGCGCTTTGCTCCAGGAATAGACCTTCGAAGGAATGGTTTGGGCCAGAGAGGGCTGGATAAAAACACCGAGAAAGATCAGCAGCAGGAACGGTTTCATGGGTTCGGATGGTTGGGTCGCGATGGAAAAAAGGCTAACAACGGCTCAAAACTAGCTAAAAAAAAGGTCAGTATTCGTGCGAATACTGACCGGTGAACGGGCTGGCCAGGCGTTATTTGTCCCACCAGACGCGGGTCGTGAACAAATCCGGGCCTTGCTTCTGCACGGCGGCAGTGTAGGCATCGGTGTTCAGGCTGGCTTCCGATTCGGGGTAGCGCAGCCGCCGGGGAATGGTACCGCCGGTTTCGTTGCCTGCGTAATTGGTGGGCGTCAGTTTGGGGTAGCCAGTCCGGCGCCAGTTGGCGTAGGCTTCCACGTTGGTCATGAACATCGACACCCAGAACTGGTTGTGAATCTGCTCCATCTGCTTTTCAAAACTACCTCCGGCGAACGGATTGGCGGTCAGGTAGGCGGTGATGGCGGCCGGTGAAATGCTCAGGCCACCCGGATACAGCGTTTCGGATTCCATCGACGCCCGGACGGCATTCTCGTAGCGCGTCTTTACATCGTCGGTGCTCCAGCCCCGCAGCGCGGCTTCGGCCAGCAGAAGCGACACTTCCGCGTACGACTGGAAAATCGTTGGCGTTGATAAACTGGCGATGGTGTGGATATTGATTTCGGAGTATTCGGCCTGCATGTTGTCGGTCCAGTTTGGAATCAGCGACTTGATCGTTGTGTAATCGTAGCCGCTGGGCAGGCCCTTCTGCACGTCGGGGGCCGTGGTTTGCGGCAGTTTCGACGCGTCGGCGTTGCCCTGCCAGAGCGTGGCGTAGAACGGCATCCGGGGGTCTTTGGTCGCTTTCAGGTAGTCGATAAACGTTTTGCTCAGTTTGGAGTACCCTTTGCCCTGGGCCGAGGGCGGCACGCCTTCACCGCCCTGCAGCAGGTAGGCATCCACGTTCCAGTTGTTGGCCGAACCGCCCGTGTGATCCAGCTTAGCGATGTCGGCGTTGCTCTGCATGACCCCGCCCGCAATTGCTTTTTTAACCCAGGTCTGGGCCAGCGCCGGATCTACTTTCGTGAGCCGCATCCCGAGCCGGAGCATCAGCGAATGGGCAAACCGTTTCCATTTCGTCACATCGCCTTTGTAAATGAAATCGGCGTTGCCGAAGGTGGTTTTGGCCGCGTCCAGCGCCAGCGCGTTGTCCTCCAGATCCTTCAGCATGGCCGGATAAATCTCCGACTGGGTGTCGTAAGCCGGTTTATAAATGGCGTCGGTGTAACCCTGTCCGGCCTGGGTGTAGGGAATGTCGCCGTACATGTCCGTTACGCGGTGCAGGATGTAGACGCGCCAGATGCGAGCCACGGCTAAGTAATTGGAAAGCTCGGGCTTGTCTTTTACCAGGTCGATGATCTGGGCGGTTTCCTTCAGCTCGCTGCTGTAGGCCGTTTCGAAAAGCCCCTTGTTGTAATCCTGTTTGTAGAGGTATTTATCGCCGGTCCACTGCCAGGGATTCAGTGAGGAAAAGTACTGCACGAAGCAGCCCGACAGTTTGGAGTTGGCATAGAGCGTGTTGTTGTCCCCGTCACCGGCGGTTTTGATCAGGCTGTTGGAAAACAAACTGCTGATGACCGGGTCCGTAAAGGCGTTCGGATTCGTGTTCATTTCTTCGAACCCCTGGTCGCAGGACGACAGGGCCAGGGCGCTCACGAAGGCAATTTTCAGCGTATGGTTTTTCAGAAGTTTCGTTAGGGAATTCATGGTGGTTTCTGGGATTAAGTGAGTGAACAACCGGCGGAGGTCAGAACCGGACCAGCAGGTTCAGACCAAAACTGCGGGTGGGCGGCACCCCGAAATTTTCCAGCCCCTGGGCGTTCGAACTGCTGTAGTTTGACTCGGGATCCACGTTCTTAACCTGGCTGTAGAGCAGCAGTAAATTCCGGGCCACGAACGAGAGGCTGGCCGACTGGAACGGGGTTTTGGCCAAAACCGTCCGGGGTAGCGAATAGCCCAAGATCAACTGCCGAAATTTGACAAACCCGGCGTCGGACACATAATCGTCGGTAATCGAAAAAGCCGTTCCCTGAAAATACGTCTGGGCGTCGATGGTTTTAGTCAGCGGGTTGCCCTCCGGATCCACGCCCGTTACCGTTACGCCCGTTTCCCGGATGCCGTTCTCCACCGTCCGTTGGTGCAATCCGTAGTTGGTCGCGTAAGCGTTGGTCGACACGTAGAGTTTCGAGCCAAATTTGCCGTCGAGCAGGAAGTTGAGCGAGAAGTTCTTATAGCTGAAGGTGTTGGTCAAACCCAGCGTCAGGGGCGGCACACCCCGGCCTAGCGGCATAAACGGGCTCTGAAGCGGCAGGCCACTGGCTGCGTTGTAGACCACCTTGCCGTTGGCGTCGGTTCTGGCCCGGTAACCCGCGATCATCCCGAAAGGCATTCCTTCGAAGTGGTAGATAAAACCGTTCTGCGTTCGGGCCGTAGCACCGGGCAGAGCCAGGCTTTTCAACCCGTCCGCGATGGTAACCACGGTATTTTCGTTGTAGGCCATGTTGTAGCTCACATCCCACCGAAAACCGTTCGAAAGCCGGAGGGGCGTGCCCGTCAGCAGCAGCTCGATGCCCCGGTTGCGAACCTTACCGACGTTCAGCGAAACGTTGGTGTAGCTGGACGAAAACGGCACCGTGGCCCGGACGATGTCGTCGGTGGTGGTGCGGTCGTACACCGTCAGGTCCACGCCCAGTTGGTTGCGGAACAGGCGGGTTTCAATCCCAAGTTCGGTGGTGGTAGACGTATACGGTTTCAGGGCGCTGTTGGGAATGGTGTTTCCGCTGATGAGCATAAGCGGTTGGCCCAGGTGCGACTGCGAGGGCGCGGCATAGGCCAGCGTCAGACCGTACGGATCGGGGGCCCCGCCACCCACTTTCGCCCACGACGCCCGGACTTTGGCATAATCCATCCACGACGGCTTGGCTTTCAGGGCGTCGGAAAGGACGTAGCTCAAACCCACCGACGGATAAAACAGCGTGTTGTTGTCGGCGGAGAGCGTCGAGAACCAGTCCTGCCGACCCGTCAATGTCAGGTACAGCAGGTTGTTGTAACCAATATCCGCCGAACCGAACACCGAATTGATGCCAAACTTCCGGAAACTTTCGGTGTACTGCTGGCTGCTCCCGTTGGTGATAAAGTAGTTGAACGGCACGTTGAACCGACCGCTTGAAGCCGTTACCCCACTCGACGTATTCACCATTTTGTTGCCGCCCACGAGCGCACTGACCGAAAAACGGCCAAACTCTTTGTTGAACCCCAGAATGGCTTCGGCGTTGCTCTCGGAGGTGTTGATGCGCCGGGTGCTCATCTCGCCCTGGTTGTTGTAGGCCGTCCCGGTGGGCGTAATGTCGTTGCCCTCAATGGTGAACTGGTCGATGCCCAGCCGACCCCGGATGTACAGGAAATCCGTGAGGTTGTACCGCGTGCTGAACGAACCGATCACCCGACGACGGTCGTCCTGGTTGCGGACTTTGTTTACCACAAAATACGGATTGGCTACAAAAACGTAATCGTTCCAGAGCGTTTCGTAGCCCCGGTCGTCGTAGCCCGGTGCCAGCGTCCGAATGTCGAGGCTCGTAGCGGCCAACTGCACCGAAGCGTTGGGGTTTTTGGTAAAGTCGGCCACGTAGGTTCGGTTTTTCACGGTTTCCAGGTTGTACTGCACATTGCCCTCAAAAACCACTTTCTTGGCCAGTGTGGAGTTGGCGCTCAGGCTGAATGTTTTGCGGTTGACGGACGAATTTTCGACAATGCCCTTGTTGTCCATGTTAGACGCCGAAAACCGGAAGTTGGTGGTTTCGTTGCCGCCACTGATCGCGAGCGTGTTGCTGAAAGTGCTCCCGGTCTGGTAGAAGTTTTTCACGTTGTCGCGCTGCGCTACGTACGGGCGGGCCACGCCGTCGGGCTGCATGGCCGATGAGCCGTCCAGTTTCGCCCCCCACGAGGTCCGGCCGTTGGCAATGGCTTCGGCCTGCGTCGTCGGTTTCACCCCCCGCGAACCCGATCCGTATTCGTACTGCCAGTCGGGGAAGGAGAGGGGCCGCTCGGCGGTGTAGGTAGACGCCAGTTCGACGCCCAGCCCTTTCTGCCCTTTGCCGGATTTGGTCGTGATGATAATCACCCCGTTGGCCGCCCGCGAACCGTACAGGGCCGCGGCCGTTCCGCCTTTCAGTACCGAGATGTTTTCAATGTCGTCGGGGTTGATGCTGAGCAATCCATCGCCCTTGTCGGTGCCGCCGTAGGTACCCGGTGATCCCTGGTTGGTGTTGTTGATCGGAATACCGTTGACAACGTAAAGCGGCTGGTTGTCACCGCTTAACGAACCGTTTCCCCGGATGATGACCCGGCTGGAACCGGCCGCGCCGTTGGCCGTGCTGGTGGCGTTGACCCCGGCAACCCGGCCCGACAGGGCGTTGCCCAGGTTGACTTCGCGGGCCTGCGTAAAGTCACTGCCTTTTACTTCGGTGACGGCGTAGGTCAGGGCTTTTTTGTCTTTGGCAATGCCCAAAGCCGTTACGACCACTTCGTTGAGCGCCATCGCTTCCGGTTCGAGTTGCACCGTAAGATCCGTCCGGCCGCCCACCTGAACTTCCTGCGCCTTGTACCCCACGAAGCTGAAAATCAGGACCGCATTGCCGTCGGGCAGGTCGAGGGAATACCGCCCTTCGGCGTTGGTGGTCGTACCGGTTTGCGTGCCTTTCACCACGATGCTGACGCCCGGCATGGCCCCGCCTTTCTCGTCGGTCACCCGGCCTTTCAGGTTCAGCAGGCCCGCCCGACTGGGGACGGGCGTTTTTTCGGGAGCTTTCCGGTGCAGCAGAATGTGCGTATCGACCACATCGTAGGCAATGTTAAGGGGCGTCAGCAGCTCGTCGAGCACCCTGGCGAGCTGGCTCTTTGACACGTTGATGGACGTTTTCTGGTGGGAGCGGATGCTGTTGGAGCTGTAGACAAACTTGATGTTGGTCTGTTTCTCAATCTGGTTCAGGATCTGCTTCACCTCCACGGATTCCATTTTGAGCGAAACCTCTTTTCGCAGAATTTCCTGCGCGTGGCTGTCGTACGCAAACGACAGGCTACAGAACAGGGCCGACAGCAGCACCTGGGCAACAGCAATTTGCATACTCTTCATCACGCAATGACGTAGGGATAAACTTTTTTGCATAATTTTAAGGGTTTTTGATGTTAACAGACTCAGAAACAGGGCGTATCCGGCGTTGAATTGGCGTTTGGGCCGGAGCGCAACGGGCCAATCATGTTACCAGCATGATTGGCTTTTTTTGTGGAACGGGCGGGACTTTTACATGGGCGGATGGGTCGTGAAAAGGATTCGTTTAGTAACAGCCATCGCCCCGTACGAAGAAGGTGGTGCCCCGGAGTTCGTAGCTGGCGTTGACGGATTTGCAGATAAACATAAGCTGGGTGTGGAGCGACAGGTCGTTGAGGTTGCCGGTGAACACGCAGGTTTCCAGCGCGGGCGTTTCCGAGATAATCTCGATTTGATAGGCTTTTTGCAGGGCTTCCAGCACGCGCGGCAACGGCATTTCCTCGAAAACCAGCTCGCTTTTTTCGCGGGGTGGTTCGATGATCAGGGGGGCGGCCACCAGCCCGGCCACCAGCTTTTTGGCGGTTTTGTCGAAAGTGATTTTCTGATTCGGATTCAGAATCATGCCGTTGCGGTTCTGGACCGACTGCCGCCTGTTTTCGTAGACCGACACCCGGCCCGACACCACCTGCACCTCGATCGTTTTGGCATGACGGTACGATTCCACCGTAAAGCTCGTTCCCAGCACCTGCGTAACCAGTTCGCCGGTGTAAACCAGAAAAGGCCGTGATACATCCCGTTTGACCTTAAAAAACGCCCCGCCTTCCAGCATCACCTTCCGATTTTTGGCGTCGAAATGCCGCGGATAACTCAGCAGACTGTTCTTTTTGAGCGAAATCACCGTGCCGTCTTCCAGCGTCACGTCAAGAGGCAAAGACGAGGTGTTTTTCGTGACCACATAACCGCCCGGCGCAAACGGTTTGGCGGCTGGTTCGGCGGACAGATGAGCTGTCGTGGGACGGTTTGGCGGGTTTTTCGGGGAGCGGTAGAAGAAGTAAGCCAGTCCCGAAACCAGCACCACAACAGCCGCCAGCGCCAGTTGCTGCCAGGGTAGGCGGTAAGACTTCGTCCGCGCCGATGCCTGCAAATGATTCCAGAGCCGCTTCCGGGTTTCCTGCTGCTCGCCGGTCGTGAGTGGTTCGCGCTCGTCGTTCAGCACGTGGGCCGACCACCTCAGCACCTGCTCTTCCTCCTCCGGGCTGCATTGCCCAGCCAGGTACTTTTGTAACAACTGATCAAAATCGTACTGATTCATTGCGGTGTGTGGGACAACTCAATTATCGGATTGGTATATTTTCAGGTGGTGTTTGATCACTTTCAGCGATTGCGTGATGTGGTATTCCACGCCTTTTTCCGAGAGGTTCAGCTTCCGGGCAATGTCGCGGACGGACTGGTTTTCGAAGCGGCTCAGCCGGAATACTTCCGACGTTTTCTCCGGCAGGTTCTTCAGCGCATCGTCCACCAGCCGGGCGAGGTCCGAGAATTGCACGCTGTCGTCGGTGGCGTTGGACTGCTGGAGTTCGTGTAAAATCAGGTATTCACGGTATTTGCGCTGGGTGATGCAGGATTTGATGTAGTCGGTCACCCGGTGTTTGACCGAAACCGCCAGGTAGGCGCTCAGGTGCCGAATTGGAGATTCCCGGCGTTTCTGCCACAGATGCTCGAAAACGTCGTGCACCAGTTCTTCGGCTTCTTCGCGGGTGCCCGTTTCGTAAAAGGCAATCTTGTAGAGCCGGTACCAGTAGCGATGGTAAATTTCCTCAAAGGCTTTTTCGTCGCCTTTCTGGAGGGAATCCACCAACTGTTCATCCGTAATGCGCTTGTACATGACCCAGACGTGCTGCTTTTGTCAATAGGCGATTAAGTCGGGAAAATCCCTAAACGGTTTTTGGAAAAATTTTGAGTTTCTTTCTAATGATGCAATTTTATTTGGAGAATACTGCTCATAGTGAATGTATTGTTGATAAAACGAGGCCTTTTTGCAACTCGGCTTTAGTTGCTGCTTCTGCCGGTAAATAGGGAGTTCGACGATAGAAGCGGCCCGGGGCAAACTTTCGAACGGGCACCGGGTTAACTCTGTGAGCGCTACAAAGCCTCTACGATTTTTTCTTTTCAGAATTATGGCAGAAACAATTAAGACCGCCCTTGTTACCGGCGGATCAAAAGGGATCGGATACGGCATTGCGGAAGTGCTGATCAAAGACGGTATTCGGGTGGCCATCACCAGCCGCTCGCAGGAAAGTGCCGAAGAAGCCGCGGCTTCGCTGAACCAAATCAAAGACGGATACGCCCTCGGGATTGCCGCCGACGTGCGCGATCTGGTGTCGCAGCAGCGGGCCGTGGATGCCATCGTGCAGAAATGGGGCCGTCTGGATTACGTCGTGGCCAACGCAGGCGTCGGTCATTTTGCCCCCGTTCAGGAACTGACTCCCGAGCAGTGGACCGAAACGATTGACATCAACCTGACCGGCGTTTTCTATTCCATCAAGGCGACGCTGGACGAGCTGAAAAAATCGGAAGGGTACTTCATCACCATCGCGAGTCTGGCCGGAACGAACTTCTTTGAAAACGGCACGGCCTACAACGCCAGCAAGTTCGGTCTGGTCGGGTTTACGCAGGCGCTGATGCTGGATTTGCGCAACGAGGGCATTAAAGTTACTACGATCATGCCCGGTTCGGTGGCTTCGTACTTCAACAACCACGAACCGAGCGAGAAAGACGCCTGGAAGATCCAGCCCGAAGACATCGGCCAGATTGTTGCCGACCTGATTCACCTGCCCGCCCGGACGCTGCCCAGCAAAATTGAGGTGCGGCCCACCCGGCCCGGCGGCAAGTAAGCTGACGGTGGGGAGAGGCATCTCATTCCCACCACTCCAGAACCCCGGGTATAACCCGGGGTTAGTTCAGGGTAAGTCCGTTGGACTCGCGGGTTTTTTGGCAAATGCGTTATCTTTGGCGGTTTTCAAACCTTCCGCTATGAACGCACGGCTACCTTTTCTCGCTTTTCTGCTCCTTCAGTTTCTCTTTTTGGATCGGATTTCGGCCCAGCCCATCACCTCCGCCCAGATTGATCGGTTGGTCGACCGATCCATGCAAGCTTTTGAGGTGCCAGGCATGGCGGTGGCCGTGGTTAAAGACGGGAAAGTGATTCACGCCAAAGGGTACGGTGTTCGTTCGTTGAAGTCAAACCAGAAGGTGGACGGCAACACGCTGTTTGGCATTGCTTCCAACAGCAAGGCCTTCACGGCGGCCGCTCTCGGCATCCTGATCGACGAAGGAAAAATGACCTGGGACGACAAGGTGATCGACCATATCCCCGGATTTCGGCTTTACAACGCCTACGTAACCGAAGAGTTCACCATTCGCGACCTGCTTACCCACCGCAGCGGCATGGGCCTCGGCGCGGGCGATCTCATGTTTTTTCCCGATTCCAGCGATTTTACGCTGAAAGATGTGATTCACAACCTGCGGTATCTCAAACAGGTGTCGGGGTTCCGCACCAAATACGACTACGATAATCTGCTGTACATGGTGGCCGGGGAAGTGGTGCAACGGGTTTCGGGTAAAAGCTGGGAGGAGTTTGTGGAAACCCGCATCATGCAGCCGCTCCAGATGGAAGCCAGCCGGGGTTCGTTCTCGCGCCTGCCGAAAAACCAGTCGAATATCATCGACGCCCACGCGGTGATCGACGGTAAGTTGCAGGTGATCAAGCGGGGGACGCTCGAGGTTGGCAACTCGGCCGGGGGCATTTACAGCAGCATCAACGACATGAGTAAATGGGTAATGATGCAACTCAACGGCGGCAAATACGGCGATGGACTGTCGAAAACGCTGTTCAGCAAAACCATGCATGATGAAATGTGGACCCCGCAGACGATCATTCCAGTGCGAAATCCCGGTCCTTATAACACCCATTTCGGTGCTTATGGCCTCGGCTGGTTTTTGAGTGATGTGAAGGGCTACAAACAGGCATCGCATACGGGTGGCCTGCCGGGCATGGTAACCCAGGTGACGCTGCTGCCCGAGCTGAAGTTAGGAATTATTGTGCTGACCAACCAGCAGATCGGGGCGGCTTTTTCGGCCATCACCAACCAGATCAAAGATAGCTATTTCGGCATGACCGGAACCGACCGGGTGAAGGAGTACAGCGACCAGATGCGCGAAAATACCGCTGAGGCTGATCAGATAACTACTGAGGTCTGGAAAACCGTACAGGCCGAACAACAGAAAACGGCCGCCAAACCGCCGATTTATTTTTACACCGGAACCTACCACGACAACTGGCTGGGCGATGTGTTGATCAAGGTCGAAAACGAAAAACTGCTGTTCACTGCGAAGCGCTCCCCGCGCCTGACCGGCGAATTGTATTTTTACAAGGGCAACACCTTCGTGGTCAAATGGAACGACCGGAGTCTGGAAGCCGACGCCTTTGTGATGTTCGGGCTGGACTACGAAGGAAAACCAGCTTCCATGAAAATGAAAGCCATTTCCCCCATGACCGACTTCAGCTACGACTTCCACGATCTGAATTTTACGAAGGTGGCCGAAAAATGAAAGGGACTTAGCGCGCCACTTCGATTTTGTATTTTTTACCTTTCATTTTCTCGTCTTTCACCCGCGCCAGCAGCCCGGCCACTTTAGCCGTTCGGACGGCGGCAAAAGAGCTGAAATCCTTGACCTCGATCAGGCCCAGATCCCCTTTTTCGAGTCCGCCTTTCTGCGAGAAAAAGCCGACAATGTCTACTTTGTTAAGCTTGTTTTTCTTGCCGCCACTGACGTAGATGGTCTGGTAGTCGGGCGGTGCGGGCAACGGGTAGCGGTCGGCCAGCACGAGTTCGTCGAGCGAATCGGGAACGTAGCGGGGGTGGTCCTCGGTCCGGCCCAGAATCAGGTAAGCCGTGCCGGTTGCGTGCATCCGGGCGGTGCGGCCGTTGCGGTGCACAAACTCGTGTTCGTGCAGGGGCAACTGGTAATGAATGACGTGCTTCATTTCGGGGATGTCCAGCCCGCGGGCCGCCAGATCCGTCGTAATCAGGTACCGGACGCTGCCGTTGCGGAAGAGAATCAGCGCCCGCTCGCGGTCGTCCTGCTCCAGTCCGCCGTGGTAAAAAGCCGTCCGGATGCCTTGCCGGTTCAGGTCCGTACTGAGTTGTTCGGCGGTTTCGCGCAGGTTGCAGAAGATCAGGGCAGACTCCGAGTTGAGTGATCCGATGAGCCGGATCAGGATGGCCGGTTTATCGGTTTCGGGTGAGACGACTCGCTTGATCGTCAAGCCGTTGGTGCGATCTTCTACCGGAATAAAGTTTACCCGGCCCGGGGAACGGACGCCCGTAAAATCCGGAATGGTGATGCCGGCTGTGGCCGAAACCAGGACCCGTTTTTCCAGATTCCGGAGTCGCCCGATGATAAACGCCATCTGATCGTGAAAGCCCAGTTCCAGCGATTTATCGAATTCATCGAGCACCATCGTGTGGACGCCCGTCGGGTCGAAGGTGTTGCGGGAGAGGTGGTCGGCGATGCGGCCCGGGGTGCCGATCAGCACGGCGGGCGGCTGCGTCAGGTTCTGAATTTCGGTGGTCATTGGGTGGCCCCCGTAGCAGACGTTGGCTTTAAAACCCGTCCCCATTTTCTTCCAGACCGATTCGATTTGCAGCGCCAGTTCGCGGGTTGGGGTCAGAATCAGGCACTGGACAGTGGGCTGATCGGGACGCAGAAGTTTCAGAACGGGCAGCAGAAAGCCGAGCGTTTTGCCCGAACCGGTCGGGGCGAGTAGCAACACGTCCTGCTGCCGCAAAATCACGTCCCGCGCTTCCTGCTGCATGGGATTGAGAGCCGCGATACCCAGATTGGACAGAACAGAAGCGGGGTTGGGTTGATTTTCCATGCGGCAAATGTACGGTATGTTGGTTAATTCGGCGATTCTTAGCCATTTTTGCTATTCATCCAACCAAATGATTGGATCGTCATCGAACCTTTATGAAAGAGCAATCCCGCAGAAAATTTGTCAAAAACAGCCTCGGAGCCGGTCTGGGCCTGAGTTTACCCATCGTCGGCAACGCCCCGAAAGAACTCTTTGTGCACCATGTTTATTTTTACCTGAAAAATCCGGGCAGTGCCGCCGACAAAGCCAAATTGATCGAAGGACTTAACAAACTGGCAAAAGTGCCGACCATTAAACTGGTTCACATCGGCGAACCCGCCCCCACGACCCGTTCGGTGATCGAGCGTTCGTACGCGGTTTCGTGGCTGTGCTTTTTCGACAACCTGGAGGATGAGGAGATTTACCAGAAACACCCCATTCACCTCAAATTTGTGGAGGATTACTCCTCGCTGTGGGAAAAAGTAACCGTGTATGATTCGGTGGGACCCAAGCGGTAAACTCATTTCCGCCAGTGTCTGTAACGGCTTGAGACAGATGCTGGCGGAACTTCCCGGGGTGGAATTGGAGTTCGAAATCGGCACTTTACAATAAAAAATAGGGCGATCCTTATACGCGGTGAAATAATAGTTTGCCGTTTGTCCGGTGTGCGAGGAAATTGAGTTAATTCGCTTTTCGACAAACTAGCCCTGATTTCGATGAAGAAACTTTTCTTACCTGTATTCATTGCCCTGCTTTCCTTTCAGTTGACTCCCGTTCAGGCGCAGTCGGGCGCGAACCCGGCTATTCCTTCGCCCAGGGAGCATTTTGGATTCAACATCGGCGATGACTACCAACTCGCTACCTACACCCAAACCGAAGCGTACTTCAAAAAGCTGGCGGCTTCCGATCGGACCAAGCTGGTCGATATTGGCCTGACGGAAGAAGGCCGTCACCAGTACATGATCATCGTATCGTCGCCCGAAAACCTCAAAAAGCTCGATCGGTACAAGGAAATTTCGACCACAATGGCCCGCGCCGAGGGCCTCACCGATGAGCAGGCCCGCGCGATGGCCGCCGAGGGCAAAGCCGTGGTCTGGATCGACGGCGGGTTACACGCCACCGAAACCGTCGGCACGATGCAACTGATTGAAACCGCCTGGCAGTTGGTGAGCCGCAAGGACCCCGAAACGCTGCGGATTCTGGATAACGTGATTATCCTGCTGACGCACGCCAACCCCGACGGGCAGGAGCTGGTCAGCAGCTGGTACATGCGGGAGCCCAAGCCCGAGAAGCGGACGCTCGACCACGTGCCGCGGCTTTACCAGAAATACGTCGGGCATGACAACAACCGCGACTTTTTCATCATGAACATGAAGGAGTCGCAGAACATTGGTCGTCAATTGTTTATCGAGTGGATTCCGCAGATCATGTACAACCACCACCAGCGCGGCCCGGCGGGGTCGGTGCTGGCCGGACCGCCCTACCGCGACCCATTCAACTACGTGTTTGAACCGCTGATGATTACGGGCATTGACGCGCTCGGGGCCGCCATGATCAACCGCCTGAACGCCGAAAACAAGCCCGGTTTTACCCGCCTGGGTGGCTCGGTATTTTCGACCTGGTACAACGGCGGATTGCGCACCACGACCCATTTTCACAACATGATCGGTTTGCTGACCGAAATCATCGGCAACCCGACGCCCGAAACCGTGCCGCTGGTTCCGCAGCGCCTGATCCCCAACGGTAACACGCCGTTCCCGGTGACGCCCCAGAAGTGGCACTTCAAGCAGTCGATTGACTATTCGCTTTCGCTCAATTACGCGACGCTCGATTATGCCGCCCGGCACGGCGACCAGTTGCTCTATAACATTTACCGGATGGGTAAAAACGCCATCGAGCACGGCAGCACCGATTACTGGACTCTGTCGCCCCGGCGCATTGATGCGATCAATCAGGCCTATCAGGCCGATTTGAAGAACACTTCGGCAACAGCGTCACGCGGAGGGGCAGAAATTCCGGCGAAGTATTACGATGCCGTGCTGAAAGATCCGGCCCTGCGCGACCCGCGCGGCTTTATCATTTCCGCCGATCAGCCGGATTTTCCGACGGCCGTGAAGTTTATCAACGCCCTGATCAAAACCGGTATTCAGGTGCAGGAGGCCACGGCGGATTTTACCGTTGCGGGCAAACAATACCCGGCGGGTTCGTACGTGGTAAAAACCGATCAGTCGTTCCGGCCGCACGTGCTGGACATGTT
Source organism: Larkinella insperata (assembly GCF_026248825.1). NCBI lineage: Bacteria > Pseudomonadati > Bacteroidota > Cytophagia > Cytophagales > Spirosomataceae > Larkinella > Larkinella insperata. The sequence goes on along the minus strand of NZ_CP110973.1, from coordinate 5,627,052 downwards.
TGAGCCGCAGGACCACCCCAACGATTTTCAGTATCCGGGTGGCCCGCCGGTCCGCCCTTACGACGCGGCTGGCTGGACGCTGGCCTACCAGATGGGCGTAAAAGTAGACCGCCTACTGGACGGTTTCGACGGGCCGTTTAAAAAGTTGCCCTACGGCGAATTGCAAGTTACGAAGGGGAAAATGGATGCGGGCAGTGTTGCGGGCTACACGCTGAGCGCCCAGGCCAACAACGCTTTCATCGCCGTCAACGATCTGCTGAAATCGGGCGCCGACGTATATCGGCTACCGAATGGGATAAGTGGCAAACCGGAACTGGGAGCGGGCGCGTTTTTTGTTCCGGCGTCGGGTAAAGCCAAGTCCTTGCTGGATCAATCAGCCCGGGAGCTGGGGCTCGATGTAAGGGGCGTTGCCAAACGTCCGGCGGGGGCGATGGTGAAGGTTCAGCCGATGCGGATTGCCCTGTGGGATACCTACGGCGGTTCGATGGCTTCGGGCTGGGTGCGCTGGCTGATGGAGCAGTACCACTTCCCGATGCAGGTGGTGTATGCCCCGGACATTGATGCCGGGAACTTGCGGAAGAAATTCGACGTCATTGTGTTCGTGACCCGGGCCATTCCACCCGTCAGCGCGAATGGGGGAAGCGGAACGGGCGGTTCGTCCAGCCAGGGACCCAAAGCCGAGGAATTGCCCGCCGAATACCGGCCGTGGCTGGGCCGGATCACCGCCGATAAATCCATTCCGGAGCTGAAGAAATTCCTGGAAGCGGGCGGTAACATCGTGACCATCGGCAGCAGCACTAACCTGGCCCAACACCTGGGATTGCCGGTAAAAAACGCCCTGGTGGAAATGACGAACGGCGGAATGGAGCGGCCGCTGCCCAACGAAAAATACTACATTCCCGGCAGTGTCCTGCGGGTCAGCCTCGATTCAACCCAGCAGGCCACCTGGGGCTTGTCGAACCAGACGGACGTGTATTTTGACGCCAGCCCGGTTTTCAAACTGGCCCCGGATGCCGTCTCGAAAGGGCTCGTCAAGCCGCTGGCCTGGTTTGCTACCGACAAGCCGTTGCGCAGCGGCTGGGCCTGGGGGCAGGCTTATTTGCAGGACGGTGTGGCGGCTTTTATGGCGCCCGTGGGTTCCGGCAAACTCTACGCTTTCGGTCCGGAAATCACGTTCCGGGCGCAGGCCCACGGAACCTTCAAAATGCTGTTCAACCAGTTGTATTCGACCGCCATGCCGTAGGGCGTCATCCCAAACCTCACTTCCGAATTGCCCGGAGAGGTGGACAAACGCAACCCCCGTTTCACGGTTCCAAATCTTGGGCCGTTGAAATAGGGGTTGTTTTGCGTTTGATTCCTGAATTCTCGTTAACTTACCCACGCCGGATGAGGGGAGTACGGTCCGGCCAGTGGGCAGAAAACCGGCTGCTCTTGGAGCAATTAGCAATTAAAAAACATGCGGAAACTGATTTATGACGTAGCGGCTTCATTCGACGGCTACATTGCTCATTCGGACGGATCGATCGACGGTTTTCAGACCGAAGGCGAGTTTGTTACTGATTTTCTCGGGCGAATTCAAACCTACGGTGCCGTTTTGATGGGCCGGAAAACTTACGAATGGGGTTACGCTTTTGGGTTGCAGAAAGGCCAGCCCGCGTACACGCAGGTGAACCCGGAACTGGTGAATTACATTTTCTCCACATCCATTTCCTTTGAACCGAATGATCTGATCCAGGTCGTGAGCGAGGGTGAGGAAGCGTTTATCCGGCAGCGCAAAGCCGAGGACGGCAAGCCTCTCTGGCTGTGTGGCGGGGGCGAACTGGCCGGTAAACTCCTGGATGCGCACCTGATCGACGAACTCGTGGTCAAACTGAATCCGGTCGTGCTGGGCGAAGGCGTCCGGCTGTTCGGGTCCAGCCAGACGAAAGCAGCGCTGGAATTAATAGACTCAAAAACCTACGACAACGGCTTGATGCTGATGCGGTACCAAATTCGGTATTGATGTTATGTCAATTGGGGTTATCGGACGTTTCACCCTCCAGGGGCCGCTGCTGAAAAATCTCTTCCAATCGCGCAAATAGTTCCGGGTGTTTTTCCTGCAACAAATCCGGGCGCTTGAAGAAATACTCGGAAACCACGGCGAAGAACTCGGCTTCGTTGGTCATGGCATAGGGGTTAATGTCCGAATGGTTGGCTTTGATTTCGCCGATGCTGGCGTGAATCAATTGCAGCCAGGGTTTGATGTTATTGCGGTCCAGCAGGTAGTTGGGCGCGCCGTCGGTGGCACCGTCTACCTGGTCGAGGAGGTGGACAAACTCGTGGATGCCGGTATTTTCCTTGCTGGTTTCGTTGGCAAAGCCCTCGTGCAGCGCCGGTTTGGAGAGTACCATCGTGCTTTGCAGCGCCCCGCCTTCGCCCACCATGCCCAGGATGTTCCGCTCCTTGCCGGTGGTCTGGAAGTCCGTGTTAAACCGGTCTTCGTACAGCAACACTGTCGTCAGTCGGTAAAACGACCAGTTCTTGAACCCGAAAATGGTAATTACGGCACTGCTGGCCACCAGTACCCGGTCGAGGTCATCGACGGTAGTGTCAACGCCCTCCACGCGGGTCTGACTTAAAAACTGCTGGACGCGCGTTTCAAAAACCGTTTTATCCTCGTCACTCAGAGCGCGGTAATAGGCAACGTGCTGCTGCAATAAGTCGCCGTAATTCGTGGACGGGACGACCGGGCTAACCGGTTGATTGCGTCGCTGGTATTTCCAGACCATCCAGCCGAGCAGCAGAACCGTCAGCCCCAGAAGTAGGTATGCCATAGTGCGTGGGTTATTTCCGGAAAACTGCCATTCGGATGGGTTTGTTTCCGGATTTTTTACAACTTTGCCCCAATCCGATCTTCTGCTTTACCCCATGTTCCGACTGCTCGTATTCTGTCTTCTCTTTCCGCTCCTTGCCGCTGCGCAGGAGAGCAAGGTATTTGAAGAATTAACCATTAAAAGCGCCATCCTCAAAAAAGACAAAAAGTTTGCGCTTTACCTGCCCGCCGGGTACGAAACATCCCAGCGCGCCTATCCGGTCGTGTATCTGCTGCACGGCGGGGGCGACACCCAAACGGCCTGGATTCAGTCGGGAAACATGCAGCACCTTGTCGATCAGGCCGTCCGTGAAGGGAAAATACCGCCCATGATTGTGGTGATGCCGGATGCGGAGATGACGTTTTACATGAACAATGCCGCCGGAAAATACCAGTACGAGGACTATTTCATCCGGGAGCTGGTTCCGCACATCGAGAAAAACTATCGTTGCCGGACGGAAAAGCGGTTTCGGGCCGTAGCGGGCCTGTCGATGGGCGGTTTTGGGTCGCTGCTCTACGCCCTGCACCATCCCGATCTGTTTGGCTCCTGCGCGGCCCTGAGCGCGGCTGTTCGCACCGATCAGCAGATCCGGGAAATGCCGCATCAGGAATACCTTCGCCGGTACCAGACCGCGATGGGCGAGGTGAAAGAGGGCGACAACCGCATCAGCGATTTCTGGAATAAGAACAGCATTCTCTACCTGGTTCAGCACTTACCGGAAGCCCAGAAAAACGCCGTTCGGTTTTATCTGGATTGCGGAGACGACGATCTGCTGCTGCACGAGGGCAATTCCAATCTGCACACCCTGATGCGCAACCGGAACATCCCGCACGAATACCGGGTGCGCAACGGAGGCCACACATGGGAATACTGGCGCACGGGGTTGCCGGACGCCTTAGCTTTCATCAGCCAGGGCTTTCAGTAGAACTTATAACTGCTGAACCCTCACCGCAACCTTCGATTTAACCAGGATGAGGGCCTGAATACCGTCGGGCCGAATGGCAACCTGCTGAGGGGTCAGCCGGAAGGACTGGATGGCGAGATCGGTCTTTTTGCCTGGACCACCTTTCTCGAAAGATTGATTGATTTTTTGCGGCAACTTTTCCATTTCTCCGCCCAGCGGTACCGTCAGGAAGCTTTCCAGCGCTTTCACCAGACCGTCTTTCACCAGCGAACCGGCCGCCCGGGGCAATTCGCTGATCGTTCCGGAGTCAAAATCCAGGTTTCTGACGCTGAGGGTATTGCTGGTGGAGTCGAACGCTGGCCGACCACGCAGGTAGATGGTTCCGTCGATCAGTCCGCTTACGTCGGTTTTGACGATTAACGACCGTTGCCCGCCGTAGACGGCCGCCTTTTTAATGGTCAGTGCGCCCAGTAATAGTTTTTTTTCTCCGTTCAGCGAACGGGCCAGCATCCGGTTGATGTCGGCGTACGGGATGAAGCTTGTGATGCGTAAATCCGAAATCTGGGATACCTGCTCTTTTTTCTCCAACTGGGGCAGCGGCACCTTCGAGGGCTCCGGCTCCTGCGGTTGCAGTTTGGTACTGGTTTCGAATGCGATGCGCAGATGGGTGGTAATCCTGACGGAATCGCCGTTGATGGGGCCGGCTTCCACTGCAACCGGTTTGGGCAGCAGCCAGAGACCGTATTGTTTTTCAATAAGCAATGGTTTCTGAATGCTTTTCCAGATCGGCATCACCATCTGATCCAGCCGCAGTTCGTTGTAAACCGCCGAATCGATGGCCGACTCAATGGCCGACTGGTATCTGTCGAGCACGTTTTTGGCGAAATTGGTCAGCGAAATTTCCTTGCCCAACAGCCGGATTTCGGGTTCCACAATCCAATCATAATCGGTGAACTGAACCTTGCTGGCCAGCCGCCAGTTCGGGGTCACGGTCAAGGGGCTTTGAAAATTGACGTGCAACGAGCAAAACGGCTTGTTACCGGTCTTTTCGGCGTCAGTAAACGGTGTGCTGACAAACAGGCTCAACGGGGCCGAAAATCGAACCTGATTATTGACGTACTGAATCCGGACGGGTCCCGAACGCACCACCCGAAACGGAAACACTCCGCCTTTTTTGCCGCCGGGTGATCCTTTGCCCACCAGAACCGGATCAAGTTCCTGGTTGATTTTTTTCTGCAATTCCTGGATGGTAAACGTAATTGGTCCTGCCAGGTAGGAAGTGGAAGACGGAATAGCGGGATCGAAACCCGTTGCGGGGGGCGCCTGCGGTTCGGTTTTCTGGCAATTCGTTAAAAAAAGAGAGAGGGCCAGGCCAAAGAGTAGTCGGAGTAGAGATGGTGTGGTCATTCAACGATCAGCCGGATTGGAAGGGCTTAAGGCATAACCGCGGACGGTTTACGGATGTTTCGGTCACACTAAACTAAAACCAGTTCGACCTGCTTTTTAGCGTCATGCAGCCTGAAACCGCACGATGTTAATCCGAGAAGGCATCGTAAGAAACCGCCTTAATCTCAAGCTTTTCCTCCCGTTGGGCCGTCCGGAACGGGACAATATCGCCCGTTCGTTTGCCTTGCAGAACCCGGGCAATGGGGGCCGTGAACGCAATAAGTCCCTGCGTGGCGTTGGCTTCGTCTACCCCCACAATGGTAAATCGTCGTTCCGTTCCGGCCAGCGGACCCGATTGGGTTCTCAGCACAATTGTTGCCCCGAAGCGAACTTCATCTAGGTGCTGCGAATCCACTACTTTCGCGCTCGAGATGCGCTGGTTTACGTTGGCGATCCGACCGTTCAGCAGGGCCAGCTGGCGGGTCCGGTCGTTTTCGTCGCTGACCTCGGCGGCCTGTAGCTGAGCGTGTTCGGCTTCCAGTTCAGTCAGTTCGGCGCGCAGCAGCGCCAGACCGCGGGGCGTCACGTAATTGGGGGTACCCGGTGGCAACGGCGCCCGGGTCGGGATAACGACCGGGGCGTCGGCGGTTTCGTTTTTCAAAAAAGCACTGCTCATAAGCTCCTGGCTGTCGTACAGACCTGTTGTTCTACCCTTAAGAACCGCCTGAAAGGGCAATTGTTCCTGTGGGGAGCTCATGTCGGCTGCTGGTGAGAGAAAGGCCAACCACACAGTGCTTCGTTTCAAACGCAGTTGTTAAGACATCCTGTCGCTACCGTTGGATGAATCAGCCGTGGGATAGGAAAGGCCAGTTACCCGTTGCGCATACGCCCAAAGCGTTTTCGCGGCTGCTTCGTTCCGGGCTGCTGCACTGAGCTGGGCCGGCGCCGGATATCCCACCAGCTCGTTTTCGCCGTCCGGCCCGTAGTAATCACCTCCTTTAACCGTGGGCGAGGTGGCGGCAAACAAGGTCGGCAGAGCACCTTGCCAGGCGGGCATCAAATGCTTAAAATGGGCCAGGGCCGCCTTCAGAGTGTCTTCCGACATATGCCGGGATAAATCCGTTTGGGTGACGCCCGGATGCGCGGCCGTCGAAAGAACCGGATCGCCGGTTTTCTCAAACCACCGTTGCAGTTCCAGCGCAAATTGCAGGTCTGCCAGCTTGCTGACCGCATACGCCCGGTTGGCGTCGTACGATTTTTCGAATCGTAGGTTTTCAAAGTCGATGGCGTCTACCAGTTTATGCGCTCCGCTGCTGAGCGTCACCACCCGGGCGCCGGGCGTCTGTTTGAGCAGCGGATACAGGTAACCCGTTAGCGCGAAATGGCCCAGAAAGTTGACGCCGAACTGCCGTTCGAAACCGTCCTCCGTTCTGCTGGCCGGTGGCGTCATCACTCCCGCGTTGTTCACCAGAATGTGCAAATGATGGTGTTTTCCGGTGAACGCATCGGCAAACACGTTAACGGCGTTCAGGCTGGCTAAGTCCAGGATTTCTCCTTCCAGCGTACCAGAACCCCCCACGGCTTTCATCTTTTTTATGGCTTCTTCCACTTTTGCCGCATCCCGTGACGCCACCACCACGTGCGCTCCGGTTTCATAGAAGGCCAGGGCGGTTTCAAAGCCGATACCGCTATTGGCACCGGTGACAAGAACCGTCTTACCGGTCTGATCGGGCATTTCATTTTTCGTCCACATAAATCCGTTTTTATGCGACAAATTTCGGAAGTTTCTGGTCGGTCGGGATACGGATTTGAAAGCAAAAACTACAGAAATCAATCGGCTTCGGTTTGCCGGAAGGTGGATGGTTTGACGCCTGATCGGTTTTTGAAAAAGCTGGAGAAGTGCTGGGGCTCTTCGAACCCCAGGCTCCAGGCAATCTCGTTGATGGTCCAGTTGGTGCTTTTCAGGAGTACGCGGGCTTCCTGGTAAAGGCGGTTGCTGATGAGGTGGGAGGTGGTCTGGCCGGTGGTTTCCCGCAGGGCCTTGTTCAGGTGGTTGACGTGAATGTGCAAGTGTTGGGCAAAAGCGGAAGGGGTTTTCAGAAGCAACGTTTGGTGCGGAAATTCAATCGGAAACTGGCGCTCCAGCAATTCGGAAAACAGGCCGGTGATCCGTTCGGCGGCATTGGAGGCCGAAAACGGACTGCCCAGCGCAGGCTGCAATTTCTGAGCTTCGTGCACCACTTCCAGCAGGAGGTTTCGCAGCAGGTCGTACTTATAAACATAACTGCCCTGTAGTTCAAAGGCCATTTTCTGAAATAATTCACGAAAGAGCTCCAGTTGGTCGGCGGTAAGTGGCACGACGGCGTTGTCGGCTGATTGAAAGACCGGATACGCCCGGATGCTGCCAAACCGGCTGAAGAAGGCTTCGGTAAAGACGCAAACGAAGCCAGTGGGTTGCTCGTCGATGCGTTCCCAGCGATAGGGAATGATCGGATTGGTGAAAATCAGCGCGCTTTCCGGGATTTCGATGCTTTGATCGGCATAATGGATTTTGCTGTGGCCGGTGAGCAGGCTGACCTTGAAATAATTGCGACGGCTGTACGAAGACGGTTTTAACCGGGACCATACCATGTCCTCAATCCGGAAGATTGTAAAATGCCCCAGCTCGGTTCGATTCGGGTGCAGCGTCTGATCAAACGACTTGTACAGGGTCTCCAGATTTACCACAGTTGCCATGCGGTAAAGATACAAAAATCAAACCATGACGATAAGGGGTGCACATGAATTGGGAGCAACCTTACCTGAATCATAACCCGCCCGCAAAAAAATACCCCACAGCCTGGACTGTGGGGTGGGAAAAATCAAGCTAAAACCGTTACGAAACGCCCTTGAACACTTCCGTCTGCACGAACGGCTGGTTGTATAACCGCTTGCCGGTAGCCTTGAAAATGGCGTTGGCGACGGCCGCTCCCGCCGGTGGGAGCGAGGGTTCGCCCAAACCGGTGGGTTCAATCTCGTTTTTGACGAAATGCACGTCAATTTCCGGAATCTCGTTCATCCGGATTAAATGGTATTCGTTGAAGTTTTTCTGCTGCGGAATACCGTCTTTAAACGTGATGTTGCCGTACATGGCGTGACCGATCCCGTCGACCACGCAGCCGCGCACCTGCTGCTGCGCCCCGCTCTGGTTGATGACCACCCCGCAGTCAGCCGCGGAATACACTTTTTTCAGCACGGGTTTGCCTTTTTCCACTACGACTTCGCCGACCTGCGCCACGTAGGAGCGGTGCGAGAAATACACGCTGAAGCCCTGCGCAACGCCTTTCTTTTTGCCCCAGCCCGATTTCTCGGCGGCCAGTTCAATGACGCCCCGCATCCGGTCGATGTCGTAGGTGATTTTGCCAACCGGGTTTTTCTTGGCTTTTTCGAGCAATTCCAGCCGGAACTGCACGGGGTCTTTGCCCGCAGCCTGGGCCACCTCGTCCAGAAACGCCTGTTCGGCGAACGCCAGGAAGTTGGTGATCGGCGCGCGCCAGGGACCGGTCGTGATCGGCGATTTATGGTCCACGCTGTCGATCAGGAGGTTGTCGACGGCGCCGGACGGGAAGTTGTCTTCGCGGGTGGCGTTTCCGGCGTTGATGCTGGCTCCCCGCAGTTTGTAACCGATCAGCGTGCCTTTATCATCCAGAGCCGCTTCGAACCGGTAGCGAACCGCCGGGCGGTAAATACCGCCGGTCATGTCGTCTTCGCGGGTCCACATCACTTTCACCGGCGCGTTAACGGCTTTCGACACTTTCACGGCTTCGATGGCAAAGTCGGTGTTGAGCCGCCGGCCAAAACCACCGCCCATGCGCGTCAGTTGCAGGGTTACTTTTTCGGGCGGTAAATTCAGCAGTTTAGCCGCCTGATTGCGGGCTGCCTCCGGTGTCTGGCTCGGACCGGCCAGTTCCGCGCTGTCGGCTTTGACGTGCGCAAAGAAATTCATCGGTTCCAGTGGGCTGTGCGGCAAAAACGGGCACTGGTATTCGGCTTTAACCACCTTGGCGGCATTTTTGAACGCCGTTTCTACGTCGCCGTCTTTCCGCCGAACGGTGGTGTTCTGGCTGTCCAGCATTTCTTTGAACAGCCGGTTGTGGTCGTCGGTGCTCTCCAGGTTGTCGGCTTTTTCCCACTCGATCTTGAGCGCGTCCTTGGCTTTTTTCACCTGCCAGGTTGATTTACCCACCACGGCCACGCTGTTGTCAATGGTCACTACGTTGACGATACCGGGCATGGCTTTGGCGGCTGCCGAATCCACGGATTTTAGTTTGTACCCGAACGCCGGGCGTTGCAGCATCCCAATCAGCATGCCTTCGCGGTGGAAGTCCAGCCCGAACAGCGGTTTTCCGGTGATGATGCCGGGGTTGTCGACGTTCCGGATGGTTTGCCCGATCAGTTTGAAATCCTTGATTTCTTTCAGCTTCACATCCGCCGGAACGGGGATTTTGGCCGCGTCGGTTGCCAGTTCACCGTAACCCAGTTTGCGGTTGCTGCCGGTATGCAGCACGAACCCTTTGCTGGTGGAACATTCGCCAATGGGCACGCTCCAGCGTTTGGCGGCTGCTTCCATAAGCATCTGGCGGGCGGTGGCCCCGGCCACGCGCAGGCGTTTCCAGGAGTGCGGAATGGAGCCGCTTCCTCCGGCTACCTGCCGTTCGAATTTGGTAGTATCGAGCGGGGCCTGTTCAACGATAACGTTTTTCCAGTCGGCGTCGAGTTCTTCCGCGACAATGATCGGGAAAGCGGTTTTGATGCCTTGCCCAACTTCCGGATTGGGCGACAGGATGGTGATCATTCCCTGCGGGTTGATCGACAAATAGCTGTTGAAGTCCACACCGGGAACGGCCACGCCTTTCAGGGGGGCGCTGGCTACGGCGGCTTCCGATTCGGTCCAGTTGAAGCCCAGAAGCAGACCGCCACTGGTGGCCGCGGCAATTTTTAGAAAGTTCCGGCGGCTGGAGTTTGATAGGGTCTGCATGATTATTTGGTTTTGGTGGCGGCAACTTTGACGGCTTCGCGAATGCGGTGGTACGTACCGCAGCGGCAGATGTTGCCGGACATGGTGGCTTCGATTTCTTCGTCGGTCGGTTTGGGTTTGCGTTTGAGCAGGGCGGCCGCCGTCATGATCTGTCCGGCCTGGCAATAACCGCACTGAGCCACATCGACTTCATCCCAGGCTTTCTGCACCGGGTGATCCCCGTTTTTGGACAACCCCTCGATGGTGGTCACTTTCGAAGTGCCAACGGCCGATACCGGCAGAACGCAGGAACGGGTGGCTTCGCCGTTCAGGTGGACGGTACAGGCACCACACTGGGCAATACCGCAGCCGTATTTGGTACCAAACAGCCCCAGGTTATCGCGCAGCACCCACAGCAGCGGGGTGTCGGCTTCCGCTTCGGTCTGGTAGCTTTTGCCGTTGATTTGTAGCTTAAATAAGGCCATAGTGAAGGAAGTGAGTTTGGAATGTGGGCTAAATTACAAAAAATACCCACCTTTAGGTGTAAATTTAAGCGGAATTTGCAGACGAAGGACGACGCACGACGGAAATATCATGAACACGGTAACCCTGATACGAACTACGGCTTTTGACCCCGTTTTTCAGAAATTGATTGCCGAACTGGACCAGGATTTATGGATTCGCTACCAGCCTTACCAGGCGATGTACGACGGGTTTAACCAAGTGGACGAATCCGCCCGCGTCGTGGTGGCTTATCTCGACGGCGAGCCGGTGGGGTGCGGGTGTTTCCGGCCCATGACGGACCCAGGTTACGCCGAAATCAAGCGGATGTTTGTCCATCCGGCTTGCCGGGGACGGGGTTACGCAACCCAGGTGTTGCGGGAACTTGAACGCTGGGCGGCAGAAGAAGATTTCCACATTGCGCGGCTTGAAACCGGCGACCAACAGCCCGAAGCCATTGCCTTATACGAAAAAGTGGGCTATGGCCGAATTGAAAACTACGGTCCGTACGTTGGTTTAGCAGCCAGCGTTTGTCTAGAAAAACGACTGGCTTAAACCTTACCAGAACAGTGAATAACAACAGACCAGAACAGGACATAACCCCGGAAGGACCGGTTTACGCCAAACGGGCGGGGCTCTTCCGGAACCCGGCGGTTCGGCGCGAACTGCAGCAACTTGACCCGGAGCGGGATTACCAGCGGATGGTGCAACTGCTGGTGGGCTACGAATTTCCGTTCGACACCCAGCGGGCGCTCGAACTGGCGCTTTTTCACACCTACGCCAACCCGCGCACCTCGGCGCTGCTCGTCCACACGGGGGAGTTTGAGCGGCACGGCCAGAAACGCTACGACGATACGGCCATTCTGATTTCCTGGTTTATGCAGTACGGTTTAAATACCGAAACGGGCCTGCGGGCCATCACGCAGATGAACCGGATTCACGGGCATTACCGGATTCGGAACGACGACTTCCTGATTGTTCTGTCCACGTTTATTTTTTACCCCATCAACTGGATTAACCGCTACGGCTGGCGCAAACTCACCCCGGCGGAAGAGCGGGCCTTTTTCCTGTTTTTCCGGGAGGTGGGGCAGCGCATGAACCTGACGGATGTTCCCCAGAGTTTGCCCGAACTGCGCACGTTCACGGACGATTACGAAGCTGAGCATTTTCGGTACGACGAGGTCAACCGCCGACTGGCCGACGCCACCGTCCGGATTGTGCAGGGGTGGCTGCCCGGGCCGCTGCGTTTTGGCGTCAAGCCGGTTTTTGCCGCTCTCATCAACGACAAGCTGCGGGAAGCATTCGGCTACGAGCGGCCCCCGCGCTGGTTTAGTGGCTTGCTCGAAGGGGCGTTGTGGCTGCGGAAAATACCGTTGCGCTGGATCACCTTCAAACCGTATCCGACGCTGGTCGAAAACACCCTGCACCGCAGTTACCGCAGCGGGCTGCCCGCCGTTGAGGAGCTGGGGCCGACCAAGCTGCTGCAAAAAGAACCCCGGTGAGTAGACCGAATGCAGATTCTTCTTATGGCTGAGTTAACTCAAAGCTACAAATCAATGGTGTCTTACTTAAATAAGTTGTTTCGCAGACGGGTCCGCCCGGCGGTTAAGCAGAGGTTAAAAGAGTTGAGCAGAGAAACTCCGCTTAACGTTGATCTTCTCCGCTCAGCTCTGCGATACAGTCTTTTACTCCTCTTTTTCCAACCCGCTTTCGCCCAGAAAAACGACCCAAAGAAGGAAGAATGGATTAAGCTTTTCAATGGCAAAGACCTGAGCGGCTGGGATATCAAGATTGCCGGGGAAGACCTGAACAGCAATTACAAAAACACGTTTCGGGTGCAGGACGGCATGCTCCGGATCATGTACGACCAATACAAAACGTTCGACAATAAATACGGCCACATTTACTACAAAGAGCCGTTTTCGTATTACATCCTGAAGTTTGACTACCGGTTTCAGGGCGACCAAGTGCCGGGCGGGGCGTCGTGGAACGTGCGCAACAGCGGGGTGATGATTCACTCGCAGTCGGCCAAGAGCCTGACCAAAGACCAGGATTTTCCGATTTCGCTGGAAATTCAGACGCTGGGCGGTTTGGGCAAGGGGGTGCGGCATACGGCCAACCTCTGCACGCCGGGTACCATCGTGGAAATGGGTGGCAAGGTGATTCCGGCGCACTGCATCGACTCGCAATCCAAAACCTACGACGGTGATCAGTGGGTCAGCATAACGGCCGTGGTGCTGGGCGATTCGATTGTTCACCACATCATGGAGGGTGACACGGTATTGACCTACGAAAAAACGAAGATCGGCGGGGGCTACATCAGTCCGCAAAACGGTTTCGCTTCGGGCCACGTCGACAATGCGGACTACTGGCTGAAACTGGACAACACGCCGTTGAAGGAGGGCTACATCGCGCTGCAAAGCGAAAGCCACGCCATCGACTTTCGGAACGTCGAACTCCTGAACCTCAAAGGCTGCATGGTGCCGAGCGCGGTCAATTACAAATCCTACTACCGGGTGGCCGATAACTCGAAATGTAAGTACAAAAAATGAGTTATTTCGCAGCGTTGAGCCGAGTGAGAAGGAGTTAGGCAGAGCAACTCCGCTAACCTCTTTCAGACTCCGCTTAACGCTGCGAAACACTGAAAATCACTCACTCTTCAACACTTTCGCCGGATTGCTTCGCGCGGCTTTCAGCGTCTGCGAACCGATCAGCACGAAAGCCAGAAGCATGACGATCAGGACGCTGGCCAGCAATTCACCCACACCAATCGGCTGGTGATACACGAATTTGGTCAGGACAAACTGGTCGAAGAAGAGATACGTCACCGGCAGGGCCACCAGCGCGGCAATCGCGAGCAGCAGCAGAAAGCCTTTGCTCAACTGGAAAATCAAATTGCCTTCGCTGGCCCCCATCACTTTGCGGATGCTGATTTCCTTCAAACGGGTTTCGGTCGTGAATACCACCATGCCGAACAGGCCCATCGACGCGATGCAAATCGCCAGGAAGGTAATAAAGCCGATGACGGTCACCATCACTTCGAACTGGCGGTAGGCGTCTTCAAGCTGATCGTCGTAAAACTTGGCGTCGAGCGGATGGACTTTGTCAATTTTATGCCAGGCATCCTCAATGGCCGCCAAAGCCGCCGGATAGTCTTCGGATTTAAGGCCAACGTTCAGGTAGCCACCGGATTCTTCGGCCGAATAGCGGAACACCGTCGGCTCAATTTTTTGCTCCATCGTTCCGTAGTGAAAGTCTTTCAAAACCCCCACGATCGTTAGCGGTTTGTCGTCCATGATCACCTGCCTGCCGACGGCTTTGGCCGGGTTATCGTAGTCCATGCGAAACCGTTTCAGGACCTGTTCGTTGACAATGACCTCCGTTTCGTTGCCGCTGGTTGGGCGGTTTTTAAAATTGGTTCCGGCCAGTATCTGATGACGGTGGAGCGGCAGGTAGTTTTCATCGACGAAGTTGATCCAGACCATCGCCGAATCCTGCGCGCCTTTCTCCTGGTATTTCAGTTTACTTCCGTACAGGCTTCCCAGGCTGGTAATCATTCGGGAGGTCGCAATTTGGCTTACCGCCGGGATTTCGGCCAGTTCCTTTTTTAGCAGCATGCTTTTGTTGCCCTGCATCCGGATGTTCAGGATGTTTTCGGTGGTGAAACCCAGGTCAAACGACAAAAAGCCCCGGTACTGCTTGTAGCCGATCAAGGTCGTCGTGATGAAAATTAACGAAAAGGTGTACTGAATGAAAATCAATACCTTGCGCATGTTCACGTGCCGGAATACCTTCAGGCTGGAAGCATCTTTCAGCACCTGAACCGCCTGAAGACGGGAAAAAAACAGCGCAGGGAGAAAACCGGCAGCCAGCCCCACCACGACGGCCAGCAGCAGGAAATAGAGCAGCAGCCGGGGCGACAGTTCGAGGGCAACCAGGTTGGCCAGCTCGGGAGCCAGCGCCACAAACTGGGTGCGCAGCAGCAGGAACAGCACAAACGAAAAGATCAGCGCCAGCACGGAAATAATAACCGATTCGGCCATAAACTGCCCCAGCACGTGACTTTTCAGAGCCCCGACAATCTTCCGAATCCCCACTTCGCGCGAGCGTCGCATGGAACGGGCAATCGACAGGTTGGTGTAATTAAAACCGGCCGATAGGATCACCACCAGTGCCAGCCCGACCAGCACCCAGGCGACCGGTTTGGGAATATTGACGCCGATCTCGTTGGACAACCGCCCCCCTAAGACAATTTCATTCATCGGCTGCAGCGAAAGGGTGATTTTCTGGCGGTCCAGCTGCGCGTTTTCGGGCGCGCTCAGCCGGTCGAGACCCGCCTGAATTGCCTGGAGATTGGCGTTTTCGGGGAGCGTCAGATAGACATAGTTTTGGTAAATGTCATCCCAATCCATGAGATCACCGTCGGGATCGGCTTGTGGCCCCAGCACCGACGGCAGCGAAATCAGGGCTTCAAACCGGATGTGCGATAGTTTGGGAAGGTCTTTCAAGACGCCGGTAACCGTGTAGGCCAGCGTGTCGAACCGGACGGTTTTGCCCAGCGCGTCCGCTTCGCCAAACAATTTCTGGGCGGTTTTCTCCGTCACCACCAGCGAATATGGCTCTTTCAGCGCCGTGGCCGGATTGCCTTTGAGCATCGGAAACGTAAAAACGGTAAAAAACGATTGATCCGCCCAGGTAGCTTCGAGCGGAATAATGGTTTCATCGTTCACTTTTGCATCGCTGTAAAACCCCCGGCGGATCAGCGTTACGTCTTCCACGCCCGGAATCGTTTCCCGAACGCGATAGCCGGCCTTCAGCGAGGTAGACGCAAAGTTCATGACGGTCTTGTCGGCCGATTCGTGCCGGGTCAGCAGGCGGTAAATCCGGTGTTTCTTTTCGTGAAACTGATCGTAGGAAAACAGATCGGTCAGAAAGGCGATCACCAAGAGGCCTACCGACATGCTGACGGCCAGCCCGACAATGTTGATGGTTGAAAACAGTTTGTTGCGCACCAGACTGCGCCGGGAAGTTTTGAAGTAGCTGCCGAGCATAAGCCAATGAATAAGGAAGGTTAGGAAGGAAGGTTTGCGAACGGTATAGGGCCGGAAAAATTTCAGCACATCAAGAATGTAAATAAACCGGGCGCGCCGGGCACCTTTGGTTTTCAGGTTCCGCTCAAAGTATTCGTTGAAGTCACCTTCCAGATCTTCGAGCAGGTCGGGGCGGCAGTACCAGTGGAGCAGGTTCTGCGCCCAGCGGGGCGGATGAGCCGGCCGGGGTTTGGGGGCAGTTTTCATACGGAGCCTTCGAGGTTAAAGCCGGGAATGATGCGCCAGAAGGATTCGCGGACTTCGCGGGCCTGCGTCAGCGCAACCTTACCGGCCTGCGTGACCTCATAATACCGTTTGCGTTTGCCCCCCCGGGTATTGGTGGCTTCGCCCATCCAGCTTTTCACCAGGCCCTTTTCCTCCAGCCGGTTCAGAACGGCATGAACCACGCCCAGCTTGGCTGCCCGTCCGCTGTGTTTCTCCAACTCGTCACAAATAGCGACGCTGTAGGCATCGTTGACAAGCGCGGCAATGGTCAACAGCACCAGTTCTTCAAATTCGCCCAGGTTGGTTCCTTTCATGAAGTGGTCAGGATTGATTATTAATTTACCAAATGTATGTAAAATGGATTCATAATTTCATGCTATGTATGTAAAATAATTTCCAGTGAGCTAAAGAGCTGTTAAAAGGCAAGAGCCAGCGTAGGGTTCTACGCTGGCTCAAGACCACGGATCGTAAATGGAGCCTTTACTTGCTTTCGGTTATTTCCAGTACGACGCTGGCCCGGCGGGCATCCACCTGCGGGTTGAAGCCGACGGTCATCAGGTAGTCGCCGGAATAAACCGGCTGGTTGCGGTTGACGGGGGAGGCCGTGCCCGGATAAACGTTCAACTCCTGAATGGTGTATTTCTTGGCCGGATTCAGACCCTTCAACCGGATCGGAGCCTGGCTACCCTCGCGGTACCGGTTGCCAACCAGGTAGTTAAACCAAACCGCCCGATCCTGTTTTTCGCTGACGTAAACCAGCGAGGCCAGGTCGCTCGTCTGGGGAGACACCAGCCGGAACAGGTCGCCCTGCCAGATCACGTCTTTTACCCGGCCGTAGGTTTTCAGCGCGTCCTGACTGAAAGCCAGTTCCTTCTCATCCAGTTTGCTCACGACAATGTCGTACCCCATTTTTCCCATCATGGCCACGTCCGTCCGAAATTTAATTGGTTGTTTACCCCAGTCGGTGATGTGGTTACAGGTGGCAATGGACGGATAGAAGTAGGAGTAATTCCATTGGATGAAAATCCGCTCCAGACCGTCGGTGTTATCGCTGGGCCAGAACTCGGTGAAGTATTTCAGCGCCCCGTAATCCACGCGACCACCCCCGCCCGAGCACAGCATCAGCGGCAGGGTCGGATACTTGGCCCGCACCCGGTCCAGCACCTTGTAGAGCCCCATCACGTAGTCTACGAACAGGTGGGAGGGGTTGGGGTTGGTGGCCGAAAAGGCGTTGTAGATCACGGCGTTGCAATCCCACTTGATGTAGCCGAGCGTCGGGTTTTTCGCCAGGATACCGTCCACTACGCCGTAGACAAAATCCTGCACTTTTGGGTTGGAGAGGTCCAGCACCAGTTGATTTCGGAAATAATACTCCGAACGGTTCGGCAGTTTGATGACCCAGTCCGGGTGTTTTTCGTAGAGTTCGCTTTTCGGGCTGACCATCTCCGGTTCCAGCCAGATTCCGAATCGGATGCCCGCGCTTTCGGCCTCCTTCACCAGATACCCCAGACCGTGCGGCAGTTTCTGCTTGTTTTCCTGCCAGTCGCCCAGGCTGGTGTGGTCGTCGTTGCGGGGGTATTTGTTGCCAAACCAGCCATCGTCCAAGAGAAACAGATCGACACCCAGTTTCTTACCGTCCTTGAACAAGGCCGTTAGCTTTTCCTCGTTGAAGTCGAAATACGTTGCTTCCCAGTTGTTGAGCAGGGTCAGGCGGTTGCCTTCACCCTGCGGAATGCGGTGTTTGCGCGCCCAGCGGTGCAGGTTCCGGCTGGCCTGTCCCTTGCCCGCACCGGAGTAGGTAAACAGAAACGCCGGAGTTGTCAATTCCTTGCCGGGGGCCAGCGTGTATTCCGACGCGTACGGGTTGATGCCCGCAATCAGCCGCAGGTTCCGCAGCGGATCAACCTCAAACTCGATTTCGTAGTTTCCCGACCAGGCCAGGGTTCCGGCTATGACCTCACCGGTTTCTTCGTCGGCGGGCTGGTTCAGGGCCAGCAAAAAAGAAGGTGCCTGAAACAGATCGGCCCGCGTACCGAGTTTGGTGTCGAGCACTTTCAGACCCGCCGTCAACTGAATTTCTTCCGGATTCATTTCCTTCGCCCAATCGCCGTGGAAATGCGTCAGGTAATACTTCTGGGCCGGAACGTACAGGTTGGCCGACGCGTATTTCTGCAAACGAACGGCCTTCTTTTCCGTGTGCCGGATGCTCGACCACTGTTCAATCACGTCTTCTTTCTGATACGCTTTGTAGTACAGAGAGACCTCGAACGGGTACTGCGGGTCTTTGAGGTAAACCGTGGTCAGCACCACGCCATCGGCCACGTTCCGGGTTTCGTGCCGCACGTACCGCAGGTCCGACGACGGGTTGCCGTCGGCGTGGGCCACCTGGAGGGCGGGTTCGAGCAGGTTGCGGCCCCCGGCGGGGGTGTACGCTGAATTGTAAATTTTAGTGTAATCTTCCCCGCGCTTGCTGTTGTCCGGCAACAGGCCGTAATCAGCCGCATTTTGCAGGCGTTTGCCGAGGTGCACAACGGTGGGATCACCGTCTTTATCCACGCGGATGACCAGGGCCGTATGATCGGTTTCAATCGCAATGTGGGTGTCGCCGGGCGCTGCCGGGAAAGTGGCTGTAGAGAAAAAAAGGAAAGCCAAAAGTAGAATCGTGAATCGCATAGTGCCGGGTTCGGTTAACGACAACAAAGCTAAGAAAAGATAGCGCTATTGTGATTCGCCAAGCCGAAACCCGGCCTAAAAACCGTTGGCCCGCGCCGGGTCAGGCAAACCGGATTTCGTCCAGGGCCGTAAAGACGGCTTTGCCCAGCGTTCGGCCCTGCGTCACCATCTCGTCCGCTCCCTGCGACGGTCCGCCGATCCGCAGCACGGCATCACAATGGGCCAGCAAATCAATGGCGACGGGGTGAAAAATCTGGTTGAATACCGGATCACCGAGGCCCGTCGAACCGGCTGTTTCAAGGAGGGGCAGGGCCACCCATTCGCCCAGCATCGGCAGGTAACCCCGTTCGAAGAGTTGCAGGGCTACGTCAGCCATCTGCTGCACATTGGCGGCAATTTTTTCGGGATCGTCGTTGGTACCGGAGCGGTACGGACCCGCTACCAAAATCATTTTCTTCATGGTGTAAATTTTATCACGGTTTTAAATCAGTGACAAAATTAAAAATCAAATGATTGGTATTGATCGATATTGATCTGTTTTGATTGAACGGTATTTGTGGCCAGTTTGCTGCAATGAAAAACCCGTCAACAAACACCTTTTTGGGCGCGTTGGCGGGTTTCCCTGACTGGATTTTCTATTCGACTTCGACGATCATTTCCACCTCAACGGCGTAGTCGGAGGGGAGGGCGGCAACGCCCACCGCCGAGCGGGCGTGCTTGCCTTTGTCGCCAAACACCTTGACCAGCAGGTCGGAGCAGCCATTGACCACTTTCGGGTGATCTGCAAACTCGGGTGCGGAGTTGACCATGCCGAGCACCTTGACCACGCGCTTTACCTTGTCCAGATTACCGATTTCGGCCTTCAGCGAAGAGAGCAGGCCGATGGCCGAGAGTTTGGCGGCTTCGTAGCCCTGTTCGATGGTCAGCTCCTTGCCGAGCTTGCCTTTGATGCCCGAGCCGTCGGCGCGGTTGGAGACGTGGCCCGACAGAAAAACGAGGTTGCCCGTCCGAACGGCTTTTACGTAATTAGCCAGGGAAGCCGTGGGTTTGTCCAGCGTAATGCCCTGTTCTTTCAAGTTGGCTTCCACCGACTGACCGAAAGCCGTGCTGGCGTACAGGGAAAAACCGATGATGAAAAGTGTACCGAATTTTCTCACAAAGAAATCTGGTTTGGGGTAGGTAATGGTTTGAGCCTGAATGTAGGCATTAACTGCGCATTTCCTGCATAACCTGCTGGATAATATCGACCCACTCCTGGGTATATTCCCGTTTGGGTGTGGTATCCCAGTTGCCAACCAGCCCGTTGCCGCCCAGGTAAATACCGTCTTTGCGCGCAATAATGTTAGCTCCTTTCGTGATGAGTTTGTAGGTTACTTCCGACTGCGGAATCAGGCAGGCCAGTTGGCCCGAAACCGGCGTCAGCTCGGCATCGTTGAAGATTTCCTTCGCGCCTAGCCCCATGCAGTTGACGACACACCGTTCGGGCAGGGCGTCGATGTCTTCCAGCCGTTTGATTTCGTGAACCTGAAGTTTGCCGCCCAGCATGATGAACGTGCTCATCTGGTGGTGCAGGTAACTCGGAATGTTAAACATCATGTTGGAGCGCCAGGTGACGAAATCAGCCCCAAATGAATGGTCTCGCCGGTTGATTTCCTGTGATTTGGGAACCAAACCGTCGAGGTGATAGACTTCCCCGCCCAGGGCCGGGTTTGAGGGGTTGATGGGTTTGGCCGGAAAAACGTTGTACTCGTCCACCCAGGCGGCAATGTCGTCAAGCCCGAGCATAAACTGAAACCGCCGGAACGAAAACCGGGTGGCAGCCTCCCACACCGCCTGAAACTCCGGCGTGGCTACCTTGGGGTCACAGACGCGCGAAGCCGGAGACCAGGTGCCCGTCGCCAGATTGCTGGTAACATTCGGGGGGAGGTCTTTCGTGTAGATGGTTACTTCGCAGCCTTTTTCCTGAAGCAGCCGGGCCGTCGCCAGTCCAACCGTGCCGGAACCCAGCACGGCCACTTTCTTTTCGCCCGTGGTCATGACCAGTTCGCGGGCCAGGTTGCCGGTTCCCCACGACAACGACCAGCCGCTGCCGCCGTGGCCGTAATTGTGCACAATGGTTTTGTTGCCCAGGGCTTCCTTGGCAATCCGCGGCCCCGACGCCCGGAAAGGCCGCAGCCCGACGGTTTCTTTCACGATCCGGTCCAGCGAGAGCTTCAGTTTGGGAACGCGGTGCATGGGGTGCCCGGCGATGTTGCGGTAGCGGGGAGCGCAGGACGTCAGGCCGGAGGCAAGGGCCAGCGAACCGGCGCCCGCCGTTTGCAGAAAATGTCGACGATTCATAGTCGTGTACCGGACCGTTACATCCGGGTTGGGAGAAATTGGTTAGGTGGTGGTTGAACGATTGCCTGAAAAGACAATCGAAATGAAACGGTAAGCGGCCGGAATAAATCTAGCAGAGTTTTTTATAAGACAAAATATTCTGTGGTGATCTTATAAAATATATCCTACTAGTTTTTTAATAATGACAATTTGCCAATCCTTGTACTGCTTGGTGATTTACGAAAATGAAGTCAGAGCCTCAATTCAAATCAACTTTCAGCCGTTGAACGGGGTTAGTTAGTAAGGTGCAGTCATTGCGGTCTGCATGGTAGATAATACAACCCCAAAAATCATGAATAAACGTCAGATTGGAAATTCGGGCCTGCAAGTGGCCCCGCTCGCCTTTGGCGGCAACGTATTCGGCTGGACCACCGACGAACCCACTTCGTTTCGGCTGCTGGATGCCTTCGTGGACGCCGGATTTAACCTCATCGATACGGCGGATTCGTATTCCCGCTGGGTGCCGGGCAACGAGGGCGGGGAGTCAGAAACCATCATCGGCAACTGGCTGAAACAGCGCGGAAACCGGGATCAACTGGTGATTGCCACGAAAGTGGGTTCGGACATGGGCTCGGGCAAAAAAGACCTTTCCAGCGCCCACATCCGCAAGTCGGTGGAGGACTCGCTGCGCCGGTTGCAGACGGATTACATCGACCTGTACCAGTCGCACTACGACGACCTGGACACGCCCATCGAGGAAACGCTGGCGACTTACGCCGAACTGGTTAGGGAAGGAAAAGTGCGGGCCATCGGAGCATCCAACCTGGCCGGCGGCCGGATTGTCCAGTCGCTGGAAATCAGTCAGCAAAACGGTTTTCCGCGCTACGAAAGTTTGCAACCTGAATACAATCTTTACGACCGCGCTGGATACGAGCAGGAATACGAAGCGATTGCCCGCGAGAACGGCCTGGGCGTATTGCCGTATTTCTCGTTGGCCAGCGGTTTTCTGAGCGGCAAATACCGTTCGGAGGCTGATTTTGCAAAAAGTCAGCGCGGGCAGGGCATGAAAAAATACCTGAACGACCGGGGTTTTGCCATTCTGGATGCGTTGGACGAAGTGGCCAAACGGCACAACGCCAACCCGACCCAGATCGCCATTGCCTGGCTGATGGCGCAGCCAACCATCACCGCACCGATTGCCAGCGCCACCCGCCCCGAACAGTTGCAGGACCTGATCAACGCCACGGAATTGACGCTGGACGATTCGGATCTAAATACGCTGAATTCGGCCAGTGTCGCCGAATCACTTCAATAAGGCCATCACGGCTTCGTCGCCCACGACGGCATTGGCCGGGCGCGGATGCGCTTCGTTGAAGACCTGCAAATCCGTTGGTTTCAGCAGAACGTTCGGACTTTCGTCAATCTGACCGTTTTTCTGAACCCGGTTCAAATCAAGCTTCAGGTGTTTGGCCAGAAACCGGTACGCAGCCGCCCGTTTCGAGGGGCCGTAATCGTGTTTTTCGTTGGCAAGGTGCACGTTTTCGAGCCGGTCCTGCGCGCCGTAAAACTCGTAGATACGCCGGATGTGGGGATACTCCACATTCGGCGTGTTGAGGGTCCAGTCGCCCCCGTCCGAAATCATAATCATGGGTCGGGGAGCCGCCAGGGCCGCAATTTCGACGTTATTGGTTTCGTGCGTCGGGCGTTTGTGAATGGGCATCCCGCTCTCGCACACGCAGCCGCCGAAAAAGTGCGCCGAGACCATCACCACCGGCACCGAGACTTTCACCCGCGAATCCAGGGCCGTCAGCAGAAAGGTCTGCGTCCCCCCACCGGATTCGCCCGAAACCGCCACCCGCGCCGGATCTACTTCGGGCAAACCCGTCAGAAAATCGAGCGCCCGGATGCTGTTGAGCGTCTGAAGCTTAGCCGCTTCCGGAATCTTATGGTCGCACTGCTTTGAATCGCCGTAGCCGAGCATGTCGTACACAAACACCACGGCCCCCATGCGCGCCATCGTGATGCAGCGCTGCTGGGTCTGCTCCACAAACCGGGCGTCCTGGTTGGCGGTGTGTCCGTGCGGACACAGCACCGCAGCGGTTTTGCCGGAAATGCCAACGGGTTTATACAGGTTGCCGGTGACGTAAAAACCGGGCAGACTTTCAAACGCCACGTTTTCAACGGTATAGCCATCCATTTTCCGCAGGCTGTGCCGGATCGGTTTGAGGGGCGCGAAGGCCGGTTTGGCCGGGAGCTTCATGCCGTCGCGGATACCCTGCCGGATCTGGGCCGCCCGTTTTTCCCACGAAGCCCGGTCGGCATAGGCTTCTCCGCATTGCGCTAAGGCTTTGGCGCCGTCGGGTTCGCTGAAATATTTGCCCTGGCGAAGGTCGGGCCGGTCGGGATTCGGTTGGGCGAAAGTGGCAACGGGCAGCAGAGCCCACAGACAAGCGGAAAGAAACGAAGGACGCATTACAGAACGGGTTTTAGGATCGCGCTAAAGTAACAAAAAAATAGCGTCATTTGCCGGAAAGCCGTTTATTTGCAGTTTCCAACCAAACGTTCCTGTTCATGACCCCGCATCCGAAATCGCTGCTCTTATTTTTTCTAGTATTTCTATCGACTTTATATGAATCTGGGGCGCAGTCGTCTCGCCAACCCAATTTTATTGTGATTCTGGCCGATGATCTGGGCTACGGTGATCTGGGCAGTTACGGCCACCCGACCATCCGCACGCCGTTTCTCGACCAGATGGCCGCGGAAGGCACCCGGTTTACCCAGTTTTACGTGGCGGCTAACGTCTGCACGCCCAGCCGCGCGGCCTTGCTCACGGGCCGTCTGCCCATCCGGAACGGTATTTTTGGCAAACGTGTGGTGTTCTTTCCCAACTCGGCCAACGGCCTGCCGCACAGTGAAGTAACCATCGCTAATGCCCTGAAAACAAAGGGGTACGCGACGGGGTTGGTTGGCAAATGGCACCTGGGTTCCAAACCGGAATACCTGCCGCTCCAGTACGGGTTCGATTCGTATTTCGGGCTGCCGTACTCCAACGACATGGGAAAGGTAGGCTCTTTCGGGGGAGCCGCTTCCACGCAGGCGGTACCGGCCAACACCAATCCGCCCCTGCCGTTGTACCGGGATAACAAAGTGGTTGAAACCGAGCCGGATCAGCGTCAACTGACCAAGCGTTACACCGACGAAGTGCTGAAATTCATCACGGCCAACCGGTCGAAGCCGTTTTTTATGTACTACGCCAGCCCGTTTCCGCACGTGCCGCTGTATGCTTCGGCTGATTTTAAAGGAAAAAGCAAACGCGGTTTGTACGGGGATGTCGTCGAAGAACTGGACTGGAGCGTCGGGCAAATCCTGAAAAAGCTGAAAGACCTGAAACTGGACAAAAATACCCTAGTCGTTTTCCTGAGCGATAACGGACCGTGGTTGATGAAAAACCGGCTGGAAGAAGTTGGTGGTTCGGCGGGGCCGCTGTACGAAGCGAAAGGCTCGACCTACGAAGGGGGAATGCGCGTTCCGGCCATTTTCTGGGGACCGGGCACCGTGAAGGCCAACACGGTTTCGACGGCGGTGGCCACCTCGATGGACATTCTGCCGACGATCCTGAACCTGGCGAACGTGCCGCTGCCGAAAGATCGCCCGCTGGACGGCCAGGACATCACCGATTTGCTCAGGGGCAAAAAAGACAAAGGAACCGAGGTGGTGTATTACTACGATTCGGACCGGTTGTACGCCATTCGGAAAGGCCCCTGGAAGGCGCATTTCACCACGCATCCGTCGTATTCGCCCGAAGCGCCCGTGCCGCACGATCCCCCGTTGCTCTACAACCTGGAAGTTGACCCCGGCGAGCGGTATGAGGTGGGTAAAAAGCACCCGGATGTGATCGAAGGCCTGAAAAAAGAGTTTGAAAAACACCGGTCGGGCGTGGTCGCCGTTGAGCCGTTGCTGGACGCCATTGTGGAAAAGTAGCCGAAATTTGCGATTTTTGGCTTTCCGCAATCGCTCTGTTTTTTTATGAAGAAAATCCTGTTTCTGCTTTGCTGGTCGGTATCGGCGCTGGCCAATGTCACACTGCCTTCTGTGCTCAATTCCAACATGGTTTTGCAGCAGCAGACCGAGTTGGTGCTCTGGGGCTGGGCCGATCCAACCGAAAAAATAACCGTCTCGGCCAGTTGGGCCAGCGCCCCCGTCAGCACCACCTGCGCCGACAACGCTGTCTGGAAAGTGAGCTTGCAAACGCCCCAGGCCGGTGGGCCGTATACGATTACGATCAACGGCCATAACAAGGTGGAGTTGACCAACATCCTGATCGGCGAAGTTTGGTTGTGTTCCGGGCAGTCGAACATGGAAATGACGGCGGCCGGGGGCGTAAAAGACGCGCTGGCCGAAGCGCCGACGGCCAACAACCCGAACATCCGGTTCTTCAAAGTGCCGAGACGGGCCACGGAAGCGCCCCAGGTCGACGTGCGGGGTAACTGGGTCGTTTGCGATTCGTTGACCATGAAGCACTTCAGCGCGGTGGGTTACTTTTTTGGCAAGAAATTGCAAAACACCCTGAACGTGCCCATTGGCCTGATTGATGCCTCGTGGGGCGGCTCGTTCATGGATTCGTGGCTACCCGAGACGATTGCCATGCTGTATCCGGAAACCCGGCGGTCGGCGTTGGCGATGCCCAAAGCGCCCTGGGCACCCAACAAAGCCGGTGTGCTTTACAACGGGATGATTGCTCCCCTGACGGGCTTTCCGATTGCCGGGGTGATCTGGTACCAGGGTGAAGCCAACCGGCACGACGCCCCGGCGTACTACAAAGTGACTCATACGCTGGTGGATTCCTGGCGGGGCGTCTGGCAGAAGGATTTTCCGTTTTACTACGTACAGATTGCTCCCTTCACCTACGGCGACAAGTTCCAGACCGCGGCCACCCGCGAAAGCCAGACCCGGGCGATGGACATTCCGAAATCCGGCATGATCGTCACGACCGATCTGGTGCATAACCTCAAGGACATTCACCCGGCTTATAAGAAGGAAGTCGGCAACCGGCTGGCGGATTGGGCCCTGGCCGAAACCTACGGTCAGAAAACGGGGCTGTACAAAAGTCCGCAATACCGTTCCATGGCGGTGGAAGGGGCTAAAATCCGGATTGCGTTCGACAATGCCCCCAACGGGTTGGTCGCCAAGGGGAGCGAGGTAACGGAACTGGAAATTGCCGGGACCGACAAGGTATTCGCAAAAGCGCAGGCCCGCGTCAAGGGCAATACGCTGGAGGTCTGGTCGGAAGCCGTGAAGAACCCCGTGGCCGTTCGGTTTGCCTTCCGCGATGCGCCGGAGCCGAATCTGTTCAGCAAGGAAGGTTTGCCGGTCATTCCGTTCCGGACAGATGCCTGGGATTTGGGTCTGCGGGTGGATAGCAAGCAATGACAGAAGGAGGGTTTGCAAAGGTCAACTCGTAGCAAGTTTCTTTATATTTAATTTACCCTTACGGGAGCAAATAATGAGCTTCGGTAAGGGTAAATTCATTTGGCAGGTAAAGAGGTCTAAACCTTCGCTCCCGAGAAGGGTTATCTTCCGTAGAAACAAACTCAACTCTGCCACTCATGCACTACGGAGATACGGTAAAACACACGGATGCGTCCATCAATAACGGCCACCCCATGATGGTTTCGAGCATGAATGAAGAAGAAACCCAGGCCCTGTGCCGACTCGATGACGACACGGAGGAGTGGTTCGACGTGGCGGACCTGACCGTGGTCGGTGAACTGGACGACAGTTTTATCTAAACCGTTTTACATATACGTGAACGGGTTCTTCGAGTCGATGTAGGTAATCTTTACGTCCGGCAGTTTGGGTTGCAGCCACGGCACCAGCCACTGCATCCCCGGTGCTTCGCTCATGATGTGGCCCAATACGCCCAACGACAGTTTCTGTCCCTGCTGGCGGGCATCCCGGACGTATTCGGCGGTTTCCCACTCGCTGATTTCTCCGCACAAAATCACATCCGGCTTAACCTCTTCGAGCGCCAGAATGTGACTCCGACCACCCGAGGCCCCCGGCATCAGCAGCACCCGCTGGCACGACTGCGCCGGATCGCCCACCACCCGCATCGTTGCAATGCCGAGTTTCTGTTTGGCGTGCGCAATGAGCTGCTTCAGCGGCAGGGGGGCGGGGAGCGTAACCAGCCGTGGATTTTTTGCATCCGAATACGGGGCCCAGCCCAGCGAGTCCAGCACCCCTTTGTAGATACCGTCCGGCCGGTGCGAATGCCAGTAGTCGTGGAACCGCCAGACGGCGATGCCGTTTTTCTCCAGCAGGGCGTATTTCTTTTTGAATACCGCGTCGTTTTTGAGCCAGTCGGTTTCGTCGGCGTGGTTGTAGAACGTCGGTTCGTGAACGATGATGAAATTGGCGCCCAGGCTGGCGGCTTTTTCAATCACTTCCATCGTGGCAAACATGGCCGAAACAATGCCGGTTACGCGCTGATCGCGGCTGCCGGATTTCAGCGTATCGACGGTTTTCGGAAAGGGCGCGTTGGGAATGGTTTTCAGGATCATATCCATCACCTGACCCACCGTAACGGGCTCGGCCGACTGCCCGGCTGAGTCCAGGGGAGCAAGGCCCGATACCGTCAGCAGGACCGACGCTTTGGTAAGGTTACTGACAAATTCTCTTCTTCCGGGGTTTTCGGGTTGTGTCATGATGGGGTTCGTCTTTATGAATTGCGCAAGGCGTCACTTCAATTCCTCCAGGGATTTTTTCATGGCTTCAATCTGGCGCTTTCGCTGCAAAACCGTCGGGGCCGCTACCCGCTCGCGGCAGTCGAAAATCCCGCACCGTTCGCAGGCTTCGTTGACGATCCGCTGCGGGATGCCGGGCGCCAATGGGTTGAGAAACCGCAGCTTATCGCGAAGGGTATCGTTCATCTTAAAACACATCGACACGCTCATGTTTTGCTGCTGGTGGGGCTGGTACGACTGCGCCACCGATACAATAAAGAACGTGTTGCCCGTGTCGGCGTAGGTCGATAGTTGCGCCTGACACAGAGCGCCCGTGTGGTTTTTGTTTTTTTGCAGAAACGTCAGCTCCTGAAGGATCGTCAGGGCCACCCAGCGACGGCAATAATGCTCATCCATCATGCTTTTGGGACCCTGCTGCCGGGTCAGGTGCATTTCCTTCGTCAGGTGGAAATCCGTTTGCCCGGCGGTGTTGTTGAAGCGGTAGAAAAACAACTGGTCAATGCCGAAATGTTTGGGCAGCAGGTTACTCAGGCGGTAGAAAAACCGTTCGGGCGTGGCCTGAAACGACTGAATCAGCGCCAGGAAATTCTCGTTGCTCCAGGTCGGTGCGTCGAAAATGGCCTGCAACCGCGGGATGAGGTCCTCCCGGCGAATCAGGATAGCGCCGGCAAAGTACGAAGCTTTGTAATTGTTCAGAATCTGCTCAAACGACTCAACCTCCACGTACGAATACGTATA
The DNA here is from genome assembly GCF_026248825.1 of Larkinella insperata. Lineage (NCBI taxonomy): Bacteria > Pseudomonadati > Bacteroidota > Cytophagia > Cytophagales > Spirosomataceae > Larkinella > Larkinella insperata. Next base: position 5,598,625 of record NZ_CP110973.1, on the reverse strand, counting down.
CGGACGGCTTTTCAGATTCAGAAACTGAAAACCGACTTCCCGGGCCAGGATAAACGTTTTCTGTTCCGCCGACAGGTGGCTGTTGAGGTAGAGGGTACCGGATTCGGGGCGGAATACGGAGCGCAGACCGGCCAGTTCGGGGTTGCTCTCCCGGTCGAAATAGTGGATCGTGTAGTTATAATGCGTTCGTAATAGGCTAATTAGTAAAGGGTCGTCGACCTGGGCGCGCCCCGAGGCAAATTCCGTCAGGAACCGGTCGCATTCTTCTTCGATGTCTTCGAAGTGATTGTCGTGCATTTCCTGGTACGACCGCAGCACTGACATGTACAGCCGTTCGACGCTGACGTGGTAACTGCGCCCGATGTTCATGACGGTCGAAATCATGGCGCTGACTTTGGCCGGTGCTTCGGCCAGCAGTTCAAGCAGGTCGGCGGGATCAATGCCCAGCAACTCGAGCGGAATTTCGGTTAGAAAGCGCGAACGGAGCAGTTCGGAAATGGGCTCCAGTCTTTTGCTCAATTTCAGCGAAACCAGCGTGTCGTAGTCTACGTCCATGGCCTTGGCCAGGGCGGCAATCTTATCGGTTTTGGGGTATTTGCGCCCCTTCTCAATTTCGGTCAGGTACGATACGGAAAGCCCCGAGCTCTGGGCCAGTTCACTGATCGACAATCCTTTATCCAGCCGGATCTGCTTAAGTTTCAGACCAAAAAGTAATCGGATATGATCGGGATATACGGCCACTGGATACGAATGTTAAATAGGTGTCAGAAGTAAAATTACCGCTAAAAACGACGGCAAACAAAAAGTCCACCCGGTAACTGATCAGACCGGATGGACTTTGGGAAGCAATGAGCAGGGCTTAGCGTTTCGCCCCTTTATAGGATTGGGTCCATTCAACCAGCGTACCATTTTGGTTTACTTTGGTCAGGGCGGTTAACGTCAGGTTCTTGCCTTCGAATAACCCGGTGCCGGTGTATTCGCCATCGTATATTTTGTTGCCAAATGACAAATTATTGCGGGTGCGGTTGACCGTAAACTGCGCGCCATTGAGCTTAACCACGTCCGTAGTCGTAAGGCCGGGAAATTCCGTCGTGAGCTTCATTTCATTGGCGGCTTCTCCTTTTGCCAGCGTAATGGTTCCTTTACCGCTGTCTTCGCTATAATTAGGAAAGCCCGGCGTCACACTGGTTCTTGACGTGTAGTCAATGTCATATACACCGATGTATTGTTCCCGCGGATCCACGTCTTCGCCGGAAGAGCCGCCTTTTTTACAGGATGCAATACTCAATACTAGGATAAAAAGGATGGCGATGCGTTTCATTGTGCCAGTGAAATGGTTCAAAGTTGAAATGTTGATAGGGTCTTTCTCGCAATAAAACGAAAAGGTGTCCTGAAATGATATATTTCGCAGCAAAGGAAGCACCAAAAAGCGGTGGCATCAATGAAAAATGACCACCAGCCGGGCGGAAAACCGTTTTCCCGGCTGGTGGTCATTCGGTGTATCGGCTGGCTTAGGCCAGGGTGGCATCAACGCTGATGGCGGTATTGAAGAGCTTGGAAATAGGGCAGTTTTTCTCGGCATCGGCAACCAGTTCATCAAATTTTTCCTGGCTGATGTCGGGCACGCTGGCCGTAACCGTCAGTTTGGAACTGCTGATGCTGCCGCTGTTGGTATCGAGGCTAACCACCGCTTTGGTGTCGATGGAGGTGGCGGTAAATCCGGCTTCCTGCAGGTTAAAAGCCAGTTTCATGGAGAAACATCCGGCGTGGGCAGCCGCTACCAGTTCTTCCGGATTGGTACCAACGCCGTCGGCAAAACGCGTATTGAAGGAATACTGCGTGTCTTTGAGAACGGTACTGGCGGTGCTGATCGTACCCTTGCCGTCTTTACCGGCTCCTTCCCAGCGGGCGGTGGCATTGCGTTTAATTTCCATAGTTATGGGTGAATTAGAGTTTAAGGCGGTAAAGTAAGAAATGTTGGGGAGAGGCCCCTAACAATCTTACGGTCCGGCGAAAAATTAATACGGGCTACACACAAGGGCCTGCAAGGCGCCGAATCCGGCGCAGCTGAGCGGAGATTTTTGCAAAAAAACACCAAGGCATTTCTCCGAAGCTAACCTAACGCCGACACGCCGGTAAGGACTGCAGAGCCCCGTTATTCCGGGCGGAGTTTGCTCCGTTTCCTGCCGTACAAAAAGTAGATCAGTAACCCCAGCGCCAGCCAGATGAGCAGCCGCAGCCAGGTATCGCCCGGCAGGGAAAACATCATGACGGCGCACGTCAGGATTCCCAGAATGGGCACAACCGGAACCCAGGGCGTGCGGAACGCACGGGGGGCATCAGGTTGTTTTTTGCGCAAGATCATCACGCCCAGACACACCATCACAAACGCCAGCAGCGTGCCAATGCTGGTCATTTCGCCCACCACCCGAATCGGAACGAATCCGGCAAATAGGCCGATGAACGCACACAACAACAGGTTGGCTTTGTAGGGCGTGCGAAACCGGGGGTGAACCTCCGAAAAAACGCGGGGCAGCAGGCCGTCGCGGCTCATCGAAAAGAAAACCCGCGATTGCCCCAGCAAATCAACCAGAATAACGGAAATGTAGCCAATCAGAATGGCACCGATGATGAGTTGGCCCAGCCAGCGGTACGGGGTTTTATCAATGGCAATGGCCACCGGGGCGGCACTGTTCTTAAAATCGGTGTAATGAGCCATCCCCGTCATGACGTGGCCGAACAGCACGAAGAGAAACGTGCAGACCACCAGCGAGCCGATAATCCCGATGGGCATATCGCGTTGGGGGTTGCGTGCTTCCTGGGCCATGGTGGCCACGATATCAAACCCGATAAATACAAAAAACACGACACCCGCCCCGCGCAGCACCCCACTCCAGCCGTATTCGCCGAACACCCCAGTATTGGCCGGAATGTAGGGCTGGTAGTTGGCCGGATCGATGTACTGCCAACCCAGGGCAATGAATACCAGCACCACCAACACCTTCAGCGCCACCACAATGGCGTTGATCAGGGCCGAACCCGAAGTGCCCCGGATGATGATGGCCGTTACCAGCACCACAATCAGAACCGCCGGAAAATTTACGTACCCGGATACAACGGCTCCGTCGGCCCCGGTGGCCGTTTCAAACGGCGATAGGGTAAGCTGCGGGGGCAGATACAATTCGTAAGCACTAAGAAAACGATTCAGGTACTGCGACCAGCTGATGGCCACCGTGGCGGCTCCTACCGAGTATTCCAGCACCAGATCCCAGCCAATGATCCAGGCAAACAACTCCCCCAGCGTCGCGTAGGCGTAGGTATAAGCGCTGCCCGCTACCGGAACCAGGGAGGCAAACTCGGCGTAGCACAGGGCACTGAACGCACAGCCAACCGCAGCAACGATAAAAGACAGCGTAACGGCGGGTCCGGCGTGGTTGGCGGCTGCGAGCCCCGTCAGGGAGAACAAACCGGCCCCGATGATCACACCGATGCCGATGGCAACCAGATTAAACGCGCCCAAGGAACGTTTGAGGGTACTTTGTCCGCTTTCGGCGGCCTCCTGCCGGAGCAGGGCGAGGGATTTAATGCGCATGGAGTCAAAATCAGTCGGCGAAAATTAAGACTTCAATCTGACAAACGGTGAATTCCCTTTCAATAATTAGGTACGATTGATCGGGTACGGTTGATCGCCAGCGGGTTCATTTGATTGAATGTGTTGGGAATCGGAAGCATTAGGGGAACGTTGAAGAGCAGAATTCGTCCAAGGGCGGCTCCGCCCCGGTTTGGAAACGGTCCAATAAAAAAGTCCTCGCCCTGTTTGGGCGAGGACTCCAACCGGTTGTTTCCATCAACACGGTTTAGTAACCTGGATTCTGCGTCAACTGGCTGTTGATCTGCATTTCCCGGAACGGGATGGCGTAAATGAGCCGCTCCGGTTTGACATTAAAGGCGGTGGGCAGCAGAAAGCCGTACTGACTTTTCATCCGCTCCCCGTGCTTGGTCATCACTTCGATGGCTTTTCCGGTCCGGATCAGGTCGGTCCAGCGGTGGTTCTCGAAAGCCAGCTCGTGGCGCATTTCATTGGCAACGTTGTCTTTCGTCGCCTGGGTCAGCGCCGGTAACCCCGCCCGCTTTCTGACTTCGTTCAGGTGGGGCAGCGCCTGACCCGCTTTGCCTTGCTCCACCAGACATTCGGCCAGCAGCAGCAGCGCGCCCGCGTACCGGTAGACCGGCCAGTTTTCACCGGTGTTAAATTCGCGGTTGTAAGGCGGGTGGAAGTACTTGCGAACAAAGTAATAGTAAGTTTTGCCCGCCGTGGGTTTGTAGTCCGTCACGTTTTTCACCCCTTCCGCCGTAAACAAGTCTCCGGCGCTCAGCACGCCGTCGATCACGCCGATGGAGGCATTGAGCCGCAGGTCGCCTTTTTCGTAAGAATTCACCATTTCCTGGGTCGGCACGTTCCAGCCACCACTGTTGTCGCCGGCGTAATTGTTGGCCTGAATGCCCAGAATGACGTCCGAATTAGACATTTTGGGAATAAACCGCCAGATGAAATTGCCCTGCTGACCCACGTCACCGGCCAGGTACTGAATTTCAAAAATCGACTCCTTATGGTTTTTGTTGGCCGGATCGTAAATGGCGGCATAGTCGGTCAGCAAACCGTAGTTCATCTTGGTGATGTCCGTCAGTTCGGTTTCGGCCAGCGCATATTCGCGGGTTGGTTTCGACATGTAGCTGTAAGCCAGGAGCATTTTTCCCGCCCCCTTGGTTGCCCGGCCGCTCTGCGGGAACGTAGTGGCCACCGGCAGCAGCGGAATGGCTACTTTCAGGTCGGCAATGACCTGGTTGTACACTTCTTCCACCGACGAGCGGGGCAGAAAAGCACCGTCTTCCGAGGTTACCTCTTCCAGTTGCAGCGGTACCCCGCCGAAGTGCTGCACCAGGTCGTAGTAATAGAAGGCCCGCAGGAAGTGAGCTTCGCCCAGAATCCGGTTTTTGGATGCTTCCGGGAGCGTAATGCCGTTGATGCGCGAAAGGATCGTGTTGACCCGCGCAATACCGGAATAGGCCGCGTTGTAGCGGTTGCTGATAAAGCTATTGGTGTTTTGGTCATCCAGAAACTGCGCAATCACTTCCGTGCTCAGGTACGGCCCGCGGTCGCCCGGGTAGTAGGTGAAAAAGCTGTTGTCGGACCGCATCTCGTCCATGAAAACCCCGCTTACGGCAATCTGACGCAGGGGTTCGTAGGAAGCATTCAGGGCCTGGTTGAAATGTTCTTCGGTTTTAAAGAACGTGGCCGAACTGAGCGTCGTGGGCGGGGCCAGGTTCAGGAAATCGTCGCTGCACGCGCCCAGCCCGAGGGTAGCCGTCAGCAGGTATATCAGTTGTTTTTTCATGGTTGTTTCTCTCCTTAAAATTTAACATTCACCCCCAGCGTATACACGGACGAGATGGGGTACGAACTGATGTCGACTCCCTGGTTCAAACCGTTCAGGCCGTTGTTGCTTACTTCGGGGTTCATGCCCGGATACTTCGTTAGAATCAGGGCGTTCTGCGTACTGAAATACAACCGGGCTTTTTTCACGAACGGGTTGCTTTTGATCGGGAAGTTGTAGCCGACGGTGATGTTTTTAACGGCCAGGTACGAACCGTCGAAAACCCAGCGGGTGTTGTTGTAGCGAAACAATTCGGTGGTTCCGCTGCGGGTCCGGGGAATGTTGCCGTTGCCCGGGTTGTCTTCCGACCGCCAGCGTTGGGCCACTTCCTTGGTCACGTTGAAAACCCCGTCGATGTTTTCCGTCCATTCCAGCGTACCGTCGATGATGTCGCCACCCACCGCCCCGGCAATGACCACGCTCGCGTCGAAGTTTTTGTAGGCAAATTCGTTGGTAATGCCGTACAGGAAATCGGGGTTGGGATTGCCGATGATGGTGCGGTCGTTGAAGTCAATGACACCATCGCCGTTGAGGTCTTTCATCCGGACCGTCCCGACCATCGACGAGGCATGTTTGGGCTGCGAGGCAAATTCTTCCTGGGTCATGTACACCCCGTCGTACACGTAGCCCATAAACTGACCCAGCGGCTGACCCACCTGGGTGCGGTTGTAATCGCCCTGGTTTGCGTTTCCGCCGATTGGGGTGTTGTTGGTGCCCAGCTTCACGGCTTTATTCCGGTTGAAGGAAATGTTGAAGTTGGTGTTCCACTTGAAGGCCCCGGTCATGTTGCGCGATTCAATCCCGATTTCGTGTCCCCAGAAATTAAACTGCCCGATGTTGGACCGGATGCTCGAGAAACCCGACTGGTTCGGAATGTCGATGGCGTACAGCAGACCGTCGGTTTTTTTCCAGTAGTAATCGTAGGTCAGGAAGACCCGGTCGCGCAGGATGCCCAGATCCAGACCCAGGTCGTACTGGACGGTGGTTTCCCAGGTCAGGTTGTCGTTGCCAATCCGCTCGAGCCGACGGCCCGGAGACACGTTGTTGTCGAAAACGTAGTTTGTGGTGGCAACCGACGCCAGGTAGTCGTAGTTTCCGATGTTGTTGTTACCGGTTTTTCCGTAACTGGCGCGGGCTTTCAGGTAACTGATCTGATTCAGGCTTTTCATGAAGTCCTCATCCGAAATAACCCAGCCCAGCGACACCGAGGGGAAGTTGCCGTACTTGGTGTTGGCACCGAACCGGGAGCTGCCATCCCGCCGGAAGGCCAGCGATAGCAAATACCGCCCCGCGTAGTTGTAATTCAACCGGCCGATGTACGACAGCAGCGACCACTGGTAGGCATCGCCGTTTCCGACCCGAACATTGGCCGCGTTGATCCATTCAATTTCGTCATCCGGATACTGCGAAGCGTTGATGGCACTGGATTCATAGCTGGCTTTCTGGGCCGAATAACCGGCCAGCACATCGAAACTGTGTTGTCCAATGGTGCGGTTGTAGGTCAGCGTGTGTTCCAGCAGCCAGGTCAGGTAGTTGGTGGTTCCGTAACTTCCGATGGCGGGCAGGGGAGGGGCCGAAAACATGCCGCCCCGGGCCGTTGATGGTTCAAACGAACGCACGATGGTGTTGCCCACATCGGTGTTTGCGCTGATTTTGTAGGTTAAGCCCTTTAGAAGATCAACCTCGCCGTAAAGATTCGCCAGGGCGTTAAATTCCTTCGTGGGATTCACCCGCTGGGTCAGCACCAGGTAATAGTTCGGGTTGGCAAACATCCCGGGGGCGCTGAACGAAATGGGGTAGGTACCGTCGTCGTTGCGGTATTTCAGCGAGGGGTCCATCAGAAAGGCCGAGCCGATGATGTTCCGCCCACCGGCCAAACCGGGGGTGATCTGACTCGGGCGGTACGAACCCGACAGGTTAAGGCCAAACCGAATCCGGTCGGAAGCATGGAAGGTGCTGTTGGCCCGACCCGTAAAACGCTCCGAGTAGGTGTTAAGAATGACGCCTTCCTGTTTGTTGTAGTTCATGTTGAGCGCCGTTCTGAACTTGTCGGTTCCCGAGGATAAGCCCAGGTTGAAGTTCTTCGTTGGGGCCGACCGCAGCAGGATGTCGAACCAGTCGGTACCGGGGTTGTTGATGTACTGATCGGGGTTTTGGTAAACCGACGGAACGCCCCCCGTGTAATTTTCGTACCGGGCCTGATCTTCGTAGTATTCCTTTTTGAAGTTGGCGAACTCGTAAGCGTTCATCACGTCCGGGCGGCCCCGCTTCGACACTCTCTCCATCCCGTAGTACGAACTGAAATCAATGTTGGTCTGACCGCTTTTGGCCTGCTTGGTGGTAATCAGGATCACCCCGTTGGCCGCCCGAGAACCGTACAGCGACGCTGAAGCGGCATCTTTCAGCACCGAAACCGACTCGATTTCGTCGGGGCTAATGCTGGTGATTCCGGCCACCGTCGGAAAACCGTCGATAACCACCAGGGGGCTGTTTCCGCCGTTGATCGACGCCTGCCCCCGCACCCGGAACGACACGCCCCGGCCCGGTTCACCCGAGGTTTGGTTGACCTGCACACCGGCCAGGCGACCCTGCAACTTCTGGCCGAGGTTCTGCACCGGAATGTCGGCAATTTCGGTGGTGGCAATGCTGCTGACGGCCCCGGTTACGTCGCGTTTTTTCTGGGTTCCGTAACCAACAACGACCACTTCTTCCAGCGCTTTGGTGTCGGGTTTCAGGTTGACATTGACCGTCGCTTGGTTGCCCACGGCGATTTCCTGGCTTAAGTACCCCACAAATGAATAGATCAGGGTAACGTCGCCGTCCGGAACGCTTAGCGTGTATTTGCCCTCGCCATCGCTGGAGGTTCCCCGCTGCGTGCCTTTAATCACGACGCTGACGCCGGGCAGCCCACCGCCTTTTTCATCCGTGACCACCCCCGTAATGGGCCGGTCTACCGCCTGAGCCGCTGCCGCCGTTTCCTCCGTGGGTATTGGCTCGGATAGGGTCGAAGCGCTTGATTCAGTTTTGAGGACGATCTGACCGCCCACCACCTTGCAGCTTATTTTGCTGGGCTGGAAGACTTCATTCACCGCTTCAATCAGCGGTTTGTTCGAGAAGGCAACCGAAACTTTCCGGCTGGCGTGCAGCGACCGGGAGCTGTAAACAAACTTCACCCCGGCCACTTCTTCCAGTTTGGTTAAAACCGTCCGGATTTCGGTATTCGTTACTCGAAGGCTGACGGTTTTCTGCAACAATTCCTGGCCGGCGATTTCACGGGCCAGAACGCTGCCGCTGAAGACAACCAGGAGGAAAAGGGGGAGCATCACAACCCTTATCATTTTGTGACTAAGCGTTATGAACTTTCGATGATTTTTCATTCTTTTGTTTTGTTAAATCTCAGAATTTGACAATTTATTCCCTCGCTCATCTGGCAGGATAAAGCACGTTTTTGGGGAATAAGGGGGAGGCTAGGTCCGAAATGTGGCAGCATTTTGGCCTGGCTTTTCTGGTGATTTTAGCCGGACCGATCAACGGTTCGGAGGGTCCGGGGAGAAAAGATGAAGTGGGGTGTTATCATAGGAGTTGGGTTTTGGTAAAACATTTGGGTACTTTTTTTCTTATTCGCAACTGCCGCCGGACAAGACAATGCTTGTGCCTTTTACTTCGTAGCGGGCGTTAAGGGATTCGGCAATGATATCGAGCTTGACGAAGAAAGGCTGTTCGGTCAGGTCGGCCGTAACCGGGCAGTTGGTGATTCCGTCGTTAATCAGTTCAAACTTTAACCCGTAAGCGGCTTGCATTCTTTCGAGCACTTCCCGCAGCGGAGTTCCGTCGAATCGAAACAGCCGTTGTTTCACCAGTTCAACCTGCGGTTTTATCGCAATGGGTTTGACGACCAGGCTGGTTACAAAGTGTTTATTCGCGTGGTAATAAGTGACCTGCTGATTGGGGGTGAGCACAACTCCGTTGGTGGAGTTTGGTAGCCTGGTTTCGGGGGTTCTTTCCCGGTGCTCAACGATCACTTTCCCCGTCATAACCGACACGACGACATCCTGCGGATTTTGCTGGTCGGAACGGATCAGGAAACTGGTGCCGACTACTTTGGTGGCCACCTCGCCGGTGTAAACAACGAAAGGCTTCTTCTTATTTTTAGCCACTTCGAAAAATGCGTCGCCTTCCAGATGCACTTCCCGGATACCCGGGCGGAAGGGGTGGGGGTAATTGATCCGACTGCCGGGATGCAGCGTAATCCGGCTGCCATCTTCAAGTTTCACCGTTTTGTTGGTTACTCCCGCATTGACGACTTCCCGAATGTTACCGGCTTGGACAATCGGGTTTTCAAACGATTGGTCTGTTCTCAAAAGTTGGTAAGAGACCCATCCGCTAATGAGCAGGAGGGAGGCTGCCACGGCCAGCCGGAGGAATGGATTTTTCCACAAGGACCGGTGCTTCGGCTCGGGGTAGTTTTCGCGGGTGATTTGCTCCTGAATCTGCCGCCAGACCAGTTCCTGACGTTCCGCCCGGCGGCTCTTGTCGATTGGCGGGAGCTGTTCGCCCGCGTGGCTATACCAGGCGTCGATGGCAGCGCGTTCCTCGTCAGTGCAGCGACCTTCCAGGTATCGCTTCAGCAAATCGGGAAGGTCTTCAGGGCGGATATTCATGTTCCAAACAGGCTTTTGGTCATTAGCAACGGGACTGGAATTAGAGCCCGTGCTTTGCCACAAGTCACATTTGGCCGGTTTGAACCGCAAATAGTTTAGGGAATTATTGGAAAATTACCGTGGGCAGATGGTATTATAAAGAGATTTCTTCTTTAAGTACAAAGTAGGCAAGGCCGGTGACTTAGCTGGAGAGACTGACCAGCAGCACCAGGTAGGTTACAAACTCTTTCAGGTGCAGCCGAAGGGTACGGAGCGATTGGGTGATGTGGTATTCAACGGTCCGTTCGGGAATGTGCAGCGAAGCCGAAATTTCCTTGACCGTCTTATTCTCCAGGCGGTTCAACCGGAAAATTTCCCGGGTTTTGGCGGGTACCTGTTCCAGCACCTGTTCCACCGCCTTTTGCAATTCTTCGAAAGCAAGCTTGTTTTCGGCCCGATCGTCAAAATAAATGACCAGGTCTTCCACGGCGGGGTTCCAGGATTCTTTCCGGATCAGCGAGTCGCGGATGTAGTTGATAACTTTATACTTGACCGCCGTAAATAAATAGCGATCCAGGTGCTCAATGTTTAGTTTTTCGCGTCGTTCCCAGAGTTCCACAAAGATATCCTGTACGATCTCAGCCGCAGCTTCTTCCGACTGAAGTCGTCTTTTTGCGACTTCAAACAGATCGTCGAAGTAGGTCAGGTAAATGCTCTTAAAGGTTTCAGCGTCAACGTTGTTTAAACGATTGGGTAAGGTATAATTAGGAATACTCAAATGCTCCATCCAGGACGTATTAGGGCTTGTACGGCAGAACCGGTACAATCAGGATTCTAAAAAGGAATCAAATAACCACCAAAATTTTTATAAAAACCGGTGAGGTACTGTCCTGTACTTGCCTGTTTGGGTTTGCGCTCACTGCCTGGATTGCACTGGAAAGAGAGGGTGGTTTCTGGTTCGTAACCCTTCTCCCGCATGAGGGTTCAGAGCCATGCGATCTGGATGAAAAACAAAAAACCGCGCAGCGGTCAGGCTCGCGGTTTTGGTGTCAAAAGGGATTTGCGGTTACCAGATTGGATTTCGCCGGGTTGAAGGGAGGCTAAAGAAGTAGTAAGCCCGGGCGGGTAGTTTGCTACTCCGATGGGAAAAATCAACTTTCCACCCTTCGTTGCGAAACTTCTGAATGACGGTACTGGCACACTGGCTGTCAAACAGCAAAACTCTCACCTTTTTGCCAATAAGCAGAAACGATGCCCAACTCTCCAGTTGTCCGTTGATCATCGCTAATAAAAACTCTTTATCAAAAGGCTCATTCGGGGCCTGACGCTTTTTCATAAATCGGTGAGTTAAAATCGTCTTTTCCGGGTCTGTGGGGTCTTAGAAATCGGGTAGTCACTCCGTAAACAGAGCACTTGTACCAGATACGAGCAAACAGGCTTTTTAGTTGCGTATTGTCAGACGGAGGATAGGAGAGGAAGTCACTGCTGGAACGGGAGCTATTTGGTCATAAACGGCTACAAGGTCTCGGAACGGCGTTATTTTGCACTATAACGGGAAAGCGGTTTTAGCGAATAAACATACAAAAAAAAGCACACTTGCCAAAGGGGCTGGTCTGCTAAAGCCGTAAAAAGGACAAGAAGTTATCTAATGTACCTGAAAGACCGTCTTAGCCAACTTCGAGTTATTTTACAATCCTGTAAAGATAAATGAAATTTAAACAGGATACGCCGAAAACAAGGTCCCGCTTGCAACAGAATTTACGGCGATCTTTCCTGGCGCTAAATCCCCCGTTCGATCCGGTAAATAATGACCGGATTATTGGCGTAGATTGTTCGCTTATCGGCCACCATCCCGGTTTTAAGAGCCACTGTCTGTGACGGAATGTTTTGCTCGTGGATGATTGAAATCAGGCTGTTACTAAGAGCGTTGTTGAACGCGTGTCGCTGACACAAGAAGGCCGCTTCGGTTGCGTAACCGCGGTTCCAGAACTGGGGCAGAATCGAATAGCCGACTTCCAGCTCCTCAACCTGATTAACAACCTGGACGAGCAAGCCGCATTGGCCCACAAAAGCCCCCGTCTGCTTGTCGATCAGCACATTCATTCCTCCCCTATTGGTACGGTATCGGTAAAAGGTCTTTTCAAACCAGTTGCGGCAATTCAGGACCGGATCATCGGGTTCACCTTCCCAGTATTGCGTGGATTGAGGATGCTGGTAAAAGGGTAGCCAGTCGTCAAAATCATCCGGTGACAATGGCCGAAACCGGAGCCGCCGGGATTCTTGGCCGGTTAACAAATAGTTCATCGATGCGAGTAAATGGTTTAATTGCAAGTAAGCATTTACGCTAATTTCAAATCTAACCTCGCCATAGAATCGCACGGGATTCAAACGCCGGTTTTTTCCGTGGAATCAACTCATTTCAGGTCATCGCAAGGAGCGAAAAGGGCGTTAAATCCCTTGAATCGACCCATACCGAATAGTTACTTTTTAGTTTATTTTTAATTCATATGTTAAATATTTTTAATCTGTTTTTAATTTGGTGCCGGCTAAGAGCTTCTCTATTCATCTGCATTCCTAAACCAGTAAGCAGGTAACTGCAAATCCTATTCACCTCGGGTCAAACTACCTACAACAGGTATCCTGATGGATCATCAATACGATGAGAAGACGACTGTGCATGGTAAATTCTTCTAAGCTTTGCTGCAAAGAAAGCTGGAAAACCCTTGTCAGTCCTGAACGGCTACCCGTAAGCCAATGCCACTCATGTAACCACTAACAATATCTTCAAGTAGTCTAATTCAATAATAGAGGTGTTTTCATCTCCATCAAGTGTATGAATCATTCACGTTTATCTCTCTCTGTCTTTCTTTACGCCCTGCTGGCTTTGCTGGGGTTGAGTGCCCCGCGCCCGCTGGCGGCCGCCCCGGCCCAGCAAGACCCCCTCTACCCCGTCTGGACACCCCGCGCCCCCGCCCAAAACAAACGCGTGGAGGCCCCCAGCATCGTCTACAACAAGAAAATCTACGTCTTCGCCGGGCTCACCCCCAAACTCCAGATCAACAACTCCAACGAAGTCTACGACCCGGCCACCAACACCTGGACGTACTTCGCCCCCATGCCCCTGGACCCCCAGGGCAAGCCCCAGGCCGTCACCCACAACGGCATCGCCCTGGTCGACAATATCGTCTGGATCGCCGGCGGCCGCGTGGGCAACAACCCCGGACCGGTCACCGACAAGGTCTGGCTCTACAACCTGACGACCGACTCCTGGAGCCCGGGCCCGTCCCTGCCCGCTCCCCGGGCCGCCGGGGGCCTGGTGCGGGTGGGCCGCCGGCTGCACTTCTTCGGGGGCTTCGGGGCCGCCGTCTGCAACGACGACAAGGCCGACCACTACGTCTATGACCTGGACAAGCCCGCGGCCGGCTGGCAGACGGGGCTGGCGCCCTTGCCCGTGGCCCGCAATCACTTCGGCACCGTGACGGTGGGCGGGCTGATCTACGCCATCGGCGGGCAGTTGGGCCACGACTGCGGGGGCGGTCAGGACCAGAAGCTGGTGCACGCCTACGACCCGGCCACCGACACCTGGACGGCCAAAAAGGAGCTGCCCTTTGCCACCTCCCACATCGAACCGGGCAGCTTTGCGCTGGACGGCATGATCCGGGTGACGGGCGGGGAGCGCAGCGGCCAGAACATTCTGCAGTACGACCCGGCCACCGACAGCTGGGCGATCATCGATCAGCTGCCGACGGCGCTGATTGCGGCCTCGGCCAAGGTGATTGACGACCAGTACATTGTCTCTCACGGGGGGGCGCCGGGCAGCCAGCAGAGCCAGGAGGCCACCTGGATCAAAAGTCTTACGCGCACCCGCAACTCCCAGCTGGCTTTCTGGCCGGGTCAACTGGAGGCCCGCGCGCGGGTGGGCCAGCGTGTGCGGCTGCAGCCGCTGGTGGGAACCTACTCGGACGCGACGCCCTACACGATCGATCCGGCGGGCTTGCCGGGCTGGCTTAGGGTGGAGGTATTGGCGGGTGGCACCGATGAGGCCGGCACGCCGGTGGCGCTGACGCTGGACGCGTCGGGGCTGGTGGCGGGGGAGTACCGCCACACGGTGGTGGCGCGGGCGGCTGGTTACCGTCCGGCGTCGGTGACGGTGCACTTGAGGGTGGAGGGGAGTGATGCGGGGGGTGTGGGACCGGTGGTGGCGCGCATCAACGCGGGCGGTCCGGCGGTGGTCAGCAACGGGGTTTCCTGGAGCGGTAGCCAGTACTTCACCGGGGGCAAGTCTTACACCAATACCAAGGTGACATCCATTGCCGACACCGAGGACGACGTGCTTTACCTGACCGAATACAGCGCCACGAGCAACCTGGGCAGTTTTGGGTTTGCCCTGCCGGTGGCGGTGGCGGGTCAGTACACGGTGCGGCTGCACTTTGCCGAGATCTACTGGGGAGCCACTGGGGGCCGTGCGGGAGGTGCGGGTCAGCGGGTGTTCAGCGCGAACCTGGAAGGGGGAGCCGTGGAGCTGGCCAACTACGACATCCTGGGGGAGGTGGGCAGCATGAGGGCGGTGGTCAAGACGTTTGAGGTGGGGGTAAATGATGGCGTGCTCAACATCGACTTCACGGCCTCGGCCAACCAGCCCAAGGTCTCGGCCATCGAGGTCTTCGGCCCGGCTGTTAGCGCAAACAACCCGCCGGTTTTAGCAAGCATCGGCAACCAGGCCGTCAATGCGGGCAGTGTGCTGAAGGTACCGCTGTCGGCGACGGACGCGGACGGGGATGCGGTGACGATCACGGCCACGACCCTGCCAGCTTTTGCCAGTTTGAGCAACAACGTGCTGACGTTTGCCCCGGGCGCCCAGGTGTCGGGCAGTTACTCGATTACGGTGCGGGCTACGGATAGTCGGCAGGCCAGCGTTCAGGAGACGTTCACGCTGCTGGTCAACGCGGTCCCGGCGATGGGAAACATTCTGGTGAGTTTCAGTCTGATGAATGCGGATACGGATCAGGAAATCAGGGTATTGGCCGACGGCGAGCCGTTGAATCTAGCGACGTTACCGACGAAGAATCTGAACATCCGGGCTAATACGAATCCGGTCACGGTAGGATCCGTGGTGATGGTGCTGAGTGGCAAGCAAAACCGTACGCAAACCGAAACAGGGGCACCGTACGCGCTGTTCGGCGACACGAACGGAGATTATCGGAACTGGACCCCGGCCGTGGGCAGCTACAGTTTGAAAGGCACACCGTATTCCAGTGCAGCAGGACAGGGTGCCGCTGGCACACCCCTGGCGGTCAACTTTACCGTTGTGAATCAGGCACCAGCGGCTCGCCTGACCGTTGATGCCGAGCAAGCGGACGTACGGGTTCTGTCTTATCCCAACCCTTTCACCGAGTCGTTCACAATAGAGATCAAAGGCAAACCCTCCGGTACGTTACCGTTGATGATCCGTAATCTGTACGGAAAAGTCGTTTATCGAATAGCGGATGTTCAATCCGGACAGGTAATTACCCTGGGCAAGCAATACGAAGCCGGAATGTACCTGTTACACGTTGGAGAAGGCAGAAAAACAAAACGATTCAAACTGGTCAAAGTCCAGTAAACGGGTTTATAAGTAACAAGCACAGCACCTACTCGAAAGCAGGTGCTGTGCTTGTTTTAATGACACTTTTCCGGGCAGCGGTAATAATCTTTTGCGCCGGACGGGATCAATTATTTTACCTTCATGATCTTCAGAATACGGCTTTGTTTGGGCGTACTCACCCGAAGCAGTAAAAGACCCGCCGGTTGTCCGGCTATCGACAAGTGGTGTTGCTCCTGCGCACTCGCCATTTCCAGGTAACGCTCCGTTACCGTTTTTCCTTGCAAAGTAACAACCTGCATCCGCACTGGCTGACCCGTCACTCCCTGAACCTTGACGGATACTTCATCGTGCAAGACCGGATTGCCCAGCAGCACAACCTGAAGACCGTCCGCTGCTTCGGCCGACAACCGTGCCCCTGCGGGTTGATCGACAACCGTGAAGCTGATCGTTCGGGAACCGCCCGCCGTACCGCCCGCGGCTGAGCCGCTGTAAGGCGTACCTGTCAGACTATAGCTACCCACCACTGGGGTCCAGTTTTTGTAATCCCCGTTCGTGTCGCCGAACAGCGCGTATGGAGCGCCGGTTTCGGTTTGCGTGCGGTTTTGCTTGCCACTCAGCACCATTTTCACCGATCCCACCGTGATTGGGTTCGTGTTGGCCCGAATGTTTAGATTCTTCGTCGGCAGGGTGGCTAAGTTCAACGGCTCGCCGTCGGCCAGTACTTTGATTTCCTGATCCGTATCCGCATTCATCAGACTAAAACTCACCACTTGCTGAGCGGCCACTGTTTCGGGATTGACCGTGACGGTTGCCTCATCAATGGCGGTTGCCCCCTGATCATCGGTTGCCGTTAAGCGAAATACGTAGGTTCCGGCCGTTAAATCGCTGGCCGTCAGGGTTAATGAATTTGCTGAAGTCAGCGTGGCGGCAGGCCCCGTCACTTTTGTCCAAACCGTACTGGCAATCTGTCCATTATCGGTGGCACTACCCGCCAGACTCACCCGCGTGGTCGGTAAACTGAGTTGCTGGTCGGCGCCGGCACTGACCGTTGGAGCCGGGTTCGGAGCGGGTGCGTTGATGCGGAGGGCAAAATCATCGCTGACCTGCCCGCCCTGCCCATCATTCGCCGTTACGCGAAGCGAAAGTGTGGTGCTGCCGGGAGGATTCCCGCTAAAGGTCCGACTGGCGGCATTGAAGGTCAGCCAGGAAGGAAGGGAAGCCCCGGTCGATAAACTGGCCGAGTAGCTCAGCGCATTGGCGTCGGGATCGCTGAAAGTCGTGCTGGGGAAGGTATAGGCAAAGTTTGTTCCGGCGGTGGCAACCTGATCGGGAATGGGATTGGCTACAACCGGAGCCTGGTTGGCGGGCGTGCCTCCCAGACACTTGGTCTCAGTTCGCGTCAGCGCCTGAGCGGAAGACGACGAGACTGAGGAGTGATACATCACGATCCGGTCCAGCAGGTGACCCGCCGAGCGCGCCGAAATCTGCATTTTGTACACCCCGGGCGAATCGAATTCTACCATGACATACATGGCATCGCGGTCGCTGACAAAGGTGTTCCAGGCCCAGTTCCAGACCCCGGCGTTAAAATAAACTTTAAACCATCCATCGCTTCCGGCGCCGTTCGGATTGGGGGTTTTGCCCGTACCGTATGGGTAAACCCGGCGGGTGTTACGCTCACCGTAGAAATTACTGGCATCGGGGAAGCGCAGCCAGGTGTCGTTATGGTCGGTCAGGGAAGTGCCCAGCCCAACGCGGTTGCGCCACTGAAAAGTGTACTTACCCGGTTGGTTAATTTTGATGGTCGTTTCAATCAGACCAATACCGGTTTTGGAGAAGTTTTGGGCACCGGTCCAGTCGATGTAACCGCTGCCGGTATAGCTGCCAACGGCGGTTTTCTTTTGCCAGCCAGCGGGCAGGTTCAGCGACTCCGTTTCGATGACCACGACGCCGTTCTGTTCCTCATAGACGGCCGGGCAGGTGGCTATTCGAAGGGGGTTGTTGATGGTCGTTGGCGAACCAGTGCTTCCGGCTCCAGCGGCAGAAAAATCGGTCAGCAGCACACCCAAACAGGTGAGCAAAAAGTAGAAGTGGTTTTTCATAACGGTTGAATAAGAAATAATTAGCGTTAGCGGAGGTACTTGGTCTCGTTCCTGACAATTTGTATGCCGAAAAATTTTCACCGGGCGCAGATAACGGTTTTAGCCGGCCGGGATTGTACGGAAGATGACCCTAAAACGGTGAGCCATCCGGTCAAATGAGGACGTGAAGAAAAACTGAATAGGTTCTGGCAAAAAAGCAAAAAAACGCCCCAAACCGGGTGGTCGGGGCGCCTGGAGCCGCATGGGAAGTTAAGAAGAGCGACTATTTTTTCTCGAAAGCGAAATCGCCCGGACAGAAGAAAGTGCGATGGGACGATATCCAGTTATGTTAGTTTTCGGTACATAAACTAACTCCGCCGGTGCGGATCGACCGGCGGAGTCAATGGCGCATCCACAGACGCAACGAAAAGTCCAGACGGTTTGCCCGAACGTCAACGCATCCGTTAAAATCTTCGCAGGTTCTGGTTCATATACACCCGCATCAGCCGTTCCAGAAATTTGGGGGTATTTACGTAAACCGCCACCTCCCCGCTGGCTGGTTGCTGCGGATTGAGCCTCGTGTAGCCCTTATCATCCACCGTGACGTGGGCGGGTTGGGTCTTGAACAAGTCGGGCCAGAGCACCATGCCCACCGCCACGGCATCGTACAGCACCGGATCGCGGTTGTAGTCCCACAGCGTTTGCAGTCCACACAGCGAACTGGTCAGCGGGCTCTGGCGCATCAGCAGCTTCTGCCGAAAAGCCGCATCGGCCTTCACAAACGTGGTGACGTCTAACCCGGCGTACGTGATCGGAACTCCGCTGCTGACAAACGTCTTGGAAGCGGCCACATCCGCTTTTACATTCCACTCGGTGTCGATGGTGGGCGAGCCGTTGTAACCAATGGAAAAAGAGCCAAACATGGCCACCACGCGCTTCGCCAGCTTCAGCGCGCCGGGGTCGCGTTTGACCAGATCAGCCATGTTCGGAACGGGGCCGACGGAAATAACCGTGACCTCGCCCGGGTACCGGCGCAGTTGTTCGCGGATAAAATCCACGGCGGGCTGACGGATGGGCTTTTTTCGGGTGAATCCTTTCGCGTACTGAAACTGATCGGCGTACCAGTTCGCCCGCTCGTCGGTCTGCCGGGTATCGCGTCCGACGGCCACCGGAATGCTGTCCAGTCCCCAGTCGTACAGCAGTTGGCAGGCCAGTTGCGCCCGGTCGTCGGTTCGGCCGTAGCAGGTGGTGATTCCCAGCACTTCCAGTTCGGGGCTGGCACACAGCAAGGCCAGGGCATAAGCATCATCAATGTCATCGCCAAGGTCGCAGTCAAAAATAACTTTCATGCGATTCTTGGCCGTGGGTGTCGTAGGTTGCGGTTGCGCCATTGCGGTGTATCCAACGCTAATGAATAGAGCAGTAAGACAGGCAATTCGCCAAAAATTCGGAAACATATGCATAAGGAAGGTTTAAGATTACTGGGTTTAGTTCGTCAGAGGCCAGGCGGGTTTCAATTCCCACACGTCCAGCGCGGTTAAGGTGGCGGCTCCTCCTTCGCTGAATAAATCCAGCCCCGTGCCTTTGACATCGTTGTTGAAAATACCGCTACCGGTTTGGCCGTTCACAAAAATTTCGAGCATGGAGCGGTCCAGAAACAGCCGCATCTGCACGCGCTGCCCTTTTTTGAGATAGGCCGGCCCCTGCCCCAACTCTGGATAGGGAGCCGGTATTTTCAGGTTGTCCGCCGCCCCAAACTGGTCTTTCGAAACATCGTAAAAAACCGTTGTGCCGCCCCGCCCGCCCGCTGCCGTCCGAACCTTCAGGCCAAACCGGGTGGCCGTTCCGGGATCAAATTCCGCGATAATCTCCAGCGCATCGCCCTCGATACCGGCCAGTAAATCGGTCGCGCCGGGCCGAATGAGGACGTTCTTCCGCTGGTCATGTTTACCCCGCAGAACCGCTACTTCCGGCACTGGTTCCTGATGGAGATGGTCGCCCTCCCGCGTCAGAATCCGGGGCAGTACGTGCGCGCCGTACCAGAGAATACCGTCCACCTGCCCCGAAGTGTACAGGTGCATGGCCTGAATGATCCGGCGCTCGGTTCCGCCCGGGCCTTTGTGGTCAATGGCCAACGGATTGAAGCAGTGAAACGGGTTGAGGTAGTCCAGCAGTTTGCCGGTCGGGTCGTCCGGAACGAAAGCGGGTTTTGATTGGTCGAACCGTCCAACCCAATACTGCACGGGCCGCGTTCCGGTGATCAACACGTGTTTATCGCCGAAGGGCAGCAGGTACGGGTATTCCGTAAAGCCCTGCCGCTGCTGATCGCTGCGCGGTGCGGGATGCTTGCGGGCGTCGAAAATCGTGCCCCGTTCGGTCCAGTTGACCAGATCGGGCGAAGACAGCAGAACGATGGCGTCGCCCAGGTCGCCGGGGCGTTCTCCCCAATGCTGGCGCGTGGTGAGCGAATACCAGGTGTTGCCGTCTTTCCAGGTGTGACCGTCGTGGTGCACCTGGTCCGTCATGACGGCCTGCTTATCGGTAAACGAAAGCAGATCGTCGTGGCTGCGGGCCAGCACCCCGTATTTCCCTTCCTTGCCGAGCGCCGTGTAGATGGTGCTGAGCTGCCGTTGATCGTCGAAAAACAGGTTCGCCAGCCAGATGCCGTTGACGTCCAGGTCGGAGTCGGGCCAGAGCGCAATGGGGCGGTCTTTCCAGTGAATCAAATCGTCGCTGACGTAGTGGGCCAGCGGATTACAGGCTAGCAGCGATACGAGGTTGCGGTAACTGAAAATGTGGTACTGCCCCTTGTAGTAAAACGCCCCCGCCGGGTCAAGAATGGCGTCCATCGGCGCCGTCAGGTGGTAGGTGGGGCGCCTGGGGTCGCGGGCCATGAACCGGCGCATAGCGAACCCCAGCTTTTCGCAGGCAACGGTATCTTTCTGGCGGGAAGCCGTAAAAAATGCGTGGTAGTCGGCCAGACAGCGCTGGGCCTCGGAAACCGGCCCCGGTCCCGCCAGCGCCGAAACGCCGGACAACCGGGCCAGTTCGGCATCGGTCAGAGCGCGGTTCCAAACGGCTGCGTGGTCCATCAGGCCGGTGAAAAGCCGCTGGAATAGAAAGGCAATCACCGGTTTGGGAAAACTCGAAACGGGCGGGTTGTCGATCCGCCAGCCGCCCAATACCGTCGGCCCCGTCAGAATGGCCTGCGGCTTGCCCGGTACAGAAACGTGGTTCAGCAATTGGCCATCCACTATAAAATCCAGGAAGCCAGCCCGGTAGCGAACGGCCACATCGTGCCAGGTATTCAGGGTCAGCGGAGAAAGCGGGATTTCGCGGTACATAGCCCCATCGGCATCCGCCACCCCCAGAATCGCGACCGCCAGCCCGCTTTCGTGAACAACCAGCGAAAACAGGTTTGAATGGAACAGTCCGCCCGTTTTGGTGGCTTTCACGCGGGTGAACACCGTCAGGGCGTCCGGTTCCGGAAACGGTTTGCCGCCGGGTGTTGACTCCAGCGCCAGCCAACTGCTGCCGTCGAATGTCGCCACGGTCCCGTCACCACCTCGTTTCCGGGAAGCCGCCCGCTCGTCGCCGGATAGGGGCACGCCCATTTTGACGCCCTCACCCTGAGTTTTCAGGAGCGGGTGCCCGCCGGTTGCATCCGTTTCGTCGGCCAGGTGCCAGACCACCTCCGCGTCTGACCACGGCTTCGGCAACCGGGTCCGGTCACCGCCCGGCTTCGTTTGCGGAAGGCCGTCCAGCGCCATCAGGCTCAGCAAAACCGTCAGACCAGCTACTTTTATCATTCCGGGGACAATTGATTTGTCAAAAAAGCCGCCCGATTGCTCAGGTGGCGTTAAATCTACTTAATAACCCGGATTTTGAACCAGGGTATTTTGCCCGCCGACGGAACTGTTGACAATTTCGGTCAGCGGAATGGGCAGGTATTCGCTCTTGCCTTTCGTAAACGAAGCTCCGTTCAGGTAGGGCCGTTTGGTTTTTTCGGCGGTAAAATAGGCATTCAGAACCGTATCGGCGATGCCCCAGCGCACCAGATCATAAAACCGGTGGCCTTCCATCGCCAGTTCCAGCCGCCGTTCAAAGCGCACAGCTTTCCGGGCCACTTCTTTGGAAGTCCAAGCCGCCGTATACGGTTTGATCTGGTAGTTGGCCGCGGGCTGGCTGGTTTCGTTGCCGCTGGCGTCCAGTTTCTTTACGACGCAGTTTTTGGCCCGGTTGCGCACCAGGTTGACATACTCCTGTGCCTTGGCCAGACTCCCCACTTCCACTTCGCACTCGGCGGCCCAGAGCAGAATGTCGGCAAACCGGATGATGGCGTAGTTGTTGGCGTTTGGCCCCATCGCCCAGCCCACGGTGGTCGAGAGCGTGCCGCGTTCTTCCTTGCGATATGATCGCTTTTTGGGGGAATACGGCCCGGCATCGCCCGCCGGGTTGGTCCAGTTGTCGCCCCCGTGCAGGCCCCAATTCAGGTAGGCAATGCCCCGGCGCCCCACCGTGTGGTCCAGACGCGGATCGAGGGGCGTGGTTTCGTCGGGTGTAAACGCATCGGTCGACAGCAACCCGTCATCGTTTTTCAGATCCGACTGGTTGAAGGTATCCAGCAGCGGCAAGCCGTTGGCGTCGGTTTTAAACGAATTGACGAGGTTCTGGGTGGGTTGAAAAAAACCGCAGCACTCGCCCGGCCCCACGAGCGGGAAGTTCAGGTGCTCGCCGTAGTTGGCGTTGGCGCTCGACCCGCTGCCGTCGTTGACCGACGACTGCACGGCGAACACGGACTCCTTGCTGTTTTTGGTCGAAATCTGAAAATTGTCGTAGTAGCAATCGTTCAAACCGTATTTAAGCCCGTTCGGTGTTACGCCGTTGGCAATCAGGTCTTCCAGCAAGGGCTTGGCTTCGGTAAATTTGTTTTGAAACAGATACGTTTTGGCCAGAAAAGCTTTGGCCGCCCAGGAATTGCCCCGGCCTACATCCGTCTGCGTAGCGGGCAGATTTTCCTGCGCAAACTGAAAATCGGCTTCGATGAACGGCCAGGCTTCCTTGTCGTTGGGCACCTTGGTGTCAAACATCGTTTCGTCGATGAGGGGCACGCGGTAATAAATCTTGCGCAGTTCGAACAGGTAGAAACCCCGGAGAAACCGGGCTTCGGCCCGGAAACGGGTGGCCGTGGCTTCGTCCAGATCGGGCGTTTTGGCTACGGCCCGCAACACGTCGTTGCTCCGCGAAACACCGTCGTAGAGGGCAATCCACTTATCCGGCACGAAGTTGTTGGAAGGCAGCACGTTGTTGCGCTCGAAGGCGTTGGCATCGGCCAGGTCGGTCTGGGTGCTGCCTTTGTAGGCATCGTCGGAAGCTACGTCGCCGATCAGCCAGTTGGTGGCCGCCGAAGCCCGGCCTTCGTTGCGTCCCAGCCAGCCGTCGGGGCTAGCCCCCACGCCGTCGAGCAGTGAGTACGCGCCGACCAGCAGGGAGTTGATGCCATCGCGGGTGAGTAATTGAGATTCGCTGGCGACCCCCAGCGGTGGAGTTTGGTAAAACGAATCGGTACAGGCTCCGGCCCCGGCAATGAGCAGGCCGGTCAGGATATAAAGTCGTAGTTTCATGGGTAAAAATGCGTTAAGATCGAATCGGTTACCGGATTAGAAAGTGAGACTCAGCCCCAGCGTGTAGGTACGGGCCAGCGGATAAATTCCCCGGTCAACACCGATGTCGCGGTCGGCACCTCCCCCGTAGTTGGCCAGGTTTACTTCCGGGTCAAGGCCGGAATAGTTCGTGATGGTAAAGAAGTTGGTGCCTTGCAGGTACACCCGCAGCCGGTCAACTTTCACTTTGTTCACCAGCGCGGCTGGCAGGGTGTAGCCAATCTGAAGGCTTTTGCCCCGCAAATACGATCCTTTCTCAATGAAGTAGGTGGAAGCCTGCGACTCGTAACCGGCCGCCAGCGAGTTGATCTGCGGTAAGACGGCCCCCCGGTTTTCGGGCGTCCAGCTATCCAGAATCCGCACGCTGCGGTTGCCGGTGAAGTTCTGGAAATCCGTCCGCCACTTCTGGTAGTTGTACAGGTCGTTGCCCGATACGCCCTGGAGGAACAGGGCCAGATCGAAGCCTTTGTAGTGGGCGCTCAGGTTCAGGCCGTACGTGAATTTGGGATGGGGGCTGCCGATATAGGTCTGGTCGTTGTCGTCAATGGCCCCGTCGCCGTTCACGTCGCGGAACTTGAAGCGGCCGGGTTTGTTGTACAGCGCCCGGTCACCGCCCTGCGTGGGGTGGGCGTCGGCTTCTTCCTGCGACTGGAAAATACCGTCGATCACAAAGCCGTAGAACGAGGAAATCGGATGGCCAACCTGCGTGCGGGTAAACGAAGGCTGCCGGGTGGCGAAACCGGTAATGAACGATTCGGAACCACCGTACAAATCCGTCACCACGTTGCGGTAGGTAGACCAGTTCAGGCCGATATCAAACTTTAGTTCGTTGTTGACTGCCGAGCCGTGGTAATTCACCAGCGCGTCGATTCCGCGGTTGCGGATACCGCCGATGTTTACGGCGGGCCGACGGTTCTGTCCATCGGTGGCCGGGCTCGGGATTTCCAGCAACAGCTTGGACGACTGGCGGTTGTAGGCATCGAGCGTTAGGTCCAGCTTGCCTTTGAACAGGGTTACGTCCAGTCCGATGTTGGTCATGGTCTGGGCTTCCCACTGCGCCGTGGGGTTGCCCTGGGCGGCTACTTCAAAACCGGGTACCACCGTTGTGTTGGAGCCGTTGATGGGGTAGGAGGAGGAATTGAGGTTGGAGCCGTAAGTAGTGTACTGGTTATACGGGTTGATTTCCTGGTTGCCGGTCTGTCCCCAGCCCGCCCGCAGCTTCAAGTCGTCGATGGCTGAAACGCCTTTCAGGAACGATTCTTCCGAGAGCCGCCAACCGGCGCTGAAAGCCGGGAAGGTGCCCCAGCGGTAGGACGGAGCAAACCGCGAGGAAGCATCCCGGCGCAGGGTGGCTGAGAGTAAAAACCGCTCTTTAAAGGCATAATCCACTTTGCCGAACACCGAAAACAACCGCGTATCCGATCCGGACCCTGACGAACTCAAGACCGTTGAACCGGCATTCAGGTACTGAAAATCAGGATTTTCGAAGGCGAAGTTGGCCTTGGAGGTCGAAAAATCCCGGTATTTGTTGCGGACGGCTTCCGTGCCCACAAAAGCGGACAGGTTGTGGAAGTCACCGAGCCGTTTCTTGTAGGCCAGCGTGTTGGTCCAGGTTACGTTCAGGTTGTAGTTGGACGAAACCTGCAACTGGGCGTTCTGGGCCAGCAGAAACGATTCGGGAGCCGCCGGGGCAAAATTCGACAGGTTCCAGTTGCTGTTGTCGACGCCAAGGCTGCTGCGCAGGGTCAGGTCTTTGATCAGATCCACTTCCGCGTAGACGTTCCCGAACACCCGCGAGGTATAGCCATGGTTGTCTTTGTTGCGGTACAGGCGCGTGTAGGGGTGATCTATCCAGGAGCGGCCCCCGGCGAAGTTGCCACCTACGTCGTAGATCGGCATGAACGGCGGCATCTGATAGGCCAGCACCGCGCTGTTTTCGTCCCGGATGATACCGGCCACCTGGTCCGTGTAGGCAAACTGGAGGTTTTCGCCCACGCGGATGTTTTTCTTGACCGTAAATTCGGTGTTGGCCCGCAGCGAATACCGTTTGAAGCTCGTGAATTTCACAATCCCGTCCTGCGAATAATAGCTACCCGAAATGGCGTACCGGTTCTGGGCGTTGCCGCCGGTAACCGAGAGATTATGACTTTGCATCGGAGCGGTCTGCATGACGGTATTCCACCAGTCGGTGCCGGTTTGGTTGGCCCGGGCAAACATGAATTTGGAAATACCGTACTGCGGATCTTTCGGGTTGTTGGTGTAATTGGCGGGGGCTACGCGCGGGTCGCCTTCCATCGCTCCACCCTGCAACAACAAATAGTCCGGAATCCGGGGCTGGGCACCGTCGCCGAACGTGGCATCCACCGGGTTGCCGGTTGTAGAGCTTACGTTGCCGATGTTGCGGTAATTCTGCCAGACCACGTCCGCATACTGCTGCGTGTTGAGCATGGCGGGGCTTTTGGTGGGCGTTTGCACGCCGTAAAAGCCATCGTAGGTGATTTTTGACTGGCCCTGTTTTCCCTTTTTGGTGGTAATAATCACGACGCCGTTGCTGGCCCGGGCGCCGTAGATCGACGCCGTGGAGGCATCCTTGAGCACCTGAAGCGTTTCCACGTCGTTGGGGTTGATCTGGTTCAATCCGCCCTGCGTCGGAACACCGTCGATAATGTAGAGCGGATCGTTGCCGCCGGTGATGGAGCCAATTCCCCGAATCCGGACCATGACGTTGCCGCCCGGCTGCCCGTCGTTTCCGATGGTGACCCCGGCCACCCGGCCCTGCAACTGCTGCCCCACGTTGTTGGCGGGGACGGCCTGCAAATCTTTCGCCGAAACCGTCGAGACCGAACCCGTCACGTCCCGCTTGGCCTGCGTCGAGTACCCCACCACGACGACTTCATTCAGGCTCTTGGTGTCGGGCGTCAGTTGAACGGTAAAATTCCGTTGGTTGCCCACGGTCTGCTCCAGAGCCTGATACCCCACGAACGAAAAAACCAGCACGGCTTCCGGCCCCGGAACGGTCAGCTGAAAGTTGCCGCTGCCGTCGGTGGTGGTGCCCTGCGTCGTGCCCTTGATCGTAATCGTCACCCCGGGCAGGCCGTCGCCGTTGTCGGAAGCGGTCACCCGACCCTGCACCGGAACGCTCAGGCTGGCGCTCGAAAGCGTGGGCGAGGCAATGGCACCCGAGGTGGGGAGCGCAGCGAGCGGGGTTTCAGCACCGGGTTGCTGCGGGATAAACGAAACCGGCGGATTGGCGCTGGTGCGGCTGCCCCGGATCAGCAGGGAGCCGTTTTTCATTTTCCGGTAACTTAGCCCGTGCGGTTTCAGCAGCCGGTTCAGCACCTGTTCGATGTTCTGGCTGGTCGGGGTTGCGTGGCTCTCCACCTGAATACCGTCCACAATTCGTTCCGCGAACAGGATATCAACACCGTACTGGCGGCTGAGATCGTTCAGAACGTCTTTCAATTGTTTGCTTTGCGGGCTGGATGGATTGCCCCGCTGCTGGACGGCACCCTGCGCCAGAAGCACCGACTGCGCCCGGCCCGGCGAAATTCCGGCCAAAAGAGACCCCAGCAACAGGGCTCTGAAGTACTGTTGGCGTAATCTATGAAACATAAAAGATGGGTTTAGGATAATTTATTGAAGGGTATCTACGGGTTGTAGTTCGATGTGATTGCCGTGTTGAATAGCCCGCAAGTCGAGGATGGTTTCCAGGGCCTGGATAAGCTCGCTGGCGGTTTGTGCCCTGAAGCGCCCCGAAATTCGCTGTTCGGAAAGCGTGCTGTCGCCCAGCGCCACCTGCACGCCAAACTGGTCGTTCAGCAGGTGCAGAACGTCCGCAACCGGGGTGTTGTCAAAATGATACCGGTGGTGTTTCCACTCCGAAAACTGCTGGGGACGAACGGTTTTGGCAATTTTAAGGCGGCCGGTGGTTTCGTCCAGGCTGACAATGTCGCCGGGCCGCAGGTTGAGTTGTTTGCCGGACCGGTAGTTGATTTTTACGCGGCCCTTCTGGAGCGCCACGCGGTTGGTGTTGGCCCGGGTGTAGACGACGAACTCCGTTCCGAGCACTTCCACATCAAAGTCATCGTCGGTTTTCACCACAAACCGGCGGTGGTCGGGTTGCCGCACCACGTTGAATTCGGCTTCTCCCCGCAGCCGGACTTCCCGCGCACCTTGCCCGAAGTCGAATCGCGGGATGGTCAGGCTGGAATTGGCGTTCAGGGTGACGAGCGTGCCGTCCGACAGGCGTTCCTGACGGATTTCGCCGTAGCCGGTTTCCAGGGTTCGGTATGCCCACCGGGAGCGGCCCAGGTAGAGGCCCGTCATCAAGAAAACAAGCAGGACGGCGGCTACGGCCAGAAACCGGCCATAGAGCCACCGGGGCAACAGCGGCTGGTTCCGCCCGACCTCCTGGCGGGTGTCGGCGGCATTCTGGTCGATTTTCGCCAGCAGCTTTTCAAAATCATCTTCTTCGTCGGTGACCAGCTGCCAGTTCTGGCGCTCCCATTCTTCCAGCCACTGGTAATACAATTCCCGATGGGCGGGTTCCTTCAGCCACTCGATCAGCAGGCTGCGTTGCAGGGGGGTACTGCGTCCGGCAAAGTGTTCAAACAGGGTTTCTTTCTGAAATGGGGGAGTCATGACGGATTGACGGTCTCGGTTGGGCGTAACGTGGAGTAAAGCGGTTAGTACAGGCCAATGGCGCTGAATAGAAGCCCGGTGATAATCAGGGCTTTGCGCAGGTGGGATAAGGCTTTCATGAGGTGTGCTTCCACCGTTTTCAGCGAAATGTGCAGTTCGTCGGCAATCTCGCGGTGCTTCTTGTTTTCGAAGCGGCTCAGCAGAAACACCCGTTGGCACTGGGGCGAAAGCGAACGGATGGCCTGTTCCAGCCGTTGGTAAAGCTCCGTTACCAGCAGAATTTTCTGGGGATCATCGTCGGTATACACGGCTTGTTCCAGTTCTTCGTCGATCGGGTCCAGAAGCATCGATTTCTTCCATTCCTCCTGCGTGTAGTTGTAGACCCGGTTGCGAACGGACGTAAACAGGTAAGCCCGAAACGAACCGGTGATGTGGAGGTGGGCCTGGTTTTTCCAGAAGTTCAGAAATATCTCGCTCACGATGTCACAGGCCAGTTCCCGGGAATAAACAAACCGAACGGCGTGGCTGCACAGGGGCCGGTAATACCGCCGGAAGAGCAGCTCGTACCCCTGCCGTGCATCCAGTTCAAACGCCTGCCGGATCAGGTACTCCGGATCGGTCACTTTGGAGTCTGCGTGTAGGTGAAAGGGGGTCGGTTCTTTACTGTTTGGGGTAGGGAAAGGAAGCATCGGCAAGCGGGTTAACGAATAGCTGTCTACAAGCGATGACAGAAATTTCCGGCTATACCCTTAGAAGGCTGGATATATTTTAGAAAAAATTTATCTGTAAAGAGAGAAGGTACAAAAGTTTTAAGGTCAAATGACAGTTTGCCGATTCGCCAAACCCCGTCGGTCATCAAAAGTAGGATGGGCTAAAAAGTACCATACCGCGTTGCCGGGGTGAGATGAAGCGGCTTTTACAGGTGGGCAGCCGGCCCTGGTTCACCACCCCGAAACGGGGACCAGCAGCGGAATTGACCGAAACGTCAGCAAACTTAGGATTCATATTAACTAATCTCTATACAACAATTTATTTTTTTGTCTATCTCCATCCGTCATCCTTTTCTTCTGACCAAAGACTGCAACGAAAAAGTACAATTCAACAAAAAGAGAAGTTTTTTATTTAGAATTAATCTTATTAAGTTGCAGGGGTTATTCAAGTATCGACTTAACCTATGAAAGGTTTCAACCTGAGGTCTTCTATGAAAAAACTTTTCATTGCTCTTTCAACGGTCATTTCCTTCTGCGCCCAGGCGCAGAAAAATACGTTGCTGGATCAATCGTTCTGGCAAAACAAGCCGGATGCCAGCCTGATCAAAACGGAAATTGAGAAAGGGAGCAATCCTGCGCAACTTAACCCCATGGGATTTGACCCGGTCGTGATGGCCATCAATGCCGGAGCTTCCAATGACGTGATCAAATACCTGCTGGCGCAACCCGGTAATGAGGTGAGCAAGCTGACTCACGACGGGCGGATTTACCTCCACTGGGCCGCCAACCGCGGCAACGTAGAGATCATGGACTATTTGATTGCGAAAGGCTCCAAAGCCAGCCTGGAAGATAACCACGGCATGACCGTGCTGAATTTTGCCGCAACCGGCGGGCAGCCGAACACGCAGGTGTATGAACTGTGTCTGCGCAACGGGGCTGATCTCAAAAAAGACCTGAACCACGACGGGGCCAACGCGCTGCTGATGGCCGTTGCCAACGACAAAGACCTGACACTGACGGACTATTTTGTGGCGAAAGGACTGGATCTGAAAAGCACGGATGCGGCCGGAAACAATGCCTTCAGCTACGCGGCCCGCGGGGGTAACATCAGTACGATGAAAGCCCTGTTGCAGCGGGGTGTTCCGGCCAACGACAACGCGCTGCTCATGGCCAGCCAGGGGAGCCGCCGGGGCGCCAACACCCTGGAGGTCTATCAATACCTGGAAAGCCTCAACCTGAAACCAACCGTCAGGGGTAAGAACGGCGAAAATGTGCTGCACGCCATTGTCCGCCGACCCAAGCAGAATGAGATCATCCAGTACTTCCTGGGGAAAGGCGTCGATGTCAACCAGGCAGACGATGAAGGCAATACGGTATTCATAAATGCGGCTGCCTCCAATCGGGAAGTTGCCGTGCTGGAGATGCTCATGCCGAAGGTGAAAGACATCAACCAGGCCAATCAGAAAGGGGTGACGGCCCTGGCGCTGGCCGTCAAAGGCAACTCGCCCGAGGTGGTGGCCTATCTGCTGGATAAAGGGGCCGACGTTAAAGTGAGCGATAAAAACGGCGATAATCTGGCGGCTTACCTGGTGCAATCCTACAGCGGTGAAGGCCGGCCGGGCGGACCGGGTGCCAAGCCGGAAGATTTTGATACCAAACTGAAGATGCTTCAGGAAAAAGGACTGGACGTGAAGGCTCCGCAGAAAAACGGCAACACGCTCTACCATTTAGCCGTCGCCAAGAACGACCTGTCGCTGCTGAAGCGGCTGGAACCTCTGCAGGTGGACGTAAACGCCCGCAACAAAGATGGAATTACCGCCCTGCACAAAGCGGCTATGGTCGCCAAAGATGATACGATGCTGAAATACCTGTTGTCCATCGGGGCTCAAAAAGACATTCCAACCAACTTTAAAGAAACCGCTTTTGACCTGGCCAGCGAAAACGAATCGCTCTCCAAAAGCCAAGTATCCGTTAATTTTCTGAAATAAATGACGTCTTCCCGGTATAAGATTAGCTTAGTAGTGATGGTCCTTTTCCTGGCCATCACCCAACCGTCGTTTGCTCAACAAGCCGGCAGCAGCCAGTATAAGTGTATGATCCAGATGACCAATTACATGGGTGAAGGGGCTTACATGGTGATTTCGCTGATCAACGGCAAAGGGGCTTACGAGAAAACCCTGTACGTGCTCGGCTCGGATAAAAAATGGTACCCCGACATCAAGGAGTGGCACAAGGCGATGGCGAAAAAAACGCCCAACATCAGTGCCATTACCGGGGCGTCGGTAGCCGGTGGGGATCGCAGCGTTACCGTGCTGGAAATCGACAATTCGAAACTCAATAAAGACTACAAGCTCCGGTTTGAGAGCGCCGTGGAGGACAAACAGTACCACGTCAAAGACCTGGAAATTCCTCTGACTACTGAAGCACTTTCCGCCAAAAGCGAGGGCACGGGTTACATACGTTACGTGCGCTTTAGCCCCAATTAACAGCGGCCCCATTTATGACCATTTCTGTATGGAGATACAGCCACCTAGCCCTGGCTGTATCTTCTTTTCTATTGCTGGCCCTGGCTTCAATCACGGGCGTAATTCTGGCGTTCGAACCCGTATCCCAGAAAATGCAGCCGTACCGGGCGGCTGATTTTGATCAGCTGACCCTGGCCCAGACCCTGCCGGTGCTGAAAAAAAGCTACGCCGAAATCAGTGAGCTGAGCGTTGATGCCAGCCAGTTTGTGCAGATCAAGGGAAGCGATGCCGCTGGCAACAACCTGACGGTGTTTGTTGATCCGCAGACGGGCAAAGCACTGGGTACGCCCACCCCGCAAAGCGAATTTTTTCAGTGGGTCACCGCCCTGCACCGTTCGTTGTTTCTGCACGAGACGGGCCGGTTTTTTGTGGGGCTGACCGCGTTTCTGCTGCTGTTGATCACCGTCTCCGGTATCATGCTCATTATCCAGCGCCAACGGGGTGTGAAACGGTTTTTTACCCGCATTGTCCGGGATAACTTTGCCCAGTATTACCACGTCGTGCTGGGTCGGTTGTCGCTCATTCCGATTCTGATCGTGGCGCTTTCGGGAACGTACCTGTCCCTGGCTCGTTTTGAATTGATTAAGAGCGAAAAAGTTTCTCCAGACATTGATTTTGACGCCATTCAAACCGGCCCGGAACGAAAGCTGGCCGACTTCGCGGTGTTCAAAAAAACGCGGCTTTCGGAGGTGGAGAGTATTGAGTTTCCGTTTTCGGAAGATCCCGAAGATTATTACACGCTGAAGCTCAAAGACCGGGAATTGGCAGTGAACCAAATAACAGGTGATGTGCTCATTGAGGTGAAATACCCGACCGCCGTATTGCTGACCAACCTGAGCCTGAACTTGCATACCGGTCGGACCAGCGCCGTGTGGGCCCTGATTCTGGCCGTGGCCGCGGGTAATATCCTGTTTTTCATCTATTCCGGTTTTGCCATTACCTGGAAACGGCGGGGCAACCGGGTCAAAAACCAGCATTCCGCCGACGATAGCCGGTTTGTCATTCTGGTCGGGTCGGAGAACGGCAGTACGTTCCGGTTTGGACGGGCCATTCACCAGCAGTTGATCGAGCGCGGGGAAAAGTCGTTCATGACGGAACTGAATAACTACACCGTTTTTCCGAAAGCCGAATACCTGATTGCGTTGACGGCCACCTACGGGCTCGGGGATGCGCCGACCAACGCCCGTAAATTTGCCGCGCTGGTTGAAAAACACCCACAGCCGCGCCCGGTGCGTTACTCCGTCCTGGGTTTTGGCTCCCACGCGTACCCCGATTTCTGCAAGTTTGCCTTCGAGGTAAACCAGCTACTGGCCCGGCAGCCGTGGGCGGTTCCGCTTGTCGACGTACACACCGTCAACGACAAATCGCCGGATGACTTTGGCCTGTGGGCCGAAGCCTGGTCACAGCAGGCCGACATTCCCCTTGCGGCTTCATCCGAAATGCTGAAAGCCGCTGAACACCCGCTCGAAACACTGACCGTCACCAGCCACCACCCCACCGATGCGACCGACGGCACGTTCCTGATCCGGTTGCAGCCGGACCGCAACCTGAACGTTACCTCGGGCGATTTGCTGGCAATCTACCCCCAGAATGACCACCGGGAACGGCTTTACTCGATTGGCGTGCTGGATTCCGACCTGCAACTGAGCGTCCGGCTGCACCCGGGCGGGCTGGGTTCCGGCTTTTTGCACCGGCTAACGGCCGGGGATATTCTACGGGCGCGTGTCATTGAAAACGGGCATTTTCACTTTCCTTCAAAGGCGCCGGTTGTGGTCATGATTTCCAACGGAACCGGCATTGCGCCGTTTTTAGGGATGATCAGCCAGAATAACCAGCGAACGCCCTGCCACTTGTACTGCGGTTTCCGGGAAAGTGCGTCCCTGGAAATCTACCAGCGGTTTCTGGAAGACAATCAGTTGGCCCGCAAGCTGACCGCCCTGCACGTTGCCCTTTCGCGGGAAGGTGAAAAGCAGTACGTCAGCGACCTGATTGCCCGGGACGCCGACTTCATGATGGAAGTTCTCGATACCAACGGTGTCCTGATGATCTGTGGCTCGCTGGCCATGCAAAAAGACGTTCTTGCACTTCTCGAAACCCTCTGCCAGACGAAATTGGGCAAAAGCATCAGCGTCTACCAGTCGCACAGCCAGATCCTGATGGATTGCTATTAAACGCATGGTTTCAATAGTCCCTGCTGAAATGAGACCCGTTCGTTGGGTCGGCTTCCCGCGCTTGAATACCGTTCCGGCAGGTTCCCTGTAAACTTCGGTGCAATGGCTACAATTCGCGTCTCCGGGTCAAATCAAAACCAGCGTAGTCCAGTCAGAAAAGCGGTTCCGCTGAAAAGTTCGGTCGCTGGTTTCCGGTGTCCCTTGCGGACTTCTTAGTACGCTTGTTTCGTGTTATTTATTAGCTTTTAGGCGTCTGCTGGCTACGGATAGGGCCTGACGGAAAGTCATAATCAGGTAGTTGTCGACTGAAAAACTCGTTGGAAATTGGTTAATTTGTTGTAACCAAGCACCATTCCCGATCCGACACATGACACATCCTGACCTGCCGACCGATACGCTGTTATCCATGTACCGCACCGCCTTTGAGAGCATGAGCCAGGGCTTCTGTGTACTGGAGAAAGTGCCAGATCCGGTGGATTCGCGCAGTGATTTTTGTTGCCTGCTGACGAATCCGGCCTTTGAGCAACAGTTCGGTCTTCACGGGGTAGCCGGGAAAACGATTCGGCAGGTGATGCCTGAAATGGATGAACCTATTGTGGCTTATTTTGATCAGGTTGCCCGGACGGGTCAGTCGATTCAGTTTCAGGATTACATTTCACCGCTCGATTGCTGGGTGGACGCTTTTGCCTTTCGACTGGAGGGCCCGGGGCCGCCCCGGATTGCCGTGCGGTTCGATAACATTACCGAACGAAAAAAGGCCGAGGAAGCCTTGCAGTTCAATCATGTCTGGGTGACGCTGGCCATGCGAAGTGCCAAAGCCGGATGGGGAACGTGGGATTTGGTTACTGGTAATCTCGAATGGAGTGCTGAGGGCAAAGCCATCATTGGTTTCACCGCCGAGCAAGAAGCCCGTACCGTCGAGGGCTGGTTTGGCCGGATTCATCCCGACGACCGGTCGGAAGTCAAAACCCTGGCCGCCGAAATGGTGGCCCAGCGCAAGGAGTTCCATTGCGAGTACCGGGTTGTGCACGATGATGGAACCGTCCGCTGGGTTCGGGGAACGGGCCAGGTGTTGTACGACAAAAACGGTGCGCCCTACCGCAGTACGGGGCTGGTTATTGACATCACCGACAAAAAGCAGGCCGAGCAGGCGCTGCGCCGGTCGGAGGAGAAATACCGCCTGTTGTTTAGCTCCATCGGCGAAGGGTTCTGCCTCATTGAACTTCGTTTTAATGACCACGGGCAGGCGGTGGATTTCCGGTTTCTGGACATTAATCCCTCGTTTGAGAAGTTAACCGGCATTCACAATGGCGTTGGTCGCTGGGTGCGGGACATTATCCCCGATAACGAACAGTATTGGTTTGATAGGTATGCCGAAGTGGCCCGGACGGGTCAGGACCGGCGCTTTGAAGCCCATTCGGGTGCGCTGGGTGGCTGGTATGACGTGTACGCGTTCCGGGTCGGGCAGCCCGGCGAAAACACCGTTGGGCTGTTGTTTAACGATATCACCCAGCGCAAACGGCAGCAGGCTCACCAGGCGCTGTTGGCCGATATCAGCCAAGCCATCACGGAACTTTCCGACAGCGGTAAAATCATGGATAGCGTGGGCGAAAAGCTCCAGGGCGCCTTTCCCATTTCCTCCCTTAGCATCTGGGACATCCGACCCGAAGGCGATGAAGTCCACCGGCGTTATTGGTGGGCAAAAGAAGCCCTGCCACCGCCCGAAAAAGTCGGTCTTTCTGCGTTTCTCAGTGACGATGCAATCCAGGATGTGCGCCAAGGCGAGGATTTTGTCATATCCGATACCCAAACCGATTTGCGAGCCAACGCCCAGGCTTTCAAGGCCCTGGATATTGGTTCGTACATCAGTTTGCCCTACCGCCAGGAAGATGGCTGGACGTCGATGCTGGTCATTTTTTCGCCCATTGCCTATTCGTGGGAATCCGATCAGATTGCGCTGCTGACCGAAATCATGAACCGCTTACTGCCGCGTATCGAACGGGCTCAGGCCGAGGAAGCCCTTAAAGCCAGTGAAGCCCGGCTGAAAGCCATCTTCGAAAGCCTGCCGGTGGGCGTGGGAGTCGTCGATAACACGGGTCGGTTCATTCTCTCCAATCGGGAGTTGCAGCGCTTTATTCCTACCGGAGTGATGCCTTCCCGAGACGGTGCCCGCCAAAAAAGATGGTTGGCTCATCATCCGGATGGGCGACGCCTGGAGCCCGCCGAATACCCCGGTGCCCGGGCGTTGCGGGGTGAGCGGGTGGTACCCGGCATCGAGATGCTTTATACCCCCGAAGAGGGCGATCCTGTCTGGACCCGCGTGGCCGCCGTACCCGTTTGGGACGGTGATGGCCGAAGCATTGGGCAGGTGGCTATTATCACCGATATTAGTGAGTTGAAGCAGGCCGAAGAAGCCCTGAAAGAAGCCAACCGGCGCAAGGACGAGTTTTTGGCTATGCTGGCCCACGAACTGCGCAACCCCCTGGCGAGCATCCGCCTGGGCATGGGCCTGCTGAGTTTTACCCAGGAAGCCGATCCGGTCCTGGAGCAGACCGTCAGCCTGATCAACCAGCAGGTTGACCACTTGGTGCGGCTGGTGGATGAACTGCTGGATGTGAGCCGCATCAGTCGGGGCAAAATTGAACTAAAACCCGAGCGGGTGGAGCTGGGCGCGCTGGTGGTCAGTGTTGTAGAAGCCATTCGCCCCCAGTACGACGCCCTTCACAAACAGCTCCACCTGGCTAATTCTCCTTTTCCGCTCTTTGTTCAGGGTGATCCCACCCGGCTCTCACAGGTGGTGACCAACCTGTTGACCAACGGGCTGCGCTATACCGGTCAGCGGGGGCAGGTGTGGGTGAGTCTGCAGGAAGAACAGGGGGAAGCGGTTCTGCGGGTCACCGACAACGGCATTGGGCTGCAGAAGGATCAGCTTTCGGTGATTTTTGAACTGTTTGTGCAGGTGGATGTGTCGCTGGCCCGTTCGCAGGGTGGTCTGGGCATCGGCCTGACGCTGGTGAAGCGGCTGGCGGAAAAGCACGGAGGGCGGGTAGAAGCCTACAGCCCCGGTCTGGGTCAGGGCAGTGAGTTTGTGGTTTATCTGCCGCTGCTGGAAAAGCTGCCATCAACCCGGGAAGCGGGTTCTGCTCCGGAAGCGGCCCCGTCAACCAGCCAACGAATTCTGGTGATTGACGACAATCCGGGGCTGGCCTTTCTGTTGTCGCAAACGTTGAAGATGCGGGGGTATGAGGTTTACACCCAGCACAGCGGCCGGGAGGGCATTCAGGCCGCCGAAGAGCTGCGGCCCCGGGTCATTCTGTGCGACATCGGGATGCCGGAACTGGACGGGTACGAAACCTGCCGTCTTATCCGGGAGCAACCCTGGGGGCAGGCCGTGCGGATGATTGCCATCACCGGCTACGGGCAGGAAGAAGACAAACGGCGGGCGAAGGAAGCCGGATTCGACGATCATCTGATCAAACCCGTCGACATGAGTGCGCTGATTCACTTACTTGAAAAATAACCGGTTTGTATTAATCAGACTGAAGAGGTCAAGTTGAAGTTACGTTCAACACCCAGAATACGTTTCAATTGGGCAACGGTTTTTCGGCGGAACGGGGCGGGTTGTACGAGTCCGAATCGGTATACGGCGTGATTGTTACCAAAAGCCTGTCCATAGTGTCAGTCGGTGGACAAAAGCAGATTCTGAACACTAAAGGGACGGTGAAACTGGTAGTGAACGGAATTTCCCAAACCCGGCAGCACGGTTTTCGGCAAACGGCCCAGCGGTTCGCCTTGGCCCAGGCCCTCAGTCAGTTTACGGCGTATCCCGATGCAGATTCGCTTTATTCGGCGTTGCAGCGGCTGACGACAGCCGGGCTGGTGGACCGCAAAGTCCGGGAAGACCGGGTTGCCGGTTTTACCTCCGAACGCTCTGAATGTTCCGGTTCTTTTGGGCCGGGCCGGGTTTTACCGGAACTCTCATTCCGAGCGCAGGCTTTTCACCGGGTTCACCAGGGCGGCTTTGATGCTTTGGAAACTGACCGTCAGCAGCGCGATGCCAACCGCCAGACTGCCTGCTAGGGCGAAAATCCACCAGTCAATGGCCGTTTTGTAGGCAAAGTTGTCCAGCCATTGGTTCATGGCGTACCAGGCCAGGGGCGACGCAATGACCAGGGCGATCAGCACCAGTTTGAGGAAGTCCCGCGAGAGCATCGCGACGAGACTGCTCACCGACGCGCCCAATACCTTGCGAATGCCGATTTCCTTGGTTCGCTGCTCGGCGGTAAAGGCCGCCAGTCCGAAAATACCCAGGCACGCAATCAGGATCGCAATGACGGTAGCCGCGGCAAACAACTGCGCCAATTGCCGCTCCGATTTGTACAGATCCGCGTACGCATCTTCCAGAAATTGATACGTAAACGGCTCTTCGACCTTGAAGCGGTTGTAAACCCCGTGAATGGCCTGCAAAACCCGGGGTGCGGTGGCCTGTGGAGCGAGCCGGATGTATAAACCGCTGTAATCGTCCGGGTTGGTGCCGATCCGGATGCTAATCGGATCAATGGCTTTGCTCAGGGAGCCAATGGGAAAATCTTTAACGACACCGGCCAAATAGAATGAATTTTCGCCGTTGTTCTGCAAAGAGTCGCCCACCTGGGCCGTCGTGATGTTCAACGCTTTCAAGGCGGCTTCGTTCAGGACGAAGGCCCGGTTGCCGATGTGGTCCCAATCCGGCTCCACTTCCCAGGTGACGTTTAGTGTTTTGAAAAATTCGCGGTCAACACTCAGGTTGAACAGATTCTTCTCCTGGGCGGTGCGTCGGTGTTTGACACCGAAAGACATATGCCCACCAACAATGTTAAACTCGGTGCCGCTGACGTGTTCGACGCCACTGAGCTGACTGATTTGCTGGCGAAACGCAGCCGCCTTTTTGCGCGCCTGCTGTTCAAGCGAAACAAAAACCACCCGCTCCCGCTTCATGTTGCCACTGTAGCGTTGCATGAAATTCCATTGCCGGTACATAACGATGGAACAGATAATCAAGCCCACCGTGACCACGAATTGGTTGACGGCCAGAACCCGCCGTAACGTCGTTCCGCTTCCCGCGCGGTTCAGACGTCCCCGGAGCGCCTGCATGGGTGAAAAGCGCGACAAGGCCACCGCCGGATAAAGGCTGGACAGCAGCACACTGAGCAGATAAATGACCAGCAGCGCCCCGGCGAAGGAAGGGCTTTCTAAGAAGTGATCGTCAGCTTTCAAATCCAGCAGCCGGGAAAAAGTGGGCTGAAAGCTCCAGAACAGGATCAACCCGACTCCAAAAGCCAGCGTACTCATCAGCACCGATTCCAGCAGAAATTGCAGGATGAGTGATGACCGCTGGGCGCCGGTGGTTTTGCGAATGGCTACTTCCTTGGCCCGCACCGTGGCGCGGGCGGTCGTCAGGTTGACGTAGTTGACCAGGGCCAGCAGAAGGATCAGTCCGGCCACCAGCGTAAAAATCCGCGCCGACCGTTCCATCTTGGGTTCAAAACTCAGATGGAGGCTGGTGAGCGGAACCAGTCTATAACGAATGTTCCGGCTCCCCAACTCCGGAGTCTTAAAGGATTTTTCCAGTAACTGGGTAATGGAGGAGAGCTGATCCGGATTGCGAATCAGCAGATGGGTCTGAAACTTTGCGACGAACCGACTTTTGGAAGGAAACTGCTTATAAAAGGACTCGTTTTCGGTCCGGTGGATGGCGTCCAGGGAGGGGAAGGAGGCCACAAAATCAAACGAAATAGAGCTGTTGGAAGGCGGATTGTCCAGCAGCCCGACGACTTCAAACGTGTATTTGTTCATCAAACGGATGGTCTGACCGGTGGGATTTTGTGCGCCGAAGTATTTCCTGGCCGCCCGTTGCGTCAGAAACACCTTGAACGGTTCAAGCAGGGCCCGTTGGGGGTCGCCCTGCCGCACCGGGTAGGAGAAAACCCGGAAAAAGCCCGGATCGGCAAAAAGGAAAGCCCTCTCTTTGAATCGGTGCTGCCGATCTGACTCCACCCACATATCGGCACCAAAATAGGTTTCGTGCCGGGCCACATCCGCCACCGCCGGAATCTGGCGACGAAAGGCCTCGGTCTGGTCATAATCAAAGAACATCATCTTCAGGTCCTGATCGCCAACTTTCATTTCCCCGACCATTTTGTAAATCTGCTCCGAATGTGAATGGAAGCGATCATAGCTGTATTCGTGGGAAACAAACAGCGCCAGCAGCATCGTGACGGCCATGCCAACGGCCAGACCGCCCAGGTTGATGAAAGAATACAACCGGTCTTTGACCAGGTTGCGCCAGGCAATTTTGAGGTAGTTTCGGATCATGGCCGGGTGTAGAAGAGAGGGTGAAGAGTACGCCGTTGGGTTGGGAAAATGCCGGTGGGGGGCCGGGGCGGCTTTTCGACGCCAAAGCCGGGGATGCAGCAGCAGCAGGATGTCCAGCAGGTAAAACACCTGCGCCTTTCGGAAGCCATGCCGTTGCAGCCTCTGGTGAAACAATTCGTCCAGATCACCCAGAATTTCTTCCCGGAGGTGAGGGGCGGTGATCCGTTCCACCAGGCGCTGCGCCCAGCGGAAGGGGTGGGGCGTTAGTGGGCGACTCATACCGTTGGCCCGCCAAAAGCGGTTTTAGGAATCTCCGACCACAATTCATTCCGGAGTCGACGGGCTTCCACCAGCGCCTGCTCCCCGGCGGCCGTGACGGTAAACAGCCGTTTGCGCCGGCCGCCCCGCTCGGCCGTTGCGTCTCCGAAGCGGGAGTGGACGAGACCCTTCTCTTCCAGCCGCTGCATTGTGCGGTGAACGGCCCCCAGGCTCATGGGTCGCTCCAGGCGCCGGCCCAGTTCCTCGATCACCGCGACGCTGTACGCATCATCGTACAGCCGGGCGACGGTTAGTAAAACCAACTCTTCAAATTCGCCCAGTTGAGTGCCTTTCATAAACCGTCCGTCATCCGTTTGGGTATCTTTCTCTTTTGCATAGCAAATAAACTGCCAACTCTACAAATCCCTTCCTGGAGCTCTTTTGGAGCGATTTCCCAACTATTACTCATTTTGTTTTGTCCAGAAACGGACAATTGGTGTACTATTCTGGACATGTAAAGAGAGGAGTCAGCGGCAAAAACCTGCTCGGCAGGGACACAACTTCAAAAATAATCTAGCCATTGACGACTTGTTTTCGGAACTTTGCGGGCCAAAAGAAGTCAATAATGAACTACCAGCCGTTACCCGCTCCGGAAAAATACCGCCTTCTCGACCACTCGGTTCGTCTGATCTGGGAGAACCTGACGCATGCCCAGATTAATTGGTTGATAAAACAGTCGTTTTATTTCAAGGATTTTCTGTTTGCCGATCTGCCTTATTATGGTCAGGTCTTTTCCCTTGACATCAAGATTGGCCCGGATCAGATAACCACCATGTTTTTCCCAAAATCCGAGGTCGGTACAATGACCGACGAAATGATTCGGCAGATTATTGAAGAGTTGGCAAACCTGCCGGCCGAATTGCAGCCGGTTGCCGAGTAGCCGGGCTGTTGCGGGACGGCCGAGCATTGTCTACTAATATACTGTCTAAGGGTTCTTTTCGTTGCCGTTTCCGTGGAAGGGTATGGTAGCAACCCGGTTGGCACATCGCGCGAACGGGAATAGGAGCAGTCCAGCTTTCTGGCCGCTCGGCCGGGTGGAGTATTCTTCCGGTCCGGCACGTTTTGCATTACATTACAGGTTTCCAGACCCAGAAACACAACCAACTATAAGAAGCAAATCGGTAGAAGTTTTCGGAGTGCTTTTAATATAGAACGTATTGTTCGCAGCGTTTTACGCGAGTCGTTTGTAACCAAACGGCGTTTTTTAACTAAGAATAATAGCCGGTTTAGGGGCAATGGTATACTCATTTATATCCGAAATTAATTCTGCGGAACAACTGCTGTTTCGACTGCTTCGTTTTTTGATCGGTCTGAAGGATAAAATCCGGATAAATGCTGGGAGTTCGTTGTATTCTTTTTACCTTGAAACCGCGTCTTCAACCCGCTCTTACCATTTCCCTTATCCCCTTCACATTAAATCAACTTTTATGGCCGAGTACCAAACTCCGAAAGACCGTGCGTACACGGAAACCCTGATTAATTCGGCTCCCAAAGAGGCTGCCGCTTTCCTGAACCTTAAGTATACCGCCGAACGCAAGGACGGGGTGATTCCTGTCAAGTACCGGGAGCTGATGTCGGTGGCGGTCGCCCTAACCACCCAGTGCGCATACTGCATTGAATCCCACATCAACAATGCCGTGCAGGCGGGTGCCACGCGCGAAGAGATTGCCGAAACCGTGTTTATTGCGGCTGCAATCCGGGCGGGTGGTGCCGTTGGGAACGGCCTGATGGCGATGCGTCTGTTCGAAGAGGCCAGCACGACCAACCGCTAACTACTTTTTTCCGGATAGTTAATGGTGCGGAATTCTGGCTTTCATCAGAACCGTACTACTGCAAAGCTCCATGCAGTAGAGTCCCAGTTTCACTCTTTTCTATTTAGTCACTATCGGTCTTTTTTGTGCCGCTTAGCACTGGCGGGATAAACCGGTTATGGTCATCCTAAACAAACCCTGACTTCCGCATTGACTCCTGAAATTCGTTAACATCTTTTAACAGGTTTCAGGAGTTTCACCACCGCAGAATTACCGTACTATTTTACTACTTTGCCGCCGGATTGTACAGCGGATCGTTGCAAAAGATCCAGACAAAAGCCCAATCAATATGTCCTGAAAAATATATTTTAATTCCTTCTTTTATATCTACTATATTTATAGTTCATTTGCGTAAGTTCCTTTGCCTGTTTCAATAACGTTACTTTATCAACGCTATTCCACCCTTACTATTCCCATGAAATACTTCTTCCTGCTGGCGGGTTTCTGGCTGCTGGCGACCGGCCTTTTTGCCCAAAGTCCCACCCAACCTGGGCGTTTCAGTATTCAGGGCCGCGTGGTCGATACTACCAAGGCTCCACTGCCGGGTTCGTCGGTGCTGCTGCTGGAACCGTCCGACTCCTCGCTGGTGAATTTTACCCGTTCGGGTGAAAACGGCGCTTTTCAATTCAAAAACATCAAACGCAAGGCATACCTGCTCAAGATTACCTACGTGGGTACCCTGCCGTATGGCCAGACGATAACCCCGCCGGAAAACAACCTGCTCGATCTGGGTGCTATCCCGCTCAAACCCATTTCCAAAGAACTTTTTGAGGTGGTCATCCGCACAGCCAAGGCTCCGCTGAGCATCCGGGGGGATACCATTGAATACAACGCCACAACTTTTAAGGTACCGCCCGGCTCGACCGTCGAGGATTTGCTCCGCCGGCTGCCGGGCGTGCAGGTCGATGCCAATGGCAACATCAAAGCCCAGGGGCAGGATGTCAAGCGGCTCACCGTCGATGGCAAAACCTTCTTTGGCTCGGACCCCAAGATGGCCACCAAAAACCTGCAGGCCGAAGCCATCTCCAAGGTACAGGTGTTCAATGACCAGAGCGAAAAATCCAAGCTCACGGGGGTCGACGATGGCAGCAAACAGAAAACGATGAACCTGGAGCTGAAGGACGAATTCAAAAAAGGCGGTTTCGGGAAGGTGACAGCCAGCGGGGGGTCTGCGGTGCCCGCACCCGGCGCGGCAAAAGGAGCCCGCGGGGAGGTCAAAGCCAATTACAATAAATTTGACGCCAAGCGCCAGCTTTCGCTGATTGGACTGGTCAATAACACCAACCAGCAGGGCATGTCGTGGGATGATTACCAGGATTTTCGGGGCAGTAACGCGTTTAACTGGAATGACGATGCCGACTTTGGGTTTTCGGGCGGCTTCCGCTACTGGTCGGGCGAGGACGAGGATAATCTGGGCATTCCCATTGGGGGTGACCGGGGGCGGGGCTTTTCCAACAATGCTGCTATCGGGGCTAATTACAACTACGATACAAAGAAGAATAAATTTAGCAGCAGCTATTATTACTCCCAGACCCGTCAGCAACTCGAGGCCAAACGTTGGCAGCAAAACTTTTTCGATGGCGGTTTTTTGCAGAACGACGAACAAAGCAACCAGATCAACTTTACCGGCGCCCACCGCGTGACGCTGCGCTACGAACGACAGATTGACTCGCTGCAAACGCTGGTTTTTGTGAACAACAGCCGCCTGGGGGTGGGCAATTCGAGCCTGAGCAGCCTGACCAACGTGTTGGAGAATGGAATCAATCCTACGTCCCGCATCATCGTTAACAACGGCAACCGGGTCAACTCGTTCGGGACGGCCAACACGCTGCTGTACCGCCATAAATTCAAAAAGAAAGGACGGTCCTTTGCCGCCAGTGCCACCTATCAGCTAAACACCTCCGACGGCTCGGCGGACCTGACTTCGGACAACCAGTTTTTCCAGTCGACCACCGTCAACGCCTTTTTGCGGCAGATCCGCCAGCGCCAGTTGTCCCTGACCCAGCGCAGCCAGTACAAGGCCAATTTGCA
This sequence comes from Larkinella insperata, assembly GCF_026248825.1. Taxonomy (NCBI): domain Bacteria; kingdom Pseudomonadati; phylum Bacteroidota; class Cytophagia; order Cytophagales; family Spirosomataceae; genus Larkinella; species Larkinella insperata. Next base: position 5,554,661 of record NZ_CP110973.1, on the reverse strand, counting down.
GTACATCGAACCGATCAGCAAACGGATATTTTGGGAGAACTTTTACAACTTCAGTCTGCGCTACGACGAACTGGACCGGGATTCCTACAACCAGCAGGAGTCGGCCATGACCCGCAACGATACCCTGAGCCGGTATTACAAAAACAACTACCTGTACAACCGACTAGGTACCGGATTGCGCTATTCCTACAAAGGGCTGAACCTGTCGGTGGGCGGGGCTTACCAGCAGTTTGCGCTGGACGGCCGGTATGCAAGTGACGAAAGCGTGGTTCCGCTCAACCGCATCCAACGAACCTTCTCGACGTTTGTACCGAATGTGTCGCTGAACTACGACCTGAAAAACAATCGCTTTCTTTTCAGCAGTTACAGCATGGGCGTGCAGGTTCCTTCGTCCCGGGATTTGCAGCCGGTCATCGACATCAGCAATCCCCTCTACATTTCGGAAGGCAATCCCGATCTGCTGCCCGCTCTTAGTCACAACGTAAACGTGGGGTACAACATGTTTAACCCCGGCAGCTTTGTGAATATCTACGGCAACGTCTACTACAGCTACAACATCAACCAGATTGTGTACGGTCGCAACATTGACCCCACAACCGGTATTACCCGCACCCGGCCGGAAAACATCACGGGCGGACAGAACGCGGGAGCCTACATCGGGGGCGGTTTCCCGCTCAAAAAAACCAAGGCCACGTTGAATATGAGTTTGAGCGGAAACCTTGGCCGGTCGTTGACGCCCATCAACAACGTGCTCTACCAGACCCATAACCGCAGCATCAGCTTCGGCCCCCGGCTGGAATTGACGCCCGGTGATAAGCTGACGTTTTACGCCAACGCGGACTGGAACATCGGGCATACCCGCTACGACCTGATGGCCTCCCAAAACCAGCGCATCATCAACAACACGTACGGGGCCACGGTAACGGGTAAGCTGTCCCACGAATTTTACCTGACTTCCAACCTGAATTACTCGATTTACCGCAACCCCACCTTTGGCTTTGATCAGCGGATACCGATCTGGAATGCGTCGGTTTACAAAATCATGGGCAAGTCGAAGAAAGCCGAGGTCCGCCTGTCGGCCTATGACATGCTCAACCGCAATCTGGGCATTTCCCAGAACGCCAGTTTGAACTTTGTCTCCGGCGAGCGGGTCCAAACGCTGGCCCGTTACTTTCTCCTGAGCTTTACCTACAACATGCGGGGTGTCTCCACGGGCAACATCAAACAACGCTGGTTTTAAAAGCAATCGGAATTACCTTAACTTACCACCCATGACCCCGATACCCATGAAAACCTTGATGTATCTGTTGAGTTTCCTCCTGTTGACCGGTCCGCTGGCCCTCGCCCAGTCGGGGACGGCACCATCCGGTGGGGCACCATCCAGTGCGGCACCATCCGGGGAGGAGGGCGTTGTTACGTATGAACGCTCGCAGAACTGGGCCAAGATGTACGCATCGATGCCTTTTTTAAGTCAGGAAGAAAAGGATCGTGAGATCAACATCTCCAAAAACTGGGAAGGTTACAAACAAAAAATGCGCCTGTATTTCTCGCCTGCGGCCAGCCTCTACACCTATGAAAACAAAGATGAAGCCAACGACTACGGCTATGCCTGGCGGCAGGATGAATACATTATTAACCGCAATTTTGAAAAAGAGCGCATGACGGACATTGTTGAAACGTTGGGCAAAACGTACGTCATCGAAGATTCCCTGAACGCGCCCAAATGGAAAGTGCTCAACCAGATCAAGGAAGTGGCGGGCTACGTCTGCATGAAAGCCACCATGCAGGACCCCGTCAAAGGCTATAAAGTGACGGCCTGGTATGCCCAGGATTTGCCCGTACCGGCGGGACCGGAGCGGTATTTTGGCTTGCCGGGCGTCATTCTGGAACTGGATCTGAACGACGGTGTGGTGTTGATCGAGGCCAAGAAGGTGGAGCTGAAGTCCGTCACCAAAGAACTGGCCTTACCGGCCAAAATCAAGGGCAGACGCATCAGTGACCAGGCGTTTGATGACATGCTGAAAAAGCACATTGCCGAGCAGATAAAAGCCCAGCGAAATCCATTCTGGTCGATTCGCTACTAAAAGCACGACGCCCAGCCGGGTCCGGCTGGTCATAAGAATCGCTTCACTTCCACGCTGGGTAGACAAGAGTATCTTATGGACAAACCGCCCAGACTGGTGAGGACTTCAAGATCAGGGGCATCAGCCGGGTAAGGTGTTCGAGGCCAGTGGTTTGCCGGGTGGGCGATGGGCCACCGGAGGGCCGTATGGAATAATATTTGCGCAGCCGCCCATCGACTTCGGCTATCTGCGTCAGCAGTGCGCCGTCTCGTTCCAGTTGATGCAGCAGGGGATAAATTAGCCCAAATGATAGCGTTAGGCTATCATCGGTACGGTCCTGCACAGCCTGATTGATTTGGTACCCGTACATTCGGCCGTGCTGACGCAAGACCTGGAGAATGGTTGCCTTTGCGGTTCTCCACAGAAGCTCCTGTTGCAATGTCGTCATAATACATTAAAGTTGATTAGTCCTATCATCAAATATATATAAGAAAATTATATAAAATCAAATTTTTATACTTGATTGAATAATATTGACATTCTAGCGAAAAAGAAGCTGGCGCGGGCCGTTGATAGAATAAAAATGGTGTATTCGAGGCTGGTAGAAAGGCTACAACGAATCATTCCGCCTGTTCACCTGCAGGGCAAATTCGCATTGCTAAGGGTTCAGCGCTGCCCGGTGAGTGGTGCAAGCGGTGTTTTTCCGCGCTTTTTTCGGCGCAAACGGATTGTTGACGGCGACCTAAAGACGGGTTTGTTTAAGCGCCAGACTGGGTGAGGAGAAAATCCGACCTTCATCGGTGACCAGGATGTAGGTGTAATTGGGGTATTTCTCAATGAGTTTCAGTCCGGCGGCTTGGCCCAGCACCATCAGCGACGTGCTGAAACCGTTGGCCGTTTCGGCGCTGGGCCCAAAAACCGTCACACTGCTCACCCCGGTGGCCGGATAACCCGTGCGGGGGTTGATGATGTGCGAATACCGCCGGCCGTTGAACACCACAAACTTTTCGTAACTGCCGGATGTTACCACGGCGCTTTGCCGCAGGGCAACGACCGCGAAAAGGGTATCTTTGCGGTGCGGATTGGTGATGCCAACCGTCCAGTCACTGCCGTCGGGTTGTTTTCCCCAGGTACTCATGTCGCCCGAACCGTTGACAATCCCGGCTTTTATGCCCCTGGCCAACATGAGGTCGCGGCACCGGTCGGCCGCATAGCCTTCACCCAGGGCGCCGAACCCTATCTTCATACCTTTGCGTTTGAGGAAAATCGTGGACTGCGCCTGGTCCAGCAGGATGTCCCGGTACCCAACTTTTTCCACCGATTTTTTAACGGCTTCGGGGCTGGGCATGGCCGTCATGGAGCCGTCAAATTTCCAGATCCGGTCCATGGCGGCAAAACTGATGTCAAAGGCGCCGTGGGTAATTTGGGAGAAATGAAGAGCCCGCTCGGTCAGGGCAAATACTTCAGGATCAACCCGCACCGGAGCAATTCCGGCGTTCCTGTTGACCTGCGAAATCTGGGAATCTTCTTTCCAGTCGGAGATTAGATTTTCAATTCGCGTTACTTCGGCAATGACGGTATCGATGTGGCTTTCGGCCGTCAGGCTGTCCGGAGCAACCAGGATAATGTCAAACCGGCTACCCATCAATTTGACGGTTCGCGTTCGCAGCACCTGGGCGGTAGCGCTAAAACCGCCTAAAAGCAACAAAAGAAGAAAGGCATGCTTCATGCCGCAAAGATCGGAAAGCTTGACGTATTTACTGGTATTAATCCACGGGAAGGGAACAAGGCCGGGCCGGGGCTTCAGTTGGCGGAAATGAAAAAGCCGTGCTTGAAATTCATGGAGTACACGTAAAGCATCGCCCAGGGAAACTTGGCGGGTGGCACTTTGAAGGCTATAAAATCGATGCAATGGTTCATGGTCAATACCTTAGTGCCAATACGCGTGTACGTGGAAAAACCGTGCATAGTTACCCCAACAACTATACACTAAGTAACGACGAAAGCAGCGTTTGTTGCTACGAAAAACAACTGATAGTTGTCAGGATTACGATTTTTCTACCCTGATTACTGGCATATCGTAGTCCATGAACTTGTTTTTACTTCAAGAATGGCTATTCAGGATGGTTTTCGAGGTGATCGTAAAACGCGACGCCGAAGGGAGCAAAAACCGTCGAAGGAATGAGTTCTTTCTTTAGAAACAACGCGCTCAGTACCCAACTCCCAGTCGGGTGTGAGAAGGGTACGGGGAAATCCACCCAGAAACATCCTTATCCTATTCCGGTCAAACGGCCAAATTGCTGGTGTGAACACCAATAAAACGATTAGCGAAATTGCCTACGGTTTGGTTATGAACACCCGTCGCGTTTTAACGAAAGTCGTCGAAACCAAAACCGGGAAAATCTCCATCGCTTTGCGTCGGGCGAATGGACTCGAAAGGATTTTCAGGCTGAACGGTTCTGGGTGGATGAAATAGTCTGCTTACTCGGATTCTCCACGGATGTTATCTTCGTCGTCCAGATCGGCGCCCGACTCCATGGCCGCTACTTCGTTGTCGTTGGTGGCGCGGTCAAAGTCAATGGAGTCGTAATCGGTTTGATCAAGCGTGGGGTCCTGCTGTTGCGAATTTTGATTTTCCATGCGTGTACGAAACGGTTTATCATGTGGTTATAATCTCGCAGGTTGAACCCGGCGGTGGCATGGAGGGTTATGATTCGGGTTGAATCAACCGTTTTTAGTTAGCATTCGGGTCTGATCCCTGACCAGAACAGTCTAGTGCTGGCGCGGATAGGGTCAACGCCACCGGTTTGATAGCGGTTTAGTATCGGCTGAACCCGGTCTTTTAATGGTAGGTTGAGCCCAAAGGAGGGACTTCTTGCTGCTCCCAACGGCGAAGCATATCCCGGTAACAAAGCTTCACCGCTTCGACGACCCGGTAAAAACCGCCGATTTCGATGGGTTTAACCATATAAAGGTGGATTCCCTGGTTGTAAGCCTGGTGCTTAAGCTGATCACACAGGGTGGCGGTGAGCATCACGACGGGCATGTACGGGAGATCGCTCATGTCGCCCAAAGATTGTAAGGTGTCCAGCCCACTAAGCCCGGGCATGTGCATATCGAGCAGGATGATTGTCACCAGGCACTTATCCGCCATTTGCTCAGCAGTTGATTGCTTTCGATGGTGAGCAAGCCAGTCCACCAGTTCCTGACCGGTGGTCATTTCCTGAATGACGACATGCTCCAGTGCACTGGTCAGGGCCCACCGGATTAACTGACGATAATCTTTGTTATCATCAACGATCAGCACGCGTAAGGATAGCTTATTCATAGCCCAGAAAGTTTAGGATATCAATATGCTATTTGTACAATTAGGTAGAGAAAATGTTCAAAAATTGGACCTCAAATCTTTTCCACAGAAATTTCCTGAGGAAACGGCTTATGCCTAGGAAGTTCCCGCAGAAACTGACAACACCAGCCTGGAGTTCAAAGGATCAGGTCCGGTTTTTTAGCAGCGCGCCGATTCCCAGAACCAGGCCCTCCACTGCCAAAGCCGTTACGACCGGATGTTTGGTTGCTTTGACGTAATAACTTCTCGACCGGATCCGGCCTTCGTGAGTGCCGCGTTCGTGCATTCCAAAACCGGCTTTATACAGCGCACTTTCTTCCGGACTGGGCGAGGGCCGCGTGGACGATTGCTGTGTCCGACTGGGGTGAATCATGGTGATCGAAATCGGTGATTTTTCGGCTTCCAGCTCCATGGGTAGCGAATCCGCAAAGCCGTGTAGGGCGTGTTTCGATGCGGAGTAAGTCGACTGAACCGGCGTGGCGCGGTCCCCGAAAAAGCTGCCGGTATAAATCAGGGCGCCGGGATTGCCCTGCTCCCTGAAATGCTTCAAGGCGGTGAGCGTTCCGTAGACGGAGCCCCAGAAGTTGGTATCGAACATGCGCTTCACATCCTCCGAACGTCTTCAATCCGCCCGAAAATGGAGACGCCCGCATTATTAACCCAGGTGTCAAAACCGCCAAATGCTGCTACGGCGGCTTCGGAATGCGGGTACTGCTTTCCTCTTGCCCGATGTCGGCAGGCACCACAATGGCCCGTCCGCCCTGGCTGCTGATTTCCTGTTCCAGTTGGTGGAGTGCCTCTTCAGTTCGGGCCGCCAGGACCAGGGACGCACCTTCTTTGGCCGCCATCCGGGCGGTCACCAGGCCAATGCCGCTGGAAGCGCCCGTAACAACAATTACCTGTTCCTTGAGGGGTTTGAGCTGTAACGTCATGTTGCTGTCAGTTTGCGTTTTCTGGGCCGGTAATCTGGTTGCGAACACGAAACGACAGCAGGCCAATTCCGCCGTTCGTACCAAGGTCTACAACCGGGTGTCGGGCGGAGCACTTTGCTTTAAGATCATGAAATGAAAAAGCCCCTTCCCGATCCGCTGCGAAAGCTGAACAGGAGGGGCTTTTCTATTCGTTACTTTTGGGCCGGGTCAGACCGTCCCGCAGGAGTGCTTCACGTGTGCGCAGGCAGTTATTTCCAACCTCCACCCAATGCCCGGTAAATATTCACCATGGCATTCATTTGTTGCATTTTGGTTTCGATCAGGTCAAATCTCGATTCCAGGGCATCCCGTTGCGTCAGCAGAACTTCCATGTAGTCAGCCCGGGCGGAGCTGAACAGCCGGTTTGAAATCGTGATTGATTCAGTAAGAGCCTGTACTTCGTTGGTTTTTACCTCGTAACTTTTGCCCAGGTTATCAATCTTCGACAGCTGATTGGCCACCTCAATGTAGGCATTCAGGAGCGTCCGTTCGTAGTTGTAAACCGCCTGAATCTGCCGGGCATTGGCGCTGGCATACGTGGCTTTGATCGCGTTTTTGTTGACAACGGGTCCGGCCAGGTCACCCACCAGCGAAGCCAGCAGGGATTGGGGAAGGGTGGTCAGGTAAATGGGATTAAAGGCCTGAGTTCCCAACCCGGCGGAAATCCCCAGCGATGGGTAAAAGTTGGCCTTCGCCACCTGCACATCCAGTTTGGCGGCTGCCAGTTCGTGTTCCGCCCGTCTAACATCCGGACGGTTATCCAGCAACTGCGACGGCAGACCCGCCTGAATGGCGGTCGGTACCAGCTTTTCAAAATCCGTGTTATTCCGTTGCACCGGCTGCGGATACCGACCCACCAGAAAGTTGATCCGGTTTTCGGTTTCTACAATCCGTTGCTGGATGTCGTACTGCAGATTCTGGGTGTTCAGCACCTGCGCCTGAAACCGGCGGACGGCCAGTTCGGTGACCCGCGTGGCTTCTTTTTCCATCCTGACAATCTTCAGCGCGTTGCTTTGAATGTCAATGTTCTGCCGCACGATGGCCAGCTGGCTGTCGAGGGCCAAAAGTTCGTAGTAGGAGTTGGCGATTTCGGCAATCAGGTTGGTTGCCATAAAATTTCTCCCCTCTACGGAAGCCAGATACCGGGAGACGGCCGCTTTCTTGGCATTCCGCAGTTTATGCCAGATATCGACCTCCCACCGGGCAACCGCGCCCACCTGGAAATCTGGCAGCGGATCGGGCATTTCCTTTTCCGGCTTGATATCCGTGGTGGCCTCCAGGGCTCCCAACCGGGTGTAGCGGGGCGTTTTTTCAATACCGGCCCCACCGCCTATGGTGACAAACGGCAGGTATTCCCCCTGACGGGCTTTGATCTCGTTGCGCGACATCTCAATTTCCTGGAGGGTGATGTTCAGCTCCTGGTTGTTTTTCAGCGCCAAATCAATCAGATCGTTCAGGTTGGGGTCGGTGAAGAAATCATTCCACCGGACCTTCGCCGTGTTGGTTGAGTCCTGCGAGGTGTTGTAACTCGCAGGAACGGTTCTGTTTTCTGTTCGGGTAATTAACGCCGGAGTCTGGCAAGCGGTATTGATCAGGGTCATGAGTGTCACTGTCCCCAGGCAATTCCAGATTCTTTTATTGCTCATTGATTTCACTTGCTTCAGGTTGTGGAAAGGTGTCGACGGTGTGGACGAAGTTTTCAGACAGCGGATCAGCTTCTTCGTCTTTGATCAGCTTGCGGCCGTCGGCCAGATTGCCAAAGATGTAATACAGGCCGGGGATGATGATAACCCCGAAAAGGGTTCCGAACAGCATCCCACCCAGGGCGGAAGCCCCAATCGTCCGGTTGCCAATTGCTCCTGCACCCGTCGCAATGATCAGGGGAATCAAGCCGGCCACGAACGCAAACGAGGTCATCAGGATCGGTCGGAAGCGTACCTTGGCCCCTTCGATGGCGGCTCGCAGGATTGTTTCACCCTGCTGGCGTTTCTGGACGGCAAACTCGACAATCAAAACGGCGTTTTTCCCCAACAGACCCACCAGCATGATCAGACCAATCTGCGCGTAGATGTTATTTTCCAGCCCCATCAGCTTCAGCGTCAGGAACGAACCAAAGATCCCAACGGGCAGCGAGAACAGGACGGCCAGCGGAATGATGAAGCTTTCGTACTGCGCGGCCAATACCATGTACACAAAAGCCACCACAATCAGGAACACATACAGCGACTCATTACCCCGGATCGATTCGTCGTAGGAAAGACCTTCGAACGCAATGTCGTATCCTTTCGGCAGCGTCTTGGCGGCCACTTCCCGGATGGCCTGGATGGCCTCGGCCGTGGTGTAGCCCTTCGCCGGAAGTCCCTGGATGGCGGCTGAATTATACAGGTTAAACCGGGTAATCTCGTTCGGTCCCTGGCCTTTTTTCAGCGTCATGAAAGCCGAGTAAGGCACCATTTCCCCCGCTTCATTTTTCACAAACAGATTGAGCAAATCGGAGGGAAGCCGCCGGAAACTGGGGTCTGATTGCACGTAAACCTTGAAGAACTGGTTGAACTTGATAAACCCTTGTTCGTAGGTACTCCCGATCATGATGTTCAGGTTATCCATCGCTTTCCCGATCGAGACGCCCTTCTGCATGGCCAGCTTGTTGTCAATTTCCAGTTCGTACTGCGGATAGTTTGCGGCAAAGAAGGTGAACAGACCGGTTAGCTCTTTCCGCTTGCCCAGGTTATCCATAAATTCCTTGTTGACCTTGTCGAACTCGCTGTAGTCGGTATCGGTGTTTTTGTCCAGCAAACGCATCGAAAAACCGCCGGACGTACCAAAGCCGGGGATGGCGGGTGGTTCGAAGAATTCGACGGTGGCGCCCAGACCTCTCGATTTCTCCTCCAGCTCTTCCATGATTTCCTTCACGTTATGATCACGCTCCGACCACGGTTTGAGGTTGATCAGACAGGTACCGGCGTTGGAACCCCGGCCTTCGGTCATGATCTCGTAACCGGCCAGTGAAGATACCGATTCGATTCCCGGAACTTCCTCGCAGATTTTCTGCAGCCGCTGCGAAACCTCGTTGGTTTTTTCCAGTGTAGAACCCGGGGGCGTCTGGATAATGGCGTAAATCGTGCTCTGGTCTTCGTTCGGGATAAAACCAGCGGGCAGAATTTTATTCGCGTAGAAAATACCGAAACCGAAAGCCGCTAGAATTGCCCACGTTAAAACCCGCCGGTTGACAATCAATTGCAAAAGACCCACATACCGTCCGGTCATTTTGTCGAAGCCCCGGTTGAAGCTATCGAGCCCCCTGGATAACAAGTTTTTCTTCCGGGCGTGTCCGTGGTGATTTTTCAGCAGCATGGCGCACAACACCGGCGTCAGCGTCAGGGCGATCAGGGCCGAAATCACAATGGAGCTGGCCATCGTAATCGAGAACTGGCGGTAGAACGTACCCACCGGCCCCGACATAAACGAAATGGGCAGGAACACAGACACCATAACGGCCGTGATGGCGATGATGGCCCCGCTAATCTCACCAAGCACTTTCTTAACGGCATTAAACGGGGTTAGATGCGGCTCTTCCTCCATCTTGGCGTGCACGGCTTCCACCACCACAATGGCGTCATCGACCACAATACCAATGGCCAGTACCAGCGCAAACAGCGTAATCAGGTTAATGGACAGACCAAACGCCTGAATTACGAAAAACGCCCCAATCAGGGAGACCGGAACCGCGATGATCGGAATCAAGGTCGACCGCCAGTCACCCAGGAAGATGAACACCACCAGCGCCACCAGGATAAAGGCGTCGCGCAACGTATGAATGACCTGCTCGATGGACGCATCCAGGAACTGCGACACGTCGTAACTAATTTTGTAATCCACGCCCGGAGGGAACGAGGCTTTCATAACCGCCAGCTTTTCTTTTACCTCCTTGATCACGTCACTGGCATTACTACCGTAGTTCTGCCGCAACACGATGGCGGCCGAAGCCTGACCGTCCAGGTTCGAATAAATATCGAAGAATTCACTACCCAATTCTACTTTGGCAATGTCTTTCAGGTGGATGCTTTCCCCTTCGGCATTGGCCCGGATGATGATGTCTTCGTACTCTTTAGGTTCGCTGTAGCGTCCTTTGTACGTCAGCACGTATTCCAGCGACTGGGCCGCAATCCCGGAGCTTTGCCCCAGGCGACCCGGCCGACCGATGATGCTTTGTTCGCCCAGGGCCTTCATAACTTCCTCGGTGGAAATGTTGTAGGCCCGCATCCGGTCGGGGTTCAGCCAGACGCGCATCGCATACCGCCGGCTACCCAGAATCTGCGCCCGGGCTACCCCTTTGGTCCGCTGAATTTCAGGGATCATTTTAACGGTAGCGTAGTTGAACAGGAATTTTTCGTCAATGCTCTTGTCTTTCGAATAGAGGTTGACGTACATCAACATACTCGGCTGGATTGGCGTGATGATTACCCCTTCGCGCTGAACGAGTTCGGGAAGAAGCGGCATCACTTGGTCCACCCGGGTTTTCACCCGGATAACGGCATCGTTGGGGTCCGTACCGGGTTCGAAAATAATCCGAAGGGTGGCCTCCCCGGCGCTGGTGGCGTCGGTTGCAATGTAGCGCATATCCTGGACGCCGTTGATGGCCTGTTCCAGCGTAATGAGCGTGGACTTAACCAGCACGTCGGCGCTGGCTCCGGGATAGGCAATAAAGATATTGACCGTGGTGGGGGCAATATCCGGAAATTGAGAAATGGGTAAGCTTTTGATAGCCAGTACACCAATAAAGACTATCATGACCGATATTACAATCGCGAATACGGGTCTGCGAATGAATTTATTAAACATATCGTTTGGGGCTGGGGCGCGAGCCGTCCAAGGGTTGGATGATCAAATTATTCGGCATACAGACCTAGATGCGAGATGACGGTTTCGGGCTTTTCGAACTTGCAGTGGATTTTTTCGTTTTCTTTGACCTGCCGTAAACCTTCCAGAAGAATTCGGTCATCTTTTTTCAGACCTGAGCTAACCACGAAAATGTGGGGCATTTCTGCCGCGATGGTAACTTCCCTCGACCGAACCACATCGTCCTTGTCCACTACGTAGACGTATTTCTTTTCCAGCACTTCGAACGTGGCTTTCTGCGGAATAATCATGGCATTTTTAAGCGGCAATGACATCCGGACATTCCCCGTTTCTCCGTGCCGTAATAAACCCTTCGGATTCGGGAACGTGGCCCGGAAGGCAATATTCCCGGTTTCGTTGTTAAAGTCCGCTTCAATAGTTTCAACCACCCCGGTATAGCCGAAGAGTTTATTGTTGGCCATGAGCAGGTTTACTTTCGACAGATTGTCTTTGGTGGCTTTGGTTTTATATTCCAGGTATTCGGCTTCCGGAACGTTGAAATAAACCCACATTTTGCTGTTATCGGAGAGCGTGGAAAGCAAATCGCCTTCGTCAACCAGGCTCCCCAACCGTACCTGAAAGCGGTCCATAATGCCATCGAAAGGGGCCCGGATTTCGGTAAAACCTAAATGCACTTTGGCTAACGATAACTCGGCTTTGGCCTTGTCGAATTTAGCCTTGGCTAATGCCAGTTCGTTCTTCGATACGACATTGCTATCGGCCAGTGACTTGGTGTTTTTAAATTCAATCTCGGCGAAGTTAGCTTCGGCCTGCGCTTTTTGCTGTTCGGCCTGGTACAGCATGGGCATGATCTGGAACATGAGCTGCCCCTTCTTCACAAACTGGCCTTCATCCACAAAAATCTTCTGTAAATAACCCTTCTCCAGCGCCCTCAACTCGATGTGGCTGATGGAGCGGATCTGACTGACGTACTCGCGGGTAATCAAGGTGTCTTTTTCCAAAGGACTGGTAACCCGAAATTCGGTTTCTTCCTCTTTTTCTTCGTGTTTGGATTCACAGCCTGCGTGGAATAACAGCGCACACAGGCTCATGAGCATGACAATTTTCTTCATGACAATTTTAATTGCTTAATTCAGGTTTATGGTAATTGTTAAAAGGGAGTACTGGTGAATAGGACGTCCTGTCTGACGTCATCCTTTCGGCTGTATAACATGATCGCTTGTACAGCAAAGAGGAGCAAAACAGAAAGAGAGATGCGTTTTAACGTTCTCCGGAATGGGGTCTCAAATCCGGATTACCCGAAGCAGGATGTACCGATGTAGGCAGGTATGAATGAAAGGATGGATGGCGAGCAAATGCCCCGTTATCCGGTAAGATAAAACTTCGAACAGGTAAGCGTAAAAGGTAATAAAAGGATGACTTACGGCGGGGTATTTTTTTAGTGAAAAGAACCTGGAGGTTTTGTCTTCTTCTTCGTTTTTCTCCGTGTAAACTTTACAACCCTCCTTTTTCTTTACATCCGAAACGTTAGCGTGCCCAGGGGTTAGGTGTTGGCCCTTTAATGGGGCTATAAAAGTGCTATATGTTGACTTGTCAGAAATTTTAAACGGCGCATAGGCATCATAGCTTTGAGAGGAGGACGCGTACATAAAGCCATACCCGCTCAGCAGAAATAGGCTGAGCGTTAGGAGATATTTCTTTACTGCTTTTGTCATCTTGGAGTCAAAACTAAATCAGCTTGTACCGCAAGCTCGCTGGGAGTCTTCTTATCGGTTTGGGATCGGCGTATATGGCGAGCTTTGTAAGTCCGTTGACTGTTCCTGCTTCGTTCAAGATCTGCCGCTGATCACCTTACCTGGACAACTGATTACATACAAATCATATGCAAAAAGCGCATCTTATCCTTAAGAGGGTGTTAAAAGGAAGTTAAAAAGGTATTAAAACAGAGCTCCTGAGATGTAAGGCACTGATAATGAGTTTTATGTTGTAAATTATTTGCGTGCGTTTTTGGATAAAATCACGATAAAATAGTGTTGAGCTTTCAGGGAATATTCGGTAACTCTGCTTTGAACTTTCAATGTTTATACGTCATCTACTGCTCAAGCATCGGCTCTTTACCCGTTCTGGCGGTGACGATACGGAATACCGCTTGTTGTAAGTACCATAACATCCGGTTTGGTACCACTTAGAACCTGAATAAAGTTCGTTGCGAATTAACCAGGCGAAGGAAATTCTTCCTTGGAACAGCTTGTCACTTAGAAGACCCTAAAAAGGAAAACCATGACCCAAACGAATCACGGTTTTCCTTCACTGGAGTTAGGATGTAAGTGCCGGTTAGTAGCCTGGGTTTTGTGTCAGGGCTGGGTTTATCGTCATTTCGGTGCTCAGAAACGGCATCAGGTAATCGCGGGCTGCGGTAAAGTTGGCGTGCGGCTCGAATGAGTTGGCTCCTTTGAACACCACATCGCCCAGCTTTCGGCGCTTGATGTCGTACCAGCGCTTGAATTCAAACGCCAGTTCGAGCCGCCGTTCTTCCAGCACCAGATCGATAAAGGTCTGTTTGCTGAGTCCGGTGGTTACATTGGCCGGAAACGCCGTCTGCCTACCCGCCCAGTTTCGCGCCCGCGCCCGGATCTGGTTGATGTAGCCCATGGCTTCTTCGTTGGGCCCGCCGTTTACTTCGGCCAGAGCCTCGGCGGCAATCAGCAGCACCTCGGCGTAGCGGAAACAGAAGTAGTTGTGATCGGAATCCCGGCCCTCCGAGTTGGAATTGCCGGGGAAGCGGGCAAACTTGGCAATGTGCGGGCGGGCCGCGGTTGGGAAAGCCGTGTACGGCCTAAGCACCCCGCCAATGTTCATCGAATCCTGGAAGCTGACTTTTTTCCGGTAATCCCGCGAATCCCAGCTGGTGTACACTTTCATGCTCGGTACCGCGACGCTCCAGCCGTTCTGGTCGGTCCCCCGGATTCCCGTAATGGCGCCCATCAGATCATCGTTACTGGCGTCCCAACCCACTTTCTGCCCGATAAAATCAACGGCAAAAATGGTTTCCTTGATCTGGTCGGCTTTGGTGGCGATGTAGAGGTCCTGAAAGTCGGCTTCCAGCCGGTAGCCAAATTTGTCCTTGTTGTCGATGGTCCATTTGGCCTCCGTGTACGCTTTCTGGTAGTTGCCCTGCGTCAGATACACCGACGCCAGGCAGGTAGCCGCCGAGCCTTTCGTAGGCCGCGAGCGAACGTCGGCGGGCTGCTGGTCGGGGAGCCACTGTTTGGCAAATTCCAGGTCGGCAATGATGCGGGCGTACACCTCTTCTTCCGGGGTTTTACTAATGGCTTTGACCGATTCCGGATCCGTCACAAACACGTCGATGTACGGGATGGCGCCGAAGTTCTGAACCAGGTGGAAGTAGGCAAAAGCCCGGACAAAACGCGCTTCAGCCAGCGTCGGATTGATTTGCTCCTGCGGAAGCCCCAGCGACTCCCCCCCGCGAATGGCGGCATTGACGGAGCTGATTACAATGTACCAGCGGGGCCAGAAGGACGAAACCAACCCGTTGCTGGCATCCATGTTGAAGTCGTTGACCTGCTGGCGGGCTGCGGCCGTGGTGCGGTCGCCAATGTCGGCCATGTCGCTTTTCAGCATGAGGGCCATCACAAAATTGCGGCCGTACAGCGGTTCGGAGGCAATGTGACCGTAGGCGCCGTTAATGGCCGTCTGAACATCCGTTACGGTTTTAAAAAGGCCCTCGGGGGCCAATACGCCGATGGGCTTTTCTTCCAGGTCGGTGCAGGAAAAACCCAGGAGTCCGACGAGGGTTGAGAACAAAAGGGAAGTAAGTTTATTTTTCATTGGTCAAGGCGTTTGAAAACCGGTTATAACCCGATGTTTAACCCGATGGTGTACGATTTAGCGTTGGGGTAACTGCCGTAGTCGAGGCCCAGATTTCGGTTGCCGTTCACCGAGCCGGATGAATTGTAGTTGACTTCGGGGTCGTAGCCGGGGTATTTCGTAAAGGTCAGGATGTTCTGGGCGCTGGCGTAAATCCGCAACCGGCTCATCTTCAATCGGCTAGTGATGCTGCTGGGGAAGGTGTAGCCTACCGCCAGGTTTTTCAGCCGGGCGTAGCTTCCGTCGTAGATCCAGCGGGTTGATACCCGGCGGGTTCG
Organism: Larkinella insperata; assembly: GCF_026248825.1. Taxonomy (NCBI): domain Bacteria; kingdom Pseudomonadati; phylum Bacteroidota; class Cytophagia; order Cytophagales; family Spirosomataceae; genus Larkinella; species Larkinella insperata. Next base: position 5,539,255 of record NZ_CP110973.1, on the reverse strand, counting down.
CGTTCCGGATGCTTTCGGAACGTCCGTGTTCGTGTTCTGGGGCGTCCAGCGGTTGAGCGCGTTGGTGGTGGCGTTGTTGATCCCGGAGAGCAGATCCAGTTCCATCAGCGTGTAACTTAGCAAATCGTTGCCCTGCGAACCCTGAAAAAACAGGTTTAAATCGAAGTTGTTCCATTTCAGCTCGTTGGTCCAGCCCCAGATGAAATCCGGGTTCGGATTGCCGATGAGGGTACGGTCGCTGCTGTTGAGGGAACCGTTGCCGTCGATATCCCGGAACTTCTCCCCGCCCGCAACCTGCTCGAAGCCCGAGCCGCCCAGAAACGCATCGCCGTTCTGGTAAACACCCTCGTACACCCAGCCGTAGATACTACCGACCGGCGAGCCCACCCGCAGAACCTGCGTCTGGTCCAGACCGACCATGTGGCCGGGGGCGGAGTTGTAAAAAATGTCGTTGTTGTTGGGCAAACTCATGACTTTGTTGCGGTTGAACGACACGTTAACGTCCATGTCCCACCGCAGCGGGCCGGTCAGGTTACGCGTACCCAGCGTGATTTCAAAGCCTTTGTTCTGCACTTTTCCGACATTTTTCAACTGGCTTGAATAACCCGAATACTGGGGCAGCGGCACGCTGAACAGCAAATCAGACGTAACGGTGCGGTAGTAATCCAGCGTCAGGTTGACCCGGTTGTTGAACAGGCTGATGTCCGTTCCCAGGTCGAATTGGGCCGTGGTTTCCCAGGTTAGGTCGTCGTTGGCGATGGACGAGGGCACGATGGCGTTGACGGCAACCCCGTTGATGGCCGCGAAAATGCTATTAAATCGGGCCAGCGTCTGGTAGGGCGAAATGGCCTGGTTGCCGGTCAACCCGTAGCTCGCGCGCCATTTCCACTGCGTCACCCAGTTCATGTTGGACATAAAGGGCTCGTTGCCCATGTTCCAGGCAAAAGCGCCGGAGGGGAAAAACGCCCACTTGTGGTTGCGGCTAAACGTCGAGGAGCCGTCGTAACGCCCGTTGACCGTAAACAAATACCGGTCGTTGAGCGCGTAATTAATCCGGCCGTACCAGGAAGCCAGTTTCCAGTCGGTCAGCGAAGACGAAGGGGCCTGCCAGACGGACGAACTTCCCAGGCTCCAGTAGGAGAGGGCATCGCTGATGAATGACTGGCCACTGCCGCCCCAGCTTTCGTTGCGGGAACTCTGGTAGGAAAAACCGGCCAGCGCACTCAGGCGGTGGGCGGTTCCGAACGCCCGATCGTAGGAAAGGTAGTTCTCGTTTTGAAACAGCGTATTCCGGTTGCCGTTCACCGAGCCAGCCCCGCCCACCGAAGAGCCAGCCATGATGGTGGTGGGAACGAAGGTTCCCGTACGGCCGCCGTTGGTGGTAGCGCCCAGCGTAGTCCGGAACTTCAGGTCTTTATACAATTGATATTCCGCAAAGAGGTTGCCCTGTACCTGATCCGTCACGTTATCGTTCTGGCGTTGCGTCGCCAGCGAGTAGGGGTTGTCGATGGGATCGGAAATGGCGGCTACCGAAAACCGTCCGTTGGTGCCGTAAATGCCCAGGTCGGGGCCGAACTTGAAGGCCGAGGCAATCACTCCGGTGCTGCTGGGGCCGCCCGAGAGTTCCTGGCTGATGACCCCGGCTTTGTTGCTGCGCTGGGCGAAAATATTCAGTCCCACCCGCAATTTCTCACTGGCCTTGACATCAATGTTACTGGTGACCGAAAACCGGCTATAATCCGAATTCAGGACAATCCCTTTCTGGTTGAAGTAAGCGCCGGACAGGTAGTACTTCACGTTGTCGGTACCGCCCGAAAGCGACAACTGGTAGTTTTGGATGTTGCCGGGTCGGAAAATCAGGTCCTGCCAGTCGGTACTCTGTCCCCGCGAAACGTAGTTGGGGTTGATCTCATGAATGTAGTCGACAAACTGCTCGCCGTTGAGCAGCTTCAACCGGCTGATTTCTTTCTGGCCCGAATAAGAAGCGTTGAAATCGATGCGGGCTTTGCCGCTTTTGCCGCGCTTGGTCGTGACCATCACCACCCCGTTGGCGCCCCGCGAGCCGTAAATGGCCGTGGCCGATGCGTCCTTCAGCACTTCCACCGATTCGATGTCTTCCGGCGGGGGCATGGTTCCGCCCACAAACCCGTCGACCACAAAAATCGGGTCGCTGCTGGCGTTGATGGAGTTGCCACCCCGGATCCGGACTTTAAACGTGGCGCCGGGTTCTCCGTTATTGGCCTGAATCTGCACCCCGGCCGCCCGGCCCTGAAGCGCCTGCACGGCCCCGATGGAGGGGTAAGCGGTCAACTGCTCCGATTTCACCGACGCCACCGAACCGGTCAGGTCACTTTTTTTGACGCTACCGTACCCGACCACCACCACTTCGTCGAGCGACCGGTCGCTGGGAACCAGTTGAACGTCAACGGTGTTGCGATTGCCGATCGCGACTTCCTGATTCGTATACCCCACGAAGGAAAAAACCAGCGTGGTGGTTTGGTCGGGAATATTCAGTCGAAACGTTCCGTCCGCATCGGTTGTGGTGCCGCGTGTTGTATTTTTAACCACCACGCTGACTCCCGGTAGACCTTCGCCGGTTTCGCTTTTGACGGTTCCGGTAACCACCCGGTCCACGGATTCTTTCGCGGCCAGGGTTTCCGGCCCAATCTCCGCGGACGGGTTGGTTGGCTGAGCCATCCCGGCGCTGAAACCGACCGACGCCTGAGAGCGGTTCGGTTCGTTGGCCGAAGAACCCGGCCGCTTCTTGTCGGGCAGAATCACGTAGACTCCGTTTTTCACTTTTCGGAACCGCAATCCCTGCGGACGAAGCACATTCTCCAGATTTTTCTCCAGCGAGGCACCGGGTTCGATGGCGGCCGAAAGAGTAGTCTGATCGTTAATCATCCGGTCTTCATACAGGATATCAACGCCGTAGCGGGTCTTGAACTGGTTTAAAACATCGCGGAGTTGCAGGGTCTGGGAAGCCAGCAGGGAGGGCCTGACCGCCACGGGAGCCGCCAACTGAGCGGCCATCACCTGGGCTTCGCCGGAGTAGCCATTCAGCAGCAGGCCGATGGATAACGCAACCGGAAGACGTATAGCACGTTGCATAAGGTAGAGTAAAGGGTGTATAGTTAATTCGTAAAAGTGACGCTGGTATTATCACGGAAGTAATTGATTTGCAGGATCTCAGCCACCAGTTTAATCAACTCGTTGGCATCCTGGGCCGGAAAGGCGCCGGAGATGGTCCGGGTGGCAAGCTCGTCGCCTTCAATGGCGATGGTCAGGCCGTAGTTGTCCTGCAGCAGTTGAGCGATGTCCTGCAGCGACGTTCGGTCAAACACAAACCGGTGGTGCTTCCAGGCCGCGACGTGTTCGGGGTGGGCCGTTTGGCGGACGGCCAGTTTGCCCTGCGCGTCGAGCGTCACCCAATCGCCGGGTTTCATAACCAGGGCCGGACGGTTGGCTTGTTTAGCCATCGACAGTTCCACCTTTCCCGACCGCAGCACCACCCGGGTTCGCTCCCCGCGGCTGAGGACGGTAAATTGCGTGCCCAGCACCTGAACCGTTAGTCCTTTTCCCGTCAACACCACAAACCGCTGGTGGCTTGGTAAATGCCGGACCGAAAAGTCGGCTTCACCCGTCAGCTCCACCCGCCGGTCGGTGGCAAACCTAAACCGGGGGTAGCGAAGACGGGAGTTGGCATTCAGGACCACTTCCGACCCGTCGGGCAGGATGCTGCGTTGGGTTTCTCCAAAACGCGTTTCCAGCGTTTTGTACCGGATTACGTCGGAAAACAGCCAGACACCAACGCTCAGGAGCAGGAGGACGGATGCCGCCAGCACCCCGGTCAGAAAGAACCGTTGGTGCCACCAATGGATAGAAGCGGGCTGGTCTGCCGGGTCGGAAGCATCGGGTTGGTCCATACGGTGCCGGGCTGTATCGAAAGCCGCCTGCCAGTTCGTAACTACCTGGGGGTTGGTCATTTCCCACTCGTGCAGCCACTGGTAATAGCGCTCCCGATTCCGGGGATCGGCCAGCCAGGTTTCGATTGACTTTTTCTGCAAGGGAGTCGCTTTTCCGGAGAAATAGTCGAAAAAACGGGCTTTCGTAATGAGTTCGTCCATGAATACAAGGGAGTGAGTAGGGAAACCGGGCGGATAGTGGTTACTGGAGTTCCAGCAGCAACGGGATCAGCAGCAGAACCTGGCGCATTTGCCGAAGTGCCCGCGATAAATGGGCTTCGACGGTTTTGAGGGCAATGCCCAGTTCGTTGGCGATTTCCTGGTTTTTGCGGTTTTCAAAACGACTCATCAGAAAGACCCGCTGGCATTGGGAGGGCAGTTCGCTGATCACTTTCTCCAGTCGCTGAAACGTTTCGTCGTATTCAATTAAGGTCTGGGGGGATTCTTCCCCGCCCGCCAGGTCCATGCCATCGAGCGAAGCCGGGGCCTTTTTTCCGGTCAGCTCATCCCGCAGGTAGTTGTAGGCCCGGTGCCGGACGGCTGCGTATAGGTAGGTGCGGTAGGTGAATTCAACCGCGTTGTACGAGCCGGTTTTCCAAAGCTGATAAAACACTTCCCCAACAATGTCTTCGGCAATTTCCCGGGTGTACACGAAGCGCAGAGCGTGACTGCAAAGGGCATTATAATAGAGCCGGTACAGGGCTTTAAACCCCTGCTCGGGCGAGTCCGCAAAAGCCAACCGGATCAGGTGTTCATGATCCACAACGGTTGCTTCCGGGACAGGTACGGGCCGTGGACGGGGAAGATCAGTAGAGGTTAGGAACGGGTAACCTGTCGTTTGGGTCATGGGTAAGCCGGTTAAGTAGTCGGATGACACAACTTTTGGAGTTTACCCTTAGTGCTGAAAATAATTTTGTTAAAATTAATCTACGATTTTCACAACAAGGCCGCGTCATCATACCGCCCAAGAAAGCATTGGGGCTGCCTAGAATTACTGTTCTGGCTTGGGCAGACCGGCGTTGGGAGGTGGCGACTCTGTATCTGTGGAGGATAAGCGTAAGACATGGATGGCGCTGCTTCCGCTGATGGTCGTCAAAATTCTCAATTAATTATCCGGATAATTAAAAAATTAATCCTTTTTGAGCCTCTGTTAATGTTTTATTAGTCATCTCTTAATGCCTCCAACCGTATTTTGCTCCCATGACCCGGCCGGTCAACCCGTATTAATCATCTTTAAAATTTAAGAATGCGTAAAATAGCGAAGACCCAGTTCGGGTGGGCGAACCATGCGTGCGCTCGTATCCGGAGGGTGCAGGTTAAACTGCCAGAAAACCAGATCAGAAAGGGTCGAAACAGGGAATTAAGCGAAAATTAAGGGTATGTAACCAGATGCTATGGAAATTCAACTTTTATCAAACCAACAAAGTGTAAAAAAGCCCGGGCGAACGCTCGTTCAACTCTGGACGGTTTTCTGCCTGCTGTTTGCCATCAGCGGCCTGTCGCACGCCCAAAGCGGGGGCGGGGAGGTCGTGGTTACGGGCGAGGTACGCGACGAAAAAAATGAAAACATTCCCGGTGCCAGCATCGTCCTGCAGGGAACACTCAAAGGTACGACAACCAACGCCGAGGGGAAGTTTTCGCTTTCCGTACCCCGGACCGGCGCGGTCCTCGTCGTGAGTTTTCTGGGGTACAAACGCCAGGAAATTAATGTTGGCAACCGCACCAGCCTGGTCATCAAAATGGAGCAGAGCGCCGACGAACTGAAAGAAATCGTGGTGGTCGGCTACGGTACGCAGCGTAAGCAAACGCTGACGGGCGCTATTTCCAACATTGTGACCGAACAGATCAAAACCACAACCCACACGAGTCTGGCCCAGAGCCTTCAGGGTAAAATTGCCGGGGTGCAGATCCGCCAGAATTCGGGGGAGCCGGGTTCGTTCAGCACCAACATCAACATCCGGGGGTTTGGTGAACCGCTTTACGTCGTCGACGGAGTGGCCCGCGATGGGGGCTATGAATTCCAGAAAATTAACCCGGACGATATCGAAAGCATTTCGGTGCTGAAAGATGCGTCGGCGGCCATTTTCGGGATTCGGGCCGGAAACGGGGTGGTGATCGTGACTACAAAAAAAGGTCGGCGCGGCAAACCGCAGTTTAGTTACAACGCCGTGTACGGCCGGCAAAGCCCGACCGACATTCCCCGCATGACTTCGGCGCTGGAATGGGCCGAGATGCGGAACGATGCCGCTAAAAACCTGGGCGAAAATCCGGTGTACACGCCCGGGGACCTCGAGAAATTCCGGACCGGGGCGCCAGGCTACCAGAGCACCGACTGGTACAAGGAGGTGATGAACCGGTCGGCCGGGCAACAACAGCACTTTATTTCGGCATCGGGCGGAGAAGGGGCCGCAACGTATTTTGCCAGCTTCGGGTACCAGCAGGAAAACGGTTTGCTGAAAAGCCGGGACATGGGCTATCAGAAGTACACATTCCGGACCAACATCGGTATCGACCTGAGCAAAAACCTGCGGGCCGATCTGATTCTGTCGGGATTGCTCGATGAGCGGAACCAGCCGGGCGACAACTTTTTCAACATCTTCAAAGGGACCCGCATTGCCCTGGCAACCGAACGGCCCTACGCCAACGACAATCCAAACTATCCGTCGCTGCTGAGCGGAGGGTACAACCCGGTGGCGCTGGCCAACGGCGATCTGACCGGTTACACCGAAGACGTGAACAAGTTTTTTCAGTCCACGGTATCGCTGACTTATACCGTACCGTTCGTGCCCGGACTCCGGATCAAAGGGCTGGTCGCGTACGACAGCAATAATTACCGCAACAAATCGCTCTCGAAAAGCTACAACCTGTACACCTACGATGATGCGACTGATAAATACACCCCGCACCAGCAGCGCAACCCGTCGCGCATCGGGAACAATTTCTCCGACAACAACCGGGTCACGTTTCAGGGGCAGTTGTTTTACAACACGGTCATTGCCAAAAAACACAACGTTGGGGCGACACTGGTGTACGAGCAGCAGGAATCCAAAAACCGCTGGGCGGGTCTGGGCCGGGAGTACGCCTTTTACACGAACGACCAGATCGACCAGGCCGGTTTGAACAACCAGACGACCAGTGGTTCCGAGAGCGAATACGCCAGCCAGTCGCTGGTGGGCCGGCTGAACTACGACTACAAGGAGAAATACCTGCTGGAAGTGGCCGCCCGCTACGACGGTTCCTACCGCTACCACCCCGACCTGCGCTGGGGACTTTTCCCGGTGGTTTCCGGCGGCTGGCGGATTTCCGAAGAAGACTTCATGAAAAACGTTCCGCTGATTACGACGCTCAAACTCCGGGGTTCGTACGGTTTGGTGGGGGCCGATGCCGGAGCGCCTTTTCAGTACGTACCCGGATTTTCGCTGACCGGTGGCGGGGGCTACGAATTTACGAACGGCAACTACACGACCGGGGCCGCTTCGCCGGCGATTGTCAACGAAAAACTGACCTGGTTTAAATCCAACATCAAAGACATCGGGGTGGACGTGGGGCTCTGGAATAACCGGATTGACCTGACCTTCGATGTTTACCAGCGCGACCGGAAAGGCTTGCTCGCCCGCCGGAATGTTTCGTTGCCCAACACCTTCGGTGGGACGTTGCCGGAAGAAAACCTGAACAGCGACCGGGTGCGCGGAATCGAATTCTCGGCGGGGTACAACGGGCAGGTCCGGGATTTTCAATACGGTATTTCCGGGAACTTCAACTTCGCCCGGACGATGAACCGTTTCGTAGAGCGGGGCGATTTCCTGAACAGCATGGACCGCTGGCGCACCGGAGCCGCCAACCGCTGGAACGATGTGGTTTGGGCCTATCAGCTCGAAGGCCAGTTCCAGAATCAGGATGAAGTGATCTACGCGCCGATTCAGAACGGCGATCTGGGCAATACCCGTGAACTGCCGGGCGACTTCCGCTACAAAGACGTAGACGGCAACGGTATGATTGACGGCAACGACGCCATGCCGCTGTTCTTCGGCGGTGATCCGAAGCTGTATTACGGGGTGGCCCTGACGGCTTCCTGGAAGGGGTTCGACCTGGCGGCCTTGTTCCAGGGTTCGGGCAAGTACAGCGTGCGGTTCCGGGAAGTGTATGCCGAAGTTTTCGCGTTCCGCGGCAATACCCCGGCTTATTTCCACGACCGCTGGCATTTGGGGGAGGATGGGCAGTGGATTCCGGGCACCTGGCCCGCTTCCCGCTTCAATTACAATGTTGGGGCCATGTACGCCGAAAGTTCAGCCTGGCGGAAAGATGCTTCCTACATGCGGTTCAAGAGCCTGCAACTGGGCTATACCGTGAAGTCCGACTGGTTCAAAAAGATCGGGTTGCAGGATGTCCGGCTGTACGCCAATGCCCACAACATTTTCACCTGGGCCGACCCGTTTGTCAAACCGTTTGATCCGGAGAAAATCGAAGGATTGTTCGGGGCGGGCCTGACGTATCCGGTGACGAGAAGCTACAATTTTGGCATTAACGTTAAATTTTAAGGGGAACATGAAATTTTTCAAACATATCTTATCGCTGGTCATGCTCTTGCTAGCGTGCAGTTGCGAGAACGTGCTGGACAAGCAGCCTCTGGATAAGTTGCAGGGGGAGAACCTGTTCTCCAATCCGGAAGGGGTAAAGCTGTACATGGCAAACCTGTATTACCAGCTTCCGATTGAGGACTTTACCTTTTTCCGGCAGGGGTTCAACTGGAATACCGGCGACCCCAACAACGGCGGTTTCGCACCGGCCATGATCACCGACGAAGCCGTTCATACCGAATTTGGCGATTTTATCGGCAACGACGATTTTCAGTGGTGGGACCAGGGCTACAAACTAATTCGGGATGTGAACATCCTCATCGATCTGATTCCTACCCTGACAGTTACGGAAGAAGAGCGGAAAGCCCTGATTGGCGAAAGTTCGTTCATCCGGGCCTATGCCTATTTTGGGCTGGCCAAACGGTACGGCGGGGTGCCCCTGATCACTTCGGTGCAGAAATACGAGGGCGATGTGGAGTCGCTGAAAGTGCCGCGCAGCACCGAAAAGGAAACCTGGGATTTCGTCCTGAAAGAATGCGATCTGGCCGTTGCCAACCTGGGCGATTCCTGGCCCGGTGGCGAACGCCGGGCCACCAAGTGGGTGGCCTATGCGCTGAAATCGCGGGCGGCTCTGCACGCGGCTTCCATCGCCAAGTACGGCGACCGGTCACCCCTGTCGGGAACCGCCGTCGATCAGAAACTGGTCGGTTTGGACAAATCCCTGGCCGCTACGTATTACAAAGCGGTTATCGATGCGTCCGAAGCCATCATCAACTCGGGTAAGTTTTCGCTCTACAAACCGTCTCCCGCCACGCCGGAGGAAGCGGCCACCAATTACCGGTTGCTGTTCGAAGATCCGAACAACGCGCCGGAGGAGGTAATTTTCATCAAGGGATACGCCCGGCCGGGGTCGGGAACGGGACATAACTACGGCATCTGGTACCAGCCCAACCAGACCGCCAACGGCTGGCCGCACCCGGGCCGGATGAACCCCACGCTGGAGCTGATGGATGTTTACGAAAGCTACGACAAGCCCGGCGAAAGCGCCCCCCTCCTTACCTCGGCCACGGGCAGCGACCAGACGGATTACACCGGTTATAACCCAACGAAGCAATACAAACGGTTTGACGCGGAAAACGATATTTTCAAGGGCAAAGACGCCCGGCTGTGGGCCACCATGATTTTGCCCGGAACGAGCTGGAAAGGCCAGAAGATTGTGATCCAGGCCGGGTTTGTCAAGCCCGACGGCACGGCCCAGCTGATGGGGGGCGATCCGTTTACGTTGAACGGCAAAACCTACTACACGTACGGAGCCGCCGACCGCACGCAGTATTCGGGTTTCGATACCTGGGGCGGCAACAACACGCGGACCGGGGTCAGCTTCAAGAAGTTTCTGAACGAAGGCGTTAACGTGGCTCCGGGCTGGAACCAGACCACAACCGATTTTGCCGAATTCCGTTACGCCGAGATCCTGCTGAATTACGCCGAAGCCATTGCGGAAAGCGAAACCGGTGACAAGGTGAAAGGGGCCAAAGCCCTGAATGACATCCGGCGTCGGGCGGCCCACAAAACCGATATTCCGCTGACAATCAACAATGTCATTCGGGAGAGAAGGGTTGAGCTGGCTTTCGAAAACAAACGGTTCTGGGACCTGATTCGCCGACGGGAATACCATACGGTTTTCAACAACACCATGCGGCACGCCATTCTGCCGGTGCTGGACCTGCGCGTGACGCCCGCCAAATACATTTTCATCCGGACGAACATTCCCAGAAGCAATCCGGCCACTTTTGATTACCGACAATACTACCGGTCTATCCCGGGCATCGGGGCCAACGGCCTGGTGCAAAACCCTCAATACTAATTCGTAATCCGGCCGAAAGCCGATACCCAACGGCTTTCGGTTTTCAATCCAATCGTATGAAAAAGCTTAACAGATACCTGAGCGCGCTGGTCCTGCTGCTGGTGGCGGCAGCGTGCAGCGTGGATAATTATCCGGCTCCGGATGCTCAACTGTACGGAGCCCTGCTCGACATCGACACCAACGAACCGGTTGAGCAGGACATCATCCGGGGCAGCACCATTGAGTACATCGAACACGGTTACGCGTCCCAAACAAAGCAGACGATCATCATCAAAAACGACGGTACCTACCGCAATAACCTCGTCTTTGCCAACACCTACACCATCACGCCGGTGCGCGGAAACTTCGTCCCGATGACGCCCCAGGAAGTGAAGATTGAAGGAGCCACCCAGCTCGATTTCAAGGTGCAGCCCTACATCCGGGTCAAAGAAGCCAAGATGGAGAAAGTGGGCAGCAAAGTGGTGGCAACCTTCAAGCTGCAACAAACGGTGATCAACAACGTCCGCAAAATTGGTCTCTACGCCCATCCGGAACCCTCGGTGGGTGAACCCATGCGGACGGCGCTCGTGGAGCAGGACATTAACGGAACGGTTGATCCTAACAAAGTCTACCGCCTTGAACTGGATTTGCCTTCAAACAGCAACGTGCTGGTGGCGGGCCGATCGTATTTCTTCCGCGTCGGAGCCGTAATCGACGCTCCTGAATCGAAGTTTAATTACGCCAAAGCCGTTCGGCTGAGCTTGTAAAACCGTTTTCGGCAGGTAGTTACGGTTAATGCGTAGAGACATTGAAATAGACTATGATCAACAGTAAATTCCTGATTATTGCGTTTTTAAGCCTTTTCTCGTTTGGTTGCCGGGGGAAGGAAGAAGAGAAGCAGCCGGCCAAAGAGAATCCGGTTGAGGAAGTGAAATACGATGAAACCGGTGTGCTTTTCAAAAGCTACAAAGGTCTGGTAATGGCGGGGTATCAGGGGTGGTTTACGGCCGAGGGCGACGGGGCCGGTCGCGGCTGGCACCATTACCAGAAAAATGGCAAATTCGAGCCGGGCCTTACTTCCGTCGATTTCTGGCCGGATGTGTCGGAGTACGCCAAAACCTACAACACGGCTTTCCACTACGCCAACGGCGAAACCGCCAACGTGTACAGTCCTTACGATGAAGAAAGTGTAGATCTGCATTTCAAGTGGATGAAAGAACACGGCATTGACGGCGTGTATATGCAGCGGTTTGTTGGGGAGGTGAAAGGGGAAGCGGGGAAACGGCATTTTAACAAAGTGCTGGCCAACGCCCTGAAAGCGTCCAAAAAGTACGGACGGGCCATTAGCATCATGTACGACCTCAGCGGCTCGACTTCGGCGGACATGGATTTTCTGGTGCAAGACTGGGAGGAACTGCAAAAAACCTTTGCCCTCTTTGACAACCGGGAAAACCCGACGTATCTGCGGCACAACGGTCGTCCGCTGCTGGCCATCTGGGGCGTGGGATTCAATGACGGCCGCCGGTATACCATCGCCGACATTCAGAAAGTGATGGAAAAAGTGAAAGGGCCCGCCAAGAAAGCATCGGTGCTGCTGGGCGTTCCCTACTACTGGCGAACGCTGGGCAATGATACCGAGAAATCGACGGCCCTGCACGATCTCATCAAAACCGCGGACGTCATCATGCCGTGGGCGGTGGGGCGGTACAATGCCACTTCCTATACGCAGGTGGCGGGTGTCAACCTGCCGGCGGATCTAACCTGGTGCAAGACCCACGGGATCGATTACGCGCCCCTCGTATTTCCGGGTTTCAGTTGGGGCAACCTCAAAAACGATACATCGCTTTACAACCAGATTCCCCGGGGCAAGGGCGATTTTCTGTGGCAGCAGATCGCCGGAGCCAAACTCTCCGGAGCGGAAGCCCTGTACGTGGCGATGTTCGACGAAATCGACGAAGGAACCGCCATTTTCAAAACCTTGAAAGAAGGCCAGACTCCGCTGAATGCCGGCGGTAAGTTTGTGGGGATTGAACCTGATCTAGCGTCAGATTATTACCTCTGGCTGACCGGCGAAGGAGCCAGGTGGTTTCACGGAGCCAGCGGATACAGTGCCCAGAAACCCGTGCGGAAATGAGAAAATAAAGCCGGTTCCGATTGCTGGCGGGACCGGCTTTTCTTACGAATGCAGAACTTCGGGCATATCCTTGCGGAACTCCTCACCGTAGATGCGGCTGTATTCACGCGAGAAAGTTTCCAGGGCGGTTTTGGCCAGTGAATGTTTGCCCAGAAAAGCCAGGGCTTTGCATTTGATGATCATGGCTTCTTCGTTGACCGGGTCGAAATAGAAGATATAATTGGCCAGTTGAATCAGAAATTCCGGATCATCGGATATGGAAACCGAGGACGCGTAACGAAGGTAGGTGTTGACAACCTCATTGGAAATTTCGGATTTGAAAGGGTCCAGCCACTCGTATTCCTGATTGGCCAGAAAACTGCCGCGTTTGATGATGCTGGCGAGTTCCGTCACTTCCTGTTTGGTCAAGGTTTGATGCGCCGAGATCAGACGCAGGTAATCCCTGTAATCCACCCGGATGGAGCTGGAATCAATGTTCAATCGCCAATATCCGGTTTCTTTGGAAATTTCACAGTGCTCAAGTTTGTCCAGGATTGCTTTTAGCTTGGCAATGTTCACAGACCGGTTATTCCGGGCGCTTTCGGCGTTCTTGTCGAACCAGAGCAGTTCTATTAATTTTTCGGAGCTAATGCCTTCGCTGCGGGTTGAATACAGCAGCAGGACCAGGAACAGTTCTTTCAATAAGGGCGTCAAGGCTTTGGTGATTTCGGTGCCCTGCGCGTCAAAAATCTGCAAATTGCCGAAAAGCAAGATGCAGTTTTGGGCAGGCAATGGCTTGACGGACAGACTTGGGGCTGGCGTAGCCGGTTCGGCAGTTAGTGCACGAACTGGCTCTGAAACCGGGGCCAGCGCCGTTGGGGTGACTTTACTGCCCCGTTTTCGCTGGAAATAGACCAGCAGGGCCAGCAGCGCAACCAGACCGGTAAGGGCAATTCCCATTTTCGGTCCCAGACTTCTGGCCTGACGCGTTGGTTCCGGAGCCGTCCGGAGTGGAGGAGCAAACAGCGAGTAAATGGAAACCCGCGTCTGATTCCGGTCGGTTCGGGAGGAAGTGATGGCCACAAACCGATTGGTGTGGTTATCGAAAAATAAATCAGCGAATGAACTCGTATCCACAAATTGAAACGGGATGCTGGAGCCGACCCGGCTGTACTGGGGCTTAACCAGAGAGCCCCGGATCAACTGGAGTTCGGTGCTGAATTTGTCTTTCGGAAAAACCAGGGCGTAAAACGAAGAATCTTTTTCGTTCACAACCATCGAATTGGCGAAGACAAAATCATCTTCGGGAAGATCAAGTCGGTAAATTCGTCGGAAAGTGCCTTCTTTGGTGTTGAAATAAAGCAGGTCATACCCGTGGCGCGGATTCAGAAGCTGTTTGCCGGTCGGGCTGCCGTAGCCGCCCAACAGGTACGCCCCGCCTTGCACGCGCCCCAGCGCAGCCAGGTAGCGGGGGGTGAAAAGGGTGTCTTTGTTGGGTAAAATAGACCAGGTGCCCGTCCGCAGGTCGTATTTCTGAATGCGGTCTTTGTATTCCAGGTGCCCATAACCACCCAACATATAGAGGGAAGAATCGCGCGGTGCGTAGAATTTATTGGCGTGGAGAAAATGGGTTTTCAGGGATGAGTCGGCCACGCTTCGGTTCCACTGCCGGGTTTCCAGGTCAAAAGCCGTGACCTGTTTTTCATTGATGTGAATGTTGAAAATTTTGTTGAGCGATTTTTCAAACAGAACCTGATTATCCATAAACAAGTGCTGGGCCGGATAGCCGTTCCGCTGCACCTGATCCGTCGCCACGCGGTAGCTCACGAGCGAGTCCTGCCCGACCACGTAAACGGTTCCCGTCGTCGGATCGCCCGTAATTCGGGCTGGTCCCGGCATCACAACGGTTTTCAGGGGATGCCAATCATAATGCATCTTTTTGATCCATAGTGGGTTGGTAGCCTGGGCCTCACGATGTCCAAGAATATCGACGGTTTTGGTGCCCTGCATTTCGTCGAGCGGCCAGTGGTGTCTGGGTTCCCCATTCTCCAGCAGTTGAATGTTGCGGATTTTCATGGGGGGAACATCGGTCGTGCTGAAATTTTTGTAGCGCGTTGCCCCGAACAGAATCTTGTAGCAGCCTTTGTGCGCAGGTTCGAACGGATACCGAAAACGTTGGGAACCGGAAATCAGGCTGATCGTTTTCTGTTTTTTATTGAAAACTAAGCGGATTTTGTTCCACTTCTGAAAAAGATCCGCTTCCGGAATGTTGAAGGCAATGGTCGAAAACCGGTCGCCAACGACAACCTTGAAGTGGTGCGTTACCGCGTCAGAATTATCATACAGGATATCAATATTGCGGGTGTCGTTTTCGATGAGCCGGACGACATAACCAAAGTAATTTTTCCGGTCGGCCAGAAACGACATTTCAAACGAGATTTCAAAATCATCGGACAAACAGAAAGGCTTCTCCGGATTCAGTTCCAGGCCGGTCCGCTTATCCTGCACAACCTCATAGCTGGTAAAACCCAAGCCATAAACCTGGGCGTACGCACTATTTTGCAACCCCGACACCACAAGCAAAAAGAAAAGAATAAGAGCAATCCAGAAACGCATGCGGACTTAGAAAGAAAACGGTTCTTTTACCAGATTGATACCACCTCTTAAAATTAAAGGAAACATGCTCAATAAACAGTGATTTATCCTAATCAACGTCTAAATTTTACCAAAGAAGCTGTTGGGAACAATAGCCTACTCGCCGTAGCTCCAATTCGCTGTGGTTGAGCCGTAGGCGTCATTAAAATAAGCGGCTTAAAGTTTAAACCAGATTAGGCATAGAGTTGATGTAAAACTCTGAAACGAAAGACGTTCGTTGCTTCAAGGCCCAATTTGGATTCTATTAACTTGGATAATGAACAGCGCATGGGTGAGAGAAAACCGGTAAAACGGCAGACTGACAAATTTTGTAATGGAGAATGAGATCCGTTAAATGAAAATCACGTTTGCCAGGCGATCTCAACAAATTCGGCGGTATTACCAGAAAAGGTAACCATCGCCAGTTAGAAAACGTGCGTCGTAGCCATAGAACAAGGGTACACGTTCAACGGTCTTTTCGGATGACTTCGAAGCATGAAAAAGCCGGGCATTTAAGTGTGCCCGGCTTTGGAATTTTATGATAGCGCGGGCTTTATGCCCCTGAAGGCAAAATTGCGGGTCCATATATGTCCTCCCGGTCGGCCGGTCTCGATTTGGTTGACAGTTTGCAGCATTTTTCGTACCCCCATCCACGCCAGATTTCTCAGCTTCCCGCTCAGGGTAGAACTGGTTCCGAGATGTTCGGCGGCTTCAAAATCAGTAAAGTTATGCAATTTGCAGAGCGTTTGTGCCGATTGGGGGGTTAGGCACCATTCATGGGTTATGTCACCCCAATACACATGGCCCACAAATGGCGATAAGCCGTTAGGTAGGTGAGCAATAAAAGTTCCTCCGGGGGCAAGCTTGCGGTTGGCCAGCGTCATCAGGTCAAAAACCTGCTGGCGGGTTAAGTGTTCGATGACATCAAATATGGTGATCAATCCCAAAGAACCATCGCGTTGCGCGTTTAAAAAAACAAACAAATCCGCTTCGACTACGGAGGGGAAGTGTCGGTTGGCGATAGCTACCTGCTCGGCGCTGACATCGCAACCGGATAAGTTGGTGAACCCTAACGTTTCCAGGGCCAGCAACAACTCGCCTGCACCGCAACCCAGGTCAACGGCTGGCATGTTTCGGTCAATACCCTTCACCCATTTCTCCAGCACTGGACGCACTTTAGAAGCCCCGAAGTGCAGGGATTTATCACCAATATCCCCTTTAAAGGAGTTGCGGTAATTGTCGTAAATAAGTTCTTTGTATTGCATATGGGATAGGAATTTTTGAAGTTTTAATTTACTTTTTATATTTTTTACTTCAAAATTGTTTTATTTTTCGGCAAGTAGTGGTGTCTCTTGATGAAAGATCACCAGAATTGGCCTGCTTTGAATTGTCAGTTAATTCACCAGGAAATAGAATTTATTACCTGCCTTCGTTGGAGCGGCAGTCGGCTGAATAATCCACGTCTGGATGGTAAAACGCTGGCGGGTAAGATTTGGAAATCGAGTCACTCCGGGTGGGATTTTTTGCCCGTCCGCCTGGAATTTTCGTGATCCAACATTGCATGTAAAAAATCACCGCCGGGTCAGTGGACCCGGCGGTGCAAGTTTTGGCGACCACTAGTTGGCCGGATAGTGCCAGTCACCCGACACAATTCGCCGGGTTCCCATCAAGTCGGTGTACTCAAACCGCAGATCCTTCGGATCACAATCCCTGACCGCTTCCGGCAGGACAACGGCTTCGAACGCGGCTTCCCGACCCTTCATCGGCAGCGTATAACTCCAGCCCGGCAGCTTTCCGTGCGTTACCTTCAACTCCCGGTTTTCATCAACGTCCTGGGCAAAATACTGGGCAAAAATCAGCAGGTCGCGGCCGGCCGAAAGCGTCCAGATGGGCGGGTATTTCTGGGCGTACCCGGCGTTGGCCCGGTTGGGATCGCCGTTAAACTCATCCAGAAAGTTTTTGAACGGGAAGCCCATCCAGTAGTCACTGTGCTTGGCAAAAAACGGCACCAGCAGGTTCTGGGAGCGGTGCCGACCCTTCAGCATAAACTCTATGGGTCCTTTGGCCGAAATGCCGCCTTCCTGCTTTTTGCCAAATTCATACGGGCCCTCGGCACTCCACAGCCACAAGGCCCCGAAGGCCGACCGGCTCATTGTGACCCCTTCAATCAACTGCGGGTTTAACGGCCGGTCGCCCAGTTCGTTGCCCGGCGCAAAACCTAATGTCTCGGTATCGTGCCGCAGGTACTCGGCCATTTCCGTGTTTTTGAAAACCCCGGCTTTCTGGCTGTAGCGTCGGCGCGGCTGGCCGTCGTTGAGGGCAAACCCATACGACTGAATGGCCGACAGCGTATAGGTCGGAAACAGCATGGCCACGTCGGCTTCCTTCTGGTTGTTCACCCGGGAGTCGATGCCTTTCAATTTCACCGGCTGGCCGTAGAGTTGGGCCGTGTGGTCCGTCGTGCGGGTCTGACGAACGCCGTTGACGATGATGTAGTTGCCTGCCGCATCCTTGTCGTACCAGCTTTCGTGACCCCACGTGCAGCGAGAATAGTTGCCATTGCCCACAAAGCCGCCCAACTCTTTGAGGGCCAGGATGTAGGGATGGGTACTAGAAGAAAACGGTTTTGACGACTCCGGGCCGGTCAGGTAGTTGGCAAAAAAGGCCCGGTCCTCCTTGTTCCAGAGCTTGCCCCCGCCCTCAATCAGACCATCGGAGTAGGCCATGATCCGGATGGGCTTGCCTTCTGCTGCCGCCAGTTTGCCCACGGCGCGGTACAGCAGGCCCAGCATCTGGTACTGATCCGCAATTCGTTGATTATGAACATTTGGGTTGCTGGCATTCTCAACTGCGGGGTACTGATCCGTTTCGACATCGATGCTAACCAGGTCAACGCCAACTCCTTGTCCGGTCTGTCCCTTGATTTCATCCCATAGGTACCAAGCTAAATAATCGATCGTCTCCGGATGAATCACCATGCGGTGCTTGACGACTCCGTCGACCTTCGGGCCAGCATTCAGTTGCCGGAGCCGGATGACGCGCGGGTCGGATTCGCCCACCTTTGCGGCCAAGCGGTCCGCCTGGATGCCTGCAATCTTGTAGAGGGTAAAATCGCCGATCATCACCGCCCGTTTCTGGCGAGGCAGGTTCTGAGCGGTGAAATAACTCGGGTGCCGTTCCCGGATGCGGCCCAGCGGGTAAACGTGCGTTGCCCCCCGGCTTAGGATATCAAACGAACTTTTCGGCAGAAATAAGGGACCGTCGTAGATGAACGGAAACCGGCTGTTGCTTTCAAAAGGGGGGAACCGGTTGAGGTTGACCGTCCATTTGGCCTTCTGCTCGGCGAAGTCGTAATTGTTGACCGGACGGGCCAAGCGGGCGTTTGCCTGGCTTTTTCCGAGCTGAATGGGGGCGGAACTCGTGAGGGGAGTTCCTTCAAAGTCAACCCTTGGTAGCTCAGCGGCAGTGGGCGGTTCCGGCGTCTTGTTCTTCTTAGGAGGGGCCGCGTCAACGGGTCTGAGCTGTTCTTTTCCAGCCAATGCGCCCCGCTGGTCATCCAAGAGATGGACCGCTAGTTGCCCATCCGGATAGCGGGCGGTACGGGCATCAGCCCGTGGAGGATGGCTGTTCGGAACAACGTCCGGCAAGACGGCAGTCAGGGCAAAAATCCCGGGACCGGCAAGCCCGATACAAACGGCTAGGATAGGTTTCATGCAAAGCTAAGTAAAGTCGTAACCACGGCCTCGGTCGGATGCGCAGACCTTTCTGAAAGAGAGTGCCGGAAGAAAACCAACGCACAAACCGCATGCGGCATTGTTTGGAATACACTTTTTCCAGGCACGAACCCGCAAAAGGACCAACTTGCACTGGATTTTAGTTGGACGGGTCAGGCTTGATTCGTAGATTTATAAAAAGAAATAACCCGCTCAAATTGAGCGGGTTATTTTAATGGTCTGCAGAGAGGAAGGGATTCGAACCCTCGATACGCTTTAGACGTATACACACTTTCCAGGCGTGCTCCTTCAACCACTCGGACACCTCTCTGGGTTGAAACGGGATGCAAATATGTTGGTTATTCCTGACAATAACAAGCGCCTTTTTGACATTGCCGCCGGGCCATCAGGAGCTTTTACGCGCTCATCTCGCCGGAAAGCGGGGTAACCAGTCGCCTTTTCAGCGTTTCGCGGTCGGGTTCGTTCGCCAGCAGAAACATCAGCTTCGTAATGGCAGCCTCCACCGTGCAGTCGCTGCCACTCAGCACGCCAATGGCATCCAGTTGTTTGCTGGTCTGGTAACGCCCCTGCGTCACCCGGCCTCCGTCACACTGCGACACATTGAAAATCACAAGCCCGCGGGCAATGGCGTTTTCCAGCGCATTCAGAAACCAGCTTTCCGTTGGGGCGTTACCGGCGCCGTAGCTTTCCAGCACCAGCCCCTCAAGGTCCGGTATGGTTAGAATGGAGTTTATGATCTGCTCATTGATGCCGGGAAACAGCGGCAGAACGACCACGTTCGTATCCATTTCTTCGTAAACCGTCAGCGTAGAGCCCACCACATGGGGCCGGATAAACGGCAGGTTATATTCAATGCTGACCCCGGCCATTGCCAGGTGCGGGTAGTTTTCGGAATGAAAAGCGTTGAAATGGACGCTTTCTTTTTTCTTGGCCCGGTTGCCCCGCAGCAGCATCGAATTAAAATAGATGCACACTTCCGGCACCTTCGCCCGTCCGTTTTCCTGAGCAGCCGCAATTTCCAGGGCCGTGATGAAATTCTCGCGCGCATCCGAACGGGCCACCCCGATGGGCAATTGTGCGCCCGTTAGAATGACGGTTTTGGCCAGCCCTTCCAGCAAATAACTCAGCGCCGAAGCCGTGTAGGCCATGGTGTCGGTTCCGTGCAGAATGACAAAACTGTCGTACGCATCGTAATTGTCGCGGATGATGCGGGCCAGGTTGATCCAGTTCGACGGGTGCATGTTCGACGAGTCGATCAGGTCGTCCAGAACGATGACCGTCAATTCAAAATCCAGCCGCCGGATTTCGGGAACGCGGTCCAGAACCTGCTCAAAATCAAAGGGAACGAGCTGGTCATGCTGCCGGTCGTAGACCATGCCGAGCGTTCCTCCGGTGTAGATAACCAGCACCGAGGTGCGCGATTGGCCGGGCAAAGCCGGGTTGATGTGGATGGTGCGGTACATGCTTAGCGTTGGAGTAACTGTTGGGCGTTTCGGGTTGTCTGCTCGGCTACCTGTTCCAACGGCAGTTGCTTTAAATCGGCAACCCGCTGGGCAATCAGTTTCAGGTAAGCCGGTTCGTTGCGTTTGCCGCGGTAGGGAACCGGTGCCAGATACGGGGCATCGGTTTCGAGCACCAGGTGTTCCAGATCAAGGTGCGGTATGACCTTGTCCAGTCCACCGTTTTTAAAGGTCGAAACCCCGCCAATCCCCAGTTTAAAGCCCAGGTCAATGGCGCGCCGGGCTTCGTCGACAGTGCCGATAAAGCAGTGAAAGATGCCCTTCAAGTTCGGCAGGGCCAGCTTTTCGATCAGGTCAGCAGATTCGGCAAAGGCATTCCGGCCGCCGTTGGCCCCGGAGCGGCTGTGGATGGAAACCGGCAGATTCCGCTGCGAGGCCCACTGAAGCTGAATCGTAAAGGCTTCGAACTGCCGGTCAACGTGGGTCAGGTCCCAGTAAAAATCCAGTCCGATTTCCCCAATCGCAATAAACGGGTACCGGTTTAGCCAGCTCTCGACCGCGGCCAGTTCGTCCTCCACGGTTTCGCAAACGTAGGTGGGGTGCAGGCCCATCATCGGCAAACACCGGTCGGGGTAGGTAACGGCCAGGTCCATCATGGCGTCGATGGTTTCCCGGGCGCAGTTGGGCATCCAGATTTGAGACACCTTCTGTTCTGCGGCCGCCGTCAGCATGGCGTCCTTGTCTTCGAACTGGAGGTCGTAAATATGGGCGTGGGTGTCAATCATGAGTAGGTTCGGCCTTTCCAGACCACTTGAGTTGGTAACAAATAATAAACCAGCGATACGAAATACCCAATGTGCAGGTAAAACTCATAGCCGATCAGATACGGTAACAAATCCCACCGGCGAAATCGATTCAGAATCCAGAGCAATTGCGCCGATTGAACCCCAAATTTAACACCCCAGAGGATTAAGGCCGTACCGGGAAGCCAAAAGGCCAGAAAGAGTAGAAACGGGTAAAAAAGCAATTGAAGACAAAACAGAACGATAAAGTAGGCCGGTAACTGCAATGCGCCCATCATCCAGCGTTTGCGCTGGTGCAACCAGCTTTGAACAGTTGGTAACGGACGGGTTGTGGCCAAAACCTCCCGATCAAACCGCTGGGCGAAAAAAAACCGTTGCCCGACAACCTCGGTAAAGAGTTGATAGTCTTCAACAATTGAAAACGGCAAACTTTCGTAGCCGCCCACCGCATCGTAAGCCGTCCGCCGAACGGCCATGTTGTTGCCCATTGCCGTAACCGGAATGCCCAGATCGGTGAGTTGCTTGATCAGGTACTGCCCGTAAAACCAGTCGACGGCCTGCAGCTTTTCAAATCCGTTGCGACCCAAAATCTGCGTACAACCCGTCAGAATGCCGGTTTTTTCATCCCGAAAGGGTCTTAGCATGCCCTGAATCCAGTCGGGCGGCACCTCGCAGTCGGCGTCGGTAAACAGCAAAACCGCTCCCCGGGCGTGGTGAGCCAACTGGGCCAGCACGTTGGCTTTCCCGGCCTGCTGCCCCACCCGTTCGGTAATCGAAACCAAACGAAAATGGGGTTTATCCCGTATAAAATTAGTGACGAGCGCGCCGGTTTGGTCTTCCGACTGGTCGTTGCCGATTAGCACTTCGAAGCGGTCTGGCGGATAGCGAAGCCGTTCGACGGCCTGCAGGCAGTGCAAAATCGTGGTTTCTTCGTTGCGGGCGGCAATCAGTATGCTGGCGTCTATGCTCACGAACCCGGAGTTGTTTGGGGCAGGCGCTCAAAGCGGTAGCCCTGTTCGGAAAAGTGATCCAGAACGCGCGGCAGGGCATAACTCATGCGGGGCCAGGCTTTGAGGCTGTCGTGAAACAGCAGGATTGACCCCGGCTCGGTGTATTTCAGCGTTTTCGCCAAAACCACGTCCGGCGTCAGGGACTGGGAAAAGTCGCCCGTCAGCACATCCCACATAATCACATCGTGCGTTTTCAGGATCTCGGCAGCCTGACTGCGCCGGGCCCGACCGTAGGGCGGACGAAACAGCCGGGTGGTCACGCCCAGTTGCTGCTGACACTGACGAAAATTTTCCAGATACGGCTGATCGTCGGTTTTCCAGCCGTTGAGG
This sequence comes from Larkinella insperata, assembly GCF_026248825.1. Lineage (NCBI taxonomy): Bacteria > Pseudomonadati > Bacteroidota > Cytophagia > Cytophagales > Spirosomataceae > Larkinella > Larkinella insperata. Next base: position 5,516,786 of record NZ_CP110973.1, on the reverse strand, counting down.
TGGTTGAACGTGTGGTTGCCAATCGAGTGCCCCCCGTTCTGGACCAGCTGGTAGATGCCGGGATGTTTCCGGATGTTGTCGCCAATGCAGAAAAAGGTGGCTTGGGCCCGGTGCTGTCCCAGGGTTTCCAGCACAAATTCGGTCACTTCCGGAATCGGTCCGTCGTCGAAGGTCAGGTAAATGACTTTTTCCCGCGTCGGAACGCGCCAGGTGTAGCGGGGAAACAGGGCCCGGAGCAGGAAATTCGTTTTATGCAGAAACATAGGTTGGTTCTCAGACGATTTAAGGCCGTTACTGCAGGTCCCGGCCCTTCCACCGAAACCCTTTTTGCTGGGCGGCTAATCCAAAAAAAACAACGTACAGCGGATAGACCAGTTGAGTAACCGGAATCCAGATCAGGACGCGCTTCTTTTTCAGAAACGTCAGCACGGAGCCCAAAAATAGCCACTCCGGCACAGCTTTCAAGGCAGTCAGGCCGATAAGTTGGTAACCGGAAACCCCGAAGCACCAGTACCCGATCACGGCCAGCGGAACGGCCAGGTTGCTGGCAAAGATGAAAACCGCCAGCAGCGACGGCAAGATGCTCTGGTAAGCCCGCCATTTGCTGGCCCAGCGTTTCCGCTGGTGGTAAAAGGCGCGCAGGCCCGGCTGCGGAGCCGTATGGACAATGGCGTCCGGGCTTTTCAGAAACTTAACCCCGCCAGGATAGCGGCTCGCGATTTTGTGCATGAGCAGCTCATCGTCGCCGGAAGCTACGTGGTCGATGCCGTCAAAACCGCTTACGGCTTCAAAAACCCGTTTTTCGTAGGTCAGGTTAGCGCCGTTGCACATGGTTGGTGAACCCAGGTACATGGTGCAGGCTCCCGCGCCGATCAAACTGCTGCTTTCCACGGTTTGCAGGTTGCCGAAAACCGTGTGGTCGGAGTTAAAACTGATGGGACCGCTGATCAGCCGGGCGCCGGTTTGCTGGTAAAAAACCGCAATGCTTTCCAGCCACCGCGGCCCCACGCGGCAGTCGCCGTCGGTGGTGACAATCAGGTCGCCGGTGGCCTGGGTGATGCTCTGACGGATAGCCCGCTTCTTGGGAGAGGTCGTCGGTTCGTTGGCGAGGGGCAGCGGGCGCAGGGCGTAGGGAACGGCCCTGGCCAGTTCCTGCGCGATTTGCAGGGTGTTGTCGGTGGAAGAATCATCGGCCACGATGACTTCAAAAAGATCGGGCGCATACGTCTGGGCTTTTAAGTCCGCCAGCAACAGCGGCAGCGTAAACGCTTCATTCCGAACCGGAATAATGACGCTGATCCTGGGCAAATTGCCCGGGGGAGGAGCCGACGAAGCCCTAAAAACGGGCATTCGCCACCAGGTGACGGCCAGAATCAAGGTAAACAACGCGTAGAGAATGGATATACCGATCAGGACGTAAATCATGAACTAGTGACGGTTTGTCAGTTTTAATTTCCAGACCCAGAACAACCCGACCAGCACCGGAGCCAGGATGTTGATCAGCCACAGGGTGAGGGTCGCCGACAGAATCTGGGTTGCGGGCACCTGCCACTGGCCGAAAACCCACATCGACGTTGCTTCCCGGACGCCCAGATCACTCAGCAGGTTGAAAGCCGGAATAATTGTTTTGCCCAGGTAAACGAGTCCGATGCCCGTGGTGGTTTCCCGGATGGGCAGGTCAATACCGAATAAATTCATGGCCAGGTAGAATTGCAGCGAAAAGGTCAGGTAACGCAGTGCTGCCACCCCGAAGGCCAGCCAGAGTTCGGGGGTGGTGTAGTGGGCAGCGACGGCCCAGTATTTTTCCCAGCGCTGCATCCAGCGGAACGGGAGGTGGGCCAGCCGGTGTCGAAACCAGCCCGCCAGCAAACCCAGCGCAAGCGTCAGCAGCAGGAGCCAGAACAAGATCCACTGGGCCATTGGCAGCTCCGTTGCCCCGGTCTGCAACCGAACAAACAGGGCGACGGTGCCGAAAAATAAGGCCGCGAAAAACTGCATCCCACCTGAAACCAGCGCGGCCCCGATGCCTTCCCAGCGTTGGTCGGAGCGCAGCGACAGCAGCCGCCCGGCCGTGTCGCCCAACTGAGCGGGCAGGGCAAACCCCATCGCTAACCCCGCCAGAACGCCCTGCGTGGCTTCCCCCAGCGAAATGGGTTCGACCCGGCGGACCAGAATCTGCCACTTCAGGGCTTCCAGTAACCAGTTGACGGGCGTGAGCAGCAGGAGGAGAAAGGCGGAGAAGCTAAGCCAGTTGGCATTTTGCCAATACCGCCAGGCCGATTGGAAATCGTGTTGCTGACGGTTAACGGTTAAAAAAATATAGCTGACAATCAGGAGAAGGATACCGATTTTTGACCAAAACGCGATTTTTTTGGTCCTGGAATACGTTCTTTGCGGGACGAAACCGTTACTTTGCATATCATCACTGCTAAAACACCGTACAAAATTCCATGCCCGTTTCAACTCCCGCTCCCGAACATGAACTGTACGAAAAGATTATTCTGGGCGTCGATCCCGGCACTCAGATTGCGGGCTATGGGGTCATCGGAATTCGGAAAGCCCAGATGGATATGTTGCAATACGGTGTCATTCACCTGAGCAAATATAGCACCCACGAACTGAAATTAAAGAAACTCTTTGAGCGGATGATTCAGCTCATTGAAGAATACCTGCCCGACGAGATGGCGATTGAGGACCCGTTTTTCGGCAAAAACGTGCAGGCTATGCTCAAATTGGGCCGGGCGCAGGGCGTGGTAATGGCGGCTGCGCTGTCGCGCGGAATTCCGATTGTTGAGTACGCTCCCCGCCGGGTCAAGCAGTCGGTGACGGGCAACGGGAATGCCGCCAAGGAGCAGGTTTCGCACATGGTGGGCCATTTGCTGCGGGTTGAACTGGACCCCGAGTTTTTTGATGCCACCGACGCGCTGGCGATCGCCATTTGTCATTACTTCCACAAAGACGCCCTGCCGGGTAAAAAATCAACTGGTAAAAAAACGAAAAAAGGGGCCTGGTCGGCGTTTGTGAACGAAAATCCCGGACGGATCTCCTGACGCTCGAATTACGTACTTTTTCCCCGGCAAAACAGGGGAAACTACGTACCATAAAGTCACGGGGATGCTCTACTTTTGTCCCAACATTACCTACCTGTGAAGTTATGAGAAGAATTTTGGGCCACCGTTTGATGCTTGTCGGAATCTATCTGGTTATTGGGATCGTCATGAGCGCCCTGGGCCGGGCCCAGGTTCGGGCGAAACTGATGCAGGTTGTCGAAGGCAAAATTACCTTCAGCCGGGAAGCGACCTCCTCCAGTCCCAAAATGCAGTTTCTCGTCGTGAAAACGATCCAGTAAGTCTCCTTCTTTATTTTTCCAGCAAATTAAAAGCTGCTTCCACGCTGGTGACGGGTAACTGGCAGGCCCGGTTATAGCAGACGTAAACCGCCGTCTGGCCGTTGATCGGAGTCCGATTTTCCAGCAGAGGCAGCGCGCTTTCCGTTTCGGTACCGGCCAGCACTTTATTCGGGTAAAACCGTTGGTCGATCTCCCGCCGGAATTGCTGAACGTCCGGCCCAACCACCGCAATCTCGGCGGTCGGCTGAACCCGCATCGCATACAGGGCGGCCCAATGGGTCAGGTACTCGGCGTTTTGCTGAAGCAGGGATTGCACCCGGCCCATCATCGATTCCAGCAGATCGGTATAAGCCGGTGCGCCCTCAACGGGTTGTTCCAACAACAGGCTGAGCGTATAGAGGTTATGGGCCATCATCGAGTTGGAAGCCGGAATCACATTGTCAAACACCTCTTTTTTGCGGGCAATCAGGGACTCTCCGGTCTGGTCGGTGAAAAAGAACAGGTGATCCTCTTCATCCCAGAAATGATCGAGTGTATACCGGGTGAGACGGTCGGCTTCGCGCAGGTAGGCTTCTTTGAACGTGGCCTGATAAAGCGCCAGGTACCCGTCGATCACCGCAGCGTAATCCTCCAGATAAGCCGTGATGGAAGCCACGCCCGGTGCGCCGTTGACCCCGGTTTTGTAACTATGCCAGAGCTGGCCGGTTTCGGGCTGGGTAAGTTTTTCCCGAATGAAGCGGGCATTCTGCTCGGCCAGTTCCAGAAAGGACGCTTCGCCGAAAACCCGGTAGGCCGTCACCAGTCCCTTCAGCATGAGGCCATTCCAGGAACACAGAATTTTATCGTCCAGGCCGGGCCGGATCCGGGTTTCGCGGATCGCCATCAATTTCTGGTGGGTGGTAGTTAGTTTTTCCGACAGTTCGGCCAGCGTAAGGCCCTGCATCCGGGCAAAATCGGCGTCTGAAACCACCCGGTGCAGAATATTGCGTCCAACACCCTCGTGTTCTTCCCAGTTGCCCTCGGGAGCAATGTGGTACAATTCGCTGAACCAGTTGAAGTCGTCGCCCAGCGCCTGCTGGAGTTCGGGCGTTGTCCAGGTGTAAAACTTGCCTTCCACGCCCTCGCTGTCGGCATCCAGCGCCGAATAGAAACCGCCTTCCGGACTGGTCAGTTCGCGTTTTAGAAAGTTAATCGTTTGGAAAACGGTTTTTTCGTACAGCGGGCTTTGGGTTAAACTGTACGTTTCCGAATAGAGCGTGAGCAACTGGCCGTTGTCGTACAGCATTTTTTCAAAATGGGGCGCAAACCACTGGTCATCGACGGAGTACCGCGCAAAGCCGCCCCCGATCTGGTCGTAGATACCGCCCAGGGCCATGAAGTCGAGCGTCCGGCGAATGTGATCCAGGGCCGCGTTGTTTTTTGTCACGTGATAATACCGCAGCAAAAAACCGTAAATGCTCGGCATCGGAAACTTGGGCGCTTTGCGGGGGCCGCCCTTCACCGAATCAAAGGAGGTTTCGAGTTTCTGGTACATTGCATCGAGCAGGTCCCGGCTAAATTGGGGCGCGGTATCGGTCAGGTAGTACTGCTCGGAGACGCTCATGTTCAGGTGCCGCGCAAACCCTTCCGCCGATTCGGCCAGCTGGTCCGGATGCTCGTTGAACGCCGAACGCACGCTCGTCAGCAGGTTAACCCACTGCCGGGGGGGCAGATACGTGAGACCGTAAAACGGTTTGGCGTCGGGCATCAGGAAAACATTCAGCGGCCAGCCGCCCTGCACACCCATTGCCTGGACGGCATCCATGTAGATAGCATCCACGTCCGGCCGTTCTTCGCGGTCCACTTTGATGCAGACAAAATGCTGGTTCATGACCTGCGCAATCTGCCCGTTTTCAAAGGATTCACGTTCCATAACGTGGCACCAGTGGCAGGCTGAGTAACCGATGCTGACCAGAATCGGTTTATTTTCCTGCTGAGCTTTCTGCAGGGCTTCCGGCCCCCACGGGTACCAGTCAACCGGGTTGTGGGCGTGTTGCAGCAGATAGGGGCTACTTTCTTGGGCTAGTCGATTCATGCGGTAATGATGCCAGGTGAGCGGAAGGATTCCCTGTTTAACCGAGTTTTCCGGATAGAAGTTTAGCTTTGTATTTATTTTCGTTCATCGATTAAGCGTACGGAAACGTTAGTATCTTGGAAACTCAATGGCTTTCAACAGGAAAGTCGGCGCACGTATGAGCAATTGGTGGACGTATTTGTTTTTCTTGGTTCTGATTACCGCAAGCAGTTGTCGAAAAGATCCCGTTTCTACCCCCGACTACGTAACCCGCGTAATTGCCCACCGCGGAGCCTGGAAAACCGCGGGGGTCCCCGAAAACTCGCTGGCTTCGCTCCGGCGGGCCATCCAACTGGGGTGCTCCGGCAGCGAGTTTGACGTACAGATGTCGGCCGACTCGGTTCTGTTTATTCATCACGACAATTCAATCAACGGGATTTCCATCGAAACCACGCCCGCGGCCCAGCTTGCGACCCTGAAATTGAGCAACGGCGAAGCCCTGCCCACCCTGCGGACGTACCTGACCGAAGGGATCAAGCAGGCTAAAACCCGGTTGATGCTCGAAATAAAAGGCTCCCGCGTGAGCAAGGAGCGTTCTCTGGCTACCGCCCGCAAAGCCGTTGAACTGGTGAAAGCGCTGAAGGCGGAGGGGCTGGTTGATTACTGCAGCTTTGATTACGAGGTGTGCAAACACATCCTGGCGCTGGATGCGTCGGCCCGGGTTTCGTACCTGAACGGTGATCAGACGCCCGGGCAGTTGGTCACCGATGGCTTTTCGGGCCTGTCCTATAATTACGCCGTCTTGACGCTGAGACCGGGCTGGATCCGGGAAGCCCGGGACCAGCACCTGGCCGTTACCGTCTGGACGGTCAATGATCGAATCAGTATGCAATGGTTTCTGGATCAGTACGTGAATTTTATCACGACCGACGAACCCGAACTGTTGCTCGAACTCCTGAAGTGATAAACGTATGAAGTATTTCCTGATCGTTGCCGGTCTGTTTGGTGTCGTCTTTGTTTCCTGCAAACGCAAACCGGAGCCCCCGCCCGAACCGACCTATCAACTGGTGTGGGCCGACGAATTTAACTATACCGGGTTGCCCGACTCAACGCGCTGGACCTACCAGGAAGGCTATATCCGGAATCAGGAACTGCAATATTACCAGCCAAAACGCCTGAAAAACAGCCGGGTTGAAAATGGAAATTTGATTATCACGGCCTTAAACGATAGCACCGAAACCCACCCGGTAAGTTCGGCCTGTCTGGTCACCCTCGGAAAAGCCGATTTTCTGTACGGTAAAGTTGAAGTTCGGGCCAAACTCCCGACGGGCAAAGGCGCTTGGCCCGCCATCTGGACCCTGGGCACCAACCGGTACGAAGTAGGCTGGCCGGCCAGCGGTGAAATCGACATCATGGAGTGGCTGGGCTATGCTCCGCAGTACGTTTTTGGCAGTTTGCACAAAGCCGACGCCAATGGCAAAGATGCCGCAAAGATCAGCGTGTCACCCCCCATACCGGACCTGTCGGACGCCTTTCACACGTACATTCTCGAATGGGATAAAGAGGAAATCCGGATTTTTATCGATGATATCAACTACGCCATTTACCGGGCCAGCGACATGCCCGCGGGTGAATGGATGCCGTTCACCAAACCGCATTTCCTGCTGCTGAATCTGGCCCTGGGCGGCACCAGCGGGGGCGCAGTCGATTACTCAAAATTTCCGTTTACCTTTACCATTGATTACGTCCGGTATTACAAAAAGCAGTAAGATTCGGACGGTTTTCTGCCAAGACGGTCTTTACCCTCCATGAAAAACAACCCCCGTGTTATTAACGCCTGGTGTTTATACGACTGGGCCAATTCCGTGCACTCGCTGGTGATTGTTTCCAGCATTTTTCCGGTTTACTTCAGCGCCACGGCCCTGAACGAAGCGGGCGGCAACGTAATTGACTTCCTGGGTTTTCCGGTCAAAAACTCCGTGCTTTTTTCTTACTCGGTCTCGGTGTCTTTTCTGCTTATTGCGCTGCTGAGCCCGTTTTCGTCGGCGCTGGCCGACTACAGCGGTCGCAAAAAATCTTTCATGCAGTTCTTCTGCATCCTGGGCTCGGTCAGTTGCTCACTGCTCTACTTTTTCACGCAGGAAACGACCACCTTTGCCGTTTTTTGTTTTATTCTAAGTCTGGTCGGCTGGGGCGGCAGCATTGTTTTTTACAACTCCTACCTGCCCGAAATTGCCACCGAAGACCAGATCGACCGGGTGAGTGCGCGGGGCTTTACAATGGGCTACATCGGCAGTGTGGTGCTGATGGTTTTCAACCTGACCATGATCCTGTTTCCGCAGTGGTACGGCGGCATGTCGGGCGCGATGGCTTCCCGCATTTCCTTTCTGACCGTGGGCATTTGGTGGCTGGGTTTCTCCCAGCTTTCGTTCCGGTATTTGCCCGACTCGGAACGGCGCAGCAATACTGCTACCTCCGGCAACTGGATTTTCAACGGGTTTAGGGAGTTGAAGAAGGTGTATGCCCAGGTGAAGAAGCAAGCCCTGCTGAAGAAGTTTCTGCTGGCGTTTTTCGTCTACAACATGGCCGTTCAGACGGTGATGTACATTGCCACTATTTTCGGCAGCGACGAGTTGAAACTGCCCGCTCAAAGTTTGATCATTACCATCCTGCTCATCCAGTTGATTGCCATTCCGGGGGCCATTCTGTTTGCCCGTTTGTCCGGACGGTTTGGTAATATTTACGCCCTGATGATGGCAGTAACACTCTGGATTGGCATTTGCGTGGGCGCGTATTACGTGATGACCGAGAACCAGTTTTACGCGCTGGCGGTGCTGGTGGGTCTGGTGATGGGCGGCATTCAGGCCCTTTCGCGGGCTACCTACTCAAAACTGATTCCGGGAGATACGCAGGAAACAGCTTCTTACTTTAGTTTTTATGACGTTACCGAAAAGCTTTCCATCGTTATCGGAACGCTCATATACGGTCTGATTGAGCAGGTTACGGGGAGTATGCGCAACAGCGTTCTGGCGTTACTGGCCCTGTTTGTGGTGGGTCTGCTGCTCTTATGGCGAATTCCTTCACAAAAAGTTTACCGGGTGCATTTGGAAACTGAAGAAATCTCCTAATTTTGTGACCCGAAACACGACAGGATGTTAGCTCAGTTGGTTCAGAGCGCCGTCTTGACAGGGCGGAGGTCAGCGGTTCGAGCCCGCTACATCCTACAAAGCTTATCACTCACGGGTGGTAAGCTTTTTTGTTTTCAGGGGCAGCGAATGCAGCTTCGTCGTTACTTCCCGCATCCAGATGGCCCGTCCGGCGCAGTTCCAGTGGGCATCGCTGATTTCATACAAGGGAACGCGGCTGGCTCGGTACGGCGTGTAAATATCGATGGCCGGAATCAACAACCGGGGGCTTTGCTGAACGCGCTCGATCAGGTGATTGTACGGCAGCGGCCCCGTGTCCGGAGCGTTGATGCTGGTTTTATTCGGAATGATGGAAAGGTACACCTGGTCAAATCCGAGTTTTTGATACCGGTCGGCCACCACGTTGATGGTGTCGATGTAGCGGTTGAGCAGGGAGTCGGGCAGGGGCGTAAACGAAGAATTTTTGCCGGAGGTGTCCGTATCCATGTAGTACAGCAGGTGCTTTCCGTCGGGTGAGAGGGAGGTTTTGGTGTTGACCCGGTCAAACCAGGCCAGCGTCAGCCAGGCTTTCAGTTCCTTAAACCAGAGCGCCCAGTCGGTAAAAAACAGAATCGTTTCCAGCCGGCCTTCAACGGCATCCCGGGAAAATAACGTTTCCAGTTCCTTTGTCAGCGCCAGCCAGTTCCAGTGCCGTTCCGGCTTGGGCTCCGGCCGGGTTGTATCCGAAACGACCTGCAATTCGGTGATGTATTTACCGAACTGGTCGCGGAAGTGGCGCTCAACGGTTTCAATCACCAGCACATTGGTTTTGGTCGTATCGAGTTGAACGCGCCGGGGAGACGCCCATTTCGTCCGGTGAAAGTGTTGGACGGGTAAATCCGCCAGGGTCACGCGTGGCGGTTCCGAGAAGCTATCGCCGATGATGTAGAAGTGAATGGGTTTGCGCGGGCCGTCGGCCGGATGAGCGGGGGGGCAGGGAACTTGCCGGGCTTTAAACTGCGGCAGATTCGCCAGCCGGTAGAGGTCGCCGAACCGGTAGTCATCCGGAATGATCCGTTCCCGCTGGGCGGTATTCAGTACATCAGACGAACAACTGCCAATGTAAATCAGGATGGAAAGCAGTAAGACGATATAGCGGACGACAACGCCAGGTTTCATAGGATTGGATTCTCGTTAGCGCAACTTCACCGACCAGATCTGAACGGCTTTGTTGTCGGTACTGTACACAAATAGTTTATTCCGGGTTGGCGAAAATTGCAGCTCAACGGGGAAGGCACCCGGGATGGGACGGTCACCAATGGGGCGGCCCGCCAGATCATACAAGGTTGTAAAATTACCGGATTTAACACTAATCAGGTTGATGCCCGACCCTAAAACGTGGTAGCGCAAGGTTGTTTGGCCCGGCCGTAGCCCCCGAACCTCGAAAAGCTGTTTGCCATTGCGGTCCAGAACAGCCGCTTCGGTGTCGGTCGTCCGCAGCAGAACATAGCCGTTTTGATTTACGTCCGGTAACATCCGGAACGACCCCCGACGAATGGGGCGGTACAACTGGTTGCGTTCAGAAATCTGCCCGTCGGCCCCGACGTGAATCAATTCGCCCTGCCGGGTCAGGGTGGTAATGGTAGGCGGATTTCCGGTTTCCAGCCAGGCCGGCCCGATCATTTCCGACTTCAGGTCAACGGGAAAACCGCTGATCTGACCGCCGTTTTCGTTCCAGTAAAACAAATGCCCATCTTTCTGCACCGACACCACCGAGAGCGCCTGATTTCGGACGGGCGCGTGAAAAGCCGGCACGCTTTCTCCCGCCGGATTATTGACGGAAAAAGCCGTAACAAACCGTTTCTGTTGGCGGTCATATCCATAAACACTGCCGTTGCGGTTGAGCATCAGCAGAATCAGGTTGCGGTTCTGATCCCGGCGCGGGGCCATCAGCGTGCCCGGATCAGCCCCTTCGGGCAGCGGGATGGACTGGAGTTTGGCCAAACCGTTGACCGGATCGGCGATGTACAGCGACCGGGCCGTGGTAAATGCGTATTGCAGCCGCCCGTTATTCAGGAAATCGACCGGTACCAGCGAACTCTGGACGGGGCCATTGACCGTACCCAAGGGGTGTTTTTCCCCTTCGGGAGTAATCAGGATAAATTGCTGGGTATTGTCCACCGCCCACATGACGCCGGAGCTGCCCACAAAATCGCCGAGCACCATCGGTTGGCTTACCAGGGGCGCATTGAGCGCGATTTTCCGTTGCAGAAAAACCCGGTTCAGAACCGCCTGGCTCGCCCGGCGCGTGGTTCGGCCCAGAATCAAGGAAGAGTAAATCCGTTCACGCCCGTAGGTACTTTGGTAGATCAGGTTTTCGACGTTATCCAGGGCCGTTTCGTCGTGGTTGAGGAGTTGCTGCCAGGCCTGGGGCCAGTTGGCCGACATCGACTCCCCGGCGCGGTTGAAGCGGGTGTAAGCCGTGAAATTGGCGGGGCGCATGGTCTGCGTCAGTAAATCCCGTTGCCGGGCAGATTCCGACCAGACTGTCCGCTGTTCGACGGCCTGCAAATACTCCTGCAAAACCCCTTGTCCGTTGGCAACGACCAGGTAGTCGCCGACCTGCGTCAGCCAGTTCTGATCAAAGCCGCGAAACAATCCACCGAACAGAAAAGCGGGCAAATTGGGGGCTTTCAACGCCGAAATACGGTATCGCAGAAACGGTTTGGAAGCCGCCAGTCGATCGGTGCCGGTCGTCAGCAGGGCCGCCAGCTGATACCGATCCCACAGGCGCTCAATGTTTTGGGAATGAATCAGGAGCACCAATCGGCGGTCGGAAGAGGGGGCATCGAGCCGCAGGAGGGCAATCTCGTTCCCTACGTACTTGTAGATGCCGTTGTCTTCGTTCTGGAGCAGCGGGCGCAGCTTCCGGCGACCTTCGCGCGTATCGGCTTCGTCCTCGGCATTGATGAAAGCCGTCAGCGCCTTTCCGAAGCGGGGGCCGTTGCTTAGGCTAAAGTGAAACAGGGTCGTAGTCTGATCGGGAATCAGGTTGCCGCAACTGAACCGGAAAGGAGTTTGCCGGTCGAACAAATGCGCCAGGGCCCCTTTGGCACCAATGTCGTCGGTCGAGAGGCCAATCAGGTGGGTTCGGGTGGGCGATGGCCGAAAACGGGTCAGCAATTCGGTGGGCAGCAGGGCCTTGATGTATTTCGACTGGTAGTCGGTGCTCGATTCGTTGGGGGACAAAACCGCCGACAACACCGAACTGCGCACGTAAATGCCCGCCAAGGTTCCCGGTCGAATCAGCGACACATCGGCACGTTGCAGCGGAGTTTCCGTGAAGGGCTGGTTCATCCGCCGAATGACGCTCTCCATCAGAATGGTGGAAGGGCTGCCAATCAGGTAGTCATCCAGCACCACAAACGACCCCAGGGATTCGTTCCGGACGGTAAGCAGTTCGTGAATTTTTGTGCCTTCGTACGGGTGGCTGAGCACCCGGAACCGGTCGGCATTGGGATTCAGGATTCGGTTTAGAAACGATTGATCCTGCAGGGATTTAATGGGAATGTAAAAAACAAAGCCGAGCCGGTCTTTGGACGTGGGGTGCAGGGAGTACCAAACCGGTTTTTCGTGCAGAAACTGAACGGCGCTGGCCGTGTCGAGCGGGGCCCAGACAAATTTTTCAAGGCTTCGAACGGCTTCCTGGAAAATCGGGGTCGTCCGCAGGGCCATTTCGTTGAGCTGGGCCTGTTTGGACAGGGTGTCCTGCAAGGTCGAGCTTTCCAGCACCAGCAGCGCATCCGAGGGAATCAGCATCCAGGCCGAGCGGGCGGGTGCCTTCGACCAGCGGTAGGCGAGGTAGCCGCCGAAAATAAGCGCTAAAACGCTGAGGCCAATCCAGAGCTGCTTTTTGGTCATGTACTTAAATTCGGTGCGGTAATATGCGCAAAAATAAAACGCCAATGACGCCGACCGGGCGGATTTTCGCAGATAAAATCTGTGGCCATCCGTTCAATCTGCGTCATCAAAAGTACCGTTGGGGCAACTTTACAGTTTGACGGGCTGGGTTACGTGCACGGTTTTGAGGGCTTTCACCTTGGAGCCCAAAGCCAGCCGGAATTCGACCAGCTCCTGAAAGCTTTGCATACAGACTTTCAGCAGTTTCCATTTCAGAATTGAAACCGTTCCGGTCTGCCGTTCTTTGTGAACAATGGGGATATCGAAGGTTTTTTCACCGGCTTTCCGCGCCATGACCGCCAGGAAAATATTGGGAGCAAAGGGCGTCGGATCGGGAAGTTGCTCCAGAAGTTTCTTGAGATAAATGCCGTTGATGAGCCGGAAGGGAATGTTGCTGTCCTTGATATACGTTCCGTAAATGAGGAAAAGGCTGTATTTCAGAATTCGGGTGATCACCAGCCGGGCGGGTGCGTCGAAACGGATCTGCCGGTAACCCAGAATAAAATTGGATTCGTGCCGCTTGGCCCACAATTTGGAAAAGTCGTCGGTAATAAACTGGTCGTCGCTGTCGGTTTGGAAAACGTACTCGGAACCCAGCGCGACGGCGTGGCGGTATCCCCGCACCACGGCATTACCGTGACCACCGTTGGGCGTATGAACCACCTCCAGTTTGTTGGGGTATTTGGGCTTCAATGAGTCCAGAATCGCGCCCGTACGGTCCTTGGAACCGTCGTTGATGACGATCAGGCGGGTGCTTTCGGTAGGAAATTGCCGGTTCAGCAGGTCGACCCAGTTTTCTACAACTTCGTGGATGCATTCTTCCTCGTTGTAGGCCGGCATGACAATCGATAATAACAGACTCATTGATCAGTAGGAGGTGGATAAAGGCAATAACGTTGAAGTACAGAAGATTGTTCGTATTGCCGGTTCGACAACTTCTTATGGACAAAGATACAAAAATCGGGGAAATGATTTTTCTGACCGTTCATTTTCATTTATTCACTGGGCCACCGACGATCGGTCAATACGCAAACCGGTCTTTCAGGCCGTTGATGGGTTTCTCAACCACGAACCAGGATACCGTGGCGACGGCGACCGTGATGCCGTAAAAAAACAGGACCATCGTAAACGGTTCCAGTGCGGTTTCGGCCAAAAAAGGCAGTTCGCGCAATAGCCGGTTCCACGCCCGGACGGTGACGTAATTGGCGGGCGTGTGGTAATAGTTGAAAACCAGGTTATGAAACAAATACAAGCCGTAGCTGATGCGGCCCAGGTAGTTGCTGATCGGGTGTTCCAGCAGCGATTTCATGAAACCCTGGTAACCAAGTACCCCCTTGCCGATGATGAAAAAGCAAAACAGCGAGGTGAAAAAGCGGTCGAACACGTCCGTAAACACGTTGCGGGCCGGTGAAGTGGACATCATCAAGTAGACGTTCAGCGCGTATAAACCCAGACTAAGCAGCAGCAAGCCCGTGTTTCCCGCCACTTTGGCAAACTGATCCCGCCGAAAAACCATCAGATAGGCCAGCACCCCGCCCAGCCCGAAGGCATCCAGACAGGTAGGCATCAGCACGAACTGCACCATCCAGGGGGCCTGGGTAGCGTAGAGGTACAGCCGGACCAGAAACGAGATGCCGATGAGCGTAATCAGCAACGCCGGAATCCGACGCGTCGGAATAAACAGGATCAGAAACGGGAAAAAGATGTAATACTGTTCTTCCACGGCCAGCGACCAGAGGTGGTCCAGCGCCCCAAACCAGGTTTGGTGAATGATGATCCAGAAATTCTGGGTGTAGGTCAGAAACCAGGGGAGATACTCGCGGGCCGCCTGAAAACCAATCAGGGCCAGGACAAACAGCGTCAGGTAATAAATGGGGAAAATCCGCAGGCTTCGCCGGATGTAAAACTGCCGCAGCGAATGGCCGTGCGAACGCTGAAGCCGGTCGTCGGTCAGTTTGCTGTTGATCAGAATGCGGGTGATCAGAAAACCGCTCAGGACAAAAAACAGGTTGACGCCGAAGTAGCCGAGCGGCAGGTGAACCCGTTCACCCATCCAGTGGTCGATCATCACCAGCGTAACGGCCAGAAACCGCAGGCCGTCCAGCTGAATCAGGTAATTTTTTTCTTTATGCGTAGTTTCGGTTGCGAGCATACTACCAATTCTTTTTAAACGGGGTGGCGGTTTGGCCCGAAGCCGTCAGCTGCCGCCCGGTGGAATAAAACTGCCATTCGTTACCGGGTCTGACGGCCAGCAGAAGCAAGTCGTAGGTGCCGGCTTCGAGTTCGCTTTCGGGAAGCTGGGCCGTGAAACCGGGTCCAAACGTTAGCCGGGGTTGCAGCCAGCGCCGACGACTTCCGGACAGGTTCTGGCGGGTGGCAAAGAGGTACGTTCGGCGGGGCGAACGAGCTATCAGGTACGCCCCTTCCTCGCGCAGCCCGAGCGCTGGAAACGAATCCTGGCGGGCGACGTATTCGCCGTTGGCTCTGAATACCGTATCCAGCCGGACTTTCGAGACCGTGGGCGGAATTGAAAACAGACTCGATACCTGCGCATCGTAAAAGGCCGGGGCGTTGTCGATCAGTTTCCGGGTCTGGGCGTCAATCGTTGCCACGGCATCCGGACGGGTATAGGTCCAGTTAAACTGGCTGGCTGTCAGGTATTTTCGCCAGTAAACTGCTTCGTCCAGGTAGGCAGTGTACGAGAAGAAAGCAATCAGAACGCTGAATCCCGACGCCAGCCCCGCCCGGACCCGGCGCTGGGAGGGACGGCTTTGGGAAATCCAGTACGCAAACAGCAGCGACAGGAGCGTGAGCGAGTAGATTTTATACCGGCTCGTTGTCAGGGTCGCCAGGCCGAAGCCGACGCGGTTCAGGGCCACGATCAGCCCCGACCCAACCACGAAGGCGGCTGTTCCCAGAAAGAAAATCTGCCAGCCGGACAGTTGGGGGGCACGCAGGTGCTGCCGCAAAAAGAGCAGGCAAAGCACGAGGGTAAAACCCAGCATCACCGCCCCCAATACCGTACAACTCAACAGGAAATTCTGGATAGGAAAAGCCTCAGCGGCTGCGCCATTGAACAACAGCCAGCCGTGCAGTTTTTGCAGGAGCGTTCCGGAATCGACCGGATTGCCCGGCGGTTTTTCGTAGTATAGAAAGTAAAGCCGGAACGAAATGGCCAGAGCCGCCAGCCAGCGCATGACCCCGCTGTAATCCTGCCGCAGAAAAAGCAATACGAGCCCCACCGGCCAGATCAGCAGCCCGTTGCCGCTGGTGATGGTACCCAGCACCGCCAGCCCGATGGCCAGCCAGCCCACCCGGTCGCTGAACGCCAGGGCGTAGAACGTGGCCAGGGCGAGCGCCACCACGGTGAAGTTTTGCAGGGCCGCCATCCCCCAGAACATGTTTTCCCACTGGGAGAGGTTAAACAGCAGCATTGCAACCGGCAGGGCCGTCCAGACCGCAGCCCCCGCCTTTTGTAAAGCCCTGACAAAGACCAGCAACAGCAAAACCAAACTTAAATTGCCCACCACCATCAGATGGATGAAATTCAGCTTACCGGTCAGGCGGTAATCGAGCCAGGCAATGAGCCGGTCGTAGACGATGCGGTGCTCGTTGTGTTGCCTGAAAAATTCGTATACCCAATCGCGAATCGATCCGGCTTTTTCCAGATTTAGCAAAAAGCCTTTCAGAGTATGATCCTCAAATTTGGGAATGTTAACCGCGTAGCGACTAAACACCCAGCCGTACACCAGCATCGGGACAAGCAACACCAGCCCACCCAGCACGAGCGACCGTCGGGAGGTTGATTTTGATCCACTATCCGTAACCGAAACTGACTGCGTCTTCGAGTCCATACCGACTCCGCTAAACTCTAAATTTCTCTGCCATTCTCCGCGAAATAACCCTTCTCTTCAACGAGCCTTTTCTACAAAAAAGCCGTCAACTTCTCCTGAATGGAAGCGGCATCCAGGCCCGATTGCTGCTGGTGAAAACTCTGATCTCCGTACACCCCGCCGGGGTATCCCTGGGCCGACAGGCTTACAAACTGCCGGAACGACAGCCCATTTTCCAGCAATTTAACCGAAAGCTGCTGCGCCAGTCCGCCGATGCTCACGTGTTCTTCCACCACCAGCAGATTCTGCGATTCGGCCCATTGCCGGCCCAGGTCGGTGGGCAGCTCAAGCGGCAGGTTCAACGCCGTGTAAACGTCAAACTGATTGCCCAGGGCGTCGGAGGTTTGCAGGGCTTTCAGGACGTTGGCCGCTACCGGGCCCAGCGCCACCACGGTTCCTTTCGGCTGGGCGCTGCTGACCACTTTTTTGAACGAGCCGGTGGTTTCGCTGCCTTCGGGCGTTTTCGGCCCCGCGCCCAGGCGCAGGTAAGCCGGACGGCCTTCCGCTACGATGGCATCCACGAACGGGTCAATCTCGTCGGCAAAAGCCGGAATCCAGGTTTTGACATTCTGCAAGCCACTCAGGCAGGCTAGGTCTTCGATGGCGTGGTGGGTAGAACCCATGATGCCGTAGCCGTAGCCCCCGCCGTTGCCGACCATGAACACCGGCAAATTGTGCAGGCAAACGTCGTTGCGGAACTGCTCCAGACACCGGTAGACCGCAAAGGGCGCGATGCTGTAGCAAAACACTTTGTATCCTTTGTAGGCCATACCGGCCGCCACCCCGACCATGTTTTGCTCGGCGACGCCCGCGTTGATAAAGCGCGGACCCAGCACCGTGGCTACGCTTTCCAGGGCGTTGTAGCCCAGATCGCCCGTGATGAAGATGATGCGCTCATCGTGTGCGGCAATGCGTTCAATGGCGGCTGAAAATTCTTTACGCATGGATTCTTGGTGTGTTTAAGGAGTTTTTTCGCGGAGTTTGATTGAGTTTCGCGGAGTCTCTGCTTGACTCTGATTATCTCCGCTTAACTCCGCGAAACAACCCCAACCCTTATTTTGTCTTTCTCGCTTCCACCAGCGCCCGGATTTCGGATGCGGTTTTGTAGAGTTGCTCGCCCTTGCGGACTTTGGTCCGGATGAATTTGGGCCGCTTTTTAGTTTCTTCGAAAATCTTGCTGATGTATTCTCCCAAAAACGAAATTCCCAGCAAATTAATCCCGCCAAACAGCATCACCAGCACGATAACCGTTGAAAGACCGGCGGGCGTGTTGGGGAAAATCAGGAATTTGGCCAGAATTTGCCACAGAATGCCCAGCAACGACAGACCCGTCAGAAGAAAGCCCGCGTAGGACATCAGTTCGAGCGGGGCAAAGCTGAAGGAGAAAATGGCCTTCTTGGCCCACCAGATGTTTTTGGTCCAGTTGTTGGTCGAAACGCCGAACATGCGTTCCGGGCGGACGTAATCCACGCCCGTTTGCTTGAAACCGACCCAGGCCCGCAGGCCGCGCAGAAATTGCTCGGTTTCGGGCAGGGCCACCAGTTCGCGCACCACCTTTTGATCGATCATCGAAAAGTCACCCGCATCAACCGGGATGTTGATGTACGACATTTTCTTGAACAGCCGGTAGAACGTGCGGTAAAAGAAGTGGACGTGGGCGGGCATTTCGCGCTGCACCCGCACCCCGTACGTCACGTCGTAGCCTTGCTGCCACTTTTCGTAAAACTTCGGAATAATTTCGGGCGGGTCCTGCAGATCGCCGTCCATCAGCACCACGGCGTCACCGGTCGAGATTTCCATCCCGCTCAGGAACGCCGACTGCGAGCCGAAATTCCGCGAGTGGGAAATACCGATGACGTTCGGGTCCTTCGCGCAAATGGCGTCGATCACTTCCTCCTGGTTGTCGGGCGAGTTGTCGTTGACGAAGATAATCTCGTAGCGGACCTTCATTTCGTTGAACGTCCGGACCAGCCGTTCGTACATGATCGGGATGGCCTGGGCGTCTTTGTAACAGGCAATGATGGCCGTGATGACGGGGTTGAGCGTCGGGTTGGCAAAAGCCGGTAGCACGCGCTCGGCGTAGTTGTGCTGCACCTGCCAGTCGGCGGTTTTTTGCAGGCCCACCGTCAGGGGCGTACGGGCCTGCCAGCCCAGGTCGGCGTTGGCCGCTGCCGGGTCGCCGTACCAGTCGCTGAGGTCCCACTGCCGGTTGCCCATGCTGCCCCAGACCGGCTCAACCGTCAGACTGAAGGTTTGGCGGGTTTCTTCCACCAGTTCGCGCATGGTCGTTTTTTGTCCCGTGGCAATGTTGTAGGACCGGCCGCTGATGCTCTTATCAACGGTCAGAGCCGCCTTGACAAAGGCTTCCACGCAGTCGTCGATGTACACGAAATCGCGGCTGATGTCGGGCGAAACCAGCGGGGGCAGCGTGCCTTTACGGGCTTCTTCCACCAACCGGGGAATAAGCCGATCGGGTTCTTCCCAGCCGCCGTAAATGGAGTAAAGCCGTAAGTTCAGGGTTCTCAAACCGTGAACGCGGGCGTAAAATTCAAGCAGGTAAGCCGCCGAAACTTTCGATACGGCGTAGTGGCTGTTGGGCTCGACGCGGTCGGTTTCTTTGGGGGCGGTGCAGTTAAAACCGTATTCCGAGCTGCTCCCGGCGTGAATGTAAGCCGTGTCGGGGGTGCAGTTTTCCAGGATGTTAACCGTACCGTTGACGTTTGTCTCGTAGGTCAGGTTGACGTTTTTCTGCTTGCTGTACGCGCCGTAAGCCGCCAGGTTGAAAATCGTGCGGGGTTGGTAGCGACTAAAAACCTCCTGCACCGATTTATGGGAAAGAATATCGCAGTGAATGACGTTTTCGGCCGGAACGTTCAGCAGTTTCAGGCGCCAGGCTTTGGTGGCGTCGTGGGTCAGCGCGT
Organism: Larkinella insperata; assembly: GCF_026248825.1. Lineage (NCBI taxonomy): Bacteria > Pseudomonadati > Bacteroidota > Cytophagia > Cytophagales > Spirosomataceae > Larkinella > Larkinella insperata. The sequence continues at coordinate 5,497,485 of NZ_CP110973.1, read as the reverse complement.
AGCAATCTTTCCGAAGCTGGAAAATCTGATCGAATAAATTGGCACCGATAAAGCCGCTGGCTCCGAAGACAAAAATGGGTCCTTTTAGTTGCAGGATGCTGTCCCGGTACGGTAGGATCTGGTTAGACATTCGTTATTAACTAGTGTGAATCGGACCTTGGCGGTCGGCTATGCGGTAAAATACCGGTCGTGGATGTCGGCTTTGGCCTGCTCGTAGAGGTCGGCGTTCATGGGCAGGTAATGCCATTCGAGCCGGTTTTCCATGTACGAAACGCCTTTGCCTTTCACGGTATGCGCAATGATAACTTTGGGCTTGCCGTTGGCTTGCAGCCGCAGGGTGTCAACCGTTGCCACCAGGGTTTCCACATCGTGCCCGTCGGCTTCCACGACCTCAAACCCGATGGCCTGCCATTTGGTTACGTCGGCGGTGTCGCCAAACACATCGGTAGTGTGCCCGAAGCCCTGCAAACCGTTCTTGTCGATAAGCATCACCAGATTGTCCAGCCCCTGCTGCATGGCGTAGTGGGCGGCTTCCCAGGTGGTTCCTTCGTTGGTTTCGCCGTCGGAAAGCAGAACAAAAACCGCATTCGGGTTGCCTTGCAATTTGTTGGCGTGGGCGATGCCCGCAGCAATCGGCAGACCGTGGCCGAGCGAACCGGTGGCGAACGGAATTCCCTTGTGCTGGTTGGGGGCGGGGTGGGCGGGCAGGGTGGTACCGTTTTTATAAAACGTCTGCAGTTGGTCGTCCGAAATTTCGCCCAAATGGTTCAGGCAGACGTACAGAGCCGCAGCCGCGTGCCCCTTCGACAAGATAAACGTATCGTCCGGTTGTTTGCGAAGAATCAGCGTCGCAATCATCAGATCCAGGCAGCTCAGCGAACAGCCGATGTGCCCGGCATGGGCCATGTTGTACAATTCCAGTACTTTCAGCCGCAGTTGTCCACTGAGGATTGTTATGTCGTTCGTAGTTGTTGCCGGTGAAGTCATTTTAGTAACGGTATTTCGTTCCTTCGAGGTCAAAGATAGTGATTTTCTGACCGGTCTTGCCTTTGACGAGTACAATCTTGTCCCGTTCAGTGGTGTCGATCCGCTGGTAGTAGGTGGCATCCCGGGGCAAATAGATGTTTACCATCTGCGCATCAATAATGTCGTACGGCCGGCCGGTTTTGTCGATTTCGGTATATTCCTTGCGTTTCAGGGTCGGGTACAAAACCGTATCGCCGGGTGTGTACAGCTCTTGGATTTTCTGGGCCGAGTACCAAAAAGGGTTTGCCGAGCGGGTGAGGGCAAACGAAGTGTACTTGGGAGCCGTGTCGTTGTAGATCTGGCCCAACAGCAGAGCGATAAATCCCGCCTGAATAAACAGAACCGCAGCCAGCGGCAAGCTGAACCAAAGGCGTTGTGCGAAAAGTTTCCGAATCATCAGCGCCACCAGAATGCACACATATGGAAACGAAAAGCCCGAATACCGCTGCGTAATGCCGTAGGTATGCCCCGACCGAAAAGCCATCAGCAGCAGAAACAACGTGGGAATCAGCGACAGCATGATCAGAAACACAAGCAGCGGACGGTCGTCGGGCCGGAAGTCTTCCAGCAGGGAAAGACTGAGCAGGTAGAAAAACGGTAGCATGGCGGACAGAACCAGGTGTTGCAACGGATGAATGCTGTAGTACAACATTCCTGCCAAAAGCAACGCCGGGATCGCAAACTTAACCCACTGGGGCGTCTGACGCTGGTTCCGATACCGGTGAATGACGAAAATGCACAGCAGACCAACCAGGAGAGCTACGGCGAAATTCCGGTAGCCTACAATGGCCGTGCCAAGGCCGTTAGTAAAAATAACCAGGTCGGCGAAAATCGGCAGTGCCCGCCAGAAAACGTTTGGAACCGTAGCCGGGAGAATCAGCCCAAAACCGCTGTTAACCGGGTTTGTTTCGGCCAGATTGCGGTAAAATTCAGCCTGGTATTTCAGGGTTCCGAAGGTGGATTGCCCCCCGCCAAACAGCATCCACAAGGAAACACAACTCAGGGCGACGACAAACGTAAGGCCCAGTTTGGTCCAGACCGGCCATTTTCTGACGAAAAATAACACGTACAGGCCGTGGCTTAAAAATACCGTAGTGCTCAGGTAGTGCGAAAGGATCGAAATAGCGACGAGCGCACCGTATCCAGCATAAAGCCGACCCGAGGCTTTTCGGGCCTTTTCTTTTTCAATGATGATCAGAAAGACGTGCGTAGCGAGCAGCGTCAGAAAGAACGTCATCGTGTAGTTGCGGGCAATGTGGCTATGGGCAATGAACAACGGCTCAACGGTGGCAATGAACGCACTGATCAGGGCCAGGCGGTCGGTGGTTTTCGGAGCCAGCCGGATGTGACGTTTGACAAAAAAATAAACCAGCAGAACCGTCAGGGTGCTGAACAGGATCGACGGAAAGCGAATGGATAAGTCGCTCAGGCCAAACACTTTGATCCAGCTCCACAGCATGGCGTAGTAAGCCGGGCTATGGCCGATATCGCTTCGGGAAACCGCTTCGTTGAAGTCGGCCAGCGTTTTAGGACGCCAGAACTCTTTCGGCGTGAAATAAGGAGAGTTGGGCTTGTCGAAGACGTCGTGCTGATTGGCACCTTCTATCGGTATGCCCTGACTGATCAGGATTGTCGCTTTTTCGTCTAAAAAAAGTCCGTAGGTGTCAGAACGGTAAATGCGAAGAACAAACGCCAGCAGGACAATCCCGGACAGGATAAAGAGAGACGTTCGACGGTTTTGAGACATCAATTAAACAGTGTGAATAGCTTTTTGCGGGCAAAAATAAGGCCATTTTGCCGGACTTTCACATTTTCAGGATCGTAAATTCAACTCGGCGGTTGAGTCGGCGCTTTTCTTCGGTTTCGTTGCTGGCAATGGGTTTGCTAGGTCCCCAGGCTTTGGTTTGAATCCGGTTGTCGGCGACGCCCTGACCCATCAGATACTCCTTTACTACCCGAACCCGGTCCTGGGATAGTTTCATATTGAGGTCCCATTGTCCCTGATTATCAGTGTGTCCGTCCACCTGAATTTCCATCGTCGGGAAGTCTTTCAGCATCTGGGCTACCCGGTCGAGTTCGGCGTTGGAACCGCTCAGCAGCACGGCTTTACTCTGCTCGAAGAGGACCTCGTGCAGCACCACCCGCTGGCCGGTTTTTATGGGAGTCAGCACGATAGTTTTCCGGATTTCCCGAAACCGTTTATCCCGGCTCAGGTCGAGCGGTTCGGTGGTTGGAAAATAGCCCTCGCGGCTGGCCGTCAGGTTGTAGTTGCTCTGGGTTGGCAGCAAAAGCTTGTAGTCGCCCGTTTCGGGGTCATACTTAATCCGGCTTTGTTCCTTGTTGCCGGGCGTCACCGTCGACAAGACTTCGGCGGCAATCGGTTTTTTGGTCAGGCCGTCGATTACCTGACCCGACACGATGGCGACGGGGTCGGGTTTGACGGCCGGATACAACTTCAACCGGAAAATATCTTCCCCGCCCATTGAATTCTGGATGGAACTGAGGTAGGCGTAATCGCCCGTGGCCGGAATCGTGAAATACCCGTCCCATTCCGGCGTATTGATGTTCGGCCCCAGGTTTTCGGGTTCCGACCAGTTGGTCCAGGTATCGTCCAGCCGCCGACTCACAAAAATGTCACCGTTGCCGTATTCGGGCCGGCCGGCGGAGGTAAAATACAGGGTTCGGGAGTCGGAAGCCACAAACGGTGCGCCTTCGTACTCGGCCGTGTTCAGCACCGGACCCATGCTGATCGGTTCGCTCCAGGTCTGGTCGGGTTGCAAAAACGACACGTACAGGTCCTTGTTGCCAATCGAGTTCCGGCGCTGAACCGAGAGGACAATGGTTTTGCCGTCGGGCACGATGGCGTATTCGGTGTAGGCGTTTTTGTGCAGGTTGTGGTTGTTACTGATGACCACCTCCGTCGGGAACGACCAGCCGTTTTTACCGAGCGTCGATTTGGATAAACCGTACGTTACCGTACCGTCAGGTTTGTACACGTTAATCAGGTAGAGCGTCCGGCCGTCCGGCGACATGCCGCTGACGGCGTTGTCGGCGGTGGTGTTGATGGGCGGGCCAATGTTGACGGCTCGGCCCCACTCGCCGTTGGGTTGAAGGATGGAATACCAGACGTCCTGGCTGCGCGGGTCGCCGGTATTGCTCTCGTGTTGACCCCGGGTGAAATACAACGTTTTGCCGTCCGGCGCAATCACCGGCGCCACTTCCTGGCCCCGGGAGTTGATCTGCGGCCCCAGGCTTTCCTTCACCAGGTCTTTGGGCGCGTCTTTCGAAACGTTGATGGTGACGTTGATGGGTTCAGCCGTGTCGGAAATCCCGATGGCGTCGATCTGGTTAGGGCCTTTGACCAGGCTGGGCCGCATGACAACTTTAACGGTATTGGCCACCAGCGATTGTTCGTTGAGCGCAACCCGCAGCAGGGGCGTCTGGCCCGCTTCCGAGCCAGCGCCGGTATTTTTGTAAACCAGGTTCTCCGTTCCCGAACCGTCGATGACCAGCACCTGGGTAATGGCACCCGGGTTTCCGCTCTGAAAAATGGCGATCTGCCGGATGGGAATGGCTTCTCTGAAGCGAACCGTAATCCATTCGTCGTTCGGACCGTCGGGGTAGAGGGGAGCCCAGGCGCAGGGGTTGTCGCCCACCCGGGGCAGTCGGTTGGGTTTGCCCAGAATCTGGCTGGATCGGTACTGCTGGGTGTAGGCTTCACCGCGCCCGTCGGAGGAAAATCCCACCACCGAACTGGCCCACTGGACGGTTTGCCCCGTAGCCTTCGGCGAAAAGAAAAGAGCCCATCCCAACACGATTAAAACACCCCGAATCATGTAAACAAGTTTGCTAATGATGAATTATGAATAAGGAACGATGAAGGGAGCCGTTCATTTTATACGTAATTTATCATTCCTGACGCATCATTCATAACTCAGCATTCCAATTAATTCGTATATACTTTGTATTCCCAGGGTTTAAGCGCAAACGTTAAAGAATTTCGTAGTTCGGCGGGTTCGCGGCTGAAAACTTCGGTAAAAACGCCTTCAAAGCCGTCGCCGTTGAGCCGGATGGTCTGAGGAGTCGGGCTTAAGTTGACAATCACCACGATCTGGTCGTTATCCTGTTTGCGGTAAAACGCATACACTTTGTCGTCCTTTTCGGTTGGAATTTTCATGAGTTCCCCCCCGGCCTGACCATTCCAGAGCGCCCGGTTGCGGTGTTTGAGCGTCAGCAGGGTTTTGTAAAACTCCGCCTTGGCGTAGTTGCCCCAGTAGATCGGGTCTTTTTCGTAGAATTTCAGCCGTTTGCTCAGGTTAGACTCCATCCCGTTGTAAACCAGCGGCATCCCGTCGAAGGTAAAGGCCAGCACCGTAAAGGCATCAATTCCGTTGCCGAATAGTTCCGACCCGGTACCGGTCCAGGCATTCTCATCGTGGTTCTGCGTAAAATGCATCTGGTAATACCAGGGCGGAAAGCGTTGCTTGTTGTGGGCCAGCAGCGAATCGAGGGCGGTAGCCGGACGCTTGCCTTTGGCAATTTGCTGCATGAGCTGGAAGGCGCTCCAGCCGTAGTTCATATTGAAACACTCTTTAAAGTGCTCGGGCTTATCTTCCCACTCGGCCAGCATAAAAACGGGTTTGATGCGGTCCAGCTTCGGCCGCAGTTCAGCCCAGAAGTCATCGGGCACAAAACCGGCTACCTCGCACCGGTAGCCGTCAACGTCGCATTCGCGAATCCAGAATTGCATGGCGTCGATCATGGCGGCCCGCAGTTCGGGGTTCTGGTAGTTCAGGTCCACCACATCGGGGCGGTTGGTCACCCGGCCCTGGTCGTCGATGGGGGCGCTCAGTTTTCCGTTGATTTTGGTATACCAGTCGGGGTGCTGTTTTACCCAGGAATGGCTGCGGCCGGTATGGTTGGGCACCCAGTCGAGAATAACGTGCATACCAAGGTCGTGAGCCTGTTTGACAAACGCTTTAAAATCGGCCATCGTGCCGTACTCCGGATTGACGGCTTTGTAATCTTCCACCGCATAGGGATTGCCAGCGGTCCCCTGCAAGTTTTCTTTGCTGATGGGGTGAATGGGCATGAGCCAGAGAATATCGACGCCCATTTCCCGTAAACGGGTCAGTTGCTGTTCAACGGCTTTGAAGGTTCCTTCTTCGGAAAACTGCCGCACGTTGACTTCGTAAATGGTTGCGTTGCGGGTCCATTCGGGACTCGGAAGGCGGTGGGTAGCTACCGTGGAATCGTTGGTTTGGGTCGGTTCATTCCCGTTGGTGGGGGTTTGTTTGCAGGAGAGAACGGAAAAAAACAGCAGCGTTCCTGCCAGTAAACTGTAAACTATTTTCGTTTGCATGCCAAGATGTTAAGCTCGAATGAAATTAGTTTAGGCCAGCCGGGCCTCCTGCCGGGCCGTGGGGGTAAAATACTTTAACGCACGAATGGCCTCCGTAGGGTCGGTGGCCCGGAAAACCGAGCTCCCGGCAACCAGCGCATCCGCCCCGGCCTCCACCAAAGCCGCCACATTATCGGTTCCCACGCCCCCATCCACTTCAATGATGGGCGGCTGGCTGACCCCGGCTAGCAGCTTGCGCAGCTTCCGGATCTTCTGCAACGTCTGCGGAATAAAGGATTGACCGCCAAAGCCCGGATTGACCGACATGATCAGGATCAGGTCGAGGTTGTCCAGCACGTCGGCCAGCAGCTCCACCGGGGAGTGCGGGTTCAGCGCCACGCCCGCTTTGCAACCCGTTTCCCGAATTTGCGTCAGGGTACGGTGCAGGTGCGTACTGGCTTCCAGGTGAACGGTAATGGTGCCGGGCCGATCGGGATGGGCCGCCCCCGCTTTGGCAAACGCATCGATGTACCGTTCCGGCTGAACAATCATCAGGTGAACGTCTAGGGGTTTGGTGGCGTGGCGATTGATGGCTTCGCAGACCGGAATACCAAACGAAATATTGGGAACGAAAACGCCGTCCATGATATCCACGTGAATCCAATCGGCCTCCGAACGGTTCAGCAATTCAACATCGCGTTGCAGGTTGGCAAAATCAGCCGCCAGAATGGATGGCGCAATCAGGGGTGGCGTCATGAAACAGATTTATCAGTTAACGTTTGGGTCTGCCTTGGCAAAGTTGGCACCAAAATTAAGGGTTTTTGTCCGAACAATTCGGTAATCATGGCCAACTTAGTAAAGGAATTGTCTGGAATGTCTTCTAATTTAGCCCGACAAAGACAGCATACGTCCAGTTTTAAAATACATGAATCCACAGGAAAGAATTGCCGAGCTGACGGATCGGCTGAACTATTATAACTACCAATACTACCAAAACAGTATTTCGGAGGTGGATGATTTTACCTTCGACAAACTGCTGGAAGAACTTGCGGCTCTGGAAAAGCAATACCCGGAATTCAGCCGGCCCGATTCGCCCACGCACCGCGTTGGGGGCACGATCAGTAAGGAATTTGCAACGGTTTACCACCGGTTTCCGATGATGTCGCTGGGCAACACCTACTCGGAAGCGGAACTGACGGAGTTCGACAACCGGGTGCGCCGGGGCCTTCACGATGCGCCTTACGAATACGTCTGTGAGCTAAAGTTCGACGGGGTGGCCCTTAGCATGACCTACGAAAACGGGGTGCTGGTGCAGGGAGCAACCCGGGGCGATGGCGTCCGGGGTGACGATATTACGTTCAACGTGCGAACCATCCGGACGCTGCCGCTGAAAGTGACCGATCCGGGCGTGCCGGCCTTGTTTGAGGTGCGCGGGGAGGGTTTTCTGCCGCTGGCCGAATTTGAACGGATTAACAAAGAGCGCGAAGACATTGGCGAACCGCTGCTGGCCAATCCGCGCAACGCGGCTTCCGGCACGTTCAAACAGCAGGATTCGGCCGCGGTGGCCAAACGACGGCTGGATTGTTATCTCTACTCGTTTCTGTCGGAACCGGAAGTGTTTCAGACGCACGAAGAAAGCCTGATCGCCATGAAAAACTGGGGCTTTAACGTGTCACCAACCTGGCGGAAATGCGCCACCATGCAGGAAGTGTTTGCCTTCATCAACGAGTGGGAAACCCGGCGGTATGAATTGCCGCTGGCGACCGACGGTATTGTGATCAAAATCAACCGCTACGACCAGCAGCGCGAACTGGGCTACACGGCCAAAAGTCCGCGCTGGGCGATTGCCTTCAAATACAAGGCTTTAGCGGCCAGTACAACGCTCAACAGCGTTTCCTACCAGGTGGGGCGCACCGGCGCCGTAACGCCCGTAGCCAACCTCAAGCCCGTGTTGCTGGCGGGAACGGTGGTGAAGCGGGCATCGCTGCACAATGCCAACGAAATTCAGCGGCTGGGGGTGATGTTGCACGATACGGTTTTCATTGAAAAAGGGGGGGAAATCATTCCGAAGATTACCGGCGTTGATCTGACCCAGCGTACCGATGCCGTCGAACCCATTGTTTACCCCACGGTTTGCCCGGCCTGCCAGACGCCCTTGATCCGCAAAGAAGGGGAAGCGCATTTTTACTGCCCCAACGAAAAAGGCTGTCCACCGCAGCAACAGGCCCGGTTTGAGCATTTCATCCAGCGCCGGGCGATGAACATTGAGAGCCTGGGCGAAGGCAAAATTGAGTTGCTGATTGATCGGGGGCTGGTGCGTAGTCCGGCGGATTTATACGACCTGAAGGCCGAGCAACTCCTGGGGCTGGAAAAAGCCTACAATGACCGCAACGGCGGACCGTCTGAAACCGGAAAAACGCGGGTGGTCAGCCTGCGGCAGAAATCGGTCGACAACATCCTGACGGCCATTGAGCGGTCCAAGGCGCAACCGTTTGCCAATGTGCTGTTTGCGCTCGGCATCCGGTACGTGGGCAACACCACGGCGGAAAAGCTGGCCGATTATTTTGGCAACATGGACGCCTTGCGGACGGCATCGTACGAAGCGCTGCTGGGGGTGCCCGAAGTGGGCGACCGCATTGCGCAGAGTCTGGTGGCCTGGTTTGCCGATCCCGAAAATCAGGTGTTTATTGAACGGCTCCGGCTGGCGGGTTTGCAGATGGAAACCGACCGGGTGGCCGTCGAGAAGAAAGGCGAGTCGCTGGTGGGGAAGACGTTTCTGTACACGGGTACGTTTGCCAACTTTTCGCGCGAAGAACTCGAAAGTGAAATCGAAGCGCACGGCGGCAAACTACTGAGCGGGGTTTCCAAAAAGCTCAACTACCTGATCGTGGGTGAAAACGCCGGTCCGTCGAAAGTCGAAAAAGCGCAGAAGATGGGCGTCACCCTGATCGGGGAGGATGAGTTTCTGGCGATGGTAAATGTTTAGGAATGACAGAAAAACCGTACCTTTGTCTAAGTTCCGTTTTACTTATTCCTTCTAATCCAGAAAACAAGTAGATGAATACTCGTTTCCACGGCGTTGGGGTCGCCATTGTAACCCCGTTTAACGACGACATGACCGTTGATTTCGACGGGTTTGGTCGGGTCGTTCAGCACATTTCCGACGGCGGTGTCGATTATGTTGTGCTGCAAGGTACCACGGGCGAATCGCCCACGGTGACAAAAACGGAAAAGAAACAGTTGCTTCAGTATTTAAAGGAAAATAACCCGAAGAAATTACCGATCGTCTACGGCGTGGGTGGCAACGTTACGCCGGAGGTCGTTGCGTCGATGAAGGAAACGGATTTCGAAGGCGTCGATGCCATTCTTTCGGTTTGTCCTTATTACAATAAACCCGGCAAACGCGGGGTGATCGAACACTTCACGCGCATCGCGGATGCCAGCCCGGTGCCGGTTATTCTCTATAACATTCCCCCCCGGACGGGCATCAACATGTCGGCGGAAACGATCTGTACGCTGGCCGAACACCCCAATATCATTGGCGTCAAGGAAGCGTCCTGCATCATTGAACAGTGCATGGAGATTGCCCGCGACAAACCGGAAGATTTTCTGCTGATTTCGGGCGACGATGTGCAGGCTGTTCCCATTATCAGCATCGGCGGTGTTGGGGTGATGTCCGTTATCGCCAATGCGTTCCCGACGAAGTTTTCGGAAATGATTCACGCGGCCCTGCGTGGTGATTTCGCCTTTGCGCAGAAAGAACTGGGCCATTTCCTGCGCATCGATCCGCTTTTGTACGAAGAAGGCAACCCGGTGGGCATCAAGAAAATTCTGGAAATACTGGGTCTTATTTCATCGAACGTGCGGCTGCCACTTTACCCGGCTGCCGACGAGTTAGGCGAACGCATGCGGGCCGTGTTGCAACAGGATAAACTGGTTGAACTGGTGGCCTGATCACTGGATAAGAGCTGACAAAAAAGCCGAAACCGGGGCCCGGTTTCGGCTTTTTTATGCGATATGGTTTGGGCGTTAGCTTCTTCGACCACCAAACAGGCGGGCAAACCCCCAGATAACGAGTACAATGACGCCAATAACCAGCAGCGCTCCGGTCCAGGCACCGGCTTTGAAAATACCGCCTACCAGTTCGCAACTGGTCATGCCAACCAGCAGGAACAGGGAAATGGCCAATGTGTATAGAAAGTGAGTGAAATTACGCATGACGTTGATGGGTTTTAGTTTTCTAGTCAAACTACCAACTTCCTCACTTTGTTTTTTTAGACATTCCACCAGTACGTCAGTTTCAGCACCAGCGCCCGGTTTTTTACACTCAGCGAACCGGGTAAGTAGTTATCCGTGTACACAATAAACAAGTCGGAAACGGGCGCGTAACGCCATTGCAAGCGGGTGTTGAGGTTCACGTTTCGGGCCTGTTCGTTGTACTGGACGAAAGTGGTGAAGAACAGGTTGTTGGTCATGGTCAGGTCGATGCGGGGGCCGACAAGCCAGAATTTGGCCGTAGTCAGCGGTTCGGGCAACCGGATTTCGTTGTAGTTGGCCGTCAGCGCCAAACTGACGTAGGGTTGAAACCGGTAGCCCAGCGCGGTTACAAGGTTCAGGCGGGTGCCCTCGGCGTAATAACCGCCGTACCGCGCCGAAACCGAGTAGGTAAACAAACTTTGCGGCTTCGAAATGTAGTCGGCCCCGATGGTTTTCCAGCGGTGTTCGGTGCCCCGCGCCAGGGTGTCGCGCCCGGTGTTGGTGGGATCAAACGGGGCCAGCAAACGAATGTATGACTGGCTGGCCCAGAAGGATAATACGCTTCGCGACCGGAACGTAGTGGTATACAGGGCCATCGTCTCGTTATCGGTCTGCCGGAAGGATTCATTGTAAATATAGGCCGACGAAAGCTGGGGGCCGTGACTCAACACCGAGCCGCCTTTGGGAAACATCAAGTAACTGGCCGTCGGGTTGAATCGGACATACCCCCGGCGCGGTACGTATCCTACCTCGGCGGAGTAATTCTGACCGACGTACTCGTGTTGCCAGCCCACAATCCATTTGCGCGTAGTATACAGCAGGTTGGCCGCGTGAACCAGGCTCCGGTTGGAGTTTGCCGGGTCGAATGACTTCAGCAGAATGGCTTTGCCCGTCCAGACGTTGTTGGAAGAAGCCAGGTTATATTCCAGGCCAAAGTTCCGGTTGTACTTTGAATAGGTTGGCTTGCCCAGCTCCGGCTCGTAATTCAGTGATTCCTTGTTGATGAAAATCGCCCCGATGTTGGACCGGGAGAATACCCGGCGCTGGAGCGCGACAACCGCAAAGTTCTGGGCGGGCAAACCGGTTTCGTCCACCTTGCCGGTCTGCATGTCCATCAGGCCGATCCGCCAGTCTTTGTTGAGCTTGCCGCTGAGCCGCGCCCCAAACCGGATGGGAACGCCCAGGCCAATGCGCCGGGAGAAAAAAGGCCGGATGTTGGCGTAGCCGAAGTTGGAAAGCTGGTCGCCGTTTTCCAGAAAAAACTGCCGCCGTTCGGGGAAAAATAATTCAAACCGGTCGAGGTTGGTCACCTGCTGGTCGACGTCCACCTGCGAAAAGTCGGGGTTAACGGTTAAATCCAGGTTGAGCGATGAGGTAATGGCCACCTTGGCGTCAACACCGGCATCGCCCCGGTACGCGGTCGGTTTATCGGTTTGGTAGTTTCGGCTCAGACCGCCCAGCACGTAGGGAATAACCGAAATATTCGGTCCGACCTGCGGGGGCGCCTGGTCCCAAAGGATGGAGCCGGTGTAGGCCAGCGATGCCGTCGGGAACTGCCGCGGTACCGGCGCCCAGCTCGATTTTTCGGTGGTCAGCAGGTCATTTCGGCTAAAATTGATTCCCCAGCGGGTAATGCCTTTTTTGTAGCGAATGGATTTAAAGGGAATGGCAGCTTCAAACACGTACCGGTCTTCGTAGTTTTTAACGGCCGAGTACCACTTGTTATCCCAGCTCAGGTTGGCCCTTCCGCCCTCGTAGAGTAAACCATCCCACTGCGCCCCTACGGCGTTGGTCCCGAAGGTAAAGCCGTTGGTCTGGTCGTCGAAGGGGTCCATGAAAAAAATGAAGTTGTCGTTTTTCTGGAACTCCCAGTCCCGCCGGAGCGACTGCACAAACGGCCGGTCGGCCCACGAACTGTCGGGCTTGCGGGCATAGTAACAAACGGCGATGATGTAGAAATTTTGCTGATCGTACGTCATCTTCACGTCCGTCCGGAGTTTGGCAAAGCTGGTGTCCATCGGCAGCACCATGAAAAAATCGGTGGCCGTTTCGGCTTCCAGCCAGGCTTGTTCGTCCATCACCCCGTCGATTTTGATGTGGGGCGTCCGGTCGGTCGGGATGGTCTGACGGATGTGGTACTGGTACGCTTCGTTTTTCTTTTGGGCGAAAAGGGAAGTACAAACGAAAAGGAAAGGAAGTAGAATTCGGAAAAGTTTCACAAATAGGCGGAATTATAATGGGTTTTACGACTGGATAGACAAAGATAAGGTAAGTCTGCTCGGGAATGTTAAAATAGTATTTGTAATTTAATGGTATACTTAACCAAGAATTAAACGTTGAATCAGCCCCTAACCACCATCCAGAAGGAAACGGCTTCCGCCGAAAAACCGTCCGCGCGCTCGGCGCTGCTCGTGGGCAGCCTGCCCTTTTCCGACGAAAAAGAATGCATGACCCGCGCCCTCGACGCGCTGGCCCCGGTCTTGTTTTGCCTGCCCGATGGGGAGATTGGCGAGAAATCACCCGCGTTTCCGAAAGGCAACCGGATTGCCTGGGTGGTGTACGCCATCGAGAAAATTACCGCCGACCCGGCCAACTGGAAACTGGTGAAAACTCCCGTTCGCGGGGAAGACGGCATGGCCACCAGCTACGATCACTTACAAAAGCTCAAGCCGTTGCGGTCGCCCGCTGAAATGCCGCAGCACGTCCGGCTGGGCTACGACGATTTTTTTCGAACTAGCTACCCGATTTTCAGGCAATTGCGCGAAGCGTACCAACGGCCGGATCTGAAATTTCAGTTGGGTGTGCCCACCGGTTTTGCGATGGGGTTCGCGTTTGATAGCCAGCTCCAGTGGCTGCGCTACACCTACGCGTTCAATACCGTCATCGCCCGCGAGGTCAATGCCGTGCTGGAGGAAGCCGGAGACGATGTGATTGTTCAGCTCGAAGTACCCCCGGAATTGTACGCGGCTTACCTGCTGCCAAAGCCCCTGCTGGCGCTGGCCCTCAAACCCATCCGGGATCTGCTCTCGAAGATCAGGCCCGGCGCGCAAATCGGGATGCATTTGTGCCTGGGCGATTTTCACAATCACGCGCTCATCCACCCGAAGACACTCGATAAGATGGTGGTCTTTTCCAACAAAATGGTTGAACGGTGGCCGTCGCAGCACACGCTGGTCTATGTGCATTATCCGCTGGCGGAGGGGGCGGTCCCGCCGTCTCTGGAAGCCGGTTATTATGCTCCCCTGAAGAACCTGAAGTTGCCGCCCGCGACCCGCCTGATTGCCGGGTTTGTTCACGAAGGGCGGACCCTGGCCGAAAACAAACAAATTCGGGACTATATTGAAGCGGCTAGGGGCCAGACTGTCGATGTGGCAACTTCCTGCGGCCTGGGTCGCCGGACGCCCGAAACGACCGCAAACCTGCTGAAGCTGATGGCGGAGTTGACGGTGTAAGACCAACGGGCCGGAAATCGCTTTTCCGGCCCGTGTTGAACGTTGAAGGTTTCTATTTAACTGCTGTGTCCGCCTTTGGAGCCTCCGGTCGAGCCGCCACCGCTGTGGCTACCTTTGCTGCTGTTGGTTTTGGAGGTCCCTCTCCGTCCGCCGGTCGAACCATGCTGGGGGCCATTGCTTTGTTTGGCACCTTTCTCACCACCGCCCAGCATCTCCTCATACTCTTTCAAATCTTTATCAGCCATAACAGTTCATTGATTTCGGTAACCGTCGTTGATTACTGGGGGCTTAACCCGTCGGAAGACGGGAGGGTTTAGAAATTACCGGAAAAGTGTGGCTAGTGACCGTATGGACCCAAAAGGCCCTGCCATTCGAGATTCATCGGCTCCGCAGTAAGAACCCAATACGGCGGGATGATGGCTCCCATCACGCCCGATCTGGCCGGCTTTCGGGAACAACCGCGTGGAGAATATCGGTCACGGTATGGAATACCGCAATGCCCGGATGGGCCGTCAGGGCATCGGGCCGGGTGTAGCCCCAGGTGACAGCCCCGAACGGCATGGCTTCGGCCTGGGCGGCTTCGATGTCCCGGATTTCGTCGCCGATGCAGAGGATTTCGTGGGGCCGCAGACCGCTTTTTTTCATCACTTTCCGGAATTTCGACTGCTTGCCAAAGATGGAGGTGCCGCAGCTGTAGTAGTTAATCAGGCCCGCATGGTCGGTTCCCAGCACCCGCCGGATGTTACCTTCCGAATTGGAACTGACAATGGCCAGTTGCACCCCGTTTGCCGACAACTGCTGGAGGACCTCCGCCATCCCGTCGAACAGGCTGATCTGGTCGATGTCCCGGCTCATCATATTGATAAAGGCATTGGCGACAATCGGTATTTTCCAGGCGGGCATTCCGGCCAGTTTCATCATCTGGCGCACATTCATCGCCCGCAGTTCGTCGACCTGATCGGGATGGACTTTCTTAAAATGATACGTATCCGCCAGCACATTCAGCGTTTTCAGAAAATAAGGAAACGAGTCGGCCAGCGTCCCGTCAAAATCGAAAATCACCAGTTTATAGCTCATGGTTTCAGGTGTCTGGGCCTGCATTATAAGGCGGCCTTTGCAAAGTAAGACCTTAAACTACTACAGGCTCAGCGGAAAACATGACGAGAAGTGAGTGAATCGGCGGAGTTGGACGAAGAACTGGTGAAATAGCGGACAAACTGTTGCTGGGCGTTTTAAAATCCGGAAAGCTTATAACCTTACTTGCGTTTTATGGTTCTACTACTGGATAAAGCCCCTGATTCCACGACAATCCGCAGAATGATTGATCAGCGGAAGCATTGGCTAAAACGAACACTAGCCCCAATCAAGTGATACAATGAGAACGTTGGAAGAACTTACTTTTCAGGAAATTAAACAAATGCGCGAATATGCCCTGGACCTGGCTGCGGG
Organism: Larkinella insperata; assembly: GCF_026248825.1. Lineage (NCBI taxonomy): Bacteria > Pseudomonadati > Bacteroidota > Cytophagia > Cytophagales > Spirosomataceae > Larkinella > Larkinella insperata. The sequence goes on along the minus strand of NZ_CP110973.1, from coordinate 5,481,960 downwards.
TTACGCCAAGGATGCCCGGGAGCAAGCCCAGGCCGAACACCAGGAGGAAGCCACTAAAGCCGTGGCACTGGAAGAAGAGTGGATTCACTACGCCAAAGCCCTGGACGACGAACTTCAGAACCGAATCAAACGCACGATTCAGAAAACGAATCCGGTATTTTGATTTAGAAAAGTGGTCCTTTCTGGCTCTTTTTTTGGCTTGCTCCCCGCCGGGAAGCAAGCCGATTTTTTTGCAGGTAACTGCTAAAAGGATTTTGCCTGAGCGGTTAAATTGCAAGGACGGCTACCGGATTCATGCCGTACCGGTCGGGCAAAAGCTGGTTTCGTCAGGAACCGGGAGTGACGTTTTCATCTTCCCCCGTCCGGATATCGTTCATCAGGCCGTCGTCGGTCGGATCGTCTTCGCCCAGAACACCCCGGCGAACATCCCCCCGCTCGTTGTAGGCCGTTTCATCGTCGGTCAGATCACCCGTCAGGGCTGCATCCTGTTTCGGGTCCAGCACGTCTTCGCCTTCTGAATACGCATCATCCCCGGGGGTACTCGAAAAAAGTGGAGTTTTCATGGCTCAATCGTTCAATGGCACAATGGCCGGTTGGTTTCCTGATTTCTAAACCGATAACCGCCCGAATGGTTTTGTCCCGGTGCGCTCATGCACCGTGCGGGAATAAGAATCCAAAACAGGGCGGGCGAAGAATGCGTTCAGATTCTATCAACGAACGGAATGGATATGATTGAAGACCTCTGGTACAAGAATGCCGTTATTTACAGCCTTGATCTGGAAACGTTTATGGACGCCAACGGCGACGGGGTGGGCGATTTCGCCGGACTGAGCCGTCGCCTGGATTATCTGCAGGCGCTGGGTGTCGATGTGATCTGGTTAGCTCCTTTTCAGCCGACCCCCAACCAGGACAACGGGTATGACATTAAAGATTATTACGGGGTTGACCAGCGGCACGGCTCCAGCGGTGATTTCGTCGAATTCATGTACCAGGCCCACAAACGGGGCATCAAGGTCCTGATTGACCTGGTCGTCAACCACACCTCCAACAAGCATCCGTGGTTCGAAGACGCCCGGCGTTCCGAAACCTCCGAACACCGGGACTGGTATATCTGGTCGAAAGAAAAACCCGCCAACTCCGAGGACGGGGTGGTTTTTCCGGGCGTTCAGGAATCCACCTGGACCTACGACAAACAGGCAAAAGCTTATTACTTTCACCGATTTTTCGAATTTCAGCCCGACCTGAACATGGACAATCCGGAGGTCCGGGCGGAGGTTCGCCGGATTCTGGGGTACTGGCTCCAGCTGGGTGTGGCCGGTTTTCGCGTCGATGCGCTGCCTTTTGTGCTGGAATCGGCGAATTCCCATCCCACCAAACCCACCATGCGGTTTGAATACATCAAGGAATTCCGGCGCTTTCTGCAGTGGCGGCAAGGCGACGCCATTCTGCTGGGCGAGGCCAATGTACTGCCGGAAGAAATTGATAACTATTTTGGAAAAGACGGGGACGGGTCGCACCTGCTCTTTAATTTTTACGTTAATCAGCACTTGTTTTACGCCCTGGCGAGCGCCGATGTTCAGCCGCTGGTCGAAGCGCTGGAAGCCACCCGCGACATTGCTCCGGCCAGTCAGTGGGCCCATTTTCTGCGGAACCACGACGAACTGGACCTGGGGCGGCTGACCGAAGAGCAGCGCCAGGCCGTTTTTGCCCGTTTCGGCCCGGAGCCGTCCATGCAGATCTACGAGCGCGGCATCCGTCGGCGGGTTGCCTCCATGATTGGCAACCGGCCCCAAATCGAACTGGCCTATAGCCTGATGTTTTCCATGCCCGGAACGCCGGTGCTGCGTTACGGCGACGAAATCGGGATGGGTGAAAACCTGGATCTGAAAGAGCGGGAAGCCGTGCGGACGCCCATGCAGTGGTGTTCAGATCCGCAATCGGGTTTTTCGATGGCCGACAAGCTGGTTCATCCGATGATTGATGAAGGCCCTTTCGGATACACGCACGTAAACGTGGAAGCCCAGCGTCGCGACCCCAATTCGTTTTTAAACTGGATGACGGCTCTGATCCGGCTGCGGAAGGAATGTCCCGAAATCGGGTGGGGGCATTGGAAGATTCTGCCGACGGGTAACCCGCGGGTTTTGGGCATTCATTACAGTTGGCGGGGCAATTCGGTGATCGTTCTGCATAACTTCGATCCGCATCCGCAGGAAATTCACCTGAATCTGAAGCAGGAAAACGAAGCCCGGCTGGTGGACCTGATGGCCAATGAAGAAAGTGAAGCCAACGAGAAAGGCGTGCATCCTATCCGGTTATCATCCTACGGGTACCGCTGGTTTCGGGCGGGTAGTCTGAGCCATCTGCTCAGTCTGGCTGAGTAAACGGGTGGCAAATTGCAAGTTCCGGCGGAGCGATTCGGGCAACCAATCCGGATGCTTCGTCGGCGTTTTTTTGATTGCTACCGCTATTTTTGCACTTTGCGGGCGACACCGCCCGATCCAGGGCCCATCGCTTACGCTCTACCGTTATGGACTGAATTGACACGTATGGTCAACCGTTCAAACGGTTTAGAGGGCCTTCCCATTTCCTGAACCCCCGGTTAACGCCGTGGGCTGGTTGATGAATCCCATGATAAAACGCGCTTCGATCTACCGCGCCGATGCGGTATTGCTTTTTGGAATCTTGTTGGTGGTGGCCCTGTATTTTGGGCAACCGTTTTTTGTCCCGCTGTTTTTCGCCATCATTCTCTCGATGCTGTTGCTGCCGGTGAGCCAAAAACTGGAAAGCTGGGGGCTGGGCCGAATCAGTGCAACGCTGCTTTCAATGCTGTTGCTGCTGCTGTTCATGGCGGGTTTCTGCGGGGTGATTTACGTCCAGGCCGCCCGGCTGGCGCAGGACTGGCCCCAGATTCAGCCCCGGCTGCTGAAGCTACTGAATACCGTTCAGGAGTGGGTGCAGCAGCAGGTTGGCGTTTCTCCCCAGCAGCAGATACAGGCCATCAAAACGCAACTCGAAAAACAGCCTTCCTCCTCCGGACAACTTCTGAATACGGTATTGGGTGGCCTTGGCGGTTTGCTGACTTCTGTGGTACTGGTGCTGCTGTACGTTTTTTTTCTGATGTGGAAGTGGGAGAAGTACCCGGCGTTTATTCTGAAGCTATTTGCCGTTGAACACCACCAGACGGTCCGGGCGGCCCTGTCCAAAATGGCAAACGTGTCGGCCCAGTACCTCATGGGACGGTTGATCTCGATGGTTTTTCTGGCGGTTTTCTACATGATTGGTCTTTCCATCATCGGCCTGAAAAACGCCCTTCTGATGAGTTGGATCGCGGTCATTCCTACGCTCATTCCCTACGTAGGGGCGTTTGTCGGGGCCACTTTCCCGTTGGCGATGGCACTGGTCAGCGGTTCTTCCGACCTAGTGCTACCCACGGCGGCCATTCTGGTGGTGGCCCAGGTGATTGACAACAACATCATCGAACCGTTGGTAATGGGTGCGGAATTAAACCTGAGTCCGTTGTTCACCATCATTGCCATTATCCTCGGCGAATTACTCTGGGGGCTACCGGGCATGATTCTGTTTGAGCCGTTGTTTGCAATGATCAAGATTGTCTGCGACCACGTTCCGGCCCTGAAACCGTACGGCTTTCTGCTGGAAAACGAAGTGAAAGAACCGCAGTGGATCCGGAAAGTACGACAGACTTTCGGCCGAAACGGGCATTAGCGCTTTTAAAGAATAGCTGCCAACAAAAGCGGTATTCGGATTGACGGTCTGACAACAAACCGGCCAATCCGAATACCGCCTTCATCTGTTAACCCGAATCAGTATCCCGGATTCTGCTGCACCAAAGCGTTGTTGTTAATTTCCGTCTGCGGGAACGGAAACAGCAGGTAATTGACATCCGGCGTACCGCGTTGCTGCTGAATAATGTCCAGCGCCGTCACCTCGTGCGCCACGCCGGGTTGGGCCAGTTCGTGCCGGGCATACCGCAGCAGATCAAACCAGCGCTCTCCCTCGAAGGCCAGTTCCAGCCGACGCTGGCGGTCTACCTCAACCCGGAACGCCTGCTGCGTCGAGACTGTAGCCAGCGTCAGGGCGGGTAAACCGGCCCGGGTCCGAACCGCATTCAGAGCCGTCAGAGCAGCCTGCGACGGGCCATTTTGTTCATTGAGGGCTTCGGCCTGCATCAGCAGCACATCCGCCAGCCGCAGCACGTAGTAGTTGTCCGGACTATTGAAGGCGTTGGGTGGGCTGCGCCATTTGTAAACAAAATAGCCGTTGTCATTGGCGTTGGAAGAGGTAGACAGCACGAAGCTGGCGTGATTCCGGCCCGCCGAAACAACTTCACCCGTGAACCGCCAGCGCTGGTCGTTGACCGTGTCGGCGTACTGGATCAGTTCGTTGGTGGGAATGTTGAATTTCGGAAATGAATACGTGGCCGGGGGCGAAGGCAGCAGGAGGTCGGGCAGGATAAAACCGCCGTCGGCATTCCCCGCAAACTGCACCTCAAAGATGGATTCGGGTTTGTTTTCCGGCGGAAACAGGGCGTTGAAGTTGGGTACCAGCTGGTACAAACCGCTGCTGATGACTCGGTTGGCGGCCGCTGCGGCCTGTGCCCATTGCCGTCGGGTCAGAAATACCTTCGCTTGCAGGGCGTTAACCGCCGTTTTACTCACCCGGATCGGACTGGCTGAACCGGGGGTGGCCCATTGTTCGGCAAGCTGCAGGTCACTGACAATCTGAGCGTAAACCTGCTCGTCCGTAGACCGCGCCAGGTTGACGATGCTGCTTTGGCCCGACTCGGTTGGCGTAAGCCGTAACGGAACCCCGCCGTACAGGCGAACCAGGTTGAAGTAATGCAGGGCCCGCAAAAAGCTGGCTTCGGCCAGAATCTGGTTTCGCCGGACGGTATCCATCTGAATATTTGGCACGTAGTTCAACACGGCATTGGCCCGGTTGATGCCGATGTAAGCCGCCTGAAAAACGTTGTTTACCTGGCTGGTCTGGGGTGTCCACAGGATGCGTTCCAGGGCGTTGACGTCGCCGTTTGTACTCGTGACGTTGTCGGACGGCATTTCACCCACCGTGTTCAGGTCCTGGCCGTACGTACCGGCTTGTTGCAGCGCATCGTAAGCCGCCGTCAGCGCCGATTCAGCATCGTCGGCATTCTGAAAAAAGTTTTCCGGTGTGATGCTAGGCAACGGGGTTTTTTCCAGCACCTGGCAGCCCGCCAGAAACAGGAAGGGGAGAAGGAGTATCGTTATTTTCTTCATGACGGGGTAGATTAAAAGTTGACGGTGATGCCTGCGGTATAGGTTCGGGCCTGCGGATAGACGCCGTAGTCGCGGCCAAAGCCCACCGATGAGAACGGGTCGGCGCTCACTTCGGGGTCGTAACCCGTATAGTTAGTGAACGTGAGCAGGTTCTGGCCGGTCAGGTAAATCCGGGCGCTGCTGATGCGGGCCCGCTGCACCGTTTTGGTCGGCAGGGTGTAAGCAACGGTCAGGTTTTTCAGGCGGGTGTAGGTGCCGCTTTCCACAAACCGGGTCGAAAACCGGTTGTTCTGGTTGGGATCGTAGCGAACGGCCCGCGGAATGTCAGTATTCGTGTTGTCGGGACGCCAGCGGGTCAGCACCCGCGCGGTCTGGTTGAACGGGTCCGACATGCCCTCAATGCTCATTCGGTTCTGGTTGAAGATGTCGTTTCCAAAACTACCCTGGAACAGAAAGCTGAGTTCAAAACCCTTGTAGGTGAATGTGTTGGTCAAGCCGGCGAAAAAGTCCGGGTTGGGGTTTCCGATGACCGCGCGGTCGTTGGCGTCGATCACCCCGTCGCCGTTCAGGTCGGCAAACCGGATATCGCCCGGCTGTGGGTTATTGGGTTGGGTGGGGGCCTGGGTAATTTCCTGCTGCGACTCGAAAATCCCCTGCACCACGTAGCCGTAAAAGGCGCCCAGCGGTTCACCTTTGCGGGTGATGGTAAAATCGCCGATGATCTGCCGGTCGACTTCCTGCCCCTGCTCGTTGCGGAGGGTGCCAATATCGAGCACCTTGTTGCGGTTCAGGCTGATGTTAAAGTTGGTTGTCCAGTTCAGGCCGTTGCCCTGGCTTTCAATGTTGGTGCTGTTGATGCCCAGCTCCAGCCCTTTGTTCTGGATGTCGCCGATGTTCTGAATGATCTGCGGATTCTGCGCTCCCGCGTTGAAGGGCAGCGGCACGTTCGTCAGCAGGTCGGTGGTGCGTTTGTGGTAGGCATCCAAGGTCGCCGTTAACCGGTTGTTGAACAAACCAATGTCGACCCCCACGTTGAACTGCTTGGTCGTTTCCCAGCGTAAATCGGTATTCCCGATCTGCTGGGGGGCGATTCCGCCCTGAATTCCGCCCGAACCGGCGTAGTTGGCCCCCGATGCGTAGGTGCTGAACCGCTGATAGGCCCCAATTTCCTGGTTGCCGTTGGCGCCGTAACTCACCCGCAATTTCAGGTCGTTGACGACTTTGGACTGTGGAAAAAAGGTTTCGCGCGAAACCCGCCAGCCGAGCGACAGGGCCGGGAAATACCCGAAGCGGTTGTTCGGCGCAAACCGGCTCGAACCGTCGGCCCGCAGGCTGAGCGTAGCCAGATACCGTTCCTGGTAATTATAGATGGCGCGGGCAAAAAAGCTCAGCAACCCCCACTGGTCCTGGTAACTGGAGGGGGCAGTAAACTGCGTTCCGGCGCTCAGGTACGGCACGGCATTCGACGGAAAACCGGTAACCGAAGCGCGGGAGGTAAACCGGTCCGACGACTGAACGGACTGGCCGCCCAGCAGCGTCAGTTTATGATCGTTTCCCAGTTCCGGGTCGTAGGTCAGCGTATTTTCCCACAACCAGACCACCTGCTGATTCGTGGCGGTGCTGGCGCTACCGCGGGTTGCGGGGCTGGCGTTCTGGGTGCCGGGGTAGTTGCGGGTGATGAACTGGTTTTCGAGTTGGGTCCGGAAATCGATCCCCAGCGAACTACGAAGCGACAGATTGGGGAGGATGTCCAGTTCGCCGTAGACATTTCCGATTACCTGGTAAATGATGGCTCGGTTGTTTGTTTCCAGCAGGTTGCCCACCGGGTTATCCAGCTGCTGGAACGGGTTGATGGCATAACTGCCGTTTGGGTTGCGGATCGGGATGGTCGGAATCTGGGCCAGAGCGCCCAATACCGTACCCGAATTTTGCAGCCCCAGTTCGCTCCGGACGCTGGTGTTGTTGTTGGTCCGGCTCAGGTTCAGACTGGTACCCAGCCGAAACCGGTCGCCCATTTGCTGGTCGAGATTCAGTTTGAAGTTGTACCGGTCAAAACCCGAGTTGAGCAGGATACCGGTTTGCTTGAAGTACCCGCCCGAGACGTAGTATTTCGTTCGGTCGGTGCCGCCACTGAGGCTGATCTGGTAGTTCTGAATGGGGCCGGTGCGGTACACGGCATCCTGCCAGTCGGTGTTGTAGGGCAGGTTGTTCAGGTCCGTAAAGGCGGGCGGATTGCCGGCGGCAACATTTGCTTCGTTGAAATACTCGGCAAACTGGCGGGCGTTGAGCAGCTCGATTTTTCGGCGTAACTGCTGCGTGCCGTAGTAAACGTTCAGGCTCACCTGCGGTTGCCCGGTCTTGCCCCGCTTGGTCGTAATCACCACCACCCCGTTGGATGCCCGTAGTCCGTAAATGGCCGCAGCGGCCGCATCCTTCAGGACGTCGATGGACTCAATATCGTTCGGGTTCAGGGTGTTGAGCGGGTTAGGACGCTGGTTGCCAATACCGAGTTCCTGGTCATACGTGGGCAAAACCGGCACGCCGTCGATGACGTACAGGGGCGAGTTAGTCAGGCTGATGGAGTTGTTGCCCCGAATCCGGATGTTGATACCCGCGCCGGGCGCACCCGTTGGGGCCGTTACCTGAATACCGGGGGCCTGTCCCTGCAGGGCCTGATCAAAACCGGCGACGGGCTGCCGCTGGATGGCCTGAGCGCCCACTGAAGTAACGGCGGTGGTCAGTTCCTGCCGGCGCTGCGTACCGTATCCCACTACCACCACTTCCGACAGGGCCTGAACGTCGGTTGCCAGGGTGACGTTGATGGTCGGCCGGTTGTTGATGGGCACTTCCTGCGTTTGAAACCCGATGAAACTAAAGACCAGCGTTCCGCTGGCGGCCGGAAGCGTCAGGGAGTAATTGCCGTTGGGGTCGGTGGTGGTGCCGGTAGTGGTTCCCCTCAACTGAATGCTAACACCGGGTAGCGACTCTCCGTTGTCACTGGTTACTTTACCGGTTATAGTTTGGGCGATTGCACTGACGGCGGCCCAGAGAATCAGAAGAGGTTGTAACAGGCTGATGCGCGTGAACCGTCGACCGGGTCCACGCCGTGGTAGCTGATTTTTCATGAATTTAAATCGTCTGGTAAATGAATAATACGGTTCCGTAGCGCGTCTTAACAGTCTGCACTCATCCGTTTTCGGCAGCGTTCAGAATCCGGATGCTTTAGGGGAACTGCCCCGGTTCGGAGTAGGCTATTATTCGCCCGTAAAAAAAGAATATGGCCCGCGGAGGGGGTGCGGTGATCAATCTGAGGCAAAAAACGCCTTTATTAGGGTTCTGTTAAGCGAATTCGGGCCACTTCCTAACTTTGTCGAGAATTGCAACAGCTATTGCGGGCCTGATTTAGTTTGGTAACTAATGCAGGGCTACTACTGATACCTTAACCCAAGGGTTTGCCGACGCAGCAGGCAATAAACTATTTATTAAACAGCAACGTATGTCTAATCATCAACCGGTAACCGGCACTCCGGCAACACCTCAGGAAGCAGCCAAATCACTCGGATTAATCTCGGAAACTCCGGCAGCCCAGGATTTAATTTGTTTTTCACACCTGCGCTGGAACTTCGTCTACCAGCGCCCCCAGCATTTGCTCAGCCGGGCCAGCCGCCACTTCCGCGTCTGGTTCCGGGAAGAACCCGTCGTCGACAACCGCTCCTGGCTGGAAGTGCGGCCCGTCAACGCCCAGCTCAACATCCTGGTGCCGCACCTGCCCGGCGGTACCGATGCCCAGACCCAGCAGACCATGCAGCGCAAGTGGCTCGACGAACTATTGACCCAGCACCAGATCACCGACTTTGTGGCCTGGTACTACACGCCCATGGCCCTCAACTTTACCGAGCATATCCAGCCCCGGCTCACCGTCTACGATTGCATGGACGAACTGTCGGCCTTCCGGGGGGCGCCCCCGCAATTGCGGGAACGGGAGAAACAATTGCTGCAACAGGCCAAATTGGTCTTCACGGGCGGTCAGAGCTTATACGAAGCCAAGAAAAATCTGCACCCCTCGGTGCACGCCTTTCCCAGCAGCATCGACAACCACCACTTTGGGCAGGCCCGCCTGGGGCTGGCCGATCCGGCCGATCAGAGTTCGCTGGCTTACCCGCGCATCGGCTTCAGTGGGGTTATCGACGAGCGGCTGGACATCGCCCTGCTGGGCGAACTGGCGAAACGGCGGCCCGACTGGCAGTTTGTGCTGCTGGGTCCGGTGGTCAAGATTGACCCGGCTTCGCTGCCGCAGGGGCCTAACCTGCACTACCTGGGCATGAAGGCCTACGAGCAGCTGCCGGCCTATTTCAGCAACTGGCAGGTGGCGCTGTTGCCCTTTGCGCTCAACGAATCGACGCGCTTCATCAGCCCCACCAAGACGCCGGAGTACCTGGCTGCGGGTCTGCCGGTGGTGTCCTCGCCGATCCGGGATGTGGTCAGCACCTACGGGGAGTGTGGTCCGGTGTGGATTGCCGACGGGGCGGAGGAGTTTGAGCGTTCGATTGCTGCGGCGCTGGCAGATCCCGGGTCGATGTGCTGGAAACGGATTGATGCCCAGTTGGCGCAGAGTTCCTGGCAGCAGACCTGGAAGGATATGCACGACTTGATTGAAGACCAGTTACAGGTGGCCCGACTGTCGCAGTTTTCGGCTACAAAAGCCGTTACGGTCTAAGCATACCAACACGGTTACTAAAAAGCCCAGCCATACAGGCTGGGCTTTTCTGGTTCCTACAGCACCCGCATCCGGGTTTCTGTCAAGAATTAATTATAACCGGAAGTGGTTGACTTCGGGCTGAATCTGAGCCAGGGCTACCAGGGCCTGGGCGTCGAGCAGCGCATCGGCGTACGGTTGGTTTAAAATCCGGCGGAACGGTTCCTGACTAACCGCGCCGTTCACATCCAGTTCGGCATCCCACAGACCCGACCGGTGCCAGGGCGTCAGATGGTCCCAGTCCGGGCGGTCGATGATGGGGTACAGGCAGATGCCCCAGAGCGGAATACCCTGTTTCAGGACGGCCGCACTTTCCCGGGCTACAAACCGAATCCAGGATGGCCGGTCTTCGCCGGGGTGGCTGGTTTCCGACAAGACAATGGGCCGTTGATAGCGGTGGTAAACCTGCATAAACAGGTCGCGCAGGGGGCGCCAGCGGGGATCGAGCCAGTCGTTGGCCCAGGGCAGAAATTCGCCGGACCCCACAATCCACTGATTATTGTAATAAAAATTCAGCCCGATTATGTCCAGATACTCCGGTCGCCCACCCAGTTCGGGGCACATCCGGCCGCTGAGCATGTCGGTCGCCTGGTACTGATCGGTATGCGCCAGCGCAGCCTGCCCGATCTGCTCGGGAGTTGCGTTCAGCGGGGGCACCATGTTCACCAGCGGTTCGGTCGTCAGAATCCGGACCGTCGGGTCAATTTCCCGCAGGGCGGCAACACCTTCAATGTAAGCCCGCATCAGTCCGTACTTGACTTCCCAGCCCTGCCCGATGCAATACGGCGACGTACCCCGGGCGTCACCCCCGAGCCACGACAAAAAGCTGACCTCGTTGATCGGGGTTACAATCAGGGTGCGGTCGGGATCAATTGTTCGGTAAAACTGGATAAAAGACCGGCACAGAGCCGCGAACCGCCGGGCAAACATCGGATGCAGGGGCGTCAGATCATCCGGAAAACCGAAGTGACAGAGATCCCAGACCTGCTGAATACCGTTCACACGGCCCCGCTCAATCATGTGCTCGACAACCTGCCAGTCGTACTGGTAGGGGCGTTTCTCGACCTGGCTCCACCGAATTCCCTCCCGAACCGTCCGGATGCCGAACGGTTGCAGATCCTGGTAGTCGTCGTCCAGACGCTGCAGGTGACCCGTGGTGTGCAGGAAATCGACCCGGTTTCCCCAGGAATTAAGTTTATCGGTGCATTCGTAGCCGGCCATCCAGAAGGACCGGAATGGATTAGAAAGTATGTGATCCGGTAAGGCAATACGCTGATGCGTTAATACGTCCATCGAAGGAGCAGTTGATTCCGGGAAAAGATACGCAGATTGTCGGTGAATTACAATCACCGCTGCGTCTCGTCCGGGTCATCCCGGTTGTCATCTTCGTTTTCGCCTTTCCCAACGTTGTCTAATGAATTGTCTTCGTGGGTGTTTTTATCCATTCGATTATTTTGCTCCTGACAGAATTCCAGCGTGAGCGCAATCACAATGATAAGTCCCACCCCGGCGCTGATTGTCGCCAGCCGCATGGGCTTGGAAGCCGGTTTGTCCAACCCCGGACCACTCGTTTTTCCGCGGATTACAGCCCGGTAGATGATGTAGCCACCAGCCACCAGCATCAGCAATAGGGCAACAATCATTTCAATACCCACTCCCATAATTTTAAATCGGTTTAGTTTCCAAGCTCTAACCGACAACCAAAATGAGGGTGTCAAAACAAGACTGATTAATGAGGATTTGGCCCTCTGCTGGCTGGAAAAGCCATTTTTTGGGTTTGTTGCGGGACCGTTGCCTTACTCCCCTCAACCGGCTTCCGGACGGTGCAGTTACCGTTTTACAACCTTTTCATTATGCGAAAACTAAATATCCTGATCTGGCACATTCACGGGGCTTACCTGACGGCCATTACGCAGGCAGAACACAACTGGTACCTTCCCACTAAACCCGATCAATCGGAAGGCTACATCGGCCGGGGCGTTGACTCCACGATGCCCGAGTACGTCCGGGAAGTACCCGCCGATGAAGTTCGCAACCTGGACCTGGATCTGATCCTCTTTCAAACCCCCAAAAACTACCAGACCGATCAATTCGAAATTTTGTCCGAAGAGCAGTTGCAACTGCCCAAAATCTACCTGGAACACAACACCCCCGAGCCACATCCCACGTTTTCGCGCCACCCGGTCGCCGATGATCCGGGCGTCTCCCTGGTGCACGTCACGCATTATAACCGGCTGATGTGGGACAACGGCCAGGCCCCCAGCTACGTCATTGAACACAGCGTGGCCATTGATCCGTCGGTGCGTTACGAGGGGCACCGTGAGGAGGGAATTGTGGTCGTGAACGAACTGCAACGACGGGGGCGGATGGCCGGATTTGATCTGTTTGAAGAGGTTCGGCAGCAGTTGCCCCTCACGGTCATGGGAATGAAATCGGCCGAGATCGGGGGGATCGGTGAAATTCATTACCGGCATCTCCACCGGCGGCTGGCCGAATACCGGTTTCTGTTCAGCCCCATGCGCTACAGCAGCCTGCCGCTGGCGGTGATCGAAGCCATGACGATCGGAATGCCGATTGTTGCCCTGGCCACCACCGAGTTGCCAACCGTGATCGAAAACAACGTCCACGGCTTCGTATCCTGCAGTCCCGACGAATTGGTGGAGAAAATGCGCTACCTGCTCGACAACCCGGCCGAAGCCAGGCGGATGGGCGAGCAGGCGAAGAAACTGGCTCTTAGCCGGTTTGGACTCGAACGGTTTGTGCGGGACTGGAACCGGGTGATGGAGGAGGTCGTTACGGCGCCAGTACTGTCAACGCTTCGTCCGTAACACGTTGAGGGTCGGCGGTTTCCCGAACGGCCCGGTGCAGATTCTGGTTCAGCGGCCCCCATTCTTCGGGCCGGGACGTCGAGTAGATAATCACACTGGGCGTTTTCAGGGCGGAGGCAATGTGCGACACGCCGGTGTCGTTGCTGACCAGCAAGGAGGCACCACGAAGTACCCGTCCGATGACGCCCAGATCCGTTTTTCCGGCCAGACTGATGGCCGGCGCTTTCATCAGATTTTGTACCTTTTCCACAATCGGGGTTTCGCCGGCGGTACCCGTCAGCACGATCCGGTAGCCTTTTTCGGCCAGGGTGTCGGCCACCTGCGCAAACCGTGATTCGGGCCAGCGCCGGGCCGAAATGCCACCCGCGTGAATGCACACGTACGGATCGGACGCCAGCTGTTGCAACTCCTCGACCTCACGGGCGCGTTGCTGATCGGCCGCGGTCAACGGAAATTCGAGGTCGTACCCCTGCGCCGGCAGGCCCAGAAATTCCATCAACTGCACGTGCCGCCGGATTTCGTGCTGACCCTCGGGGTAGGGCAGGTAGAAATCAGCATCCAGGCAATACTGCGGAAGCGCTGCCGGGTAATACCCCGCCGTTTGCCGGGCCCCCAGCAGCGCCATCATCGGATTCACGCAGGTACCATTGCCCTGCATTTGCAGAACGAGATCAAACCGCCGTTTTTGCATCCCGTTCAAAAACGCGGTCGTTTTTTCGGGGTCAACGGGTTGTTCGGGCAAACCGGGCCAGCCCGGAAACGGGATAAACTCGTCTAGGTATTCCGGAAACCGGTCCACAAAATCGGCGGCCCACGGTAAACCGATTAGGGCAATATGGGCCTTCGGGAAAGCCCGACGAAGCGCCCGCAACGCCGGAACGGCAACGAGCAAATCGCCCAGTTTGATGGCCCGGAAAATCCCGATGGTTTCGGGCGTGCGGCCCAGGGCGTCTGTAATTTTATTCATAGGATTGACGGTTTTGGGGGATCGGCATTCGATCACTTAACCGAAAGCCGATCCCTTTTTTACCAATACAGCGTGCGGTATTTCACGGCCCCGTAAAGCCGCCAGTACACCGACAGAAACGGGGTAAGCACGGAGGTGATCGCCGTTTGGCCGATTTGCCGGAGCGACCATTGAGTTTTACGCAGCCGTCTTCCAATCAGCACAACCAGCGAGAGCGCCCAGACACCGAAGGCCACACTGGCCGCCAGCGGGTCACCCGCCAGCAGCAGGCCAACGCCCAGCAGAAAGCTTAGCACGAAGACGTAGTACAGGAATACCAATCGGCGGTATTTGGGAATCCGGTCCTGAAACAAACGGGGATGCTCGCGGTAGAGCAGGGCATCGTAGGCGTTTTTCCGCTCGTCTTTCAGGCTGGCCCACCAGGGCGCTTTCCGGCACGGGTGCACAATGACCGCATCCGGGTTCCTGATGATGGGAATTCCGGATTCCAGAAACCGGAATTGCAGGTCGCTGTCTTCCCGCCAGGCAATGTCAAACCGTTCGTCGAGCCCGCCGACCTGTTCGAGCACCGAGCGTAGGCAAAAGCAGTTTGCCGTTACAAACTCAGCGGTTTCCAGAAACGCCACAATTTTTTCCGCTTCGGTGGGCGTGTCGGATAACGGAACCCGAACCTGCCCCGTCACCACCTGCGCTCCCCTGGAAAAATCCTGAACCGCCGAACCAATCCACGAATCGGCGGGAATGCAATCATCGTCCGTGAACGCAATGATGGTGCCGGATGCAGCCCGCCAGCCCCGGTTTCGGGCGGCTGCCGGGCCCCGGCGTTCGGGCTGGGCCAGGTAGGTGAGGGGGAGGTCGCTTTGTTGGGCAATTTCTTCCACCAATCGCTGGGTATGGGTGTCGGCACCGTCGTCTACGACCAGAACTTCAACCTGCTGGTGGTCGAAATCCTGGCGCATCAGGGCCTGCAAACAACGGCGGAGTAAATGGGGTCGCCGGTACGTTGGAATAACAATTGATACGAGCGGTTTCATTGGATAACAACGCCTGACCATTCCTGACTTTCTTTATTAACGGCCCGGCCCTGCCAGTTCGATGATCCGCCTTTGGTCAGCAAATACGAGCCAATCACCAGCGCATCCAGCGGGGAGGTCCAGAAGGATTCGACGGCATCGCGCGGGGTGCAGACGATCGGTTCGCCCCGGGTGTTGAACGAAGTATTGATCAGGACCGGAACGCCCGTTTTCTGGTGAAATGCCCGAAGCAGGTCGTAGTAGACCGCGTTCTGCTGCCGGTTGACGGTTTGAATCCGGGCCGTGCCGTCGGTGTGCCGAACGGCGGGGATTTGATCGGCTTTTTCGGGCCGAATGTCGTTGACAAACAGCATAAAAGGCGATTTTCGTGCGTTGACAAAATACGTATCCGCGTATTCTTCCAGCACCACCGGAGCCACCGGGCGGAAGTCCTCCCGGTCCTTCAGGTCGTTCATGCGGCCCTGCATTTCAGCCGGGAAAGGAGCCGCCAGCAACGAACGCGCGCCCAGCGCCCGCGGCCCAAACTCACATCCGAACTGGTACCACCCAATGACGTTGCCGTCGGCCAGGTAGTCGGCCACTTCTTCGGCCACGTTGTCCATCCGTTTGTAGCTCAGCTTCGACCAATTCAGGAAGGATTCGATTTCATCGTCGGTATAGGCCGGACCGAGGTAGACGTTTTCCATGACGTACGCCCGCTCGTCGGTCTGCCGCATTTCGGCATCGACCCACTGGGCCGCACCCAGCGCGGTTCCGGCATCACCGGCGGCCGGCTGAACCCAGATGTTTTTGAACGGTCCCTGATCGCGCAGCCGGGCATTCATCACGCAGTTGAGCGCCACACCCCCGGCCATACACAGGTTTTCGGCCCCGGTTTGTTCGTGCAGCCAGTTGATCAGTTTGAGCACGGTTTCTTCCAGAACCAGTTGGACTGAGCTGGCAATGTCGAAGTGAAGTGCTTCCAGTGATTCGCCTTTGTCGCGGGCCGGACCAAACTGGGCTTCGAGTTGCAGCGGAGCGATTGTGTAGGCTCCATCTTCCCGGACCGTTATCAACGACCGGAAATAATCGGCGTAAACCGGTTGACCAAACGAGGCCAGGGCCATGACTTTGTACTCGTCCGAAGAGTGCAGAAAGCCCAGGTACGTCGTCATCTGCTCGTACAACAGCCCCAGCGAATGGGGGAGCGGAACGTCTCCGAGCAGTTCCATCCGGTTGCCTTCGCCCATCCAGTAGCTGGTGGAAACCGCTTCGCCCCGGCCATCGAGCACCAGCACGGCCGCTTTTTTGTACGGACTCGGCAGGAATGCGCTGGCCGCGTGCGAACGGTGGTGGTTGACATAATGCCATTGGTGAGGTCCGTCGTGCCGTGCGCCCTTGAACCGCCTGGCCAGGTGCAGCGGAACTCCGTCGACCAAATGGCCGGGAGCGTTCAGAATAGACGACAGAAACAAACCGTCGTAAGGGTTCTCCCAGCCGTTGAGCGAGTTAACGCCCGGCAACAGCGGAATTTCGACGGTTCTAGAGTCGCGGTTAACGCCCGGAAACGCATCCGGATCGAAGGAATACGCAATGTGGTCGACCTCGGTAAGCCCAATGCCCGCGGTTTTCAGGCAAAAGTCGATGGCGTTATACGGTAATTCGTAGGTAGAGAAAGGAATCGGGCGTTTGCCGTGTTTGATGTGGGTGAAACGCTCTTCTTCCGCTGCCGCCAGCACTACGCCGTCTTTGACCAGCACGGCCGCCGGATCGTGAAAGGCGGCATTGATACCTAATGTGTACATATCTTGTTGTTTGTGAAAGAATGAGTTAATGATCGTTACGAAGGAAGGAGGACTTTCTGGCCCACCAGTTCATGAACCGCCTGTACGATGCCTTCGGGGGTGGCCCGGGGCTCGGCGGGTTCGGGAAAGTGTTGCAGCAGACGGTTCTTCGAGCGCAGCGGCTTGGGCACTTCAAAATACAAAACCCGGCTGGGAACCATCCAGGGCGTGTGTTGCGGGTTGGTCATGGCATACAGCACCACCACCGGCGTGCCCAGCGCAGCCGCGATATGGACGGGGCCGGTATTGTTGGAAATCAGAACCGGGGCTTCGGCAACCAGGCCGATGAAGGTTTCCAGCGGAAAAGCCCCCGCTAAATTGTAGGCCCTCTCGCCAATGCCCTGCCGGATGGTTTCGACGTAATTCCACTCCGATTTGCTGCCGGTCAGCAGGATCTGGTAATCGCTTTCCGACCGAAGTTGCCGGGCCGCCTGAACGTACTGCTCCGCACCAAATCGCCGTTTGGCTTCGCTGACGCCCGCGTGCAGAATCAGCCACGGTTCGCCCGTCTGAATGCCCTGTTGGGTCAGCCATTCCAGCGCTTGTAACCTGGCGGTATTGCTAACGGTAAGGGATAAACGTTTTTCGGCCGTGGTGCTGCCTACCGTTGAAACCAGGTTGAGCTGCCGGTCGACCTCGTGCTGGGTAGCCACTAGGATTTCGGGGTCCGGGACCCAGTCTGTCATCAGTTCGTAGGGATTTTCACGGCAATACCCCAGCACCCGCGGAATACCGGCCACGTAGCAAATAAGCGCCGAGGGCAGCGGATTCTGGCTCTGCACATTGAAAATAACGGCGGCATCAAACGCGTACTCTTTCAGGCTACGTACCAACTGCGGCAACTCGTCGCGCTCCGGTCGGCTATTGGGCTGGACCCAGGGAACATCAAACGGAATGACGGCGTCGATTTCCGGAATGTACGGAGCAATGGCCGCGCCCGCCGAGGAGGTCAGTAGCGTTAGTTTACGACCGGGAACGGATTCTTTCAAGGCCCGAAAGGCCGGTGAGGTCATCAGCACATCGCCCATGTTGTCGGGCCGAAAACACAGAATGCTTTTACAGTCCTGCCAGCTGGCAGGATTAAGATGGGCCAGGTCAGCCCTGACAGCCGGGGCAGAATGGTCTCTCGTAGAAGAAGGTTTCATGCGAGTAATGCTGCTTCAGTGGGTTGGGGCCAGGCTATTAACCCGTGGGTTTTCAAATAATTGAACCGCTTCCTTCCAATCGCTAACCGTATACGTCGGCTCTCGGAGCGGACCCGACCGCCACTCGGTTTCGTGGCCATTGTCGAGCAGAATCGTTCGGCAACCCGCCCGGTTGCCCGCTTCCACATCGTTGAGAATATCCCCGATCATCCACGAAGCCGCCAGGTCGATACCGTGCTCACGGGCTGCCTGCTGCAAGAGACCGGGTTGCGGTTTTCGGCACGAACACGAAACGGAATACGCCGGCACGCGACCACCAGGGTAATGCGGGCAGTAGTAAAAACCGTCGAGCCGCACCCCGTAGGACTGGAGCAACTGCTGCAACCGGTCCGAGACGGCCTCCAGGGCGGACTCCGGAAAAAAACCATGCGCCACGCCCGATTGATTCGAAATAACAAGTAGCAGAAACCCCGCCTGCTGCCATTGGTGTAACGCCCAGCCCGCATCGGGGTAAAGCGTTATCCGGTCAGGGTCAACGTTATAGGGTACGTCGTAGATCAACGTACCATCTTTATCAATAAAAACAGCTTTCTTCATAGGTTAGGCTGATCGACTCAGTTGAGCCGTCGGAATGGCATCCCGCAGGGTTTTTGCGACGCCCAGCGACACCGGACGGGCAACCCCCAATTGCTGATACATCAGGGCGGTTTTCTGGGCCACCTGCAACCAGGTAAAATCCTGATGGACGCGCCGGAGCGCGCGGGTCCGTAAATCTTTGCGTAGCTGGGGTTGCTGAATCAGCAGATGTAGCTTTTCGGCCAGGGCATCGGGGGCTTTGTGCGGCACCAGCAGTCCGGTCTGTCCGTCGATTACGGTATACTGGATGCCGCCCACGCGCGAGCCAATAACCGGTGTTCCGCAGGCCATTGCTTCCAGGGGCGTAATGCCAAACGGTTCGTACCAGGGTGTGGTCACAAAAACATCGGCCGCGCTGTAGTAATAGCGGAGCAGGTTCCGGTCCCGGCGACCGACAAACGTCACACAATCGGCCACGTCTTCCAGTTCGACCAGGTGTTGCAGCCGGCCAATTTCGGGCGTTACCGCCGGGTTGGGGGCGTCGGATTCGCCCCCGACAATCAACAGCCGGGTTTTGCGACCGTATTTTTTCTTTAAACAGGCCACGGCCTGAACGACGGTATCGATGCCTTTGCGCGGAACCATGCGGCCCAGCTGCAGGATCGTAAATTCATCCGGATCCATTTTGAGCAGGGTGCGGGCCAGGCTTTTACCAACGGCGTAAAATTCATCGGGATTGAAGCCGTTGGGAATAATGGTGATTTTGCCGGGGTCGGCGTCGTACAAATTGATCAGATCGTCGCGGTCCTGCGGGCAGAGTGCCACCAGTTGATCGGCCTCCCGAATGACCCGCTCTTCAATGGCAAACCGCTCGGCCGGGAATTTATCGGAATCGCCCTGGCTAATCCGCCGAACCTTGCCCAGGGCGTGAAACGTAATGGCGAACGGTATATTCAAAATTTTTTTGGCATCAGCCGCCACCAGCGCCGACATAAAGAAGTGGGCGTGAATCAGGCCATACGGCTTTTCTTCGCTGCGGGCAAACTGAACGAAGTTGGCCATGAATTCGGCCATGTGGGGCAACAATTCTTCTTTGGGCAGGATGCTGACCGGACCCGCCTGGATGTGGACGACCCGGATGCCGGATTTCCAGTCGACTAGTTGTGGAAGTTGTTCATTTTCCCAGCGCGTAAAGATGTCGATTTCGTATCCCAGACGGGCCAACTGCTGCGCCAGTTCGGCAACGGCAATATTTTGTCCTCCGGCATCGACTCCTCCGACCACGGCCAGTGGGGAAGCGTGCTCGCTTATTAGTGCTAGTTTTTGATTCATTGCGTGACGAGTCGCCAACTAAGCGTCCGAGGTTGTTCGGATCGTTGTTGTCAGATGGAAATTGAACCGGCACTCATCGGAAAGGTTATATGAAGAGGGGTTTATGTTCCCCCTAATGAGGCAACGGCCCCCGGGGTTTACCAGCAGGTGAAAGCCAAGCGAAGGACGAACGAAAAACCGATAATTACCTACTGCCCGGGCGCGTTCTGGGCCGTTCTATCACTTTGATACTTAGGCGAAATCCCTCAAAAACAAACGCCAGTCATCCTTGTTTTTCATAACCGATTGCCACATCGGCGTGGCAACCATTTATCGATAAACACAAGGTTGACTAATGGAAAAACTAAACACTTTACCAGACGCGAAAAAAGGGCCGTCGGTTCCGGCGATTCCTTCGGTCGAACGGCGAATGTTTTTGCGAAACCTGGGGCTAGCGTCTGCTTCGGCCCTTGCGGTGTTGACTTCCTGCGCTAAAGAAGATCTGGCGGCACCCCAGGGCGGGCTGCGCCGGTCCGGAGCTCGGATAGGGGCAACGGTGCTGCCCGACGGGTCGATCGATCTGGGCGAGGGCGACATCGGGATCACCAACATGGCCTACGCGTTGGAGCAGCTCGAAGTGGCGTATTACTCGACGGCCTACGAACGCTCAGCGGGATGGTCGGAGATGGACCGCAAGGTGATTCGGGAACTGCGTGATCACGAATTGGTCCACAAGGAATTGCTCAAAACCCTGTTGGGGCCGTTTGCCATTCCGGAGCTGGAATTTAACTTCAGTGCCATCGATTTCAACAACCGCAACGCCGTCTTCGATGCGGCCCAAAAGTTTGAAACCGTAGGGACCGGCGCGTATAACGGTTCCAGTAAGTTTGTGCAGGACCTGGAGCTTATCAAGCTGTCTGGTAAAATCGTGTCGATTGAAGCCCGGCACGCAACCCTGGCCCGGCACATGATCCTGCCCGAAACCAAGTTTGCCATTGCGCACGAGCTGATTGACGCCAACGGTCTGGATGTTGCTTACTTCCCGGACGAGGTGCTGATGAAGGCCCAGCCTTTCATTAAACAGAAACTGAGCGGATCCAAGTTACCAGCCCCCATCATGTAAACCGTCACACCTGTATGAATTTATTCACTATTTGCTCCGATCTGGAAAAAATCGACGCTGAATCCGAAGCCCGCTTTGCCTTTACGCGCCGGAAATTGCTCAAAACAACGTCCATCGCAGCAGCCGCTTCGCCGATGTTTGTGGCCTCGGTCATCAATAAAGCCTACGCCGATAACGGTGACATTGTAAGCGTCCTGAATTTCGCCCTGCTCCTGGAATATTTGGAAGCGGATTTTTACGAGAAAGGAATTGCGTCGGGTCTGTCTTTTGGCGACAGAAGGGGGCTTTTCGAAGAAATTGGCAAACACGAAAAAGCGCACGTCGATTTTCTGAAAACCGCCATCGGATCGCTGGGGGGCCAGGCCATCGGCAAACCGGAGTTTGATTTCACGGCCGGTGGCATGTTTCCAAACCCTTTCACAAACCTTGATGTCTTTCTGACCCTGTCTCAGGCTTTTGAAGACCTGGGGGTACGTGCCTACAAAGGACAGGCACCGAAGTTAGCCAGCAACCGGGATGTGCTGCTGGCGGCCCTGAAAATTCACTCCGTCGAAGCGCGTCACGCGGCTGAAATCCGGCTGGTGCGGGGGCTGCGGGTGTGGGCTTCCGAACAGGAAACCGGTGGTGTTCCGGCTGCGGTGTACAAAGGGGAAAATAACATTTACCACCACGACGGGGTCGATCTGATTTCGCTGACCTATCAGAAGCTGCTGGAAATGGCCGGTGGGGATCAAACACCAGCGGAACGGGTTGTGCGCGAAACGTTTGACGAGCCGCTGACGAAGGAGGAAGTTCTGGCCATTGCCGGTCCTTTTGTCAAAACCATGATGCCTTAATCAGTTCTAAGCGTCAAAAAACCTTCCGGTTTCGGCCAAGCGGCTTTCTCCGGAAGGTTTTTTATTTGATGATTCTACAGGGCTGCCCGCGGCTTCTAGTGGGCCGGCTTACGGTCATTTACTGGCCGTCCTTGCCGGACTTGGCGCTGACCGTTACGGGTTTTAAATCGCTGGCGGCCGGGCCATTGACCACCACGCCTTTGCCCGTAAACCGCGAGCCGTGGCAGGGGCAGTCAAACGATTTTTCGTCGGGGTTCCACTGCACCACGCAGCCCAGGTGCGGGCAGATGGCCGAGTGGGTGTGGAGTTCACCCTGTTCGTCGCGGTAAGCGGCAACTTTCTGCAAGCCTGAATTTAGAATGGCGCCCTGCCCGTTGGACAGGTCGTTTACATCATCCACCTGGCTAGCCATAAAGTAATCGGCCAGTTGCTTGGTGAAGTTACCGGTTTCTTTCAGGTAATCACCGGTGACTTTCAACGAGATGCGCGCCGGATCGTAGAGTTTGGCCCAGGGGTTCTCCCGGCCCAGAATCAGGTCCGGAATGAGCAAACCGGCAATGGTGCCGTGTGTCATGCCGTTGCCCGAATCGCCGGTGACGATGTAGATGTGGTCGTTGCCCGGATTCTTGCCGATGTAAGCCATCGCATCCAGCGGTTCCATCACCTGCCCCGACCAGCGATAGGCCACCTCCGTTGCCATCGGAAAATGGGCACGAACCCAGTCGATGAGCAATTGGTAGCGGTCCGTTTCCGGCACATTTTCTTCGTCGGCCTGACCAGTTTTGTGGTCGTGCCCCCCGCAGATCACCAGGTCATTTTCCGCATCCAGCCGTTGCAGCCGGACGTACGTATACGGCTGGCTTACCCATTCGGATTGCTGGTCGCCGGTGTCCCACCACAAAGCCGCCGGAACACTGTCTTTCGGAATCTTGACGCCCACCACGTAGGTCCGGTACGGCCACTGTTTGGTGTGCATCGTGAAAATATCGTTGATCGGCGTGTTGGTCGCCACCACAATGTCGGTCGCCTTGACGGTATACTGGTCCGTTTTGACCCCGTCTTCCCGTACTTCTTTCACCCGCGTTTCGGTAAAAATCTCCCCGCCCAGCCGGACGAAAGCGTCCGTCAAGCCTTTGAGGTACTTCATGGGGTGAAACTGCGCCTGATTCGGAAATTGCAGGCATTGGCCTTCCTCTTTGGCAAAGCCGGGTACCTGTGCCTGCCGGTGGAGGTCGATACCGGCCCGGCGGGCAGCCGCAAACTCCTGGTTCAGCGTCTCCGGCTGGTCGGTCGGGTGGAGAAACAGGTAGCCGTTCAGGCGTTCAAACTCGCAGTCGATGTTTTCTTCCTGCACCGTCCGCTCGATGAAGTTGATGGCTTCAGTGTGGCTTTCGGCGGCCATGCGGGCTCCTTCTTCCCCGTGGTAGTGTTCAATCTCGGTGTAGCTATCATCCAGCGCATTCGACAAATGGGCCGTGGTGCGTCCGGTTTCTCCGCTACCCACGAAGCCATCTTCCAGCACAATAACTTTCCTGCCCGCTTTGGCCAGCGTATACGCTACGGATAAACCGGAGATGCCGGCGCCCACCACGACCACATCGGCCTGGCGGTCCTGTTGTAAAGGTGAAAATTGAATCGGATCAACGGTGTCGATCCAAAAGGTCAGGTGCGCGCCCGACGTTCGGGCGCCCGTGTTTTGGTCAGTGTTCATCAGCAGAATCGTAATTTTAAAGCTATAGGTCGCAAAAAAAACACCCCGGGTGGGGTGTTTACTGATTAGGCGATGGGTCGCCCACCGGTGGCGCCGTAAATCTCGCCGGTAATGTAACTGCCTTCCTGAGAAGCCAATAAGACATAAATGGGCGCCAGCTCAATGGGTTGAGCCGCCCGGCCAAACAACGTGTCCTCACCGAAGGTTTTGGTTTTATCCTCCGGCATCGTCGACGGAATCAACGGAGTCCAGACCGGACCGGGAGCCACGGCGTTGACCCGGATGCCCTTTTCGATGGCTTCTTTGGCCAGGGCCTTCGTGAAGTTGGCGATGGCGGCTTTGGTGGCGGCATACGCCAGCAGCATCGGCTCGGGCATGTAGGCCTGAATCGACGTGGTGTTGATGATCGATCCTCCCGGTTTCATCAGCGGCAGGGCGGCCTTGCAGAGGTAGAACATGGCGTAGACGTTGGTGCGAAACGTCCGGTCAAACTCTTCGGACGAAAGCTCGGCAATCGACGAATGGTTCATCTGGAAAGCCGCGTTGTTTACTAAAATATCCAGTTGGCCAAATTCATCCACGGCCCGTTTCACCAGCGCCTGACAGTGGGCTTCGTCCTGAATATCACCCCCGACGGCAATGGCCTTCTGACCGCTTTCTTCCACCAGCCGCACCGTTTCCTGCGCATCTTTGTCTTCGCTGAGGTAGGCAATCAGCACATTGGCTCCTTCCCGCGCAAACGTCAGCGCAACGGCCCGGCCAATACCGCTGTCTGCGCCGGTAATGAGGGCCGTCCGGCCCGCCAGGCGGCCGCTGCCTTTGTACGACGTTTCACCGTGATCGGCTTTGGGCGTCATTTGCTGATCAGAACCGGGGTGGTCCTGGGGTTCCTGTTGGTAGGGAGGTGCCGGGTACTGGTGGCGTGGGTCCTGTTGTTGCATGGTTTATAACGTTGATTTTCCAAGCTAACCCCCGGCTACCGGGTTTGTTTTGAACCGTTGGACTTACTGAGCCAGTGGGGGCCTCTGCCCCGGATTTGGGGCCATTGGCTTACTTGGGGTCAATTTAGGCGAACAAACCGGGTGGATCCCGGCTTGCTTGTCCATAAACCGGTTGGCTGCCTGAACGCAGCACCGACCGAAATTTAACGCAACGTGCTATGAATTTGAACTGGACAGTTGGCGGTCTTTTCGCGCTCCTGCTCACCGGTTGTGGTGGGAAAAATACCTCTTCCAATGTCGAGTCGCCGGGGGACGAGAAAACGGCGAAAACCGAAGTGCTGGAAACCGGCGCGGACGTGATCCAGAACAAAGCGCCCCTGCAGGCCATCAGCATGTACCTCGACGGCTTTCACTTTTACAACGGCGACATGAAAGGGCAGATGGAAGCGCACCACTACTGCACACAGGTGAATGAAGACGTGATTCAGTGCATGATTTTTGACGGCAACGGCAAAGATGCCAAGATCATGGGTGTGGAGTACATCGTGTCGGAACGGCTGTTCAAAACCCTGCCTGCGGAGGAAAAAAAGCTCTGGCACAGCCACGTTCACGAAGTGAAGTCGGGAACCCTGATTGCGCCGGGACTCCCGCAGGTGGCCGAGCACGAATTGATGGAAAAACTGGTATCGACCTACGGTAAAACGTATCATACCTGGCATACCGACCGGGACCTGAAACTTCCCCTGGGCCACCCGCTGATTATGATGGGGTTCACCAAAGACGGGCAACTGGCCGACAGCCTGGTGGCCCAGCGCGATCAGCGGTTTAACATCTCCACGGCCAAGAAGCGTCAGAACCGCGCCGACATTCCCGCCCCCGCCGTGCAGCCCGGCGCCAATGCCTGGGAGCAGGGAGAAGTCCGGCAGTTGAAAGTAAGCGACGACAAGCAGCCCATTCCCGGCCACTCACACTAAAAGGCAATCGGTTAGCTGAGTCCGAAAACGGTTTTGGGCAGGTGGGTCATCCGGCAGGCCAGGTCATCTTCGCCCGAAGCCACGATAAAAAAGTCCCCGGCATCGACAATCCCGGTCGTGAAAACCACATCCGACAGGTAAAGCTGGTCCCTGAAGGGTTCGATCAGGGTTGGGCTGGCTTCCAGCAGGGGCGTCGCATCCTCGATTCTTAAAATTTTCCGCGGATCGTGGGCGTCCAGCAAGGCCCAGAAGGTGCGGTAAATCCCGACCAACCCTTTCAATTCAACGCCGTGGTAGAGCAGTAACCAGCCCTGGTCGGTCAGGATGGGTTGGGTCCCCCCGCCGATTTTCATGGTGGACGCCGATCCTCTGCGGGCGCGGATAAACGGTTCGTCGGAAGGTTTCCAGTGCAGGCCGTCGGGGGAGGAGGCCAGGTTGATGGAAGGGCCGGGGAGGTAGTCGCTGGCGGGCTGGGTGGCAAAATACAGATCGCCCAGTGGTCGGGTCAGGGCGTAAAATTTGCCGTCGATTTTCCCCTCGAAGAAAACCATATCCTTGTTCTGGTGATCGAGGATAATGCCCTGTAAGGTGTAGGTCAATCCGTCGGTTGACGTATACAACGTTGTGGAATGCCGCTCCGAACTCACCGAGCAGGTCGTCATGTAATACGTGTCGTCGATTTTCGTGATCCGGGCGTCTTCCACGCCGTACTCCTGGTAGGGCCGCTGGGGAGCAATGATTTTGTCGTAATGCACCGTCAGCACCTTCGTGCCGTCGGGACTCAGTTCAACCGGGAGCAGCCAGGATAAAGAGGTCAGGGCCATCACTTTGTAAGGATAGCCCTGAACCTGAAATTTCCGTGGATCGGCCGCGTTGACTCCGGCCAGTGGATAGGCATCCAGCACGTAGCCCCGCTCACTATCCCAGCGAATGGCGTGAATCTGTTCTCCGACGATGGGTTGCCGAAGCGCTTCGGCAACCCGTATCATAATCAGTAAATTGCCGTTTGGCAAGCGGGCCAGTCCGGGGTTAAAGGCACCCAGGATGTAGGTATGTGCCCGGAGCGACTGGCGCAGGGGTGAAAAGGAGAGATCGATATCGTTGGGCGAAAAAATGAGCAGGTCCGTCGGAAAAGCCATGTTCTCGAAAAATTAAATGGTCTGAAGGTGCGGACGAATCTGGATACCCACCACATCGCAGCGTTCGGGCTGCGTCAGGATGTAGTGGATGCAGACGGCGATGTCTTCGGCCCGCAGCATTTCTCCGGTTTTCTGGCTTTCGCGTTCTTCTTCCGGCGTGGTGGGCTGCATGTCCGACCCCACCGCTCCGGGTTCTACCAGACTAACTTTGATTCCGTCTTTATTGACTTCCTTGCGCAGGCTTTCCGCAAATCCCTGGATGGCCGATTTCGTCGCGACATAAACCGAACTGCCTTCCTCCCGTACATCGGCGCTCATCGACCCGATCAACACGATATGGCCCCGTTTCTGCGGCAGCATGCGGTTGAGGGCTTCCTTGGCCGCTGCCAGGTAACCGCCCAGGTTGGTTTCAATTACATACCGCCAGTCGGCATCGTCCATTTCACTCAGCGAACCGGCTCCCAGGGCCGCGCTGTTGATGAGGATATCCAAACCGCCCAGCTTTTCTTCGGCCTGCTGAAAAACCCGTTGAATGTCTTCCTGCTTCGAGCTGTCGGCGGTGATGCCGTCGGCCTGACCACCGGCTTCGCGGATGGCGTTGAGCGCTTCGTCAAGCTGCTCCTGATGCCGGCCGAACGTAAAGATATGGGCGCCGTAGGAACCCAGCAGGGTGGCGATGGCGCGGCCAATGCCGGTGGTTCCACCCGTAATAACGATTCGTTTTCCCGTAAGTGATTCAGTGGCTGTGTGTGTACTTGCCATAACGTTGTTTGGAGTTAGAGTAAAATAAACGGTAACTATTGATTAGTTCTTCTTGGCAGATTCCCATTCCATCCGCAGGCGCTGGCTTCCACTGACCCGGTACTCGCAGTACCGGTCCGCTTTTTTGACGGGCTCGAGGGCGGGACTGTCGGGCGCATCCTCGTCGTAAAGCTGCACGGTGGGCATGGACCGGCTTTTGGCGATGAGCCGTACCTGACACGTACAGTCGGAAGTACCCGCCAGCCGCACCACAACGTAGCCCTTGTTTTTCTCCGTGAATTCGTACTCGGCGTGGTAGATCGGGTAGTCCGAGAAGATAATGACCGGGATGTTTTGGAATTGTTTGTAGGCATTGGTTGTCAGGATGTAGGGCATCGCTCCGCCGTACACTTCCTGGCCCACCTCACCGGCTTGTTTCCAGCCGATGGAGATATCTTCCAGCGGAATGGGCAGCTCCCGGATCAGGCGGCCTTCGCGCGGTTGCTGACAAACCATCTCTTCCGGCAGTTCGGACGGGAAATAAAACCGCCCCCGATGCAGAAGGTATTTAAAATACTCCGAGAACATCATCCGGACGGTTTCGGGCACGTCCGGACCCACCTCCTTGAGAAAGCTGAGCATGGTAGCAAAGATTTCCGCTTCCTCGTAGGCTGCCACATAAGGGGCATTTTTCAGCGGAGCTACCCCCATGAATATGCTCCGGTTCTGTCCATAGCCGAAATTACACTCCCAGATCCACAACCGGGCCAGTACGTTGGCAATGCTTAGCCGGCTTTGATCGAAATACAGCCGGTTGCCGGTGATTTTCCATAGCTTGGCCAGCGTCAGGGCGCTCATGATGGTGATGTTGCTCTGGTAGAGCAGCTCGAAGCCTTTGCCCTTCAAGCGCTCGGCGGAAGCCATGGCTTCATTCAGGTAACGCGGATCGCGGGTGAGCTCATAAGCTTGCACCATCACGTGCGTGTACAGACCGGCCACGTCCAGTTCACCGCCCTGGCCCTCGGCGGTTTCGGCCTTGATGATGTCCAGCGTCCGGATGTCGTAAAAAACCGGCCAGTCGTAGTTGAAGTGGTGGCCGGCTTTAATAACATACTCCAGCGAGCCGAACAAGAGATCTTTGGCCTCCGGGTTGCCTTTTTCGGCCAGCCGACCGAGGTTCAACAGCGTGTGCAGCAGATACCAGGAGTCGACTTTGTTGTGATCCTGTTCTTCGCTCCGTTCTTCTTCTTTGAAGATACCGCCCGGCAGCCACCGCATGATTGTTTCGTGTTTCTCGTCGTAGAAAGAGGGTAGGTTTTTCTGGAGTTGCTCAACGAGGGAGACGGTTTGACCGAGCCATTCCTGGTATTCCCAGAGCGGCACCAGGATGGCCAGCTGGACCATGCTTTCGGGCGGTTTCTGGGTGGAGTCGACGTAGGCGTTGACGTAATAATGTTTCTGAATCCGGCGGCCACAATGGGGCGATTCGGTCAGGGCTTCGATGGTGATTTCTGCTGCTTTGGGCCAATCGTAATACTCGGTTTCGGGCTTGGGCAGCAGTCGGTAAACCCGGCCAATGGCTTCCAGAAACTGGTCGGCTGCCTGAAATTCGGTTTTGGGAACGGTCGGAATCAGGTAAATGTAAGCGTCCGACAAAACGATTTCTTGGCCGGCTTCCAGAGGCTGATTGGACGACGGAAGGGCAAACCCAACTTCCGGCCATTGCACCGTTACCGTACTGGATGGCTCGGTTTGGGTCATCTGACAGTAATCCGACAAGGCCGTAAAATTCTGAAAATAGAAAACCGAGCATTCCGTCGGCTCGACCAGAGACAAGTAAGCGAGCCCGGAAGTGGGTCCGCTCTGGGTTACGTACACCATGCCCTCGGTCGTGAAGGGGTTGTAATCATTGTCCAGCAGGTAGAGGTCCCGGGGAAAAGCCTGGACCGTGAAGGGTTGGGCCGGTTTTAAGGAGGTGGTGTAGTGCAGCAGGGTTTTATCGGAATGTGGGCATTCGATTTTAACCCCGAATGTTCCCAAAGAGCCCTGAATCTGGTATTCGACGCCGTTTTTTGTTGTCCGGACTTTTTTGAATTTCTGAACAAGCTGGGGATCAAAACAGGTTCGGATGGCTAATTTCCCGGCTCCGCCCCACTCACTGATCAGCCACAGGGAATTGGCCGTCAGACAAATTTCCAGGGTGCCAGCTTCCATGGGAAGATCGAGCGTTTCCCGGTGAGCAGCTTGTTTGAATTGTTCATCAAGCCCCATGACCCACTGGGAGGTTTCGTGCGTTTTCGTAAACGGTTGCCAGTAGGTTGGGCTGTTGTAGGGTTTTGTAGGCATATTCACTTATTTTGCTCATTGGTGCTTTTGGTAAAGCGTTAACCACCATTACCGCTATACGCGCTGGTCAACTATGAAAAAATAAGGTAACGGCACCTGCTCCTGATGAAAAACCAATCTGCCGAAATGCCCCGATTAGAAACCTTTTTTGAGGAATCACTTACCAATCAAAGGTGATTAAGGCTTTGTATTTAATAGCGGGAAAGTTCCAGCCAACCCTGCTTCCCCCCGAACTTATTCGCCAGTCTGCGAATCGGGGGCGTCAACCGGTTTGGATTCGGGCGAACCCTTTTGCCGCAGGAAAATCGACAACACAACAATGGAAAGCACCGACAAGAACTCACTCTGCCAGTTTTGCAGCGACTGAAACCAGAACTCGTTGGTTGCCATAAATTCCCACACCGTCAGCGTTTCGCTTTTGCCCTTCAGCATCTGTTCGGTGTTGTACTGGCTGGCTCCGCCGATGGCGTGCAGAATGAAAGACAGAAGAAACAGTAGGAAGAAACCAAGGCTCAGGGAGTTCTGATACAGTTTGAGCACCCAGCCCCCCCGCCGAACGGGCCAGGGCGCCCCCGGCCGGCTCGGCGACGGCTTGCGGTCGACTTCCTCATCCTGGTCAGGGTCTTTCGATTCGGAGGAGCCTTTTTGGTAGAGAAAAACCGTGAAGAGCACATAGAGCCCCATTTGCAGAAATTCACTTTCCCAGTTTTCAAAAACAGACTCTATGCAGTGCCCACTAGTTAGGTAATCCGTAAAGGATAGGGTGGCCCGCCCATAGTCTTTTAACTCATCGTTAAAGTCGTGCCAGCCCGTCCACAGGTTGCCGCCCAGCGTTAGGAGCGTAATGACCAGGAGGGTCAATGAAAGGCTGTTTTCGCGCAGTATTTTTTTCATAGCGAGAGGAACGTACTAAAATAGCTGCACTACTAACTCCTTTTGCCGAACGGTTGTTTGCTACGAAACCCCTCTAAAAAAAGAACGGTTAACCGTTGGGGCGGTTAACCGTTCTTCTGGGCAGTAAGTCGAATCCGATTTAGTTACCAACCATAAATACCGCGTTGCCGAACAGGAGCTTGCCATTGTACCAGAAGCCCCGGAACAGCGGATCGTCCATGATGTAGACGACGCTGCCTTTGCCCAAATCCTGCACACCGTACAGCAGGGTGTTGTTGAGCTTGGCTTTGGCCGATCGGCCCACAAAACCCGCCAGGTAGTTGTCTTTCCGCAGGTAGCCGACATTCCAGCCGTCTCTCAGAAAATCGTAATCATACACATTCTGCACCAGGGCATTGTATCCGTTGGTGTAGCCGAAGGCCAGGGGGTGGGTGCGGTCGAGATCAACGCGGTAGACACTGCCCGGGGTCTCTTCGGAAATGGCTTCGCGTTCACGTTCGCCATACTGGCGCAGGGTTTCTTCAACTTCCGGTTTTTTGTCCGATTTCTCTCTTTTCGCTTCCGGCTTTTCGTCTTTCCGTTTCAGGCCAAAATCGGGTTTGTCCACAAAAAAGCCCGTGGCCCGTTCCATCACGATCAGCTTGCCGCCGGCCTGCACCCAGTCTTTGAGTTTCGCCAGGGTCCGGTCGTTCATAATTTTTCCGTAGTTGTAGCCCTGCGGCATAATCAAAACGTCGATACCGGCCAGGGAGCTACCGGGAAGGGCATTCCCGTCGATCAGCGTCAGCGGGTATTCCAGATCCTGGTCGAAGTAATGCCAGACTTCGCCCAGCGAGGTGGGGGTGGTCACATCACCGGCAATGACCGCAACCCGCGGATTCTTCAGCGAAAAAACGCTGCCCGAGCCAAAATCAGCCCCTTCCGCTACAAAACCCGTAGTGGCCGGAATCAGCCGAATGCCGCGTTTGACGGCTTCCTGCTGCACAATCTGGTGAAACCGTTCGCCCAGCCGTTCGTTGCCCGCACGGGTGACAATGAGCGTTCCGGGGTCAAAACTCTGGTTATCCTGCTTAAACGTCCGTTCGGCCACCCGCACCCGGACTTTGTTTTTCAGCAATCCGGCCAGAAACTGCACATCCTGCGCCGACTGCCAGCGGACCAGGTACGCATACGGTTTTGGTCCGTTAGCGGGCAAATTAGTTGGTGAAGCGGCTGCCGCGGCTGGGTGGGGGGCGGGGTTCAGCCGATCTCTTACCCCGTAGGCTTTCAGACCATACGCGTACGGTATGGACCAGGAGGTAATGTCGTAAGTCACCGAATCTTCCAGCGACGACTGAGGCTCGAAGAGAATTTTAAGAAGCGTCGATTTCGGTTGGTAGGCACTAATGACCAGGTCGTTGCTTTCCACCGTGACCGGTTCGTTTTTCTGCGACTGGTAACTAAAACCCGTTAGTTTCTGGGATTTTCCGGCCAGGCCGTAGCGGATGAGGTTGTTGTCGAGTAGCTTCCGCAGTGCCTTGATCCGACCCTCATCGTTGGCGGTTTTGATCACGTAGCTCTTAAACTCGCCCACGGGACTGTTTTGGGCTTTCTGGAAAAAGCTGTTGAAGTTTTTTACAACGTCCGCCGGACGGTCGGCAACTGACTCGAGGGTAGCAAAACTGGCCGCGTAGTGGTGGTCGATGCGTTCGCGGAGGGTGAGCGTATCGCCGTCATTTTTCTGATAGGCCAGTCCGGCGCGCCCGCCACCGCCCTGCTCGAAGGTCATACCGATGGCGCCGTTGTAGGTGGGCCAGGTGTCGCCGTAGCTCGGGTAAAAAAGGTCGAAGTTTTCGCGGGTGAAATACAGCCAACCGTTTTTGTCGAAATACCGGGTGCTGTACTGGCCGATAATCTGCTGAAATTCCCGTTGCCAGGGCGTGATGTCTTCGTGGTAGGGTTTGGCAGAGGGCGCAAAATAATAGGGGCTTTCGGGGCCCATTTCGTGGAAGTCGGCGTGCAGGTGCGGCATCCACTGCTGGTAGAGCGCCATGCGCTGCTGGGTGATCTCCTGCGTTTGCCAGGCCCAGTCGCGGTTGGGATCGAACAGGTAGTGGGTATACCGGCCGCTGGGCCAGGGTTCGCTGTGTTCGCGCGCCAGGGGACTTGGGTCGGGAGTCATGCCGCTCATCTGATTGTACCAATTCACGTAGCGGTCGTGGCCGTCGGGGTTCAGGCCCGGGTCAAGAATGACGACGGTATTGGCCAGAATTTTCTGGGAAACCGCGTTGGTGGGGTCCAGCAGGTCGTGCAGCACAAGCATAAAGGCTTCGGAGCTGATGGCTTCGTTGCCGTGAACATTATAACTCAGCCAGGCAATGGGCGGCAGGGCCGTGTTGTTGGAGGAGGAAGTTGCCGTACCCAGACCGATTTGGTTTAGGTGGGTGGTGCGAATTTCTTCCAGCCGATTCATATTTTTTTCCGAAGCCACCACTAGTGCCATCAGTTGACGGCCTTCATAGGTGGTACCGTAAGGCAATAATTTTACGCGGCTCGAAAAATTTTTTGCGACGGCTTCCGCGTAGGCCAGCACGCGGTGGTGGGGCGTAAAGCGCTTGCCGACGGGGTAGCCCAAAAATTGGTCTGGGTGTTGTAACGTATTCTGTGCAAGGCTGATGAAGGTTGTTAACAGACAAAGTCCAACCAGAAAAAGTCGTTTCATGCGGGGGGATAATGTAAAAATCAGGCAATCCCCAAAGGTAAAGCGAAAGCCGCAAAACCCCTCTATTTGAAAAAAAATCAATTTTTTTTGAGCAAAGATTTGCACCTATCAATATTGTCCGTATCTTTGCACCACAATTTCAGAGACAGGGTTGGCCAACAAAGAGGGTCGCCCACTGAAAACCTGAATTTGGCCGATTCGTCTAGCGGTTAGGACGCGGCCCTTTCACGGCTGAAACACGGGTTCGATTCCCGTATCGGTCACGGTCAAATTCACGTAAAGCGCTATAAGTCAAAAGCTTATAGCGCTTTTTCGTTATAGCTACTGAAACATTACTGAAGCATTTTATTTTTTTCTGTATTTTTTTTGACTCGAACCTGAGTCCCCATTAGTCTCTTCACCAAGGCAATAAGGTAAGATCCTGATTGTCAAATCCATTAAGCTTTTACCGAACAACCGGTCCTTTGCTGATCCCTGCACTGCTGAGGAGCTGGGATTTTATTTAGCGGTTATTACTGTAGAATCTTGTCATGAATTGGCGAGAGTCAATTAACTGCCTACTACATTAGTCCACTCAACTTTCTGACTGTCACCGCATGTTTTCTCGCACAGAAGCGCACCTATCCCGATCAGCTTGGATGAAGGGCTGTACGCATGGCAAGAGGCTTACTCTTCCTGTATTTATTCTCTGCTTATGCCACTAACTCCCTTTTATCTGAATCCATCCTAAAATTGACTTCTAATGGCCCACCTTCCGAAAATGCGCCGGGTCGGCGCGGGTTCTAAGCCTCCTGCCCATTCGGGTCGTACCAACAATGACCGGGAGTTTTACAAGTCCAACCGTTGGGCCAAAGCTTTACGCGCCTGGAGGAGCGATAACCCGCTTTGTGTTGAATGCGATAAGGAAGGCATTACGACTGATTGCAGTCCAGGCCTTGGCAGGGGAGTGACCGACCACATCATTCCCATCAACAACCATATTCTTCATTTTATCCTACAATCTTGCATTTTTTCATCTGCCTGTGTTACTTGCAGAAGTACTTAGAAAAACGATGCTACAACTTACTCCCCCCTGATGACAATTCTACGCTGACAGCCCCTCTGTCAGCCTGGTCATTCGACGCTTTTCAAGCGCCGGGGAGCTTACCTATTTATTTCTGATTATCTACGCCGATTGGCGAATCTGATGCTTGCTAGTGAATGAACCGCCTTTCTAACTTTTGCAGAGGTAGCTCAGCCCGTTAGCCAGAAGGCTGATTACTCAGCCGTTTAGACGCTTGCCGTATTTACCTGGCAACTACCTAAGCGGATTGGTTTATCAGGTAGACAAAAGAGCCGTTGGTCAGACTAGCAGCGCCACCAGAAATAAACAGATCAACAACCTTACCATACGTGGCTCCCCGGACAGCTGGAATAGCATCAGTGCTTTACAAACGAGCATTCGTAAATGATGTAATTCATAGTAATCTCTGTCTTAAAAATGATAAACGCTTTACTCATACTGGGCCTGTTAGGAGCCATGATCGCCATTACCTATCGTTTTTGCAGCAAGTGGCTGCTGTACCATGAAAAACTCAGGTACTTCGCTCAGGAGTACGAAAAAGCACTCAGCGGCAAGGATAAGAAACACGCCCGGGACTTAGGCCTTACTTATTACTCGGTCCTGCGCCGGGGGAGAGTCACCCAAGAAGATGTAGAATCAATTGAAGTTGACCTTGAACTAATGGAATAATCAGACGGAGCGTCAACCAGCCGCTAAGCCGCCAAGATGAACTTTTAAGTTACGTATAGAACGTATACTAACTTAAGTCACATACTTAGTTAAATATGAAGGCCAGTTAGTAACTTCGCTTCCCGACTGTTAGAAGAGTTGGTTACTATTTTTCTCTGTTCATATTTAATCAAGTACGTGATAATTGGTTTATGCGTGGTGGCCCTGCTGGTGGCCATGGCTTCCCTGACTTACAGGTATAGCCGACGGTCTATTACAAAGCGTGAGAAAATAAAGATTCTGGCCCATGAATACGAAAAAGCCTTACTGGACGGTGATCGGGAGTATGCCCAGACAGTAGGGCGGGCTTATTACTCTATTTTACGAGGAGGCAGGATGAGTAAAGAAGATGAAAAAGCCCTTGCCTTTGAGCTAGCGGTCATGTTTCGGTCGGCTTCTTAAGTTTAAGGCTAATTCCTGAAAGCGTTCCCTTGAAACTATAATAGGATTACTGTATACAGGTGGGTACCTGGGCAACGTCTAGCCAGTAGCGGCAGGTTACCTCGATAAAATGCTGTAGTTCGCTAAAGGTTGATGGCTTGGCCGTAAAGGCATTCGCCCCCGCCTGGTAGCTGTATGAAAGATCGTTACCGCTGCTGGATGCCGTCATGATGATGGTTGGAATTCTTGCTAAGCTGGCATTTTGCCTGATAAGGCTCAGGGTCGTTATACCATTCATTTTTGGCATCAACAGATCCAACAGAATCAAACCCGGCAGCGGCTTGCCCACATCAAGTAATCGCTCCAAAAGAGCTTGCCCGCTGAGGAAAGATTCCAGCCGGTTGGCAGGGCGCACTTCTTCAAACACGGTCTTGAAGGGTTTGTGGTAATCGGCATTATCATCAACGATGAACGTGCGCCTGGGAGTTTGAAAGGACATATTGCTGAAGGAAGTGGGTATTGGTAAAGGTAACCTTAAATACTGGGATACTAGCTTATTTTTATATTATCTTTTCAGTCCTATCGTATTAATAGACAAAAAGATGAACATGAGTAGGGGCTAAGACCTGACCGGAAGGACCAAACAATTGAGCCAAAATTCTGTTTCTTAGGTGCATGTAAAAGTTAGATAACATGCCAACACCATGTAATAAAGAGAAGTTATTTAAACTTTCTTACATATGAATTAAAGTTATCTAAGCTGGGTTACTTATCTAGCGGTTCAGAAAAGTTTGAAAAAAGATGGACGTTGCAACCGCGATTTGCTGAGCTTTTTCTTAGAACTGACCACTCTAGGTTTACGCTTGATAAGTCGTCTACACAATAACTACTACCTATGATGATTCCCATTATCCTGATTGCCGGGGTTGTCGGGGCTATTGCCTACGTTGTAGGTCGCTATTTGTCTGATTGCCTGGTGGATCACGAATTCAACATTCAGCTTTATGCTGATGAATACAAAGAGGCACTGGAGGAAGTAGATAAGGACTACGCCAGACTGGTCGGCAAGGCCTACTTTTCTGCTTTACGGCAGGGTCGGTTGACCCAGGAGGATAACGAGACAATTGCCGACGATCTTGCTGCGATGCATTAAAATAGCTCACATCGTCGCCCGATTGATCCCATCCAAACCCGTTTGAGGTTGGATGGGATTTTTATTTTTTGCCGAAAACAAATCC
Organism: Larkinella insperata; assembly: GCF_026248825.1. Lineage (NCBI taxonomy): Bacteria > Pseudomonadati > Bacteroidota > Cytophagia > Cytophagales > Spirosomataceae > Larkinella > Larkinella insperata. The sequence continues at coordinate 5,445,451 of NZ_CP110973.1, read as the reverse complement.
GGCTCATCTTGGCCGGATTTGTTTTTACCACGACACATCTTACGTACTTTAATAGTTTACGATAGATAAATCAGAAAATTACAGACAAAACGCAGAGAATTCCTGTCAATGCCAGTAGAAATAGTACGGCCCAAAATGTGTACCTCTGAACAATCGGTTGTGGGTTAGGCATAGGGCTATTGTAATATCGTTAGACCAATATAAGATTATTTAATACGGATACTTGAGAATGACTAGAGTTATTAAGCTGCTTAACTTGTCTGATAAATACTTTGTTTACGGCTTATTTTCGGATGTTTTGATAGCACAATGGTGACATGGAAGAATACTGATACTAACAAATTGGTATGTTTTATAAAATTAAAGGGGAGATTAATAAGGAAATTATTGGAATAACTCAATCATAGTAGCCTTACCATTCACTATTTAATAGAATAATTTAAAATAGTCTGATAATTCAGGTGATGACAAGTAGATAGCAACAAGGGGAATAATGGTTTTTAATGATTAAGAATTCAATAAAAATAAATGTTCGGTGGCTATGCCACCGAACATTGTCCCCATATATATAAGTGCCCTTTAAAACTTCCTCAGGACTAAAACAGCATAGGAAGCAAATCTTATGACTGGCCTTACATTGTGCACAAGAAGATTCGCTGGCTGTCCTTCACGTCATATCCTTTTCTTTCATCGTCAGAACCAAAGTCCTTCATCATCAATGCTGTTAGATATTGCTGGCAGTCGCTGGGATGGTATAACCAGGAGGCTATGAAACCTATTTGGTGCGGGTCACCCGGAAGAAGCCTTCGATCCGGTTTGTATTAATAAGCGCGTTTTCATCGCCCGGGCGCATTATGCCTGCTCTTCCAAGCTCGAACTTACCCGTTATCATTTCGCCTACGGTGCCAAATTGCGATACGGTGAATGTTCCCGGGCTAGGATGCAGGACCTTACCGATCCGGTAATAGTGCAGGTAAAGCAAGGAGCCTCCCTGATCGGATAGCTGAAACTGAGGACCTGCTTCACCTACCTGCCAAACCTCACTTACCCCGCCAATGGTGCCAAAGTCTCCACCTTCGGGGATATACGTAGAGGGGTTCAGTTGAGTAATGGTCACTCCGACGGGCTTCTGCGCGTCCATGCCACCGCCGACAATCATCAGCATGGGACCTTTGGGTGTAGGCAGGTATTGTGCTCCCAGGGCTACTTTGGTATTGATCCATTTTCCGCCGTTGATTCGGTAGGTGATGCCTTCATCGCCTACATAAATATTTGAAACCAACCAGAGCTCCTTGAAAGGCTTGCCTTCGTGTACGGTAGGTCCCTTGAGCTTAATGGTTACTGCCACCGGGTTTTTGGCTGGGGGCGTTGACGGAGCGTAATAAAGAGCCTTCCAAAGGGCGGGGCTTAATTGGCCCCCACCAGTTACTTTCCAACTCGTATAGTCAACGACCGTCGAGGGGGCCTCATAGGGTTCTGGTACATCGGCGTCCTCGACCAGCGGAACCGTCACATCCCCGTCTAACAGTTGCACCTCCAGTCCCATATTACCCCCGGGTTTTACGAAGCCTATAGAGGGGTTGAGATGCGCCCGTTGCAACAATGCCCAATCACTAAAATGGGTTGTTTCCACGCTGACGGTATGGGTAGTGGTATCAACCCGGCCCTTTGCCGCTATTCGCCACACCCCCTTATCGGTTTGGTACGCCAGGGCCAGCGCCTGGGCTACGGTGCCGTCTAATTGGGCGGGAGAGTAGTTAACCCGGATGGTAATAGGCTTTTTGAAGGTAACGCCGTGAGGAGATAGCCGGAAGCCGGTTCCTAACGCCTGCGGGCCGGTACTGGCGATGGGCTGGATGCGGAAGGGCTGGCTGGTCTCGACGGCTCCCGCTGGTACCTGAATCGTCAGGCGCTGATCGGCTGAGGTCAGCGTGCCGCCTTGGGGGCCAATGGTGGCTGTGATGGCCTGACCAAGCAGTTTGCCAACGGGACATACTTTGCCCGGTCGATTCTGCGGTTTTTCAACGACCGGGTCGTCAATTGGGACCGAGGGGCTGGGAACGTCAATTTCCTTCTTACAGGCCACAAATCCGGTCGCAATCATCAGGCTTAACAGGAAGCAGAGCCCCCGTCGGATGTACAGTTTATTCATGGTTTCTTTGTCGTTGTTGTTTACGCTGACAAAGTTGACCTGCTGTTTACCTTTGCCAAATAGTGACTCCCATGAAACGACAAAAGCCGCTGGTGAAGCGGCTTTTCAAGCGGTTGCGGCAACTGCAAAGAAGGACCCAGGAAAAGTCGGAAAGCTGTTTTATTCTACTTCGATTAAAATTTGAACCTGGCGACTGGTCAGGTCTACTAGCCGCCAGGTTCAAACGCCTACCTTTAAGGTGCTTTAACTACCTTAATGGTTTTGGCCCTCCGGCCCTCGCCCACTCGCAGGATATAAGCACCCGCTCCCAACTGGCTGCCCACAGGCACCACCTGCTTATTGCCCGTTGTCATGCCCTGCCATACCCTCCGGCCCAAAAGATCATACAACCCCACGGGCTGAGCACTGGACTGAGCCCCTTTTGACTCAATGGTGAACGACTCGGTGAAGGGGTTGGGGAACACCTTCACGCTTTTGGAATCCAGTTCTCCCTCAGCCGATAGACGCATAGATTGGCGCGAGTAAACCTCAAATCGGACCGTTAAGGGAATGCCTGCGGTGCCAGTTCCATTGGGACCCGAGTAGGGCGTGGCCGTTAGCGTATAGTTGCCCACTTCCTTCCGACGCCCTTTGTAGTCACCATTGTTGTCTCCATATAGCGCGTAGGGGGCGCCATTCTCAACCTGGGTATGGTTATGCTGTCCACTTATCTGAATGATCACTGAGCCAACGGTTGCAGGGTTGGTCACAGCCTGGATGTTGTAGGCCTCACCGGATTGAGGGCGGGGGAGAGACATTCTAAAACCATCATTGATGTAGAAGCCAGCTTCATTGGTAAGCGGATCGATCAACCGAAAATGATCCACCCGGATGTGGTCGACCACCGTGAAGCTAATTGTAACGGGATTGCCCGCCGTGCCGGTTCCATTCGGGCCGGAGTAGGGCGTAGCCGTTAACGTGTAGCTGCCCACGGCCGGGGTCCAGCCTCGGAAATTACCTCCATCATCCTTGAAGAGGGCATAGGGGGCGGCATTCTCAATCTGGGTTAGCGTCTGTCGACCGCTCAGTTGGAACACCACCGAACCGACGCTGGCCGGGGTGGTTAAAGCTTGGATGTTGAGTTTACGGGTGGGAAAACCCTTCAGGTTTAGTTCAATAACGGGGGGATTGTCTCGCTGCGGGCCCAGATCCTGGATCGTCGTATCCCGATCGGCATCGATCAGAAACAGGCTCGTAATAGCCAGTGGCTGCGCATTCTGGCTGACCTTGCGAATGCGATGATTGCCTGAGTCGGAAAACAAAAGGTTGCCCATTTTGTCAATGATTGCTTCAACAGGCGAGCCAAGCAGGGCACTGGTCGGGTTTCCTCCGTCGCCATTGTATCCAGGTTTACCAGTGCCCGCTACCGTAGTAATCATCCCATTAAGGTCGACCTTGCGAACCCGTAAGTTGCCTAAATCACAGATGTATAAATTGCCCTGTTCATCAAAAGCCAAGCCCCGTGGGAACTCTAGACTAGCCTGGAGCGCTGGTTTTCCATCGCCATTGTAGTCCTTGCTACCATTACCCGCCACAGTAGTAATGATGCCCTGGCTGTCAACCTTTCTAACACGGTAATTCCAGGAATCAGCAATATAGAGGTTGTCCTGGGCGTCAAAGGTGATGGATAGGGGGTTAAAGAGATGGGCCTCTGTGGCGGGTCCACCATCTCCGCTGAACTGGCCAATTGACTCTCCCACTCCGGCCACGGTGGTGATGATTCCATTAGCATCGATCTTGCGAATGCATTGATTAAAAGAGTCCGCGATGTAGAGGGTACCCTTGCTGTCGATAGCAATATCCCTTGGGTCTTCCAGTAAAGCCTGCGTAGCCGGACCCCCATCACCACTAAATCCCGATTCAGTACTGCCAGCGATGGTAGTGATGATGCCCTGGGTGTCGATCTTGCGAATCCGATTGTTGTCAGCAAAATAGACATTCCCTTGAGCGTCTTGAGCCAACCCATTTGGGTTTATCAATCCCGCCTGCGTGGCTGGCCCCCCATCCCCGATGGTGGTTCCCTCTTCCCAATCCCGTCCGGCAATGGTGGTGATGATGCCATTGGAAGAAATTTTACGAATCCGGGTGTTTCCTGAATCAATAAATAAAAGGTCGCCTTGCAGGCCCAACGCCACGCTGTTGGGATTGCTGAGCAGGGCATTTATGGCGGGACCACCGTCTCCACCAAATCCCTGCTCACCCGTGCCGGCAATGGTGGAAATAGCTTGGGCTTCCAATTGATGTGACGGTAAGCCGAGCATGAAGCTCAGCCCTATTAACCATAGGGCTGAGCGTAGCCTATGGGAGAGGTTGAGATTACAAGTCATAAAGGAAGGGAGTAAGAATGAACTACAAAATGAATTTCTTTAAAAAGGGAAGTCAGGATATAATCCATTTTGATTGCAAGAAGACATGCCTCAGCTATGCTGAAAAATGAATTAATCCTTGCCGCTTAAAAGCGGCAAGGATCATGGAATCTTAAAAGGCAATCATGGCGTTTTTAGCAACTTGATGGTCTGGGCCTTTTCACCTTCACCCACCCGTAGGATATAAGCACCCGCTCCCAGCTGGTGGCCCACAGGCACCACCTGCTTATCGCCCGTTGTCACGCCCTGCCATACCCTCCGTCCCAAGAGATCATACAACCCCACGGGCTGAGCCCCTTTGGACTCAATGGTTAATGACTCGGTGAAGGGGTTAGGAAAGACGCGGATCGAACCCGGTTCAGACTCGGCATCCGCAGCCAGCCGGGCCTGGGGTACTTCCGAGACGACCTGGAAGCGGATAGTTTTGGCAATGCCTGCCTTACCTGTGCCGTTTGGACCCGCATAGGGTGTAGCCGTTAACGTATAGGAGCCAGGCTTGGGCTTCCAGGGGCGGTAGTTGCCCCCATCATCCTTGAAGATGGCATAAGGCGCTTCATTCTCAATCTGGGTTAGCGTCTGGGTGCCCCCAAGCTGAAAGACGACTGAACCAACCGAAGCCGGAGTGGTTAGGGCCTGAATGTTAAAATTTGGTGAGTAGCTGTAAAGTCTTATTACATCATTGTCGGTTATATCCGTATAATTTCGGTCCTGATCGGCGTCGATCAACCGAAACCTTTCGACGACAAGCTGATCTACCACGGTAAAGTTAACCTTATAGGGTGTACCGGCCGTACCTGTGCCGTTAGGACCCGAGTAGGGGGTGGCAACCAGCGCATAACTGCCTGGCACCGGAGTCCAGTTCTTAAAATCCCCGTTGTTATCCTCAAACAAGGCATAAGGCGCTGAATTCTCAATATGGGTGCGCGACTGGGCACCACTCAGCTCAAAGACAATTGAACCAGGAGCCGTTGTATTGATATTTGCTCTGATGTTGAGCTTTCTAGTAGGGAAGTTTGCCAGATTGATCTCTGTACCTTGCGTACCTTCTTCCTCCAGGGGCCTGATCACCTGATCGGTTTCTGCATTAATTATATCAAAGGTAGTGACCGCCGTAGGCTCCAGTTCATAAAAGGCGATAGTCACCGAGCCATTCTGGAGCTGAGTGCCCCGCGTAGTACCCGGAGTGACGGTTGTCACCGTACCCGAGGGGTTAACGTAGGAGTAACCTCCCTGGCTGTAGTAGAACTCTGGCTGACTGCCTTCGCCACCCCCGCCTTTGCCGCCCCCGTAACCTCCGCCCCCGCCGCCGCCAGAAGAACCACTCAAACCGGCTGCACCACCGCCCCCGAAGCCCGCCCCTCCATCGGCTGTATTGTTGTAGCTGTATCCCCCGGGACTGATCTCAAATAAACGGGCCTGTCCACCGCCGCCACCAGCTAGCCAGGGTTGGCCACCTTCACCCACTTCAGTAAATCCGCCTAATTCGCCAGGGCCATTGAGGCCACCGCCCCCGCCACCCCCTGAGTCACCAGCTCCACCTACCGAACCACCACCGCCCTGAAAGGGTGTTCCCAATCCTTGCCCCCCGCCACCGGGCCGTTCATAACTACCGCCCCCGCCACCACCGGCGGCCACTAGCAAGGAGCGTGGACCGTAATATTCCTCCAGGCTCACGGCCGAACCGCCGCCCCCACCGCCGAAACTATCCCCATAATAGCCAGTCGATGTACGTCCGGCCTGCCCCACGATGATGTAGAAAAAGCCTTCGGGTTGGGGGCGCACCCGAAAGGTGGCCTGGACCGTGGATCCACTACCGCCTTTTGTATCGTATTCCCCGCCAGTCCCCCCGCCGTCGGCTCCACGGGCAGTGATGGTAACCAGGAAGGAGTTACCATCGGGGTAGCCTTGAAATGGGATGGGCACGATATAGATGCCCGGGTTAGTAAAAGTCTGTGGGGGGTACAAGGGCTTCTGGGCGTTCGTTGAAAAGCAGGCCACCACCAAGAGTAGCCATAATGTAAAAAGGTGTTTCATAATTAAAATCTGGATGGGGTGAAAAATTAAATAAATTGTTTACTAACGGACTTGTTGGTATGGTGCAGTAAATTATTGATTTATTAACATATTTAGTCCGGGTAAATTACCCGAATTAGGGAACGGGACATTGCAGGTCAGAAATACAAAACGCCCGATGTGGACACCGGACGTTTTGCCTACGCCTTACCTTATACGTTAAAGAACTACTCAAAGACCGCATCCTTGTCCAGATCTAAAGCTGGCCAGTTACCGCTGGGTCGTTGCCAAAATGGTGTGGCCTAGCGCTGAGCGGATGTCATCGATGGAAATGTTCCTGGTTTCTTTCATGCGACGACGGGCCTTGTCAGTAAAACTATGCCGGGTCGTGTGAAACGTCAGCCGACTTTCAATACCGTTCTTCTCAGCCAGCAACTTCAGATTCCGGTTGATAGTACCAGGCAAGCCGTAATCTTGTTGTAGAGTGCGGCTTCATCTTGCCGACTCATTTTGGTCTTTTCAACCTGAGTAACATACTTGGTATAAGGCGCGTCATTGACACGCGTTCCGAATAGATAGGCATAGCTGGGCCGCTTGTCGATCTGTGAATCATAGAACCTGCGCAGAATAGCCCAGTCACCCTCGTTAAGCTTCAGGCTCATTTACTTGCCGGTCTTATCCATCTCGTACACCAGGCGGTTATTTTTAACGTCGAGGTAACCCACCTGAGCTGAATGATATCGCCAACCCGCATGCCTGCTTTTCGATAGGAGAATAGATAAAGCCCCTTGGCCCGGTAGAGCCAGAGCGATTTTATAAGTACTATCAAGCATGAGAAAAGAATTCCTATCTCTTGTTCTAGAGATAGGAAAAACAACCGGATCAAGTTAATTCGGTTGTCTTCTTGCCCATTGCCTAACTTTCATACAATGGAAGTACAAAAACAATTTTTAGCCTTAGGAGCCTCCGTATCGTAAATGTCAACTTAAAGGTTACTCGTAGTGCTTACATAAGATTAGGGTAGGAATGGGCAATAAAATTTTCATGATCATTTTATCAGACACTATTTCTTACACACGTTCAAAGCACGAATAAAAGTAATAACACCTTCAGAGATAAAACTTAAAAGAAGATCTGCTAAAATTAAGGAAATCTGATAATTCGGTGTAATTTTAGTTAGAAATACTCTAATCCAGGTGTCAATTTAAATCAATGAAACCATGAAGCTTATCTACGTGATAGGTGCAACAACTACTCTAGTATTGCTTATTTTTCCGCTTCTTCTCTATCGTATATCGCTTTTAGCACGTTGTCCCCGCTGTAAACAGCAAAATACCTTACAGCGTCAACCCAGGCCGGCTTCTGTAAAGCTGTTGTTCTTTTATCTGCCAACTCACTATTATAAATGCATGTATTGCCTAAAACGATTTGTTCAAGTAAAGCTTTTAGCTGTTGAGTAGCAATATGGACAAAAAGATTCCAAATTCGCGCGAATTTGGAATCTTTCAGTGACAAGTAAACAGGATTAGTACTCCTAAGGTGGAAACTCTGTTTTTATTTTTTTAAAGCATGTACCTTTTCAATACAATCCGGTTTCGATGGATTGCATCGTCACTTTATCGGATTGCCTTTCAATAGCCTGCTCAATTGCATCTGGCAGGTTGCTTAGTAGATCATAGCCCGTTTGCTTTTCAATTTCATCGACACTGACCCGGTAGTTATTCCAAGGTTGCTCACCAGCTGCATTGGTATTGGGTATCCAAACCGCAATAACGCGCGTTTGGGCATTGATTCGGCTTAAATCGTTAGTACCTACGGGTAGCACAACCACCACCTTCCAAAGTGCCGCCGGGACACTGATTTTGCCGTCGGCAATCGTGTTAACCCGGCCGGTGTCACCCGTACTCCCTTTGCCATACGTTCCGGCAATAATGTAGGCTTCATTGCCTTCATCGATAAGCCTGCGGGTATAAGCTTCCAACTGATTCCAGCAATTGCGGTTAAACTTGGGTGCCTGAGGAACGATGTTGGTAAGTATAAAGGTAGTCCGGTTTTCTTCGGCGGTAGAATCCCGGTCATCAGAAGGACAGAGGTGGCCCCGGTCGAAGCCGCTGTTGAGGTAATCATTGTGGCGTACCTGGTAGTAACCAGCAGGCAGGGCTTGATCCGGGATGAAGCTGCCCGCATAACGTTTAGCCGAACCTTTCCAGGCGGCCGAACTGTGCCAGCTTACCCAGTTGGCTAGGGCCGTGCTGCGGTTGTAACTGAGCGAATAGGTCGCTCGCTCGATGAGGTAATTGTTTTCCTGAGTGCTGCTAGCTGCCGAAGGATTGCCCAAAGCCAAGTGGGCATCGCGGGTGGGAGTGGAGAAGCTAGGTTTGGGTTGAGTAACTTTCTGACAGGCAACAAGTGCCAGCAGCAAAAAAGTGGCAATAAAAAGACATGAAATGATTCGACTCATCAGGGTGACCGGGCAGGCTGGATTGAAATTTCGCTTACTGGATTTTGGGTTTTGCTACGTGATAACCCAGTATATCAAAATCATTTTTTGCCTGCAGCAGATCAATGCCTAATGAACCCGGCCCTTCATCGGGCGAATTTATTTTCACAAGCTCACCAAGTTCGCTTAGTACATCGGCTGGAAGTCGGGAGAAGTCATCTTCACGACCGTACGGAAGGACCAGATACCAGTCTGGTTGATTTTGAGATTGGTAGATATATGTAACCATGATTTTCAAGGTTTCGGTTACTTTAAAACTACCAATATTCGGAAGTGTTTAACTTAAAAGATATAGGATCAGTATTCTGTTAGCAGCAATTCAAACTATTCCAAAATACGGCGGACCAATTCCCGACGATCTAGTGAAGTAACCTTATGCTAGGAAAAGTACTCTGACACGATTAACCCAATTTGCTGGCATTATTTACCCTCTTCGCGCTGGGCATCAGCCTCTCTTGTTTTCAGTCTGGGTAAAGTAAGCAATGCCAGCAAACGGATTGAAGAATAACGAATACTCTATTTTCTGATTATCAAGACAGTCGAGCGATGAGACTTGTGGGCTTTGAAAGCATTTCTCAAATGCTGTCGGTAAGGTCCTGGCAACTGACAAACATTCCAATTGCAGATAAGTGTTGATTTTACAACCGGATAGTCACATTATAAGGGTATCTATATACGTTTTCAGAATGAAAAAAGATAACACTATTTTTCATATGAGAATGAAGCGTGTCCTTAGTAGAGTACAATTATTGCATATTTAATCTCTTTTTAGTCGTGTTCTAACAGAAAACTATAGAGTTTTTGCTGAAATACCATAACTGATAACTTGGGAAATATCCATTAAAATCTTATAGGGGTATAAACATTGACCTTTCACGGTAGATTGAAAAATTATTAAAAATATTTTCTAGAACTCTTAATAATAAGTTGTCTCCATTAATATGTGGATAAGGACTTTATTGTATTTAAGAAAACCTAATCTAAACGTGTGGATTTGGCGATCGGTTAAAGCTATGGTTTCTATTTTCGTTATCTACGAAGCCTTTTTACTGATTTGTGTTTGAGTTTTCTATAAACTCATGATTCAAACTACACGCTTTTCGTAGGTAAAGCGCAAATTTAGGTCTTTTCCGAATCAATAGCTTTAATTAAAAAGCCGAATTTGCTCTGATTGATTTAAATGTTCTTGATTTTTGAAGAGGTTTTAGGTAGACCTTTAGTAGCTTTTATTATGGCTTTTCTTCTAGAAAGAAAAAGAACAACTTCGTTGAAAGAAATTTAATTTCTTGATACCCTCTAACCGTATACTTAAAAGTGAGCCTAGCATCTAACTTTATAATGGTTTTTTCATAGGCCCTTCAGATGACAATCACACCGTAGGATAACGTCCTTTCAATCAAAGGCTAACTGCTTTTTGAAAGATTAGTTTTAATTTAAGGTAGCATCAGGAACGCTGGTTCTTGATAGCTTTAGGTAGGTATGACAAGCCCGGCGTTTTGACCGGGTTTTGTTTTTGAATGATCGAGGATGAAGACTATAGTCTTTGAAAGTTAATCTAAAAACTATGTTGACTCAGAAAGTTAACGTGTTAAAGCAGGATTGTTATCCACCTGATTAAAGGCATTTGTGTATCTTAAAAGATTATTTCCACGCTTTTATGTCCATTAGTAGATTTTAAAGGAAAACGCCAGCGCCTTGGTTGACGATGTTATCTTATGGTCAATAATGGAAGTGCTAGTTAGCTATTTTCTATTTTTATATTCCCCCTGCAGAAATGTATTCACTACACGCGTTATTGCCATGATTTGGAAGATAGGTTTAGAATTATAACTACTTATCGGCAGTAGAGAATGGATCAAATGCCACTTTGTGGCCGACGTTGAACAGAATGTCACTACTCTTTTGGAAGCTTTAGGTAAATAAATACATAAAGATCCTGCAAGAACAGTTACTAAGCTAATAGGTTCATAGGTCACGTCGCTGGTTTATTGAAGGAGGATTATTGAAAAGGAACTAAACTTTTAAGTTGACTTAGCTGATGATTATTGCTTGTTATGATTGAAAGATAAGCTTAAAGTATTACATATACTTGTGGATTCATATTCTGATTTATGTTTATAATAACTTGAAAGTATTAAGTCGATTAATATTCAGGTAAATTCCTAGTAATTTTAAAGAATCGGTCATTTGATTGAACAATTGTTGTTGCATAAATATGGATAAAATCTATAATGTAAATTATTAATCTTAAGGCCATTTTAATGTTTTTTAATAAAATACGCGTTATGTAGTATAGTTTTTAATCCAAAGTTAAGAAGGACTTAATGTGTATGAGCGACATTGCATTCTCTATTGGTAATTTCTGTAAACGTGCTACTTGATATAGTTTTTATATCTCCATTAGGAGAATTACGAAAATATTCTATTTATGCCCCGGACTTTGTGCAGCAGCTAGAAACACTGAATTGCTTTGTCGCAACTGGCTCGCGCATACAATCCGCTCAGCTTACTGACCAAAATGGTAGGGTAACTGTTCTGCCGGTGGAAGCCTTTGATGGTAAGTCTTTCTATGAAGATTTGCTTCACCTGGAGAAGACTTACAAAAACGTGCTGAGTTTGTAGGGCGGCTATGAAAAAAGAGTGCGAAATTCTGGTTTCCAAGCGTTGGCTGTTCGAGCGTAGTACTTCGATTCACTTTTACAAGTTAACAGCATCGGCAGATTATTCTAGGGGTTTTTATGGTTTTAATCTATTTTTAATGTCTGTTAATCTTCGATTAGATATTTCATAGACAGGGTTTTGATTGGGAAAGAGAGTTACCTTTGTTACAGTCAACCACCGTAACTCAACTACCATCTCATGCGTTATGAAACTTCTACTACCAGTGAATGGACGTCTTGGGTCGTCTTAGTTCTTTTTGCTTTCACCGGACTGGCCTGTATTGCAAGCGTATTCGTGTGACTTGTTAGCAAGGGTAGTCTTTAGGCTACTCAATTTTACGGTTAACCCCAGGAGGCCTGTTGATGAGCGTGGCCAAGAGCTTCTGATCAATCAGGCTTCCATCCTTTTGAAAGACTTACGGTTTCTGATGGGATGTTTTTGACAAACTATGCAGGTGTTCAAATTTTGAATATGACAGTTATTAATTGGGTTTAGATTTCTCTGTTTTTATCAATAATAAAAAAGCAAGCTGCCTTTTCTTTATCGTTGTTGGTCTATTGACAAGCTTTTTCTACGTGATTTTTCTGGGTCTCTATAGCTCTTTTGATGCCTGGTACCTATAAATAAACACCGGGGTACGCCGTGATTCGGATCATAAAAGTCTAGTATAGGAAAAGCCGTAGCGTCTGGTCTTTCACTACGGCTGCTCTCACTCAAATAATACTGCAAAATTGTATTCCTGTTTCAAAGGCCTATTTCTTTACTAATTAAGCGTTGAGACGGGACCTTCTTTACGGATAATTCCGGCAGACCGCCTGGATACTTTAAACGGCTGATTGTTGACGTAACCTGTTTTGAAGTCATTTGACCATCCGGTGATGTGATCCGGCGAAACCAGGTTGCCCTTGCCAATGCGTAAAAAGTGCGGTAGACGCTCCTGCCAGTCCTTCAGGGTGCGAGACATGAGTACCTTGCTACCATCTTGGTAATGAAGATACGTGTAATTGCTAACTGAGGAGAGGTGGGTCAGCTCGGGTGTAATGAGCTTCTGCCATCTTGATTTATTCATCGTGCTGTAGTGTTAGTAACTTGATTTACCAGTTTACACTGAGTATTTGTTACTAAGGTAGTTGTTTTGTCTGATAATGTGATCAAATAATCGAATCAACGGTCTATTTGTGAGTATATGGATAAATTCTATAGCAAAGCTGAATTTAGCGTTCAATATCATTTGGTAACGTTGTGTATTGAACATTTACTCATATATACTGGCTGGCGTCAAGTTAATTATCTCCTTTTTTGCAGGGGAATATTTTCCAGGCCGGCCATTTGTGCAGGCAGACATTTTTGTGAAGTGACGCTATCTAGTTTCTTAGAACCATTGAGCGCCAGGATCGCTCAATAGGATGATAATGTCTGAGAAAAAGGTCCGCCGGTGAAATATGCAGTAATTTAATTCGTCCATTATGTCGATCCTGCACCGGTTGAGAACCGTTGTAGTTTTTGGCATTTCGTCCGCTTTGTTTGTGCTTAACGGCCTATCAGTTTTCCGCTTTCATATACCCTTAACAAGCAAAGCCGATAGCTGACAGTTGATGTCCGTCTGCCGACAACCAAATAGAAGGACTCGAAAACTTACGCTTCCATACAAAGGGCGTTTGAATCTTTGAAGGCTGTAGGTCTTTCTTCTGATGCGGATGGCCCCTGTCCGGCCGAGGAGCAGTTGATAACGTTGCATGGGTTTCGATGATTTTGTCATTAAGGACTATTTGGGCTGAGTAATTCTCGGGGTTCTTTCATTCTTGCTTGTAGAGGGTGCTTGAGACGCTGGGTAGCGTATAGGTCAACGCCAATAGCCGCTTCTCGTTGGTTAACTTCAGCCAGAGTAAGGGGCGGTTTTGGGTAATTCGCCTACCAGTAGCTGAAACTGCATCGGTTTTCCGGCTCTGACTGGCAAAGAAACGGTTTACTGCCGGTTCGTTTGACCAGAGCTGGGTGGAGCCTACAGGCTTTTCCCAAACCAATCTACTTCATGTATTACCCACGTCTTTTTTTAATGGTTTAAAAGGTTTGTGGGTTTGGTATAATTTATAAACCTAGCAGCGTTTCGTCAAATTTTGTGAAAAGGTCTGCCAGCGGTATTCGGCTTTGGGGTAGATTCTTCTTTCAGTAGTTTGCATGTAAATTGATCTTCGCTGGGCACGTTGGTCGCGGTCTTTTTTGATGGTGTTGTGCGACTGATTCACTAGCGATGAAAAATGCTCCTCGGGAATGCAAACGGAGTTAGCCCCGGCGCTTTTCTCGTCGTTAAAGAGTTACAGGAGAAAAAAGAGGGCTTCACCCTGCTGGCTATTAGGTGTATCACGCTGATGCACTCGCTAAAAGCCATGAATTTACCGGATGTAATTCACCAGTTTTTTGGGAAGTATGTGCCAAGTTGTACATTTGCTTTTAATCTTGTTTTAATTTCTATTTCTCTGATCTATCTATCGGACTACACTTGCCCGGCTTTGCAGGCCGGGCATTGCTGTTGGTATAGGTATCAAAGGTGAAAAATGGACCCCAATAGTTTATAATTGATGCACATAATGTGCCGGTGAGTGCATTATTAAAAAGCTTAATATAAAAAAACCGTAGCGTTTGGATTACGCTACGGCTGGCTACGAGTGGGTACTTCAAACTTGTATTAGTGTTTCATAGGCCATGATTTTTCTAACAGTGAAGCGTCGAGACCGGACCCTGTTTACGAAGAATTCCAGCCGCCCTTCTTGAAACTTTAAACGGCTGGTTGTTTATGTAACCGGTTGTGAAGTCATTTGACCATCCGGTGATGTGGTCCGGCGAAACCAGGTATTTTTTGCCGATGCGCAGAAAGTGCGGTAGGCGCTCCTGCCACTCTTTGAGCGTGCGTGACATGAGCTTTTTCGTGCCATCCTGGTAATGAAAATACGTGTAATTACTTTCAGAGGAGAGGTGGGTTAGCTCGGGCGTAATGAGTGCTTGCCATCTTGGTTTATTCATCGTGCTATAGTGTTAGTGAATTGGTTTACTAGTTTTTGCTGAGTATTTGTCACTAAATTAAATGTAATGTCTGGCAACGTGTACAAGTTATCGAGCCAACGGTCCAATTGTGATTATGTGGTTTAATTCTGTAGCAAATCTGTTGACAGAACCAAAAAGGGCATTTGTTGAGATTTTCTTCTGAATATATATTCATGTATGGTTGCTGATTATCAATTAGGTAAGGGCTAGCTGCTGGTAATTATTTTCCAGGTCAGTCAGCATTTTATTAACTATTTTTTTTGAAGCGCCTATTTTTACTTTCCATGCGATTCGCAAATGCCAAAATAGTTCAAGAAACGGTGGATGTCTGAGAAAGCGTCAGTTAGTAGAGTCACCGTTCTATTTCTACAGCGTATATTACCGAGATCGATTTCGGGTAAAAACTGAAACTTTCAGGCAAATTTTAAGTCAAGCAGAAATGGTGACGTAGATACAACAAATGAATTTGATCTGTCTAAACTAAATATTTGCACCCCATGTCTTATCTTTTACTAATACGATACTTAAATAGAAAAACTTTAGCTTATAGGTATCCTTATGCCAATTAGCACACCTGGTGAAAACCGGCCATTTTTCTGTATAGCCGACTCGTGACCTGTATTAAAAGAATCCACTGCTTTGACTGGCAAGTTGAACGGATAAATGAAATACCGTACTTTTCCCTTGGTTGGTAAGTCCATTTAAAGTACATTAGTACTTAAGTAGAACTCCACCGCAACTTATTCCCCTGCTGAGTTTATACGCTGATAGATCTGCTGTTCAGCAATTAGTGATGCTCTTCGAGCAAAAGGGCTTCGATTTTTTTTCAATTGTAAATTGTAGCGGAGCAATCCGCAGTTATTCAATTCGTTGCCTCAGGAAAAGCCGCCAGCATCAGACCGCCGTGTCAATTCAAGGTTGTTGGCGGACTGAAGCAGAAGAAAAATACAATCTATCCTATACCATTGTCCTTATGATTATTGCTATGCTCGTCCTCTGTCTTTTAGGCGTTATGTTCGCTGCAACCTTTCGCTTTTACAGCAACTGGATGCAATACCGGGAAACAATCCGGCTGCACGCCCAAGAGTACGAAAAAGCGCTGGGGGGAACCGATAAAGAGTATGCCCGCCTGGTCGGTTATTCTTATTTCTCCGCCTTACGCCGGGGCTGTATGACCAAAGAGGATGTGGAGGTTGTTGAGGGTGATCTGTCCATGATGTAAACCCGGCTGAGCAGGCTGCTAACCCAGCCGCCAAAATGGATAAATTAGTTGGTATTCCGTCTATTAGTTGGCGTCTGAGCAATTTCAAGCCAGTACCGGCAAGTTACATCAATAAAGTGCTTCAACTCATCAAAACTTGTTGGCTTACTGATCAACGTATTTGCCCCTGCATGGTAGCCCTGCATGACATCGGATTCCAACTGCGATGCGGTCAAGATAATGGTTGGAATTTTGATCAATCTGGGCGTCTGTCTGATGTGGCTGAGGGTCTCTAAACCATTCATTCCTGGCATTAGAAGATCCAATAAGATTAAATCAGGGAGAGGATTTACAGGATTGTTCAAGTGATCCAGTAAAGCCTGGCCGCTAAAGAAAAAGGCCGTTTGTGTTTGAGGACCTACTTCTTTAAAAGCCGACCTAAACATATTATGGTAATCGATATTATCGTCAACAATAAAGACTAGCCGCTTAGGTGTTACAGGCATACATTCTAAGAGAGAGTGCTTACGGAAGGAGCCTGCGAACCGTTCTGTTTTAATAAGCGCGTTTTTGTTGACCGGGCGCATCGTGCCCGCCTTTCCTAGTTCGAACTTATCTGGTATCATTTCACTTACGGTGCTAAACAGCGATACGGTGAATAGTCCCGGTCTAGGATGCAGGACCTTACCGATTCGGTAAAGCGTAGGTGAAGCAACGGTCCACGCTGGCAGATGGCTGAAACGAAGGTCCTGCCTCACCTATTTACCAGCCCTTGCTTACCCTGCCAATGGTGGCTAAACCTCAACGCTCAGAAATAAGACGTGGAGGAGGGCAGTTGAATGCGGTCACGCCGACGGCTTTTAATATAGCCATGCTACCTCCGAGTATCATCAGTACTGAAGCTTTAGGCATTGGTTGCTATTGCGCTCCCAGGACCACCTGGGTATTGATTCATTTACTGCCGTCGATGTCGTAAGTGATGATTTCAGCTTTCACGTGGATATTCTGGACCAACTAGAGCTCCTGAAAGATCCTCATGCTTCATTTTGGCCAGATCATAACAAGTTTACTGGTTATCCATAGGTAGGTTGTTGATAGCCAGGTGGATTTTATATACCATCCAATCACATTTTAGGGCTGTTCACTCACCGGAATCGTTATATGAACAATCTGGTTGCAAATCCGTACCTTCCGTTTTCTTTGTCTTGAACTGTCCGGACCTTATTGGAAGGTCCGGATTTTTTTGCAACTAATGTTATCTGTTTAAACCCATGATTTTTATGGGCTGTATTGCAGCCAATCGCTAGAAACTCATAATTCTCATCCATTGAGGACAACCAAGTTTGGACGTTTTCCTTTGGGAGGGCATTATTGTAGTGAATGCCCCGAATTATTTTAAAACCGAGATTGGCAGGATGACTTGAGTTTTATGGAAGCATGTTGCCAGGCTCAATTGCTGTGTTGAAACTATCATGGATGTACTTCCTAGACTCTATTCGAAATAAATTAACTTCATGGCTGCTTTGACCCGGAAACAATGCTACTGCTGATCAAAAGCTGTTCGTATAGGGGATGACTATACGTTGAAAAAAAGTTATACTATTTTTCATATGATTGAAAGTGACCTTATTGTGAGAGTAGCGCCCAAGAGCATCATAAACCATATTGTGTAAAAATTCTTAGGATGATATTATGTAATTGTTGCACTATGTATCGAATTGTCTATTTAATTCTACTTAATTAATTACTTGAAATCTAATGTAGACAGACGTACATTTCACGGAAAGCATAGGGTGGATTGTTGAGGTAGTCAAATAGATTGTTAATAGTGAGTGATTTAATGATGGGCTCGGCAGCGGGTCCATTTCTTTTAACAGACATTCTCTCTCGCTAAAGCAGGATTTTTCTGATATCATGTTTATCACACCTTTAACATCTATCCTCGTTACCCGGTCGTAAGTATCAATGCAGAACAGAGTAATATGGAGGTATTGCTCTATTTGCAGGCAAAGCATTTATGGAGATTTAGTCCTATTTGTTTGCTTAAGTACAATGTTCCGCTTTACAGCCTCGGTATATTATCGAGGCTGTTTTGTTATACCAGTGATACCCCCTCTAAAGTGGCTTTCACGTTGCAGAGCTAGGATGAATGGTTTGCGTTCGATTGAAGAATGTACCGGGTAATTTAAAATACGGTACCTCTTTAAACTTATTCAAGCTTTATGTGATGAATGAGGAGGTTCTTTTTCGGCCACGGACTTATCTAATTTTCTCACTGGATCAGGATGGCCAACAGATTGACCTGCTAGTTAATGGAATGGCTCAAAAGCACTTCATAGATGGCCTGACCAATCAATTCCTGTTCAGCATCGGTGGAAAGGAAAAATTTGATATATTCTAATTCGGTTTTAAGCGGTTTTTAAGATTGGCTTCCTAATATTGATACCTTGATCGAAGTAGCTGATGGTATGAATTAAACGACATTTCTACGTTTTTTCATGGGTAACCGGAGAGGATTAATTATTCCAGCCAAAACAATTTGCTAGGGCTTTTAGTACGTTTTTAGTCATGTGAATCCACCCGTATGATTTTCACGTTTACCATTTTGCAGCCTGAAGGTAGTGTTCGAACCTTTTCTATCCTCTCAGAATCGGTCGTAGAATGCCTGGATGAAATAACGCCGATCCTTCAGTTTGGGCGCTCCCTGCTGTTTGCTTCTTTCAAAAAAGACAACGGAGTTTTAAAGATTCTACCGGTTAAAGTAGCTGAAGGTGAATCGTTAACGGACTATATTTATCGACTGCACGAAGAGTGGGTTTTTTGCGTGGAACAGCAAGTCTGATTATTTATTCTTGAGAGATTAAAGCCAAAACTCTATTTAATCGTAATTCAACTGTTATTTTGTAAAGAGGAAATTCTTTCAAGCCGGGTGTGCTAAGGCAGTTATAGCGCTAACCCCATCAGTGAATTACGGACTTCAAGCCAGGCTGTCTGGGGAGGGTGCTGACGGACTTAGGATCGTCCTCGACATGGCCATGCTTTATCTGGCTGCTTCCATCACCATATACATGAGCCAGTAGGCGTCGTCTTGCTTATCGATAATGGAGGAACGGCTTTCCATTGCCTACAAGCTTTGGGCTTAATTTTCTGCCAATCTGTTTGCTCCAGTTTAAAGGGCTAGGTTTGAATAGAGCAATTAGGTTGCCCTTAATATGGCAACGGTTTTCATTGCGCACTTCCAAAGCGGACAATTAGTTAATTGACGTATATAATTCAGGTTAGAAACTTCGTCTTAACTTGCATTAAAACCAGTGCGCAATTAATCAGGAATGTGCCGATTTGAGAGGAATGGGAGCGAGTAGTTCAACCGATAACCAGGCGCTCCAGGCGCAAGTAGATACCCAGCTGGCCTTGAAAGCTGCTAATCTTGGTGCGTGGGTCTGGAACCCGTCCCTAGGCCGAATTGACTGCGATGACCGTAGCCGGCACATACTCGGGCTTTCGCCAACCCAGCTATTGCTTTATCCTCAGTGGACGGAGCTAATTCATCCGGATGATGTAGCGGTTTTCCAACTAACCTTTGAAAACGCCCGGTTAACGCCTTCTTTGACCGACTTTGATATTTCCCTGCGTCTGAAAACCGGCCCTTGGATACGGTTGGTAGCGCGGCCAGCCGTGAGTGAAGCTGGAAAGGTGGCTTCTGTGGCGGGCGTTATCCAGGAAGTAACCCAGCTTCGGCAAGCTGAGCAAATCACTTTCAACGAAGACCGCTTCCGCAGCTTAATCCGTGAAGCTCCCGTTGCTACTTCACTCTATGTTGGGCCCGAGTTTCGGATTGAAGTGGCCAATGCGCCCATGCTGGCTTTTTGGGGCAAAGGTGATCTGCCGCTCGGAAAACCTCTGGCCCAAGCCCTGCCCGAACTGGCCGGACAGCCTTTCCTTCAGATTCTGGAAGACATTCTTGCTACTGGTAAAACCCACCAGCAGCAGGGAGCAAAAGCCCGATTGGTCGTTGATGGCGAGCCACGCACGTTTTACTTTGATTTTACTTATAAGCCTTTATTTAATGAGCTGGGGCAAGTATATGCCATTATGAACATGGCTATCGACGTCACGGATCAGGTGTTAGCCCAACAAGAGTTAGAAGAAACCGACGCCGTACTCAGAAGCGCTATTGAACTGGCTCAACTAGGAAACTGGAGCATCGATCTGTCCGCTCAAGTAGTAAATTATTCCCCGCGCCTTCGCGAATGGTTTGGTTTATCCGATGATGAAGTCATTACGGTAGAGCGGGGTTTCGAGGTGATAAGCGAGTCGGACCGGGAACGGGTACAGCGGGCCATGCTACACGCTATTGCTACGGGTACAGACGGAATTTATGACGTGGAGTATAAAGTTAATACAAGCCGAATGGCCAAACAGCGCATTCTGCATGTACAAGGGCGCGCTTTACGGGATGCCCAAGGGCATGCTTACCGTATTACGGGAACGGCGCAGGATGTAACTCTGCAACGGCAGTTACAATGGGAGTTGGAAAGCCAACTCCAGGAACGAACCGAGCAGCTAGCGGCAGCAAACGAAGAACTTCAGGCATCCAACGAAGAGCTTCAGGCGTCCAACGAAGAGCTTCAGGCATCGAACGAAGAACTCCAGGCATCGAACGAAGAACTTTATTTATCAAACGAAGAGGTGGGGCAGATTAATGAACAGCTTCGCGTTTCGGTAGACGACCTGCGTCGGTCCAACGAAAATTTACAGCAATTCGCCTACATTGCTTCGCACGATTTGCAGGAACCGTTACGTAAGGTTCAGTCCTTTAGTAATTTACTACAAAGGCAGTATGCCGAGCAGTTAAGTGAAATGGGGCTTGATTATCTGGAGCGAATCCAGGGGGCCGCTGAGCGCATGTCATCGCTGATCCGGGATCTGCTAACGTATTCGAAAGTATCCACCCGGCAAGAGAGTTTCGCTCCTTTGGCGCTACAAAGTGTATTTGATGAAGTGTTGCAGACCCTCGAGTTCCAGCTTGAGCAAACCCGGGCTCTGGTCGAGATCGATCAACCTTTGCCCGTACTAAAAGGCGATCCGATGCAGTTGAGGCAACTATTTCAGAACTTGCTAACCAATGCCTTGAAATTTACCCGCCCCGGCATAGCACCCAGAATTCATATTAGGGTATTCCAGATCAAGCGCCAGGATCTTCCAGCACAAGTCAGGCCCACAGGTTATGCGCAGGTATTTTACCAGATTTGTGTGATCGACCAAGGCATTGGTTTCGACAACAAATACCAGGATCGTATTTTTCAGTTATTCCAGCGATTGCACGGCAGGAGTGAATATAGCGGCACGGGCATTGGCCTGGCCATCTGCCAGCGGGTCGCCGAAAATCACGGTGGGGCCATTACCGCCAATAGTCAACCCGGCGAGGGAGCCACTTTTTGTGTTTATCTGCCTGAATGAACCCGTTGGGCCATCTCACTGATTGGCCCGTTGATCAAAAGAGCACTAAGTACATGCATACCTGAAAATAGAGTCCGGCCGGAAGGTCGGACTCTATTTTCAGGTCTTTAACCGTCAAGCAAGTAAATATTTACTAATTATAATTATGCCGATTGACCACCGATGTTCTTCTTAAGTAAAATTAGCTTCTTGTATAGTAGAAAATATAATTAAGTATTTATTATAATAAGTAGGCTTAAAATTATAATATTACCTTTTTGTAACGACTTGAGTTGGCGTATAAGTGGTCGCGAAAGAAAATTCTATCTAATTCACAAAGGTCACAATGGCGTATGCACTGTTAATTATAGGCCTTTTGGGAACTATGGCCGGTATGGTATTTCGCTATTGTACGAAATGGATATTAGCCCGGGAAAGACTGCAGTTCTTTGCCGCAGAATACGAACGGGCACTGCGCGGGAATGATAAGAATTATGCTCTAGCAGCCGGCCGATCTTACTTTGATGTTCTTCGCGGAGGAAAAAGGTCGAAAGAAGATGAAGAACACATTGAAAGCGATATTGCTCTTATGGTTTCTGAGCAAATCAAAACGCTTCAGCTACCAATCAAAACAAGTCTTAACTAAAGATACAGTGACGTAAGTATAAGGCATCATTATTTGCAACTTAGAGGTCTTCGAAGATTGTTAGGCTGGTTTTCTGAATTGTAATTCCGGCGGTATATTTTACTCCTGCAAATCACAACCTATTTCAGCGCTTTTTGAAACTGCATTTGTTCCAGAGGTTTGAACCTGGTACCTGGATAGCGTAAGTAGGAAATGAAAATTGGATAAATAACTAACCGTATTTTTTTAGGAAGACCGGCGCCAGGTGGCTGGGCCATATAGATTCTTAAAGTTTTAATGCTTAAATCTGTTAACGAACTGATTCATAAAAACGGCTCGATCAAGAGGTAAGCCATTTCTCAGTTCTATCGTCAATGCTCGTTGAGCTTCCGATCAGACTAAATATTTAAAATAAAGTACATATTTGGTGATATTTATTGTAAATGTTTCAGGTAACGGTACCTGTATCAATCTATTCTCAAAAACAAAATCCGACCTAATTAGGTCGGATTTGTCGTTATTACTACTTCTTACTCACTTAAAGGTTGTAATACGATAGATAAATCAAATCAGCAGGAATAATATGAAAAACAAGCCAATAAGGGCCTGGATAATTAGAATTGTCCATATTGTGTACTCTCGCACGGCTGCTTTTCGGACGGACATATGAGGAATATAAATAATTAGGGGCTAATATAAGTATTCATGTAAATATTTGGTTACCTGTTGATGGACAAATGTTTATGATAAAGATCATGTCTGACATATGGTTTTCTTATATAAGCATCAACGTCTTACATTGTTTTGTGCCTAAAGCAAACGTTGTGATAGTCTTTGAATAAAGTATTCAAAGGTAGAATGGAAGAGAGACAGGTGCCATTTAGAGGAAATCAGGGTTGACGTTTTAGAACACAAGATTGAATTAACTAGCCAATAAGTTCTTCGTTAAGCACTTGTTGTTCTGAACAATGGAAAAGTGAAGGCTGGTAAGTACAGTACCGATGTGTGAAAACTGATAAGTAAACGAGAGGAGCAGCAAATAGTAACTCTCTAATATACGTTTTATCTATAGCCCTAATCACAAGAATTTAATGCATGTAGGAAAGCCGTGATCCTTAAAATTGACTACTCATATTTTAGTTGATAAATCAATTTTGTATTCGAGAGGTGAGATTCGCCGAAAAATAAGTTAAGCTTTTATTGAACTATGAAGTAAGTTGTTTAGTGAGAAAGTATTATTTTTATGCTCGAGTTAACTAACGGTTACATATATTACGTGATCATTGAATAAATACCACCGTACGACCAACTACCATGACACAGCTTATTTTGATCGCAATATTTCTGTTGGCTATAATGTATATAGCAATCAAATACTGTATCGATAGTGTGTTGACCGAAAGGAAAGTGCAGTTTTTTGCCGCCGAGTACGAAAAAGCCCTGCGGGAAAACAACAAAGGATACGCGAGGGCCGCCGGACAATTTTATTATTCTGCGCTACGAAGGGGCAAGGTAACTGACAGGGACGAAGAAGCTATCAAGAATGATGTCGCTTTAATGAAAATAGAGAAATTTGACTTCGTTCAAAAAAATAAGGAGGTGGTATTACCAAGTGAAGCAACAATGGCCGCCTGATAGTAGACGGAGGCAGTCGAATTTTGAGTGCAATTAAATTGACAGATTATTTCAAGCATACCGGAAATTAAATGCCTTGTCTAAAAGTAGATATTTCTCATGGCACTAGTGTTACTATTGAAATAAGTTGCTCTAATGATTTAGACGTTAATACGTTCACGTAGAAAGCATTTAAGTAAGATTAATTCTAACCCGTCCATCCCGGATGTCTCAACATTCAACCGGATCTGGTAAGAAAGCTACAGGGTTGCACTAGTAATCCCTAAGCATCGTCCGGAGACGAAAAATTTTACCCCAATTTGTAGCACACCTCCTCGAAAGCTCTCTGAAAAGTTGGCGGTACTCGGCATTGTCGTTGACAATGAATCTCTGGTATCCTGATTAGAAAGTTATGGAGGTAATAGCAAGAGGGTAAGAATGTAAATGTAATGCAATAGGCAATTGCTATCATTTAAGCAGAGAGAAGGACTAATTTATGGCCGTGAAAATTTAAATGAAACCCGAGAGGTCGCGTCGCGTTTGTCAGCTTGGATATAGCCGGACGCATCCAACTTAAGTTAATGAATCGTTTTGCTCACTTTTTGAATTATATACAAAGACTTTTGAATAAGAATAGAAGAGTTTTTACGTATACAAATACCGTCAAGCAAGTGGAGTTCGCTTACCTGGGGTACGAAAAACTTTTTTCGCAAAAGGATACGAAGGCCATCGAAAGAGACCAATCATAGACTATTCCCGAAGCATTGAACGTATTTACTATTCGGAATTTGGTTAAGGCTCATTAATGGAAGAATAAGTCTGTCTATTGATAATTGTTTTGAGGGTTATCATAAAGGCTGGTATCAGCCTGGAATAAAATTGACTGACTTAGGGAAGGTTTAAGCGTAGAAGGTAAGTGCGTTCACCTCTTTTCCGAAGTTTTAAATTTTACTATTCCTTGAGAATATTTGTCTTCTAGAACATTTTTCTAAAGCGAATGCATTTAGTATATTTGAAATAAATTAGTATAAGTTACGGTGGTTTGAATCCCCACACAGTCTTGTGTGGGGATTTTTGTTAAAAACACAGTTTTTGTAGTATAGTGTATATATAGTCAAAACATCTTCTTGCGTTGCATTCAGGGATAAAATAGATTAAAACAAGTATAGATGACTCGAATTAGCTAATAATCAGGGCAATAACTATGGTCGACCAAGCTGTTGCTTTTATTCAAATGACTAAAAAACTTAGGTAGGTCATATTCAAAAGCTATGCTGAGAGTTTTACTGAATCTATCTCAATCTATCTTCTAGCCTGTAGTAATAGAAGTATTATACCGCTGGCAGGCCGAAGCGGATAATGCCCAACCAAACTAATTTCGCTCGGAGTTTGCTCGTGAATTTTCTCTAAAATTTGAGCAGTACCCATTCGTTCACCAGCTATTTAAAAATTAGTTTTTTTGATGTAAGTAACGGGTCGTGTCTTACAAGTGAGCCGATAGACCGGTTTTGGGCGTATTGTTACAAAGGCGAGCCTAAAATATTGCTAAGCTTTCACGCCAATCAAAAGCCTTTAACTACTTATTTTATAAATGTGGGTTAGTTGAAATACGGTCTTCATTTAAATCTTCCAGACACTTTCGGCTACGATCCTGCCAAGATCTGATTCCGCCATAAAGCTGTTTTAATTTTTCTGTACGGTTTCGGTATTGGATTTCAGAGGCTTGATAGGGTTCAGAAGAAAATCGGTTAAAATTACTGGAACCAATTCGATTTACATAGTCGTCCTGGATGGCATAATGCGCACGGCCCATTGTCAATTGAAGGGCCTTAAGTCTGTCATAAAGCTCACTGCAGTAAGCCAGTTCGGCGCGCAAAACGGCCTTTTTGTGCTCGTTTACTAAGGCGATCAACGATTGAAGCTGAGCGCTGTTGCTGAAACGCCCTTGTCCATTGTCTTGCCTCATCCTAGAGTCGGTTAGCGTTTGAAAGGCTTCAGAAAATAGCTTTTGGCTGCGTTTAAGATTATCTTCGCTAAACATTTTTTCTGCCGTCGAATAACCGGTTTACACTTCACTCCCTTTCTCTACTCCCAATAGTTTCCGTATCTCGCTGTCATGGAAATAGGTATCCAGCTTCAGCGGCAGTTTTTCTAAGAGCATTATTTCATACGGTGGCAGCCGCTCCAGGTACGGAAAGCCCGGCTCTCCGGTACGGTAAAATCGTTGACGATCCAGGTCCATTACCCACCTTCGAAAGTCGGTGACCGCCTTCGTTCGGGCGAGTTGCTTGAGCGCCCGGTTTCGTAGCTGAATGAGCATAAAGCCGGAAAGAGTCATTAAAAAAAGGACAGAGAGTAAGATCATGGTTGTTATCATCAGATTGACAAAAATATGAAATTACTTAAGTTTAAATACTGAGTAATTTTATAAATTATTTTTTGGCTTGATAAAGTGGTGGTTTGATTTTGACGTAAATTACGGCGATATCCTTTTCTATTTCGTGCTGAAAGGTCTTGCTAGATACTAAAAAAAAGTGTAAAATATATTTGATTAAACTTCGTGCATCGGCTTTAGGGGACAGTCAATGAACTCGGTTCTGGAAAGCCGGAGGGTATCTAAACCATGATTTCTACGGTTACTAATTTCGGAGAGAGAAAGTGAAATAGCAGGTAACTGTCCGGCAAGTTGGCGGTAGGTAATTGGGACGCCGAACTGATCCTTTCGCTGCAGCTGATGGGGAAGGGAATAAAGTCGCGGTTAAATGCCCCATTAAATTCTCTATCTATTTAACTTGCATCGGATCATCCAGCAAACTATGCCCAAACTCTTCTACCTCAAACACTGGCAGATTATCCTGCTGATCTATGGACCAGCGATGGCATTTGCCGTAGGCTTCTGGGTCATCCAGGACAAGATACTGATTGCGACGCTTCAATTTCTCAGAGGCTTTTGGATACAGACCGGTCTCGTAATCTGGTTTTGGGAGGTTGGTCACTTCTTATCCAGACGGTCCCGGAAGATTAAAGTTTGGGAACTACCGCTATTCAAAGTTAGCTTGCTGGCAATGGTGTTCATTGAATGTTTGGATCTGATTACGCTGTTGCAACAATTCTTTTCCCCTTCGTCGCTTCATAAGATACCCTTGGACGGCTTGTCCGATCGGTTTCTGCTTCTACTTCTCCTGGCGATCTTCTACCGGGCTTATTTTATTACCCGTTACTTGAAAAACCAGCCGTTGGACCAGCGTTATACTGGACCCTTAGCCCCGGTCTTTGTGGCCTTGTTGCTTTCTCCCATCGGTATTATTGTTCTTCAGCCCCAGTTGAACCACCTTGCTTTGCGTCATGGCAGCAAAACGGTCGGGTTATAGGATAGAATCCTTACACCAGGCACAGCATGAGACGCTTAAATACGCTTCTTTATCTGCTACTGAGCTTTTCCAGTTTGGCTCAGGGCGATGCAGACCGCTTTCCAATTAATCCGGATCCTCGTCTGATCACCTATTCTCAAGTCGTACTTATACGTGCTGGTGGAAAAAACGGCCAATGACGAACCGCTGGAAGAGTGGGCAAGAAATAACGGCAAAGCAGGAAAAAGAAACGTTAACAGGGCTATCCGCGAATTTATTAATGAGTTAAACCACAACCTGCAAAATAGGAATATAGACGATTTTTGACCTTAGGAAAACCGGGTCTGCGTACATCCCCATAGCAATCCAACACCGACTTGTAGATTACTGCTGATCGTACTAGTACCGTAATCTTCATTTATAGGACATTCCCTTGCATTGTATCATTTCCTTGTGATCTTTGTAGCCGTACTAGTAAAACTATGCTGCAACTTACTCCCCCCTGATGACGATTTTTTGCCGACAGCCTCTCTGTCGGCCTGTGCATTCGACGCTTTTCAAGCGCCGGGGAGATTTTCTATTCATTCCTGATTGTCTACGCCCACTGGCAAATTTGCTGTTGACGGGGCTGATGACCCTTTTCGAGTTTCACCTGGATCTGAATTTGTTCACAACCGCCGAAAGCTGACCCATCAGCGGTTTAACAATTGCCCGACTTCCCTTAGTAGCCAATCAAGCGCATTAGGTAGACGATGGATTCGGCACCACCAGTAGGTGAACGTATGGACAAGACAAGCAGAGAATAGCAGGATCAATAGTCTAAATCGTAGGTACAATCTCCCCAACGGCTTGATTGATAAGCGTATAGTGTTGCTGCTCAGCATCAAAGAAAACCAGCAACGTACCGTAAATCAATATACATTCTCTGTTCATACGTTAAATGATAATTGCTATTCTTATACTTGGGCTGCTAGGTTGCATGATTGCCCTTACATTTCGCTACTGCAGCAATTGGCTGCTTTATCACGAGAAAATTAAGCACTACGCTCACGAGTACGAAAAAGCCCTCCGGGGAACTGACAAGGAGTATGCCCGCAAAATTGGACATACTTATTACTCAACGTTGCGTCGGGGCCCCTTGACCCAGGAAGATTTAGAAGCAATTGATATTGATCTTGAAATGATGAACTAAGCTGACCGCTAAAGTGACAGGCAGTAGCCTTGCCGACAGTGATCGTCTGGAATCGTATCCCCATAATAAAGGTGGAAATCCTGATCAGGTTGGTGCCCTGCCCCGTAAGGATTGGCGTTGTTATAACGTAGCAATTATACGGTTTGGGATATTATGGCCTCCGTTCAGCAGGCTAAAATAGTTGCTAAGCATAATTTTCTCCAATCGCTTTACAACCGATTCAAACGGGTTGAGGGTCCTGATGATACAACCAAAGTAGTAGACAACTCCATCACCAGGATCAGCTATGATAAATAACACCATTGAACACTTGGACCGCGTTCATAACTGGCGTCTGAGTTTATATACGAATCGTAATCGTCAATCTGACGGTAACCTGTGGTCCGTTTTTAGTAGCAAAACCAAAAGAGTTCTGGACAACGTTCACCCCGCTGGCCTTTTTCTGGCGCCCGTTGCAGATTTTAAACGTCAATAGCTATGTTACTTACGGCTGCAGTCTTGTTCTGCTGTGGTATCATCTCGGGTATTTCTTTCGTAGTTTATTTGTGCCTGCGGCTAGACGATAATCCGTACCCAAAGCACCGGGAGGAAGATTATTAAATACTCCTTGCATTTGCCAAAATGCTGAAGAGATAGTTTTGCAATATTGCTACCTTCTACGGTGTTATGCAATTAATTAGCTTTTCAGTTGGTTATAGAGTCAAACCCATACGCGAGATGAATGAACAACCTACAATTTGGCTTGTTGACGATGACCAGGCAATCATCGAGATTATCAAACAGGCATTTAAAAAGCAGCAGTTGAGTTGTCAGATTGCGGGTTTCACCGACGCCAATGCAATCATTGCGAACCTGGAAAAAGCAAAGCTTCCAACGATGCTGATGGTCGATTATTCAATGCCCGGTATGGATGGATTGGAGTTGATTGAAAGGATTAAACATAATCCTCATACCAGCTCACTTAAAGTGGTTTTATTTAGCCAATTTATGTCCAAGGAGTTGATCGATAGGGCTCAAAATATGGGGGTGTATGAAGTTACATCAAAGCCGTTTAGCTTTCAGGAATGGTGTATTCTCGCTAGAGACCTGTGTTTGGCTGGTCATTTTCAATAAAATACGGCACTGTTGTTATAATCAGAACGTTGGTGTTTACTATACTGCAAGCTGGATCTGACAAGTTTCGGTGGTGATACCTTAAGCTTACCCATAAACACAAAAAGAGCCGTCCTGGACCACGATCGCGCCCATAGATTAAACAGTAGGAAACACTTTTAACGTAACCGGCAGGCACCTTTGTTAAAGGTGCTTTTTTGTTTATTTATCTCACAAAAGGAGTTATGTATCTACGGTTTTAGGAGAAGAGCCGCAGCGTAAAGTACGAATGCTGCGGCTACGAGTTGGTACTCATACTCGGGTGTAGAACAGAGAATGGATGGTAGTTGTATTGGTCTCACATAAGCATTGGTGTCAAAAGCGATGTAGGGTGGAAGTGGGCCCCTCTTTACGAAGCGTCCCGGCGGCTCGCCTGGAAACCTTAAACGGTTGGTTGTTGATGTAGCCGGTGGTAAAGTCGTCCGACCATCCGGTAATGTGATCTGGAGCCACTAAAAACCTTCTACCAATACGCAGGAAATGCGGCAGGCGTTGCTGCCACTCTTTCAACGTGCGCGACATAAGCTTTTTACTACCGTCCTTGTAGTGAAGATAGGTATAGTTATCGCAGGAGGATAAATGGGTCAACTCCGGGGTGATGAGAGCGGGCCATCTGGGCTGAGGTTTTTCTTTCATAGCTTAGTGTTAAATATTTTACTAGTTGAAATTGAGTATTTGTTACCAATATACGGGAAGCGGTTATCACAAGGATTAATGAGTAGAGGTTTATTTATCAGAATGTGATTATTTGGTAGATTTATGCAGGAATTTACCTCCAGGTGTCCTGTAAATCGATTTTAATAAATTTTCTTCTTGACATGCATTCATGTATGTGTCCTGTTAATCAAGAAAATATCTTCTACCTGTGAAGCGAAATTTTACAAATTGATGGATGGGAAAGGAAGGAGGTTTACACAGGTAATTATTCCTGTTTCTTTTATTAACGAACAACAGAAATAAGAAGTGAACTAAAAGTATTCGAAGGGACAAATTGATCTCTCTCTTAGCTGCACAAAAGGGCTTTGTCAGCCATACTATTCCTTACTACCTGAGAGAATTGATCCTGTAAGAACAGATAGGAGCTAAAATAGTCATAGAGCATATCTTGAACACTACGGTCGTATTTCGATGGTACGATTCTTGTCCCTCTGTTTAAATATTATTACCCATTTCTCTGACTTATCGCCTTGCATTTGCCCGGATCAAGCATCCGGGCTTTGCTGTTTAGAAGCGGGTAGAATAAGAGCTTTGAAAACTGGAATTTTTTGTTGGTCAAACGAAAGCTCAGAAAGCCGCTTATTCTTAATTTATTAAGAGATAGAAGAGTATTCTTGCTAACACTATCTCTGTCTATCACTTCATGAAATTATGCATGAAACAAGCCATTCTGATTGTGGCGCTTCTCGGTGATATGGCTTATGGAGTCTTTCAATACCAGTCAAAGGCTTTCAAATTATGACAAACTTCAGCAGCTTTCTGAAGCGCACGAAGATGCCTTGCAGAGAAAAGATCGCAAGCGGGCAAAGGCCGTCGAACAAACCTAGTATGCTGCTTTAGGCAGGGGGCGAAAGAGGATAAAACAGTACAGTCATTGAATGGGCGAATACGTTTCCGTCAACTTGATTTCACGATTCAATTTAGGCTTGTCGTGATGTCAGCAAAAGTATACTCGGAGGAGCCAACAAAAATGCCCGGATGCAAAGCTACCGGGCATTACTCACATAGTGTATATTCTGTCTATTATGTTCCCGGATCTGCCCAAGGGCGTACTTCATTGTTACAACTTAATGATTCCCACAGGTCTGATATAGTTGCAAAAGAACTCAGCAATTTTTGGCTGAAATACTGGCGATTCAAGATGGGTAAACATGGTGATGGAGGAAAGAATCTGTCTTCGTACGATTGCGAAATCTTAATCAATATTGAAGAAGGATGATAGACTAGTTATAGCGAGTCATTGTTGGTGATACAATAACTTATTGTTGAGGCTGTTGGTGTATCAAGTTGCATAGCCGTACCTGTTCCAAATGATTTCCTGATTAACGGTATCAAAATTAGAGAGTTGCTAATTTCGAAGTTTCAAGAAAGATGTGACTGCTACAGATTTAGCAAATTGACAGACATTGGAAATGTTGTATTGCACTAACAGACAGCGGATTTTGTGCTATTTATTCTTAAATTTGCAGTGCACTTTACTCATCGTATCAACCTTAAATAATTATGCATCAACGTAATTCTACGCTCGATCAATACGTCTTATGGGTCGTTTTAGTTTTTATGGCACTTTTTGGTGTATTCAGTATCGCCGTAATAGTCTCTTAAAGTTCTTCCCAAGCGAATAACTCTGTTTCATGTTTAGGATTATTTTAAGATTGTCGTCTTCATGACGGGAGTGATTTTATTAGGATTACACAAACTGTGTTTGACGAATCCGCCAGAATTTGGCGGATTTTATTTTATATGATTAATAGGCCAGATCATCGAACCCTCACTTTTGATACAATTCATTCATGCCCATACCTACAGTATCAGAGGGATTTTCAGATTCATTAAGTTTAATGTTACTTTAATGCATGTTAATGAAAACAGCCAAGTTAGATTAAACTTTAATAAGGGGTTAAGTCAGCCTTAATGCGGGGAAGGTAGCATTGCGGCTGCTATCAACACCTCTCAACCATGCTACTTCATATAACCTTTGTAACCCCGCTGGGCGACTTGCGGACATTTTCCGTTTATGCCAATGAGTTTGAGCAGCAACTTGAGGTGCTGAATTCATTCGTCGCATATGGTTTCCCGGTGCAATCGGCTCAACTTACTACCCTAAATGGAGAGGTTACGATGCTGCCCGTAGAAGCCTTTGATGGAACGTCAATAATTGAGCACCTTTCGAAACTGGAGAAAACGTACAAATTAATTCTAAAATCTTCATGAGCTGCTAGTTGAATGGCGCTCGCTTTTATAGATACTATAATGTTTAGTTGATCCGTGGAAGTGCTGTTGACGAAAGGCTATCAATGATTGTACTTTTTCTCAAAAGATGATTATTAGAGAAGTCATTTGCATACGTTTCCCGGAGTTTTGCATACAAAAAGTCTCTCCTCACGTATATTTTAAGGCATTCCTTCTCATTGAAGATTAACTTGGCCTAAAATAGTAATGTTAGATAGTAGTAACATTCCCGGCTGTTGGCTGGGTTTTGTTTTTACGAATTGATTGGCTGATTTTTAAGCTTTTGCCGTCAATATTCAATTGATTGAGTTGAGCGGGAAGCATGCTTACAAATTCCCCAAATAAATTAAAGTCAAAAATCTAAAACTGTTATCTGGACCAGCGTGCTATAAGGAGGAGGCAACTAGGTCGTTGCGTATTTGAAACTTCTATTCCGTGATCCAGCGTCTATTCGAAATAGATGAAATCGATTGATAACGGCTTATAGGGGGAAGCAATTTGTTCTTAATAAACCTAGTCATCTAGACGGAAAGCAACCGGATTGAAAAACCCGGCTACTTTGTGTTAACTAAAAATTATTGATCTTTCTAGTATGTGGTTTTTTTATAATGGGTAAGAATATAGCTATCAGGTAAAGGGTTTACCGAATACTTGTTTTTTTTATTTATGGCACAGAAAGTGTC
Organism: Larkinella insperata; assembly: GCF_026248825.1. Taxonomy (NCBI): domain Bacteria; kingdom Pseudomonadati; phylum Bacteroidota; class Cytophagia; order Cytophagales; family Spirosomataceae; genus Larkinella; species Larkinella insperata. The sequence continues at coordinate 5,412,473 of NZ_CP110973.1, read as the reverse complement.
CCCGGGGTTTCAGACAGGTAACTCGGTAAGTTTTGCTCGTTGAACGGTGGGAGTATCTTTCGGAATTGGGTTGTAATCAGCATCTACCTGGGCGTTTGAAAGAGTAACCCCGGCGCAAATCCCAAGAGTAAGAGCAAATAAACCGCAAAGTATGCTAACAAAACCGCTGGCAATGATACCAAAAAAAGCAAAAAGGAAAGCAAGGGCTGCTAACAGAAGGCTGTACTTTCTCATGGGTCTTTAAGTTGTATTGACGGTTGGGTGTAATGATTGATACTTGGATACCGATTCTCTTTGTTTCCATAAGTCAATAATCGTGCCCATTTCATCCTAAAAACGGTTGTAGCATAGGCGAAAATTGAAAGAATAAATCCATTTATTATCAGACAACGTACATACTAAAGTTTACAAAAGATAGATGATAATGCTAACAGCCCGACTGCCCTGCAGCTGGGTTTGTTTTTTTTAAAAAGTAAAGTCAGGAAAGTGTTTGCCTGTTGAAGAGGAGCAGCGCATTCGGCATGTTAAACTGACCGAAAAATCAGCGTTTCTGCGGTCAAATCCTACTGCTTGTTGATTCGCCCATAAATTGTTGATAAAATAGATGGAAAGTATTCATCTAGTTATTCCTTCTTATTAATTTTTTGACCTGTCTAAAGGGTATGATAACCAATGATGCTTTTCGTCAAGAGCCTATTTTGTGAGTAAATGGTTCGAAAAGAAAAATAGCTAAATAATTTCGCATACTCACCTGTTTGTCCACAAGAAATGATTAATAAATGTTTTGAAAGGGAAGAAGAGATACTAAAAACTTATAGTCACTTATAATAAATAACAGTAACATTGGCACCTTATTTGCACGAATACTAACAAGTCTATCTGTTGATAGATGAAAGGACAGAGAAAAGATCTTACGACCCGACCTATTAGGCCGGGTTTCGTTTTTTAAAGATTGCTGGATCCCTATCGAATGGCAAACATTGTGCTTAGCATCTTGAGAGGTAGGAAAGAGCTGGCTTTCTTATCCTACTGAGCCGGCAAATAATGGGGTAGGCTGCCTTATAGATTGTAGGGTTACTGTACGATGTCTTCTGCCGAGCAATCCCATGTGGAAAAGCTCTTTTCAGACCAAGGCCAGATTCGTGTCGAGATAGATTGGCAATCGTTTAGTTTAGGCTAGTAAAGATATTTTGTCTTATTAACTGTGTTCTAAAACAAAGACAAGCTCTTCTTGAACTGGTTTCCTTCGTAAAGGGCTAAGGCGGTATTGAGATCACTGTATTCGGAAATTGCTTCAAGCTGAAGGGTACCCCACTTTGAAAAGTTTTCCATTTTGTCGATCCATTTTTCGAGTTCGCTGAACCGCTGCTTGGCACTGCAATATTGTTCTTCGCTGGTTATTTCTAGCAACACGTGAGTTAGGTTATTAATGAGTGATGGGATAGTATTTACGGTACAAATACCATACCAAGGAAAAGTATTTATACTTATTGTTCTTTTTCGGTTATGTGTCTATTAATCAACGGAATATGGGTACATTGGTTACATAGTGTTGAAATACGTGTGGCTTTATACGTTAAAAATTGATTAATAAGCAGAGAGTAACTTAAAGTTAACCTTTCAATGCCATCCACTTAGATCGTAGTAGATATCAAAAGAGCGTTAGTACACAGTCTGTTTCCATCGATCTAATATCCAATGCATTCTAAGCAATAAGGTGTTGAATCCAGGCTTTTCCTTGAAACAGGAGAAGCTGTTGTGCTCGTGCATTGGTAATTAGGTTAATAGAGTGGAAAAAACATTGAAAAGATTGCTGTTTACAGTGTGAAAATAAAAGCAGCAAGTAGGAGTGGAGGGGAATAGCTGCGCTTATTCAATTATAAAATATGCTCTGGTATGCATTGTTTACAAATAAAGGAGGTTGTTCGGTAAAAGAGTTTTTGCTGTCCGGTAATTAAAGCAAATTAAACCACAATATCCTGAGTGGGTTGTAGTAAGTGAAAAGGCCGTAACAAACCATAAAAGCTACCCAAGAAAGACAAACGCGCCGGGTGGCAAAAGATAAAATGATGAAAAACAGCTGGATTACATTCCTGATTTTATTGGGCAGTCTGGTAGGAATTGAAGCGAAAAGCCGATTGCTGACCTCAACTGTAATCAATCAATTACAGCTTATTCCGAAGAAAAACCAGCAGGAGGACGTAGCGACTATCATAGGACCATCTACCACCGCCTATGCCGATCTGACTATCTCAAATGCACTGTATATTTTCCACCATACCGAGTCGGCCGTGCCGGGAGATTACATCGCTCTGCAGGGTCACTTTCCCGCCGATGCCGAAGTAGGTCTACGGGTGATTGACCAAAAGAATTACATTCTATTGCGTCCGATTCAACAGGGAGACGGGATATTCCAGACCCGTATCCCGCCTGACCTCCGGCTTGGACAGTATGAATTGTTTGTAAAAAGCGCTACTCTCCGTTCAGAGGCAAAGTATGTAAATAAACCAGTTCCCGAATGCTTTAACTCACCTCAAGTGTACAGCGGGGCCAGTATGGTCATTAAGGGGCGCGATTTGATGATGCCCGGTTCGGATTTAACGCCAATCATCCGGTTTGTTCAGCAAGGCAACGGTTCCGTCAGTTACGCAACGTACGAGCCGAATGGAAGCTACGGCTTTAAGCTCAACATTAAGGCGCCCAAGGGGCTGGTTGCGGGAAAAAAATACAGGGTTTTTGTCAACAATGGACTGGGGGAATCTCAGGTAAATGATGTGCTGACGGCCATTGCTCCGGCTACCGATTATTATCAGTTGGAAGTGGGCTTTCACGCCAATTTTACGGCAGCAATTGTCAACAATGTCTATGACCTGACCACTGATAACCGGCTGAAGACCCGGATAAGGGCGGGAGATGCTAAGACCAATTACCGGGATGTGATTCAGGCGGCTATCGATCAGGCCAATGCCGACGGGGGTGGGGTGGTCAAGCTTCCCAAAGGAACCTATCAATGCACGGGGACGTCAGGAACCGGCCTGACCATGAAATCCAACGTGATTTTAGAGGGAGCCGGGCAGGATGCCACCACGCTCGAATACAACGGTTTTTCGAGCCGATTTCTTTTCAGTCAGGCGTCAAGCAGTACCATCGGGCTCGCCAACATCGGGCTGATTAACAGGGATGCTGCAGACGAGACGGCTATTAAATCGGCGGCAGGAATATTAAACAATGATGTACTTTTTATTAAGAACGTTCGCTGGAACATCGGCGTGGGTGACAGGGTCTTTGTTCGGGGGAGTAAAAAAGTAATTATTCAAAATTTAAAAGCTACTCAGACTAAAGTTGGATTAGGTGGGCCTTTGCGCGTCAGCGGCTGTTTGTATGCAACTGTTCGGGATTCTGAGTTTTCGCTGGCGCAGGCAGTTCAGTTTGTGAACGCTGACCGGTATTTCATTGAGAATAATAAATTTATCCGCAATAACGGCATTCCCATTGATCAAGGTACCCCCACGACGATGCACATTGTTACCAACGAGTTTATGTCGAATTCGCTGGTCGCTGGAAACTCGTTTTTGGTAGACAATGGATCCATAGCGCGCATTGCCGGTCGGGATCCCAACGGTCACCGGACCAAGGTCCGAAATAATGACGGGGAAAGTATCATTTGTGAGGGAGGAGGTCCGAAGCCACCCTTTCTGTATAAAGGTGATGTAACCAACGCAACCGCTACAACCCTGACGGATACTGATCAGCGTTTCGAAGCCATCAATGATTCGCCCTACGTCTCTATTATTCGAGGAAAAGGTATGGGGCAGGTACGCAAAATCACTTCGGTAACGGGTACAACCTTGACCCTGGAAAAGGCGTGGGATGTTACACCCGATCAGACCAGTGTGTATACCACATTCTGTTTTGGTCTACAAAACGTCGTTTATTACAACAACAAATTCGAAAACCAGCAACGGGGCATTACGCTTTACAAGGCTGCCCTGTGTCGGATAAGTTTGGTGAATAATACCCTGATTAATTCCGGAGCAATTGATCTACAACCCACGCAGAACATCCGCAACAGTGGAAAAACGTTGCAGTTTATACCTGTTTATGATGTCGATATAATTGGAAACAAAGGCTCCTCGGTTTCCGATCCCTATAAAGGGTGTTCAATGGGGCTACAGCTTGTTCAGAACAAGATTCCGCTGACCTGGGGAACAGGTTGCATCGGGTTGCGAATGAAGGGTAATACGCTGCGCCAGCAAATTCCAAATCAACTGGTAGTTGTTGATGATGACTATTATCCTTCATTTAATGCCTATATGACCTATTTCCGGAAAACATCGACCGGAAAAAATCCTGATTCTTACTTTAAAGAGAACGGTGTCCCTCTCATTTTAGGTACGATTATCCAGGATTGCACGGTTTACAATGCAGAGAAACCCGTTTCTCTCGGCACGGGTACGTACTACACTTTAATTGCCGGGATCAAAAAGATCAATTCGGCTGCCAATACTGTCTTTGAGAAAATACCAGTGCCCGTTCCCGGAACACCGGCACCGTCTGGTAGCCAGTATACAATTACGCTTCCGTGAGGTGGATTGCTCATATAATGTTACGGAAGAAAGGTAAAGTTGAAAAGTAAGTATTTATCAGACAAAATTCGGATAGGTAATCTGCGATCATCATGCACTTTTGATTGAGCAAAATAACCTATGTAGGCCGGCAAGTTGGTTTGGTTTTTGCTTGGAATTAACCAACTCTGTCACTGTCTGTTGTATGAACTTTATTACTACCACTTTCTGGGCTGAATTTTCCTTGTTTGACACGATTTTGCCGCTTCCAGATTCAAATTTGGAGTACATAATCGAGCTCATTGATCAGAAGTAGCTGAATCGATAGAGTAGATTAAGTCATAACCCGATCTGGCTTTGGGCTTCAGATACCTTCATTTCTACATCAAATAAGGATCAATCCGCCTAAGCTGCAGTTCTTGAATAGTATCCACCTACCGTAAACTAACATTCTTAATGGCACCAATCGAACGCAGGCTTCGCCGTACTCCTAATCGAATCAAATTCCGATGTACGGTTTTTACCGAAAACGGAGCACCGCTGGCCAGTCGCTACTTCTATGCGTATAGAGAGGAAGGAGCGCGCATCCAGTTTGAAGAATGGCTGGAGACTCACGCACCAACTGCCTACAATCCGGACACAATTCAGGTGACGGTTGTATAAGAAAGGATGCATCAACTGCGCACCCCGACTATCAAAATTGTAATCTTGGACCTAATGTAATCTTATCAACAACCCCGGCGCTTAAGCGCCGGGGTTGTTTTTTGTTCAAAATCGGAGATAGGTGAAGTAGCGCATTACTTTAGCCGAATTGCAAACCAGGGTTATGAATTTGAAATCATATTTTTAAATCAAAAAGGCTATTAGTTGGTTTTACCATACATGATCAAGTTGGTCTCAAAACGCTGGTTACCATGAAAAAAAGCTTGGCAGTAGTTCTCACGTTATTTGTTTCTGTCACATTGATAAGTTGTGATCCACTGGACAAAAAGTATGATAAAGAAAATTACTCGGAAGTAATGGCCGAACATGCCGATTCGGCTAGCCGTTCAGCTTTTAACCGGGCAACGGTGGAAAACGAGATCAATGACAGAAGAAATGAAGATTTTACGTATCAGGAGTTGATCGAACAAGGTAAAATGATACAGCGGAAAGAGCAGCCAGTAAGGGGAAATGCCCGTTGAAAAACGTTTATTACTTGTGCATACATGAAACCCCGGACAGATAGCCGGGGTTTTTCATTGACAGGGCAGAGAAGTATGATATAGTACAGAGAAAATGCTAAAGGAGGCTGAGGATGAAAGGCGCTCGCTAACAGTTCAGGATATCCAACTCCTGATCGATCTGATGTTTAAGTTGCACCAGAATTTGGCTGTGGGTGTACTTTTTATGCAATCGTTCTGGATACTGAGATTGTGAAGCGGATTCGCCTTCAGTAAGGGACTCGGCCAAGAGGGCGTTCAATGTGTCCAGTACATGCTGCTGAAGTCTGGTTAGTTTAAAGACCGTCTTGGGGTTAGCAGTCGGATTTTGCTCCATCTTTTCAATTAAATCGAGCAAGATGGTATGCTGTTGTTGGATTTCATTCACCATCGCCAACCAACGGTTCTCTATAACCGTGTGATTTGGTAAATTAGTATCCATGTTGTGCACCATTTTAAAAGCTATCCGATTGATATCGTCTGGTTTATTTTATCGTTGCGTAAAACTACATAGGTATTTTTACAATTAAAAGAAATGGGGGCTAATTTTTTGAAAAGTACCCGTATTTCCCTCACCAAGGAGACTATTTATCAGAACGGTTTAGATTTTACATACACAGCTTTCCTTGTCGTCTTACGACTGGAAAAGCTCCATCTTCTTTTACAACTTTCGATTTACTTTTTGGTCTGATTACAGGATGTCTTATTCTACGATAATACCAGGGTGAATCATCGGCATTAAGGCACATAAATCATTTTCCGCGTCATTCCTCCGTCGATGGTGAAGTTTTGGCCGGTGATGAACGAATTGGCGTCATAAATCAGAAATAAAACCATGCGGGCAATATCGTCCGCCTGACCAACCCGTCCAACCGGGTGCTGGGCGTGGTCTTCGGGACGTAACGCTTCTTTGTGCGCTTTCCCTTTTTTCTTGAGAGCCGACACGTCGATCCAGCCCGGACTGATGCAGTTCACCCGAACATCGGGCCCTAAACTAATCGCCAGCGAATGGGTTAAAGCAAAGATTCCGCCTTTGGAAGCAGAGTAGGCAAAGGTGTCCGGTTCGGATTGGAAAGCCCGGGTGGAGCACAGATTAACGATGCTGCCGTGTTGTTCGGCCAGGTGAGGGGCGGTATATTTGGCGCATAGGAAGGGGCCGGTTAAGTTCGTGCTAATAACCGTATTCCAGTCATCGAGCGAAAACCGGTCGAGCGGCTTCTCGACCATGACGGCCGCATTGTTGACGAGGTGGTTAATCTGACCAAACCGGTCAAGGGTTTCCCGTACCGCATCTTTGATGGCGATTTCGGAGGTGATGTCACAAGGGATAACCTGGGCTTGCGCGTTTGTTCCCTGTAGCGTCTCCGAAAAATCCTTGAGAGCCTCCGTGTCGTTTTCCCAGATGGCCACCTGGTAGCCGTGGGTCAGGAGATACTGCGTAGTAACACGACCAATACCCTGGGCTCCTCCCGTAACGATAACTGTTTGCATAAGCGGATACGTAAATACAACGGTCTGCTAACTTACCGACGAATGTTGAAAATTGCTTACAATTCTATCTACCGACACCCTCTGCCCGAAGGCCACCGTTTTCCGATGGCGAAATACGAACTGATTCACGACCAGTTGGTGTACGAAGGAACGTGTGGACCGGATAATTTTTTTTCGCCCGAGCCGGTGGATGACCGCTGGGTGCTGACCGTGCATACGGCCGATTATGTTCAGCAATTGAAAACGCTGACGGTTCCGGCAGTGATGATGCGTCGCATTGGGTTTCCGCTATCCGCCGGGCTGGTGCACCGGGAATGGGTTATTACGCAGGGAACCATCGATTGCAGCCGGATTGCCTTAAAAGATGGGGTCGCCCTGAACATCGCCGGAGGCACGCACCACGCCTATCCGGACCGGGGCGAGGGGTTTTGCCTGCTCAATGACGTGGCCGTGGCCGCCCGGTATCTGCTGGAGAACCGGCTTGCATCCAAGATTCTTATCATTGATCTCGATGTTCACCAGGGCAATGGCACGGCGGTTATTTTTCAAGGGGACCCGCGCGTCTTTACGCTGAGTATGCATGGTAAAGATAACTATCCACTGCACAAAGAACACTCGGATCTGGATGTTGAACTACCAACCGGGATGACCGATGAAGCCTATCTGAACCGGTTGTCTGATACGTTACCCAATGTAATAAAAAAACAAAAGCCCGATTTTCTGTTTTATATTTCCGGCGTTGATATTCTGGAGTCCGACCGGCTCGGGAAGCTGAAAATTTCCCGGGAAGGCTGTAAACAACGCGATGCATTTGTCTTTGAACAGGCACTTCGCCACGGATTACCCATAACGGTTTCAATGGGCGGTGGTTATTCACCCCGTATGGCCGACATTGTGGAAGCGCACTGTAATACGTTTCGGTTAGCTGAAAAATTTTACTTTTAACGCCGGTTCTGGCCTACTGTAGAGTCATATAACCGGCTTTGTACCCGAATCAACCTAAATAAACGATGAAAATACAGTTTTTAGCGCTGCTGCTGGGCCTGATCACAACCGGATCGGTTCTGGCCCAGCAGACCTCGTTGGATTCGTCAAAAGCCGCGTCGGAACAGACCCAGCGACGGCTCCGTCGAACCGAAACCCGCACCACGACCACCAAACTGTATCCCGAGCGCGATTCCATCCTGGTACTGCTCAGAAATCGAATGGCCGTTTTAAACCCCGGAACAGGGCAGGCCAGTCCTCTGACAGCCTGGTTTACGGAAGATGCCCGCATTTCGGATGCAGACGGCAATGCGAAAACACCGGCGGAGTACCAGGCGTCTACTGGTAAACAGACCTATCGGAATTACCGGGTCCGGAAGCTGGAAATAAACGAGAGCCAGGCTCAGGCCGTTGAAGTTTACACGATTGCGCCGGACGCAACAACGGGTTCTACTCCAAAAACCGCTACGGCAACAAGCCAGCTTCGGAAGGGACCGGACGGTAAATGGCGGATAACCGAAATGCGAATAACGTCGAAGTAAACACCGTTCAACTATCCATCGGATTATCATGAGTCGATACCGTTTTAGCATTGATTTGGGAGAAACCTTTACCGATTTTGTTTTACTGGATGACACAGGCCGGTTGTCCATCAAGAAAATACCGGCCACGATTCACGACTCTGTCCGCAAACTGGCCGAAGAGTTGGTCTTTTTCGTGTCGGAATGTAAGATAGAAATCGCCAACATTGAGGTGTTGGTTGCGGGCATGAGCGTACAAATACCGCCGGACAAGGCCATTGGCTGCGCCCGTGATCTGGAACAGCAACTGTTGGCATATGGGTTGATTTGTCCGCTTCAACTGGTAACCAATCATGGGCAACTGCTGCGCATCGACGAAGCGGCCGAAAATCCGGAGAACATCATGGCGCCACGGATTGGTGGTTTGATGACCGGACGGTATTTCGGCGAGCAAATGGGTCAGAAAAACCTGGTGGTGCTACGCATCGGGGGATCTTCCGCATTTTTATCGTTACAAACCGAGCTGTCGGCCCGGTCGATGGACACGCTTGATCAATCGCTGGAAGGCTACGGTCTGAGCCTTCCGTTAGGGGGTAACAGCTACATTGGGCTCAATGACAAAGGCGAACTTTTTTTATTGCCTGAACACGCCACGCCCGGCCCCGGTCCGGCCTGCTTTGATCGGGGCGGGGAGTTGCCAACACTGACCGATGCCGACCTGGTGCTGGGCTATCTGAACAAAGACTACTTTCTCTACGGCGCCATTCCATTGAAAATCGAATTGGCAAAAAAAGCCATCCTCAAGCACCTGGCGACGCCCCTCAATATTTCCGTGGAGGAGGCCGCCATGCGGGTTTCTTCGGGAGTGGATGCCACCATTGCAGATCACATTCGCCAGCTGACTGGCACCCATACCCGCACCCTGGAGTCGTATAGCCTGCTGGCGTTTGGGGGCGCCGGTCCGGTACACGGCTGTGAAATAGCCCGGATGGTGGGCATATCCCAGATGGTTGTTCCGGTTGGAGCGGGGGTTTCTTCCGCGTTGGGGTACTTGCTGGTCATGGCCGAAAATGACCCCGATTGGCAAATACCAAAAGCCATGCATCGGGCCGGTTATTACAACCCAACCCGGCGATCGGGCGATTTTCACGCCCTGAAGGGCTACCGATCGGTGTATTATGAGAAAGATTTGACGCCCTGCGGGTGCCCCATTTACGACCGCGCCGGTATTCGTACCGATGACACGCTTTCGGGACCGGCCATTGTTGAGGGGCCGGAGACAACGGTGGTAATGCGTGAGAAAAGTTACGCCCGCATGGATGCGTTCCGAAATTTGCGGATTAGCATGCGGTAGACAGACAAGAGAGAATAGACAAGAGAAATGAGGTATTCTTTTTTCTCTTGTCTATCCTCCTTTATCTCCCCTAAGAATTATAAACGGAGAACGACGCAATGCAGTCGTATTTTCGGACCCGAGTATAGCCGCGGGGCCGGGCAAAAATGTGTAACGTTGACCAGCCCCGAACCGGCACCTGGAATTGGAGGTGCTGGAGGAGGCCAGATCGCGAAACCGTTACGGGCACTTCGGTTCCCTTCGATTGGCCAAACCGACTGATGGTGCAGAGGTATTCCACCGACTGCTCATTCTGGAGCGTTAGTTGGGCCGTTCCCTGCACCCGCAACTGCCCTTCACGCGGAAAGTTGGGGCTGAAACCCAACTGAAAATACGGGTCGTAGAGCTTCGGAAACCGGTCAAACTCGCTTTTGGTGAGCGGCTGCCCGAGCAGTTGCCAGCGCGGGTCGGTCGGAAAGTGCTGCGAAACGAAGAGTTCGGGTGGGGTCAAAAAATAAAAATCATTGCTACCTTCCCCTTCCGAAGCCGTTGTTACGGCCCAGGCCAGATCCAGCAAAAACCATTCATCTTCAATATTGACGGCATTCCACTCGTGGTCGATCATCTTGACTGGATTGCCCGCTTCCCGGTCTTCGGTTCGGGCGTAACCCCGGATAGTAATCGCTTCAACCCCGGCCCGTTTGAGCAGATATTTAAAAAGTAGCGAATACCCCGTGCAGAGCCCTTTACGCTGGCGCAACACCCGGTTAGCGTATTCCAATTCGGAGTAGTACCGTTGCGACCCCCGGTTGTTGACGGCGGCCATATCGTAGCGGATGTGGGAAACCATCCAGGCATAGATCACCCGTACTTTGTCCATGTCCGTGCGGGCCGGAGTCGTCAGGTAATCCGATAAGGCGGCAATGTTTCGGGCGTACGCGTCCGGAGTATTGCGGGCGTAAGCATCAATCCGGCTGTAATTATCGGCGGGCAGAAATACCGCAGTCGGGGGCTTCAGGCCAACGCTGAAAAACAAAATAAAAACGATGGGCAGGATTCGGCGACACATATTCTTCAACGCTTCGTCGATAAAACTGAAAACCCAGCCCGTTTATTGTAGACTGCCTTTTTGAACTTTGACCGCATCCTGATTTTAAGCGGGTTACTCACAAAAAAAAGACAGAACCTCTTCTGAAGTTCTGTCTACTATAGTCTAAAGATTGAGCCTTGCAGGAATTACCGGGCCAGTTTCAAAACCGGGAATTGCCGTTGCAGCAAATAATAACTACCGAACAGAAGACCGCTAAACGTCAGGTCACCCAATACCCCGTTCAGAAAAAAAGACTGTCCGTTGTAAAACGCCAGACCAGCCGCGTAGCTCGCCAGCAATCCCTGGGGAGTCTGGGGGTAAAAAGAGCTGCCGTACCACACGGCAAAGTTGGTGATCAGGTAAAACAGCAGGGACGACAAAATCGAAACGCCCGCTACCCGGGGAACGGTAATTTTTCGTAGAAACACCAGACCCAGCGCCCAGATGACGGTGAAGGATCCGTAGACTGCACCCATCCCGCTGTGAAAACCGATCAGGACGTCGCTCAGCAACATAGCTGCCAGCGGAACGATCAGGCCGAGCGATTTGCGCTCGAACGTGGCCGCACCAAACAACGCCAGGGCGGCAATGGGCGTGAAATTATAAGGATGCGGGAGCAGCCGACTCAGGGCCGTCAGCAAAACAATGGCCGTCAACGATGCCGTACGAATTTGAATGCGCTTCATGGCGTGAAGTTACGTCTAAAATTAAAAACTGTCAAAAGCCGGTTTCACTTGCGGGGCTAATCACGCTATATTTCCGCTTTATTTACAGTTCTATAACTTAGATAAAATGCAAAAGATTCTCGAAGTAGACTGGCATTCGGTTTTTATCCCCAATACTTCCGCACTGGAAATGATCATTCGGGGAACATTGACCTATTGGTTTATTTTTCTGTATCTGCGTTTTTTCCGGCGGGGGACCGGGCAACTGAATCTGAGCGACCTGCTGCTGATCACCATGATTTCGGATGCCGCCCAGAATGCAATGGCGGGGCCGTACGAGTCCGTCACGGAAGGTCTGGTGCTGGTAGGAACCCTGGTTTTTTGGGATTACGGCATCGACTGGCTGGGGTACCGTTCGGTGTTTTTCCAGCACCTGGCCCAGCCCGACTCGGTTTTACTCGTCCGCAACGGCCAGCTGATGCGGCAGAACATGAAGCGGGAAATGATTACTGAAGACGAACTGGTCAGCATCCTGCGGGAAAAAGGGGTTGAGCATTATCAAAACGTCAAGATGTGCTACCTGGAGGGCAGCGGTAACATCAGCGTCATTGAAAAAAAGTAAAGTACGCAGATTGGAGTAGCCTCAACCGCCCCAATCTGCGCTAATCTACATCTTGGTAAATTAATACTGCTGGTAAAAAACCAAAATGTCTTTGACTTTGTCGCGGACTCGTTTCAGTCGCATTTTTACGGCACTGTCCTTTACTTGTAATAGTATTGCCATCTCTTTAATGTTCATGTTTTCTTCATACTTCATCCGTAGGTATTTGGACTCGATGGGGGCGATTTTTTTCAGGATTAGGTCCACCATTTCATACCGTTCTTCCATCCCGGCTGAGTCGTTGTTCTCGGCCAGCGTTTTCATGATTTCGCCGTCCAGTTCAACGCGGTCGTTCTGACGACGGCCCATTTTCATACGGTCCATGCAGTAATTGGTCGATACGGTGTACAACCAAGTTGAAAAAGAAGATCTCTCCTTGAAGTTGTGCAGTCCCGACATGACCCGGATAAAAATGTCCTGCATGTAATCCTCCGCATCGGAAGGGTCCTTGGTAATGGTCAAACATCGACGGTACACTTTGTTGGAATAGCGTTTGTAAAGCTGACCAAAATAATCGCTTTGTTGGGTAGCTAGGTAATACCGTACCAGCTCCTCGTCGGTGTGACGGTTGGTGTTCATAGGATTAATAGTTAACAGAGACTTGTGAACTATGTATCGAACACAAAGAGGAGGCTGACTCTTTGAGTAGTAATACTGAGCCTTTGCTCAACGGTTCAAATCTATTGTTTGGTTATACAAATGTCAAGCCGTAATATAGTATTCCAATGAGCATCTTTATAATGTTATATTTTTATAGAACGCAGCGAACGTGCGACGTGCGGCAGATCTAAAGTGTAGAAAAAATGCTGGCTTGGATTGAGGTTATTTTGAGTACCGTATGCTTTCATGAAGATTCTTTAATAATTTATATTTTGCTCGTTTTGATAAACTAAATAAGGATGTAATGAATAATGACCAAACCCTCTTACCTTTGTTAAAAAATGAGAAAGAAGGTACATCCTCTCCAAATCACATCCGGTAGAAAATGGTACAGAACGACGAATTAATACGAATCATTGATTTACTCAACACCACATACGAAGGTGAAGAAGCGTGGCACGGCCCCTCGCTGGTGGAGGTATTGAGTGGTGTTTCCCCCGAAATGGCCGGACACCGGCTGACACCCAACACCCACTCGATTGCCGAACTGGTCTTTCACCTGACGAGCTGGCGTATTTTCTGCGTCAAGAAAATGCAGGGCGATAAAGATTTTGACATCAAAACGCCCGAGAAAAACTTCGGGTCGTTTCAGACGATCGACGATTTTGAATGGGAAGCTCTCCAGATGGAATTGAGCCTGAGCCAGGAAGAGCTAATTAACGAACTCGACAAGCGCGACGACGACGAATTTCTGGAAGATATCGTTCCCGGTCGCGACTATACGTATTACGATATGCTGCACGGGGTGATCAACCATGACACCTACCATTCGGGGCAAATCTCGCTCATCAAAAAAGGGTTGAAATTTAAAGGGCTGGACGACGATCTGTCGCGCGATGAATACGGTTCCAGCTACGGCGACGACTTCGATAATTATTAATTCCTGCCCGTCGCCTTTCAAACCAATCGATCATTTCAACCTTCTAAATCATTGAATTACTGGCTTGTTAAGTCGGAACCGGACGCCTACTCGTGGGACGATTTTGTTAAACAGGGAAAAGCCATATGGGACGGTGTGCGCAACTACCAGGCCCGCAACAACCTGGCTTCCATGCGGGTGGGCGATCAGGTGTTGTTTTACCACAGTGTAACGGGCAAGGAAGTTGTCGGGCTGGCGAAGGTGTGCTGCGAATCGTACCCAGACCCCACCATCCCCGACGACCCGCGCTGGGTCGTGGTGGAGCTGGAACCCGTCACGGGTTTTCCGAAACGGGTTTCCTTGCAACAGCTTAAAGCCGAACCGTTGCTGCAAAACCTGGCCCTGATCCGGCAATCCCGGTTGTCGGTGGTGCCCGTTAGTCCGAATGAATTTGAGTGTATTTTAGCCCTGGCGCATGCAAAGTAACCAACTGGAACTGCTGACTCCCGAAAGCTGGTCCTCCTATGAATTGATTGATACCGGCGGTTTCGAAAAACTGGAACGGTTCGGCTCGTTTATTCTCAGCCGCCCCGAACCGCAGGCCATCTGGCCCAAGTCGTTGACCGACGCCGACTGGCAGCACCGTTCGCACGCCGTTTTCAAACGCGACAAAGGATCGCAGGAAAAAGGCGAATGGGTGCTTCGTTCGAAAATGGACGAAAAGTGGTTTATCCCGTACCAGTCGAGCGGGCTGGATCTAACCTTCAAACTGTCGCTTTCCTCGTTTAAACACGTCGGCATTTTTCCGGAACAGGCCGTCAACTGGCCTTACATTCACCAGAAAGTTGAGCAGTTGCCGGTTGAAAAACCGCGGGTTCTGAATTTGTTTGCCTACACCGGGGCGGCTTCGCTGGCCGCCCGGCAGGCCGGGGCCGACGTCACCCACGTTGATGCCGTTAAGCAGGTGATCACCTGGTCGCGGGAAAACATGGAAGCCAGCGGGCTCGACAACATTCGCTGGGTGGTGGAAGACGCCCTGAAGTTTGTCCGGCGCGAAGTCCGGCGGGGTAACACCTATAACGGTCTGATTCTGGACCCGCCCGCCTACGGCCGCGGACCCGAAGGCGAGAAGTGGCTGCTGGAAGAACACCTGAGCGACTTGCTGCAGGTTTGTGCGGAACTGCTGGATCGGCAAAACTATTTTCTGATCATTAATCTGTATTCCCTCGGCTTTTCGGCGCTGATACTCGAAAACCTGATGCGCGCCCATTTTGGCGAGCGCCCCAATACCGAATTTGGCGAATTGTACCTCGCCGACGGTTTTGCGAAACGCCTGCCGCTGGGCGTCTTTTATCGGTTTTCTTCCATCTAAAACCTATATTTGCAGTAGGAAATTCAGCCGTGCTGATGCCTTTCAAAGGCGTTGGCACGAGTGGAATTGATGTTTTTCATGAGAGATAGGATGGGCAGATTCGTAAGCCTCTGGTGGTTGATGGGATGTTGTTTGCTGGTGGCATGTTCCGGCGAGGATCAGCGGCATACCCGCATCCCGGCGGTTCCGCAAAATTCGGGCGACATCCGGAATCAGGCGGCCCTGGAAGCCCTGACGCGGGCCATCAACCAAAGCAGTCCGGCGTCGGCCTACGCCAAACGGGCCGCGTTGTACATGGACCTCGGGAAAACCGGGGAAGCACTCTCCGACATCAACGAGGCTCTCGACCGCGATGACAACGAAGGGCGGTACCACTTTGTCAAAGCCAAGGTGCTGCGGAAACGGCAGTTATACGAAGACGGACTGGAAAGCGCGCTGCGGGCCGAGGGGTTGGGCGTAAATACCCCGGAACTGTACATAGTTATCGGGGACTTGCTGCAGCAGCAGAAGGAACTGGACCGCGCCCGGTTTTACCTGGTAAAAGCCCTGCAAATGGCACCTTATGAAGGCGAAGCGTTTTATCTGAACGGACTGGTAGCCGCCAAATCGGGAGATACGGCCCGGGCTGTTTCGTTTTACAACCGGGCCCTGACGCTAAAGCCCCGGTTTCTGGAGCCTTATGTGCAGTTGTCGGTTATCCACGGCGTTCGGGGAAATTACCCGGCCGCCATCGCCTACAACAAGCGCGGAACTGCTTATTTTCCGAATGACCCCGGTTTAATGTATGCCCTGGGCCGGATCTACCAGCAAACTTCCGTGGAAGACAGTGCCTATCATTATTACCGCAGGGCGCTTCAACTGCAGCCAACGATGATTGCGGCCCAGTTGCAGTCGGGGCTGGTCATGATGAAGATTCGGAACATGCCCCAGGCCCTGGTTCACTTCGATCAGGTTTTGAAGCTGGACCCCAAATACCCCCGGATTAATTTCTACCGGGCGATGTGTTATGAACAAATGCGGCAGTGGGAACAAGCCATTAGCCTTTATGCGTTAGCCATGCAGGAGAACGCGGGCGATCAGCAGGCTTACTATGGCTACTGGCGGGTTCGTAAACGGAATGAGTATGGCTACGGAACCGATCTGTCCGCCGAAAATGGTTCGAGCGGCACCAACGGCCCGCGTTCCGTTCTGGACACGACGCGGGTTCGTGTGATGATGATTCAGCCCCGGACCCGTATAGGCCGGGATTCGACCAGAAATTAATCGCATTTCCTTGCTTTCAGCGTCCTTTTGTGGAAAATTGCCACTTGAAATACCAATGTATAAATCAATACTAAAATGAGTGACCAAATTCGTATTACGCTGCCCGACGGCAGTGTCCGGGAGTATCCCAACGGAGTAACCAGTCTGGAAATTGCCATGAGCATCAGCGAAGGGCTGGCGCGCAATGTGCTGGCCGCTAAAGTGAACGGAACGGTGCAGGATGCAACGCGCCCCATCACCGCGGATGCGACGGTTACGCTGTTGACGTGGAACGACCCCGAAGGAAAAGCGACATTCTGGCACTCCTCGGCGCACTTGCTGGCCGAAGCTCTGGAAGCCTTGTATCCGGGCATCAAATTTGGTATTGGTCCGCCGATCGAGAAAGGGTTTTACTATGACGTAGACCTGAACGGGCAGCATTTCTCGCAGGAAGATTTTAAAAAGGTAGAGGATAAAATGCTTGAACTGGCGCGTCAGAAACAGGAGTTTGTGCGTCAGCCGATCAGCAAAGCCGAAGCCGTAGCGTATTTTGAAGAAAAAGGCGACCCCTACAAACTCGACCTGCTGGAAGGGCTCGACGACGGAACCATCACCTTTTACAGACAGGGCAATTTTACCGATCTCTGCCGCGGACCCCACATTCCGAATACCGGTTTTATCAAAGCGGCCAAGATCATGAACGTGGCCGGAGCCTACTGGCGCGGTGACGAAAAAAATAAGATGCTGACCCGCGTCTACGCCGTAACCTTCCCGAAACAGAAGGAACTCGACGACTACCTGTACTTGCTGGAGGAAGCCAAAAAACGCGACCATCGCAAGCTGGGTAAAGAACTGGAACTGTTTGCGTTCTCGGAGAAAGTTGGAGCGGGGCTTCCCCTCTGGCTGCCAAAAGGTACCATGCTGCGCGAGCGGCTCGAAAACTTCCTGCGGAAAGCGCAGGTCCGGGCGGGTTACTCGCCGGTGGTTACTCCGCACATCGGCGCCAAACAGTTGTATGTAACGTCGGGCCACTGGGAAAAATACGGCGAAGATTCGTTCAAGCCCATTCTGACGCCCGAAGCCGGTGAGGAGTTTCTGTTGAAGCCCATGAACTGCCCGCATCACTGCGAGATTTATAAAACCAAGCCGCGTTCATACCGTGATCTGCCGCTGCGGTTGGCCGAGTTTGGAACGGTGTACCGGTACGAACAAAGCGGGGAGTTGCACGGGTTGACCCGGGTGCGCGGTTTCACCCAGGACGACGCCCACATTTTCTGCCGGCCGGATCAGGTCAAAGAAGAGTTCATGAAGGTGATCGATCTGGTGCTGTACGTGTTCCGGTCGCTCGGCTTCAACGATTATATGGCCCAAATTTCCCTCCGCGATCCGGAGAACAAGCAGAAATACATCGGTACCGACGAAGTATGGGAGAAAGCCGAAGCCGCCATTGTGGAAGCAGCCGCCGAAAAGGGCCTGCGCACCGTAACCGAACTGGGCGAAGCGGCTTTCTACGGACCGAAGCTCGATTTTATGGTGAAAGATGCTCTGGGCCGGAAATGGCAGCTCGGAACCGTACAGGTCGATTATAACCTGCCGGAACGCTTTGAACTGGAGTATACGGGCTCGGATAATCAGAAGTACCGTCCGGTCATGATTCACCGCGCGCCTTTTGGCTCCCTGGAACGGTTTATTGCGATTCTGATCGAGAATACGGCCGGGAACTTTCCGCTCTGGCTGTCGCCGGATCAAATTGCGGTGCTGCCGATTTCGGAAAAATACGAAGATTACGCCAACGAAGTTTTTCTGATGCTTCAGGAAAACGACATTCGGGGCTACGTCGATCACCGCGACGAAAAAATTGGCCGCAAGATCCGGGATTCCGAGCTGAGCAAAGTGCCGTTCATGCTGATTCTGGGGGAAAAAGAGCAATCAGAAGGCCGGGTTTCCGTCCGTCGCAAAGGCGAAGGCGATGTCGGGTCGATGTCGCTGACCGAATTTGTGGAGTTTTTTCAGAATGAAATCAAACCAACGGCAGCACCTGTAGTTTAATTCGGGAGAAACAAGGCAGAATAACCCACGCAAAGACATTCAAATGGCCGTCACGACGGTTTTTTGTGGGTCATTCTGCCTTGTTGACTCAAAAATTTGTTCCGGATACTCAAAATCTTTATTTTACCGGAAACTTTATAAACAGCATTACGTTATAGCCACGTAATCAACCGCTTTCGCGGATTTATTTTCAACTCTAAACATTATCTATGGCATTACAGCGCAGACCCATGCGCCCCCCGCGTGTGGTCGAAGAACCGTATCGGATCAACGGCCGTATTCAAGCCCGCCAGGTTCGGGTAGTTGGTGAAAACGTCGAACAGGGAATTTACGAGATTCAGCAGGCTCTGGCACTAGCCCAGGCTCAGAACTTGGACCTTGTCGAGATATCACCGAATGCCGTTCCGCCCGTTTGCCGCATTGTTGACTACTCCAAGTTCAAGTACGAACAAAAGAAGAAGCAAAAGGAAATTAAGGCGAAGGCGCAGAAAGTCGTTATTAAAGAAATCCGGTTCGGTCCGAACACCGACGATCACGATTTCGAATTTAAACTCAAACACGCCATTAGCTTCCTGAAAGAAGGCTCCAAAGTAAAAGCCTACGTACAGTTTGTCGGTCGCTCGATTGTTTTCAAAGAGCGCGGCTTCGAACTGCTGGCGCGGTTTGCCAAAGGACTGGAAGACATCGGCAAAGTGGAGGCTGAACCGAAGCTCGAAGGCAAACGGATGATCATGTTTCTGGCTCCAAAGGTACTTACACCGAAAAAATAAGTTTTAGGAAACATAGAAAAGAGGCCTCAAGAGGGTAAGCGGTCGCCGTTGGGCGGATCGGGTTATCTTCTTGAAGCCTCTTTCTTTATTCTTCCTTTTCTGCTTTATTTTTCCTAACTTTGCGCCCTGTTTCACAATCAGCAACTTTTCTGTTTTACAACAATGCCAAAAATTAAAACCAATTCGGGCGCCAAGAAGCGGTTCAAGCTGACGGGTACCGGTAAAATCAAACGGAAACACGCTTTCCACAGCCACATCCTGACGAAGAAATCAACCAAACGCAAGCGCAACCTCGTTCACGACGCGCTGGTGTTTAAAGGGGATGAGCGTCGGATTCAGGTAATGCTCGGCCTAGCGTAATTGCCTGGCTTTCGCGGTTTCCCCGCGCGGTTTCATGTTCAACCCGATTACAGGCCTAAAGCACAAAGGAGTTAAGAAGCAAGAGTTGAGAAGTAAGAGTTTTTTCAATAGCGCTACGCTAACTCTTCACTCATACCTTTTCACTGATTTTGTCGCCTGTCGTCAAAAACAAACTAACTAAAAAATGCCACGTTCAGTGAACCACGTTGCCTCCCGGGCACGTCGCAAAAAAGTAATGAAACTGGCCAAAGGATACTTTGGTCGTCGTAAAAATGTTTGGACGGTAGCGAAAAACGCGGTTGAGAAAGGCCTCGTTTATTCGTTCCGCGACCGTCGCCAGAAAAAACGGGATTTCCGCGCCCTCTGGATTCAGCGGATTAACGCCGGTGCGCGTCTAAACGGTCTTTCCTATTCAGCATTGATGGGTAAAATCAACGCATCCGGTATCGAATTGAACAGAAAAGTTCTGGCTGACCTGGCCATGAACCATCCCGAGGCTTTCAAAGCCGTTGTTGAAACTGTGAAATAAATAGTATAGCAGGCAGCCCCAAGGGCTGCCTGTTTTTTTAGGTTGTCTCTACAACCGTCGTTCGAAGTCCCGCCCAAAAGCCGTCGGCTTTCCGTCCGAGCAGGTATAAACCCACTTCCACGTCGCCAACCCGAAAAGCCTGCCGGTCTGTCAAAACCAATTCAATGCGCTTCTGCAGTTCGCTAAAACGGGCGGTTCTTCTTTTCTCCTCTTCGTCGTACCAGTCCTGATCGGTCACGACAGGTTCCCAAAATTCCGTTTCCGGTATTTCTTCAACGTAAACTTCTGGGGTAACCAGTAGCAAATCCCGCATATGCCCGCTTGTTAACGGGGGATCGAACTGGACGGGATAATTTACAAACTCCACGGGTTCATCGGATTCGCTGGGATAATAGAGGTCCTTCAGCAATTCGGAAAAAGAAAGTTCGGGGGTCGGTTCTTCGCCTGGCATCGGTTACAATTGGTAAATAATTGCGTCTTAATAAAACTGATTCTTGCGCGGTTAGTTACACTTACAAAGAAACAGGTTGTCCTGATTATTCACGGTATTCATTACCCAATCAAACTCTTTTTCAATCATGATGGAGACCCTCATGAACTTAATTCGCCAGCAGACGGGCGATGCAGTCATTAACAATCCGGCTATTCCCAATAACCAAAACGAAGACGCTGTACAGGCCATTTCGAGCGGAATACTAGGCGGTTTGCAGCAGCAGGCGCAGGGCGGTAATCTGGGCAGTCTGCTGAGCATGGTAACGGGACAGGGAAGCGACGCAAATGTGAGCACGAGTCCAGTTACGCAGGGAGTCCAGCAAAATGTACAGAAAAGCCTGATGGAACGGTTGGGCATTTCTCCGCAGGTAGCGATGTCGATTGCCACCGTGGTGGTTCCGATGGTGTTGAATAAGTTTATGAATAAAGCGCGCGATACAAACGACAGCAGTGTAAACGGGAACGAAATTCTGGGACATGCAACGGGTCAGCAAGGGGTTGACTGGATGGGAGCGGCTAGTTCGGCAATGGCCGACGGTAAACTGGACATGAGCGATTTAATGCGGGTAGCAGGTGGCTTGATGGGCGGGGGAAATACCAACAAACAAAACCAGTCGGGGAGTGGGGGCCTGGGCGGAATGCTGGGTGGCTTATTTGGCAATTAACAGGAAGGCGGGTTGTGAAATCCGCCTTTTTGCTTTTACCACCCGCTTAAAAATGCCACCGGTAATCGATTTGACGGGTAATGCGTTTCCATCGTGTCAGGTTATTTGCGTTGAAAAGCGGATTAAAAGCCATTCAGTCAGCTTTAGCTGTCAATCTGTCACATTTCATAGCTTTTTCCGGAGCTGGCACCGAACTTGTTTAATAGCCATTGTAGTTTGTCAAACGACTTAAAGCAAGACATTCGTAAAAAGTATCATGGGAAAGATTATAGGAATTGACTTAGGAACAACCAACTCGTGCGTGGCCGTTATGGAAGGTAACGAGCCGGTGGTAATCGCTAACAGCGAAGGCCGTCGGACTACGCCGTCGGTTGTCGCCTTCATGGACAACGGCAACGGCGAGCGGAAGGTCGGTGATCCGGCGAAACGTCAGGCCATCACCAACCCCAAGAACACGATCTCGTCGATCAAACGGTTCATGGGAAAACGGTTCAACGAAGTTCAAAACGAAATCAATACGGTTGCCTATTCCGTAGAACGTGGCCCCAATGACACGCCACGCGTCCGGATTGGTGATCGGCAATATACACCGCAGGAAATTTCGGCTCTGATTCTGCAAAAAATGAAGCAGACCGCCGAAGATTACCTGGGGCAAACGGTAACGGAAGCCGTTATTACGGTGCCTGCTTACTTCAACGACGCTGAGCGTCAGGCTACTAAAGAAGCCGGTCAGATTGCGGGTCTGGATGTGAAACGGATCATCAACGAGCCGACGGCTGCCGCTCTGGCGTACGGTCTGGACAAAACGCACCAGGACATGAAAATCGCCGTATTCGATTTAGGTGGCGGTACGTTTGATATTTCAATTCTGGAACTGGGCGATGGCGTATTCGAAGTAAAATCAACCGACGGTGATACGCACCTGGGTGGTGACGACTTTGATCAGGTAATCATCGACTGGTTGGCGCAGGAGTTCAAAAATGACGAAGGCATCGACCTGCGTCAGGACCCAATGGCGCTGCAACGGTTGAAAGAAGCCGCTGAAAAAGCCAAAGTGGAACTGTCGAGCTCGAGCTCTACGGAAATAAACCTGCCGTACATCATGCCGGTGAACGGTATTCCCAAGCACTTAGTTCGGACGCTGAGCCGGGCGAAATTTGAGCAACTGTCCGACTCGCTGATTCAACGCAGTCTGGAACCCTGCCGCCGGGCGCTGAAAAACTCCGGTCTATCGGCCAACCAGATTGATGAAGTCATCCTGGTCGGTGGTTCAACCCGGATTCCGCGCGTGCAAGAAGAAGTTGAAAAACTGTTTGGTAAAAAACCGTCGAAAAATGTCAACCCCGACGAAGCCGTGGCCATCGGTGCCGCGATTCAGGGTGGGGTCTTGACCGGTGAAGTAAAAGACGTACTGCTGCTGGACGTTATCCCGCTGTCGCTGGGTATTGAAACGATGGGTGGCGTCTTGACCCGCCTGATCGACGCCAACACGACGATTCCGACCAAGAAATCAGAAACGTTCTCAACGGCTTCCGACAACCAGCCGAGCGTCGAAATCCATATTCTGCAGGGCGAACGTCCGATGGCGGCTCAAAACCGTTCCCTCGGTCGATTCCACCTCGACGGTATTCCACCGGCTCCGCGCGGTGTGCCGCAAATTGAAGTAACGTTCGATATCGATGCCAACGGTATTCTGCACGTAACGGCCCGCGACAAAGGCACCGGCAAAGAGCAGAAAATCCGGATTGAAGCGTCGAGTGGTCTGAGTGATTCCGAAATCAACCGGATGCGCGAAGAAGCCAAAGCCAACGAAGCTGCGGATAAAGCCGAACGCGAGAAAATCGAGAAAGTAAACCAGGCCGACTCACTGATTTTCCAAACGGAAAAACAACTGAAAGAATACGGCGACAAACTTTCTGAAGGCAATAAAACGGCAATCGAAGGTGCGCTGAGCGAATTGCGTACGGCCCACAGCAGCCGTGATGCAGCCTCAATCGATGCGGGTATCGAAAAACTGAACGCTGCCTGGGCGGCCGCTTCGCAGGAACTGTACAACGCCACGGGCGGTGCACAAGGTCCCAACCCGGCGGACGGTTTTGCCGGCCAGGGCGGTCCGGACAACGGCCAGAATGGTCAGTCAGCCGGTCAGCAGGATAACGTTTCGGATGTACCGTTTGAAGAAGTAAAATAATCGGTACGCATTCATACTGAAGCCCGGAAGCAAATCGCTTCCGGGCTTCTTTTTTAGGCGGGCTGAAACCTCAATCCCGTCAGGTGGCTTTAAACAACACCTGTCCATCCGGTTGCAGGGACCAGGCCGTAATCGGGTTGAGGTGATAGCCCATATTTCCACCCCGGGCAGCCACCAGTTCTTTTAAAGTCGGCTGGGTATAATCGGTTTCATCCACGGCCCGGCTCATGATTTCGGTTGGCTGGCCGTTCCAGTGCCATAGGTACCGGAAAACGACGTGGGCTTTGTCCAGAACCGGTTCCTGGAGTTCGGCGGTTTGCCAGGTTTTGCCCGCATTAACGCTAACTTCCACCCTGGCAATCTTGCCCCGGCCGCTCCAGGCAATGCCCCGAATTTCGATCCATCCCTTTTCCACTTTCGCCGGGTAAGCCGGGTAGGTAATAATTGACCGGGCGTCCATCACAAAACTGAATTGACGAATTTTCCCGCCACCAATGGCTTCCGTGTATTTAGACGTTTCCTGCCGGGTATGGTAAGGTTGGTCGGATAATTCAAGGCGTCGCAGCCATTTTACGTTGGCGTTGCCTTCCCAGCCCGGAAGCAGCAACCGGACCGGGTAGCCCTGCTCGGGACGCACGGCTTCGCCGTTTTGAGCATAAGCCAGAATGGCGTCCTCCCAACCCTTGCTCGTCGGAATGCTGCGGGTCATGACCGCCGAATCTCCGCCCTCGGCCAGAAACCAGGTTGATTTGGGATCAACCCCCACTTCCCGAAACAAGGTGGAAAGCTTAACGCCAGTCCACTCACTCTGGCTGGTGAGCCCGCAGATTTGCTGGGGCGCGATTTTCCCATCATCCTGGCCACGGTAATTGCCCGAACATTCCAGAAAACAGATGCGCGAAACCGAGGGGAAACGTTTAAGATCGGCCAGGGTGAACGTCGTCGGCCGGGCAACCATACCGTGGATAACCAGTTCGTACCGGGCCGGATCGATGGCCGGTACGCCGTTGTGGTGCCGTTCAAAATGGAGGTCTGAGGGGGTAATGGTGCCGAATAAATCCTGTAAGGGTGTTCGAGAAGATATTTCTGAAGGCAATTTGGCCAGCCTGACGTGCGGTGACCGGGTGCCGACCAGGCCGGGCGGAACACCGAGAACTTTCGTGGGGTCTTCGGGACTGACCCATTCGGAGCGGGAAATACCTGCCTGGAATGCCTTGCCGTGCGCCGTCTGGGCCAGCACCACCGCAGCCGTTGCCATTCCGCCCAGCAGAGTGCGCCGGTGAATCTTTTTAGAAGGTTGGGAAGCTTCGTCTTTATCGTTAGTAGTCATTGGAATACGGCTTTTGTTAACGAACCGCCGGGGTGCTCAGTCGATCATCGGGAACGAACGAGCCGCGGTTGGGCATTTGAATGTTGGGCAAGGTCTGGGCATTCATCACATCGGTTTCTTTGATTATGCCGTTGGCGTGCAGCAGAAAAGCCGTCAGGCTGTAGACCTCCGGATCGCTCAGCGAGCCCGGCTGATTGAACGGCATCGCCCGTTTGATGTAATCAAAAACGGTTGTTGCATAAGGCCAGTAATTGCCGATGACTTTGTTTTTTGCCTTGGCAGCTGGATCTGTCAACCCCTTGATAATGACGAGCTGATCATTCGGGCCTTCCACTCCGGTTGGGCCGTGGCAACTTGCACATTTTGCCGCATAAATGGGCTTCCCCTGCCGGGCGGTACCGCTTCCGGCGGGTAGACCTTTACCGTCCGGACGAACATCAGTATCCAGGCGGGTAAGCTGTTGAGTGGTTACTGGTTTGCCAAATCCAAACGTTTTCGGCCAAGCCAGTGTATCGGGCCGGGTTTGGTTGACAGGCCGCGGGAAAGATCCGGACGTTATCAGGCAGGCGGTGCAAAAAACGGAGGCCAGAAGCGAGGAGCCAAGGTAAAACTTCCACATGGGAATTGGTTTAGAAACTAGTGGCTATGATTAGGCTAATAAAATTGGGTGGTAAAGATGAAATTCCAAATGTACTATTAAAATTGAGGAAGTTTCATGCGTTACGAATGAACCGACTTCTATTCGTATCCAGGTACTACTTTCGCCAGTAACCACTGCCGATCATCCCTCCAAAGAAGGTAGTCATCTGACCGGGGTTGAGCGGAAGATGCGTTTCCAATAGATGTTGCCAGTTAGGCAAATGATCGGCTTCAATGCGGCTGATCGCACGAAAAAATCGGTATTCACTCCAGAGCAGAATTTTTTGCCACCACCAACGAGGCTCCAGAAAGTCGCAGCAGAGCCATAGTCCGCCGGGTTTCAAACTGGAAAATAAGCGGGGAAGAACAACGATTTTTAGGCGTTCTTCCGCAAACAGGTCTAGAACAAAGGGCGTGATCACCACATCCACTTTATCACCCGGCTGGATGGAAAGTTCCGTGCCCGTCCGAAAGTCAACGCGACTGTCGTTATCTACCTTTTGGCGCGCCAACGTTATCATGGCCGCTGAAGCGTCGATGTAACTAACGTGACGCGGATGGCAAACGGCCAAAAGACGTGCTAACAGCCAGCCCGAACCGCCACCAAACACCAGAATCTCGGCTCCTGGTGGAATCTGGTTGAGCCAGCAGGCCTGCGCCTTCCGCAACGCGTTCCCGAACACAAGCCGGGAAAGGGCATCGTAAAAAGGAGCAATGCTGTCGAAACCGTTGTCAACGACTGGTTGATTCGCCATGCGTGAAAAAAGTGGGATGGGGGATGACTTTTTAAGCAAAGGGCCGTCTAACGTGAAATCTATATCCACACCACATAATGAACAGGAAAGTACGCTTTGGGTTCAGTTTGCTTTTTACAATTCTCACCACACTGACCGCATCGGCTCAGCGTCGTCCGCAAAGCCGCTGGGAAAATTCGCAGCCCGCCAGCCTGGCGATCCGGGGCGGTCTAACCCAACTGTTTGGCGATCTCAAAGACCTGCAATCAACGCCCTTTTTAGGGGCTTCGTTGGTGATTCCCGTTACCCAAACTGTATCGGTTGAAGTTCCGTTTGATTTTGGAACGTTGAAAGCACAGCAGGATGAATTTTATCATTCAGCATCCAGCGCCCGGTTTACCCAGGTGGCCCTGGCCGTTTCGGTGGATGTTTTGCCCTGGTTTCGCCAGGAGCAGCGACTGGTGGAGGTACGTCCTTATGCGGGGACCGGTCTGCTGTTTTTTCGGGCTGAAGCGCATGATCTGACCACGGGGGCGTTGCAGCGGCTGACCAACAACCAGAACAGCCACCGGAGCCGCGACGGCATTGAACCCCGCGGAAAATCGGGCATCCGAAATACGCACGAGCTGGTCTGGCTGACGGGCATTCGGGTGTCGACGGCCCTAGCCCGGCGAATGAGCGTGTTTGGCGACATCCGGTTTAATTTCGTTCGGACCGACAAGTTGGATGCCACCCTGGATGGCAACAACCAAATTATGCAGCCGGGCAGCCTGGCCTTTACCGAAGGAAATCATTACGGCAAAAATAGCTCCGATAAATGGGGCTATCTGGCCGTTGGTATAAATTGCTATTTCGGCGAACGTTTCAAGAAACGATAAGCTCAAAATTACTTTCCGGCTAAAAAGTCCGCGTACGTTGCGCACTCCCGAATGGCATCCCGGTGAAACTGGGTTTGGCGGTATTGCTGCGAT
This sequence comes from Larkinella insperata, assembly GCF_026248825.1. NCBI lineage: Bacteria > Pseudomonadati > Bacteroidota > Cytophagia > Cytophagales > Spirosomataceae > Larkinella > Larkinella insperata. The sequence goes on along the minus strand of NZ_CP110973.1, from coordinate 5,385,098 downwards.
AATTTTGATAGATAGTTGGTGTATTCCGACCGGCGGAGCTTTTTCATTTCGGCGTTGAACGGTTCCGGGTCGGCTGAGTACCCTCGTTTGGATAGTTCGGTTTCCTGGCGTGTCCAGAACGCGTTCTGCTCACAACGGGCGGCCATATAACAGGCTTTGGCGGCTAGTTCCGGATTTTGTGCCGCTGAAATGGCTTTTTCAAAATAAGCCTTGGCGTCGGCGGTGGTGTAATAAACCTGTTTATTCAACGAATCGAGCGTCTGATTCCGTTGTGGATTCTGGACCTGATGGTAGGTATACTGGTATAAAGTAGGCTCGGCCCGGCTCCAGCGCGCGCGTTCCAGAATCCAGGCGTTGCCAAACCAGCTCAGGTTAAACGTTCCGCAGCCTAGCTGATAATACAGGTTGGCGGCCGCGTCGCCGGATGCGTTTTGTGCCTGTTTTTCCAGCGCTACCAGCTTCTGAAGAAATGTCACCGGAGTGTAAGGGTTCGCGGTAGGGGTACTGGTTTTTTTGCCGATCAGGTTTACAACAAAAGGGTCTTCGTTGAAATACGTTTTAAACGGCTCATTTTGCCACACTTTCGGATCGACTTTGGCGAACGCTTCAGCGGCCTGGGCATATTGATTTTCCGCCAGTAACCTTCTGCCGTAGAGAACGTTCAACGCATCGGGCGTAAAACCGCTCAGCCGGAGCAGCCGTCTGTCAAAATCAGTCGGGTTGGCCCGGGACGCAAACTCAACAACTCCTCGAACGGTGGCCGCCGATGTGGTATCTTCGATGTCGTATAAATCCGAATGGCTGTTAAAGTAAATCTCGTTTTTGTTGAGTTGCGACGAAGTTAAAGCCGTCAGCAGGAACGCTTTGGCCAGGTTGTTTTCGTCCACAGAAGAGCTTTTCGAGCGGAAACAGCCGGCCAGAAAGCCGCCCGATTCTTTGGTCGATTCCTTTCTGTAACCGTATTTGGCCGCCCATTGCTTGCAGGTTTCCACAAAGGCATTCGTCATGTAAAAATTCAGCGAATTGCCAAACTTTTCGAGATAGCCGATAAGTTGACTTTCAGCTTCCGGTGTGATGGCATCGGTTTGAGCCGTCAGCAGGAGCATTTGTTGGAGGGCAATCTGCTTTTTCAAGATCGGATTTGCCGTCGGTTGCTGGCTGGCTAAATCCAGGTGCGTTTTGGCCTGATCGTATGCTTTCCCGAGGTAATCCAGGTAAGCGGTGGCCGTATACCAGAAGGCCTGATTTTTCAACGCTTTGTTTTCCGCCGATTCGAGTGCGAAACTTCTCAGCTGTTCAAAATAATCAGGAGCTTCTTTTTGGCGGTTTATGAACCGGAGGGAGTCGGCCCGGCTGGCATCGTCGTACCCGTATAGGGGCGCGCCATCCTGAAAGAAAAAGTATTCATTGCGGTTAATTTCCCGCGCCATTACCAGTTCAATCAATGAATTTTCCGGATTCAGCCGTGTCATTTCCTTCAGAAAAGGCAGGGCATCCTGCTTCGGCTGAATGGCGCAGAGGGCGTACACCGCGGCCTTTTCGCGGTTGTTGGCGCAATACTCAAGGGCTTTCTCCCGAAACCGGATTCCGTGAATCCGCAGGCTGGCTTCCGCTTCCCGCCGACGCGAGGGACAGCGATCGAAAACCTGGGCAAATTCGTAAATCGCCCGGGCCGTGTCTCCCAGGGCCAGCGTCGCCCCGGCGTGTCGACTGTAGGCCCAATCACTGAGAAACGTTTTTTTCGACAGCGGACGAACCAGCTCATCATATAAGTCGCGGCTCTGCTCAAACTTTTTCGCCAGGGCCGCCAGTTTAACGGCTTGGAACGCGTACCGTTCTTTCAGAAAACCGTCCCGCGTGGCAGAATATCCCGTGCGAGCTTCCTTCAGCAGAGCCGTTAGCGGAGCCGTCGAGGTGTCCGGTGGAGTTGTATCGGTTTCCCAGCTATTGCGGGGTTTGGGGGCGGCTTCCTCAACCCGCCAGGCCAGGTTCAGATAAACCAAAGCTGCGGGATTGGAGGTCGAAGCCCAGCGCACCAGTCCGTTCGACGTTTTCATATCGCGGTTGTAAAGCGCGTTGACGATTTCGGGTTGCGGTACCTTATGCTGCGTGTACGTTTCCCAGGACAGTACGTTCGGGTCGGGTTGCAGCGAATCTTTTTTCGGACCAAAACCGTCCTCGTACCGGTACAGCAATGGAGTAAAATGATAAATCTGATCGCGAGCCGAAGCCTGACTGCTTTCCGGCATGAAAAAGCTCATGAACTCATTGATATCGTAAGTGCTCGGACCGCAGGCGAAACCGATCAGGATGGCAAGTGACAGCAGGAGGCTACGGAGACGAACGGAAAAGAGACTGGATAAACGCATTGGAATACGGCGAAATAACGGTAGAGTCGAGATGATAGAGGGCAAATGTAAGTTTTTGGTTACTAATTTTTGATAACAACAGTTCTTTTGCTCGCGTCAGGTCGTCGGGTTGGCACGCTTCGGCCCGCAAGAGGTCGCCCCGGCGGAAGGACAAGCCCAGCGCTGCGGTGTCCCGGATTGACATGAAACGGTTTTCGCCTTCGGGTTTCAAAAACGGAAGCGCCGTCAGCGTTTGTTGATCGACGTTGTTGAGCAGGGTTAGAAACCGGTTGTTGCGGTAAACGACCGTCCAGCGAAACAACGGTAATACAACGTCCAGCGGCAGGGAATAGTGTTCGAGTCGGTCCAAATACCGCCCCGCCACCGTCAGGTCAAAAATGGAGTTCCGGGTTTCGGGCCGTTTCCAGTCGGCCATGTTGTAAAACATCAACATGCCCCGGTCGGTGGGCGGGATGCCGGTCTGCTCGGGGTACTTAATCTGATGCAGCCGGATGGTGGCCGAAACCGTACCCCGAAACCGGTTTTTAACTTCCCGAAGCAGTTGAAAATACCGATCGCGGCTGCGGGAGGTCCAGTCACAATCGAGTTGCAGTTCCCGAAAAGAGATACCGTTCCGCTGGCTAAGCTGGCTGATTTTTCGGAAGATGTTTTCCGACAGGGCCGGAATCTGCGAGGTAGGGCACTGAAGCAGGGTTTGGTTGGTAATGAAGACGACCGGTACCACCGTCAGGCCAGTGGGTTTCCGGACAAACTCAATCACGGCTTTGGGCCTGGGCGATTGGGTTGCCGCGTCCCAGTCCACGTCGAAATACCGTATATAAAGTTTTTGAAGTGGAATCTGCCGGAGCAAGTGGAGGTAGGCAGGCGTGGGCTGATAAGTGGTCTGCCAGTAATAAAAGGCGGGTGTTAGTTGTTTGGGCGTTGGTTTTTCACAAGAAAAGAGGAGCAGAGGGAATAAAGCTAAAAATGATTTAAGGCAATTTATCCTAAATTCTCTCCAACGTTCCGGGTTCATTTTGAGTCTATACTGGAAAAACGGCAGGCGCCATGAAAACCTTTGTGAGTATACTCATTTTGACGCTAATTCTCGGCTGTGAGGATAAAAATCCCGCTCCGGAGACGGTCCCGGATTGTATTCAGCAGGTAATCGAAAAAATTAAGCAGGAGCCTGTCTGGAACCCTCCGGCGCAGGTCTATCGCTATGCGTTCAAAGGCCAGGAGGTGTATTACATTCCGCCCCGCTGCTGCGATATTCCAGGCGTGGTGATTGCCAACTGCGACACGCTTTGTGCGCCCGACGGCGGCTTTTCGGGCAAAGGGGATGGTCGCTGCCCGGAGTTTTCCAAAGAAGCCGAAAACCCGATGTTGGTTTGGGAAGACAGGCGTAAACCGTAAGTTGCGCTCAACGATCCACTTACCTTTTGAATGATGAAGAATTTTTCCTTGATTCTCCTGTTGTTGGTGGCGACCCTAAGGGGAGCACAGGCCCAGCGTCAGGAAATTTCCGTTTCACCGGTAGGATTTGTTCACCCAAAATTTCAGGTGGTTCAGTACGAACGGTACCTTGGACGTCTGAACAGTGTGGTGATATCAGCCTATCACAACAGCAGCCAGCACGGTCACGCCCTTTTATTGCCGCCCCGAGTGGACCGGTTTCGTGCTACCAAACTGGGAATCGGTTATCGACGGTATTACGACCTGCAAAATAACATCCTCGATTTGTTTGCTTCCGTGCGCGTTCTGGGAGATTATTCGGTTTTGCAACTGGAACAGGTTCCGCGTTATGCGATTCCCGCTGACTCGTTGCGCGCGGCTGGTTTTTCGTTGGCCGCCGATTTCTCAGTGGGCGGTAAATTTTACCTTTTCCGGCGGGTCACGCTGGCCGGGGCCTTGGGGTTTCAATCCATTGCTAAACTGTTCTCGACCCAAAACATTACCCAACATCCGGATTACTGGAATGGGTATTACTGGACGAACGACAACCAGACCTGGGATTACAAGCGGAATGTCACGGCTAACTTTCGGAAAGGCTGGCGGCCCTCCGTTCAAGTGACGTTGGGGGTTGTGTTGGGAAAACTGGCAAAAAATACTTCGTTGAAGAAATAAGGAGACGGTCACCACCCCCCCAGCATCAGCGTTTCGATTCGTTTTTGAATCGCTTCGGGTGAACCCTTAATTTTTAAATACCGGTGGTTAGTTTGGGACGTGGGCTGCCATTGGTTGCTGCCGTCCGCAGCCACGACGCACTGCCCGTTTTCGGCTGAAAAATAGGGTTCAAGACCTTCGACGGCTTCCAGCACGGCGACCTGATCCCAACTGGCCCGGCCCTGAAAACCGTTGTATTGTTCGTATCCCCGGTAAACGGGACTTTGAGCGGAGCAACGTTCCCGAAAAGCCGAGCCGCCGGTCACGATCTGCTGACCCACTTCCCACCCCGCAAACGTTACGGGCAGGGTCCACGTACTCAAGCAGTCGACGGTCGAAGCGGGGTCGGGGCGGTAAAAGTTGGCTTCCTTGCCGTTGGGGAACTGACCACCCATGCACGACCAACGTTTTACTTTCCGAGCCACCAGCGCCCGACCATCCAGCGGACTGGCGGCATCCGGGCCGGAATGAAGCAACCGGCTCAGACTCGTCAGGTGGCCAATGGTGATGATGACCACGCTGCCGTCGGGCTGGGCCGCCAGCAAACGCCGGTACACGCTCGTGGCGGCTTCGGCCGTGCGGTTCGTTATCTGATGCGGAAACGCCTGCGCAACGGCCTGTGTATACTTCGAAAAACTCTTCAGGGAATCCCGCTGACTGACCCCAATGGGAAGAGTACCCCGTCCGAAGAAAGTGTTGATGGCGTCCGTACAGGCGGCACTGTTTACTTCGTCACTGGTGACAATCACGCCCAGTATGTTGACTTTCCCGGCCCGTTCGTAAGCGTGGAGCATGGCCAGTGCACCCACATCGTCTACATCCGAGTCCATGTCGGTGTCCAGAATAACCGGTACCGGCGGTTGGGCGAAATCGGGGGAGGAGATGAAGGACAAACCCCTAAACAGCAGGGTGGTCAGGAGGAAAAATGAGATGCGCATCGGACGGTTTAGGTAAAAGTCGCCTTGCCTGGTAGGATGGGTATTGCCAGCCGGACAGGCCGCAAAGTAAACAGAATACCGGAATGCATAGGTAAAAACGGGGGTGTTGTTTCCGGCTGCAAACCCACGTGTCGGTCTGAAAAGACGGCCCTGCGCCTAAAACACGGCGTTACAAGTACGCTGGATTTCGCGGGTCTGTTTCTTGCCAAACCGTTGAAGCCGCTCGCACGTACCCAGCTGTCAGGATGCATTCATTGCCGGTTCGTCGCTAAAATAAAATGCCCCCGGATGGGTGACCGCCGGGGGCATGATTGAAAAATAGCACAAAGAAAACTAGTTCGATTCCGGTGCGAGGGCCGATCGTTTAAACGCTTTCTGACTCTTGCCGGCCAGCGACATCGATTCGCCGAAGACGACAATCTCGGCCGTTTGGCCCGAAAAATTCTCCACCGACACCTCGTTCTGCGTTACTTTCACTTCCAGCAAAGCGCCCCGGAAGCGAATTTTGAAGGCCAGTGATTCCCAATTGTCCGGGCAGTAGGGGGTAAGCACCACCTGGTCGTCCTTGATCCGCAAGCCGCCGAAGCCTTTTACCACGGCCAGCCAGCTTCCGGCCATCGAGGTTATGTGGCAGCCGTCTTCCGTATCGTTGTTGTAATCGTCGAGGTCCAGCCGGGCCGTGCGCAGGTACATTTCGTAGGCTTTGTCTTTCATGCCCAGCTTCGAGGCCAGCACCGAGTGGACGCAGGGCGAAAGCGACGATTCGTGAACGGTCATGGGTTCGTAGAAATCGAAGTTCCGGCGAATGGTTTCCTCGTCGAAATCGTCCTCGAAAAAGTAAATGCCTTGCAGCACATCGGCCTGTTTGATGAAGCACGAGCGCAGAATCCGATCCCACGACCAGTGCTGGTTGAGCGGCCGCTGGCCTTTGGGAATCTCGCTGACGGTCATCAGTTCCTTGTCCAGAAACGAATCCTGTTGCAGAAACACCTGCCGGTTTTCGTCGTAGGGAAAGTGCATGTGGTCGATGATGTGCTTCGCTGTCGCAATTTCCTTTTCTTCACGGAAGTGAATCCGGTCGCACAACTCGTTGAACCTCTCAGGGTTCAGTTCCTTCACGCGGCCGACGGTTTCGATGGTGTAGCGCAACGTCCAGGCGGCCAGGTAGTTGGTGTACCAGTTGTTGTTGACGTTGTTTTCGTACTCATTCGGGCCGGTAACGCCCAGCATCACGTACTGCTGCTTGGCTTCCGACCAGTTAACGCGCTGGCTCCAGAACCGGCTGATGGCAATCAGCACTTCCAGACCGTATTCAACCAGGTAATTCTCATCGCCCGTATACCGCACGTAATCATAAACGGCGTGGGCAATGGCTCCGTTGCGGTGAATCTCTTCGAACGTGATTTCCCACTCGTTATGGCATTCCTCGCCGTTCATCGTCACCATCGGGTAAAGCGCAGCCCCGGCTTTGAATCCGAGCTTGCGGGCATTCTCGATGGCTTTTTCCAGGTGTTTGTACCGGTACCGCAACAGGTTACGGCTCACCTTCTGATCGGCGGTAGACAGGTAGAACGGCAGGCAGTAGGCTTCGGTGTCCCAATAGGTGGAGCCGCCGTATTTTTCGCCGGTGAAGCCTTTCGGACCGATGTTCAAACGCTCGTCTTCGCCGGTATACGTCTGGTTGAGCTGGAAAATGCAGAACCGGATGCCCTGCTGGGCCGCAGCGTCCCCTTCAATGGTAATGTCATTCGTCTTCCATTTGTCGGCCCAGGCCTGCTGCTGATCGAGCAGCATCCGGTCAAACCCTTTCCGGGTGATGCGCTGAATGGATTTGTGGGCCTCGGCAACAATATAATCCGAATCGTAATTGAGCGACGACAGGTTGACGGCGTATTTATAAAGAACGGTTTCCTGGCCCTGCTGGCAATCGAGCGTCATGCGGTTGGCCACGTATTTTTCCCGGCGAATGGGCTGCGACTGAAAATCAATCCGAACGCCGTCCTGCTCAATTTCGACGCACATGCCCGAGCAGACGTGGAAGCCGGTTTTGCGGGTGCGCAGTTCGATGTAGCCTTCACCGTAGGCGGTTTCCTTCCGCACCTCGTCCCAGAATGTCTCGTCGTAGTTGGAATCCCGGTTGCGGATGTTGCCGTCGATGTACGGTTCGACGGTAATCTTGGCGTCAAAGTTCAGGGGCGTCAGGCTGTAGCGAATGGCCCCGGCTTCGTCGTCGACAATCGAGCAAAACCGTTTAACGTTCACCTGAAGCTCTTTTCCGCTCCTCAGAATCGCCACGAACGACCGTTCGAGGTACCCTTCCCGCATGTTCAGCACCCGCCGAAAATCGCGCACTTCGCAGGTGTTCAGGTCGAGGGTTTCGTATTCAACCGTGATGTCGATACCGATCCAGTTGGCCGCGTTCAGGACTTTGGCGAAGTATTCGGGATATCCGTTTTTCCACCAGCCCACCCGGGTTTTGTCGGGGTAATACACGCCCGCAACGTAGTTGCCCTGCAAGGTTTTACCCGAGAAATGTTCCTCAAAATTGCCCCGTTGGCCCATGCGTCCGTTGCCTAGACTCATGACGCTTTCCGTGATTTCGTTGTAGTTGCGGTGGAAATCTTCTTCAATAATTAACCAGGGGTCGTGCTTCAAATACTGTTTCATCCGAATACTGGGTTTATAAAATCTTTGGGTGACAAGCCATCCATAGACGGTATTCTGCAATTTAGCGGCCAATCGGCACGTTCAACGACTAGTTTGATGAGGTTCCGGCGGCCTGTTGTTTCACCCGCAGGGCCTGATTGATGTGCCGTTCGCTGTGGGCAACAAGCATCAGAAAGGCATCCCCCAGGTTGATTTTAAGCCAGTTGCCAAACAGCGTCATCAGCCTTTCACGGTTCCAGTCGAGGTACGTGGCTTTATCGAGTAAATCGTGCAAGAGCTGCTGCAATTCGATAAACTGCTGCATTACGTCCCGGGCGTTCAGATCATGGCGGGGCTTCATAAACGAAACCGTGGGCAATTTCATGGTGGTGTTCGGATCGACAGCGTAGCGCAGCAACCGGCCCGCCAGACCGGCTTGTAGCGCCTGATCGGTCGGGTTGGTTTGGATCAGACCCAGGTCGTCGACTTTTTTCTGGAGGTTGCGGATGTAAAACCGTTCGGCCAGGTTCAGGTGCTGCAAACACTGGGTAATGCTCCACTGCCGCGTATCCGGTTTCCAGTTGAGTTGCTCGTCGCTCAGGGGCCGAAACTCCCGCTCAACGGTCGCCAGAACCGCCCTGATTCGCTCCTGAAGCTGTTGGGCCGTTTCGAGTTTTTGCATGGTTTTCGTTTCTTTTGATACCGCTAGCGATGCGTGGGCGCTAGCGTTAACACTTCGTCCAGGGTAAGGTCCGCCAGGGAGCCAACGACCAGATCCGCCCACGTCAGAACCGCTGGTTCGCCAATGCCTACGGCCAGCATACCGCCCCGTTTGGCCGCTTCAATTCCGGCTACGGCGTCTTCAAACACCACGCATTCGTCCGGCTGCGCCTTGGTTTCGGCGGCACCTTTCAGAAACACCTCGGGGTCGGGTTTGCCGCGGCTGATCTTAGTACCGTCAATAATGGCGTCGAAGTCGTCGAGCATTCCGATGCGCTCCAGAATCAGCCGGGCGTTTTTGCTCACCGACCCCAGGGCCGTTTTCAGCCCGGCGGCTTTGACCTGGGCGAAGAAGTCCGTCACCCCCGGCAGAATGTTCGCGGGGGTCATCTGCGAAACCAGTTCGAGGTACCACTCGTTTTTCTGGGCGGCCAGTTCGGCTTTCTTCTCGTCGGAAAGTACCAGTCCGCCGTGCGCCAGAATAATGTCCAGCGATTCGGTGCGGCTGATGCCCTTCAACTGTTCATTGAATTCCTCCGTAATGTCAAATCCGAGGCTGTTGGCCATGCGTCGCCAGGCCTGGTAATGAAAAATGGCGGTATCGACAATGACGCCGTCAAGGTCAAACAGTAAGGCTTTTATGGGCATTTGTGGTTCGTTCAGGTTGAATGCCGCAATAAAGTGATAAAAACAGACTTTCAAATCCCGTTCACACTTTTTATCAGGGCCTTCTTATTTGCTCAATTCCAGCACCACCGCCGTTCTGGCGGGTAATTTCACGAACGAAAGGTTGTCAATCGTTTCATCGGTTAGCACGTTGCGCGCTTTGGTAAAGCCCGTCATCCGCTCGGCAAACCGTTTCGTATCCAGTTCAATTTCCTGATGGGTCGAATTGGTCGCAACCATAACGGTTTTGGCGTTGTCGTACCGGAAATAGACGTAGGTCCCTAACTGGGGAACGTACTGCATCAGTTTGCCGGTTTGCAGCGTCGGGGTGGTCTTCCGGTAATTCGCCAGTTTTTTTACAAAGTCGAAGGCTTCGTTTTCCCTTTTATTCCGTCCGGCAACGGTAAACTTATCCTCTTTGTCGCCGGGGAAACCGCCCGGAAAATCCCGGCGCACCTCCGCATCCGACGGATTCTTGGTGTTTTTCATCAGCACCTCCGTGCCGTAATACCAGGACGGAATTCCGCGGGTGGTGAGCAGCCAGGTCACGCCCATTTTATATTTTTCCAGATCCTCCCCAATCACCGACAAAAACCGGTCGGTATCGTGATTTTCCAGGAAGGTAACCAGTTTCTGTGGATCGGCGTACAAACCGTCCGTTGTCAGGGCCTGATAAAACCGGTTGACGCCCGTATCCCAGCCAAACTCTTCGCGCAGGGCGGCATGGGTTGCGTCGTACAGCACAAAATCCAGGCCGCCCGGCTGATTGGATTTGAACGGCTGGTCAATTTTATTTTTGACAAAAAACGCCTGCGCAACCGGGCTGCCCACCCAGGATTCACCAAAAATGTGGATTCGGGGAAATTCCGTCATTAAAGCCTGGTTGCAGCGGTTCAGGAAGTTCAGATCGTTGTATTTGTAGGTGTCAACCCGCCAGGCATCCAGCGAAAACAGCTCCGTACACCAGATGGCGTGCTGAATCAGGTACGTGGCCAGAAACGGATTGCGCAGGTTCAAATCGGGCAGAAACGGGGTAAACCAGCCATCAAGGAGCAGTTTACGGTCCGCAGCTGATGCGTAGGGGTCATACAGCGCCTGTTCCTTGTGTGAGCTGCCGGTGTAGCCGGGCCACTGATTGAACCAGTCTTTGAACGGTTGATGCTTATAGAGCCAGTGGTCGTCGCTGACGTGGTTGTAGACGGCATCCTGCACGAGTTTCAGGCCGCGCTGGTGGAGCGTCTGGGCGAACTTCCGGTAGCCCTCGCTGCCGCCAAACCGCTTGTCGATCTGGTAATGATCCGTAAAATGGTAACCGTGGTAGCCAGCCTGCATCCGGTCGGGAGCTTCCTGCTTCAGCGATTCGTCGTTGACCAGCACTGGCGTCATCCAGACCGCCGTGACGCCCAGATCCTGCAAATAGTCGAGGTGGTTGGCAATGCCCTGCAAGTCGCCACCGTGCCGCAGGTGGGGGACCGACCGGTCGGCTTTCGGGTCGAGCATGTCGGGAAAGGCATCGTTAGAGGGGTCGCCGTTGGCAAAGCGGTCGGGCATGATCAGGTAGATGAAATCCGCGGCCGAAACGCCCTGACCTTTGGGGCCGGTAGTCCGGGGTTTCAGTTCATACGGGCGGGATACGGTTTGAGAGCCGTTTTTTCCGGTTACCCGAAACGTGCCGGGCTTGGCAGTCGGGGAGATTACCACGTCCAGAAAGGCAAAATCGGGGTTTTCGGCTTTGTGCGTTTTAATCAGTTTGACGCCCGGATAGTTGATGGTGTACGTCATGGCCCCGGCTTGGGGGCCGTAGACCATCAGTTGTAGATTTTGGTTTTTCATGCCCACCCACCAATTGGTCGGATCGATGCGCTGAATGGATGCGGTTTGGGCGCGGGAGCCAGCAATGGCTAGCAGAGTAAGGAAAAAAAGGGCGATAAAAAAACGATTCATACGGTTAGCAGGTGTTGGCAATTAGGCCAACAATATGTCAAAATAAAGGAATTCTTTTCATTTTGCCAGTAGTTTTCGAATTTGCAACCGAATCCGACCAGACGGGTCTGGGAGCTAGGCACAAATTTGTATCTTGACCATGAAGACCCGTAAACCGGTCGACCAATCGTTAACCATCAACCGACGGACGTTTACCTCCGCGCTGGTTGCCACGGGCCTGCTGCAAACCGTTGCGGGCCTGGCTCATGAACCCATTCTGTTTCGCATGGATACCTCCGAACCGCAAGAAGAGAAATCAGACAAACTCGTTATCTACCAAATTTTCACGCGTCTTTTCGGCAACCAGAACACGACCAACAAGCCCTGGGGCAGTCGGGATGAAAACGGTGTTGGGAAGTTCAACGACATCACGGCCAAAGCCCTGCAGGAACTGAAAAAGTTTGGCGTCTCGCACGTGTGGTACACCGGCATTGTTGAACACGCGCTGATGACCGACTACTCGGCTTTCGGGATTCGGAAAGACCATCCGGCGGTGGTGAAAGGGCGGGCCGGTTCGCCGTACGCCATCAAGGATTACTACGATGTCAATCCCGATCTGGCCGTTGACGTTAAGAACCGGATGCAGGAGTTTGAAGATTTGCTGAAGCGTTCGCACGCCAACGATCTGAAGGTTATTATTGATTTCGTGCCCAACCACGTGGCCCGGCAGTACTATTCGGATGCCAAACCCGCGGGGGTTCAGGATCTGGGCGAGGGAGACGATGCGGGCAAAGCGTTCGATCCGCAGAATAATTTTTACTACCTGCCCGGTCAACCGTTTCAGGTTCCGGCGGGTGTCGTTACGCCCGAAACGCCGGATGCGCCCTACGGGGAGAACCCGGCCAAAGCGACCGGTAACGACGTATTTAGTGCCCAACCGGGCATCAACGACTGGTTTGAAACCACCAAGCTCAACTACGGCGTCGATTACCTCAACAACCGCCAGGCCCACTTCGAGCCCGTGCCGTCGACCTGGACCAAAATGCGGGACATTCTGTTGTTCTGGGCCGGAAAGGGTGTCGATGGTTTTCGGTGCGACATGGCCGAGATGGTGCCGGTCGAATTCTGGGGCTGGGCCATTCCGCAGGTAAAAGCCGCCAGGCCGGGCATCATTTTTATCGCCGAAATTTACAATCCGCAGCAATACCGCAACTATATTTTTACCGGCAAGTTCGATTACCTCTACGACAAAGTCGGGCTGTACGATGCGGTTCGGGAACTCATGGAGGGCAAGGGCACAACGGAGAACATCACCCGTGTGTGGCAGCAGGAATCGGGCGACTACGCAAACCACATGCTGCGGTTTCTGGAAAACCACGATGAACAGCGCATTGCGTCCCGCTTTTTCGCCCACGATCCGTGGACGGCGGTTCCGGCCATGACCCTGTCGGCCACGCTGCATACCGGCCCGATGATGATTTATTTCGGGCAGGAGTTGGGCGTGAACCCGACGCAGGCCGAGGGTTTTCAGGGCGAAGACGGCCGCACAACCATTTTCGATTATTGGGGCATTCCGGAATACCAGGCCTGGACCAACGGCAGCGAAGGCAAACCCGGCCTGTTCAACGGCGGCAAACTGACCGACAACCAGAAGGAGCTGCGCAAATTCTACCAGCAGCTCAACCAGTTGGTTAACGGCAGTCACGCCATCCGGACCGGGGCTTTTTACGACCTTCAATACGTTAATAACAACGGCCAGAGTGCGGGCTACAATCCGCAGCGGTTATATAGCTACCTGCGGCATTCGGACAAGCAAAAGCTCTTGATCGTCTGTAATTTTGACAAAGAGAAACCGGCAAAAACGACGGTCCGCATTCCCATCGAAGCCTGGAAAACCATGAAGTTGGACGGCACAAAAAACTATTCCTTCACGGATATTTTCCGGACCAAGACCAAGTTGAAAGCAGCTGCCAATGCCGGAGTGCCGGTGGAGTTGCCACCACTGAGCGTGCTTGTGCTGGAGATCAAATAAGAGCCGGTGAATTTCAGCAGCAAACGGGGTGTCGACGGAAAACCGGAGGGCAACGAGCCAGCTTATTTGATTTGGTACCGGTCCGGCAGCGGGCAGCAAGGAAAAGCTTCCGTTCGGATGTGACTTGAACTGGCTTTCTGGGTCGTAACATAGGAGAAAATTGCAGGCTTTGACGTTTTTTCGTATTTTCACGGTTAATCTTACGGCCTTCTTAACCACCGTAGCTGAATGAAGAAACTGTTTACCTGTCTGGTTGCTGTCATACCATTTACCCATACATTTGCCCAGCGTTCGATTACCGATTTTTCGCTCCGTCAGGTAAAGGTAGCGCCCGCACCAACCCCGGCCGAAACCGCCGTGGCCATCAGCAAGTCATTCCAGGGTCGGCCCTATGCGGGCAACACGCTTGACGAGAACGAGACCGAACAGCTCGTAGTCGATTTTCGGGCGTTCGACTGCACCACGTTTCTGGAAACCACCCTGGCGCTGGCCCTGTCGCGGCATCAGCTAACGAATGAAAAAGATACCGCCCAGTTTGACCGGCTTTTCCGGGAGAATCTGACGCGCATCCGGTACCGCAACGGCCAGATCGATGGGTTTGCCAGCCGCCTGCATTATTTCTCGGAATGGCTGTTGGATAATGAGCAGAAAGGCATTGTTGAAGATGTAACCGGTCAGATTGGCGGAATCCGGGTGAAGAAACCGATCTCCTACATGACCCAATATACCTACAAATACCCGCAGCTTGCAAAACCGGCAATCCGGAAGCAAATCGCGCAGGTCGAACTGGCGATAAGCCAGCAGCGGTACTGGTTTATTCCCAGAGGGCAGATTCGGACCATTGAAAATTGCCTCCAAGAAGGCGATATTGTTATGATGATGGCGGCCCGGCCCGGCCTGGACATGAAACACGTCGGCATGGTGGTCTGGCAAACGGACGAGGACGGTACGCGCCGGGCGCACCTGTTGCACGCTTCGTCACAATACGGCGAAGTGGCCATTTCGGAGCAGCCGCTGGCCGAGTACATCAAAAGAAACCCGCAGTTTTCGGGCATTCGGGTGGCGCGGTTGAAAGAAACCGTACCGCCAACGATGGCTTACAGCGATGCCCGCCGGATCAACTGAAACGGGTTTTTAACCTTTTCGTGCCGTTTCTCCTGAATCAACCGGGCGGCAGTTTCACCCATTTTTTCGTGATCCGTTGAAATCACGGCAATGCCATCGGCCAGAACTTCTTTCAGGGGCGTTTCGTTAAAGGCCAGCACGCCAATGTCCTGGCCCAGTTGCCAGCCGCGCTGTTTAGCCTGCCGGACCAGTTCAACCAGATCGCCGTCTTCCAGCACAATATACGCTGTGCCGGGCTGAAGTTCGCGGCCCATCAGCGTGTCGAGCAGTTCAAATTCTTTCTGGTAGTGAACACAGAAATTGCGGAACCCGCGCACAATATCCCGTGGGTAATACACTTCCTTCGGGAAAACCAGCGTTATTTTCTGGTACTTTTCCAGGACATCTAGTCCCGATTCCAGCGCTTCATAAATGTCGCGGTCAAATTGCTGGTAAACCACGGAGTATTCGCCTTTTAGCTCCGGAACTTCGCGGTCGAGAATAATCAGTTCGTTGGCCGGAATCTGTTCAAGCAGCTTCACGACGTTCACCTGCTCCGTTTCCTCGTAGAAGTGGGGCATCACCACGTAATAATGGTATTGCCCCAGGTTTTCTTCCAATAACTTTTTAAACCGTTGGGCGCTGTGGTGGTGAATGCGCAGATCGACTACGGCATTGGGACCCAGCGCGTTCACCATCGCGTAATAGATAATTTTTTTGTAAGCGCTGAATTTGTTGATCAGCAGCAACACGCGCAATTGCCCGGGGCCGTCGCGCCGAATAAAAAATCCTTTGCCCTGCACGGCCTGAATAATGCCTTCCTTTTTGAGGTAATTATAGGCTTTCTCGACCGTATCGCGGGCCAGGTAATATTCTTCACTCAGCTCGTTAATCGACGGTAATTGCTGGTCTCTTTTCAAAGTACCAATTTCAATGCCGTTGATCACCGCGTTAACGATCTGACGGTATTTGGGAACGCTCGACTGCGATTCAATGTGCAGATCAATCATAGTTACGGTTTAAGGAAATTTAGGGAACTGACCGAAATCGGGTTTACGTTTTTCAAGAAACGCATTTTTACCCTCTTTCGCTTCATCGGATAAATAATATAGTAAGGTAGCATCGCCCGCCAGTTGCTGGATTCCCGCCTGGCCGTCCAGTTCGGCGTTGAAGGCGGCTTTCAGCATCCGGAGTGCAATCGGGCTCTTCTCCAGCATTTTGCGGCACCATTCCAGCGTGGTTTCTTCCAGTTGCTCCAGCGGCACTACTTTGTTAACCAGTCCCATGTCCAGGGCCTCCTGGGCGTCGTACTGGTCGCATAGGTACCAGATTTCACGGGCTTTTTTCTGCCCAACGATCCGGGCCAGGTACGAAGCACCAAAACCCCCGTCAAAACTTCCGACTTTCGGGCCGGTTTGTCCGAAGCGGGCGTTTTCGGCGGCAATGGTCAGGTCGCAGATGACGTGCAGGACGTGGCCTCCGCCGATGGCCCAACCCGCCACCATGGCCACGACGGGCTTCGGAATACGCCGGATCTGCATCTGGAGGTCGAGCACGTTCAGGCGCGGTACGCTATCTTCACCCACGTAGCCACCGTGTCCCCGCACCGACTGGTCACCCCCGCTGCAGAACGCCTTGCCTCCTTCGCCGGTCAGGATAACCACACCCACGCGCTCGTCCTGCCGGGCCAGTTCCATGGCTTCGCTCATCTCTTTGACCGTCAAAGGCGTGAATGCATTGTGTTTTTCGGGCCGGTTGATGCTGATTTTGGCAACGCCCTCGTAATACTGAAACAAAATCTCGCGGTATTCTTTAATGGTTTCCCAGGGATACTTACTCTGCATGTGCGTATGAAATTTAATGGTTCAAGTCGTTGGATGGTTGAATTGGTTAAAGCCGTGTGAGCTCGGCATCAATCGGTTGGCTAGATAAAGTCTCAATCCCGCCGTTTATTCTTCCGAATAGTCACTGTCGTGATAGGCAACGTCCCAGGTGTGGTCGGCCATCATGCGTACGGTGGCGACGCAGCGTCGGAACGGATTAACGCGACCCCATTCGTGGGGGGCAATCATTGACAGCACATCGGTACCGTCTTTTTTCTCGTAGAAATAATAGGTGTGGCCAACAATCGGCTCAAAGCCCATCTGCGCGTTATAAATCCGTTCCGATACTTCCACCCGGTTGCGGATGGCGGTGGCTTGCTCGGCCAGCAACTGCATTTGCCGGTATAACTGTGAGAGTTGCAGATCGGTTTGTTCCCGCATGGCCGTCACGGCGCGGCCTTTCATTTTACCCTTGTCTTCGGGCTTGATGATGGCACTGCCGACGGAGTGCGCGTATTCGAGCAGGCCGGGCCGGTCGGTTACTTTGTCAACCGATATCGGATTTTCAAATTCTTCATTCATGCTCCTGTGTGGTCGGTTTTACGCCTGTTGTACTCGCCCGGGGAGTGGCCGTTTGGCGCCGAAAACCCCGTCTGAATCATAATAACCCCGCGAATCAAAAAGCTGTTTTCTGCTTCAACCTCGTCGGATTCAATCGCTTCGGGTAACTACAACAAATCGGGGCAAAAGTAGCGTATTTTTGCGATTCATCCTGTACAACTCATGCGAATCGCCCCTGGTTATTTACCCGAACCCCAGACTGACTACGAAGCCAAAGCCGTCCACTTTTGCCGGGCCTGGCTTTCGGGACAATCCTTTTTCACCCTGCACACCTCCGGTTCGACCGGTGCGCCCAAACCCATCATTTTAAGCCGTAGCCAGATGAGGGCCAGCGCCCACCTGACGGGACAAACGTTTGGACTTCGGGCGGGTGACCGGGCGCTGGCTTGCCTTAACATCGATTACATTGCCGGGGTGATGATGCTCGTGCGGGGGCTGGAACTCGGGCTGGATTTAACCGTGGTAGAACCCGCATCCAATCCGTTTCAGGGGTTCGATGCCAGTTTGGATGCGTTGGATTTTGCGGCTTTTGTCCCGTTGCAGATGCACACCCTGCTCGATCAGGCCGAACGTTCACTGCCGGTCCTGAACCGGATGAAAGCCATTCTGGTGGGCGGGGCCGCCGTGGATCAGGCGCTGGCCAGCCGGGTGCAGGCCATCGAAGCGCCCGTGTTCAGTACGTACGGAATGACCGAAACCGTCTCCCACATTGCCGTCCGCCGGATCAACGGTCCGGGCCAGACCGACGTTTTTCGGGCGCTAAACGGGGTTGAGATTGGCGTGGATAACCGGGGTTGCCTGAACATCAACGCAGCCGCCACCGATTTTCAAACGGTTCAAACCAATGATGTGGTGGAGTTGATCGATCCGCGCCACTTTCGGCTGCTCGGTCGGGCTGATTCGATCATCAACAGCGGGGGCGTCAAGATTCAGCCGGAACGGGTGGAAGAGGTCATTGCCGGGGTGCTGGCACGGGAGCACCTTCAGACCCGGTTTTTCATCTATGGTGTACCGGGCGGGCGGCTGGGCCAGCAAGTTGTTTTGTTTGTGGAGGATGAGAACGGATGGCCGGAGAGCCGTATTGACGCTGTAAAAAACACCGTTCGCCAGAAAATAGGGCCGTATGCTGTGCCCAGGAAAGTTCTGGCACTTCCGGTTTTTCAGGAGACACCAACCGGGAAAATTGACAAAAAAAGAATTGCTGCCACCTGCTTTCCGGAGAAAATGTGAACAGATCGAATTTCATTTGACAAAAATAGCTATTTAATATTTTTGAGGAACAACAAATGTTTATTGATTACCGATAAAAAATTGTTGTTTAGTAAGGAGGATTTGCTTAGGTTTGGTTCAGACTAACTGCTAAATCCCATGAAGCCACAATTCGTTTTCTCCTTTCTCAGAATCGCGACGAGCATCCTGTTTTATTTAATGGTATTGATTACCATCGCCGTTTTTTGCGTTGGTGCCCTCTCTTTTTATGAAGGCAATACCGGGCAGATGAAGGCGCAGTTTACCCAAGAGGTGATGGTATCTGATGAAGCAGATGAAAAGCCGAAGAGGCATTATTCGGAAGATGGACTGGCTCAGCTATCGGCCATTTCGAATCGGTACCGGCTGGAGTTTAAGCCGAATTCGGACTTAGGGTATTACTTTTTTGGTATGAATATGCTGAACCTGCTGCTTGTTATGACGATTCTGTGGCAATTCCGGCGGATCTTTGGGGAAGCGAACGTAGTTGACCCGTTCAAAAAGTCTATTTTCAGGCGCCTGGTTGTGTTGTCCATTCTGTTTGCGGCTTCCGATTTAATCAGACTGATTCATTATCTGGTGTTTGGTAGGTTGGTGCACCGACACCTCTCCAGCCCCAGTTTTGACCTGATCACGGAGTTGGGCAATGGGCTAATTACGGGGTTGATTGTTTACGCCATTGCTGTGATTTACCAGCGGGGTATCGTATTTCAGGAAGAAAACGCGTTAACCGTTTAACCCATGCCGATTATTGTAAACCTGGATGTCATGATGGCGCGCCGGAAAATGTCATTATCCGAACTGGCTGAACAGGTGGACATCACGTTGTCGAACCTGTCAATTCTTAAAACCGGCAAAGCCAAAGCCATCCGGTTTTCCACTCTCGAGAGGATTTGTGAAGCGCTTGACTGCCAGCCCGCGGATATTCTTGAATACGTGAAGTCGCCCGCTGCCAGCGGCAACACGCACCCGGTTGAGTTTTTAGACACATAAATACAACTTTAGTCGCCGGTCAACGTCGGAATGAGCCGGTACCCGTTAGTTGCTCCAGACTGGTCCCGTAGGGTATATTTTACTCCTCAAAGCCGGATGCGGAGCGGGTAACGGAATCCGTGCTACTTTTGCGGAGCGGGTAAGCAAAGCCGCTAAACATTTTACCTGGAATGGCTGATTCAACTTTCGATAAACTGGAAATTCGGTACCAGACCGCGATGGTGGTGCCTCCGCCGTATGCCCATTTTTTTACGATTATTCTTCGCGCTTCAGCGGATAAACGGCTCACCGTCGAGCTGACGATGACGTACACGGATCGCGATGAATTGGAAGAAGACGAAATTGTGGCAGAAGGTTTTACGCCCAACGATGATTACCAGTGGTCGGGGCAGCTACCGGCGGTTTGGGTGCAACCCGTGGGGGATCTCGTCCGGAAAACCCAATTGAAAGCGTTCGACGAGGAAAAACTGACGGATAATCAGGAGTATTTTCTGGTAACGATCGAGCAGAAACCGCAGGGCAGCCGGTCGGGTGCGCCCGTTCAGCGGACCGAATGGCAATTTCTCAGCCAGGAATTGATTCAGGCGGTGTTCGAAATTTCCGGCAAGGAAAAGCCGTTTGAGGCAACGTACGTCGAGATCGAGAATGGAGGGCGCGTCGAAGCCCGGCTGACGGCTTCGTTCGGTCAGCGGGAGACCCGGCTGGAAATCCGGCGCAACAACCAGAACCGCTCCACAACCCTGCCCTGGAAGGAGTTGAATGCGATGATGGAAGTTTTCTACGGCGTTGATTACAACAGCGAAGAAGCCCTGACGGCACCGCCCCGCAAACCCGGTCGGTACCTAAACCTGGGGACGCCGGAGTGGTACGAAATTGGAACGGCGGTGGTTGGCGATGAAGGAGCCGTTGGCAAACTGCGTAAATTGCTGACTCGCCTGATCCAATCCTGACGGGCTTAAAACGATACGGTCTGTTGCATCATCACCAGTTCGAGTTGACCATCGGCTTTTTTCAGCAGGCAGCCCAGCCGGTATTCGCCCGGTTGGACGGCCTCTATTGGCAAAACGGTCGACAGACTGGCGTCGAAATAGGTCCCCTGCGTCAAGAACCGTCGCCAGCCGGCAAACTTGGGCAGCGTGCCCGCCAGATACGTCTTTTGACGGGCCTCACTGTGCAAAACCACAAACAGATTGTCGTGCAGGTGCTGACGGGCCAGTGGTAAGGAATGAACGGTCACCGAAAACTGCGGGGGACCGTTCCCTTCGTGCAAAAACCGCTGCGTTTGAAGACGGTACGGTTTGAAATCCTTCTGCTGTACGGTGGTTTGCAACAATTCGCCCAAGCCATTGAACAGGTCGGGCACTTGCCAGTAGCCCTGCCGGTAGGCCGGAATCAAAAAGGGCAGACTGCTTTCAATGGTGCTGTAATTGTTTAGTTCAGTCTGGTGTTGGCGCCAGTTGTAGGTGTCGGCCATCAACCGGCTGTGTTTGCTGGCTACCTCCGGGGTGTAGAGCGTGTAGGCGTTGACGAAAATAAGGGCGGCAAAACCCGTAAAAAGCAGCAGGAAGCTTTTTCGCAGTTTGGGAAAACCGTCGAGCAGAAACAGGTAAAAAAACAAGGAACTCAAAGCCGCATAAATCTTGAAACGATTTTCGAGAACCAGATCGGAAGACGCCCGAAAAACGGTGATTAACCCGATGGTCAAGAGGATAAAACAGAAAAAGGCGGACAATTCATTTCGAAACGAATCAACAAGGGGCCGCTTTTTAAACGAGGTAAAAAAGCGGATAAGAAGTACTGGTAAAGTTAGCAAACAAATTACCGACCCCCAGGCAATGGATGCGCCGATCGACACGGCCGGAAAAACCGATAAGCTGGCTCCAATTCGGGCAACAAACGAGGCCGGTAAATACGCCCAGTTGATTGTACTTCTGACCCCGCTTCCGGGCGTATAATCCGACAGATAAAATACCAGCGCCAGGGCCATAAATACACCCCACGGAATCAGACTTTTGTACTTTCTTTCAAGCAGGAGCAGAAAGCATCCGGTGGCAAAAACCAGGATACCGTTGCCGTGGGTAAACGTCGCCAGCGTAGCGAGAACAACCGCAATTCCCAACCTCAGGGCTGTCGGTTTTCGCAGCAAAGTCAGGCAGCAGGCCAGCAGGAGCAGGAGGGTAATGTGCTGCAAGCCCGTCAGAGCCCAGATGCTGACTTCGTGGTACTGGGGCTGAAACAGCAGGAACGGAATGGGCAGAAAGTAATAAAAGGGCAGGGCAAGCCGCCGAAACAACCGGTAAATAAATGCCGTAACCAGCACCAGATTTACAGCCGCCACGAAAATAAACAGCTTAAAATTCAGGTGGCCCGTCAGCAGATAATCCAGGTAACTAATCAGCCGGGGGACAAAAATACGGTGGTCGTTTTCGGGCCGGAAAAGTTGAGTGAAATTAGATTTCCAACCTTGATCTTTCCGGATTTCATGAATGATTTGTAGTAAGCTATTGTCGTCCTGAAACGGAAAGTTGACGGAATAGGCATCGACATAATACAAAAAAAAGCCGATAACAAAGAGGACAGTAAGGCCCGTAATCCAGTTCAGTACTGTCTGCCCCCTGCGCTTTTGAGTCGGTGGGATGTTAATGAGCAATGAGTTCACCAAGTCAGTAAAACAAAGCCAGCTGTTCTCATCGGGGTGGTCGTGATTGAGTACCCGAAAACTAGCTATTAAAATTTATTTTTTCTGAATCCGGTCGAGTTCGTACCGCAGATCCTCAACCAGACTCCGGATGCCGTCCAGGGAAGGACTCGCTTCGGGCATTTGCTGACTAACAAAAGCCGTAACCTCCCACACTTCGAGCACATCCCGAATGGCAACCTCCCGGCTGCCGATGGCGGGTTGGTCGGACGTCAGCAGCAGTGTTCCTTTCAGCTTGACCTGGTTAAACACCCGTCGGCACAAAACCCCCTGATTCTGCACCAGCAGAACATACAGTTTACTGTCGGCGATCTCGTACCAGTTTCGAATGAATTTACCAATCAGGTGCGCCCCGGGCAGCGTAAAGTCCTCGCCGGTTTCGAACGCCCGGTAATGATCGGGCGGTAAAAACGGCAATTGCAAAACGGCCAGCCGGTTTAAAAAATCCGTCTGCTGATACCGTTGCAGATACTCGTTGTACTGCCGTTTCCGAACCAGGGGAATGGTGTTGTGGTGCGTATCTAGGCCGTTGGCGGATTGCCGCTCGACCGTTGAATGCGCATTCGGACGGCTGTTTTCGTAAGCGTTATTGAACGTCAGGGGCTGGGGTTCAGGCTGTTTAAAACTCGTTGGATACGGAGAGAAACCTTCCCGCACCGAAATCGGCCGGGGAATGATGCGCTGCGCCACCAGCTTGATTTGCTGGGGGTTTTCCGGCGGTTTGGGCGCATTCACAACCGGTTTGCCGGTGGGGTACTGGTAGAATTTTTCCAGAACCGTGGACAAGGCTTTGGGAGCCGACGCCGGATTTTGGGGCTCAGGGACTTCTTTGGGCAGGGGCGGGGCCGGAAAGTTCATTGAACCGGCGGGCCGATCCAGCGGTAAAGAAAGATCGGGCGTCTCACGAATTTTTCGTAAATCGCTTTTCAGCAGGTTGTCAACGGTTGTGTTGAACGCGCGGGCAATCGACATCAGGTTGTCGAGGTTGGGGTTTGCCCGAGCTTCCTCGTAAGCGCCCAGAAGCGACCGTTTGATGCCAATCCGCCGGGCAAATTGTTCCTGGGTTAATCCATTGAGTCGACGGAGGTACTTGATGTTGTTGCTGACAATGCTCATGGAACAGTGTTTTGACAAAAATATTAGTATTTCTGTATTATTACCCGCTTTTTCAATGAAAACGTGCTTGTGAGATGGAAACCGTGACGGATAATCTCGAAAATAAGGCCCGAATCCGGCAGTTATTCGATGCGCAACGCCAGCAGGCTCGCACCGTCGCGTTAACGAAAGCCCCGGAACGAATCGCCAAGCTGAAGAAAATTCAGGCGTATCTGCTAAAGAATCGGACCGGTCTGACTACCGCCCTTTACGCCGATTTTCGAAAACCCCCGGCGGAAACGGAGCTGACGGAGTTGTTTGCCACCAACAACGAACTGAATGTGGCCCTCCAGCAGGTAAAAAACTGGCTTAAACCGCATTCCGTGCCAACCCCCTTAGGAATGTTGGGAACGTCCAGCTACGTACGCTACGAGCCCAAGGGCGTCACCCTGATTATTGCCCCCTGGAACTATCCATTTTACCTGACCATCAAACCGTTGATCTCGGCCCTTGCCGCCGGAAACACGGCAATCCTGAAACCGTCGGAGCTAACGCCAGCTACTACGGATTTCATTCGCGAGATGATTGGGAGCCTGTTTCCCGAGGAGGAAGTGGCCGTCATAGAAGGCGACGCTACGGTGGCTCAAAATCTGTTGGAATTACCTTTCGATCATATTTTCTTTACCGGCAGTACGGCTGTTGGCAAGCAAGTGCTGGCCGCTGCGGCCCGAAACCTGAGTTCCGTTACGCTGGAACTGGGTGGAAAGTCTCCTTGCCTGGTGGACGAAACGGCGGATATTGAAGCGACGGCCCGCCGAATTGCCTGGGGTAAATGGGTCAATAGCGGTCAGACGTGTGTGGCACCCGATTACGTGCTGGTGCAGCGGACGGTGAAAGACCGGCTGGTGGCAGCCATTCAGAAAGCCGTCCAGCGCATGTACAATGCCGACGGCATGGGGGTTCAGGCGTCGGAGAGTTACGCCCGGATCATTAACAGTCGCCATTTCGACCGGCTGAAGGCCCTGCTGGATGACGCCCAGGCTAAAGGCAGTACGGTTTTAATAGGCGGGCAGACTGATCCAAACGACCGTTTCATCGAACCGACCCTGTTGGAAAACGTGAGTATAAATATGGAAGTGATGCAGGAAGAAATCTTTGGTCCGCTGCTGCCCATTATCGCCTACGACACGCGCGACGAAGTGCAGCGTTACCTAACGGGTCGGGACAAACCGCTGGTCATGTACCTATTTAGTCAGACAACGGCGGCCGCGCAGTACTGGCTGGAGCGCACCACGGCCGGTAACACGGTGATCAACGATACGCTCGTTCATTTCGCCCATACGGAGTTGCCGGTAGGCGGTGTAAATCAAAGCGGTATCGGAAAGTCAAACGGATTTTACGGTTTTCAGGAGTTTTCAAACGCCCGCGGAGTGGTCAATCGGCAGTTTGGCGTACTCGATTTGATCTATCCGCCATATTCAGACAGGGTGAAAAAGCTGGTCAATTTTTTCATCAAATACCTTTAAACGTTTTCTTGGATTATTGGGTCCGTATCCAGGAATGTCTATCTTAGTGACGACTTTTACTCAACAAATCACTATGACTAATACCTCTCCGACTTCAACTGAGTATAATACCACCCCGGGAATGATAACCAGGCTTAATCAGAAAGCGGGAGATCGTTCGGGCATTCCCATTGTCTTTGTTCATCAGAACTATAGTCATTACCTTGAATTTACATTACGTCAGGCCGCAAATTCCAACCCAGATAGCCCGATTCATTTAATAGGGGACGCAGACAACAACCGGTTTCCGTTTCTGATTCACCATACTATCCGGGATTTGCTGAACGAAGAGACCGAGCAGTTCGAGCAAGTCTACAAGCATTCGTCGCCCAACAATTACCATTACGAACTGTTCTGTTTCATTCGCTGGTACCTGGTCAAGGAACTCATGCGCCGGGAAGGCTACCAGCAGGTGTTCGTGGCCGATTCAGACGTGATGATTTATTCGGATCTGACCAAATACGTCGACCAAACCGGTCTGAATCAGTACATTGCGGGATTTAATGTTGGCGCTGACTATCAGTGGGTCCGGTCGTCTTCGGGTCATTCATCGTACTGGACCTGGGAGGGCATCAATCTTTTCTGCGAGTTGGCTGGCAACCTGTATACCGAGCCCCGGCTGATGGCATTCATGGATCAGATTCGGGCCGAGAAAATTATTAAAAACGACCGCGCCGGTATCTCGGACATGACGGCGTTGTATGTTTTTTACGAAGAAGAGCGTACCCGCATCCGCAACCTGTCCGAATCGCTGAACAGCTCGGCGTTTGACCACAACATCTGCATGGCGACGAACTACAACCTGGACGAATACGAATTCGGCCTGGGTCGTAAAAAGATCGTGATGAAAAACGGCTTCCCGATGGCTCACAACGTTTTCTTAAAGAAAGACGTGTTGCTGCACACGCTTCATTTTCAGGGAAATAGTAAAAATATCATTCACCGGTATTACACCGGGGGCGGTCTGCGGCCCACGCGGCTTTTCAGGGAAATGCGTTTTAAGGCGTCGGTTTTATACCATATGGTACGCTAACCGGGGCCTAGTATTCCGTGTTGGGCAGGTTGACGGTGTCCCGCCAGTAGGTGGCCACGTCACCCATCATCTGGATCAGGTCGTCAAACAGAATGGGTTTGACCAGATAGGAATTGGCGCCCATCCGGTACGCTTTCTCCACTTCCTGCCGCGAGGATGTCATGATCAGGACCGGAATGTTCTTCAACTGGTTGTTGGAACGGATGGCGCGGAGGGTGTCCAGACCGTTGCGGAGGGGCATGTTGATGTCCAGAATAATCAGCGAAGGCAGGGGATTGAGGGCATCCGGGCTGAGGCAATTCAGGAGGTATTCCATGACCTGATCGCCGTCCTCAACGAATCGTCCGCAATCGAATAATCCATTTT
Organism: Larkinella insperata; assembly: GCF_026248825.1. Lineage (NCBI taxonomy): Bacteria > Pseudomonadati > Bacteroidota > Cytophagia > Cytophagales > Spirosomataceae > Larkinella > Larkinella insperata. Next base: position 5,359,113 of record NZ_CP110973.1, on the reverse strand, counting down.
GCATCAGCGCTTCATCCAATAACAGCCGATCTTCTTCATCATCCTCGGCAACTAAAATGGTAAACGGTCTATTTGGCAACATAGAGAAATCGGTGGGCACAGAACAACGTCCCGGATTGAGCGATTGAAGATAGCGGTTTTCATAACGATTGCCAACTTATGGATTTATATTTTGCCTAAATTCAACGGATTACCTTATTTACAGTACCTTACCGGTTACATTTTTTGATTTTGCTGTTCTTTTCTATGCGTTATTGGTTGCCGATTTTATTACTTTCTTCTTTGTCGGCCGCGGCCCAGACTCTTCCCGTTCTCGATCAGAATCCACCTTCTCTTTCCTGGTATCAGGTGCGCACGCCCCATTTTCGGGTTTTGTACCCCCGGGGATTCGATCAGACGGCCCAGCAAACCGCCCGGCGTCTGGAACAGGTTTATCAACCCGTCAGTGCAACGTTGAAGAAACAGCCCCGCCGGTTGTCGGTCATTCTGCAGAACCAGACCATGCAGAGCAACGGCTTTGTGACGCTGCTGCCCCGGCGCTCGGAGTTCTTTGCGACGCCCCCGCAGGACCCCTTTCTGGCCGGCAACCTCGCCTGGCTTGACCTGCTGGCGGTGCACGAATTCCGGCACGTAGTCCAGTACGACAAAGCGTTGCAGGGGCTTACCCGTGCTGCTTATACGTTGTTTGGCAACACGGCTCTGGCGGCCTTGACGCTGGGGGTACCCGACTGGTTTTGGGAGGGAGATGCCGTTGGAACTGAGTCGGTTTTAACCGGGGGCGGGCGGGGCCGGATTCCCCATTTTGACCTCGGAATGCGGGCCAATCTGCTGGCCGGTCGGCGGTTTAGCTACCCCAAGGCTGTCGGGGGTTCTTACCGCGACAATGTGCCCAATCACTACGTATTGGGCTACTTTATGTCTACTTATTTGAAGCGAACCCACGGGGCCGCTGCCTGGAGTGATGTGCTGAACCGGTATTATCGGTTCCCGCTGTATCCGTTTTCGTTTTCCAATGGCATCAAAAAAACGACCCGTTACCGGGTGGAGGAGCTTTACGACCGCTTGATGGCCGATATTGAAGAAACCTGGCGAAAACAACAGGAAGGATTGAAACTGACCGATGCGGTCACTTATCCGGTGAAGGCGTCGGAAAAGGTGTTTACCAACTACCAATATCCGCAGTCCATTTCTGATCAGGAGGTAGTTGCCGTTAAATCCGGTTTGGGAGACATTACGCAATTTGTCCGTCTGGATCGCAACGGAGAGGAAACCCGGGTTTTTATCCCCGGTTTATACAACAACCCCGAAATGCTGTCGGCGGCCGCCGGGAAAATATGCTGGACCGAGTTTCGCTACGACGTGCGTTTTGGACAGAAAATCGATTCTGAAATTAAACTGTATGATTTCAAGACCCAAAAACTACGCCGTCTGAGCCACCAAAGTCGCTATTCGGTGGCCGCGCTCTCGCCCGACGGATCACGGGTAGTGGCCGTTCGAAACGACGAAGCCTACCAGACCCGGCTGGTGATTCTGGATTCGGAAACAGGGCAGGAACTGCGGGTTCTGGACAATCCGGAGAACGACTTTTACGTCCAGCCCCGCTGGCAGGAAGATAACCGAACGCTGGTGGCTGTCATCCGAAAACGAAGCGGCAAAACCATCCAGCGGATTGATGCAGAAACCGGCACCCGGCGCGATTTGATGCCGGTTGTCAACCAGAATATCAGCCATCCGCAGCCCTGGAAAGAGTATGTTTTCTACAATTCGCCCCAGTCGGGCATCGACAACATCTACGCGCTGAACACCCAAACCGGCCAGACCTACCAGGTTACCTCCCGGCCATTGGGGGCGTATCATCCTACGGTTTCCGGGGACGGTAAAAAGCTGATTTTTCACGATTTTCGGGCGAGCGGTCACCGCATTGCCGAAATGCCGATTGATCCGTCCCGTTGGGTACCCGCGGGGCAGGTTAATGACCAGTCGGTGCGGTACTTTGGTCCCCTCATTGCCCAGGAACCCGGCGCGGCTGCCGTCCGTTCGGCCCTGGCCGATTCGTTGTCCGCACCCGAAGAATACCCCAAAAGTCGTTACAGCCGATTGCTCAATGCCGTTAATATTTACAGTTGGGGGCCGGTGGTTAGTTCCGACGGGCAAAGCGGCACGGTTGGCCTGCAATCTCAGGACTTGCTCAGTACAACGCAGCTTGGTGTGGGCTTAGGGTACAATCAGGCCGAACGAACCGTCAATTATTACGCAAATGCAAGCTACCAAGGCTGGTTTCCCATCCTCGACGTTGGCTTTGAGCGGGGGCAACGGTCTACTTCCGTCTACGTGGATCGGCGGACCCCGCTTGATTCTTTGCGGAGTGATTCGTGGAACTACAATCAATTGACGGCGGGATTTCGGATTCCGTTGCAGCTTACCACCTCGAAATACAATCAAAGCGCCTACCTTTCGGCGTATTACAATCTACAACAGGTCAGCGGGTATGATCTGCCCGTGCGGCCCATCACGGAAGTGGGCTTCGGGCGGGTACTGAACGGGCTGTCCTACGGTTTGTCGTATTCCCGGACGCTGAAGATGAGCAAACAGGATGTGGCTCCGCGCTGGGGCCAGACGGTATCGGCGGTTTGGCGCAACACACCGTTTGGCGGGGCATTACGCGGGGAGGTATGGGCCTTGCAGGGTAGTGTGTACCTGCCGGGTGTCGGTAAGCATCATTCCCTGCGGGTACGGGCGGGGTATCAGGAGCAGATGCGGGGCACGTATCGCTTTGCGGCCGCGGTGTTTTTTCCGCGCGGGCAACCCTACGTCAGCTACGATCAGTTGATGACCGCCAGCGCCGAATACCGTTTGCCGCTGCTCAATCCGCATTGGGCCGTTGGGCGCTGGCTTTACATTCAACGGGTAAAAGCCGCCGGCTTTTACGATTTTGCGCAGGGGGAAAGCCGCTCACCAATGCCGGGATCGGCTGGTTATAACCAATTTTACACGACAGGGCTGGATGTATCGTTTGTGTTCAACGTGCTGCGGCTTCGCACTCCTTTTGAAGCGGGCGTCCGGACGATTTATAACCTGAAATCCGGTGAAATGATTGTGCAGCCGCTGGTGATCGGTATCGGAATTTAATTAATAAAAAAGCCCACGGGGTGGACCCGTGGGCTTTTTTATTACTTGTATACTTCCTTGCGGGCGGCCTTGAGGGTGTTCTGCATCAGGGAGCAGATGGTCATCAGGCCAACCCCGCCGGGTACGGGTGTAATGTAGCTGGTTTTGGGGGCCACTTCGTCAAACTTAACGTCGCCTTTCAGCGAAAAGCCGCTTTTCTTGGTCGCGTCCGGTACCCGTTCCAGGCCGACGTCGATTACCACGGCGCCTTCCTTCACCATGTCGGCGGTAATAAACTCCGGGCGGCCCAGGGCGGCAATCAGAATGTCGGCTGTACGGCAGATCTCGGGCAGATTCTGCGTCCGGCTGTGCGTGAGCGTTACGGTGCAGTTGCCGGGGTTGGTGTTGCGCTGCATCAGAATGCTCATCGGCAGGCCCACAATCTGGCTGCGGCCTACTACCACGCAGTGTTTGCCCGCCGTTTCGATCCCATACCGTTTCAGCATTTCCAGAATGCCCTGGGGCGTCGCCGAAATGTAAGCCGGCAAGCCCTTGGCCATCCGGCCAATGTTGATCGGATGAAAACCGTCCACGTCCTTGGCGGGATCGATGGTCTCCATCACTTTGTCCGCCGAGACGTGGGCGGGCAGGGGCAATTGAACGATCAGGCCGTCCATGTCGGGGTTAGCATTCACGTCCCGAACGGCATTGATCAGTTCTTCTTCCGTAACGGAATCGTCGAACCGGATGAGCGTGGACTTCATCCCGATTTCTTCGCAGCTTTTCATTTTACTGGCTACGTAGGTTTCGCTGCGGCCGGCGGTACCGACCAGAATGGCAACCAGATGCGGAATCTTGCCGCCTTGTGCGTTGATGTCGGCTACTTCAGCCGCGAGTTCCTGTTTGATTTGCTGGGAGAGGAGTTTGCCGTCAAGGAGTTGCATGCGTCGAATCAATAAAAAGGCAAAGGTAGCGGTTTTGTCCGGACCTGGTGCGGCTTTGCTCATTATTTGGAATCAGACTGGCTTTTTACGGAAAAATTCACTATACTTGTAAAAACCGCATTGTATCCTGCATTTTTCTAGCCCCCAGCGTCTTTAATTTGATGAAGTTTTATCGGACCATATTTTCATTTCTCTGCTTCCTGCTGATCGGGTGGGCGCTTGGCTATTGGGCCGGGTCGCCGGCCGGTGTGGCCAGCGGTGCGGAATGGAAGGTGGTTACCATTGGAACCTCGTCGGACCACGACCTGCTGGATCACCTGACCGATGAGTTTTCCCACTCCATCGTTCACGAAGTCATTGTGGCCCCGACGGTTTCGCACCAGGTGCCGCCGGCTTTTTTCGCCATTATCCCGACGGTTTGGGTCCTCATCCGGGAACCCCGACTGATCCGTCAACGCAGCGTACCCTATTATTTCTTCGCTTATTTCCGGCGCCTGTTCGGCCATCAGATCGCAATAAACGCCCCTTGATTCTGCCCAACCGATAGCGGGAGCCCGGCTCCCTTTGGCTTCGCTCCTAAAGACCCGTCACCATCAGGACGGTTTTCACGACTCACCGGATACAGATTGAATACAGACCCCTGGCGGTCTGGCGACCTGAACCCGTTAGGTGAGCTATATCCCTATTTCTCTCATTGTAAATTATTTGTCCACAAACCACACATGATCATGGTAAAAACACGCATACAAAAGGCAAAGACGTCGGCCGTTTACCGGGAAATAAAGGAAGCATTTATGATTATTCTGGGCGTGCTCTGCGCGGGCATGGGCCTAAAGGGCTTTCTGCTTCCCAATGACTTTCTGGATGGGGGCGTTATCGGGATTTCGCTGCTGTTGCAATTGAAAACGGGTATTGACCTGGCCATTCTGGTGGTGCTTGTCAATATCCCCTTTATCTGGATGGGCTTTCGGCAGGTTTCCTGGACGTTTGCCCTTAAAACCGCTGCCGGAATCGGGCTGCTGGCGCTGTGTCTGGCGTTTATACCGTATCCCATCGTGACTACCGATAAGCTGTTGATTGCTGTCTTCGGCGGTTTTTTCCTCGGGGCCGGTATTGGTCTGGCCATGCGGGGGGGCGGGGTACTCGATGGCACTGAAGTTCTGGCAATTTACGTTAGCCGTCGGTCATTCATGTCGGTGGGGGATGTCATTATGGTCATCAACATTTTGATCTTCGGTTCGGCTGCCATTTTTATCAACGTTGAAACGGCTTTGTACGCCATGCTGACCTACTTGGCTGCGTCGAAAACTGTCGATTTCATTATTCACGGTATTGAGGAATACATTGCCGTCATGATCGTTTCCGACCGGCACGAGGAAGTACGGCAATTGATCACCGAAGAATTAGCCCGGGGTGTAACGGTGTTGAAAGGAGAGAAGGGCTTCGGAAAACGCGGGTTACGCCAGAACGATATTAACATTCTGTACGCCGTGGTAACCCGTCTGGAGATTACCCGTCTGAAGGATAAAATCAGTGAGGTAGACGAAAAAGCCTTTTTGATTGAACACAGTATTGCCGATGTGAAGGGCGGCATGATTAAACACCGCCCGCTGCATTAGCCGCAATCAATTGTTCCGCCAGCCGCGACAAACCCGTTGTGGCTGGCTCCGGAACAAAGGTCAGATTCTTCCGCGGACGGATATCCGGAACGTTCGGATCGACGACATAAATGGGCACACCGGGTCGGACAAAATCAATCAGTCCGGCCGCCGGATAAACCACCATCGACGTACCGACAATGATCAGAATATCGGCCTGGTCGACAATTTCCACGGCGGTTTCCATCATCGGGACGGCCTCCCCAAACCAGACAATATGGGGACGGAGCTGCGAGCCTTTTTCGCAGCAATCGCCCTTTTTTAATTCCCAGCCGGCCATGTCGTAAACCAGCCGCGGGTCGCGGGTGCTGCGGGATTTAAACAGTTCGCCGTGCAGGTGAATAACGTTCGAAGAGCCCGCTTTTTCGTGCAGGTTATCGACATTCTGGGTAATAATGGTAACAGCAAAGTGTTGCTCCAGCCGCTTCAACGCCAAGTGTCCGGCATTGGGCTGGGCGTCCAGAGCCTGTTTGCGTCGCTGGTTGTAAAACTCCAGGACCAGATCGGGGTTGCGAGACCAAGCTTCAGGTGTGGCTACGTCTTCTACCCGGTGGTTTTCCCACAATCCGTTGGAGTCCCGAAACGTCCGCAACCCGCTTTCCGCACTGATGCCCGCGCCGGACAGAACCACAAGATTTTTCATCGTGCTATCGATTAGAAAAACCACTCGCCCAGGCGAGTGGTTTTCGTATTAAACGGTCTAACAAGATAGTCGGCTGGGCGTTACTTCTTTTTGGCAACGGCTTTTTTGGCCGCTGGTTTCTTGGCGGCAGCGGTAGTGGTTACAGCCGCTTTGGTGCTTTTCTTCGCTTTGGTTTTTTCCTCCGGAACGGTGTCACCCGCCAGTCGGAGGCAATCTTCCAGTGTTAGCGAAGCCGGTTCAACGTCTTTCGGAATTTTAACGTTGCGTTTGCCAACCGCGATGTAGGGGCCATACATGCCATTGACCACTTTCACCGCCGTATTCTCGGGAAACTCTTTAATGTATTTATTGCTTTCCGCCTGCCGTTTCTGCTGAATCAGTTCGATGGCCCGGTCCAGAGTCAGCGTAGCGGGGAATATTCCTTTGGGCAGCGAAATGTACTTATCGTCGTGTTTGATGTACGGACCAAAACGACCTTTGCCGGTCGTAATGAGTTTACCTTCAAATTCGCCGATGGCTTCGTTGATGTTTTCGACCCGCTTCTGCTGAATCAGTTCGATGGTCCTTTCGGCCGTAATGGTATAGGGGTCATCATCTTTCGTCAGCGAAACGTATTTATCGTCGTGTTTGACGTACGGGCCAAATTTACCGATCCCGATCACCATCGGTTTATCTTCAAAAAAGCCGACTTCGCGCGGCAGCGAAAACAAATCGAGGGCTTCTTCCAGGGTAATGGTTTCGATCAATTGGCCTTTTTTTAGGTTGGCAAACAACGGTTTATCCTCGTCGGTGGCTTCTCCGATCTGCACGTACGCGCCGTAGCGGCCCAGCCGGGCGGATACTTTTTTGCCCGAACGCGGATCGAGGCCCAGTTCCCGGCTGCCCGGTTTCGCCCCCGTCAGAGCCGCGCCCTGTACGGTTTCGACGTTCCGGTGGAAGTCGCCGTAAAAGTTTTTGATCATGTCCTGCCAACCCATTTTGCCGCTGGCAATCTCATCAAACTCTTTTTCGACGTTCGCCGTAAACCGGTAGTCAACGATGCCTTCAAAGTATTCAACCAGAAAGTCATTAACCACCAGCCCCATGTTGGTCGGAAACAGCTTGGCTTTTTCGGAACCGTAATTTTCCTTGCCGGTTTTCTCCTGAATCTGGCCCTGCTTCAGGGTCAATTCCTTGAACTCCCGTTCTTTGCCCGGACGGTCTTCCTTGACGACATATTGCCGTTTGATGATCGTCGAGATCGTGGGGGCGTAAGTCGACGGACGGCCGATGCCCATTTCCTCCAGTTTTTTCACCAGACTCGCTTCCGTGTAGCGCGGGGCCGGGCGGCTGAATTTCTGGGTGGCTTTCATCTGGTCCATGTTCAGGACCTGACCGATGGACAGCGGGGGCAACATGCCTTTGCTTTCTTCGTCCTCGTCGTCGGTCGATTCCAGGTAAACTTTCAGAAAACCGTCAAATTTAATGACCTCACCCTGGGCGATCAGCTCCTCGGATGCGGTTGAAATGGCAATGGTGGCCGTGGTCCGCTCCAACTGCGCGTCGGCCATCTGCGAGGCAATCGAGCGTTTCCAGATCAGGTCGTACAGCCGTTGTTCGTTGCGATCTGCCCCGGCAGCTTTCACCGAAAAATCCGTAGGCCGGATGGCTTCGTGGGCTTCCTGCGCCGACTCAGACTTGGTTTTATACTGGCGGGTGTGCACGTACTTTTCACCAAATTCATTCGTGATGGCCTGCTTGGCCTTCTCAATGGCTTCCTGCGAAAGATTGGTTGAGTCGGTCCGCATGTACGAAATTTTACCGCTTTCGTACAGTTTCTGGGCCAGCGTCATGGTTTGCAACACCGAGAAGGACAGCTTCCGGGAAGCTTCCTGTTGCAGCGTTGAGGTCGTAAACGGCGGGGCCGGTGATTTCTTGGCGGGCCGGGTTTCCAGATTTTTAATCGAGAAAACGGCCTCACGGCATTTTTCCAGAAAGGCCCGCGCTTCCTCCAGGGTCGCAAAGCTCTTGGGCAGTTCGGCGTTCAGCACACGGCCGTTGTCGACCAGAAACTGCGCCGTTACCTTGTAGCTGGATTTGGTGTTGTGGTTGTCGACCTCGCGTTCGCGTTCCACAATGAGCCGCACCGCAACCGACTGCACCCGACCCGCCGACAGGGCCATGGAGCTACCCGATTTAATTTTTTTCCACAAAACCGGCGACAGCTCGAAACCCACCAGCCGGTCGAGGACCCGCCGGGCCTGCTGCGCATTCACCAGGTCGATGTCGATCCGGCGGGGCGACTGAATGGCGTTCTGAATGGCTTTTTTGGTGATTTCGTGAAAGACAATCCGTTTGGTGTCTTCTTTCAGACCAAGCGCTTCTTTCAGGTGCCACGAAATGGCTTCGCCTTCACGGTCGTCGTCCGTGGCCAGCCAGATTTCTTCGGCCTCCTTGGCTAATTTCTTTAATTCGCTGATAACCTGACGCTTGTCAGGAGAGACTTCGTAGACGGGACGAAAGCCATTGGGGATGTCAATCGCCATATCATCTTTCGGCAAATCCCGTACGTGGCCGTAGCTGGATTTCACCACGAAATCTTTACCCAGATACCCTTCAATGGTCCTCGCCTTCGCGGGTGATTCCACGATAACCAGGTTTTTTGACATATGAATTCAGGTTGAATGTTAAAATTGCGCCGACAATCGGCTCCCACGTCTCGTGCCAAATATAGAAGCAAAAGACATAATACTTACAAATTGAGCGGAGGGAATAATGAGTACGGCGGGCAATGCTTATGGTGTAATAACCATTTTTGGGGAGCAAACGTTCCGAAAAAAATGGTATTATATGACCAAAGCATAATCTTTGGGGTTCAGGTTCAACCGTTCCTTTGGGCGGCAGAAACAAGCGGGGCCGGATGCTAACTTGCGGAGGTCAGTCTTGACTGGCCGGCGGGAAAAATTCCGTCCTAAAATTCATAACGTTTACAAATTATCGCGAAAATGTCCGCTCATTTTATTTTAGAAGGAAAATCATCTAATTTTGACACGCTTATTTGGAAACTCATTTTCCAGTAATGGGTGTTGTCTATTTAGATACATGATTCTATTCACTGCTTAAATTCCTCCTGTCTATGGCTTTTGATTTTGACATGATTCAGCGCGTATACGACGGTTTTGGCGAACGTGTCGAAGCAGCCCGGCAAGTGGTGGGTCGTCCCCTCACGTTGTCGGAAAAAATATTGTACGCTCACCTCAGTGCCGGTATTCCCCAGAAGGCTTACAACCGCGGTAAGGACTACGTTGACTTTGCGCCCGACCGGGTGGCAATGCAGGACGCAACGGCCCAGATGGCCCTCTTGCAGTTCATGCAGGCGGGTCGTCCGCAGGTGGCGGTACCGTCGACGGTGCACTGCGATCACCTGATTCAGGCCGAAGTGGGCGCCGTTCAGGATCTTGAAAATGCCAACAATAAAAACCGGGAAGTGTACGACTTCCTGTCGTCTATATCCGATAAATACGGCATCGGTTTCTGGAAACCGGGGGCCGGGATTATCCACCAGGTTGTGCTCGAAAATTATGCCTTTCCGGGCGGTTTGATGATCGGTACGGACTCCCACACTCCCAATGCCGGTGGTCTGGGTATGATCGCTATCGGGGTAGGTGGTGCCGATGCCTGCGACGTAATGGCCGGTTTGCCCTGGGAACTGAAAATGCCGAAACTGATCGGCGTGAAACTAACCGGGAAGTTATCGGGCTGGGCCTCGGCGAAAGACATTATCCTGCGGGTGGCCGGTATCCTGACTGTAAAAGGCGGAACGGGCTGTATCGTGGAATACTTTGGCGACGGAGCGGATAGCCTGTCGGCTACCGGAAAGGCCACCATTTGTAACATGGGAGCTGAAATCGGCGCTACAACGTCAATTTTTGCCTTCGATGAAAAGATGGCGGATTACTTACGGACCACCGACCGGGCGGATGTGGCGGAAGCCGCTAATGCCGTGCGTCAGTACCTGCGTTCGGACGACGAAGTATACGCCGATCCGGCCACGTATTACGATCAGGTAATCGAAATCAATCTGTCGGAACTCGAACCGCACGTCAACGGCCCATACACGCCGGATTTGGCATGGCCGCTGTCGAAATTCGCGCAGGCGGTTAAGGAAAATGGCTGGCCCGAAAAACTGGATGTTGGTCTGATCGGTTCGTGTACCAACTCTTCGTACGAAGACTTGACCCGGGCCGCTTCCGTGGCGCAGCAGGCCATTTCGAAAAACCTCAAAACGCATTCGGAATACACGGTAACCCCGGGCTCGGAACTGGTTCGCTACACAACCGAGCGCGATGGTTTGCTGGATACATTTGAAAAAATTGGTGGGGTCGTGCTGGCCAATGCCTGCGGGCCCTGTATCGGCCAGTGGGCGCGGCACATCGACGACCCGAACCGTAAAAACTCCATCATTACCTCCTTCAACCGGAACTTTGCCAAGCGGAACGACGGTCTGGCCAATACCCACGCGTTTGTGGCATCGCCGGAACTGGTGACGGCTATGGCCATTGCCGGTAGCCTGACGTTCAATCCGATGACGGACAAACTGACCAACGAAGCGGGTGAAGAAGTGATGCTGGACGAACCGCAGGGAATCGAGTTGCCCGTCAACGGTTTTGCCGTGGAAGATGCGGGTTACCAGGCACCGGCCGAAGACGGCAGCGGGGTGCAGGTTGTGGTGAGTCCGACTTCGGACCGTTTGCAACTGCTCGAATCGTTCAAAGCCTGGGAAGGCACCGACCTGACCGGCCTGAAACTGCTGATCAAGGCAAAAGGCAAGTGTACGACTGACCATATTTCGATGGCGGGTCCGTGGCTGAAATACCGCGGTCACCTCGACAACATCTCCAACAACATGCTGATTGGGGCGGTCAACTACTACAACGAGAAAACCAATACCGTAAAAAATCAGCTGACGGGTGAGTTCGGCGAAGTGCCAGCGGTTCAGCGGGCTTACAAAGCCGCCGGTATTGGTTCAATCGTGGTGGGTGATGAAAACTACGGGGAAGGGTCGTCACGGGAGCACGCAGCCATGGAGCCGCGGTTCCTGGCTGTGCGGGCCATCCTGGTGAAATCATTCGCCCGGATTCACGAAACCAACCTGAAAAAACAAGGAATGCTGGCCCTGACGTTTGCCGATCCGGACGATTATGATGATATCCGGGAAGACGACACCATCGACATCCTGGGCCTGACGGAATTTACTCCGAACGGCCAGTTGACGATCCGGTTGAACCACGCGGATGGTACGACTCAGGAGTTCCAGGTGAATCATACCTACAATGAAACGCAGATTGAGTGGTTTAAAGCCGGATCGGCCTTGAACCTCATCAAGCAGAAGCAAAACGCCTAAGCTGCGCGGAGTTGTTTAAAATGTTGAAAGCCCGCAGAACTGCTAGTTCTGCGGGCTTTCTGTTTGTTTAAGTGCCGTGGGTAAACGGCTTTCTGTGGAGCCTCTAACTCGCCAGAAAATTAACGGCCTGCTTCAGGGTCCGCTCGTTATGGGTTTCCGGATCGGTGTACGACCGTTCGCCCACTTCAATAGTAAGCTGCTTACCCAGGAGTTGCTTTGTATCCAGATCTTGCCCTTCCTTGGCTTCAATGCCTACCTGCTCAAACAAACCAATGATGGCGGGCATACCCGCCGGGGATTGGTAAAACCGGTGGGACACATACCCGTCTTCGTTCTCGAAGCGGACCGCAAAAAAAGGAATACCTTTATTCTCACTTGTTCCCTCCTCAATGTCAGTAATGGTGACGGTTTGCCGACCGTCGGCCAACACGGTTTTATCCTGTCCTTTCTCTACCGCAATTTTCATAACAGTGCTATGTTTTATTTGTATCATAAACCGGCAGGGCTGATCGTTTGTTTTAAAAAATTTGCTTGTCAAGACAGTTTTTCTTGAAAAGGGCGCTCAGGAGGGGCGGAGAGGAGCAACTTGCGTGTTTTACTTGTATTATAGGAGGGTCTCCACGGGCAGGTTGAAAATAATATGGTTAAGTTCAGCATTCCTTTCAATCAGATTATAAATCATTTTGGGGCCTTCCAGACTTATCCCATATGAGACTATTTCTTCAACAAGCACATGTGGGTACTTTTTTCTCTTCTGGCGGCTTTGTCATCGGCGGTCGTTGTGACGCTATCAAAAGCAGGTATTAAGAATGTTAATCCCAGTCTGGCCTTCGCTATCCAGTCCATCTGCATTCTGGTTGTGTCCTGGAGCGTAGTGATCGGACAGGGAATGGTTGCTGAGGTGAGCCGCATCGATCGCAAGGTCTGGATTTACCTGATCGTGGCGGGCGTGGTTACCTGCATCTCATCCCTGCTTTCGTTTCGGGCGCTGAAACTGACCGATGCCGCCCGGGCCTCTCCGCTGGACAAGATTTCCTTGGTGTTCACCATCATTCTCGCCGTATTTTTTTTGAAAGAAAAAGTCAATGCCCAGCTCATCATCGGGGCCGTTTTGATGGCTATCGGGGCGGTAATGATTGCGCTGTCGCGGTGAGGAAGTCATCCGGTAACTAAGCCGTTTGGGGGCCAGGCGGTTTTTTTAGTCCGGAATTGATAAGTTTGTGCGAATACGAATGAACAAGTCCCGTACCCCCTATGACGTATGAAATCTGGCAGCCTCTGTTTATCGGTATGGTTATATCGATATTGCTGCTGAACGTTGTCCAGTGGGTAACGTTTCGGGAGCGGATATACGGGTTGTACACGCTCTACATGCTGGCCTGGCTGATGTACTTCGTTTTTCGGGTTCCCGAAATCCGCGACCTGCTGGGTCTTACCCCAACCGATTGGAGCTTTGCCCGGGTCTGCGCGCCCATGCTGGCTTACCTGGTTTACTTCAGTTTTACCGATGCCTTTATTGGGTTACGAAAGCGGCTGCCGGTTTTATACCGGGTGCTGCACTACGCCCGCCTTGGCATCATGGGGTACTGCCTGCTCCAAGGCTGGATTTGCTACCTTGCGGCAGACACCTATCCGCGGCTGTACAACACGGCGCACGATGTCGGCCGGGTGTTGATGATCGGACTGGCGATCTACGCGATTTATAAAATCATCAAGTTGGATGATGTCATCGCGCGGTACTTCGTGGTGGGATCGGCATTTTTGCTGCTGGGGGCAACCCTGGCCATGATCCTGACTTTTCTGGACGAAGCCTCGGAGGAAATTGTCTACTTCTGGCAGGCACCCATTACCCCCATGCAGATGGGCATTATTCTCGAATTGATCTGCTTTTCGCTGGGACTGGGCTACCGGCAGCGGCAAGCCGCCATTCGAACGGCCGTTCTGGAGCAGAAAATCGAACGGCAGCAGGAAAAACACGAGCGTAAACAACTGGAAGCTGAGCTGGCCGTGCAACAACTCCGGCAGGAAATGTCCGAAGTGCAGATGCGGGCGTTGCAGTCGCAGCTGAATCCGCATTTTCTCTTTAATTCGTTGAATTCATTGTCGTCACTGATTGTCGAGGAACCCGCTAAGGCCGAGCAGTTTGTGGATGAAATGGCGAGTGTGTACCGGTACATCCTGCAAACCCACGATTTTGAACTGACCACACTGAAACGGGAGCTGAATTTTATCCACTCATATTTGCACCTGATGCAAACCCGCTACGGCCGCGGCATCGCCTATACCATTGAGGTTGCGGATGATTTTCTGGTTGACCAGCTGCCGCCCCTGACGCTCCAGCTGCTGATTGAAAATGCCGTCAAGCACAACATCGTGTCGGGCGACAAACCCCTGAAAATTTATATTGGCACCACCGAGTCTGGATGGCTCATTATCCGCAATAATCTACAGCGTCGGTCCGTCGATCGGGTGAAATCCACCAAGAAAGGTTTGCTCAACATCCTCACAAAGTACAAAATGCTGGGTCAGCCCACGCCAACCGTTCAGGAAACCGACGACGAGTTTATCGTCACGCTGCCCTTGATCCGGTAAGACAACCGCTTCACATCCGCGTTTTTCCGTTTCATGGAATTTGGCATGGTTTCGACGGTCCACCTAACCCAATTTTGGGCCACCAACCACACCCAACGCTTCCGGAGAGTGATTGCAATACTTCATGAAAAAACGAATTGCGCTGCTTGTGCTGATCGCCTGTCTTGTGGCTGGGCAGTCAGTCATTTCAAGCGGATAATGCCGTGAAAACCAAAGATATGGAGTCGGTTGGTCCCGGGTTTGGGGATTCCCTAGACCGTCCAGCCGGTGAACCATTTCGACTCCCCAGCGGACTAACCTTGAAAACACTTAATGGAAGCTACGAGAGCGATCGGAACGAAGTTGGAAGGAGGGCTTGGGACCACCTGCCCGTCATTTTTCAGAACACAAGCAATCCTTCCAGTCGACTGACCCTCGCCCTGTTTTAAAAGACGTAAAACGGCATGGACCCTTACGTTTTGGACCTAATTACTGATTTAAAATGAAAAACCTACAGCGTTTTACCATCATCGGGGGCGGCATTGCGGGCCTGACCACCGCCATCGCCCTGCGCAAAGCCGGCATCCGGGCCACTTTGTTTGAAGCCGCTCCAACCGTCAAAGCCGTTGGGGCCGGACTGGCGCTGGCCGCCAATGCCGTCCGTGCTTTTCAAAAACTGGGCATCGCTGCTGCCGTGCTGCCCGCCGGTCGTTTGCTGGATGCATTTGTGATTCTCGACGAACGGGGCCGGACCATCACGCGAACCGACAGCCGGGCCATCAGCCAAAAATACGGTACTGACAACTTCGCCATTCACCGGGCCGCGTTGCACCAGGCGCTGCTCAACCAGTTGACGGATTGCCCGATTGTGCTGGGCAAACGGGCCGTTTCCATCGACCAGAGCAGCCAAGGATGCCTGATTTATTTTGACGACGGAACCGTGCACCAGACCGACTACCTGATTGTGGCCGACGGCATCCACTCGGCCATCCGCAAGCAGTTGCTGCCCGATTCCCTGCCGCGTTACGCGGGCTATACGGCCTGGCGGTCGGTGGTCGACAGCACCGGCCTGAACCTGACGGAAGCCACCGAGACCTGGGGCGCGAAGGGCCGGGTGGGTATCGTTCCGCTGGCGAATCATAAAATTTACTGGTTTGCCACCACCAACGCTCCGGCCAAAGACCCCCGTTTCCGGGCGTTTACAGTCCGCGATCTGGTTGAACAATTTGGCGGGTATCACGCGCCGATTCCGGAAATCATTTCCCGCACGAAAGAAGAAAATCTACTCTGGAACGATATTATGGACCTGAAACCGTTGTCCCGGTATGCGTTCGGCAACGTAGTGCTGCTGGGCGACGCGGCCCACGCTACAACGCCCAACCTGGGGCAGGGAGCCTGCCAGGCCATCGAAGATGCGGTCGTGCTGGCCGATGAACTGACCCGTACCGACCGGGTCCCGGATGCTTTTCGGCGGTTTGAGCAACGGCGATTGAAACGGACCCGATTTATCATCGAAAATTCCCGGCGCGTTGGTCAGGTCGCTCAACTGCAAAATCCCGTGCTGGCCACCCTGCGAAACGGGTTGTTCCGAATGCTGCCCGCCCGCGTAAACGAACGACAACTGGAAACGCTGTATAAAGTTGACTTTTAACCCCTTCATGCATGGCCTGGAAACTGCCCCCCAACCGGGAAATCAACTGGATCAGAAAACCGCTCCAGAGCGCCCGGACGCAGTGCAAGACGCTGCCTTACGGGAGCTTCGAACTGCGGATTGAACACGATATCATCCGGGGCGTTACGCCCGACATGCTAAACTGGTGGTTTCACCACATCGGGGGCTCAATGAACGTGAACGGTGTGGAATACCCCCGCTACCTGGTCTGGCACCCCATCGACCATATTCACTGGGAATTGGCCAAACCCGCGCCCGGTGGGGGAGCGGGCGTTGGGGCGTCGTTCCGCATCGTGGAAGCGTTTGGCGGCAATAGGCACCACCTGATCGACAGTGTGGAGGAAGTGATTAAACTGGACTCGGAAGGCATCACGCTCATCCGCCGGATACTGGGCGTGGAAGTGTTCCGGCTGGCCCATCGGTTCGTTGCCGTCGAAGGGGGAACCCGGTACCTGTCGCGGATGCAGGTGGGCGCCGAAAACCGGCTGGGGCAGTGGCTGCTGAACCCGTTGCTGCACCGGTTTGTGTTTACGCGCGACATGGGACCGGCCTGGCTAACCCACAACGTCGAAGAAGTCGGCAATTTTGAATCCTTCCTGCCGGAGCTGTACGCTGCGCATCGGTTTGCTTTTTCGTGATGTTTTCCCCATTTTAGCCCTAAATTGAAAGATTATAGCCGTATGCAGCGCGTCCTGTTCAACATTGAACGAGTTACCAACCCCACCGCTGAAGAAAAAGCTGCCCTCGAACGCATCATTCATCCCCGTGTGCTGGCGCCCAACGAGATTTACGTCCGGGCGGGTGATCTCTGTAAGACGATCGCTTTTATCGAAAAAGGCTGCGGACGGCTGTTCTACGAAGTCGACGGTTGGGAAGTTTCCAAAGAATTTGTTTTCGAAAACTCGTTGCTGGGTTCCTTTGTCGGTTTTTTTACCCAGAAACCGTCAAACGTAAACGTGGCTACGCTGGAGGAAACGCACCTGCTCGAGATGAACTTCGAGGATGTGATGCACCTCTGCCGAACCTATCCGACCTGGCAGCGATTTGCCACGCTGCTCCTGCAGGACCAGTTGACGCGGGTCGAAAGGCGGGAAGCTTCCCTGCTGCGAGATGCGCCCGAGGACCGGTACCGCCGGTTGTTGCAGGAGCATCCGAAAGTCTTAAACCGTATCCCGGGAGAATTTGTCGCCAGTTACCTGGGAATTACGCCCGAAACCCTGGGCCGATACCGGGCGGGTGTGGGCGTTTGAAGTATATTTGTAATTCACTAGGGGTGCCGCGGTGTTCGCGATGAATGAGGGGGGAAAGGTGCCAAGTCCAAAGAGTAAAATTGCCGTGAATGAACTGAGAAGAATACAAAATAGCGAAGGGGCCGTCTACGCCATTTTACTGGACGAACCCGCGAAAAATTACCTGTTGATGAAGTGGATCGGCTTCTGCACGGACGAGGAACTAATGCAGGCCACGCTGACCATGCTGGACTGGCAGCAGACCGTTGGGCAGGCGCGGGGATGCCGGTTTCACGTCCACGACACCAAAGAGTTTGACGTGGCCTGGGCCGGAGCCGTCGACTGGATCGTGCAGGATTATTTTCCCCGGCTGCGTGAATTCGGGGTGCGGTATAACATCAGCATTCTGTCGCCGGATTTGTTTTCGAAACTTTCGTCGGAAGCCCTGTTTGAGCGGAGCAACCCGATTATCCCGACCCGCCTGTGCGAAACGCTGGCCGAGGCCGAGCAGTTTGTCGGTGAGCAGTACCAGCAGGGCCATTTGAATGAATAAAAAAGGGCCGGTTTTCAGTTCGCACCATTTTTGCCTTGAGCAACCTCCCGTATCCTAGACATCGACCGCCGTTCATGATTACCGTTCGACATGCTGAACTAATCCGATTGCCCTTAACGGAAGTCTACGGGTTGCTAGGCTGTTATGAATACGACCTGCTCTGGCGGAGCAATCTCTACGAATTAAGGCAGGATATGCCGGGATTGGCCCGGTCGGGCATGAAACTGCACCAGGAAGTGCGGCTGTTCGACCAGCAGATGACCATTATGGCCGAGGTGACGGCGGCCGCGCCCAACCGGCGGACGGCCCACGAAAGCGTCAACAGCCCGGTCGATTTGTGGGAGCAACGGCTATTTGAGCGCGTACACAAGGAAACCCGGGTCACCTACGAAATGAGTGTCGAGCTAAAAGGCTGGCAGCGGCTGATGGCGCCGTTGCTGATTCATCAGTTGCAGCGCCAGTTTCGCAACGACCTGCTGCGGGTGAAACAACTGCTGGAAGAAACCCCCAACGCGTTGATCGAACTGCCTAAACGGCTTTTGTAAAGCCGTTTTTCACTTTCCCATCCACTTCTTGAATTCGGTTGCCCGTTCGCGGCTGACCAGCACTTCCTCATCCGGCGACGGTTTCAGCGTCAGCTTCAATTTGTTGTTGAAATAAGGGTGGATCTGCTGGACGCAGTTGATATCAACGATAAACTGCCGGTTGGCCCGGAAAAACTGCGTGGGATCGAGCATGGCTTCGAGTTCGTCGAGGGTGTAGTCGACCGAGAACTTCTGGTTGTGGCGGGTCCGAAACAGGCTGACGCCTTCTTCCGAATAAAAATACGCGATTTCAGAAATTTCAATGGGCATCCACTGCGACAGGTGCTTGACCAGAAACCGTTTGCGGTATTCCGTCGGCTGAATCTGCTGCCGGAGTTGCTGCACGAGGGCTTCAATGGCCATTCGGCCCCCGCCGGTTTCGGGTTCGGCCTGCGTGTGGAGTTTCCGGTGTTTGGCCAGACTGGCTTCGAGTTCGTGGCGCTTGATGGGCTTCAGCAGGTAATCGATGCTGTTGACCTTGAAAGCGCGCAGGGCGTACTCGTCGTAGGAGGTGGTAAAAATGACCGGGGATACCACGGGCGTCTGCTCAAATATTTCAAAGCTCTGGCCGTCGGCCAGTTCAATATCCATCAGAATCAGATCGGGCGAGGTGTTCGTTTGCAACCATTGCACCGATGCGCGCACACTGGCGGCTGTGCCGACAATTCGTATGGAATGATCGACATCCTGTAAGAGCTTCGTTAGCTTGCGAACCGCCAGTTCTTCATCTTCAATTACCAGTACATCCATACACATCGGTCGTTATTCAGGGGCAAAAGGAGTGTTTGTTCAAGGGTTAAATTGTTGTACAAATAGCATATTTGCCCCCTTTTTTCCAAATGCCACCCCGTTGAAACCGCATAATGGCGGGGCGAAGCGGCACAGGGAAGCCATGAACCGGCCCCCTTGCGCCAACGCCGGATGCGGTTATTCGGCAATAACCGGTATCAGTCTACCTGGCAGGTCCGTTGACCGAAATACTGCCGGGTATTTTCCAGGGAAACCGACGGTTTGATCATCTCGTTGCGGAAGGGAATCAGTTTGTCGCCCCGCCTGATTTTTTGCGGAAAGTCCGGATTGGCAATGGCGTACCGTCCAATGGCCAGCAGGTCGGCGTGGCCTTCGGTCAGAAGCTGGCTGGCCAGATTCAGGTCGTGCAGACCGCCGTTGGCAATAACCGGGCAATCCAGCAGCTGGCGGGCAATACCGGTGGAGGAACTGCCGTCGGGGTAAAGACATTCCCGCATCCAGCCCCCGCCTTCGGCGGCAATGTGCAGGTAGTCCGGCGCGGCTTTCCGGACTTCGGCGAAAACCGCCCGGGCCATGTCAGCCCCTTCTTCCCAGCGGTAGGCCAGGTTGTTTACTTTGCCTTCCGACAACCGTAATCCGACGAGAAAACCGCTCGGTACGGCCGCCCGGACGGCTTCAATAATGTCGGCCACAAACCGGAACCGATTGGCGACGCTGCCGCCGTACTGGTCGGTGCGGTGGTTGGTGTAAGCCGTCAGAAACTGATCCGGCAGATAGCCGTTGGCTCCGTGGATTTCTACCCCGTCGAAACCCGCTAGCACGGCATTGCGGGCCGCCTGAACGTAACCCGCCATTACCGTCTGGATCATTGCGGGCGTCATGGCTTCCGGTACGACGAAGGCCGAGTTGCCACCGGACGAAGCCGACGGTTTGCCGAGCGGTTTGATGGCTGAAGGCGCTACGGTTTTGGTCAGCACCTGCGACAGGGCCCCGGCGTGCATCAACTGGGCAATGAAAACCGTCGGGTGCGTTTTTACGCGCTCCACAACCCGCTGCCAGCCAGCAAGTTGGTCGGCAGTCACCAGGCCGGGTTGGTTAGGGTTGGAGATGGAAAAAAGCGCGTCGGTGTAAGTGCCTTCCGTGATGATGGCGGCAAAACCGCCGGTTGCGAACGCTTCGTAATAGTCGCTCATGGCCGGGGTCGGAACACCCGCGTCGGTGGCGCTGATGCGGGTCATGGGGGCTACCACAAACCGGTTGGACAGCCGGTGACGGCCCAGCGCAATGGTGTCGAAGAAAGCGGGAATCTGGCTCATGTTCGTAAGGGATTGATGCGTACAAAATTCCCGCGCTTTGCCGACTTTACGCTTAACCTAGTTTTAGAAATGGGCCGTTGTTGGGCTTCAGTCGGAGGCTCGTTCGTTGCGGAGTCTGCTCAGAAAAACCGGCGTGATGCCCAGGTAGGAAGCAATGTCTTTCAGCGGAACCCGTTGTTCCAGCTGGGGGTAGGCGGCCCGGAAGAGCCGGTACCGTTCCCCGGCGGGCAGGCTCAGGTTTTTGATAACCCGCTGCGAAGTGGCAATCAGCGCATTTTCGTTCAGGATGCGGAAAAACGACTCTAGTTTAGGCGCGCGTTCGTAGAGCAAAGCAAGGCCGGGTTTGTCGATGACCAGCAGCGTGACGGGCTCCACGGCTTCGATGCTGAAAGATGAGGGCGTTTGGTGAAGAAAACTGTCAAGATCGCCCGCCCACCAGTCTTCCACCGAAAAACGAAGGATGTGGGTATCGCCCCCTTCGTCGGTGTGGTAGGATTTGAGGCAGCCGCTCACCACAAAACTTTCGTAGCGGCAGACTTCGCCCTGGCGGTGCAGAAACTGCTTTTTCGCCAGCTCTTTTACCGCAAACAGCGCCGTAACGTGGGCAAATTCGCCGTCCGTCAGCGGAATTTTGCGTTCAATATGACGGCGTAAAGCATGAAACGTATTCATTTACGGCTCGAGGGGCAACAGCGGTAGCGTGACGCGAAAACAGCTTTCGGACTTGTCGATTTCCAACCCCTGGTGGCCGAGCAACTGGTATTTCGTGGCGATATTGGAAAGCCCGACGCCGTTGGAAGCCACCCGGACGTTCTTACGCTGGACGTTGTTGGAAACCGATAACTGGCCGGTCGGCGTCGTTTCAATCCGGATTTGCAGCGGTTGCTCCGACAGGATAATGTTGTGTTTGACGGCGTTTTCGACCAGCATCTGGAGCGTCAGGGGCGGCAAGCGGGCTTCGCGGTAACGGTCGGCAATACTCACATCCAGTTCAATACCGCTGCCGTAACGGGTTTTCAGCAGGTGAAAATACGATTCAATAAAGGCCATTTCGTCGCGCAGACTGGTCAGGGCATTTTCGTTGGTCTGGAGCAGATACCGGTACACGCTCGACAATTCTTCGATGAACAGCTCCGCTTTCTCGGTGTCTTCGTCGATCAGTGAAGAGAGCGTGTTGAGGCTATTGAACAGAAAGTGCGGATTTACCTGTTGTTTGAGGCTATCGAGCTGGCTTTGCAGGTTCGCTTTCTTGAGTTTTTCCGTCTCACTGATGGTTTGCGACCATTTTTCAAACGTGTACACGCTTTCGTGAACGATGTTAGCCACCAGGTTTCCCACGATGCCCAAAACCAGCGCCCACCGCAGCCGATCCGTGTTGAATTCAAACCCCGGAAAGTCGACCCAGCCGTACAGGTAAAACAGCAGAATAATCACCGCCGAAGACATGATCATGTGGATGAGCACGGCGAAACTCAGGCGCATCCAGGTCTGCCGGATGTGGGGGTAGCGTTGGCGCAGATAAACGGCGGGCAGGGCGTGGAGAAAAAAAGCCGGTGTCCAGACCAGCGCCGTAAAAAGGGTAGACAGTACAAAAACGTCCAGCCGTTGAAGGTAAATCCGCCCCAACAGCATGTAGTTCAGAAAAAAGTAGTAAGTCGGCAGAATACCCAGGGCAATCCAGGTATCTTTCTGGGTATACCGATTTAATGTTAAGCCCACATTGGTACGGAAAAGTCAGGGTAAATGTATCAAAAAATCGGCATCTTTCGTGATGAGCGGCACGTGCACGCTAAACGCAAGGCCGTCGTCCTGAATAATGGGGCGGGGCAATCGCAGGAGCTTGAACCGTTCCGTGAGCTGCGTCAGTCCGCCGGGCTGCTTCTTGACCTGGATGTTTTTGCGCTGGATGTTGTTGGAAACCTGCAACCGCGTGGGCTCGGTGTGTTTTTTGGCGTCGGCCTGGAGCGAGATAACCAGCGGGCGGTCGGCCAAAATGATGTTGTGGCGGATGGCGTTTTCGATCAGCATCTGCAAACTGAACGGGGGCAGGTAATGATCCAGCAACTCGGGCGCAATGTGCGTGTGCAGTTCAATCGCCGGGCCGTAGCGGGCTTTCAGCAGGTAAAAAAAAGATTCAATAAACCGGATTTCGGTCTGGAGCGTAACCAGCTTGCGGTCGTTGGATTGCAGCAGATACCGGTACACACTCGACATTTCCTCCAGAAACCGGTTGGCCTGCTGTTTGTCTTCGGAAATCAGGGCCGAAAGCGAGTTGAGCGAATTAAATAAAAAATGCGGATTGACCTGGCTTTTCAGGCTATCAAACTGCCCCTGAATCCGGGATTTCTGAATGGCTTCGGCTTCGGCGACGGCCTGACGGTATTGGTGCAGGTAATAGATGATTTCGTAGGTGATGCCCAGCAGCAGCGAGCAAAAAATACCGATGCCGATGTAAGCCTGGTAGACGTGGGATGTGATGGGAATGATGGCCAGCCCGCTGAGGTCGGTCAGAAACACAAACAGCGACTGGCAAACCACCGCCAGCAGAAAATAGCCGGTAAACGTGATCAGGATGCGCCGGAGCGAATGCCGGGCATCCGGGAAAAGTTTGCGCACGTAATACACCCAGCTCACCGAACCTTCCCAAGCCAGCGTGACATACGCCATTCCGATAAATACCCAGCCGGTGTACAACACCGGGTTGTGCTGATCATCCTTCAGATAAAGCAGATTCGCCAGCAGGACAATCAGCGGGATTCCTATCCAGCGGAGCCATCGGTCGTTCGGTCTCTCAAACGTTGTCACGTACTTTGTAATTTGAATTTAATTTTTTGTAAAAATAAGGGGTCGCAGACCGCTTACTCAATATAGACTTGCTTGAAACGCCGACTTTTGGGGTTGAATTGAGGTTAGTACACGCTAAAGAGTAAAATATCCTTTGGACGCGTTAGCTTTGTAGAAAACCCAAGTAGTCCGTATAAATATGAATGCATACTTTTCCGTTTTAGTGCTATTACCAATTGCGGTAGCCGCCCAGCAACCGTCTTCTACCCGTCTGGAAACCGATACGGTTCAACTGGCGGAGGTGACGGTTCGGGGGTACGAAACAAACCGTTCCCTGATGGAAACGGCGGCTTCCATCAATACCCTTTCCGCCAGAGATCTCAATCAGCGCTTCGGTCAGCCAAGCCTCGTGCCCGCGTTCAATACGCTGCCCGGGGTGCGGATGGACGAACGGTCGCCGGGCAGTTACCGGCTTTCCATTCGGGGCAGTCTCATCCGTTCGCCGTTTGGGGTGCGCAACGTGAAAATTTACTGGAACGAACTCCCGCTGACCGACGCGGGCGGAACGACTTACCTGAACGCGGTCGATGTGCGGTCGGTGGGCCGGGTGGAAGTTATCAAGGGACCCTCGGGGAGTATATACGGAGCGGGAACGGGGGGGACGGTATTGTTGGGTGGCCAGACCAGTTCCGTGGGTCAGCAGGCCAACCGTGCCGAAGTGGGGGCGCTGGTGGGAGCCTACGGCTTGTCGGGCCAGACCTATACCATTCAGACCGGTAAAAACAACGCAGCGATTTCGGTCAACTACGGCCACTTGCAATCCAATGGATACCGCGAGAACAGCCGCATGTACCGCGACAACCTGAACCTGAACGCTACGTTTGCCGTCAATCCTAAACAGACGATTTCCATTATCGGTCTATATTCCGATCTAATGTACCAGACGCCGGGCGGCTTGAACCAGGCGCAGTACCTGGCCGATCCGCGGCAGGCTCGTCCGGCCACGCGCGTGTCGCCGGGGAGCGTGGGGCAGCGGGCGGCCATCTACCAGAAAACCGGTTACCTGGGCTTTTCGCACCAATACCGCTGGAGCGACCGCATCCAGAACACCACGGTTGTATACGGTTCTCTCACCGATTTCGCCAACCCTTTCATCACCAACTACGAAAAGCGGGCTGATCAGGGAATCGGTGGCCGGACCGTCACGCGCTGGCAGATGATTGAAGAGGGCGTTCCGACGCAACTCGTCTTTGGGGGGGAGTGGCAGAATAACTTCACGGTCGACAGAAACTACGGAAACCGGGCCGGGCAGCCTGACACGTTGCAGGCCGATGACGAACTGCGGGCTACGCAATCGGTCATTTTTGCTCAATTCGAAGCCACCCTGCCGCTGGGCATCATTGCCACCGCCGGGATCAGCCGCAACGAAGTCGCCTACCAGTTTACCCGGTTTTCGGTGCAGCCGGTTGTGGCCCAGCCGCGCGGTTTTGACCCGGTCTGGCTGCCGCGCGTGGCGTTGCTGAAAAAAATCGGGGAGAACGTGTCGGCATTTGCCAGCCTCAGCACGGGGTATTCCGCCCCCACGATTCAGGAAGTACGGCCCTCGGAAGGAACGTTCAATCCGACGCTGGAACCCGAGCGCGGCACCAACCTGGAACTCGGAGTGCGCGGACGGCTGAACCGGTTCCAGTTTGACCTGACGGCTTATCAATTCCGGCTGCGGCAGACGATTGTCCGGCGCTCGGTCGAAAGCGGAGCCGAGTATTTCATCAATGCCGGGGCCACCGATCAGAAAGGACTGGAAGCCCAGTTGTCGTACGCGATTGTGGTGCCGAAACCGGCTAATTTCTGGCAAAACGTCCGGGTCTGGAACAGCACGACGCTGACCAACTACCGTTTCCGCAATTACCAGCAGGGGGATGTCAACGTGTCGGGCAACCGCGTGACGGGCGTTCCGCCGACGGTGGTCGCAACGGGTATCGACGCTGAAACGAAACTGGGCTTCTACGCCCACGTGACGCACCAGTTTATCGACCGGTTTCCGCTGGACGATGCCAATACGGTTCGGTCCGACGTGGCCCGTTTGCTCAACGCAACCATTGGCTACCGGAAAACGCTGGCCAGCCGCTGGACGCTGGAAGCGTACCTGAGCGGAGACAACCTGCTGGACCAGACCTACAGCCTGGGCTATGACCTGAACGCGTTCGGCGGACGGTATTACAATGCGTCTCCGGGCCGCAATCTGACGGGCGGTGTCAAGCTGGCGGTCAGGTGGTAATTTAAGTCTTACTGGCTGAAGTTTAGTATTTAGTGTGTTGGTAGACGGTATATTAAGTACTAAACTTCAGGCCACAACTGTACTTCAACAATGGCGAGAGGAAGTTTTCCACGAAATAACACGCAATTTGCTTTTCTGATTCTGCAACTCGGGCTGGGCGTCGACCTGGCGATGCACGGTCTGGTGCGCATTCCTAAACTGACGAAGTTTGCGGACAAAATGGTCGGGGATTTTTCGGCTACCATTTTGCCGGATTTTCTGGTTCGCGGCTTCGGCCTGACGCTGCCGTTTGTTGAACTGGCCATCGGGATTCTGTTGTTTCTAGGCGGCCGGTTCCTGATCTGGGGCGGTCTGGCGGGTGGTCTGACGATGGCTTCCCTGATTTTCGGTTCGGCGCTCCGGGAGGAGTGGAGCGCCGTCAGCATTCAGCTCATTCACGTACTGGCGTTTTATTTTCTGCTGCGCGAAGCCGAAAACCGTCCATAAATGCGTGAACCGTACGGTTCACCGGGCGGCTAGTTCGCGTAATTTTTCCGATAGGGCTGCTCCGCGAAGGTCTTTGGCCAGCACATTGCCGTCGGGATCGAGCAAAACCGTAACCGGAAGTGTCCGAATACCGTAAGTTTGGGTGATTTTATCCGTCGAATCCGAGAAAATCTGCGGCCATTCAACGGCTCTTTTTCGGAGGAATGCCCGGACCCGCTCGGGTTTGTCAGCGCTCACCACGCCCAGAAAGGCAAAACGGTTTTTGTCGAGACTGCGGTACACTTCTTTGAGCGCCGGCATATCCTCCACGCAGCCCTTGCACCAGGTAGCCCAGAAATCAATGTAGACGTATTTGCCCCGAAAATCGGCCAGCGCTACGGATTTGCCGGTGGTGAATTCGCGGGCTTCAAAGGGCCAAAATGGCTGCCCCGGCTGCAGGGTAAAGGTCTGCGTAGCCAGATCGGCGCGCTCCAGCCGCAAGACGTTACGGGCAAAGTCTACACCTTTATTTCGGTACGCAACCCCTTCAAGTTCAATAATTTCTCCAAGCGAAATGAGTTCCTGCGGATCGACTTTCCCCGTTCTGTTCACCGAAGCGGGGAGGGCGAGATCCGGCAGGGTAAAATCAAGATGGGAAAAACCGGACGATACGAAAATGCGCCGGTTGGTATTCCCGCCTGGGTCCGTGGCGACGGCATGGTGCGGAAAGTTGTACAGGAACAGCTCCCCTTTCCGGCGAATGCTCATGAGGGTCTGGGCCTTACGGACTTTTCCGTGCTGATAAACTTCATACTCAACCCTCAGCGGTTTACGAATCTCGTCGGGTATGGCTCCGTCACGAATCACCTCCGGATAAACGGCGGTTTCATCGCTAAAATCAAGGTTGTTGTTTGTATCGACCATCACGGCCCACTCGTCGGCTACGGTGTCAAATCCTTTGATGGCATACACGAAACAGCGGATGGGGCTGGCCGAAAAGGCCCGTTCATCCGGCGTCCATTTCCAGTATGATTGAAATCCGTTGAACCAGGCCGTATCAATGTTGCCAGCGCAAAAATTTTGGTAGATAAATTGATAAGGCTGCAGGTCAATTCGGATTTTAACCGTATTTACCCAGGTTTTTGGAATGCCCTTGATTGGCAAACGGCTGGTTCGGTTGGGGACACTCTTAGGGTAGTCGTCCGATTCGGGGGTCAGCTCGCCAAAACCCGGCTGAAACGGTCCGTAGCCGTCTTTGATCTCCAGCGGAAGTTGCAGGGTGACGGGGAGCTTTTTCTGCTGCTGACAGGCCGTGAAAAGCAGGGCGGACCAGAAAACCAGAACCAACGGATATTTCATTTCGGTAGGGAGGAATTGCCCTGAAATAAACGGATTTATCGCCAAAAGACAAGCTCATCAATGGGGGAGAACCGGTAAAACCCGCGAAAATCTTGGCGCTTATCGTTGCGCAATACTGAATTTATCGTGACCTTGTCGGTATTGCACCGTTGGGCCGGAGGAACCGGCTTTTAGAGAAGCTTTTGTTATGGAAAAAGTTCAGTTGATGCTCCTTAAGGGGAAGGGAATGTTCTACATCCGCGAAGGAGAACGCACCATTGCCGAGATGGTTTTTGATAAGTCTGATTCAGCCCTGACGGTTTACCATACCGAAGTGGTGCCGGAAGCGGAGGGAAAAGGAATAGCGGGCGAACTGCTCACCGCGATGGTGGAGTACGCCCGCCAGAATAATCTCAAAGTGGTGCCCCTGTGCCCTTACGTACACGTTCAGTTCAAGCGGCATCCGGAACGGTACAAGGACGTTTGGACGCCGGAACGCTAGGGCGGACGGGAACGGTTAAATCCGTCCGGCCAGGTAAGCGGCTACTTCCGCCAGCCGGTTCGAAAAGCCCCACTCGTTGTCGTACCAGGAAGCAATCGACAAAAGGTTGCCCTGTTTGGCGGTGAGCGGCAAATCCATCAGCGAGGTGTGCGGGTCGGCCACAATGCGCGACGAGGCCCATTCGCCTTCCAGCACGTCCATCACGCCTTTCAGCGGTCCTTCAGCCGCGGCTTTGCGGAACGCATCGTTGACTTCTTCGACCGTGCAGTCTTTTTCCGTAATCAGGTTCAATTCGGCGATGCTGCCCGTACGGGTCGGAACGCGGTAGGCTTTTCCGGTGATTTTGAGGTCTTTCCAGATAAACTGCAAAGCCCGGGCGGCTCCCGACGACGAGGGGATGATGTTTTCGGCCGCGGCCCAGGAATCGCGACGGTCTTTCATGGGCTGGTCGGTCAGCGACTGGGTGTTTGTGTAGGAGTGAACCGTCGAGAACAAACCGTACTGGATGCCGAAGTTTTCGAGAATAACCTTGATGGGGGCGGCCAGGGCGTTGGTCGTACAGCTCCCCATGCTCACAATGTGGTGATTGGCCGGATCGAACGTATCCAGGTTGATTCCTTTCAACAGCACGGCGTCGCAGTCGGCCAGTGACTTGCTGGGCGCACTGACCAGCACGTATTTGGCACCCCGGTCGATGTGAGCCTGCGCCCCCGCCCGAACCGTTGCCCGGCCCGTACAGTCGACCACCAGATCGACGCCCAGCGCGGCCCAGTCCGGAATCTCTTTGGACGAATTGATGTAGAGAATGTCCCGGTCGCCGATGGTCAGTTTGCCCTCGGTGCCCGACACCGGCTCGGGCCAGCGCCCGTAGTTGGTGTCGACCGCGTACAGAGCCGCCAGGGTGTCTTCATCGCGAATGTCGGAAATTGAAACCGGTACAAAGAGATTTTTGCTTAACGCAACGCGCAGGAATTGTCGTCCGATGCGCCCGAAACCATGCAGAGCAATAGTCGCCATAACAGATGGGGTCAAACAGATGAAACAAAAAGGTTCATCTTGGTAACACGAACCGTTTGCTTTTTGATTCCCGTCAGAGGCTCACGGTTTCGTCCTTTTCGTCGTAAAACAGGTAATTCAGGTAATCGCAGTACGGTTTGATCAGTCGGCAGCCCTTCACCACCTCGTCGGCAAAGCCCGGTTTGAGCACGTCCTTATCCGAATACCGGTGAATGAAAAACAGTTCTTTCCGGCGCAGCAGGTCAATTTCCGGGTGGTCGGCCGAGTAGCCTTTCGGGGCGGTTTTCGTGCTTTCGCCGGAAACCTCCGGATAGTAGGTGCGGAATTCCGGCGCTTCGATGATGTCCTTCAGTTCATCGACGTTGTAATCCACCTCTTGCCGGAATTTGGCCAGATGCGCGGGCGTGGGTTGCCACATGCCCGCACCCAGAAACGTTTCGCCGTTGGGTTGCAGGTGCAGGTAATAGTCAATCCGGCCCGAATGCCGTCCGCCCGGTCCGACGGCCGCGGCAAAATGTTTTTTGTACGGGGTTTTATCCTTCGAAAACCGGATGTCGCGGTTAATCCGGAAAATGCAGTCTTTCACGGTGGTATTGGGCAGGCTCTCAAAGGAGTCGATGCCCTGCAACAATCGGCCCACGAATCCTTCAAATTCGGTTTTGGCGGCATCGTAACGGGCGCGGTTGGCCTGAAACCATTCACGGTTGTTGTTCTGGGCCAGATCGCGCAGAAAGTCAAATGTTTGAACGGTAAGCTGCGAATTAGGAGTGTTTTTCGTCTTCATACTGTTCCAAAGCTAACCAGAAATAGCGAAGTTTGCACGAAGTTTAATTGTGAATGAGTGAATGAGTGAATGAGCGAATAGCTTCTCAAGTTGCAGGTTTTTGCAAAGCTATTCTTCCATTCTATCATTCACTTATTCGCTCATTCAAAAAGCCATGTCTCGCATTCTTACCGGTATTCAAAGCAGCGGGCGACCGCATTTGGGGAATATTCTGGGGGCCATCAAACCCGCCATCAAACTTTCGGAGCAGCCCGATAATGATTCGTTTTTCTTTATTGCCGACCTGCATTCGCTGACCACCATCAAGGACGGGGCGTTGCGTCGGGAGTACATCCGGGCGGTGGCGTCGGCCTGGCTGGCGTTTGGGCTCGATACGACCAAAAATACGTTCTGGCGGCAGTCGCACGTACCGGAGCACACCGAGCTGGCCTGGTATCTCAACTGCTTCACGCCGTTTCCGATGCTGGCCAACGCGCATTCGTTCAAGGACAAAGCCGAGCGGCTGTCGGACGTCAACGCGGGTTTGTTTACCTACCCGTGTCTGATGGCGGCTGATATTCTGCTGTACGACGCCGACATTGTGCCGGTGGGCAAAGATCAGCGGCAGCACGTCGAAATGACCCGGGATATGGCCAGCGCGGTCAACAATCAGGTGGGTGAAGACGTGTTTGTGCTGCCGGAGTCGAAGATCGACGAGCGCATCATGACCATTCCGGGCATCGACGGCCAGAAGATGAGCAAGTCGTATAACAACTACATCGATATTTTCCAGCCCGCCAACGAGTTATATAAGGTGATCAAGAAAATCGTGTCGGATTCAACGCCCCTTGAGGAACCCAAAAATCCGGAAACCGACATCACCTTCAAGCTCTACGCCCTGCTGGCCAGTGACGAGCAGGTTGGAACGATGCGCCAGAACTACCTGGCCGGCGGGTACGGGTACGGTCACGCCAAAAAAGAACTGTACGAACTGATCATCGACCAGTTTGCCGAACCCCGCGAACGGTTTACGTACTACATGGAAAACAACGACGAGCTGGAAAAGGAACTGCGGGTGGGCGAAGAAAAAGCCCGGGCCGTGGCGGCCAAAACCCTCGAACGCGTCCGGACAAAACTAGGCTACAATTAATTGTGAATGAGTGAATAGCTCTGTAAATTACCCCTTTCAGCGGAGCTATTCGCTCATTCACTCATTCAATTTGGAAACCCTCAACCAACTCGATACTGATCTTTTTCTCTGGCTAAACGGCCTGTATGCGCCCTGGCTGGATGCAGTGATGATTTGGGCGACGAAGCGAAATACCTGGATACCATTTTATGTGCTGCTGATTGGCTGGCTGAGTTTTCAATACCGTAAACAGGCCATTGGGCTGGTGCTGACACTGGTAGCAGCCGTGGCCCTGAGTGATCAGACGGCTTCGGCGCTGCTGAAACCGTTGACGCTGCGGCTGCGGCCCTGCCACGAACCAGCGCTGCAAAAGCTGATTCACCCCGTGCTCGAATGCGGAGGGACCTACGGATTCG
This sequence comes from Larkinella insperata, assembly GCF_026248825.1. Taxonomy (NCBI): domain Bacteria; kingdom Pseudomonadati; phylum Bacteroidota; class Cytophagia; order Cytophagales; family Spirosomataceae; genus Larkinella; species Larkinella insperata. The sequence continues at coordinate 5,328,010 of NZ_CP110973.1, read as the reverse complement.
CGTCCTCCCATGCCGCCAACACGTTTGCTCTGTCGATGGCGTTGTGGCTGCTGGTGGGTCGGCGGTTTCCGGGGGTCAAGTGGCTTTTTGGGTGGGCGCTACTGGTTTCCTACAGCCGGATTTACGTGGGCGCGCATTATCCGCTGGACGTGCTAGCGGGGGCCGGAGTTGGGATTTTGATGGCCGTTGGGTGCGTTGTTTTATACCGCAGGCTTTCAAAACGATTCGCGCTGGCAGAAAAGTAGGCGAAAACTTCATCCCATTGTTCAAGAAAATAAAGTAGAAATCTTATTGTTGGCCTAATTGCAGAAAACTTTGGGCGACACTTCCCAAGAGTCGAACAATCTTTGTATTTTTGCGGAAATTTTCGGCACCGAATGGCATCCCTCAACACGGTTAAGATTTTTTCAGGTAGTCAATCCAATTATCTGGCAGAGAAGATTGCTCGTCAGTACGGCAAGGACCTGGGTGGTTACACCCTGCGTAAATTCAGCGACGGCGAACTATCGCCCAGCTACGAAGAGTCGGTTCGGGGGTGTGATGTTTTTCTGATTCACTCCACCAACCCGCCCGCCGACAATCTGATGGAGTTGCTGCTGATGGTCGATGCCGCCCGTCGGGCGTCGGCTCACTACGTCACGGTCGTGATTCCGTACTTCGGGTACGCCCGTCAGGATCGGAAAGACAAACCGCGCGTGGCCATTGCCGCCAAGTTGGTTGCCAACATGCTGGCAGCCGCCGGGGCAGACCGGCTGATGACGATTGATCTACACGCGGGCCAGATTCAGGGATTTTTTGATTTCCCGGTGGACCATCTGGAGGGCGCATCCGTATTTGTGCCCTACATCCAGAGTCTAAACCTGGACAACCTGCTGATCGCGTCGCCGGACGTGGGCGGAGCAGCCCGGGCGCGGGCGTTTGCCAAGCATTTCAACGCCGACATTGTGCTTTGCGATAAACACCGCAAACGCGCCAACGAAATTGCCTCGATGCAGGTCATTGGGGACGTGGAAGGCGCCAACGTCGTGCTGGTCGATGACCTGATCGATACCGGGGGCACCCTGTGCAAAGCCGCCGAAATTATTCTGGAAAAAGGCGCAAAATCGGTGCGGGCCATTTGTACGCACCCGGTGATGTCGGGAAAAGCGCACGAAAACATTGCCAATTCGGTTCTGGAAGAACTGGTGGTGTCGGATACGTTGCCGCTGCGCCAGCCGAACCCCAAAGTACGCGTGCTGACGGTAGCGGACTTGTTCGCCAAAGCCATCGGCCGCATTCGTGACCACGAATCTATTAGTTCACTTTTTATAAAATACTAGGGGAACAAAGAGGATAGACAACAGAGGAAAGACCAGCGATTAGCCTGTTTTACCCGTTGTTTTAAGTCGTTGATCTTCCTTAAACATCTAAATTTCAAAAAAATGAAAAAACACGAGATTGTAGGGTATAACAGAGCGAATCTCGGTAAGACGGAGTCGAAGGCTCTTCGTGCCGAAGGCTACGTACCCGGTGTGATATACGGTGGTAAGTCACAAGTTCACTTTTATGCACCGGCCATTCTGTTCCGGCAGTTGCTGACTTCGCCCGAAGCGTACGAAGTAACGCTGAACATTGAAGGAGACGAATACGTCGGCATTTTGCAGGACACGCAGTTTCACCCGGTCAACGACCAGTTGATTCACGCGGATTTCCTGGAAATCGTTGAAGGTAAAGACATTAAAGTTGAAGTACCCATCCGTTTCGTCGGAACGGCTCCCGGTGTGCAAAAAGGGGGCAAGCTGATTCAGAAAATGCGCAAATTGAAACTGCGCGGAGCGGTTGATCGCATCCCGGATTTTGTGGATGTGGACGTTGCTGAACTGGATCTGGGCAAAACAATCAAAGTAGGTGCGGTAACGCTGGACGGTGTTGAAATCCTCGACGGTCCGCTGCTGCCCATTGCCAGCATCGAAATTCCGCGCTCTATGCGGGGTAAAACCGCAGCCTAATTGCGGTCATTCAACTAATAGATTAAAGAGAAAGCCCGGTCATTTGACCGGGCTTTCTCTTTGATTGGACGGGAGAAGTTAGACAAAAGATGAAAGATTGGGTCTTTTGTCTACCCTCTCTGGTCTAAAAAAGTCATTTTTTCGTCACCCGAATTGAAATCCGGCGGTTTTGCGCCCGGCCTTCCTCGGTGTCGTTCGAGGCTACCGGGTGTTCCTGCCCGTAGCCTTCCGCTTCCAGTCGGTCTTTGGCAATGCCCAGATCAACCAGTTCCTTCTGAACGGAATTGGCCCGGTCTTCCGAAAGTTTCTGGTTGGAAGCCGCGTTCCCGGTGTTGTCGGTGTAGCCGCCCAGTTTGACGTTGACATTGGGATACGCTTTCAAAATTTCCGCGATGTTTTTCAACTGCTCCTGCGAGGAAGACACCAGCGTGGCACTGCCCGTTTCAAACGTCAGCCGGTCGAAATCGAACCACGTTTCCTTGTCTACGGCTTTGTCGTCGTCCTGAATGAAGGCCAGCAGTTTGTTCTCAACTCCGCGTTCGGGCAGCGTCAGATCCACCCCGTTGGTGAGCTTAACGGCCTGGAAAGAACCGAGGTTGGGCGTATACACCGTTTCATTGTCAGCCGCCGTCGATTTTTCAAGATCGACCCCGTCCGTGGTCCCTTCGGCCACTACGCCTTCCTGCGCATACCCCGCCGTTTCGTTGGAATGCACGGCGATGTACGGCGCAATAACCAGCGAGACAATCGACATGAGTTTGATGAGGATGTTCATCGACGGGCCCGAAGTATCTTTGAACGGATCACCAACGGTATCACCCGTTACAGACGCTTTGTGGGGTTCTGATTTCTTGTAGTAAATCTGGCCGTTGATTTCTACGCCTTTTTCAAACGACTTCTTGGCGTTGTCCCAGGCGCCCCCGGCGTTGCTCTGGAAAATACCCATCAGGACGCCCGAAACCGTAACGCCCGCCAGGAAACCGCCCAGCACTTCCGGCCCAAACAAAAAGCCGACCAGAACCGGAGAGATCAGGGCAATGGCTCCCGGCAGAATCATTTCGCGAATGGAAGCCTGGGTGGAAATAGCGACGCATTTTTCGTATTCTGGTTTGCCGGTTCCTTCCAGAATGCCCGGAATTTCGCGGAACTGACGCCGAACCTCTTCCACCATTTTCATGGCCGCCCGCCCCACGGCGGCAATCGCCAGCGACGAGAAGATAAACGGAATCATCCCGCCGACAAACAGACCCGACAGCACGTCGGCCTTGTAGATATCAATGCCCGTAATGCCCGAAACGCCCACGAACGCAGCCAGCAGGGCCAGGGAGGTCAGGGCCGCCGACGCGATGGCAAAGCCTTTACCGGTGGCCGCCGTGGTGTTGCCAACGGCATCCAGAATATCCGTCCGCCCGCGTACTTCCTCGGGCAATTCGCTCATTTCGGCAATCCCGCCCGCGTTGTCGGCAATCGGGCCAAAGGCGTCGATGGCGAGCTGCATGGCGGTGGTAGCCATCATACCGGCGGCTGAAATAGCAACCCCGTACAGACCGGCAAATTTGTAAGAAATAAAAATACCGGCGGCCAGCGTCAAAATCGGCAATACCGTGGATTCCATGCCGACGGAAAGACCGCCGATGATGTTCGTTGCGTGGCCGGTCGATGATTGCCGAACGATGGTCATCACCGGACGGCGGCCCATGGCCGTATAATATTCAGTGATAATGGACATTAATGCACCCACCACCAAACCGGTGAAGATGGCGTAAAACACATCAATCCGCGTGAATTCAACGCCCCGAATTTCCAGCGTACCGGCGGGCAGAACGGCATTCACCAGAAAGTAAGAAGCAATAACCGTCAGGATGATGGAAGCCCAGTTGCCCAGGTTCAACGCGGCCTGAACGTTGCCCTTGTCGTCTTTAACCCGGACGAAATAAGTGGACACAATGGAGAAAATCAGGCCCAGACCGGCAATGAGCATGGGCAGTACGATGGGCGAATGGCCCAGGATATTCTCGGCTTCCGGAATGCGGATTTCGCGGCCCAGTACCATCGTGGCCAGGATAGTGGCCACGTAGGAGCCAAATAAATCGGCACCCATACCCGCTACGTCGCCCACGTTGTCGCCTACGTTGTCGGCAATGGTGGCCGGGTTGCGCGGGTCATCTTCCGGAATACCGGCTTCTACTTTGCCCACCAGGTCGGCCCCCACGTCGGCGGCTTTCGTGTAAATACCGCCCCCCACGCGCGCAAAAAGAGCGATGGACTCGGCACCCAGCGAAAAACCGGCCAGTACCTCCAGCGTTTTCTCCATTGGAATCCCGTTTACGTCGCCGGTTGTTCCAACGTAAATCGAATGGAAAAGAATAAAAAGAAGGCTTAAACCAATAACGGCCAGGCTGGCAACGCCGATACCCATCACCGAACCGCCGGTGAACGAAACATTCAGCGCGCGGGTCAGGCTGGTCCGGCCGGCCTGGGCGGTGCGGACATTGGCTTTGGTGGCGATTTTCATGCCGATGTAACCCGCTAAAGCCGAGGTAAAGGCACCAATGGCGAAGGCAATCCCGATTGGCCAGTCGGAATTTTCAACCAATGTACCGGCAAAGCTGAGCAGGGCAGCCACCACAATGCCGAATACGATCAGAATCCGCCACTCCGCTTTGAGAAAGGCGATGGCACCGTCGGCGATGTAGGATGCAATTTCCTGCATCCGATCGTTGCCAGCTTCCTGGCGCGAAACCCACATAAATTTGGAGTACATCACCACCAGGCCAATCAGACCCAGAATGGGAACAAGGTAAATGCTGAAATTCATGCTGAAGGAATAATAGGGTTATATTTTGGAACGTCGCAAATATAAACGGATTGGTATCATTTGAAAATGAACACCGTTGATTTGCTAGATTTTTTAGGGAAAATATTTTGCTTTTCTTATGGTGCAGAAAATCGAGAAACTATAAAGCCAAAGGCCGGTGTTTAAAAACAAGTAGTTATCCCGACCTGACTGATTTTTATACTTACGCGAACGTTTCCTTCCGATGACAAACCAACTTTTACTACGTTGTTTTTACGCATTTCACCTGATTGTAAGCCTGCTGGGGGTGCAGACCGTCTGCTCGGGCCAGAATAAACCGGCCGCACCCGGGGGGATTCTCCAAGGGCTTAAGAAATTAAACGTTGTCGGGACGGTCTTGTACGTGGCCGCCCACCCCGACGACGAGAATACGCAGATGCTGACCTACCTGGCCAACGAACGAAAGCTCCGAACCGGTTACCTGGCCCTGACGCGGGGCGATGGCGGACAAAACCTCATCGGGCCGGAGCAGGGCGAATACATCGGCGTCATTCGCACGCAGGAATTGCTGGCCGCCCGGCGCATCGACGGGCCGGAACAGTTTTTCAGCCGTGCCTATGACTTTGGCTTTTCCAAATCGACGGACGAAGCCGTGAAAACCTGGGGGCGGGATCAGGTGCTGGGCGATGTGGTCTGGATGATTCGCAAATACCAGCCGGATGTAATCATTACGCGGTTTCCGCCCGACGCCCGCGCCGGTCACGGCCACCACAGCGCGTCGGGGTACCTGGCCGAGGAAGCCTTCAAAATCGCCAACGATCCCACCAAATACCCCGAGCAGCTGAAGTGGGTGAAGCCCTGGCAACCCCGGCGCATCTTCTGGAACGTGTTCATTCCGGGGGCGTTCATGAGCAACAAACGGCCCGACGAAGCAGGCGTGATTGCCGTTGAAACCGGTTTGTACAATCCTTTATTCGGGAAATCGTACGGAGAACTGGCGGCCGAAAGCCGGAGCCAGCACAAAAGCCAGGGTTTCGGTGTGGCGCCGAACCGGGGCGTGAAGATCGATTACCTGCTACTGAAGGGGGGCGACCCGGCCCCCAGCGACCCGTTCGACGGAATTGATCTGAGCTGGAAGCGGGTGCGCGGCAGCGAAAAAGTGCAGCAACTGGTCAACCAAACCATTACGAGCTTCAAACCCGATGAACCGGCGGCTTCCGTGCCGGTTTTGGTGCAATTGTATAAGGCATTAAACCAACTGGACGCCAACAATACGTACGTGAAGGCCAAGCGTTTGGAAGTGGAAGACCTGATCCAGCAGTGTCTGGGATTGTGGTTTGAAACAAACCCGGTGGAGTACGCCGTGGCCCCGGGCGACCGGATTCAGGTCACCAGCACCGCCGTCAACCGCTCTAACTTTCCGGTTAAACTGGTCGGGCTGCAAATGCCGGGTCTGGAAAAAGACACGGCGACCAATCTCATTCTGAAACCCAACGATGTGGCGCAGTTTAAAACGACGGTTTCCATTCCGGCGAATCAGCCCGTTTCGCAACCGTACTGGCTGGAAAAACCGGTGAGCAAAGGCTTATTTCAGGTAAACGACCAGACGCTGATCGGCCTGCCCGAAAACCCGTCTGCGTTTACCACGCTGTATACATTTGACATCGGCGGGGAAAAATTTACCTTCAGCCGGGGGTGGAATTACAAGGAAACCGATCCGGTCGATGGCGAAGTTTACCGACCTTTTGTGGTGCAACCGGTCGTAATGGCGAATCTGGCCGAACGGGTCTACGTATTTGCCGACAACACGCCCAAAACCGTCGATGTGGTGGTGCGGGCTGGCCGGGCGGGCGTTGCCGGATCGTTGAAACTGGAGGTTCCGGCGGGCTGGCGGGTGGAACCGGCGCAAATACCGTATGATTTCAAGCAAAAATCGCAGGAAGTCCGGGTGTCGTTCCGGGTGTTTCCGTCGGCTACCTATAGCGAAGGAAAACTGCGGGCGGTGGTCAGCGAAAGCACGTCGGCCCAGCCGGTAGCCGCCAACAGCCTGCGCGTTGTGGCCTACAAGCACATCCCGACCCAAACAATATTTCCCGCGGCCGAAGCCAAGCTGGTGAAGCTGGACATCAAGGTCAAGAGCAAAAACATCGGCTACATTGCCGGGGCGGGCGATGAAATCCCGGCGGCTCTGCAACAGATTGGGTGTACGGTTACGCCCCTCGGACCCCGCGAAATCAACGCCGGACTGGCGGGTTTTGATGCCATTGTGGTGGGCGTCCGGGCCTACAACACCGAAGACTGGTTGCGCTACTACCAGGCTAAACTGATGGAGTACGTCAAAAACGGCGGTCGGATGATTGTGCAGTACGTCACGCCCGGCAGCTCGTTCATTCAGAACGGTTTAAAGGTGAATCAGATCGGGCCGTACCCGTTCACGGTGGGCCGCGACCGCGTGACGGAAGAAGACGCCAAAATGACGTTCCTCAACCCGCAGCACCCGTTGCTCAATATACCCAACAAAATCACGGATCAGGATTTTCACGGCTGGGTTCAGGAGCGGGGAATTTATTTTGCGCAGGAATGGGACAAAGCCTATCAACCGATTTTCTCGGCCCACGATACCAACGAAGCCCCGAAGGAAGGAAGTTTACTTTACTGCCAATACGGAAAGGGACACTTTATGTATACGGGACTGGTTTTCTTCCGGGAGTTACCCGCGGGTGTACCGGGTGCATACCGCCTGTTTGCCAACATGATTTCGGTCGGAAAGTAACTCCGCCGGATCGGGGAATTCGGTAACAGATTTGAAACAAAGCCGTAGATGGAGCCGCCTGGGAAACTGGGCGGCTCTCATTTTTAGGCCAATCTGGAGGTCAAAATGTCGAAGCGAGCTTAAAAATTCAGGAAAGCGCCTTGTAAACCGTAAATAGCCCCCATTTTTGCGGGACAATTAGGAAGGCAATCATTCATGTGGAAAATCTGGATTGATACCGGCGGAACGTTCACGGACGGTATGGCAACGGACCCGGACGGGCATCTGCACCGAACTAAAGTGCTCAGCAGCAGTAGCCTCCGGGCAGTGGTCAGACCGTCGGGCGAGACGCTCCGGCTGGAAGCTCCCTGGCTGCAGGCACCCATCTTTGGCGGGTATCGGCTGCGGGTTCTGGAAACCGGTGAAACAACGCAAATTCTGAGCCTGGATTCCGAAGGAAACTTACAGCTTCGCAATGATTTGGGGCTTTTGTCTCCAGTAACCGTTGAACTGTCCACGGGCGAAGAAGCGCCGATTCTGGCCGCCCGGCTTCTGACGCTAACACCGTTAGATCGGCCGTTTCCACCGCTGGAAATGCGGTTGGGAACCACCCGGGGAACCAACGCCCTGCTGGAACGAAAAGGGGGGCGGGTGGCCCTGGTGGTTACCAAAGGCTTCCGAGACCTGTTACAAATCGGTACCCAGCAGCGCCCGAACCTGTTTCAACTGGATATTCCACCCGCCGAGGTCGTGTATGAAACCGCCTGCGAGCTTGACGAACGCATGGCTGCCGACGGACGGGTCATTCAGCCTCTGTCTGACCAGACCATTGCCCACCTGCTGGGGCAGCTTCAGGAAGCCAGACCGGACGGAGTTGCCGTGTCGCTGCTGAATGCCTACCGAAATCCGGTTCATGAACAGCAGGTGGGCGATGCCTTGCGGAAGGCGGGTTTTAGCGTAAGTCTCTCCCACGAAATTTCGACGGCGATTCAGTACGTTCCCCGCACGCAAACTACCGTCGTGGATGCGTACTTAAAACCCATTCTCCGCTCATACCTGGCAAATCTGACCCGGCAACTGGGCGGTCGTCCCGTTCGGGTGATGACCAGCGGAGGGGGCCTGGTGAAAGCCGACTTGTTTTTGGCCAAGGACAGTCTGTTGAGCGGTCCGGCGGGGGGCGTTATTGGTGCGGGACACATCGCCCACGCGTCGTCCATCGCCCGGACGCTGACGCTCGACATGGGCGGCACCAGCACCGACGTGGCCCGGTTTGATGGCCGGGTTGATTACCAGTTTACAACGAAAGTCGGCTCGTTTGAACTGCAATCGCCTTCGCTGGCGGTGGAGACCGTAGCGGCCGGGGGCGGTTCGGTTTGCTGGTTTGACGGACAATTGCGGGTGGGGCCGCACAGCGCCGGGGCGGCTCCCGGTCCGGCTTGTTACGGGGCTGGTGGACCGCTGACGGTTACTGATGTTAACCTGCTGCTGGGACGATTGCACCCGGCCCTGTTTGGCATTCCGGTTAGCCCGGAAAAGGCCCGGGCCGCGTTGGAGACCGTTCGGCAGCAAATGGAACGACACACCGGGCAGCCGGTAGAGGAAGAAAGTCTCTTGCTGGGTTTTGAGCGGATTGCCAACGAAACCATGGCGGGCGCGATCCGAAAAATTTCCGTTGCCCGCGGGTTTGACCCGAAAGAGTATGCGCTACTGGTCTTCGGGGGGGCGGGCGGTTTGCACGGTTGTGCGGTGGCGCAACTCCTCGGGATTCAATCGCTCATTTTACCCTTCGATGGTGGTCTGTTAAGCGCCTACGGCATCGGGCAGGCCCGAATCGAGCGAACGGCCGCCGGGCAGGTGCTGCAACCCCTGGCGGAAGTGGCGCCGAACCTGGCAACACTAGTGGGAAATTTGATTCAGAGAGCCACGGACGATCTGCGGCAGGACGTTGGAGCAGACACCCCAATTGAAGCAAGCAACGTGCTCCTTTTCATGCGGTTGCAGGGGCAGGAAAGCACACTCGAAATTCCGTATTCCGGTACCCACTCCCGAACAGCCGATGCGGAGATGGATGCTATTCAGCGGCTTTTTCGGGTACGTTACGAGCAATTGTACGGTCATTTTCCGGCCCATCGTTCCATCGAACTCGAAAGCATTCGGGTGCTTGTCAGCAGTGTAAAACCGCAGGAGCCGGTTCTGGTTTCAACGGCGGTAGCCCGGCCCGTCGAACCGTCTTTTTCGGCGGGAGAGCTGCCCGTGTATGCCTGGACACAGCTGCGGGAAGGCGACTATTTCAGCGGACCGGCGTTGCTGCTGAACACCACCTCGTCGAGCTACCTGGCCACGGGCTGGGAGGTCACGGTGGGGCCAAACCGCAACGCCGTGGCCCGAATTACTGGCCAGGCCGATATCGTTGATGTGCCTTTGCTGGAAGCCGCCCAGACCGAGTTATTTGCCCGGCGGTTTGTGGCCATCGCCGAAGAGATGGGCGCGCAGTTGCAGCGGACGGCCTTTTCGGTGAATGTGAAAGAACGGCTGGATTTTTCCTGTGCCCTGCTGAATGCGAAGGCCGAATTGCTCGTAAACGCACCCCACATTCCGGTGCACCTGGGAAGTTTGGGCGTCTGCGCCCGGCTCGTTCTGGAAAAGCTGCCGTTGGAACCGGGCGATGTAATCATTACCAATCACCCCCAGTACGGCGGCTCGCACTTGCCGGATGTCACGCTGCTGGCGGGGGTATTTACCGACGATGGAGCGTTGATCGGCTACGTGATCAACCGCGCGCACCACGCCGAAATTGGCGGCAAAGTGCCCGGTTCGATGCCCCCCGACGCCACCAGGTTGGTGGAAGAAGGCGTGGTGCTGGAACCGCAGTACATCGTGAAGAAGGGCCGTTTTTTGTGGGATCAAATTCAGAAGCGGTTCGAGGAAGCCGTTTTCCCGACCCGCGCTCTGGCCGAAAACCGGGCCGATATGGAAGCCGCCCTGGCCTCGTTGCGGTCCGGCGAGATGGCGTTGCGGGCGCTGGTCCGGCAGCACGGCTTGCCGACCGTCCGCCAGTATATGCAACGGCTACAACAGTCGGCCACGGACGCGCTCCAAACGGTATTGAGCGGCTATGAAGGGCAAACGTTTTCGGCGGAAGAACAACTGGACGACGGCCACCGGATTTGCGTAACCATCACGGTGAAAAACCAAACCATTACCTTTGACTTTACCGGCACATCACCCGTGCATCCGCACAACCTGAATGCCAACGTCTCCATTCTGAACAGCGCCCTTCTGTACGTTTTACGACTGTGGTGCGGGCCACGGTCGGTCGGGCCGCAGGATATTCCGCTGAACGAGGGGCTGATGGCTCCGGTTAGCCTTCACCTGCCCGCGTGTTTTCTGAACCCGACGTTTTCTGATGACCCGGCGGAGTGTCCGGCGGTGGTGGGCGGAAATACCGAAGTCAGTCAGCGGCTGGTCGACACGTTGCTGAAAGCCCTAGGACTGGCGGCTTGTAGTCAGGGAACCATGAATAATTTTCTGTTTGGAAACGGGCGGTTTGGCTACTACGAAACCATTGGCGGGGGCGCGGGAGCGGGCGACGGTTTTGCGGGGCGCTCGGCGGTGCACCAGCACATGACCAACACCAAACTGACCGACCCCGAAGAACTGGAACGGCGGTATCCGGTGCGCCTGCATCAATTTGCCATTCGGGCCGGCTCGGGCGGGGCGGGGGCGTGGGGCGGGGGCGACGGTATTGTTCGTGAAATCGAATTTCTGGAACCCGTTCAGGCCACGTTGCTGAGTCAGCACCGAACCGTTGCGCCCTACGGGCTGGCCGGCGGAGCAGCGGGCCAAACCGGCCAGCAAACGCTGATCGCTGTCAACGGTGCGGAAACCGAGCTGCCCGGAATTTTCACCCGCCCCATGCAGCCCGGCGAACGCATCCGGATTGAAACGCCGGGCGGGGGCGGGTGGGGCGTTATGAGTTAAAAATTAAGAGTTAGGAGTTAAGAGTTTGCTAAAAGCCGCTATTTTAACTTTTAATTCTTAACTCATAACTCTTACCTTATCAAAACGCTCTCTTTTCGCTCGGGTCTGGGCAGTATTTTGTTCTGGTCGGTAATTTCGGCCGCTTTTATTGGTCCCGGTTCGGTTACAGCCTGCACGATGGCCGGGGCGCAGTACGGATTGAGCCTGCTGTGGGTGCTGACGTTTGCGACGCTCGGGACGGTTTGGCTTCAGGAAGCGGCTTCGCGCATCACCATCGCGACCGGCCGGGATCTGGGCCAGACCATTGCGCTGGCCAATCAGCAGCGCGGTAAAACCATACCGTTGCTCTTGTTTTTGGCCGTCTGGATGGGGTGTGCGGCATACCAGGCCGGTAATATTCTCGGGGCGGTTTCCGGTCTGGCCTTGCTGACGGGCTGGCCGGTCAAAGCCCTGACGGGCGGTATCGGGCTGGTTTGCCTGATTCTGCTGGCTATTGGCTCGACGCAGTGGATTGCCAATTTTCTGGGCATCGTTGTTTTTGCGATGGGCGGGGCTTTTGTGTACGTGGCGTTTGGCGCGCCCGTCTCGGCGGTGGAGGTAACCCGGGCGCTGGTGACGCCGTCGTTTCCGGCGGGTTCGTTGCTGCTCATCAACAGCCTGATCGGAACCACCATTGTGCCGTACAACCTGTTTTTCGGTTCAGGCATTACGTCGGGCCAGACGCTGAGCGAAATGCGGCTGGGCATCTGGGTGGCCGTCCTGCTGGGCGGATTGATTTCGGTCGTGCTGCTGCTGGCGGGGCTGCTCGTTACGGGCGGCTTTTCTTTTACCAACATGGCCGACGTCCTCAGCAACCGGGTGGGAAGCTGGGGCGGCATGCTCTTTGCGTTTGGCTTGTTTGCCGCCGGTTTTGCTTCGTCGCTGACGGCCCCGCTGGCGGCTGCGGTTACGGCCCGGAGTCTGCTGGGCTGGTCGGTAAAGTCCTGGAATTACCGGCTGGTCTGGCTGCTGGTGCTGGGCATTGGTCTGGCGTTCGGCCTGTCGGACTACAATCCGGTGACCATTATTGTGGTGGTTCAGGCCATCAACGGGATTCTGCTGCCAGTGGTGACGGTGTTTTTGTTTCTGGCCGTCAACGATCGCACGCTCATTCCGGAGGCATACCGGAACTCGGTGTTGCAAAACGTCGCGATGCTCACGGTGGTGGCCGTCTCGCTGCTTTTTGGCGGCTGGAACGTCTGGCTGGCCGTGCAGAATTTGTTTCGTTAACGGTTTATCGAAGCCTGCGATCATTCATCACAAAGTTCATTGATTTTGGCTTCGGAGATGCGTACCTTCGGTATCAAACAAGGGACGGTATGAAGACAGGAATACAGATACTGATCGGGTGGGTTTGTCTCGTGTCGCTGAGCGGTTTAAGCGGCTGTGCCAGCAAGGTTTACCAACTCACGCCTGTTTCCGGTGATGTGGCCGAGATCGAAGGTCGACCGACGACGAAAGCCGAAAAGGACGGTATTGCCGTGGTAGCCTCCTTTGAGCGGTTGGATTTGCAATACGTTGCGCTGGATATTGAAGTAAAAAACAAAACCGACCACCCTTTCGAGGTCCATCCGGCCGATTTTGAATACACGGCCCTGGATAAGGAACAGAAAACGCTGTTTAGCGCCGTCGGGACACCCCAGAAACCCCTGATGTTTTCGGCGGCTGATCCGGTTCGGGAAGCCGACCGCACGGCCATCAACCAGCAGCGCGAAGTAAAACGGCTGAAAACGGCCAAGGTGATCAACACCGTGTTGATGGTGGCCGCCATTGCCAGCGACGTGGCTACCTCGACCAACCGCAACAACCACCGGCCCGAGCGCTGGGTGCAGAACCGGGTGACGCACAACAACATCTACGCGGCTATTCAAACCAAGCGCATGATCGACCACGGATTATTTGCCGACCGGATGCAGCGCTACGAGTACGAAACTTACCGTTGGAAGGACTTGTCGATGAAACCCACGAGGCTGCAACCCGGGGAATCCGTCCGGGGATTGGTGTACCTGCCCATGAGCCGGGAAGCCACCTACATGCTGGTCAATTACCCGGTATCCGAACACGAGTCGGTGATGATTACCCTCCGGCAGGAGTGGGTGAAAAAGAAGAAACGGAGAACGTGACAATGACCCCAGCAGCGGCTTGAAAAGGCGGAGCGGTTTGGATGCCCACCGTTAGAATCGGAAGACCGAAACCTTAAAACAGGGCGGTTTTTAAATCACTGACAATCAATCGTGGGGAAATTTTTCGCCGACAATCCCTGTTTACCTCGCAGGAAAGGCTTATTTTTAGCTAACAAATTCTTCCTGAAAACAAGGACTGATGCAATTTTCCCACCTCCACTGCCATACCCAGTACTCCCTGCTCGACGGGCAGGCTGAAATCAAGAAACTGATTAAGAAGGCCAAAGCCGATAACATGCCCGCCGTCGCCATTACCGACCACGGGAACATGTTCGGCGTGTTTGAGTTTGTGGCCGAAGCCGCCAAGCAGGGCATCAAACCGGTGGTTGGCTGCGAGTTTTACGTGGTGGAAGACCACACCAAAAAGCAGTTTACCAAAGAACAGAAAGACATTCGCTACCACCAGCTGCTGCTGGCCAAGAACCCGACGGGTTACAAAAACCTGATCAAGCTCTGCTCGCTGGGCTACATGGAAGGCTTATACGGCAAGTATCCGCGGATTACGAAGGAGCTGATTGACCAGTACAAGGAAGGCTTGATTGCGTCGACCTGCTGCATCGGGGCGTCGGTACCCAAAACCATTTTGAAGAAAGGCGAGGAAGCCGGGGAGAAAGAGTTTCAGTGGTGGCTGGATCGGTTTGGTGAGGACTATTACGTCGAGCTGCAACGGCACGAGATTCCCGACCAGATCAAGGTGAATGAGGTGCTAGTGCGGTTGGCCCGGAAATACAACGTCAAAATTATTGCTTCCAACGACTCCCATTACGTGGATCGGGAAGATTGGGTCGCGCACGATATCCTGCTATGCGTCAATACCAACGAAAAACTGAGTACGCCCTCCGAAAAGGAGTTTAACGACGAAGAAGGCTTCAAGAAAGGAACCCGGTTTGCGTTTTTTAACGACCAGTTCTACTTTAAGAATACCGAGGAAATGTCGACGCTCTTCAAGGATTTGCCGGAAGCGATTGACAACACCAACGAGATTGTCGACAAGGTGGAAACGCTGAAGCTGAAGCGCGACATTCTGCTGCCCAACTTCGTGATTCCCGACGGCTTTGCCTCCCAGGACGATTACCTGGAGTTTCTGACCTTCGAAGGGGCCAAGCAACGCTACAAGATTCTGTCGCCGGAAGCCGATGAACGGCTGCGGTTTGAGCTGGGTGTCATCCGGCAGATGGGTTTTGCGGGATACTTTCTGATCGTTTCCGACTTCATCAAGGCCGGGCGCGACCTGGGCGTGATGGTTGGCCCGGGCCGGGGCTCGGCGGCTGGTTCGGCGGTGGCCTACTGCATCGGAATCACCAACATCGACCCCATCAAGTACAACCTGCTGTTCGAGCGGTTTTTGAACCCCGACCGGAAGTCGATGCCCGATATTGATACCGACTTTGACGACGAAGGCCGTCAGAAGGTGATCGACTACGTGGTCAAGAAATACGGGAAGCAGCAGGTGGCCCAGATCGTGACCTACGGTACGATGGCGGCCAAGTCGGCCATTAAAGACGTGGCCCGCGTGATGGAGTTGCCGCTGCCCGAATCGAACGCACTGGCCAAACTCGTGCCCGACAAGCCGACCTACAACATGACCCTCAAGAAGATTTTTGAGGATCCGATTGATTCGCTGGGGCAGATGATCCAGCCGGAGGAGGTCGAGAACGTGAAGCGGATGCGGCACATCGAATCCGGAAACGATTTGCAGGCCAAGGTGCTGAAACAGGCCCGGAAGCTGGAAGGCAACATTCGGAACACCGGGATTCACGCGGCCGGGATCATTATTGCGCCGGAAGATCTCTCGAACATTGTTCCGGTATCGACGTCGAAAGAATCCGAACTGATTATCACGCAGTACGAGGGCCGGGTGATCGAGGATGCGGGCGTTATCAAGATGGACTTTCTGGGTCTGCGAAACCTGACCATCATCAAGGAGTGCCTGCGGCTGATCCGGCAAAACCACGGCGGTTTTTTCATTAACGGTGTCGAAACCGACATTGACGACATTCCGCTGGACGACGAGGAAACCTACAAACTCTTCCAGCGCGGGGAGACGAACGCCATCTTCCAGTTCGAATCCGACGGAATGAAGAAATACATGAAGGACCTCAAGCCCGACCGGTTTGAGGACCTGATTGCCATGAACGCCCTTTACCGACCGGGTCCGATTGCCTACATCCCGACATTTATCAACCGGAAACACGGGCGCGAGGAAGTGAAGTACGACCTGCCGGAAATGGAAGAATACCTGGCCGACACCTACGGCATCAACGTCTACCAGGAGCAGATCATGCTTCTGTCGCAGAAGCTGGCTGGTTTTACGAAGGGTGATGCCGACGTGTTGCGGAAGGCAATGGGGAAAAAAGACAAGGCGACACTCGACAAAATGAAGGGCAAGTTTGTGGAGGGTTGCGCAGCCAACAAACTGAACATCAAAACCTGCGAGAAAGTCTGGACCGACTGGGAAGCGTTTGCCTCCTACGCCTTCAACAAATCGCACTCGACCTGTTACGCGTTTGTGGCCTACCAGACGGCCTTCCTCAAGACGCACTACAAAGCCGAGTACATGGCGGCCGTCTTGACGAGCTGCTTGGGCAACATCGAAAAGATCACTTTCTTCATGGAAGAGTGTAAGGCGATCGGCATTCCGGTTTTGGGGCCGGATGTAAACGAATCGGAGCGGTTTTTCGGGGTCAACCAGAAGGGCGAAATCCGGTTTGGGCTGGGGGCTATCAAAGGCACGGGGGATGCCGCCGTTGAATCGATCATTGAGGAACGCAGAAAAGGCGGTCCGTTCAAGGATATTTTTGACTTCGTCATCCGGGTTAACCTGCGGACGGTCAACAAGAAAACCCTCGAATCGCTGGCTTACGCGGGCTCATTTGACAACCTGGGAGAAATGCACCGGGCGCAGTTTTTCGACATTCCGGCGGGCGAAACGGCCACCTTTATTGAGAAGCTGACCCGCTACGCCAACAACTACCACGCCGAGAAGTCGGCGGCTCAGCAGTCGCTGTTTGGGGGCGCTGGCGGGGAACCCAACATTCCGCTTCCCAAACCGCCGAATGTTCAGCCCTGGAGCGAAATCGAAAAACTCAAATTCGAGAAAGAGGTCGTTGGTTTCTACATCTCCGGCCACCCGCTGGACGAATTCCGGATCGAACTGGAAAGCTTCTGCACCTGCACGGTGGACAAGCTGTTTGATGAATCGAACCAGGGGAAAGAAATAACCGTTGGGGGAATCGTGTCGAGCAAACAGCTCCGGCAGTCGAAAAACGGGAACCCGTTCGTGATTTTCAAGTTGGAGGATTACAACGGCTCGGTTGAGATGAGTTTGTTCGGGGAAGATTTTGTCCGGCTGGGCAATTATATCGAGGAAGGGCTGTTTCTGCACGTGAAAGGAAAGCTGCAAAACCGCTGGAACTCCGACGCTTTTGAGTTCCGCCCGAACTTCATTCAGTTGCTTACCGAGGTGCGGACAAAATACAGCAAAGAACTCTCTGTGCAGCTGGACTTAAAGCTGATCAACAACGAGTTTGTGGCCAAAATAACCGATTTGGTGAAAGAATATCCGGGCTCCTGTAACCTGGTGCTTCGGGTCACCGACGAAGAAGATCGGCTGGAAGTCAGCATGTTATCGCGCCCCTTCAAAATTACGCCCGTCAACGAGCTGCTCAAAGCGCTCGATGCGATGGACGGGGTAGGATACCGACTGAATTAAAAACGTTCGGCGGCTATCGATCACACCGAGTGTTATGAACGATAGCCGCCAATGAATATACTTTATTTCTTTTCCTCAAATTTATCGACATTGACCCGGATTTTTCGGTCGGGCATTTCGGCTACTTCCATCAGAAACGTTATTTTGCCGTCTTTGCCTTCGAGCGTAATAATGGCATTCTGCTGATTACCCGATGGATCGTCAAAACGCGCTTTGATCACCGATTTTCCTTCCTTGTAGGGAACGCTCCAAGTACAGGTGTTGGATTGAATTTTTCCGTTCATTTTGCGGTCCTCATTTCCGGGCCTAATCACCACGTCCGTTTTGTTGATCTCAATGGTGCTTTTTTCATCCACGGTTCGCTCCACAGCACCGGTTGCGCTGAGGTATTCGGTGTTGGAAACGGCCAGCGCCAGATCTTTGTCACATTGCGCGTAAGCGGGTAAAAGGCTGCCCAGGAGCAGGGGAAGCAGGAGGAGCTTTTTCATTAGTTGTCGTTGGATTAAGGTGAATCTAGTCAAAAGTAAAATCTTATGAGCTACTTTGCAAAACCTAGTAGCTTGCATTGTAATTTATTTGACGAGCGGTTAACTGCCTGGACAGAAGGATGCTAGCGATTTAGCATAAAGCCCGTAGAGCGGAATAAGCTTTCGGAGGTTGCGTTGTCGCCGAAAGGTCCATTGCATTCAAACAATTGGATGAACTTTTTTCAAATCCAAAACATTGTACGTACAGATGAGTTAAAATACTATATATAACCGAGACATAGTCATGGCAAAAGCGATTGAAATAACCGACGCTAACTTCGCAGATGTAATCAATTCCGATAAACCTGTCTTAGTAGATTTTTGGGCCGAATGGTGTGGACCCTGTAAAATGATCGGACCCGTTGTGGAGCAACTGGCCGGCGAGTACGAAGGCAAAGCCGTTGTCGCCAAAATGGACGTTGATATGAACGCCCAGGTTCCGGCGCAATTCGGTATCCGCAGCATCCCGACCCTGATGGTTTTCAAAAACGGTAAAATGGTTGATAAAGTAATCGGTGCCGTTCCGAAAGCTGTTCTGGAACAGAAATTAGTTGCCCATCTGGAGCATGATCATAGCAAACACGAGTAACTCATACCGGCAAATGGTTAGATAATTCCTAATTCTGATCGTTTTCGCCGAAAAAGGTACCTGTTTTGGGAAGAGGTTACTTTGTTTCCAACCCCATTATCTATTTACAAAAAAGCCGGGCTGCCAGTCTGGCTTTTTTGTTGACGGGTAAGTCCATAAACTGCCTTTCAGGACTTGTCCAGTTTCGTCTTTTGGTCTATATTACCGTACACCGAATACGGCCCAAACGATGAAACAACTTCTCCTGCTGATTTCTTCTCTCCTCACGCTGCCGGTCCTGGCACAACCCTTTACACCGGACGAAATTGCTCGCTGGCAAAAGCGCGCCCGAACCATCACCATCACCCGCGATACCTGGGACATCCCGCACATTTACGGCAAAACCGACGCGGATGTGGTTTTCGGGCTGTTGTACACGCAGTGCGAGGATGATTTCGCGCGTGTGGAGGAAAACTACATCGACGCCATTGGGCGCATGGCGGAAGTGGAGGGCGAAGAGGCATTGTACCACGACATCCGAGCGCGGCTTTTTATGGACACCACACAGGCCATTGCACTCTACAAAAAATCGCCATCCTGGATGCGGGAGTTGATGGATGCTTTTGCCGATGGCACGAACTATTACCTCTACACCCACCCAAACGTCAAGCCGCGGCTGCTGACCCGGTTTCAGCCCTGGATGCCGTTGATGTTCAGCGAAGGCAGCATTGGCGGTAACATCAGCGTCATTTCCACCGACCGGATCAAGGCGTTTTACACCAACTCAAAATGGTCGTCGCATCGTTACGATTTTGAAAAGCACGAGCGCGAACCCACCGGCTCCAACGGTTTTGCCATTGCACCGTCTAAAACCGCCAGCAAAAATGCCATGCTGCTGATCAACCCGCACACCTCCTTTTACTTTCGCTCGGAAGTGCACCTGGCGAGCAAAAAAGGCTTGAATGCCTACGGAGCCGTTACCTGGGGGCAGTTTTTTGTGTATCAGGGCTTCAACGAAAACTGCGGCTGGATGCACACCTCCGGAAATTCCGATTCGGTGGATGAATACCTGGAAACCGTCGAAAAGCGCGACGGAACGTATTACTACAAACACGGCAGCGAGTGGAAACCCGTGCAAACCCAAACGGTAAAGTTTCCCTACAAAACGGCCAACGGTATTCAGTTCAGAGAAGTTACGCTTTACCGCACGCACCACGGCCCCGTAGCCGGTCAGTTGGGGGATAAGTGGATCACTATCAATATGATGAACGATCCGCTGAACGCGCTCGCCCAATCGTACCTGCGCACGAAAGCGAAGGATTACGAGAGTTATAAAAAAGTAATGAAGCTGAACGGAAACGCGACCAACAACACGGTTTATGCCGACCGAAAAGGCACCATTGCCTACTGGCACGGTAACTTTATTCCGAAGCGCAACCCGAAATTTGACTGGAACAATCCCGTTGATGGCAGCGATCCGGAAACCGACTGGAAGGGGCTGCACGGCATCGACGACATTGTACAGGTGAAAAATCCGGCGGTTGGCTGGATTCAGAACTGCAATTCGACACCGTTCACAGTTTCGGGGCCTGACAGTCCGGACCGCAACAAGTATCCGGCTTACATGGCACCCGACGGCGAGAACTACCGGGGCATCAATGCCGTTCGGACGTTAAGTAAAAAATCCATTTTTACGCTCGATACCCTCATTGCGGCCGCCAACGATCCGCACCTGCCCGGTTTTGACGACCTGATCCCGGCCCTGGTAAAAGCCTACGAAATCGTCGGAAAACAGTCGGAAACGCAGCCCGAGGCCGTGGCCGAAGCCATCGAAATCTTACGGGCCTGGGACAAAACTTACGGCGTCAACTCAGTGGCCACCACGCTGGCGGTGCATTGGGGCGAAAAAATTCAGCGGTTGGCCCGAACCCGGTTTCCGGCCAACGAACGGTTCGACTTTCTGACGTTTACGGCTTTCGTGATCGAGAAAACCAGTTCGGAGGAAAAAGTGAAGCTGCTGGCTGAGGTCATTGACGAGCTGAACCGGGATTTTGGCACCTGGAAAACCGGCTGGGGCGAAATCAATCGGTTTCAGCGCCTGACCGGAAAAATTCAGGAAACCTACGATGATTCCAAACCAAGCTTTCCGGTGGGCTTTACCCCTTCAACCTGGGGTTCTCTGGCGTCTTTCGGGGCGCGGACCTATCCCAACACTAAAAAACGGTACGGTTACGTGGGCAACAGCTTTGTAGCCGTCGTTGAGTTCGGCGACCGCGTCAGGGCCCGGACCGTGGTCAACGGCGGGCACAGCAGCGATCCGAGGTCACCGCACTTCAATGACCAGGCAAAACTGTTCAGCGAAGGAAAGTTTAAAGATATCTGGTTTTATCCCGAAGACGTTCAGCAGCACGTCGGACGAACCTACCACCCGGGCGAGTAAGTCTGCCGTTTAGTCCGTCTGCGCCGTACCCGCCAGCATGGAATTGTAAACCATCCGGATCTCCGCAAACGTCACCCCGTCGCCCAGACCGGCTTTGGCTTCCGTCAGGGTTTTGGGCGTGTGTTTTTCCAGGTAAGTCCGGATGGTTTCGACTTTTTCGGCGGGCACCAATTCATACACCGATAGCTGGCCGGAACTGATAAACTGCGCCAGGTGGCCTTCCACCGTCGAAGCCGCAATGTTTCGCTCCTGGGCAATGTCGGTGACGGTTTTCCCCTGCCGAAAGAGCGCCAGGCTCAGGGCGGGCGATGGCGTTTTGTTTGGTTTTTCCGGGGCTGACGAAGCTTTTGTCGCGGATTCATTTTCAAGGAAAGACCGAATGATGGTCAGAACGTCTTCGCCGATCATGCGGGCTTTTACCTTGCCGAATCCCTTTATTTTCAGGAGTTCATCGAGGGTCGACGGTTTGGAGCGGGCGAGTTCGGCCAGCGTTTTGCGGGGTAGGATGGTATGCGCCACGGTATCCAGTTCGCCCGCCAGATCCTGCCGCCACTTCGCCAGTGCGTCGTAAAGCGTCCGGGGCTTTTCGTGGCCGGATCGTCCCTCATCGCTTTTCCGACTTGCCTGCTTCCGGATGGACTGAAACTCCAGTTCGGCATGGTTTCGCGTCTTCTGATACACCAGGGCCTCAAAACCGTCCAGCGTAGCCTCGAAGCAGTGGAGTTTGATGAAAAGCTCTTTTTCCAGCTCGTCCAGCGACTCGTGCAGCGCTTCCCGTACCTGCTTGTTGTCCGTCTCGGTCGGAACAGAAGCCAGCATGGGCTGTAGTTCGTTACGAATCAAATCTTTGAAGTAGACCCCGGCTTTGCGAACACGCTCCTGCAACGGCTGGTTTTCTTCCGCCAACAAATCCCCGGCGAAATACCGGGGAAGCTGCTGACGAAACCGTTCGGTCACGTCACGGACCTTTTCCTGAAACACGGCATTGAACTGATTCAGCGCCGGTTCAAGGCCCTCGTCCAGACTTCCTGCGTGTTCGGCTCCGGTTCGGCGGCAGCGGTTGATCAGGTAGTGCGTTCGTTCAAACGAAAACAAATCCAGCAGCAACTGTTCCTGATTCAGTTGTTTCGAGTGCCAAAGCTCCTGATCATCGGGCGTTTGCTGCTGCACCTGCTCGTGAAATTCTTCCAGCAGCAACTCGGTTTTGATGCTGTGCGACGGAATTGGTTCCCGCAGCACCAGCCCCTCCAGGGTTTTACACCGGCTTAGGGCCACGTAAACCTGCCCGTGGGCAAAGGCCGAAGCCGCGTCGATGATGGCTTTTTCAAACGTCAGTCCCTGACTTTTATGAATGGTGATGGCCCAGGCCAGCTTCAGCGGATACTGAACAAACTTGCCAATGGGCTCCTCCTTGATTTCGTTGGTTTGCGGATCCAGCGTGTACCGGATGTTGACCCATTCCATGGGGCTAACGGTCAGTGTGTCCGGATCGTGCGGGCATTTTACGTAAATCACATCGTCGTCAATATCCGTAATCTGCCCGATCTTGCCGTTGTAAAACAGTTTTTCGCGCGATGCATCGTTCTTGTTAAACATCACCTGCGCGCCCACTTTCAGTTCCAGGCTGGCTTCAGTTGGGTAGGCGTGGGCGGGAAAGTCGCCTTCAATCGTGGCTTCGAACGTGTGAAGTTGAGTAGTCAGCGATTGCAGCTTCTGGCTGTTCAGTTGCAGGGCGGCCTGGTTGTGGGTCGTCAGAGTAATGTATCCTTCGTCGTCCTGGGGCGTAAAATTCGGGATGAACCGCTGGTTCAGGTCGTCGAGCTGCGCGCGCGTTATCCGTTTTTCCCGGACGCTGTTCAAAATCTCGATAAACCGTTGGTCGGCCTGCCGGTAGATGTGATCCAGTTCGAGGCTGATGTACGGTGTTTTTTGCAGAGCCCGGCTTCCGAAAAAATACCCGGTGTCGTAGTACGGTCTCAGCAAGGCCCAGTCCTCATCGCGGATGACGGGGGGCAATTGCTGCATGTCGCCAATGAGCAACAACTGCACCCCGCCGAACGGTTCGGGTCGGTAACGAAACCGGCGCAGGACCGCATCAATCCCGTCGAGCACGTCGGCCCGGACCATGCTGATTTCGTCCACAATGAGCAGATCGAGCGTCCGCAGCAGGTTGATCTTTTCGCGGGTGAATTTCCGGGTTTCCCGGTTCAGGGCGCCCGGCACCAGCGGCCCGAATGGCAACTGAAACAAAGAATGGATGGTAACACCCCCGGCATTGATGGCGGCTACCCCCGTCGGGGCTACTACCGCCAGTCGTTTGGACGAGGTGTTTTTAACCTGGTGCAAAAAAGTCGTTTTTCCCGTACCGGCTTTCCCCGTCAGAAACACGTTGCGATTCGTGTGCAGAACAAAGTCGTGGGCGAGTTGAAGTTTTTCGTTAACAAGGGTGGGCATAAAGCAACAACAAATCAGCGAGTCTCGATAAGGAGTTACAAATGAACGGTTCCGGACTACGTACCGCCGTAAAAAGAACAAAATACGGAAAGGAAAGATCACGGACCATTAAATTTTCCGCAAACCGAGTTTCTCGTATTCCACGCGGAGATGACGGATCGCAAAACCCGGCGACCATTTCTTAACAATCTGTTCAGAAGGAAGTACAACGGGTAAATAAATAAAATACAAAATAATTGCTTATAAGTGCAGTCACTTTTAAAGTCATAGTAAAATAATCATAAATTTTTACGGAGGGATGAGTATGCTGATCAAGATTTGTATCTTTACTCATCAGATGATATGATGACTACAGAACCAATATTCATCAAACGCGAAAGCCTGGCCGATGCGGTGGTCGGCAAACTCCAGGAGCAAATCGCTTCCAGCCAGTACAAAATTGGGGAAAAGTTACCTTCCGAACCCGAGCTGATGCAGCAGTTTGGGGTGGGGCGTTCAACCGTCCGCGAAGCCATCCGGATTCTGACCAACAAAGGGCTGATCCGGGTTCAGCAGGGGCTGGGTACGTTTGTGGAATTGCAGCAAACCAACGTCGAGCCTTTTCACCAGAGTCTGCTGCGGGCCGAGGGACCCGAAGTAAACGAAGTCCGGCAGTTGCTCGAACTGAAAATCGCCGAGAAAGCCGCCTTGAACCGGACACCGGAGGACGTTGAGGTGATGACGGTCCTGCTGCAAAAACGGCACGATGCCGCCCTGCAAAACCAGCCCGAAGCCTGCATCGAAGCCGACATTCAGTTTCACATCCGGTTGGCGATGGCCTCCAAAAACGAAGTTCTGGCCGATTTGTACAAGATCATCGCCGACAAGATGAAGAAATCCTTCATGGAAGTCTTCATTACGACGGAAACCCTGCTGAGCAAGCAGAGTATGCACACATCTCTTCTGCAGAGCGTTGCAGACCGCGATCCTAAAAAAGCCTGGTATTGGGCGGCTAAGATCACCGGGCAAATTCAGTAACCCGTTGCTTCGTCGTACCGCCTAAACTCAATTAAACCGAGTAACCCCTTATGGATTTAATCCGCGCAGCCTTACGCAAACCCATTACCGTTCTGGTGTTGGTCGCGGGCTTGTTTTATTTCGGGATCGGTGCCATCCGCACGATCAAAATCGACATCTTCCCGAACCTGGATTTGCCCGTTATTTACATTTCCCACCCCTACGGCGGCTTCACTCCCAACCAGATGGAGTCGTTTTTCGGGAAACAGTACGTCAACCTGCTGCTTTACGTATCGGGGGTCAAAAGCATTGAAACCAAAAACATTCAGGGCCTGACGCTGATCAAGCTCAGTTTCTACGAAGGCACGAACATGGCCCAGGCGGCCGCCGAGGTGTCGTCGTACACGAACAGGGCCCAGGCCATTTTTCCGCCTGGATCGCAACCGCCTTTCATTCTCCGGTTCGATGCGTCGACCCTGCCGGTGGGGCAGTTGGTGTTGAGCAGCCCGATCCGGACAAACAACGAATTACAGGACTTGGCCAACGTTTACGTCCGGGCGCGGTTCAGCTCCATTCCCGGTCTGGTGGCCCCGGCTCCGTTCGGGGGAAACTCCCGGACGGTGGTCATCAAAGCCGATCCGGAACTGCTGCGATCCCACAACCTAACCCCCGATCAGTTGGTGGCCGCCCTGCGCATCAACAACCAGGCAACGCCGGCGGGGAACGTGCGGGTGGGGGATCTGAATTACTTTACCCCGGCTAACACCACAATCAAAACCGTCAAGGATTTTGAGAAAATTCCGATCTACACCGGAACCGTGCAAAACATCTACCTGCGGGATGTGGCGACGGTAGAAGACGGGGCTGATATTACGTCGGGCTACGTGCTGGTCAACGGGCGCCGGTCCGTGTATTTACCAATTACCAAGTCATCGGATGCCTCCACCTGGGAAGTGGTGCAGAACCTGAAGAAGCAATTGCCTACCTTTCAGGCCCAGTTGCCCGAAGATGTGAAGCTTTCTTATGAGTTCGACCAGTCGGTTTACGTCATTAATTCGGTTGAAAGTCTGATTGAGGAAGGCGTCATTGGGGCCATTTTGACGGGGTTGATGGTCCTGCTGTTTCTGGGTGATCCGCGGGGTGCCCTGATCGTAATCATCACCATCCCGATCTGTATCATTTCCGGCGTTTTATTTCTTTCGTTATTCGGGCAGACGATCAACATTATGACGCTGAGCGGACTGTCGCTGGCCATCGGTATTCTGGTGGATGAGTCGACGGTAACGATTGAAAATATACACCAGCACCTCGACATGGGGAAACCGAAAGCGTTGGCCATCTGGGATGCCTGTAAAGAAATTGCGTTCTCGAAACTGCTGATTTTATTCTGTATTCTGGCGGTGTTTGCACCGGCGTTTACGATGAAGGGGATTCCGGGGGCGTTGTTTCTGCCGCTCTCATTAGCCATCGCGTTTTCGATGATTACCTCCTACATCATGGCCCAAACGCTGGTGCCGGTGTTGGCCAACTGGTTGATGAAAAGCCACGCCCACAAATCCAATGGGAAGGGCGGGAAACACGACGTAGTAACGCACAAAGGCACCGGGTTAAACGGCAACGGTGCTGCGTCGGAAGGCAAGGTTTTAAACGGAAAGCACCAATTGGCCCGGCAGGCCGATCTGAATAACGACGGGAAGATTGGCTTGTTTGAGCGTTTTCGTCTGGCCTTCGTACGGTTTATTGAGCTGACTATTCCGCACAAAAAAGTAATTACGCTGGCTTATTTTGCGGTCGCTATCGGATTAACGGCTTTCTTTATCAGCATCATTGGACGCGATGTACTGCCCCGCGTCAACGGCGGTCAGTTTCAGGTCCGGCTTCGGGCCCCGGACGGTACGCGACTGGAAAAAACCGAAACAACCATGTTGAAAGCGCTGGACGTACTAAATCAACTGGTGGGGAAAGAAAACGTGGAAATTACTTCGGCAATGGTGGGGATGCACGGTTCGCAATTTTCAACCAGCCCGATTTATCTCTTTATGGCGGGTCCGCACGAAGGAGTTTTACAGGTCAGTTTAAAACATGATTACGACGTTGATCTGGATGTCTTAAAAGATCAGTTTCGGGCGAACATGAAAGCGGCATTACCGGAAGTAAAACTTTCGTTTGAACCGCTCGAACTGACGGATAAAATTCTGAGTCAGGGATCACCAACGCCCGTTGAAGTCAAGGTCATTGGAAAGAATAAAGAGCAGAACGAAGAGTACGCCAACAAGGTCATTGCCAAGCTAAAACAAATCCCGTATCTGCGCGATGTTCAACTGGGATCGGCCATCAAATACCCGGCGATCAACATCGACATTGACCGGGAGCGGGCCGCGCAGTTGGGCACGGATATTTCGGCCATTTCGCGCTCGTTAACGGCTTCTACTTCTTCCTCCCGTCTGACGGAAAAAAGCGTCTGGATTGACCCAAAAAGCGCCCAGATGTACAGCGTGCAAGTGCAGGTACCGGAGAATCAGATGAAAACCGTCAGCGACATTGGCGAAATCCCGGTGCTGCCCAACACCAACCGGCCGGTTTTGAGCGATGTCGCAACGATTAGCACCGGCAAGACCTACGGCGAAAACGACAACATCGGGGCGGTTCCGGTGCTGTCCGTTACGGCGAATCTGTACGACATGGATTTGGGAACGGCCAACACCGATGTGAACAGGGCCATTGCCGAACTTGGTGAACTGCCGCGCGGTTTAACCATCGAGACCCGCGGTCTGACGCAGGTATTGACCGAAACGCTGGATAGTTTGCAAACCGGTCTGCTGACGGCCATCATCGTGATTTTCCTCATGCTGGCGGCCAATTTCCAGTCGTTCAAGGTGTCGCTGGTGGTGCTGTGTACGGTTCCGGCGGTGTTGGCGGGTTCCCTGGGCCTGCTGCTGCTGACGGGTTCGACGCTTAATTTGCAGTCGTACATGGGCATGATTATGTCGGTAGGGGTGTCGATTTCCAACGCGGTGCTGCTGGTGACCAACGCCGAGCAACTGCGGATGAAAAATCATAATGCCCTGCTGGCGGCCAAAGAATCGGCTTCGTTGCGGATGCGGCCCATCGTAATGACCAGCGTGGCGATGGTTGTCGGTATGCTTCCGATGGCGCTGGGATTTGGTGAAGGAGGTTCGCAGACGGCTCCGCTGGGTCGGGCGGTAATTGGCGGGCTGATCGCTTCCACGTTTGCGGCTTTGCACATTTTACCGCTCGTGTTTGCCTGGGTACAAGGCAATGCGTCGGTGCAGTCGGTATCGCTTGATCCTGAAGATAAAGAAAGTAAACATTATATTCCCGGCGTATATGAATCGGTTAATGAATAGCGTAGCGTCCCCGCTGCTGGCGGTATTTTCCGGCATTCTGGTGATTAGTGCCCTGAACGGGTGCCATTCGTCGGATAGTAAAGCCGACAAAGTGGCGGTGGCGGAAGAGCCCGAGCCGACCGAAGTGTTTTCGCTCCAAAAGGGCAAACTATCGTCGAACCTGCGAATACCCGGTGAACTGGTGGCCTACCGGGATGTGGACATGTACGCCAAAGTAAGCGGGTTTGTTAAATCCATTCACGCTGATGTGGGTACCGAAGTGAAAGCAGGACAACTATTGGCTCTGGCTGAAGCGCCCGAGTTGAATGCCCAGTTGTCGGCGGCCGAGTCGCGGCTGAAGTCGCAGGAGGCCCTGTACATCGCCAGCAAAGCCAATTACGACCGCTACGTGGATGCTGCCAAAACGCCGGGAACCGTGGCACAGTCAATGATTGAGCAGACACTGGCCAAAAAAGAATCGGATTACGCCCAGTTGCAGGCGGCAAAAGCTTCCTATAAGGAGATTGCTGATATGCGAAAATACCTGGAAATCCGGGCGCCTTTCAGCGGGGTGATCAGCCTGCGGAACGTCAGCACCGGAGCTTATATCGGGCCGTCGGGCAAAGGATCGGAGTTGCCGCTTTTTGTCCTGACCGAACAGAAAAAACTCCGTTTGGTGGTGTCCGTTCCGGAAGCCTACACGGGTTACGTGGATCAGGGCGACGAGGTTAGCTTTACGGTAAAGGCGTTCCCGGATCGGAAGTTCACTGGCAAAGTGCAGCGGCTGGCGGGAGCGCTGGACAAACGGCTGCGTTCGGAGCGTACGGAGGTGGATGTTGCCAACAACGACCGGAAATTGCTGCCGGGAATGATTGCCGAAGTAACCATTCCGCTGCCTACAAAAAACAATACGTTTGTGGTGCCCAAATCCGCCGTGATCAACTCCACGACGGGCGTATTTATCGTGAAAGTCGTTAATCAGAAAGCGGAGTGGGTAGCCGTGCAGAAAGGCATGGAGGACGGCGACAAAATCGAAGTGTTCGGCGATCTGAAAGACGGCGATCAGATCATTACAACCGCCACGGAGGAGGTCCGCAACGGCTCACCCATTCGATCGGTAAAACAAACCACGTAATAGCTTCTGCTTGAGATTTTAAGAAAAGACCCCGGCTAAGCCGGGGTCTTTTTTGTTAATCCGTGATGGATGGAATTAAGCAATGGCATCCAGAATGACCGCGCAGGCCGTCCGGATCTGCTCTTCGGTTATAATCAGGGGCGGGGCAATCCGCATGGAATTGTCGCAGAACAGAAACCAGTCGGTGATCACGCCGTTGAGGATGGCCCGGTCGATCACTGGTTTGAGCCGGTCGAACGAATCGAACTCAGCCGCCAGCATCAGCCCCTTGCCGCGCACCTCCCGGATGGCCGGGTGCACCAGCAATTGGCGGAACAACTCGCCTTTGGCCTCAACCTGCTGAGGAAGCTGATCGTCCTGAATCACGCGCAGGGTTGCCAGCGAAGCCGCGGCACTGACCGGGTGACCGCCAAATGTGGTGATGTGGCCCAGAATGGGGTTATTTTTAAAAACGCCCATGATGTCGGCTGAGCTGATGAACGCGCCGATGGGCATACCGCCCCCCATGCCCTTGGCGCAGACGACCACATCCGGCACTACGTCAAAAGCCTCGAATGCCCAGAAGGTACCGGTGCGGCCAAAACCGGTTTGGATTTCGTCAAAAACCAGCAGCGCACCCACTTCCGTACACCGTTTGCGCACCGCCTGCAAATAGGCGGCTTCCGGCACCCGTACGCCCGCTTCGCCCTGCACGACCTCCATAATGACGGCCGCCGTACGTTGGGTAATCTGCTCCAAATGCTGCCAGTCGCCGTGCTGGATGTGCCGGATGTCGGGCAGCAACGGGCGGAAGTTTTGTTTGAAATGCTCACTGCCCGACAACGAAAGCGCCCCCTGCGTGGCGCCGTGGTAGGCATTGAAACACGAAATGATTTCCGTGCGGCCCGTAAATCGTTTCGCCAGTTTCATGGTGCCTTCAATGGCTTCCGTGCCCGAGTTGGTAAAATAGACGTTGGTCAGCGGCTGCGGCAGGGTTTGGGCCAGGGCGTGCGCCAGTTCTACCTGGGGCGACTGCACGAATTCGCCGTACACCATCAGGTGCAGGTATTTGTCGAGCTGTTCCTGAATGGCCGCCAGAACGCGCGGATGCCGGTGACCGACATTGCTGACCCCAATACCGGAAATCAGATCCAGGTACCGGTTGTCTTTGCTGTACAGGTAAACGCCTTCGGCCCGCTCAATTTCGAGCGCCAGTGGAAAGTCAGACGTTTGGGCAACGTGTTGGAAAAAAAGTTGCCGGTGCGTTAAAATGGGGTTGGTTATCAAGCAAATCGTTATTAACGGATACAAAAATACACGTATTTAACGCTTGGGTGGAAGCGGTAAGTTTCTTAACTTTCGTTGTGACTCAATTTTGGCGCCTATGAAGCTACTCTACCTGTGTGTGTGTCTAGGAATTTTAGGGGCGTCGAAAGTGCGGGCGCAGGATGTGTATTACGAACCCGGCCACGCCCGCATTCCCGGAACCTACAATTTTGTGCTTAAAAATGGCACCATCCTGCGGGGGCAATTCGTCCGGCGGGACAGCGCTTCTTACCTGATTCGTACCAAAAAAGACGGTGACCAGCTGCTGGCGGTAAACGACATTGTTCGGGCCGATCTGGTGGGCGGAACTCTGCGCAGCGGTCCCGATTTTCCCAACGGTTTTCCCTTCCGGCTTTATTTTATGCCGACGGCTTACATGCCCGAGAAACGTAGCCTCTACCTTCAAAACAGTTACGTTCTGTTCAGCCGCATCGACGTGGGCGTCACCAAACACTGGAGCGTCGGGTCTACGTTTCAAACCCTGAGCCCGCAGAATTTTCACACGTTTTCAACCAAATTCGGCGCCAAACTAACCACCCGAACCCGGGCCGCGCTAAGCGTGCAGTATATCGGTATTCGTCTGAACGAACGCTTGTTAACCCGGATGGGGCTGGCACAGGGCTTGGTCACGGTGGGCGACGAGGAGCGAAACATCACTGTGGGTGCGGGTGTCACGTTCTCCCGGCAGGGCCTAGCGTCGTCGGGCGTCGTAACCATCGGTTATGTGCGAAAAATCACCCCGGACCTTACGTTTATCAGCCAGAACAACATCCTGATCGGGGAGGCCATCGAGCCGCAGTACACCTACCTCGCCGGTTTGACTTCCGCGGGGTTTCGGTTCAACCGCCGTCGCCACTCGTTTGATACCGCCCTGTTGTTGCCGGTTTACAACGAACAGGGCCTGATGCGCACCAGTCCGTTGCCGTATTTGAGCTACCAGGTCCGGATCGGAAAGTGAAGCTAAGTGGATAGACATGAGAGTAAATACAAGAGAGTAAAGACATCCCCTCTGTGAAGTAACCTTTGCTCTCTTGTGTATTCTCTGTCATCCCCGTTACTGCTCAAAAAAACAGATTGTGCCGCCAACCCAGTCAAAATCCTTGTTGAAGCGGACGCCGATCATTTCACCCCGGCTTAGTCGGGCCAGATTGGTCAGCAGGATCGGGCGGGGGTCTTGTTCGTGCCAGAGGTAGAGCATCCGAATTTCACACTTTACCAAACCGTCGGGCGACTGAATAACCGGTTCGTACTTGACTTTTCGCTGCAGCAGAAAGTTTTCTTTGTCGGGAATCGCGTCCAGATCTTCCCGGGTGACCGACAGCTTAACCCCGCTACCGGCGAAGGAAAACAACGGTTTCAAGACGTAATTCTCCAGGTCTTCCGGGTACGTCCCGAGCGTGTTCAGATAGTGACTTTCCGGAACGTACGGGCTCTTCAAAAGCGGTAGCGTGTGTTTGCTGATGCGGAAAAACCAATTGGGGTGCCCAATCCATTCCACGTCCACGTCGTCGGTCAGTGTAAAATCCGTTTTCAAGTCCGGTAGACTTTCCAGTTCATCGAAAATCAACCGGTTATAAATCCGCTTGATGTGGTACCGCTGGCCGTCTTTCTCATAAAAAAGTTTCCGGCCTTCCTTCTGAATTTTGGTCAGGCAAACGGCTTCAATGCCCAGCATCTCGTTCGTAATGGCAAAATCGACGCGGGTTTTCTGCTTTTCCGGAAAAATCTCCAGCAAAATTACCTGTTCGGGTTGCTCAAGGCCAACGATGAGCCGTCGGAGGTGCTGGCGGTAGGTTTCGTCGGAATCCACGTTGAACAGGTGACTGAAACCGTCCGGAATGGGAAAATGCTGCCGGTAGTTCTCCGAGAGGTACGACTGAAAGCCGAACAGCGAGGGAAAACCCTGCAATTCAATTAACTGCGGGACCAGCTCGCCGTTTTCGTCTTGGCAAATGGCGAAATCGATGGCTAGAAAAGAGGTATGATCGTTTTCGTTTGGCACCCGCTGGCCCGGCGGAATGGCCGCTTCCGACAACTCCTTGAAATCGTGCCGGGTGATGGTGTCGATAATCGACTCGCAGGCTTCCAGGATACGGTCTTTCAGCGCAAGGGGCACAAAAACCGGCGTTTCGGCCACCCGAAAGTCCAGTTGATCCGGATAATCGCGGTGAATCTGATCCAAAAAAGCCCGGTACTGTTCCGGGCTGAATGCTTGGTTGTAAGCCTGTCGAATCGATTGAATCATAACAATACGGTTCAAAACCGGCCGGCTTGGCCGGCCGGTTTTGTTTTTAAAGTTTAACCAAACTTGACTGGCGCAGAAAACCCGGTATGATGACCGACTCCGTCAGGGCAATTTTTTCCGGATCCTGCAGGTAGGCCACCATTTCGTTGTACTTGTCTTCGCCGTGATTTTCAACGATTTGCTGTTTCTTCTCGTCGGTCATGAAATACCGCAACATGCCCTCGCCATCGGCTTCCGGGTGAAACTGCGTACCAAAAATTTCGTCGGTGAACCGCACCGCCATGATGGCCCGTTCCAGCGGAACGTGGGGGCGGATTTTCTCCAGACACAGCACTTTAACGTTCAGTTCGTTGATGCGGTCCCAGTTGGGTTCCGTCAGTTGATAATCCCGCGAATCGACCGCGAAAAACGGATCGGGCAACCCTTCAAACAGCGGATCGGTCAGGCCGTCGTCGGTTTTGTGCATCGGGAAAATGCCAAAGGACGTCGATTTGCGTTTGCTGATGGTTCCGAGGCCCAGGTGCCGGGACACGAGCTGGAAGGAGTGGCAGATCAGAAACAGGTATTTCTTTTGCTCGTGGATTCTGTTGTGCTCAAATAGCTGGTCGATCAACCGAAAATAGGGCGCTTCCCACGGCTCATCGCTCGGCAACGGACTACCCGGCCCACCGGTTGAAATATAAATGTCATAGTCCAGGCCCGGGACTTCGTTTTTGCCCCGCACGTCGAAAATTGTATGCGTCAATTCCACTTCCATCTGGCCGCTCATATTCCGAATAAGTTGCAGAATACAGCGCATTCCTTCGTTCGGGACGTTGTTGTACAAGTCCAGAACCGCCACTTTCATTGATTCCATTCCGTTAAATTCAAAGCTACAGTTTATGGGTCAGACGATGACACGTCTCCTTGATTAACTAGATCAAGCCGTGAGAAGTTTCCTCAACGATGTAATCCACAACCCGCTTCAAGTCATTGGTTTGCCGGAAAACCGCCAGTTGCCGGTCGGCTCCGGTGCCCATTTCAAGAATGGTTTTAACATATTCAATTTCTTTGCGGCTGCCGAGCTCGTCCACTACATCGTCGATGAATTCTAGCAATTCCTGGGCCAGCGTGTGGTAGGGTACTTCCTCCTGCTTGCCAAAATCGATCAGCTTGCCTTCGATGCCGTAGCGGGCCGCCCGCCACTTATTTTCGTTGATCAGGATTTTCCGGTACGGCCGAAAATTCAGGTTTTGCTTGTGTAATTTGTGAATCTTGGCAATTAGCGCCTGCATCACGGCCGCCAGGCAAATGGTTTCATCGACCCGCATGGGCACGTCGCAAATCCGGAATTCAATGGTGTTGAAGAACGGGTGCAGCCGAATGTCCCACCAGATTTTCTTGCCGTTGTCGATGCAGTTGGTTTTCACCAGCAGGTTGATGTAATCGTCGTACTCGGCCGCCGAGGCAAAATAGTCGGGAATACCGGTGCGCGGAAACTTGTCAAACACCTTCGAGCGGTAAGATTTGAACCCCGTGTTGCGGCCGCACCAGAACGGTGAATTGGTCGACAGGGCGTAGACGTGGGGCAGAAAATACCGCACGGCATTCATGATGTGCAGGCCGTCGTTACGGTTTTCGATGCCCACGTGTACGTGCAGGCCAAAAATCAGGTTCGAGCGGGCCACATCACGCATCTCATCGATGAGCTTGTCGTAGCGTTCGTTGTCGGTAATGAGCTGATCCTGCCAGTCGGAGATGGGGTGCGTTCCGGCAGCTGCGATTTTCAGATTCTGCTTTTCGGCCAGATCGAGCACCATCTTGCGCAGGTACGTCACCTCCTCGCGCGCTTCGTGAATGTTGGTGCAGATGTTGGTGCCCACTTCCACCACGGCCTGGTGCATCTCGGCTTTGACCCGTTCCTGAAGCGTGATCTGGCCGCCCTCCACAATTTTCGACATGTGCGAACGCAACTCCCGCGTCACGGGGTCGATGGTCTGAAATTCTTCTTCGATTCCTAGGGTGAAAACTGGCATGAACGGAGCGATCGGAATAGCGTGATTTATTTGGCCTTTTTTTCTTTTTTCGCTTTCGGCTTCTCGTCAGAGCCGGCTTTGGCCCCTTCTTTTTTCTTTGGAGACTCGGCCATTTTTTTCTCCGCTTTTTTTGATTTCACCGGTTCTGCGGTTGGTTCAACGGCCTCTTCGGACTCGGCGGCAGGCGTT
Source organism: Larkinella insperata (assembly GCF_026248825.1). Lineage (NCBI taxonomy): Bacteria > Pseudomonadati > Bacteroidota > Cytophagia > Cytophagales > Spirosomataceae > Larkinella > Larkinella insperata. Next base: position 5,293,337 of record NZ_CP110973.1, on the reverse strand, counting down.
GCGGGCCGTCCGTGCGCCGAACTCTTCACGTACGAACCCCAGGTCAGGTTGTCTTGGCCCGGCACCTGCGCTTTCGCCCGCGCGATGGCCATGTTGGCGGCCGCTTCCACCACCCATTCAAAGTTTTCCTGACCGACCGAATAAATATCCGCATCCGGAGCGGGGTTGCAGAAGTCAATGGCGTAGGGAATCCCGTCGCGGACGGCAAACTCAACGGTATTGAAATCGTAGCCCAGGGCCTGGTTGAGGGCGATGACGTAGTTGCGCACCGTCGTCGTCAGTTTTTTGTAGGCTTCGCCGGAAGTCTGGGGCTCGGCTGCGTAGCGAAGGTGATGGGGGTTACGGGGTTCGTAGGGCATAATCCGGACATCCGTGCCCCCGATGCAGTAACAGCGGAAGTAATCGTCGAACACAATTTCTTCCTGCAGCATCATCACCAACTGGCCGGTTTCGGCAAATTTCTGCCACAGATCGTCGGGGTTGTACACCTTATAAACGCTTTTCCAGCCACCGCCGGAGTGGGGTTTCATGTAAGCCGGAAAACCGATGTACTTGAAAATAGCGTCCCAATCCATCATTTTCAGGTTCCGGAACGAGTTTTCGTTGGTGTCGTCGGGGCGTTCCTTCGACGGCAGCAGGACGGTATTCGGAACCGGTACGTTTAGTTTGGTGGCCAGGCAGTTGTTGAAAAACTTCTCGTCGGCGCTCCACCAGAAGGGGTTGTTGATGACGGCCGTGCCGGTCAGGGCTGCGTTTTTCAGGTAAGCGCGGTAAAACGGTACGTCCTGCGAAATCCGGTCGATGATCACGGCGTATTCCGTGGGGTCGCCCTGAACCACTTTGTCAATGCTGACGAATTCGGCCAGAATGCCGCTCTCCTTCTTGCTGTTGACCCGGTCGACAAAGGCTTGCGGAAATGAATTTTCCTGCCCGAAAAGGATACCAATTTTCTTCATAGTGGTTGCAAAGCTCAACCGTTGCGGTTGTGATTGAATGGATGAGTGGTTAATTCTATTTAAACTCAAATTGTTTAAAATGATGGCCCATGTGCGCCACATAGTCGATAATCAACCACGAAAGAGGGACGGTTTCGGCGGTATCCGGCGGCAGCACGGGGTTTTGCAGGACCGTTTCGGGAAGGGCCTCGGTAACGTATACGATCTGTTGGTTGAGCGATTGCCAGAGGGCCAGCAGGTGGTCGATGGGCAGGTCCTGATACCGGTTGTGGATCACCGACTGGTTCATGTCGTAGCGCTGAACCACAAACGGCGACGGCATAAACTGCGCATCCGTAAACCGTTTCAGGTTGTTCAGCCCCGAGTCGATCAGATGCCCCAGGACTTCCTTCCGCGACCATTTGCCAGGTTTCCGGGCCGTCAGCTCCTCCGCCGAAAAAAGAACGAACTGTTCCGGCAACTCCTCCATGTAAGTCCGTAGCTGCTGAATGGAATCGGCGTAGGGGAGGTGTAAATCCTCGTATCCGTATTTCTTCGGGGGCGTCATGGCTAAACCATTGATAAATAATGCGGAAACATCTCGCGCCAGACCGGCCAGTCGTGTTCACCCCAGGGCCGGACATCGAGCCAATGCTGGATGCCTTTGCGGTTCAGAATTTCCGACATCCGGTAGTTTTCGGGTTTGCAAAAATCGTATTCCGACGTGCCCAACACGATTTGCATGCGGTAAAAATGGTCGTTGTGAGCGTTGGGCATGTAATCCGGGGGGTTGTTGAAATAAACATTGTCGTCGTAGTAACCGTCCATGAACGACCTGATATCGAACTTAGCACCCATTGACCAGAGATAAGCCACCCGCTCGGGATGACGAAAGGCAAAGTTGAGCGCCTGAAAACCGCCAAAACTACACCCACCGACCGCAATTTTGTCGACGTGGCATTCGTGCTGAATCCAGGGAACCAGTTCTTCGTTGACCATCCGGTCGTACCAGTTATGGTTCTGGACCCGGATGGAAGGGGGAAGGTGCTTGGCGTACCAGCTATCGCGGTCGATGCTGTCGATGCAGTAGATTTTAATCTTGCGGTTTTCGATAAACCAGCGGGCGGATTCAATGAGCCCAAAATCCTTCGCTTCGTAATACCGTCCCATGGTGGTGGGAAACAGCAAAACCGGGTAGCCCCACTCGCCAAACACCAGCATTTCAATGTCGCGACCGAGGTGGTGCGAGTACCATTTTCTGTAGCTCTCCTGCAAAATATCGTTTGGTTTTTTGTTGATGATTCGGGAGGAAAGATAACCATATTTACGAATTTCCAAGAAATCTCTCCGTAAATTTGGGCGATTTCCGGGGGTAGCGCTACCGTGCTGAACAGCCCGAGTAACGGGTAGTTTTTTTGTAACTGATTGCTGATGAGTTTATTTTCGACTACGAATAGTTGGGCCGGCGGTGTAGCGACGAAAACCGATACCGGGCTGGTATCGGTGTATCTGAACCGGGCGGTTCGGCTGGATGTGATTTTCCCGAGAGAGTACGAAACCGCACCCGACCCCTTTCCGGTGCTGTATCTGAATGACGGCCAGGATCTGGAACGGCTCCGGATGACGCAGGTGCTGGATGCGCTGGATGCGCAGCAAACCGTCCGGCCGTTTGTTCTGGTGGCCATTCACGCGGGCGACCGGATTCAGGAGTACGGGGTGGCCGCGCAGGCCGATTACCTCCATCGGGGGGCCAAAGCCGGGGTTTATACCGAATTTGTGAAGCACGAATTAGTGCCCTACGTGCAGAAGCAGTACCGGGTAAGCCAGCAGCCCACGGAAGCGGTTTTTGCCGGGTTTTCGCTCGGCGGGCTGTCGGCTTTTGATCTGGTCTGGAATCATCCGGATCTGTTTCGGAAAGCGGGCGTTTTCTCCGGGTCGTTCTGGTGGCGGCAGCGCGGCCTAAACGAAGGTTATTCCGATGCCGACCGGATCATGCACGCCCACATCCGAAAAACCCAACCGCCCACAGATTCGGCCTTCTGGTTGCAAACCGGCACACTGGACGAAACCGACGACCGCGACAACGACGGCATCATTGACTCCATCGACGATACGCTTGACCTAATTGCGGAACTCGAACGCAAAGGTTTTCGCTGGGGCCAGCACGTCAAGTACGTTGAGGTCCAGGACGGACGGCATGAACCGGAAACCTGGAGCCAGGTAATGCCGCAGTTTCTACACTGGGCGTTTCCACCGCCGAAAAACCGTACCTGAACGAGTTGACTACGATGGTATTAATCCGACCCAAACCATGAAAACCTTACTGTCTTTGACTTCGCTGGCCGTTTTGCTGGCCTGTCGTTTTTCAGCGCCGACCCTACCCATTGCCGACCGCAAACTGGTTTGGTCCGACGAGTTTGATCAATCCGGTCTGCCCGATCCGGCTAAATGGAAATACGATGTGGGCGGTCACGGATTCGGGAACAATGAGTTACAGTATTACCTCGGTCCCCGGAAGGAAAACGCCCGCATCGAGAATGGCCTGCTGATCATTGAAGCCCGAAAAGAAAAACACGAAAACCGTGATTATACGTCCGCTAAACTAACCACCCAGGGGCTGGCCGAATGGAAATACGGGCGGATTGACGTGCGGGCCAAACTGCCGAAAGGCCGGGGGACCTGGCCCGCCATCTGGATGCTGAGTGCGAAAACACCGTTAAAGTGGCCACTCGACGGTGAAATCGACATCATGGAACACGTGGGTTTTAATGAAGACCAGATTCACGGCACGATTCACACCCAGGCTTACAACCACACCAAACACACCGAGAAAACGGGGATTAAGAAAGTGCCGGGGGCTACGCAGAATTTTCACACGTATTCCATCGACTGGAGCGCCGAGAAAATTGATTTTCTGATTGATAACCAGCCATACTGCACCATCACCAAGCAGGAAACCGGCAGTAGCTACGAAGAGTGGCCGCTCGACCAACCGTTTTACCTGATTTTGAACGTGGCCGTGGGCGGTAACTGGGGGGGGCAGAAAGGAGTCGATGAATCCATCTGGCCGCAGCGGTTGGAGATCGACTACGTGCGCGTGTACCAGTAAAGCAAAAGAAAGGTCCGAACAAGGCAGACTCGTTCGGACCTTTGGTGATAAAGGGCGATCTGTTCTTACAGGGAGAGCAGAAAAGCCATGGTGTCTACACCATCGGCGTAATCGGCCAAGCCGGGGTGCTGCGTCTGACCGAGGGCCACGCTGCCCGGGTAAAAACCGTCTTTGGAAGCCACCACCTGAATCCGGCCCGAGAGCTGCGATAACTTCGAAGTTAGATCTTCCTGGTCGAAATACCGTTGGAAATACAGGGTTGAGATGGGGGAAACAAGGCCCTCGTTTTCCGTCAGCAGCAGAAAGCCGTTGTCGTAATGCGGGACGCCGTTGATGAGATAAATCGACTTATTATAATCGTAATTGTTGTTGTACTTGTGGTGGCTGGTGAACTGAAATGACTGCGGTTCGAGCAGCTTCAGGAGCGGGATGAAATCGTATTCCTGCGGCACAAACAGGGTGGAAACGTTGCGGCATCCCAACCCGAAGTAATCCAGCACATCGTGTCCAAGGGCTTGCAGGTCATCGTCTGTTTCATCGCCGGTCAGCACGGCCACTGAAGACCGGTTTCGACGAATGATGTGCGGTTTCTTGGAAAAATAGTACTCAAAGTAGCGGGCTGAATTGGAACTGCCCGTCGCAATGAAGGCATCTGCCTGATTCAGACGCTCGCTGATCTGAATAAACGGGGCAAACGCCGGGTTGATATCAATGATTTTTTTTATTAAATAACTGATTAGTACAAAATCAGGTGTACTCAGCTTGGCTAAAAGCCGGTGGCCGGTCAGGAGCACGCACAGCAGATCGTGGAAGCCAACCGCCGGAATGTTACCGGCCATAACAACGCCCACATTTTTAGGTGTTTCAACCGTAACGTTATAACCTTTTATCCATGCCGATAACTTTTCTTCATTCAGGTATTCATCGGCAAGGGCGAGCAGGGCTTTGGACGCGTACTCGGGAGTAAACCAATGATTGGAAGCGTAAGCTCTCTGGGCTATTTCCTGAATTTCTGCGCTGTTTTCGGGGTTTTTCAGGAAATTGCCCAACTGGACAAACGTATTCATTCGATCCGTTAAATTCATCGTAGCTTGGGTAACGTATATTTCTATTGAACCGCCAAAAATAAATTATAGTTTGGCGCCAACCTTTAAATAATTATATTTGTTGTTAAATTATCGTTTCATTCTATCAAGCAACTGGTTTGTTGTGTTGGGAGCTCATTCAAGGTGGCAGACTGGCACGCAAACAACTTAAATCTACCTGCAAAATGGCAATCATGATCACAGACGAGTGCATCAATTGTGGTGCCTGCGAACCCGAATGCCCCAACACGGCAATTTACGAAGGCGGTGTTGAATGGACCTGGAGCGGAGGAACGGAATTAGATGTTGTCGATTTTGGTGATGGTACGGTAGTCAACGGAAAAGATCCACAAACCCCGGTATCCGACGAGTTTTACTATATCGTTTCAGATAAATGTACGGAATGCGTTGGTTTCCATGAGGAACCACAATGTGCAGCCGTTTGTCCTGTTGATTGCTGCGTACCCGACCCCGATGTCGTGGAAGACGAAGAAACATTACTCGCCAAGAAGGCCTGGCTCCACGCTGAGGCCGTTTGACAGAAAAGCTGATTTTCTTATGAAATCCCGGATTTTAAAATCCGGGATTTTTTTTGTCCATACGGTTTAGCCACTCCGTAAAAAATGTAACTATTCTGCTATTAAATTGAATAGCTGTGTTGTGGGTTAGTTACAGAATATTTTAAATTTCTTTAGGATTGCAAAATATAGTGTATTTGTAAAATTAAGTCAGAAAAGCTAAAATTAGGTTTAAATATCAAGATAATACGGAGTAAATAGGTGTGTTTTAGTGAAAAATGCATTAAATTTTTGTAAAAACTTGCAAATAATATATCTGCCGTTAATATTTGTGAAACTATTCAATTGTCCCACTAGTAATCGAACAAACCAAAGAAAATTATGAAGAAAACTTTATTGTTGGTATGTTGTTCGTTCTCTGTCTTATTGTCTAAAGCGCAGGATAGCACTTCTACAAAGCCCCAGGTTGTGGCGGCCCCCCTGGAGACGGGAAGCGAAAACAAAGGTAAGTTCACGTTCTCTGGCTACATCGATACATATTACACCGGTAACTTCAACAACCCCAAATCAAGCAGCAACCTCGGCGCTGCCAAGACCGCCCGGGTATTCGACCAACGTTCCGGACAAATTCTTCTCGGTCTGATTCAAACTAAAATCGGTTACAGCACCGATAAAGTCGATGCGGTGATCGACCTGACCTTTGGTCCAAACGCTGATCTTGGAAACTACGGTAACATTATTGGGCCCTTGGAGGGGGGAACCTCACTGGCTGCCATCAAACAGGCGTATATCAACTGGAAGGTGTCAGACAAATTTGCAGTGATGGCCGGTCAGTTTGGAACGCACATCGGTTACGAAGTCATTGACGCTCCGGTTAACTACAACTACTCTCTCTCGAATCTATTCAACAACGGTCCTTTCTACCATACCGGCATCAAAGGGACGTATGCCTTCAGCGACCGGGCTTCGTTGATGCTCGGTGTCGTCAACAACGTCGATAGCTGGAAAGACAACAACAAAGCGAAAGGCATCATCGGTCAGTTTTTCTTCTCGCCAGCTGCGGGCTGGAACGTGTACCTGAACGGTATCGTCAGCAACGAAGCCAACCCGGATTCGCTGGGTAACCAGGTGAAAGGATCGTATTCGGTATTCGATTTGACCACTACCTACCAGGTTACCGAGCGGTTTTACCTGGGTTTAAACGCAGCCATCGGTTCTCAGGAAAAAGATTTTCAGGGCTTCGAGCCGCTGAAAGCCGGCAAATCGAATTGGGGAGGTGTGGCGCTCTACACCAATTACGCCCTTACCAGCAAGTTCGGCCTGGGTGCCCGGTACGAATACTTTGACAACACCGACGGAGCGCGGGGGCTGCGTAACTTCAATGAACAGGGAACGAGCGTCAACTCAATCACCGTTACGGGTAACATCACAGCCGCCGATGGTAACCTGTTGATTAAACCGGAATTCCGGCTCGACAGCTACGCCAAACCAACCGTGAGCGGTGCGGAAAGACAGCTGCAATTTGAAGACAGCGACGGAAACTTTACCAAATCTTCGCAGGCAACCCTTGGCCTGGCACTCATCTACAAGTTTTAATAAGCAACCCCACACCGGTCGTCTTTCAAGACCGATATTGACTAATGTACAACTAAACCATTTTTTGGTACCATGCAAAAACCATCTTATTTACCGCTTGCCCTCTTGCTGATTGTCAGTGTGTTGGGAGTCGTTTTTCCGTCTGTCCCGACAACAATTGTCACCGAAGGTATCGATACCGGTGACACGGCCTGGATGCTCGTTTCGGCTGCCCTTGTTCTGTTGATGACGCCCGGTCTGGCGTACTTCTACGGGGGTATGGTAAACAACAAAAACGTTATTTCGACGATGCTGCAAAGCTTCATTGCGATGGGCGTCATCAGCATTCTCTGGGTCGTAGTCGGTTTTAGCCTCGCGTTCGGTGAAGATATCGGTGGCTTCATTGGCAACCCGACCACGTTCTTCATGTTCAACGGCGTACTTGATGGCAAACCCTGGCCGCTGGCCGCAACGGTTCCTCTGGTGGTGTTTGCTTTCTTCCAGTTGAAATTCGCCATGATTACCCCGGCCCTGGTGACGGGTTCAATGGCCGAACGGATCAATTTCAAATCGTACGTGTTGTTCATGATCCTGTTCAGTCTGCTGGTTTACACTCCGCTGGCCCACATGACCTGGCATCCGGATGGTTACCTGTTCAAAATGGGCGTTCTGGATTTCGCGGGTGGCACGGTCGTACACATGTCGGCTGGCTGGGCGGCCCTGGCGGGTGCGCTTTACCTGAAGCGCCGTAAATCACACGCGGAAGCGGCTTACTTCCCACCGGCCAACATCCCGTTTGTCTTGTTGGGTACCGGTCTGCTGTGGTTCGGCTGGTTTGGTTTCAACGCCGGTTCGGCCGTAGGAGCTTCCGCGCTGGCCGCCAGTGCATTTGCAACCACCAACACGGCTGCGGCTGCGGCTGGTTTGGGCTGGGTGCTGTTCGACGCATCAAAAGGCAAAAAAGTGTCGGCCCTGGGCTTCGCCATTGGTGCCGTTGTTGGTCTGGTGGCCATCACCCCGGCGGCTGGTTTTGTGACCATTCCTACTTCGATCTTCATTGGTACCGTGGCCGGTATGATCAGTAACTTTGTGGCACACCTGCGGGCTAAATCAACCCTGGATGATACGCTGGACGTATTCCCCTGCCACGGTGTTGGTGGTATGGTTGGTATGGTCATGACGGGTATCTTCGCTACAAAAGGCGTTAACTCTGCAGTGGCCGACGAAGGTCTGGCTTTCGGAGACACCAAACTGTTCCTGACGCACATGCTGGCCCTCGTACTGGTATCGGTTTTTGCCTTTGGTATGTCGTACCTGCTTCTGATTGTTACAAACGCGATTCTGCCCCTTCGTGTCAGCGAAGACGACGAAAAAGTTGGTCTGGATGTCAGCCAGCACGATGAATTCCTGGTAGACGCTTAGTTTAAGATATTATGACAGAGCCACAGGGGTTGCCTGTGGTTTTGTTGTACTCGATGAAGGTATCTGTCTTTGACGGATACCTTCTTTTTTTGCTGAAGCGATGGACCGGACAAAAAAGCCCACTGGTAAAATCAGTGGGCTCAGAATCACTAAACCAGGAATGTTAGAATCGCGATGAATGATGAACCAGCGGCTGTACTTCCAATTCACACTCGGTAATTTCCATCAAACCCGCTGGGTTCAAACCCGTGAGCAGCACCCGTTTGGTTTCATTGATCAGCAGCGGATCGTACTGGGCCGTTACCCGAACGTAATTTTCGGTAAACCCCTGCATCTGCCCATTTTCAATATCTTCTTCAAACAGTACCGTCGCTTCCCGACTCACTTGCTGCTCATAGAAATACCGTCTTTTTTTCTCCGAAAGACTGTGCAGCATTTTTGACCGTTCTGCGCGCTTTGAAGGGTTGACCACCGGCTTGATGGTCAGGGCGTGGGTGTTCGGGCGTTCGGAATACGTAAAAACGTGGAGGTATGATACGGGGAGTTCGTTCAGGAAGTGGCAGGTTTCCAGAAAAGCCTCGTCGGTTTCGCCGGGGTGCCCCACGATAACGTCCACACCGATGCAGGCATGGGGCATCAGTTCCTTGATTTTGGTCACCCGCTCGGCGTAAAGTTCGCGCTTGTACCGGCGACGCATGAAGGCCAGCACCGCATTGGAACCCGATTGCAGCGGTACGTGAAAGTGCGGCACAAAACGCTTGGACCCAGCCACGAAAGCAATGATCTCGTCGGTCAGCAGATTAGGCTCAATGGAAGAAATCCGAAACCGTTCAATCCCGTCTACCTCGTCCAGCGCCTGAATTAGTTGCAGGAAGGTTTCCTGCCGCTGGTTCGTCTGGCCGGATTGGGGGCGTAAGCCAAAGTCGCCGATGTTAACGCCGGTCAGGACAATTTCCTTAACACCCCGGGCCGCAATGTCGCGCGCCATGCGCACCACGTTGTCGATGGTGTCGCTTCGGCTGTTGCCGCGGGCGAGCGGGATGGTGCAGTAGGAGCAAGGATAATCACAACCATCCTGCACTTTCAGAAACGTACGGGTGCGGTCGTTGAGCGAATAGGAGGCATGGTAATCGATGGCGTTTTCAATGGGCGAGTTGTACACCACCGCTTTGCCGGAGGTTTCCTTTACGAAGCCACCCAGGAGTTCGGCCAGCCGGAATTTTTCGGAAGCGCCCAGCACCGCATCAACGCCCGGAATGGAAGCAATCTCTTCGGGTTTCAACTGGGCATAACAACCAACAATGGCCACGTAGCCGTCCGGATTGATGTGTTGCGCTTCACGGACAATTTTCCGGCATTTTTTATCCGCATTGTCCGTTACCGAGCAGGTGTTGATGATGAATATATCCGGCTTTTGGTTGAATTCCACCCGTTCATACCCCTTCTGTTCCAGCATCCGGGACAGGGTCGATGTTTCGGAGAAGTTCAGTTTGCAGCCGAGTGTATAGAATGCAATCTTTTTCATTAAATACAAAGGTACGAAAACTATCCCAAACGAACTTGCGAGTTGCCCGGCCGACCGCTGGGCTACCTTATTTATCCAGAAAATCCTGGTACGATTCCTCCTCGTAGGCTTCCCCCAGCTCAATATCCTGCTGATCGATTTGGCCTTCCGAAGAAATCAGCCGACGGCTGGTGTTGTCGTACACGAAATGCCGCCTGGGTTGAATAACGCCGAAACCGTTGTTGAAAGCAAAATAGGCAAACGAGCGGTTGTTGGGATTCAGAATATCTCGACTCCATTTAAAGTCCGTTGCGTTGAGACTCAGTTGGTGAAGCAACGTGGCCGGCAGATCGGTCTGCGATCCGATGCGATCAATGGTTTGCGGTTTACTTTTTAAGGCGCCCCCCAGCCAGAGCATGGGAATGTGGAAGTCCCGCATTTTGTCGGCCGCCATTGCCGGCAGCCGGTGACCGTGGTCAGCCGTAACGATAATCAGCGTATTCGACCACCAGGGCTGCTTTTTAGCCTGGGCAATAAACTCACCCAGGCTGCGGTCGGCATAATACATGGCGTTCAAAAACAGGGACTCTTCGTCGTCGCCCGGAAATACCGTCGGCATTGGAACCTCGAATGGTTCGTGGCTGCTCAGGGTGAAAAACGTCGTGAAAAACGGCTGTTTAGTGGCGTTTAGATCCGATAAAATCCGGTTGTAAACAACATGGTCGTGGGCGCCCCATTTGGAATTCCAGTCGCTGCGCTCAAAATCGCTTTTGGCTACAATCCGGTCGAACTGATTGTGGTAGAGGTACGATTTAATATTAGCAAATTCGGTTTCCCCACCGTAATAAAAAGAGGTTTGGTAACCGGCTTTTTTCATCGCCTGGCCCAGGGTGGGCAGTTTGGCGGCCTTGGAGGGTAGCGTCATGATCGAAGCCGTTGCCTGGGCCGGAAATCCGCTGAGCAGCGCAATCAAGCCTTTTTCACTGCGGTCGCCACTGGCGTAAACCTGATTGAAGAGCAAACCTTCGTGGGTTAATTTTTCAAATTGGGGGGTAACGCCCGTTCGACCGCCCAGAGCCGCCACGGATTTGGCCGTGAAGCTTTCCCAGATAATAAAAATAACGTTAGGCTTCGGAACCGCAAGCAGTGATTGGGTCTGGGAGACGGGTTGATACAGCGCCTGTAAGGCTTGGTCGGCCTGCCCTTTCGGGAAGAAGTTATAAGGGTTACTGCCGAATTTATTGCTTTCAAGGCAGGAGTGAATGAAGTTCCACTGCGGTGTGACGGCTGCGTAATTGGCAAAAGCCGTTGGGGAAAAATATACCGCACTCACGTTCATGGGCGCCAACTGGGTGCCGCCCCGGATGGGGATAATCAGCGCAGCGGTGACGCCCAGGAGGGCCGGGGTTGCAAGCCAGAGTCTGACGGGTTGTAACGGTTTAACACTCCATTGAATAAGCCGGTTAAACGCGTAATCGCCAACCAGCAGCAGGGCCAGAAAGACCGTGATCAATAAGAAAATGGGGGATGAAGCCACCGAAGCCGCAGCCTCGCGGGGGGATTTCAGGTAATGCAGCGGAGTAATGTCCAGGTGAAAACCCCAGGTCCGGAAAACCTCCAGATCCGCCACACCAATCAGCGCCACCAGGATCAGTTCAACGAACGTCAGCAGGCGGAGTGTCGTGGCCAGTTTTCGGGTCGACCAATTGGGAAGGAATGCAATCAGCAGAGCCGGAAGCGCCGTGAGGTATCCCGCCGTCGACAGATCCATGCGAAAGCCGTGTGCAAATATCCCCAGCAGGGTAGAGAAGTCCAGTTGATGGGTTTGCGGTTGATACCAGAGAAACAAAACACGATTAAGGGCCAACCAGCTCGACCAGCCTAGCAAATAAGTCACAATTAATAAAGAACGACTCTTCATCTACTTACGTAATAATCGGTATTTCTTTAACAAAGATAAGGCCATTTTAGATCGGTCTTGCGAGTTATTGCGTGAACGGTATGAGAAAGATGGAAAAGTCGATCTTTTATTTGTCTAATTTAATCTTTAATGAATCTAATATGGTTCGGAAATAGTTCTTTTCTTAGATCTGCCCAACTGTTTCGCTTGAAACTCAGTTTTGGCGATTTGGGCATTTTTTTGTGAAAAAGTGCTTAAAATGAAGCTGAATTTTTGGAAATGAAATCAAATTATCTGTATTTTTGGCTGTTTTTAATTCAAAAACCACCTCGAACCTAATATGTCTAACTTTCGGTTTAAAGCTCTCGAAATTGCACAAAGTCGGCAAGCGTTGGCCGTAGCTCCTCCCGCCGAGAAGGTGTCGGAATTCTATGGATCCTACACTTTTAATAACGAAGTGATGCGCTCCCTGCTGTCGCCGGAAGCGTACCTCAAAATTACTCAGGCCATCGAAACCGGCGGTAAAATAGACCGGGACATTGCGGATGAAGTGGCGAATGCCATGAAATCCTGGGCGCTGGCTAAAGGAGCTACCCACTACACGCACTGGTTCCAGCCACTGACGGGTGATACAGCCGAAAAACACGATGCATTCTTTGATGTAACGATAGAAGGAAAAGCCATCGAAAAGTTCAAAGGAAGCGCCCTGGTTCAGCAGGAACCCGACGCTTCGTCGTTCCCCAACGGCGGTCTGCGGAATACGTTTGAAGCCCGCGGTTACACGGGGTGGGACCCCAGCTCGCCGGCTTTCCTGATGGACAACGGTGCGGGTGGTAAAACACTTTGTATCCCTTCCGTATTTATTTCGTATACCGGAGAAGCTCTTGACTACAAAACGCCTTTGCTGAAAGCCCTGTCGGCGGTTGATAAAGCAGCAACGGCCGTTTGCCAATATTTCGATCGCAATGTCACGAAAGTAACCCCGACGCTCGGACCCGAGCAGGAGTATTTCGTCGTTGATAAAGCCCTTTTCTACGCCCGCCCGGACCTGGTAATGGCCGGACGCACGGTATTCGGACATTCGCCCGCCCGTGGCCAGCAGCTGGAAGACCACTATTTCGGTACGATTCCCCCGCGCGTGAACGCGTTCATGGTTGATTTCGAATTCGAAGCCATGAAACTCGGTATGCCGGTTCGGACGCGTCACAACGAGGTAGCTCCCGGTCAGTTTGAAGTGGCTCCAACTTTTGAAGAAGTGAACCTGGCCATCGACCACAATGCCCTGTTGATGGACCTGATGGAAAAAGTTGCCGAAAAACACAACTTCAAGATTCTGTTCCACGAAAAACCGTTTGCCGGTATCAACGGAAGCGGAAAGCACAACAACTGGTCGCTGGGTACTAACACCGGCGTTAACCTGCTGGCTCCCAGCTCGAAGCCAAAAGAAAGCCTGCGTTTTCTGACCTTCCTGGTCAACGTGGTGAAAGCCGTACACGATCATGCCGATCTGCTGCGCGCCAGCATCGCTTCCGCCGGTAACGAATACCGTCTGGGGGCCAACGAAGCTCCCCCGGCTATTGTTTCTATCTTCCTGGGCGAGTCGCTGACGAAGGCGCTGGAAGACCTCGAAACCAAGTCGGAAGTAATCGTAAACAAAGGCGATAACGTTTATTACAAACTGGGTATCAACCGGATCCCGTCGCTGCTCCGCGATAATACCGACCGGAACCGCACTTCACCGTTTGCCTTCACCGGTAACAAATTTGAATTCCGGGCCGTCGGTGGTGGTGCCAACTCCGCTTCGACCATGACGGTGCTGAACGCAATCGTAGCCGATCAGTTAAACAAATTCAAGCAGGATCTGGATGCTCGTCTGGCCAACGGAGAGAAGAAAGAACTGGCGATTGTTGATATTCTGAAAGCCTACTACGCTGATTCAAAACGCATCCTGTTTGAAGGAAACGGGTATTCGGATGAGTGGGTTGAAGAAGCGGCACAACGTGGTTTGTCGAACATCAAATCTTCGCCGGAAGCCCTGGGCGTTTACCTGAAACCCGAGTCGCTGGACCTCTTCGAGCGTACGGGCGTTCTGAGCCACACCGAGGTGGAATCCCGCTACGAAATCGAGCTGGAAAAATACGTGAAGAAAGTGCAGATCGAATCGCGCGTGATTGGTGATCTGGCGCTGAACCACATCATCTCAACGGCTTTAAAATACCTGAACAAACTGGCTGAAACGGCGAAGTCACTGGTTGATCTGGGTATGAACAGCGAAGCCGAGCCGATCAAAGCGATGATCGCCGAAATTTCGGCCCGCGTCAGCAACATCAAGAAAGGTGTTGAAGACATGACCGAAACCCGCAAGCGGGCCAATGCCTTGCCGACGGCCGCCGAGATGGCGAAGGTGTACGCAACCGAAGTGAAAGACTACTTCGATGTTATCCGCTACGAAGTTGATAAACTGGAATTGATTATCGACGATGAAGACTGGCCTTTGGTGAAATACCGTGAACTGCTTTTTGTAAAATAATAAAGTTTTTCCAACCATATCGCTACATAAAGCCCGCGCCAATTGGCGCGGGCTTTTGTTTTTCGAAAGCTCAGGATTAGTTTCTGGTATTCCCGTAAATTTTTAGTTAAAAATACGCTTATTTGTATTTTCGTTCTGCTAAACCAAAACTGGCATCCCGGCGTAAAAAGCAACTAATTGACTTTCAAATTCTGAGCAAAAATGCCCTTTACCGTAGCAACCTTTATGCGCGATTTGTGCCGCTTACCGCATCGGGGTGCGGCCACGGTCAACGAAGCTTCGGCCATCGATTTGCTGACGGCAGCCCTGCGCGAACTTCAGGCTACGGTGTTAGTCGAACCCTTTCGGACGCCCCCCACGTATGTTCCGGTTATTTACTGGCTGATTGGTAGCGTCGTTGTGGGGTTATTTACCTTGCCCTGGCTGGGTTGGGTATCCGTCGGCTGGACCTGGTGCTGGATCGTCATGAACTGGCTGTTTTTCAACTGGCGTTATTCACCCGTAACCCGGCTGCCACCGCAGGTGACCTCCCACAATGTGATCGGCCACTGGCGTGAGAAAGAAGACGGGGGGCGCAAAGAACGCAACGCCCCCATCATGAAAGTGATTTTAATGGCTCATTATGATACCGCGCCCATTTCACTGCTGTACCGCAACGACCGGGTTGGCAGTTTTCACCTGTCGATCGTTATGTCGCTGGTCTTGATGCTGGTGGCCGGATTATTGATGATCCTGGAACAGGCCGGGTTAGGAACGCGGTGGCTGGTCTTGTTTCGGAACGGTTTAATTGCCTATTTCGTTCTTCAGGCACTGCTGGGCACCTTGGGCTACTGGCTGTATGGATATTCCAACGGAGCCAGCGATAATGCGACTGGTGTGGCTGCGGCCCTGGCTACCGCCGAACGGTTGCAACAAGTATATTTGCCGGGTATGGACGTTGAGGTGGTTTTGACGGGGGCCGAAGAAGCGGGTATGATGGGTTCGCGGGCGTACCTGGAAAAACACATCGATAGCTGGCCCAAAGGGCGGACCGTTGTCGTCAATTTTGATACGTTGGGGAACGGAACCCTGCGGGTTATTAAACATACCGGCACAATTGAAGTTATTGAGTATACCAATGAACTCATGAATTCGGCCGAAAGCCTGCTGGAAGAAAAGCCGTTTCTGGGGGTTGTTAAACCCGATCGCTGGCATACGGCCGATTTCGACAGCGTATGGTTTGTTCGCCGGAACATACCGGTTATGACCTTGACCGCGATGGATGCGCGGGGCCGGATGCCAAACATCCACCGAATGGAGGACCAGCTGGTTCTGACGGATGTATCCGCCATTCCGGTCGCGGTTGATTTTGCCATTCAAACCATTGTTCGGAGTTACCAGACTTATGAAGTGACAGCCGAACGATTCTAATTGAATGGAGCTAGCCCCAAACGGCAGCAAGAAGGAGTCTCACAAAGAAACAAATTCGTTATAGTTAATTGATTATTTAAATGGGGACGTATAAAAACGAAGGATTTGATCCGGCGGTGATCCGAAGTCTCAAGGAACAGTATACCCAGGAGGGCAGCTCATTCATTTATGTTGAGGACGACGAAGACGATTTCGAGGTGCTGAACTCGGGTGAATGTGTTCATGTTCAGTTTGTAGGAAAATACAGAGAATCTGAAGTAATCTATGACGCCATCATCTACACGCTGCGGCTGCACCATAGCAGTCTGGTGTACGAAATGGCCATGGAAAAGGTAAAGAAATCCTTTCCGAGTTATGTGCCGGTAGAGGAGCGGAAAGCCGATTACCGCATTGACCCGGAACTGGAAGAAGAAATTGAGTTGTTCCTGACCGAATTGATTGAGGAAATTGAAGAAACGGAAGCGGTTAAAGTGCAGGAACACATCGAAGTTGATCCGGATTTTGAATACGGCATCAGCCTCGACGTTTGTCTGAATGTGGACGAAATCACCGATGATGTCATCGAAGACTTTATTGCCCGCTTCAATTCGAACTCCCTGGAGCTTGACAAGACGATGTATTCATTTTCGAGTGATGAATCCGAAAGTTGATTCTTTTTCGTTTAGAAGGTAAGGAAGCCAGTTGAGGAGCCGTTTTGGGGCTCATTCACCCGTATTTATGCATTTGTTTTATCAGCCTGATGCAGGAGCATTTCCGTTTCTGAGTGAGGAGGAATCCCGGCATTGCGTCAAAACCCTGCGCTTAACGAAGGGTGACAGCATCGATGTTACCGATGGGCGGGGAAGCCGTTACAAAAGCGTCATCGAAACCGCCGATCCGCGCCGGTGTACTTTTCGCATTCAGGAAACGACAACCGAAATACCGCGGCCGTACCGCATCCACCTGGCCGTGGCACCGACCAAAAATAGCGACCGAATCGAATGGCTGGTTGAAAAAACGGTCGAACTGGGCATCGATCACCTGAGTTTTTTCGTTAGTAAACATTCGGAACGGCGTTTGCTTAAGATCGATCGACTGGAAAAAATTGCCGTGGCCGCCATGAAGCAGTCGTTGCAGTTGTTTCTGCCGGTGATCGATCCCCTGCTGGACTTTGCCAGCGTGCTTACTCAACCGGCCGATCAGCGGTTTATTGCGCATCTACCGGAGGACGGATCGGCCGCACCGTTGTGGAAGTCGGCCCGGCCGGGCGGGACCACGCTGGTCTTGATCGGGCCAGAGGGTGATTTCGCCAAACCGGAGCTCGACTCGGCCCTTTCCAGCGGATTCAGCATGGCGACGCTCGGAGCGACGCGGCTGCGCACCGAAACGGCGGCTTTGGCAGCCTGTCATACCCTACATCTGATAAATACGATATGATGACGAAACGGCTTACGTACATTCTGCAAACGGTGTTGGTAATCACGGTGCTGACCACAACGGCCGTTCGGGCGCAATACTCCTACAAAATTGCCAAACTCAAGTACAACGGTGGGGGCGACTGGTACGCCAACAAAACATCCATTCCCAACCTGATCAAGTTTTGCAACACAAACCTGCGAATGAATATTTTTCCGGAGGAAGATATTGTGGAGGTCGGCAGTCCCGAGTTGTTTTCGTACCCGTTTGTTCACATGACCGGTCACGGAAACGTGGTGTTTACGGATGCCGAAGCGCAGAACCTGAGACGGTATCTGATGTCGGGCGGATTTTTGCACATCGATGATAATTACGGGCTGGATAAATTCATTCGCCGGGAGATGAAAAAAGTATTTCCGGAGCTGACGTTTATTGAGTTGCCTTATAACCATCCCGTTTATCACCAGAAGTTTAATTTCACCAGCGGGCTGCCCAAGGTGCACGAACACGACGGAAAAGCCCCGCAGGGATTTGGATTAATCTGGGAAGGACGTCTGGTTTGTTTTTACAGTTATGAGTGCGATTTAGGGAACGGATGGGAGGATCAATCTGTTTATAATGATCCGGAGGAGGCCCGTCAGCAGGCTTTACGGATGGGTGCCAACCTGTTACAGTATTCGACAACCGCGTACTGAATTAAATTTTAGAAAAAATAAAAATTTGTCTTATTCGGTTAACAATCGGCTTAATTGTTGTAGATTTGTATAAATCAATTGCACTGAAGTTGGTTTTAGCCATTCACCTTTAACAAAATTACGCCTGTGGTAATAATCCTTATTGCCTTTGTTGTACACTGGTACGTGTCGCTTTTCTGCCAGACCTTTTTTCTACACCGGTACTCGGCACACAAGATGTTCACGATGAGCAAGGTTTGGGAACGCTTTTTCTTTTTCCTGACCTATGTTTCGCAAGGATCATCGTATTTAAGCCCACGGGCTTATGCGGTTTTGCACCGGATGCACCATGCATTCAGTGATACGCCGAAAGACCCCCACTCACCGCACCATACGAAGAACGTATTTACGATGATGTGGAAAACAAAAGATATTTATAATGCCGTCCTGAATCGGGTTCGGCCTATCGAAGCGAAATTTGACCGCAACTATCCGGAATGGTACGCGCTGGAGAAAGTGGGAGATTCCTGGATTTCGCGCGTTGCCTGGGGAACGGCTTATTCCCTGTTCTATATTTTTGCCTTCATTTATCTGGATATGCACTGGGCGTTTTTCTTCCTGCTGCCTATTCACTTCCTGATGGGGCCTATCCACGGCGCTATTGTTAACTGGAGCGGTCACAAGTACGGATACGCCAATTTTGACAACCACGATAAATCGAAAAACTCGCTGTTCTTCGATTGGCTGATGATGGGCGAGTTGTTCCAGAACAACCACCACAAACGCCCCAATGCCGCCAACTTCGGGGCGAAATGGTGGGAGCTTGACCCCACTTACCCGGTGATTAAGTTTTTAGCTTGGACTGGTATTATTAAAATGCGTCCTGCTAAAGTAACCAGCGCCGAATTTGAGACGGGCCACGATCGGCTGGTTGAAAAGAGTGAGCAGATTTCAGCCTAATAGCTTTTAATACATAACAAAAATTCCCGCCAGTCTAACTGGCGGGAATTTTTGTTTACGGGAAAACCGGAACCGCTACAGCAGTACTTTCGCGATTTCTTCCCAGGAGAAAACCCGTTGAAATAGTTCGTTGTCTTGATTGTGGGGGGCATCAAACAGCAAGCCTTTCCCCTGGAAACTCACCAGATTATACGGCATATCGTCGATCATGACGTCGGCCCGGATGATACTTTTATCTCCGCAGAAAACCCGGTTTTTCCAGTGAATGTGCGGGAAGTGGCGATCCAGCCAGTCGTATTTTTCCGCCAGCGAGTTGCGGAATTCCATTGCTGCTGAGGTTACGAACAGATCGTACTTTTCAGCTAAAGCCCGGGTGATTTCCGGTGCCCCCGGCATCACTTCAATATCGGCGAAGAAACCCGGCTGATGAACATAGTCGGACAACCGCTGGGAAATATCCTTCTCCAGTACCTCATGAAAGGAATTTTCCCGAAAGACGTCGGGAAGGGCGTTTGTGTCGAAATCACGGCGGTAGATGGCAATAAATTTGCCGACGGTGTCCGCCAGCACGTCGTCCATGTCAATGGCAATGCGAGGTTTCATCCTTTGAATTTTACACCAATAGCTCTTTTTCCGCTTGAATATACAACGGCGTCAATTGGTTTCTTGGCTTCCTCGGCTTCTTTTTTCACCCGCCGGACAAATTGCTCCATGTCTTCTTCAATGGAATTATTCACCAGGCCGCTCGTAAAATACGATTTCGCTTTGACACCGCCGGATGCGTCGACGACAGTTTCGTAATCCTTAACGGGTTCGTTCATGACGTACACGGCCAGTCCATCGATTTTGCGAACCTTGGCCAGCCCCTTGTCGTTGCCCCCGTTGCCTTTAAATTTGATGGCAATGGCGGTTTTCGACCCTGAAATTACAACCGCATCGAATTCCTGATTTTTGGATTTGGCGTCTTTGGTTGCCCGCCGGACAAACTGGGAGACTTTATCGGAGACGCCTTCGTTGACGACACCGCCCGTTAGTAACGAAGCTGCTTTGGCGCCCGTTGCTACTTCAAAAACAGTTTCATAAGCCTGTAGGGGTTCGCACAGGACGTAGGTTTCAACACCCTGAATTTTTTCAACCCGCGCCTGATTTTGCGCGAAAGCGGATGGTAGCGTTAGAAAGGCACAGAAAAGACCGGCAACTAGTTGCTTAACGTTCATAGGATTTGATGTTTTAGTATAAAACGCTCGAAGCTAAGGACGGCGCAAAGAAACTGCAACCCATCCGCCACGGGTTGTTTCTTTCGCGCCCTGAACTGTAAATTCGAGTTGCTGAACCGCAGCTGAACGGTTTTTAGACCAGCTTGCGTTCCGGATCGAACCCTTCCAGGTAATCGGAAACCCGTTTGACAAACTGACCACCCAATGAACCATCCACCACCCGGTGGTCGTAGCTGTGGGAAATAAACATTTTGTGCCGAATGCCGATCAGATCGCCCTGCGGAGTTTCAATCACCGCCGGTTTTTTCTCGATGGCACCGAATGCCATAATGGCCACCTGGGGCTGAACAATGATGGGCGTTCCCATGACGTTGCCGAACGTGCCAATGTTGGAAACCGTGTATGTGCCGTTCGCCAGGTCATCCGCCGTGAGTTTGCTTTCGCGGGCCCGTCGGCTCAAGTCATTTACTTTTTTCGTCAGGCCCACCAGGTTGTACTGATCCGCATCATGAATCACCGGCACGATCAGATTGCCGCTCGGCAGAGCCACCGCCATGCCGACATTAATGCTTTTTTTGACCAGAATCCGATCGCCATCCACCGAGACATTAATTAGTGGAAAATCCCGAATGGCTTTCACCAGGGCTTCGATCAACAGGGGCGTGTAGGTGATATTTTCGCCGTATTGCTGCTGAAACAGTTTCTTGTTGCGCTCCCGCCACTGCACGATCACCGTCATGTCCGTCTCGACGAACGAGGAAACGTGGGGCGAAATTCGCTTTGATTCGACCATGCGCTCGGCAATCATTTTCCGCATCCGGTCCATTTGAATAATATCCTGCTGCCCCGAAACGGACGGTGCAACGGATACCGGTTTGGGTGGTGCGGGGGGAGCCACGGGCCCGGCTTTTCGTTTTTCGACGAAGGCCAGAATATCGTTTTTGGTAATGCGGTTTTCGGCCCCGGTGCCGGTAATAGTCGCAAGTTCGGATTCTGAAATGCCTTCAGCCTTGATGATGCTTTGGACGAGGGGGGAAAGAAACCCTTTATTAGCGTTGTTAGTACTGCTTTCGGCGTCGGTACGGATGGAGGGGTTGCTTGTGGAAAGCCGGGCCACGTCCGTTTCGAGTTTTGCCGCTACGCTGGCTACGTCATGTTCTTCGGTTTCCCCGGCCACCGGCGCATCGGGTTGCGTAGCGGTCGGTGCGGGGGCAGCAGCCGGTTCATCCTGCTCCACTTCAATGCGGGCAACCGGACTGCCGATAGCGACCACGTCACCGTCTTTGACCAGAACCTCTTTTAAAATGCCGGAGTGCGAAGCCGGAACGTCGGTATCCACTTTATCGGTCGCTACTTCCAGAATCGAGTCGTCGGCTTCAATGCGGTCGCCGGGCTTTTTGAGCCAGGAAATAACCGTACATTCAATAATGCTTTCGCCCATTTTGGGCATAACCATGTCAACGAGTGCCATTGATGGGTGGTTTTATAGTTCGTCCAGCAGCGTCTGCCGCAGGAGATTCAAGACATAAACACTGGTTAATTGGATGTTTTGCTCCCGGAAAGGCCCGAGCTTGAGCAGCCGGGCGACGGTTTGCTTTTCGGTGGAGCAGGCAATCCAGATCGTGCCAACCGGCTTTTCGGGCGTTCCGCCGTTGGGTCCGGCAATGCCGCTGGTAGCAATGCCGACGTTCGCACCCAGCACCGTTCGCGCACCCTCCGCCATTTCCCGCACGGTTTGTTCGCTGACGGCCCCAAACTGGCTGATGGTTTCGGGTTTAACGCCCAACTGACTAACCTTAACGGTGTTGCTGTAGCTCACGACGCCACCGACGAAATAAGCCGAGGAACCGGAATATTTCGTGATCTGGCTGGCCACAAAGCCGCCCGTGCAGCTCTCGGCCGTCGCCAGCATCCAGCTTTTTTCGGATAACAGTTTCGCCACCACGGTTTCCAGTTCGTCGTCGTCGTAGCCAAAGACGTACGGCTGAATCAGGGGCAAAACGGCCTGCACCAGGGCGTCTATCTCTTCTTTCAGGCGAATGGAGTCGGTGCCGGTTCCGGTCAGCCGGAGACGAACCTGGCCAAAATGGGGGAGATAAGCCAGTTTGATGTGTGCAGGCAGGTTGTTTTCCCAGTCGGCGATGGTTTCGGCCAGAAACGACTCCCCGATGCCCACCGTCCGGATCATTTTGTGCACAATGACCGGCGTTTCAAAATGCTTTTGCAGCATCGGGATAATCCGGTACTGCATCAGGTTTTTCATTTCGAAGGGCACGCCCGGCAGCGACACATACACCGTTCCGTTTTCGTGAAACCACATGCCCGGCGCCGTTCCCCAGTCGTTGGCTACGTAGGTGCAATTGAGGGGCAGATCGGCCTGGCGGGCGTTAATTTCGGTGATCTGACGGCCGCGGCTTTCAAAAAACTTCGTCACAAACGCCAGCGCTTCGGGATTGCGTTCGAGGGTGGTATTGAAAAAGTCGCAAAGGGTTACTTTGGTGATGTCGTCTTTGGTTGGCCCCAGCCCCCCGGTCAAAATAACTAGGTCGACGCGTTGAGTGGCCTCGTTCAGCACATCTAAAATGGCTTCCCGGTTGTCGCCGACCGACGATTTGCGCACCGTCCGGATACCTATCTTTGTTAATTCGGCCCCGATCCATTGGGTGTTGGTGTCGGTAATTTGTCCAAACAGAATTTCATCACCAATCGTTATGACTTCGGCCAGAATGGGTTTCATGAAAAGGAATTACGAATTTTTGTGGTTCGGCCTTTGACTTTTACCCAGATTTCCTGTCTTATCAAAAAGGCCGATTGACAGAACAACAACCGAATGCGGTGTTTGGCGCCAAAAGTACGTAAAAAAACGATTTTTCTTTTGTCGGTCACCGGTCGGCCAGCGTTACAACTTACATAGCAACCTGAAATTATGATGAAAAAAACGGTAATCCTGGGCCTGCTCCTGACCACCTTTTCGGGGGTTGCCAGCGCCCAGACCGACTCAAGCCAGTCGGAACAGCCCAAAAAGAAAACGGTATTTGGTCAGATTCTGGAAAAAGTTAGCGAGGTGACAACCAGCGGCTCACTGACCAACAGCGAAATTGCGAGCGGTCTGAAAGAAGCCCTTCGAATCGGGATCAGCAAAGGGTCCGACCAGGCATCGGCCAAAGACGGTTATTATAAAAATGCGCTCATCAAGATTCTGATGCCGCCCGAAGCGCAGAAAGTGGAGTCGGCTTTGCGCAAAATTGGTCTGGGCAAGCAGGTCGATCAGTTTATCCTGTCGCTAAACCGCTCGGCGGAAGATGCCGCCAAAGAAGCCAAGCCCATCTTCCTGAACGCCCTGACGTCGATGACCATTCAGGATGCCGTCGGCATTCTGCGCGGAGAGAAAAATGCCGCCACCCAGTACCTGAAACGGACCACGTCGGATCAGCTCATGGCCGCCTTTACACCGGTCATCGACAGCACTTTGAAGAAAAACAACGCAACCCGCTACTACGGCGACCTGGTTCGCACGTACAATAAGCTGCCGATTGCCACTAAAAAAATCGATCCCGACCTGACGAATTATGCGGCCACGAAAGCCACGGACGGCATCTTCACGCTGGTTGAGCAGGAGGAAATTCGCATTCGGGAAAACCCGGCCGCCCGCGTAAACGACCTGCTGAAAAAAGTGTTTGGTCAACAGTAACCGGAATTTGGGGGGGCTGTAGGATTGCAAACCCACAAATGTTTACCTTTGAAGTCGAAAAACTCCGCAAGAACCGGAACCGTTCGCTGACGGCTTCGGTTGGATGAGCGGAGTTTTTATTTATGGAGAAGAAAGCAATGAAAAAATCAGACATTAACTTTTCGGTTGAACTAGACGACCAGAATATTCCGGAAAAGATTTTCTGGAATGCCACCGATAACCCGAATGAAGGGCTGAGCGATGCCAAAGCCGTGGTGGTGTCCATCTGGGATCATTACAACCAGGGAACGCTGCGGCTCAACCTGTGGACCAAAGACATGCCCGTTACCGATATGAAGCGTTTTTGCGTGGAAGTACTCGGTAGCCTGGCCGACACCATTGTTACCGCGACGGGGGACCAGAAAATGGCCGACGAGATTGATAACGTTTGCCGGTCGCTCAGCAAAAAAATAGAGCAGGAATACCGCGAACAGGCGGAGCAGTCGTAGGGGCTCTACGGTTTAAGAGGGGTGTATGCTGAATAGTTGGTGGACGCTAGAATGGCACGTTCCACCGTTAACTAACTGGCATACACCCTTCATGTATCTACTTTAATTTGTCGATATGAAACTAATTCATTGCTTTTTGATTGTTGTTTGGCTGACGATTGGTGCGGCAGGAGCACAGGGAGTTCAGTTCCGCTCGGGGACTCTCAGCTCGGTATTTGATGCGGCCCGCAAGACCAAGAAACCCGTCTTTGTTGAGGTATACTCGGCGACCTGCCACGTTTGCCAGAGCTTTATTCCAACATTTGCCGACGCGCGGGTCGGGAAGTATTACAACAGCCGCTTCGTCAACACCAAAATTGATATCAGTACAAAGGAGGCCACTGCCTTTCTGGAGAAGAACCACCTTTTTGTGCCGTCGCTGCCGTTGTTTCTCTACTTTGACGGCCAGGGCAATATGATGCACATGGCGATGAGTAACAACACGGCGGACGAAGTCATCCGGCACGGGATGACGGCCCTGAACCCAACCATGCGGTCGTCGGCCATGCGGAAACGCTACGAAGCGGGGGAACGGTCCGATAATTTTCTGATTGACTACGCCATGCTGGCCCGGGTGACGCGCGATACGGTGACCAACATGCGGGTGATGAACGACTACGCATCCCGGCAAAACGCCAGCACCTACAACAGCCCCACCAACTGGCTCGTGCTGCAACGGCTGATTCTGGATGTCGACAACCCGATGTTTCAGCACCTGATCAGTCATCTGGATCCGTACGTGAAAGCCCACGGCGCCGAGCAGGTCAAGCAAGTGGCGGAAAACATTCTGATGTCTTCCCTGTACAGCAGCCGGGGCAATCAGTATCCGGCTGCCAAAATCATCACCATTCGCAACCAGCTTCAGCAGATCGGCATCGAAGGAAGGGTCGCCAGCAACCGCACGCTGCTGCCGGAAGTTAACGCGTATTTCCGCTCGGGGCAAACCGCCAAAGCCGCTTCCCGCATGGACGACCACATCGCCCAGAGCCAATTTTCGACCCCTGAATACCTGTATGTTATCCGGTTGTTCAATCGGAAAAGCCCGGACGCCAGCGATGCACCGACGGTAGCCCGTTGGGCCAACAAAGCCATTCCGCAGGCAAAAACACCCGCTGAGCAGGCCGATTTATATTACGAACTGGCCGAAGTGTACCGGCGGGGCGGGAAAATGGGGGAAGGCTTAAAAGCGGCCCAGAAGTCGATGGATCTGGCAAAAACCGCCAAGCTAGACACCCGGCGCAATACCGCCCAGTTGGCCCGCATGAAATAATCGAAGGCAATTAAGAGTAAATGACGTCGGAAAACGGGGGTTGCTTCAGCAGGTAGGCCGAGTTTTCGTCGCCCAGTTCAATGGCGCGAATCAGGTCTTTCTGAGCCTGGCTGTACTGTTCGAGCTTCATGCGCGAGAGCGCCCGCCAGCGCATGGCGTCGGGCTGCTGCCCCCGGAAGTACCACACGGCTTTGTCGAACTCCTTAAACGCTTCGCCGTACAGATTAAGCTGGAAAAGCGCGATTCCCTTATCCAGATACGCGTCGGCAATGGTATTGTCCAGGCTCAAGGCGCTGGTGAGATCAAACAGGGCTGAATACGCGTTCTGGTTGCGCAGATGGCACTTGGCGCGGTAGGCAAAGGCAATGGCGGATTTGGGGTGCGCTTTGACGGCTTCGTCGAAATAGCTGAAGGCATCGTCGTACTGATGAAGGTCGACGAGCCGAATGCCCTGGGCAAAACGAATTCGGTCTTTGTCTGCCTGGGTATCGTGATCAATGACAAAATACCGGATGGTCAGGTACAGGATAAAGCAAATTCCTATGAGCGCAACTTCCATAGTCTGAAGCCTTTCAAAAAGCTACTGTAAAATAACGGAAAAAACCGGTTTGTCCAACTGCTTGCCTATTTTCCGAGTTCCTGACGGGCGGCTTTCGGCAAACTTTTTACAATTAGTTCGTAGGAGTGATCAATCCAGTTTTTCAGGTCACTTTCCCGGATCGAACTGTTGATGAGAACGGTATTCCAGTGTTTTTTATTCATGTGGTAACCGGGCTGCACGGCATCGAACTGCTCCCGAAGCTCAACGGCATACTCGGGATCGCATTTCAGATTAACCGACAGCGGCTCGGTATCCAGCGAGGTCAAGGCAAAGATTTTTCCACCCACTTTAAAGACCAGCGTTTCGTCACCAAAAGGCATGGATTCCGTCGCGCTGGTTTTACTCAGGCAATACTCCCGCAGTGATTCAATGTTCATCGAAGAATGGCTCTGACAATCATGACAATAACGCAAATCAGGAACATGATGATAGAAATGCGGTTGATCCCGTGCATCATGCGGATGTTCGCGTTGGTGGGGCGGCTGGGATCGGGTTTTCGAAACACTTGGTAAAAATACCGGAACACGTCACCCAGTTTGAAATAATCTCCAATACGGGACATAAAGAGTTAAAAGTTATGAATTAAAAATTAACAGTTAAACCGGAAATCCTGAACTTAAAAAGCGGATGATTGGCTGCTAACTCTTAATTTTTAAGGTTTAATTAGTCAATGGCTTCGGGTTCGTTCCAGCGCCCGTCTTCTTTAATCAGCTCGATCAACTCATCAACGGCGTGGTCGGCATGAACCGATTTTTTAACGACCTGCTGCCCCCGGTATAACGAAATTTTATCTTTTCCGATTCCCACGTACCCATAATCGGCGTCGGCCATTTCGCCCGGGCCGTTGACGATACAGCCCATGATACCGATTTTGATGCCTTTCAGGTGATCGGTTCGTTTGCGAATCATGGCGGTGGTTTCCTGCAGATCAAAAAGAGTGCGACCGCAGGAAGGGCACGAAATGTATTCGGTTTTTGACATTCGGGTGCGGGCGGCCTGCAAAATACCGAACGCAATGGAATTGTACCGGCTGGCCGTCGCCAGCCGCTCCTCAACCGACAGGTCGGGCAGCAAGTCCGTGGCTAGCCAGACGCCATCGCCCAGGCCGTCAACGAGTAAACCGCCGAGGTCCGTGGCCGCGTACAATTGCAGCATGTCGCCCTGACGGTCTGGGAAGCTGCGCAGGGTGACGACCGGGCAAGTCAGGTCATGGTTGATCAGATGAACGTACAACCGGCGAAGTTCGGCCAGCGCGTGGGGGTTTTCCGTCCGGACCACCAGCACCACGTTTAGGTCGGCAGCCAGGGCAACCGCCAGTTCTTCGGACCAGTCACCCAATCGCGTTTCCACAAAATTGAGGGTCGGGTTGAGCGCTTCTGGTTTTTGCCGTAAGTTCAGATAAGCAGCCGTGCTCAGCAGGGGGAATTTGTGAACCGGATCGCCCGTAGTGAGCCAGGTTTCGTAATCCAGAATTTCCTTTAAACCGTTTGGCAACATAAATGACGCCGGGCGGGAGCCGGTATAGAGATAATCAGCACCCAGGTCGTTCATTCGCCACTTATCGGGAACGGGCAGGTAAAAATGACCGATCGACCGCAATTGCTCGTGCTCGGTCACCGGTATTTGTGCGTAATCAGCAATGACGCGTGGTACGTTGATGCCGCCAAAATTGGCCACTTCGTGCGATTTCCGACGGGTATACTGAAAGGGATCGATGGGATACTGGCTGATGGCCGGAATGGGTGCGTGCTCCGCCCGCTTGGTGTAGCGGTCGATCAGGGCCTGCGCCACGGGCGCTTCCAGTTCCGGGTCTTCGGTCAGCGAAACGCGGACGGTATCGCCCAGCCCGTCTTCCAGCAGCGTTCCGATGCCCACGGCGGATTTGATCCGGCCATCCTCGGCCTCACCGGCTTCGGTTACACCCAGGTGCAGGGGATACGGTTTGAGCCCTTCGGCATCCAGCCGGTGGACCAGCAGGCGGTAGGCTTCCACCATCACCTGCGGGTTGCTGGATTTCATCGACAGCACGATGCGGTAATACTTTTCGTCTTCACAGATGCGCAGAAACTCCAGGGCGGATTCCACCATGCCCAGGGGCGTATCACCGTAGCGGCTCAAAATCCGGTCGGAGAGCGAACCGTGGTTGGTCCCGATGCGCATGGCGGTGCCGTATTCCTTACAAATCCGAATCAGAGGCCGAAATTTATCCCGAATCCGCTCCAACTCGGCGGCATACGAAGCATCCGTGTAATCAATTACCTCGAAGCGTTTGCGGTCGGCGTAGTTGCCGGGGTTGATCCGGACTTTCTCGACAATCCGGGCGGCCAGTTCGGCGGCATTGGGCGTGAAGTGAATATCGGCCACGAGCGGGGTATCGTAGCCCCGGGCCCGCAGTTCCTTGCGGATATTTTCCAGATTCTGGGCTTCCTTAACGCTCGGCGCCGTAATCCTGATGTATTCACAACCCGCTTCGATCATGCGGATCGTCTGCTCAACCGAACCCCGCGTATCCATCGTATCGACGGTAGTCATCGACTGCACCCGGATGGGATAATCGGAGCCCAGCGGAACCGAACCAATGGGAACCGTGATGGTTTTGCGACGGGAATACTCAGTAAGCGAGTTGCAATAGGAAGCCGGGTTGTCGGCGGAAGGAATGATAGACGGTGTTGCGAAGTCAAGCATAGCTAAACAGCGTGTGCGGAAGAAATACAAAGGTACAAAACCCCCGCGTTATCCCCGCTAACGCTAACAATAGAACCCGCTTTTTGCCGAAAATGTTCAATTTCGGAAAGCGGGTTCTGGATGGATAAAACTGCTGATTAACAGCGGATTGTTTATTCTTCGACCTTGGTGCCTTCGTCGATTCGAATGATGTAGGCCTGGCCACCCTGGCGCTCGATGGCTTCGGCAACCGCTCCGGCATGGCCGGGAGCGTAGGCAAACATGCAGCCGCCCCCGCCCGAGCCGTTGATTTTACCGCCCAGGGCTCCGGCATTCAGGGCGGCTTCCAGCATCCGATCGATTTTGGGCGTTGAGATCCGTTGGGCGTCCCGCAGGTTGGCGTGGTGACGGTTCAGCAAATCGCCCAGGCGAATGTGATCCAGATCGGCCGCTTCGAGCACCTGCCGGGCTTCCCGCAGGATGTCCCGGTTGGAAATGGTGCCTTCGAGCAGCGTGTTTTCGCCCCCGGATAAATAGGGCCGGTAGTCGTCAATTTCCAGCACGTCGGCCGTTTGCAGCGAAAACTCCGGGTTAACGGCCGTAATTTTCTCGACAATGCCGGTGACGCCCGACCGAATCCGTCCCAGAATGTCCAGCGTATCTTTAGCTTCCAGCGAATCGCCCAGCACGAACGCACCCAGCTTCGGGCGCAGTTCCTCAATAACAATGTTCGGCTCCGATTCCAGGTAGATTACATCGCCGATGGCCGTGGAATAATGGTCCATCATGCCGCCCGGTTCGCCAAATTCGGCGGTTTCCGCTTCGTTGGCCAGTTGCCCGATTTCCTGCCGACTCAGCAGCCGGGGACGGTCGCTCAGGCGCATTAGAAAGTGCAGCCACGACGCCACCAGGGCCGACGAACTGGAGGTGCCGGAATTGATGGGAATGTTACCGCGTACCTCACATTCCACGCCTTTCGAAAACCGGTAGCCGTGCCGGACCAGTACATTGTAACTGCTCCGGAAATAATCGCGCGGTTTGGTGTAAATCAGGCTCGAACCCGTCAGATCAAATTCTTCCCGTTCGTTAATGTCCGGCAGATTGATGATGACCTTGCTATCAGGGCGGTGCGAGCCGGTAATGCGGATGCGCCGGTTGATGGCCGCGGCAATGACCGGCAGGCCCAGGTAATCCAGGTGTTCACCGAACAAACAGATTCGGCCGGGTGTAGAAACGCTTAGTGGACTCATCACCAGTTTGTTTTTTTGCTGCCAACGGTTGCGTAATACAGAATGTACCCGAGCAGGGGCAAAATGAGGGCGTAGGCCATTTTGGGGCTCACGGTATCGGTCAGGTAGCCGTGCAACAGGGGCAGCATCGCACCGCCGGAAATACCCATGATCAGCAACGCGGAACCCAGTTTGGTAAACCGACCAAGCCGGTCGAGCGACAGCGGCCAGAGCGCCCCCCAGATGGGAGCGATGGCAAAGCCCAGCAACGCAATGCACAGAACCGACGCAAACCCGTCGGTCAGCAGGGCGCCCACCGTCAGAATGATACCGAGAATCGTTCCCAGCATCAGGGCTTTTTGCTGGGAAAGAAAGCGCGGAATCAGGATAATACACAAAATATAACCCGCCAGCATGCCGTAGAGCGTGTAAGCCGTAAAATACTTGGCTTCGTCGTTCGAGAAGCCCAGCGCCACCCCGTAGTTGATGATCGTATCGCCCGAAATCACTTCCACGCCCACGTAGCAAAAGATGGCCAGAACGCCCAGCACCAGGTTGGCGTGTTCCCAGATGCTGTTCGTGGTTACTTTGGTCGTTGCCGTCGCATCGTCATCCTGTTCTTCAGAAACTTCCGGCAGCGTCGAAAACCGGATCAGCAGGGCCAGTACAATCAAAACACCCGTCAGAATCATATAAGGCGTCACCACTTTGTCGAGGGTTTCGGCAGCTGAAAGCGTATTGGCTCCGGTCAGCAGGATTCCGCCAAAAATAAATTGGCTGATGATTCCCGCCATTTTGTTGGCAACACCCATGAAGCTGATGCGCTGGGCGGCACTTTCACGGGGGCCCAGAATGGTCACGTAGGGGTTGGATGCGGTTTGCAAAACCGTCAAGCCGATACCAATTAGGAATAACCCCACCAGAAACAACGGGTAGGAAACCACTTTAGCCGCCGGAACAAAGATCATGGTGCCAACTGCCATGATGAGCAGGCCCATCGACATGCCATTTTTGAAACCGGTTTTGCGCAGCAGCCAGGACGAAGGGATAGCCATCAGGGTGTAGGAAATGAAAAATGCAAAAGCGACCAGGTTGGAACCTACCGTACTGAGCTGAAAGGCCTGCTTGAAAAACGCAATGAGGACCCCATTCACCCAGGTGACAAATCCGAAAATGAAAAATAACATGCCGACAATCAGCAGCGGTCCGAGGTAGTTTTTGGTAGAATTCTGGGTTGCAGAAGGTGTCATTGGAAAGAGGTTGTAAAAAAGTATTTAGTGTACAAGTACGTAAGAACGGCCGTACAAGATATTTTAAATTTTTTTATTAATGCGTATTTTATTTCGATTCCTGCAAAAAAAACCGTATTAATACTCGTCAGTCAGGGCGAATATCGGCTTGTTGGTTTTCCATTTCCCGCGGGTGAAGTCCGGAATCTCAACGGGTTTGCTGCCCTTGGCAATGGATTCTTCCGACAGCGGACTGATGGCACTCCAGACGGCGGCATCATACACGTCGATCGGGGGCGGCACCTTGCGTTTGACCGATTCAATAAACGCCCGAATTACAAAAAAGTCGATACCGCCGTGCCCGGCTTTCTCGGCCGCCGAAGCGTGGCGCTTCCAGATGGGATGGTCGTACTTTTTCTGGTACGAATCAAACGGCTCCCACTCGTGAGGTTTTGGGCTGGTGCCTTCCAGGTAAATCGTTTTGCCGTCGTCCATCCAAATGCCCTGCGTGCCCTGCGCCCGGAAGCCCAGCGAGTAGGGGCGGGGGGAGTTGGTGTCGTGCATGATGACGATGTTTTCGCCGTTGGCACACTGAATCACCGTCGTCACAATATCACCCAGTTTGAAATTGACTTTGGCGTTGGGGTGGTCTTTTCCGCCTTTATCGACAACGTATTTGTGCAGCCCGCGCGCTTTGGTGGCCGTGGAAGTAAGGTGCATGAAGCGGTTGCCCCGGTTGATGTTGAGCCAGTGGGCGACGGGCCCCAGACCGTGCGTCGGATACAAATCACCGTTGCGGTCGACCGAGTGCTGGGTACGCCAGCGGGCTTCCGAATAACCCTTAGCCCCAAATTCGGCACCGACACCCTGATTTACGGTGCCGTCGTTGAACTTGATGTTACGCAAATCGTGCTGGTAGCCGCAGTGAGCGTAGAGCATCTCGCCAAACATGCCCTGCCGAATCATGTTCAGCACGGCCATGACATCCCGGCGGTAGCAAACGTTTTCCAGGATCATACACGGCGAACCGCTTTTTTCGGACGCGTCAATCAGGTCCCAGGATTCCTTGAGCGTCACCGTGGCTGATACCTCGACGCCCGCGTATTTCCCGGCCTTCATGGTGGCAACGGCCATCGGAACGTGCCATTCCCAGGGCGTCGAAATCACCACCCCGTCGATGTCGTCGCGTTTAAGCATGTTTAAAAAATCTTCATCCGATTTACCGTAAACGGCCGCTTCCGGACGCCCGGCCTTGCGGATCATCGCTTGGGTGCGGTTGATGGCTTCGGGGTCAATGTCGCAGATCGCCGTGATCAGCACATCGTCCCGGTACAGCGCCTGTTCAACGTGGCTGCGCCCGCGCCCGCCCACTCCGATATAAGCCAGCCGGACTTTCTTGTCCTGTTGCGGGGCGCCGGTCAGGATGGCTGGAAACAGATGGGCAGAGGAAACCGTTGCGGCTGCGGAGCGCAGGAAATAACGTCGATTTGTTTTCAAGAGTAAGGAGTATCTGGGTTGGAATAAGTCTCACTTGTAAAAAAAACGGAAAATATCCGTAGAGCCAAGAAATGACCCGAATATTAGATGGCTGCTAAAAAAAGCAACTTACCGGTAAAGATACGGATTCGGGATAATTCGGGCTATTCGGACGGACGTATGAACCAAAACCGGAACCGGGCTGTTATAGACTCGAAAACTCACTGAAATTTCTCCAGAAAGCGGATCGTCCCACCGCTTGACGGCTTAAATGTGTTGCAGACAACCTTTCTGACGACATTTTGGTCGAGAAGTTTAACAATCGTAAATCCGGGAGACCGGTGCTGACAGAATGGATAAAAAACGGGTGGCGGTGTTCCGAAAAGAACACTTTAATGCGGCTCATCGTCTCCATAATCCGGAATGGTCGGAGGAGGAGAACCAACGGGTGTTTGGCAAATGCAACAATCCGAACTACCACGGCCACAACTACGAGCTTGTTGTTCAGGTAATCGGCGAAGTTAATCCGGTAACGGGCTACGTGATGGATATGAAGGTGCTGAGCGACCTGGTAAAGGAGCAGGTAACCGACCGGTTCGATCACAAAAACCTCAATCTGGACACCGAAGAATTTAAACACCTCAATCCTTCCGCCGAAAATATTGCCATAGTTATTTACGATTCGCTGCGCAGCCAGCTTGATTCATCCCTGGATTTGAAAATTAGACTCTATGAAACCGAACGGAACTTCGTTGAATACCCGGTCTAACGGCCATCATCTGAATTATGACTTATTGAATGAGTTGACGGTTGAGGAGATTGGTGATGACCACGTGGCGTCTTCCCTCGAAACTCCGTTGCGTGAAGATGCGTTTGACCTGACCGACGACGCCAAGATCGAACAGATTGAGGATCATTTCCGCCAGATCATGAACATTCTGGGCCTCGACCTGACCGACGACAGCCTGAAAGGAACGCCCCGGCGGGTGGCCAAGATGTACGTTAAAGAGATTTTTAGCGGCCTCAACCCGGATAATAAGCCGAAAGCGGCCCTGTTTGAGAATAAATACCAGTACAACGAAATGCTGGTTGAGAAAAACATTACCGTTCAGTCGCACTGTGAGCACCACTTTGTGCCCATCATTGGCCGGGCGCACGTGGCCTATATTTCGAGCGGAAAAGTGATTGGACTTTCGAAGCTGAACCGGATTGTGCAGTATTTTGCCAAACGTCCGCAGGTGCAGGAGCGACTAACGGTTCAGATCGCCAACGAACTGAAAGAAGTGTTGCAAACCGAAGATGTGGCCATAATTATCGACGCCCGGCACTTGTGCGTTTCCATGCGCGGGGTGCAGGACGTCAACAGCTCGACGGTGACCGCTCACTACGGCGGCAAGTTCAAAGAAGACGAAGCCACCCGGCAGGAGTTCCTGCGCCACGTCAGCGAACCCACCGCTGCGCTTTGAGTGGAGAGTTAAAAGTGAAGAGTTAAAAATTAAAAATAAAGTTGAACATGCGTCAGCCTACTTTTAATTTTTAACTCTTCACTTTTAATTCTAAATAAGGCTTCCTACGCGCTCCAGGAGCGCTTTTGTTTTTTTGATGCCTTCGAATTCGCTCAGGTTTGAGCCTTCGTATTCGATTCCGGCGATGCCCTTGAAACCGCTGTCTTTCACGATTTTCATCATACGCATGTAATCGATGTCGGTGCAATTGCCGTTGGCATCGAAGTCGTGCGTTTTGGCGCTGACCCCCTTGGCATAGGGCATCATTTCAGCCACGCCTTTGTAACGGTCGTATTCTTCCACGCACTGACCGCCCCATTCCGCCCCGTTGTTGCGTTTGATGCAGAAGTTGCCAAAATCCGGCAAAATACCGACGTTTTTCATGTTGACCTGCTTCATTACACCTGTTAGCCATTGGCCGTTGGAGGAGTAACTACCGTGGTTTTCAACGATGACGTTGATGTTCATGGTTTTAGCAAATTCGCCCAGTTTGCCGAGTCCTTCCACGGCGGCTTTGGCAACTTCTTCTTCCGTACCCCGCCCGAATGCGTTGACCCGGATGGTTTTGCAGCCCAGCGTTTTGGCGCATTCAACCCAGGGTTTGTGTTTTTCGACGGCTTCGTTCCGTTTGGCGGCATCGGTTTCACCCAGGTACCCCTCGCCATCAATCATGATCAGGTGGTTCCGGACGCCGTTGTCCTTGCAGCGCATCATCAATTCCTTGAGGTACGTGGCATCCTGCGCTTTGTCTTTGAAAAACTGGTTGACGTATTCAACGATTTCAATACCAAATTCCTTTTTGGCAAGACCCGGGAAGTCGAGGTTCGTAAATTTCTTTTCAAACAGGGCTTTGTGCAGTGACCATTCGGCCAGAGAAATTTCGTAGAACGGTTTTTTGGCGGCTGTCTCGGCCAGCACGGGCAGGGCAGCCGAAGCGGCCGTCAGAGCGCCGAGTTGTTTTAAAAAGTTGCGACGTGAAAACATAAAATACTATAGAGGTTAGTGGCTCCCAACGCGGGGATGAAGTTGGCCGGCAAGATAGCGAAAAAGCTTGGCTTGATGACTTCCCGGCAAATCACTATTTAAGGGTCAGAAAAAGGGCAATACGGCTCAGCTTGCTCGTACTTTTTCGGGGAAAGCGGTTGATGTTAACTGACAGGCAGTAAATTGGGAAGAATTCCGTGAACGCTCAGCTTCCAACACCTTACTCCCTTCTTCGATGATCCGACTCATACCGATCTGCAGCCTGCTTTGCCTGGGGCTGTTACTGACCCTTCAACCCGTCTGTTCGCAAACCAAACAGCTTGTCTACCGGGAAAGCATAGAGGATTTTCCGAACCCGGAGCGCGGCTTTTACATCCCTTTCGGCACCAGTACGGAAAATTTCAAGCCGCTGGACCAGGCCGTTCTTCTCAAGTACCGGAACGAACCCCAGCAGACGGGCAAAGCCAATTACTCGTTTTTCTGCTCGCTGGTGTACCGGGCCTACCGGCTCGAACGCTTTAAAACCGCCCCCATCACCCCCGAATTCCTGCAGAATATTCAGGCTGATTTCAATACCGCCCGCTCGGCCGGGGTTAAACTGATTTTGCGTTTTTCGTACACCGACAAAACCCATTCCGGCGATTGCCCCGACGAGGCTAAAATCTGCCCGCCCTACGGTGATGCCAGCAAGCCGGTGGTGTTGCAGCACATTGCCCAGCTTAAACCGCTGTGGCAGAAAAATTCGGACGTTATTGCGGTGCTGCAAATGGGGTTTATTGGCATCTGGGGCGAAAATTACTACACAGATTACTTCGGCGACGCTTCGATGAACCACCTCGGGATTGTGCCTGACAGCAGCTGGCAAGCCCGAAACACCGTGCTGAGCGCCCTGTTGGATGCGCTTCCCCGTGACCGCATGGTGCAGGTCCGGACGCCCCAGATCAAGCAGCGGTTTGTAAACGGACCCCAGGCGCCGGTCACGACACCGGCTATGACCGCCCGGGACGCCTTCCGCCAGTCGGACAAGGCGCGCATTGGGTTTCACAACGACTGCTTCCTGGCGAGCGCCGACGATTACGGTACTTTTTATGACTACGGGAATTCGTCGACCAAACGCGGACCGGCCAACGAGGTGCTACGCCGGTATTTTGAGCAGGAGAGCCGGTTTACCGCCGTTGGTGGAGAAACCTGCGATGACGCGTTTAGCCCCCAGAATGATTGTGCCCCGGCGGGTCGGGCGGAGCAGGAAATGGCCGCCATGCACTACAGTTACCTGAACGCCGGTTACAACAACAACGTCAACAACGACTGGCAGACCGGCGGATGTATGGCCAAGATCCGCCGGAAACTGGGGTATCGGTTCGTGCTGGAGCAGGCCATTCTGCCCTCGCAGGTACGGGCGGGTCAAACACTTACCTGCCAGATTAACCTCAAAAATGTGGGCTACGCTTCGCCGTACAACCCGCGGCCGGTGCAGCTTTTACTGCGGCACACGACGACCGGAGCGGTGACGGTTTTGGCCAGTCAGGCCGACGTGCGGCAGTGGTTTAGCGGCCCCGTTAACTGGCAAGAAGACTTCCGTGTTCCGCCGGGTTTGAAGGCGGGTCGTTACGAGGTTCTGGTCAATTTACCGGATGCCCACGCGTCATTGGCCCACCGACCCGAGTACAGCATCCGTCTGGCCAACGAAACAACCTGGGAGGCCGCTACCGGTTACAACCGTCTGAATCACGTAGTCGTGGTCAGGCCCTGAGCCAAGCCGGAAGTGGGGACTAAAACCGCCTGAAGACCCGCACGATTTGTTTGCTGAATTGTCTAAACAGGAAAAAGGGCCTCAGCAGCGAATGCGGGGCCCTTTTTAACCGGGATATGAATACAACCTGAATTAAGTATCTCGTTTGAGCACTAAATTCTCTCCGAAAATTACAAAAAAGAAAATATTCACCAAGCTTTTTAGAAGGAATTTTGTGATTTTTTTGAAATCAGATTGGTGAAAAACTAGGCAGCTTCGGTGACAAAATGTTTCTGATTGGTGGAGATGTTCGCAATTGTCCACACCACATCGCCGGAAAAAGTGTGCGCCCGCACCGGACAATCGGTAATCCGGCAGTAGTGGCAGCATTCGGGTAGACAAGGATCCGCGTGAACGAAGATCTCCACCTCGCTGGCAATTTCCTGCTTAAGAAGTTCCTCATATTCATGGACTTCCTGATGGACCTGCGCCAGCGTCCAGTAGTAAGGCAGCGTCAGGTGGCAATCGATGTGCAGATCGGACCCGTAGCGCTGGGCGCGCATGTTGTGCACATCAATCCAGTAGCGGCTTTTGTGCTGGTTTAGAATAGTCAGAATGCGCCGGAGCAACGGCAGGTCGGTTTCGTCCATCAAACCCGCCACCGAATGCCGAATCAGGCCGAGACCGTTCCAGATGATCACCGCCGACAGAATCAGCGACAGGACGCCGTCCAGCCAGGTCAGACCAGTTAATTGAATAAAGCCCAGGCCCGCCAGAACCATCAAACTGCTCAGGCTATCAATGAGCAGGTGTCGGCCGTCGGCAATGAGCGTGATCGAATTGGTGAAGCGCCCGTTCCGGATGAGCAGCCAGCCCACCAGCGCGTTGGCGACGGCGGTAAGCCCAATCAACGCGACACCCCACCCGACGGACGTAATGGGCTGGGGGTTGGAAAACGATTCTATGGCCTGAAAGATAATAAACCCACCCGCCGACAGAATCAGGGCACCTTCAAATCCAGACGAAAAAAACTCGATTTTACCGTGGCCGTAGGGGTGATTCCGATCCCGGGGCAGGCCCGACAGGTAAATGCTGTAAAGGGCGAATCCGCTGGCGATGACGTTGATGATGGACTCCAGCGCATCGGTCAGCACCGCCGTCGAGGAGGTCAGCCACCAGGCCGCAAACTTGAGCAGCATCAGGGCAACGCTCAGACCCAGCGAGATGGTCATCCATTTGTATTTCGTGCGCTGACGGGCTTGCATGAAGTCTTCATGGTGGGTAATAGCCTGCAAAGGTAGCAAAGTGTAAAGGATTTCTCGTTACCTTTGTCGTTATGGAGTTTACCGAAAATCCCTGGAAAACACTTACTTCAACGATTGCTTACGAAAATAATTGGCTGAAAATCAGACACGAGGAAGTCGTAACGCCGTCGAATACGCCCGGAATCTACGGGGTTGTCAGTTTCAAGAACAAGGCCGTTGTGGTGGTGCCCATTGATCAGGAAGGGTACACCTACCTGGTGGGTCAATACCGGTATCCGCTTGAAGAGTATTCCTGGGAAGTTCCGGAAGGAGGAGCGCCCATCGGTACGGACATGCTCGAATCGGCCCGGCGTGAACTCAAGGAAGAAACCGGGCTGGAAGCCGAAAAATGGACAATGATTGGCCGGATTCACACGTCTAATTCGGCGACCGACGAAGAAGGGTTTCTCTACGTGGCCGAAGACCTCAAACAGGGGCAGCACGAACCCGAAGAAACTGAACAATTGCAAATCCGGCGGGTTTTACTGGCAGATGCCGTTCAGATGGTGATGGACAACCAGATAACCGACGCACTCAGTGTCTGCGCCCTGCTGAAAGTGGCGCGGTTGAAACAGATTTGAGAGTACAATGATTTTAGCGATCCTTTACGGTTTAATTGCGGGAATTTTACTTTGTCTGACGTTTGGAACCGTATTTTTTTCACTCCTGCAAAACAGCGTTGACAACGGCTATCGGTCCGGCATCAAGATTGCCTTCGGCGTGGTGGTGTGCGATGCCATTTTTGTCGTCTGCGCCCTGTTTGGCACGGCCTTTCTACCCAAAGTTGAGGGATTTGAGATTTACCTGACGCTGTTCGGCGTCGTGCTGCTCCTGGCGATGGGGGTTGCCAATCTATTTAAAGGAACTCCGCGTTTGGCGTACCCCAAAACCCGGTTTGGTAATTTTCTCTATTATTTCTCGACGGGTTTTGTCCTGAATGCCATCAACCCGATCAATTTTATCACCTGGGTTACCCTGGCGGCTTACCTGACCAACTCCCTGCACTACAGCCCGGTCGAGCGGTATGTCTTTATGATGGCTAGTCTGGTCGGAATTTTTTCCACAGAATCAGCCTTGGCCGTCTTTGCGCACAAGCTCAAACGGTTTTTTACCCCCAGAGTGGTGCTGACTT
Organism: Larkinella insperata; assembly: GCF_026248825.1. Taxonomy (NCBI): domain Bacteria; kingdom Pseudomonadati; phylum Bacteroidota; class Cytophagia; order Cytophagales; family Spirosomataceae; genus Larkinella; species Larkinella insperata. The sequence continues at coordinate 5,253,759 of NZ_CP110973.1, read as the reverse complement.
TCAACCGGGTAACCGGCATTGTCTTTATCTTTATCGCTTTGCAACTGGCCTGGACCCGGCTCTACGATCCGCTGGTTGCGCTTCTGAAGTAGGCGGTTCGCTATTGGCAAAGGCCAGTATGGTAGCTAGCCCCGCACGTAGTGCGGGGCTAGCAAAAGCACATCTTGGAGGGGTGAAGGGAAACCTGACTAGCGGACCGCGCTGCCTACAGTTCCCGAATGGTCTGGGGTTCAATGCCCTGGGTGTTGAGGAAGCCTTCCCAATCGCCAACCAGGTTCTTCTTCAAGACCCGTGGGAATTTGTTCTGGCCGCCCAGCTTGCCCTTCGTTTCCATCCATTTGTAAAAGGTCGACGAAGGCAATACCGTCACGAAAACGTCCTTGAGAGCGTGCCGGCGTTCAACGGCGTAGTCGTCGTTCAGTTCCTTCAGTTTGGCGTCGATCAGGCTTTTTAAAACCGTTTCATCGACCGACTCGTCGGTGCCAATGTACCAGTGGTGGGCAAACAGGTTGTCGTGCGAAATACCGGCCACGGTAAATTCCCGAACGTTTATTTTTAGTTCGCGTGAGGCCAATTCGACGGCTTTGTTCATGTTGTCAACCGAGAGGTGTTCCCCGCACAGACTAAGGAAGTGTTTGGTCCGGCCGGTTATGACAATCTCGCAGCGTTTTTTGGAAACAAACCGGATGGTGTCACCAATCAAATACCGCCAGGCCCCCGAAACCGTCGAAATCAGCAGGGCGTATTCCTTCCCCTCTTCCACTTCGTCGATCATCAGCGTCTGCGGTTTGGCCACCACCTCGCCGTCGGCGTTGAAGTTTTCGTCGTTGAAAGGAATAAATTCAAAGAAAATGCCGTTGTCCAGCACCAGTTGCATCCCTTCCGCATCGGGGTGGCTCTGGTAGGCAATGAAGCCTTCCGAGGCCAGGTAGGTCTCGATGTAGGTAATCGGGTGGGCCAGCAACCGTTCAAAGCCCTTGCGGTACGGTTCGAACGAAACCCCACCGTGGCAAAACACCATCAGGTTCGGCCAGATGTCGTGAATGGTCTTGACCTTGTAGTGGTCAATGATTTTCTCCATCAGTAACTGAATCCAGGCCGGCACACCCACCACAAAACCAATGTCCCACTGTGAAGCCTGCTCCGTAATTTCGTCCAGTTTCAGCGCCCAGTCCTGTTCCTGGGCAATTTCTTTGCCCGGTTTGTAGAATTTCTGAAACCAGAACGGAATCTGTTTGGCCTGAATACCGCTCAGGTCGCCCTCGAAATGGTTATCCCGGTAGCTGAGCCGGGTGCTGCCGCCCAGCATCAGCATTCCTTTTTCGTAGAGCTGAGAGGGGAGGTGCTGGTAGCGGCTCAGGCTCAGAATTTGCCGAATGCTGGTCTTCTGAATCGCTTTGGTCATGGCTTTGGTCACCGGAATGGATTTCGAGGCCGCTTCCGAGGTGCCGGAACTCAGCGCGAAATAGGTAACCCGTCCGGGCCAGCAGACGTTTTTTTCGCCCTTGATCGAGCGGTGCCACCAGTCTTTGTAAATCTTGTTGTAATCGTAGATGGGAACGTTCTCCTGAAACTTCCGGTAAAACTCCTTGCTCTCGTCGAAGAAGGCGGCATTTTCTATGTCTTCAAACTGAAACGCCTGCCCAAACTGCGTGTAGCGGGCTTTGCCGATCAGTTTGATAAAGGTTTTCTTCTGTAATTTCAGAGGATTCAGTTTTTTCCGTCGGACCACGTTGGTCAGCGAAATTCCTCGTTTCAATAAGCTTCCTAAAAAGGCCATCGGTCAAGTGGATTTAGGATGATGGGTGGGTAGGTTCGGCGGCTGGCGAATCCTGAAGCGTCTGCGCACGCTCGTTGATGTTCCAGCCTTTGAGCGTCTCTATGTTTTTGTAATCTGTCAGATCGAGCTGGCAGGGCACTACGGACGTACAGTTTTGCGACAAGGCGTATTCGTCGGTGTCCTCACCGGTATCGTTGTTGACGAACTTACCCGCCATCCAGAAATAATTCCGGCCGTAGGGGTCTTTGCGCTCGTCGAACTCTTCCAGCCAGCGGGCGTCGGCTTGCCGGCACACCCGGATTTCGCGCAGGGGCTGGTCGGATTTGGCCGGGAAGTTGACATTCAGCGCTACGCCCTTCGGAATGCCGTTTTCGAGCGCGTGACCGGCAATTTTCAGGATATGATCGTGCGTGTGCGTAAAATCGGCGTCGTGGGCATAATCGCACAGCGAAAAACCGATGGCCGGAATGCCCTCAATGGCCGCTTCGATGGCCGCCGACATGGTACCCGAATAAAGGACACTGATCGAGGTATTGCTGCCGTGGTTGATGCCGCTCACCACCAGATCCGGAACCCGCTCTTTGAGGACGTAATGCTTGGCCAGTTTTACGCAGTCGGCGGGCGTACCGGAACATTCGTAAGCGGGCGTACCCGGAAACAGGTCGACTTCGTATAGGCGTAGGGGGGAAGCAATGGTAATGGCGTGTCCCATTCCCGACTGCGGGCTGCTGGGGGCAACCACCACAACGTCACCCAGTTGTTTCATCAATGTTACTAAGGTTCGAATGCCGGGGGCATTGATGCCGTCGTCATTCGATACCAAAATCAACGGTTTTTGTTCCGGCATGGTAATCGTGTTTGCGTGTTTACTGAATGTCAAAGGTAAGCAATAATGAAATGGGAATAGCCTGTTTGCGGCTTTTATCGCTCCGGTAAACTACTTTTGCCGTACTAACTTGTTCATTCTATGTTGCATGAATTGCGGACGGCCACCGTGGCCGATATTAATGCCATTATTGCCTTGCAGGAAAAAATCTGGGAGCCTACCTACCGCGCCATTCTCGATCCGGAACAGATTCAATTCATGTTTCAGGCCATTTATGCTGAGGAAGCGCTGCGGGATCAGATGGAAAACCAGCAGCACGAATTTGTGCTGGTCTATTCCGATGGGCAGTTGACCGGTTTTGCTTCGTATTCTCAGAATACCGCCGAGCCCAGCGGGTTTAAGCTGCACAAAATCTACGTGCTGCCCTCCGAGCAGGGCAAGGGAACCGGGCGGCTTTTGCTGGATGAAGTCGTTCGCCGGTGCCGGGCGGCTGGGGCCGATCGGCTGTACCTGAACGTAAACCGGTACAATAAAGCCCGGCAGTTCTACGAACGGCTGGGCTTTCGGGTGATCCGGGAGGAAGACATTCCCATCGGACCCTATTGGATGAATGACTTTGTAATGGAAAAAGAATTAGTGGCTCATTGACGCCTGCTGGCTCCGGTAACCCAGCAAGGGCGAGTAGCCGCGGGTTTCTTTGGCGTAATACCCGGTACCGTCGTACGGGCGCAGATTCGGGTCGGCCTTGCATTCGTTCCGGCAGGTGCCCTGGTGTTCGTCTCCGCAGTTTTCGCAGAGCGTCACGTGGTTGTTGCAGGCCGGGCTGGCGCAGTTGATCATCCGGTCGGTGGGGGAACCGCAGCGGTAACAGGTCGCAATAACGACCGGATTTACCTGGTTGACCTCCACCGCCACCCGGTTGTCGAACACGTAGCATTTGCCGTCGAAATCTTCCCCACCGGCTTCAAGCCCGTATTTGATGATGCCGCCGTGCAGCTGGTAGACGTTCTCGAAACCCTGATCGATCAGGTAGGCGCTGGCTTTTTCGCACTTGATGCCGCCCGTGCAGTAGGTAATCACCTTCTTCTTTTTGAGGTGCTTGATTTCTTCCATGTGCTGGGGTAGCTCCCGCAGGTTCTCCATGTCGAAGGTAATGGCACCCTTGAATTTCCCGACGGAATGCTCGTAGTTCGACCGCATGTCGATCAGCACAACATCCTCCTCGTCCTTCAGTTTTTTAAAATCTTCGGGTTCGAGGTGAATACCCGTGCGGACGAGCGGATCAACCGGCAGATCGGAGTTGACGATCTCGTTTTTCAGCCGAACGTTCAGTTTCTGGAAGGCGTGTTCGTCGGATTCGTCCACTTTAAACTCCAGACTGTCAAAGCGCGGGTCGGCTTTGACAATCCGCATGTATTCCTCGCAGTCGGCGGGCGAACCCGATACCGTGCCGTTCAATCCTTCAGGGGCCACGATGATTCGGCCCAGCAAATTCAGGCGAATGCAGAGCTGGTGGTGTTCATCCCGAAACTGCTCGGGGTTTTCAATGGTTGTATAGCAGTAGTATAATAAAACGCGATAGGGCTTCATAAGGTAATGGATGCCTGTCTTCGGTAAACACACAAAGATACAAAAAGTATCCCTGACGAGCACGTTGGGTTTAAATCAGGCGCTTATGCACATTGCGATCACGGGTAATATCGGGGCCGGCAAAACCACGCTGGCCACACTACTGGCCGCTCATTACGGCTGGGATGTTTTGAAGGAAGCCGTTGAAGGGAATCCGTATTTGGTTGATTTTTATGAAGATATGGCCCGCTGGTCGTTTAATCTGCAAATCTTTTTCCTCAACAGCCGGTTTGAGCAGATGCTGGTCATTAACGAAGGCCGGGGGTCGGTGGTGCAGGACCGGACCATCTACGAGGATGCCCACATTTTTGCCCGGAATCTGCACGAAAGCGGCCTGATGAGCCCGCGGGATTACCAGACCTACCGGCGGGTGTTTGAAAACATGCTGGCCCTGGTGCACCCACCCGACCTGATGATTTACCTCCGCGCCGGGCTGCCGAAACTCCAGGAGCGGATTCGGATGCGGGGGCGGGCGTACGAACAATCCATCAGCCCGGATTACCTGGCCAGTCTGAACCAGCATTACGAAGCCTTCGTGGGGGAATACACCGCTGGGAAGCTGCTGATTCTCGAGGTGGACACCCTGGATTACGTCAACAACCCGGCTGACTTGAAATCGGTTATTGCCGAGGTAGACCGGTTTGTGTTGTAAAACCGGACGGGTGGGCCGGTTCTATCCCCGAAAAATGGTGGCCCGCCCACCCGTAATCAGTTTGTCAATCAGCAAGAAGCCGCTTTACCCCAAGACCTCCGCTTTCATTTCGTTTTCGTCCAGCGGCTGCATCAATTCCTGGATCTCTGCTTTGGTCAGTTCCGGGTTGATCCAGCGTCGTTCTTCCGCGTGGCTGATCATCAGCGGCATCCGCTTTTTGGTGTTGTGAATGTATTCCATGAGCGGGTTGGCCGGGGTGGTCACAATGGAAAACGTGTGCTGCCCTTTCCAGACCGAGTAAATACAGCCCAGCGCAAACGGTTTGCCGTCCGCCATCGTGATGAAATACGGTATTTTCTCCTTTTTTTCGTGCCGCCACTCGTAAAAACCGTCCACCAGCAGCAGACAACGTCTGGACCCGATGCTGTCTTTGAACGAAGGTTTTTCAAAAATAGACTCTTCGCGGGCGTTCAGCGTCATTTTCGCCAGTTCGTCGGCCTTATCCTCTTTGGCCCAGGTTGGAATCAACCCCCATTTGAAAAGCTGAATTTCGTCCGGATTTTCCTGCGAAATGACGGGCAGCAGGGGATGCGCGAATCCGGAGATTTTTGCGGAAGGAGTATACCCTTCATTTTGCGGGTCTTTGTTGGACACCTTAAATGCTTTTGCCAGTTGGCTAATTTCAGAAATTACATTAACAGAATAGCACATAATGTGGATCAGGGGGTTATGTAAACTAAAATACGAAAAAATGAGCAGTTAGGACCAATTTTTGTTAGCCATGACCTAGTAATTATTCACATTCCCATTGGCAAGGGGCGTGAATAAAAGTTGTGTCAAACGAATTGTCGGCCCTTTCATGAAATCACTTTTTACCGCGCTGCTGTCCATCCTGCTGTTGTACCATTCTGCTGAGGCTCAGCGTGGTTCTGTGCGTTTCAGGCACATTACAACGAATGAAGGGCTTTCGCAGAGCAATGTTACCAGTATTCTCCAGGATCGACAAGGGTTCATGTGGTTTGGTACGGTCGATGGATTAAACCGCTACGACGGCTATTCGTTTACAATTTACCGCAATGACCCGGCCCGGCCCGCCAGCCTGAGCGATAATTACGTCCGAACCCTTTACGAAGACCGCAAAGGGAGGCTGTGGATTGGGACCGACAACGGCGGGCTGTGCATGCTGGACAAAGCAACCGGGCGCTTCATCATCTACCGGCACGATAAAAACCGTCCCCAGAGTCTGGGCAGCAACAGCATAATGGCCATTACGGAGGACCAGCAAGGCACCCTCTGGCTCGGAACCGACAACGGCCTGGACCGGTTTAACCCCGACAGTCGGACGTTTGTGCACTACCCCCCGCAGCCCGGCAAACCCGGAGGCCTGAGCAACGGGGTTATTCGGGATGTGCTGGTCGACCGTACCGGGCAGTTGTGGGTGGCTACATTCGGAGGTGGCCTGAACCGGTTTAATGCCAAAACCGGCCGGTTCCACCGGTTTGAAAACCGAACAGACAATCAAACGTCGCTGAGCCACAACACCCTGAAAAAGCTGTTTGAAGATTCGAAAGGGCGGCTCTGGATTGCCACCGAGGGGGGAGGACTCAACCGGTTGAATCCCGATCAGCAAACGTTTACCCGGTATCTTCACCAGCCGGGGGAGCCTTCTTCCATCAGCCACAACGACCTGAATTCGCTGGGCGAAGATGTCAACGGCAATCTGTGGGTTGGTACGGAAAATGGCGGGATCAGTGTTCTCCACGCAGACGGCACCTTCACGCGGTACCAGTACGACGAAAACAATCCGCACGGTGTCAACGACGCATCCATTTACGCCATCTACCGGGACCGCAGCGGAAACCTGTGGATTGGGACCTACAACCGGGGCATCAATTTCGTGGACCGCGTACCGGATGCATTTGGCCTTTACCAGCGGGAAATCAACAACCCCAACAGCCTGAACAACAAAAATGTGATGGCGATTCTGGAAGATCGGGAAGGAAACCTGTGGATGGGGACCGACGGGGGCGGCCTGAACGTCCTGATGAAAGCAACCGGGCAATTTGTTCGCTACAAACACAGCCAGACAGATCCGGGGAGCCTGGGCAGCAACTTTGTAATGAGCGTTTATCAGGACAGCGACGGCGACATCTGGGTGGGAACCTACAAAGGCGGGCTCAGTCGGTGGCAGAAAGCAACCGGCCGGTTTACCAACTTTACCCTCACCAACCGGGCCGACGGTCTCAGCCATGAAACGGTTTGCACCATTACGGAGGGGAAAAAAGGCCAGATCTGGCTCGGAACGTTGGGCGCGGGCATCAGCCGGTACGACAAACAAACGGGCCAGTTCACCCATTTTCGCCCCGATCCATCGCGGCCCGGAAGCATCAGCCAGCAGTACATCAGTTCGCTGTGCTACGATCGCAGCGGGATTTTGTGGGTTGGAACCGAAGGGGGCGGCCTGAACTGGTTTCACGACGAAACGGGCACCTTCACTGCCTTCAAACAAAGTCGCACCGATCCGAAGAGCTTAAGTCATAACTTCATCAACTGTCTTTACGAAGATCCCCAGGGTCTGTTGTGGGTTGGAACCAACGGCGGCTTGAACCGCTTTGACCCCAAAACCCGCTTGTTTACCGCGTACCGGCAGA